>CAWIUK010000006.1:0-267331 GCA_963839295.1 uncultured Acidobacteriota bacterium | reverse complement strand
GTCAGCCCGGCGCCGCCGAGGAGGGTCAGGCGCAGCAGGTCCCGTCGGTTGACCGACGCGGCCTCGCGACGAGGCCCCGCGCCCTTCGCGTCATCACCGTCCGGAGATCCGTGCATCACCGCACCTCCCTGCCGTGGGATTTCCGAGTTTTCGCCGGGCAAGAATACTGCGTCTCAATCGCGGCGTGCGCAAAAAGGACGCCTGCCCTCCCGAGCGACAGGCGAGTCACTCGCGGACGCCCGTCACGGCTTCCGAAGGACCAGGATCCGGGTCCCCGACGACGACGTTGATGGCCGTGACGACCCCGAGGAACACGAGCATCCACCGGGCCGCGGCCTTCCCGTCCACGAGCTGGTGGGCGACTAGGTCTTCTTCCTGGTCCCGAGATAGACGAGGACGACGAGGAGGACCAGCACGACGAGGCCGATGACGATCGTCGTCGTGTTCGAGGAGGCAGGGGGCGGCTCGGGTGCCGGAGCCTGCGCGGGCGTCGCGGGCGCGGCAGCCGCCGTCGTCGCCGGGGCGGGCGCCGCGGTCTCGGGGGCGGGCGCGGGCGCCTCGGCCTTCGCGGGCGCCGGCTTCCCGGGGGCAGCGGCCTCCATCGGCAGCGGCGCCGGCGGGGCGGCAGCCTGCGCGGCGACCGGGACGGGAGCGGGCTCGGCCGGCGCTTTGCCGGTCACGCCGCCCGCGCGCCGCGTCTCCGTCGTCATCTCCTTCGACGCCGTGACGATCGTCGCGTTGAGCTTCATCCCGGTCGTGAGGCTCTCGATGCCGGTTTCCTTGCCGTCGACGAGGAACTTGAAGCCGGCAGGGACGACGTAGGTGTGGAAGCCGTCCTTCTCCTTCGTCGTGAGAGCGGCGCCCGCCACCTTGACGACCTCGCCGTCCTTGATCGTCACGGTCTTGACGTCGACGGGCTTCGCGATGGTGTGGAACGTCGCCGAGAGCGTCGTGCCGAGCTTGAGGTCGGCGAGGCCGACTTCCTTGCCGTCGATCAGGGCGGTCCTGCCGGGCGGGACCTCGAGCTCCCGGACGACTCCGTCGTCCATCTTCAGGACGACGGAGTGGCTGGTCTTGCCGATCACGAGACCGGACTTGACCTTCGTGTCGACGACCGTCTGCGCGACGGCGGCTCCCGCGAGGCACAAGATGGAAGCGAGGAGGACGACGATTCGTGTAGGTTTCACCAGACATCTCCTTTCACATGCGAGCTGCCATGCAGGCTGAAGGGCCGCTCAGCCCTCTTCGAAAAGGAACTTCGTCAATTGTTTCCCTCTTGCCACTGAGGCACGTGTATCGTATCCCTTGCACACGCCGCCGAGGAAAGGAAGCCAGGGTCCGCTTCGCTCTTGCCGGAAAGGGGAACAAGACACAATGCTGAACAAATGGGTTCTCATTCATGTCTTGGGAGGGGCAGGGGCGGCCGGGGACTTCGCGATACCCCACCGCGTCGTGTCCCGGAAGTCCGACCGGAAGCAGCCACATCATTGAGGAGAGAGGAGACTTCATGAACCCCAGATTCCGCAGCTTCCTCGCCGTCGCTTGCCTTCTCACCCTCGCAGCTCTTCTGCCCGCGGCCGCCCTCGCGGCGACCGACGCCGCAACGATCAAGATCTTCCGCGACGCCGGCCAGAGCGGCCAGTTCTTCGCGAAGTGTTACGGCTACGCCGTCTTCCCCTCGATCGGAAAGGGCGGCGTCGGCGTCGGCGGCGCACGCGGCACGGGGCGCGTCTACGAGCAGGGAAAGGTCGTCGGCGACGTGAAAATGACGCAGCTGACGGTCGGTCTCCAGCTCGGCGGGCAGTCCTACAGCGAGATCATCTTCTTCGAGGACAAGCGTGCATTCGACGAGTTCACGAGCGGCAACTTCGAGTTCGGCGCCCAGGCGTCGGCCGTCGCGATCACAGCGGGCGCGTCCGCATCGGCCGGCAGCGGCGGCTCAACGGCCGGCGCGAGCGGCGGCAAGAACGACGCCTCCACCGCCGGCGGCTACCAGAAGGGCATGGCCATTTTCACGGTCGCCAAGGGGGGCCTGATGTACGAGGCCTCGGTCGGCGGCCAGAAGTTCAAGTACACGCCGAAGAAGTAGGGGCGGCGCCCGGCCTCAGAACGCCTCGCCGATTCCGAGGTCGAACGTCCCGCGGCGCGTCGTGAAAGACCACGTCCCGGGCGTGGCCGATCAGGGAGCTGGCGCCGTGCGTCCCTGGTTGTCCGCCGGGGCCGGTTCGTCTCCGCCGTCGATCCACGCCTGAAGCAGCGTATGGCTCACGGCGAGGACGACGGGACCGACGAAGATCCCGATCAGTCCGAAGGTCACCAGGCCGCCGATCACGCCCGTGAAGATCAGGAGAAGCGGCAAGTCGGCGCCCTTCTTGATGAGGATCGGCCGGATGACGTTGTCGAGCGTGATGAGCGGGATCGTCCAGACGACGAGGAACGTCCCCCAACCCGCCTGTCCGCTGCCGTAGAGCCACACGATCGCGGGCAGGAGGACAAGCACCGGCCCGACCTGCGCGATGCAGAGAACGAGCGCGATGACGGTCAGGACGCCCGGGAACGGGACGCCCGCGATCGCGAGGCCGATGCCGGCGAGCACCGACTGGCCGACCGCGGTGACCACGACGCCGAGCGCCACGCCGCGGATCGCCTGGCCCGCGAGCACGACGGAGTTCTCGCCCCGTTCCGCGGCGATCCGCCGGGCGAAACGCCTCACGCGTTCGGCCGCCGCGTCGCCGAGGTTGTACAGCACGGCGCAGACGATCACCGTCATGAGGAGCTGGAAGAAGAGCCCGCCGATGCTCCCGAGCGTGGACACGAACCAGTTCAGAACCTGACGCGCATACGGAGCCGCTTTGGCCGCGAGGTCGTGCGCGGCCTCGCCGGCGTAGCCCTGCCACGCAGCGGAGGCCTGGGAACCGACGAAGGGAATCCTGGCAACCCACGATGGCGGGGGTGGGATCGCGGCGGTCCGGAGCTCGTCGACTTTCGCGGCGATCGCATCCCGGTTCTCGAGAAGAGTCCCGAGCCCCGCGAGAAACGGCACGGCGACGACGAGGAGGAGCGCGATCGTCAGAACGGCCGTCGCCGGGCCTCGCCGGCCTCCGAAGAGCTTCTGGAGCTTCAGGAGCACGGGCCACGTCGCCACGACGATGGTGGTCGCCCAGACGAGCGCCATCGCGAACGGCGCGACGATCCAGAGCGACAGCGCAAGGAGGCCGCAGATGATCAGGATCGCGAACACGATCTGCGGAAGGTCGGGGCGACGGTCGTTCATGAGCGTTCCTTTCGCGCGGCCTCGTGGGATTCAACCGCGATCGCTTTCATTCGTTCCGCCCGCGTTGCGCCATCGAGACCTTGCCCCAGAGGAGCTGGAGGGGCAGGGGCAGCCGGCTCGCCCAGGCGGATTCCTCATGCGACTCAAGTGGAAATGCGAGGTGGAAAAAGTCGCGGCCATACACGTATCCCCGGCTCTGGAGCGCGATCGCCATCGCGAGCGTCGTCTCGAAGTTGTCCTCCGGCCAGCCGCTGTCGATGTAGAACTTCGCGGGATTCATCGGCTCGTTCAGGACGCGGTCGACGAGGTCGTCCTTGTACGAAAACGTGCTCGACATGCACACCGCCGCTCCGAAAGTACCCGGGAACTGCCACGCCATGTAGAACGAGACGACGCCGCCGAGCGAGGAGCCCATGACGGCCGTCTCCCTCGGTCCGCCGATGAGCCGGAGGCGCCGGCTTGCCACAGGGACGATCTCCTCGACGACCGAGCGGCCGTAGGCCTCGTAGCCCGGCTGCGTGTACTCGGCGGTTCGGTCGCCCGAATAAATGCCGACGACGATCACCTTGTCGATCGCGTTCATGCGGTCGAGGAGCTGGAGCGACTCTCCGACCTCCCAGTCGTGGCCGAGGAACGCCTCGTCCGGGAAAAAGAGGTTCTTGCCGTCCTGCATGAAGAGGACGGGGTACTTCTTGAGCGTGTTCTCGTGATACCCGGGCGGGATGTAGGCCTTCACGAGATGGCGCCGCCCGAGAATGGCCGAGTCGACCTCGATGAGGGGCGAGAATGTTCCGCTCTCGGAGGCCGAGAAATACGGGTACACGTCACGCGCGCCCTGCGCCGTCATGAGAACGAGCGCGTTCGCGCCGACGGCCCAGCGCGTCTCGTCTCCCACGCGCCAGCAGGGCTTGAAGTAGAGGAAGGGCTTCTTCGCTTCGAGGCAGAACGTGTACGTCGTCCCGTCGCCCGAGACGGAGGTGGCCTCGAGGTCGTGGTCCCAGTCGAGGTCGGTCCTCAGGACGATCCGCCCCTTGGTCAGCGGGTACCTCACGCGCAGCTCGCGCCGAAGCACGGTCTCGGTTCGGTAGAGGTCGCTCATCGGGTTCCTCCCGCTGGTTCCACGTCGAAAACGTGATGCCCCCACGCCGGCACGTCGAGATAGAGGCCGCGCTCTGCAAGATCGTCGCCCGGCCTCTCGTAGGTGTCGTCGCCCATCCGGTCGGAAAGTCGCCAGACGCGGCCCCTCAGGTCGTCCCACGGCATCCGGACGAAGCACTGGCTCCGATGGTCCGCATAGTTCACGGCGACGAGGCGGCGGCTCTCTCCGGGCCCCGTCCACGCGAAGGCGATGAAGACGTCCGAGGTCGCGTTCCCCTCCCACGACGCGCGACACGCGAGGAGCTGCCAGACCCCGTCGCGGAACGCCGGGTCCTTGAGGCACGCGATCAAACGCCCGTAGAAGGAGAGGATCTCCGCGTCCACAGGCTCCGACGGCCCACGGCCGAGATGAATCGGGATCCGGACCCTCTTCCCCTCGCGCTGTCCCTGGTGGAAGAAGCGGAGCCCCGGCGCGAAGAACGTGAGGACCGCCGCCGCTCGGTGGACATCGGGCGGAAACGTCGCGGCGACTCGCGGCTCGTCGTGGTTCTCGAGAAAGCGCGCGAGCCGGTCCTGGTAGTCGAGGCCCGCGAGGAAGTGCTCGCGCACCGACCGAGTGGCACGCTGCTCGAGGCGGTCGTAAAGCCTCTTGTCGTAGGTGGTGTCGAAGCCCTGCTGCTGGAGCGTCCACTCGAGGTCCCAGTAAACCTCGGCCAGGAACAGGAAGCCCGGGACCTGTTCGCGGACGGCGTCGGCCGCTCGCGGCCAGAAGGGGCTCGACGGAACGCCCCACGTCTTCTGGAAGACCTCGGGCAGGACGAGCATCGCCATGTCGCACCGGACCCCGTCGCACTGCCGGGCGATCCTCTCCAGTTCGGCGAGCATCGCCCGCTGCAATTCCGGGTTCCCGTAGTTCAGCTGAAGCGTGTCCGGCCAGCCGTCGAAGTACGGGTCGCGGCCGTACGCGAGGACGCCCTGCGGGGTGCGAACCCAGTTCTGCGGCGCGGCGGCGACCTGCTCCTCGGTCCCGTGGACGAAGTACCCGGGGTGCTCGAGGGCCCACGCGTGGTCCGGCGCCACGTGGTTCGGGACGAAGTCGAGGATCAGGCGCAGGCCGCGCCGCCGCAGCCGTTCGCGGAGGCGCGCGAGCGCCTGGTCGCCGCCGAAGTCCTCGTGCACCCGGTAGTCCCGCACGGCGAAGGGAGAGCCCGTGATGTCCTCTTCCGTCAGGTCGGGCAGGGCCCGGCGGAACTCCTCGAGCCATTCCGGCTTCGAGCGCGAGACGCGCCGGGCGGCCTCTCCCGTCTGCCAGACGCCGAGAAACCACACGAGGTCGAATCCGTCCGCGGCGAGCGCGTCCAGCTCCGCGTCCGGCACGTCGTCGAGAGTCGCCGGCCGGCCGAGCGCACGGGCCAGCTCCGTGAGTCTCACGCGCGTGTTCATCTGGAACAGCGACGGATAGCGCGGGGAAGGCATCGCGAACTCCTAATTCCCCTCCACCGATTCGCGCGTCAGCCGGGCGACCACCTGCCCCTTCGACGTCTCCAGAAGGGCCGTAGCGTCGAGGCGCCCGAAGGTGTCGAGCACGCGGGCGACGAGACCGGTCCACCCGGTCTGATGGCTCGCGCCGAGACCGGCCCCGTTGTCGCCGTGGAAGTATTCGTAGAAGAGGATCAGGTCCCTCCAGTGCGGGTCTGTCTGGAACTTCTCCGTCCCGCCGTAGACCGGGCGCCGGCCGCTCGCGTCGCGGAGGAAGGTCGCCGAGAGGCGGCGCGAGATCTCCTTCGCAACCTCGAAGAGCGTCATCCGGTTTCCGGAGCCCGTCGGGCACTCGACCTTGAAGTCGTCGCCGTAAAACGCGTAGAGGTTGAGGAGGCCGCGGATCAGGAGGACGTTGACCGGCATCCAGACCGGACCGCGCCAGTTCGAGTTCCCCCCGAACATGCCGCTGTTCGACTCCGCCGGCAGGTACGTCACGTCGTAGGCGCGCCCCTCGAGGAGGAAGACGAACGGATGGTCCTTGTGATGGCGCGAGACCGAGCGGATGCCGTACGGCCCGAGGAACTCGTTCTCGTCGAGGACGTAACCGAGGACCCGCTCGAGCTTCTTCCTGTTGAGGACCGAAAGGAGGCGGCGGCTCGCATGACCGATGAACCCCTCGTCCGTCGGCGCAAGGTGGGCGACGACCTCGGGGTGGCGGCTCCGGAAGAGCGCGATCAGCTCACGCAGCCTCGGGAACCGTTCGAAGACGTCGCCCTCGAAGACCGTCGAGGCGCAGAGGGGCAGGAGCCCGACCATCGACCGGACTTTGAGACGCATGCCGGTGCCGTCCGGCAGCCTCAGAAGGTCGTAGAAGAACCCATCCTCTTCGTCCCACATCTCGTCGTGGTGGTCGCCAAGACGGTCCATCGCGAACGAGATCCAGATGAAGTGCTGGAGAAACCGGTAGGCGTGCTCCTCGTACACGGGGTCGTGCTCGGCGAGCGTGAGCGCGATCTCGAGCATGTTCTGGCAGTAGAAGGCCATCCAGGCCGTCCCGTCCGCCTGCTCGAGCGAGCCGCCTGTCGGGAGCGGCGCGCTCCGGTCGAAGACGCCGATGTTGTCGAGGCCGAGAAAGCCGCCCGCGAAGACGTTCCGCCCGGCGGGGTCCTTCCGGTTCACCCACCAGTTGAAGTTGAGGAGCAGTCCCTGGAAGGAGCGCTCGAGGAACTTGAGGTCGGCCCGCCCGAGGTCGCGCTCGACCTGGTAGAGAAAGTACGTCGCCCAGGCGTGGACGGGCGGGTTCACGTCGCTGAAATTCCACTCGTACGCCGGGATCTGCCCGTTCGGGTGGGCATAGAGGCTCTGGAGCATCAGGAGGAGCTGCTCCTTGGCGAAGTCGAAGTCGACCAGCGAGAGCGAGAGCGTGTGAAACGCGAGGTCCCACGCCGCGTACCAGGGGTACTCCCACTTGTCGGGCATCGAGATCACGTCGCCGTTGAACATGTGGAACCACTCGCCGTTCCGGGTCGCCTCCCGGCTCCCCAGGAGCGGGTGGGCGTCGTGCTCGCCGAGCCAGCGGTCCACGTCGAAGAAGTAGAACTGCTTGGACCAGAGCATTCCCGCGAGCGCCTGCCGGTGGACGCGGCGTTCGTCCTCGCTCAGAGAGCGCGGCGTGATCCTGTCGTAGAACTCGTCCGCGTCGGCGAGACGGGCCGCGAAACTCGCGTCGAACTCCTCTCCGAAGGGGGCGGCCGGGAGCGCCGCCGCGAGGCGGAGCCGCACGACGGCGCACCCGCCCGCCGGCACGTCGAGGACGTATCGGGCCGCGGCCTTTGTGCCGGCCTTCCCGGGATTCACGGCGCCCGTCTCGCCGCCGACGACGTACCGGTGGAACGCGTCCTTGACGAACGGGGAAGGGTTCGGCTGGCCCCAGAGGCGCTCGACGTTGGATTCGTTCTCCGTGAAGAGGAGCTCAGGGGTCCCGTCGCACGCGAGCTCGTACGTGCCCATCTCGGAATGCGCCGCGCGAATCCTCCCCGGGCCCGATTCCTCGAGCAGCGGCTTGACGTCGCCCCCGTCCCACGACCACGTGTTCCGGAACCAGAGCGTCGGGAGGAGGTGAAGGCGCGCGGCCTCGGGGCCCCGGTTGTGGACGGAGACGCGGATCAGGAGATCCTCGGGGCTTTCCTTGGCGACCTCGAGGAAGACGTCGAAGTACCGGTCCTCGTGGAACGCGCCGGTGTCGAGCAGCTCGTACTCCATCTCCTCGCGCGAACGGCGGCGGTTCGTCTCGAGGAGGTCGCGGTACGGGAACTCCCCCTGCGGGTACTTGTAGAGGAATTTCATGTACGAGTGCGTCGGTGTCGAGTCGACGTAGAAGTAATACTCCTTGACGTCCTCTCCGTGGTTCCCCTCGCTGTTCGTCAGCCCGAAGAGCCGCTCCTTGAGGATCGGGTCCTTGCCGTTCCAGAGCGCGAGGGCGAAGCAGAGGCGCTGCCTGTCGTCCGAAATGCCCCCGATCCCGTCCTCGCCCCAGCGGTAGGCCCGCGAGCGAGCCTGGTCGTGGGTGAAGTAGTCCCAGGCGTTTCCGTCCGCGCTGTAGTCCTCGCGGACGGTCCCCCACTGTCTCTCGGAGAGGTAGGGCCCCCATTTCTTCCACGGGATCCCCTTCTCGCGGGCCTCGTTCAGGCGCTTCTGCTCGGTGCACTCGGTCAGGCCGGCAAGAATCGAGGGACTCGTCATCGGCGTGAACCTCCATCGTTCTGGCGATCGGACTCGGGTGGCGGCTCTTGCCGACGGAACCGGCCGGCGAGAGACCGGGCGACGACGTGGGGGACCGTGATGAGGACCGGCCCGACGACGAGCGCGGCGCCGGGATAGGAGACGCCGAGGAGCAACCACTGGAAGAGGGAGTCGCAGAGGATGCTCGAGAGGAAGAGCACCGCGATGCCCTCCCACGTCTCCCGAACGACGGCCGCTCGGTTCTCCGCGCCAAGGAAGACACCGTGGAGGAACGGCGGGCGCCCGGCGCGCGCGTCCACACGTCCCGCCTGCCAACCGAGGAAGATGGCCATCGCCGGCTGTAAGAGGAACCGGAGCTTTCCCGGTCCTGCGAGGCGCTTCGGAAGGTCCTCGAAGAACCGGATCGAGAAGAGGTAGAAGCCCCCGTGTTCGTGCGCGTCGCGCAGCGAGCCCGGCACCGAGACCGCGAGCACGGCGAGCGTGAGCAGGCCGAGGAAGAGCCGGACGCGCGGGCGTTTCATTCGATGTCTCCTCCGCCGTTTCCCGTCAACTCGTACGCAGGGAGGCCGATGCCATAGCGCAGGGATAGGAGCCGCAGCAGCAGCGTGGTCAAGAGGCCAGCGCCCGCGGCCAGCGGCCGGCCCGCGCCCGCTGCGGCGAGCCCGACGTACACCGCGGCGCCCGCCGCGGCGGCCGTCGCGTAAAGCTCCCGCCCGTGGAGGATGAGCGGGAGATCCCCGAGGAGGACGTCCCTCAACATCCCGCCCGCCGTCGCCGTGACGGCGCCCATCAGGACGACGACGAGCTTCGCGTCCGTCGCGCTCTCGGCGATCTGGGCGCCCGTCACCGAGAAAAGCGCGAGGCCGAGCGCGTCGGCCGCGAGTAGGCGGTCTTCCTTCGGCATCCTCAGGCGCGTGAAGAGGATCGTCCCGGCGGTGGCGGCGGCGACGACCGCGAGGTACTCCGGCTCGCGGACCCAGAACACCGGGAGCCGGCCGAGGAGCAGGTCCCGGAGCGTGCCTCCGCCGATCGCGGTGACGACGGCCACGACGAAGACCCCGAACAGGTCGAGGCGCTTGCGCCCCCCGGCGAGCGCGCCGCTCACCGCGAAGACGAAGACGCCCGCGAAGTCGAGAATGCGAAGAAGAGTCGTGGAGACGATGCGTCAGTACTCCTCGAAGTACTTCTGGATCTTGCCGACGTCGTTCGTCTGCGTGAGCGCGACGCGCAGGAGGACGCGCGCCTTCTGCGGGTTGAGGTCCATCCCGGCGACGAAGCCGAGCTTGTCGTCGTCGAGCTCGACGTTGCGGCGCACCATCCCGAAGCCGACGTGCGACGAGCGGACGACGACGATGCCGGTCTTCGCGGCCTCCGCGAGGGCGTTGATCATGTCCGTCGTCGCATTCCCGTCTCCGACGCCCGCGAGGACGATCCCCTTGGCGCCCGCGGCGACGGCGGCCTTCACCATCGTCCCATCGCAGCCCTCGTGCGCGAAGACGATGTCGACGCGCGGCGGGAAGATCGAGCGCGGCGCGTTCGCGAACTCGCTCGTGACCGTGTGCTTGTATGTCGGGATGTAGCCGTATCGGACCTTGCCGTAGTAAACCTTCGCGATCGTGCCGCGCGTGACGGAGACGAACGTGTTGACGGCGGTCGTGTGCGTCTTGTGGACGTCGCGGCCCGTATGGACCTCGTCGTTCACGACGACCATCACGCCGCGCCCCTGCGAGGCCGGGTCGGCCGCGACCGCGACGCCGTTGTAGAGGTTCAGCGGGCCGTCCGCGCTCTGCGAGGTCGCGGGGCGCATCGAGCCGACGAGGACGACGGGCTTGTTGCTCTTGAGGACGAGGCCGAGGAAGAACCCGGTCTCCTCCAGCGTGTCGGTGCCGTGCGTCACGACGATGCCGTCGACGTCGTTCTGCGCAAGGAGCTCGTTCGCGCGCTTGGCGAGCTTTCCCCACACGACGTCGTTCATGTCCTGGCTGCCGATGGACGCGATCTGCTCGCCGTCGAGGCGCGCGAGTTTCTCGATCCCCGGAGCGCCCTTGATGAGAGCGTCGATCGAGAGGCTCCCGGACTTGTAGCCGGGTTCGCCTTCCTTCGGCTGGACGCCGGCGATCGTGCCGCCGGTCGCGAGGATGACGACGTGCGCGAGCGCCGGCTTGGCGGCGGGAGCGGCCGCCGTCTGGGCGAGCGCGCCCGGCGCCGCGAGAAGCGCGACGAGGAGGACGAGGGAGAGAGAGACGAGTCGTTTCGGTGACATGAGAAGACTCCTATTTCGTGAGCATCACGATGACGGGTCCCCACGCGGTCAGGAGGATGTTCCCGATCGCGTAGGGGACGGTGTAGCCGAGGACGGGGAGCTTGCTTCCCGCCTCGTCCTGGATCCCGCGCAGGGCCGCCGTGACGGTGCCGGCCCCGGCGCAGGCGCCGAAGAGGAGGACGGGGTTCATCTTGAGGACGTACTTCCCGAAGAAGAGCGCCGCGATGTGGGGCGTCACGGCGACGACGAGGCCGACGAAGAGGAGGCTCGGTCCCGTCTCCTTGATGCCCGAGACGAAGCTCGGCCCGGCGGACAGCCCGACGATGCCGATGAAGACGGCGAGGCCGACTGTGTCGAAGACCCAGAGCGCGGCCTCGGGGATTCGCCCAAACGTGGGGCGCACGGAGCGCAGCCAGCCGAAGACGAGGCCCATGATGAGCGCGCCGCCCGACGCCGTGAGGCTGAGCGGCAGGCCGCCGACCGTGACGGAAAGGAGCCCGACGAACCCGCCGAGGACGATGCCGAGGCCCACGAACACGACGTCCGTCTCACTCGAAGGCCGCTCGACGTAGCCGATTGCCGTGCCGGCGCGCTCGACGTCCGCGGGCGAGCCCGCGATCCGGAGGAGGTCGCCGCGGTCGACGGTCGTCCGAAGCGTGACGGGAACGTCCTCGCCCCCGCGGACGAGGCTGAGCAGAACGAGGCCCCGGCCGTGGGACCTTCCCAGCTCCTCGAGTGTCTCGCCTTCGATCTCTTTGCTGGTCACGACGGCGTCGGCAACCGTCACCGGAAAGTCCAGAAGGTCGCGGTTCTCGACCTCGACGCCGAAGAAAGAGGAAGATTTCTTAGAAAGGTGAATATGGCGGCGGGCCGCGATTGCGAGGACATCCCCCGAGGCGAGGGCGGTCCCCTCTTCACCTTCCAAGAAAGTCCCTTTGCGCCATAGCCGCTTGACGAAGACTCTGTCGGGCGAGAAAGCGCTCTCGAACGCGCCTATGGTCTTGCCGCTCCATTGCTCGGGTAACTCGTATGCCCGGACGTCCCACTCCCGGTACGCGGATTGGACGCCCTCCTCGCGCTCACCGCTCTTCCCGCCCGAGAGTGTCTTTGCGAGCTCCTTCGCCTCCTCCTTGAGGTTCACCTTCAGGAGCTTCGGCGCGAGACCCGAGAGGAACCACACGACGAAGCCCGTCCCGACGAGATAGCTGACCGCATACGCCACGGGGATCTGGTCGAGGAGGCGCTTCTTCTCGGCCTCGGCAATCGGGAGGCGGTTGATCGTCTCGCCCGCCGTCCCGATCACGGTCGATTCCGTGAACGCCCCTGCCATGAGACCCGCGGCCGTGCCGCAGTCGTACCTGAAGATCTTCGCGGCCGCGACGGTCGTCACGAGGCTCGTGACGCACAGGACGAGCGTGAGCGACACCTGCGTGAGCGCGTTCTTCTTCAGGCCGCGGAAGAACTGCGGCCCGACCTTGTAGCCCGTCGCGAAGAGAAAGAGGTCGAAGAAGACGAGCTTGACGACCGGGTCGACATGGACGCCGATCTGCCCGACGACGACGCCCGCGAGAAGCGTCCCGACGACGTTGCCGAGCTTGAACGTGCCGACCTTGAGACGCCCGACGAGAAAGCCGAGCGCGAGCGTCAGGAAGACGGCGAGCTCGGGGTTCTGGCGAAGGGACGCGGCGATGTACTGCATGTCCGCCGTTCTACCTCAGTGCGTCACGAAGAGCAGCCAGGGAGTTCCCACGAGGAGGAGGACGAGGACGTTGAAGACGGTCGTGATCGTCCCGAGCTTGTAGAGCTCTCCCTGCGTCAGGTAGCCGCTACCCACGACGAGGAGGTTCGCGCTCGAGGCCTGGGGCGTGAGCGTCGAGAGGTAGCTCGTCGAGATCAGGAGGGCGAAGCCGAGCGGGGCGACCGGCACGCCGAGCTGGACCCCGACGCCGAGGAAGACGCCGAAGAGCGCGAGGACGTGCGCCGTCTGGCTCACGAAGAGGTAATGGATGAGGACGTAGGCGAGGACGAGCAGGGCGTATACCGCGAGCCACGGCAGGCCGCCGAGCGCCGCCGCGAGCCGCTGTCCGATCCAGCCCATGAAGCCGAGCGTGTTCAGCTGGCCGCTGATCGCGAAGAGGATCGCAAACCAGATGAACGTCGCGAGGACGTCGCCCTGCTGGCCGATGTCCTTGAGCGTCAGGACCCCCGCCGCGAGGAAGATGCCGAGGCCGAGGAAGGCGACGGCGGTGAGGTCGACCTTGAGCGTCCCGGCGAGCGCCCACAGCGTGACCATGCCGACGAACGTCGCCGCGACGATCCTCTCCTGCACGCTCAGCGGCCCCATCGCGGCGAGCGCCTTCTTCGCCGCGGCGGGCGCCTCAGGCGTCGCCTTCAGCTCGGGCGGAAAGACCCTGTAGATCAGGTAAGGGAGGGCCGCAAGGCAGACGAGCGTCGGGACGAGGGACGCGACGAGCCACGAGCCGAAGGACACGTTGAAGCCCAGCGACTTTCCGATCTCGGCGCCGAGCGGATTGCCCGCCATCGCCGTCAGCCAGAGCGCCGACGAGAGGCTGAGCGTCGCCATCCCGCAGAACATCAGGTAGGCGCCCGTCCTCTTGCGCGTCGCCTCGTCCGGCTTCGAACCCGAGCCCTCGGCGAGCGAGAGGACGAGCGGGTAGAGGACGCCCGAGCGCGCCGTGTCGCTCGGGAACGCGGGCGCGATGACGGCGTCGAGGAAGAAGACGCTGTACCCCAGCCCGAGCGTCGACTTCCCGAAGAGAGACACGACGAGGTGGCCGAGCCGCTGTCCGAGGCCGCACTTCACGATCGCCCGCGCGACGAGGAAGGCCACGACGATCAGGAGGATCGTCCCGTTTGCGAACCCGGCGTACGCCTTCGCGGGAGTGAGGACGCCCGAGAGGACACAGACGGCGACCGCGAGGACGGAAGCCGTCAGGATCGGGAACGCGCCGACGATGACCGAGAAGATCGTGGCGGCGAAGATCGCGAAGAGGCGCCATGCGGGAGCCGTGAGGCCCTCCGGCACGGGAAGCAGCCAGATTGCGGCGCCGAGGGCGAGCGTGGCGCCGCGGGCGATCCACGTTTTCGCGGCTGGGCTCATTTCGGCGCCTCGGCCGGAGCGGGCGCCGCTTCCCTCGGCGGCGCCCGGCGCGCCCGGCCCTCGACGTTCACCGTGAACGCGTGGATCTCGTCTCCCTCGGATTCGACGACCGATCTCCACGAGAACGTGAAATCGCCTTCGAGGCCGCTCCAGCGGCCCGTCCCGCCCGTGAACGTCCCGGCAGCCGTGCGGCCGGTGGCGAGGGGCTGCGCCTTCAGCGTGGCGAAGACCTTCTCGCCCCTCTCATCGGTGAACACCGCTCTCCCGACGAGCACATTCGCCCCGTCGTCGAATCCGATCACCTCTCCGAAGAATCCCCGGCCCAGCGTCTCGCCCTTCGTGATGACGAGCGTTCCGGACGCGTGGACGAGAGCGGCCGGGCGCGCGCCTTCCGTGGGGAGCGTCGTCCGGGTGCCCGAGAGCGCCCAGGTGGCCGAAAAGGGCCGCCACTCCTCGGCCGCCGCGGCCGACGCCAGGAGGGATGCCGCCAGGCCCGCGGCGGCGAGGAGGGCAGCCCGGCGGGAACTCATTTCTTGCCGGTTCGCTTCTGGCCGGTCATGGCTGCCGGGTCGAGGACCTCCGCGATCTGCTTTTCCGTGAGGACCTTCTTCTTGCGGATCAGCTCCATGATCCCGGCCCCCGTCTTCATGGCCTCGGCCGCGAGCGCCGTCGCCTTGTCGTAGCCGATGATCGGGTTGAGCGCGGTGACGGTGCCGATCGAGTACTCGACGTAGTGCTTCATGACGTCCGCGTTCGCCGTGATCCCGTCCACGCAGTGGACGCGCAGCGTCCGGGCGGCGTTGATGAACAGCGTCTGCGCCTCGAAGATGCACGCGGCGATGACCGGCTCGAAGACGTTCAGCTGGAGCTGGCCGGCCTCGGCCCCCATCGTGACCGTGAGGTCGCTGCCGATCACGCGGAAGCAGACCATGTTCACGACCTCGGGGATGACCGGGTTGACCTTGCCCGGCATGATCGACGAGCCGGGCTGCTTCGCCGGAAGGTTGATCTCGCGCAGGCCGCAGCGCGGGCCCGACGAGAGGAGCCGCAGGTCGTTGCAGACCTTCGAGAGCTTGATCGCGAGGCTCTTCATGCAGGCCGAATAGAGGACGTAGGACTGCGTGTCCTGCGTCGCCTCGATGAGGTCCGGGGCGAGCGTGATGGGGAACCCCGTCACCTTCGCGAGGTGCTTCGTGCACTTCTCCGCGTAGCCCTCGGGCGCGTTGAGGCCCGTGCCGATCGCGGTCGCCCCCATGTTCGTCTCGCAGAGGACGTTCTGGATCCGCTCGAGCGCGAGGACCTCGCCCGCGAGCGTCTCGGCAAACGAGTTGAACTCCTGTCCGAGCGTCATGGGCACGGCGTCCTGCAGCTGCGTCCGGCCCATCTTGAGGATCGGCGCGAACTCCTTGCCTTTCTTCCGGAAGGCGGCGATGAGCTCCTTCATCGCGGCGACGAGCCGGACGTTGCCGAGCGCCATGCCGACGTGAAGGGCCGTCGGGTAAGCGTCGTTCGTGGACTGCGAGCAGTTCACGTGGTCGTGCGGGTCGCAGGCCTCGTATTCGCCCTTCTTCTTCCCCATGAGCTCGAGGGCGCGGTTCGCGATCACCTCGTTCGCGTTCATGTTCGTGGACGTCCCGGCGCCGCCCTGGAACACGTCGAGGCGGAACTCGTCGTGGAGCTTGCCCGCGATGATCTCCTCGCAGGCGCCCTCGATTCCCTTCAGGATCTCCTTGCTGAACTGGCCGCAGTCGAAGTTCGCGCGCGCGGCCGCGAGCTTGACCATCGCGAAGGCCTTGATGAGGTCGGGATAGAGCCGGAGCTCGACGCCGGAGATGTGGAAGTTTTCCAGAGCGCGCGCGGTCTGGACTCCGTAATAGGCGTCGGCGGGAACGGCGAGATCCCCGAGCAGATCGTGCTCGAGGCGGACGGCTTGTTTCGACATCGGAGGCCTCCTGTACCGAGCTTCAACTGACTGCTTTCCTGCGACAGAGCGAACGTGGTGCCACGGCGCTCCGGCGGCAAGAACAGGCCGGACATTCAGTTGCATCAGCGACTTGCCGGGCGCCAGCACGGGATCGAGGCCTTCGCGCGCGAAACTCCTTGGCGGTCCGTCGTCAGGGATGGCGGCATGTCGCCATGGTCGACACCAGGACGAGTGATGCCGGCGGAGCAGGGGGCCGCGGCTGTCCGACGCGGGTATGATTCGCGCAATTCTCCCGAGAACAGGAGCGAGCGCACCAATGAAACGACAGACGAACTCACCGGGGGTCCCGAACGGTGTCGTCCGGAGCCTCGTCGCGATCCTCTGCGCGGTCCTTCTCGTTCCCGGGGAAGGCATCCTCATGGCCCAGGCGACGACTCCGCCTGCTGCGGCCCCTGCAGCCGCGGACGCCGACGATCCGCCGCTCACGGCCGACCAGATCGACTCGCTCGTCGCCCCGATCGCCCTTTACCCGGACGACCTTCTCGCGATGGTCCTCGCGTCTTCGACGTACCCGCTCGAGCTCATGCAGCTTCAGCAGTGGATGGCGAAGCACAAGGACCTGAAGGACAAGGCCCTGGCCGACGCCGTCGCCAAACAGCCGTGGGACCCCTCGGTGCAGTCGATGGCGGCCGTTCCGGAAGCGCTCAAGCGCCTCACGGACGACATCCAGTGGACGACGGATCTCGGCAACGCGTTCCTCGACCAGCAGAAGGACGTCATGGACGCCTGCCAGCGGATGCGGAAGAAGGCGAAGGACAAGGGCGCCCTGACGTCGAACGAGCAGATGAAGGTCGAGACGAAGGTCGTCGAGACAAAGGAGATCATCTACGTCCAGTCGTCGAACCCCGAGGTCATCTACGTGCCCTCGTACAACCCGACGTACGTCTATCCACCACCCATCTACCCGTACCCGCCCGTCTACTACCCGCCGTACACCGCGGGCGCGGCGTTCTTCACGTTCACGGCCGGCGTCATGATCGGCGCGGCGTTCTGGGGCGGCTCGTGCTGCGGCTGCGGCTGGGGCGGCGGCAACGTGAACGTGAACGTCAATAACAACTTCAACCGAAACACGAACATCAACGGCGGGAACCGCGGCCAGGGCGGCGGAGGCAACTGGAATCACAACCCGAGCCACCGCGGCGGCACGCCGTACGGCAACAAGGCGACGGCGAACAAGTACGGCGGCTCCTCGCGCGGCCAGCAGGGCGGACGGGGCGGATCGCCCAGCGCGAGCAACCGTGCCGCCGGCGGCGCCGGCGGGGGCCGCGGCGGCCCGAGCGCCGGGACCAGCGACAGGTCCGGCGGCGGCGGAAGCCGCGGCGGCCCGAGCGCCGGGACCAGCGACAGGTCCGGCGGCGGCGGAAGCCGCGGCGGCGACTCGATCGGTAGCCGCGACGTGGGCGGCGGCGGATCGCGCGGCGGAAGCAGCGGATTCGGCGGAGGCAGCGGCAGCAGTGCGCGCTCCAGCAGCTCCCGCGGCTCGTCGAGCATGGGTTCCCGCGGCGGTGGCGGCGGCGGGCGCGGCGGCGGGCGGAGGTGAGGAGATGAAGATGAAGATGAATATTCGGAATTCCTTCGAATGGTTCGAACGCGCGGCACGCGCCAATGCGTTCGCCGCGATCGCCTTCGCTCTCGCTTCGTCGCAATTCGCCCTCGCCGCGACCGAGGCGTCGGCCCGCAATGGTGCGGCGGCGCCGGCGCCCTCTTCACCTTCTAAGCAGAAATCTTCTTCTCCCTCTTCGCAGAGAATCTTCTCCTCTCCGAATGCGGCGGCCGACGCCCTGATTTCCGCCGCCGCGCGGTTCGACGTGCCGGAGCTCACGGAGATCCTCGGGCCGGACGGCATCGATCTCGTCGTCTCCGAGGACAAGGTCCAGGACAAGAACACGGCCGGCGCGTTCGCCCGCAAGGGCCTCGAGAAGCATTCCGTAGTGGCGGACCCGAAGAACGCCGGCCGGATGATCCTTCACGTCGGCGACGACGATTACCCCACGGCGATCCCGATCGTGAGGGCTCAGAAAGGCTGGCGCTTCGACTCGAAGGCGGGCCGCCAGGAGCTCCTCTACCGCCGGATCGGGGGCAACGAACTCGACGCGATCCAGATCTGCCGCGGATACGTCGAGGCGCAGCACGAGTACGCCTCGAAGAAGCGCGACGGTTCACGCGTGAACCAGTACGCGCAGCGCATCATCGCGTCTCCCGGAAAGCAGGACGGCCTCGCGTGGAGAAACCCGGACGGAACCTGGGGCGGACCGGTCGGCGAGAACATCGCGGAGGCGATCGCCCAGGGCTACTCCGACAAGGGCAAGCCGTACCACGGGTACTTCTTCAAGATCCTGAAGGGCCAGGGCCCGGCGGCACCGATGGGCGAGTTGGACTTCGTCGTCGAGGGCGTGATGATCGGCGGCTTCGCGCTCGTCGCGGCGCCGGCGGAATACCGGGTCACGGGCGTGAAGACGTTCATCGTGAGCCATACGGGCGTCGTCTACGAGAAGGACCTCGGCGAGAAGACGCTCGAGGCGTTCAAGGCCATGGAGCGCTTCAACCCGGACAAGACCTGGGCGCCGGTCCGGGGGGAATGACGACCGGAGTGACCCTCGAACCTCCGTCTCGCGGCGGGAGACGCCGCCTCGTCTCCCGCCGGATTTCGATGCGATCGCCCCTCCTCTTCGCGGTTACGTGCGCGTTCCTCGCCCTCGCGCCGCGCCTCGTCGCCCAGGACGCGAAGGACCCGGCCGCCGGGTCGGCGGCGTCGCCCGCGCCCGCGAAGGCGCAGCCGAAAAAGAAGACGAAGGCGAAGACCGCGAAGCCCGATCCGGCCGCGGAGGCCCGCAAGAAAGCCGAGGCCGAGATCGAGGCGCTCAAGGCGCGCCTCGCCGAACAGGACGCCGCCGTCGCGAAGCAGCAGGAGACGATCCGGGAGCTCGAGGAGCGGCTCGCCCGACTCGAGGCTCTCGCGAAGGCGAACCTCGAAAAGATCACCGCCACCGAACAGGAGAAGCCGCAGCCCGAGGTGTCCGCCGCGATCGAGGAACGGCTCCGGAAGCTCGAGGCCGACGTGCGGCAGCTCCCGGAGGCGACCGACCTCGTCTCCGTCGGCGACTTCCCCGGCTCGTTCCGGATCCCGGGCACGGACGCGGCCCTCAAGGTCGGCGGACAGGTGCGCGTGACGGCCGTCGAGAGCCTCGACGCGATCGGGACGGACGACCGGTTCGTGACGTCGTCGATCCCGATGGCGGGCAGCGAGGCGGCCGGACAGGGTGCGCGGACCACGATCTCGGCGGCGCCCAGCCGCTTCAACTTCGACTTCAGGACTCCGACCGGCGTCGGCGCGATGCGCGCCTTCATCGAGGTGGACTTCGGCGGCCCGAACGGCGCGCCGAGGCTGCGGCACGCCTTCGGGCAGTGGGGCGGCTTCATCCTCGGCCAGACGTGGTCCACGTTCGCGGACCCGGAAGCCGAGCCGTTCGGGATCGACTTCGAGGGCCTGAACGCGATCTCGCTCTTCCGCCAGCCGCAGATCCGCTACACGACCCAGATCTCCCCGACCCTCTCCTTCGCGGCGGCCCTCGAGAACCCGGCGCCCGACGTCACGAACGCCAGCGGTGTGAACCTCATCCCGGACGTCGTCCTCCGCCTGCGCTGGAGCGGCGAGCAGGAAGTCGCGAGCGACCTTCCGGTCCTCCGCCGCTTGGAGCACGTGCAGGCCTCGGTGCTCGTCCGCCAGATTCGCGCCGAACCCACGGACCGCCCCACCGAGACGCTCGCAGGGGGCGGCGTCGGCGTCGGCGTGAGCGGCGTCCTGAGGAGCCGCTGGCGGCCAGCGACGGACGACGTCAAGTTTTCGGCCTATGCGGGCAAGGGCATCGGCCGTTACATCACGGATCTGAGCACGGCGGGCGGACAGGACGCGTACTACGACCCGGACGCGAACCAGCTGACCGTGCTGAACGTGGCCGCGGCCTACATCGGATACGAGCATTCGTGGTCCCGGGTGCTGCGCTCGACCTTGACGCTCGGCTGGGTCTGGGTGGACGTCGTGGATGCGCAGCCCGCGAGCGCGCTCAAGGAAACGCTCCGGACCTCCCTGAACTTCGCCTGGTCGCCGGTCCCGCGCCTCGACTTCGTGGCCGAGTTCCTCACCGGCAAGCGCGTGGACAAGGACCTGCAGCGCGGCCGGGCCACGCAGATCCAGCTCGGCTCGCGCTTCCGGTTCTGAAGAGCGCGGGGAACGGTCTCAGTCGACCTGCGCGTGCTTCTTGTCGACGAGCGCGCGGATCGCGGGGCCGGGGAGCGTCCCGGCGATCGAGACCGTGGTTTTGTCGCGCGAAACGGTGAACTTTCGGAGCACGGAGACCGTCTCGGGCGACTTCTCCTGCACCGCGAGCCGCCAGGCCGCGAGGACGCCGCGGAGCGCGTCCTCCATGAGGCCGGCCGTCTCGTCGTCGCTCACGAGGCCCGTCGCACTCAGCTTCAGCGCGTCGCCCTTCGCAGTCGCCTGGAGGGCGAGGAGCGAGACGTTCTTCATGGACGACACGAGCGCCCCTGCCGCGTCCATGCCGTTTTCCCGGGACTGCGCCTGCGCGTGCCGGGCGACCGCCTCCTTCTGCGGGAGGCGCGAGACGTCGACGAGCGCCCAGGCGGACGCGCCGGCCTCGATGCGCCCGAGGTGCCGGCCGAGGCCCGCGCCCGAGCGAAAGGTCGTGCCGCCCGCGCTCCGCTGCGCGAGCGCGGCGACGACGGACGCCTCGTTGCCGGCGATCACGAGGCGGGCGCTCGCGAACGCGATCGCGCCGGGCTCATGATTCGCCGCGCTCGCGGCGTTCTTGTCGGGCAGCAGCCAGTAGTCGCCCGCCGGCGTGGAATTCTTCACGGCGCCGCGCTCGGCGATCGCGGCCGAGAGCGCCGCCGGATCGAACCGGCCTTCGAAGACGACGAGGCCCCAGCCGTCGCTCCCGCCCGCGCCTCTCGGCGAGCCGGCCGCGACGATCGTGTCGACGTCCCGCGTCGGGCTCAGGCGCGCCTCGGCGAGGAAGTGCGCGGCGTCGCCGTCCACCGTGAGCTTGTCCATGTCGGAGAAGACGCGCGCGGCGAGCGGACTCGTGCGCAGGTCGGCGACGTGGATGACGCCCACGGAGGCCGCGTCGGCCGGGACGAGCGCGAGCGCCTCGTCGGTCGCGGCAAGGGACGGGAACGACACGGCGGCGGCGAGGAAGAGGGCGGCGGCGGATGCGGCGAACGGTTTCATGGTCAGAAGTCCTTTCTCCGGAAACGGAGGCACGCGAGCGTCAACGAGACGAGTCCGAAGAGACCGGTGCTCAGGAAGGGCGCGAAGGCGAGGGTGAGAACGCCGCGGTTCCGGATGGGGCCGTTCTCGCCGCTCACGAGCCCGATGACGGCCCGGCCGAGCTCGACGGTCTTCGGGAAGACCCAGTAGAGGCCGTCGACGAGCCCCACCACCCATTCGGATGAAAAGATCGCGGTGTGTCCGTGGAGATTGAAGAGGACGATCGAGAGGAAGAAGACCGCGAACGTCGCCATGATCGAGACGGCCGTCGAGGACGTGAGGGTCCCGACGAGGAACGCGAACGCGAGGAGCGCCGCGATCCCGAACAGGATGATCCCGGCGGCGAGGAAGAATCGCGGGTGGACGAGATGCGTCTTCCAGACGACGAGGAGCCACATCGACCCGAGGAGATAGACGAGGTTCGACGCCGAGAGGAGGAGGCCGCCGACGTAGCGCGAGAGGAGCAGCGGCACGCGGCC
The DNA here is from genome assembly GCA_963839295.1 of uncultured Acidobacteriota bacterium. Lineage (GTDB taxonomy): Bacteria > Acidobacteriota > Thermoanaerobaculia > UBA5066 > UBA5066 > Fen-183. The sequence continues at coordinate 245,601 of CAWIUK010000006.1, read as the reverse complement.
GACCGGGCGCGAGAGGTAGAGGTCGACCGTGCCCTTCTCCATGAGGCGCGGCACGAGATGCGCGGTCGCGAAGATCGCGAGGAACGTCCCGACGACGTAGAGGAAACCCGCGAAACCGGCCTCGAAGCCGAGGACGAGCCTGTCGAGGTCCACGGACTGGCGGCCCATGCGGACGCTCTGGCCGAAGATCTTCGCGCCGGCGAGCGCGCCGTCCACGACGTCGAGGTTCACGGCGACGGCGAAGAGGAGGATGAAGAGGGATGACAGCGCGAAGTACGCGAGCAGCGTCCAGCGCGCCGCGGCCTCGCGGAAGACCTCTTCGATGTTGGCGGCCAGTGCTCTCATGTGGCCTTCTGCTCAGACGGGGGCGGTGGATTCGGATTTCCTAGAAGGTGAAGAGGGGAATCGCCCTCGCCGGCGCGCACGAGGTCCACGAACACGTCTTCGAGCGTCGTCCTTTCCGGAGTCAGCTCGGTCAGCAGCGCGCCGCGCGCGCGAGTGGCGTCGATGAGCGAGTTCAGTTGCTGCGCATCGCGCGCCCTAAGCCTCAGGTGCCCGTTCACGCGCTCGGCCCCCGCCCCCAAAGCCCGGAAATCCGCGATCAGTTCCTCGGAGAGCGGAAACGCAACAAACCGATAACCATTCGAAGAAATCTTCTCTTCTCTCCTCGTCGTCAATTCCTCTACGGTCCCCATCGCGGCCATCCGCCCCTTGCGCAGGACCGCCACGCGGTCGCACGTGAGCTCGATCTCGGACAGGAGGTGGGAGTTCAGGAGGACGGCGCGGCCCTTCGCGGCCTCGGCCTTCAGGAGGTCGCGGATCTCGCGCCGCCCCACGGGGTCGACGCCGTCCGTCGGCTCGTCGAGGAGGAGGACTTCCGGTTCGTGGACGAGCGCGGCGGCGAGGCCGAGGCGCTGCGTCATGCCCTTGGAGAACTTCTTCACCTTCACGTCGGCCCAGTCCGCGAGCTTCACGCGCTCGAGGAGGCCGGGGATCCGCGCCTTGAGCGTCGCATGGCCGACGCCCGACATTCGCCCGAAGACCGACAGCGTCTGGCGGGCCGTGAGATAGCCCGGGAATCGGTGGCCTTCCGGCAGGTAGCCGACGCGCCGCCGGCTCTCGGGGTCGCGCGCGCGCAGCCCGAGAAGAGAGGCCTCGCCGGCCGTCGCGTACGTGAGCCCGAGAAGGATCTTGACGGTCGTCGTCTTCCCGGCGCCGTTCGGGCCGAGGAGGCCGAAGAGCTCGCCCGGCTGGACCGCGAAATCGATCCCGGCGAGCGCGTCGATCACGCGGCCGCCGAGGGCGGGCCGGTACGACTTCCGGAGCCCCCGGACCTCGATGGCGGCGGTCATGACAACATTCCCACGCCTGCTCATACGAGAAAGGCGGGCAGGTTGTTCCCGACGGAGGCCCGGTGCCGCAGGAAGTCGAAGCGTTTCTGTCGGTCGAGGTCCCCCTGAGGCTCCTCGCCCGGAGGCCCGACGAAGGGGTGAAGCCTGCGCCCGTCCTCCTCGGGATGCACGGCTACGGGATGGACGCCGAATCCTTCCTCGCCGTCCTCGTGAAGGCCGCGCCGCCCGGCTTCCTCGTGGTCTCCCTCCAGGGGCCGCATTCGACGTTCGTGTCGGGCGTGGACGATCCCGAGATGAGGAGAGGCTTTCACTGGGGCGTCTCTCCGCGCGCCGAGGACAACCGGCTCGTCCACCGGCGGGCCGTCGTCGCCGCCCTCGCGTGGGCCGCCGCGAACGGCGGCGACCGCAGCCGCGCGATCCTCGCGGGCTTCAGCCAGCCCTGCTCGTTCAACTACCGCCTCGCGGCGGATCCTCCCGAAGGGCTCGCCTTCCCCGCGGTCCTCGCGTTCTGCGGCGGCCCGCCGGGCGAGTGGACGGGCCCCGGCGAGCCCACCGCGGCATCGGCCGCGGTCGACGTCCTCCACGTCTCGACGAACCACGACCCCTACTACTCCGCCTCGCGCATCGCGCCGTATCGCGAGATCCTCGCGTCGCGGTTCCGCTCCGCCGCGCACCGCCTCTACGACGGCGGCCACCGCGTGCCCTCGGCGTCGCTTCCGGACGTGCGGGCGTTCCTCGAAGAGCACCAGAGAGTTTCTTAGAACGTGAAGAGGGCGGGCGGCGAGGCGGCGGATCCTCCGCTGGTATCGTGTCCCGGACACGGAGACCCTCGATGAAGAAATCCCTCATCACGGCCGGCTTGCTCTCGCTCCTCGTCCTCGTCGCCCTCGCCCTCGCGTCCCGGCGGGCGGCATTCGCGGGTCCCGCGCCGAGCGCGCCGCTCGTGCGCGTCCAGATCCCGGGGAAGTTCGTCTGGTTCGATCTCCTCACGAACGACGCGAAGGCCGCCGAGACCTATTACGCGGGCCTCTTCGGCTGGACGTTCGAGGTGCTGAAGGATCACCAGCCGCCGTACAGGATCATCCGCGAGAGCGGCGTTCCGATCGGCGGCCTCGTCGACATGACGCAGCGCAAGACGGACCTGCCCGAATCCACGTGGCTCGCGTACGTTTCGGTGCCCGACGTGGACGCCGCTGCCGCCGCGTTCAAGGCGAAGGGCGGCAAGGCCCTCCGGGAGCCCTTCGACGTCACGAAGATCGCGCGCGCCGCCGTCCTGACGGACCCGCAGAGGGCGCTCATCGGCCTCCTGCGCACGGCCAGAGGCGACCCGCCGGACGGGCCGCCCGTCCCGGGGCGCTTCTTCTGGGCCGAGTACATGGCGCAGGACGCGCCGGGCGCGATGGCGTTCTACCGCGACACGCTCGGCTACGAGGCGCGGGAGGTCGACGCGGGCGTCAAGCTCGACTACTGGACGCTCGCCAAGGGCGGGAAGAACCGCGCGGGCCTCTACGCGACGCCGTGGAAGGAGCTGAACTCCAACTGGCTCCCGTACGTCCTCGTCGCGGACGCGGCGGCGGCGGCCGAGAAGGCGAAGGCCCTCGGGGGCCGCGTCGTCCTCGCGCCTCGCGCGGACGTCCGCGACGGCAGCCTCGCGATCGTCGTCGACCCCACGGGAGCGGCCCTCGCGCTCCAGAAGTTCCCGTTCGAGAAGAACGGGAAGTGACGAGGAGGATGCGATGAAAAAGACCCTGTCCCGCGCGCTCGCCCTCGCCGGCCTCCTCGCGCTCGCGTCCTGCTACCCGTACGAAGGGCCGGACGACCCGTACGGCTACACGCCCGTCGGTGTGAACGTGACCGTCTCCGGCGGCTACTACGCGCCGGGCTGGGGCGGCTGCTGCTACGGCGGTCTCGGCGCGATGCCGCGGCCCGTGCCGTACTGAGCCCGCCGGGCGGACGTTCGGGATCTCGTGGACTCAACGGCTCTCTTCGGCGCGTCCGTCACGTCGCTGCTCCGCAACAAGCTGCGCAGCTCGCTCACGGTCCTCGGCATCACGATCGGGATCGCCGCCGTGATCTGCGTCGTGGCGATCGGCAAGGCCGGCCAGGCCCGCGTCGAGCAGCACCTCGCGAACCTCGGCGACAACTTCGTCTGGATCGAGGCCGGAGGGCGCGCCGTGAACGGCGTGCGGACCGGGCCGCGCGGGACGAAGACGTTGACCTACGGCGACGCGGTCGCGATCAAGAACCAGATCCCGCTGATCAAGAGCGTTTCTGCCAACGTCGACGCTTCGGTCCAGGTCGTCTACGGAAACCAGAACTGGTTCACGACGTTCCGCGGGGTCTCGCCGGAATACTTCGAGATCAAGCGCTGGACGATCGAACTCGGCGCCGCGTTCGCCCAGGACGACGTGGACCGGGCGGCGGACGTCTGCGTGATCGGCCGGACGATTCGCCGGAACCTCTTCGGCGTCGAAGACCCGATCGGCAAGGTGATCCGCCTGAGGACCCTGCCGTGCAAGGTGGTGGCGACGCTCGCGCCGAAGGGCCTCTCCCTCTCCGGCCAGGACCAGGACGACACGATCGTCCTTCCCTATTCGACGGCCCAGAAGAAGCTGATGGGGATCACCTGGCTCGACGACATCCTCTGCTCGGCGGTCTCGCAGGACGTCGTCAAGCTCGCCGGCCAGCAGGCGGGCGCGCTCCTCAGGGAACGCCACCACCTCCGGCCCGAGGAAGAGGACGACTTCAACATCCGGAACCCGGAGGACGTCATCCAGGCGCAGCTCGAGGCGAGCCACACGCTGACGCTCCTCCTCGTCGCGATCGCGTCGATCTCGCTCCTCGTCGGAGGGATCGGGATCATGAACGTCATGCTCGTATCCGTCACCGAGCGGACGCGGGAGATCGGCGTCCGCGTCGCGGTCGGCGCGACCGAGGAGGCGATCCAGCTCCAGTTCCTCGGCGAGTCCGTGATGCTGAGCGCGGTGGGCGGGGCGGCAGGCGTCCTGGTCGGCATCGTCGGCTCGTTCTTCGTCGGCAAGGCGCTCGGCTGGCCGATGCAGATGTCGGTCGAGTCGGTCTTTCTCGCCGCCCTCTTCTCGATCGCCGTCGGGGTCTTCTTCGGGTACTACCCGGCGCGCAAGGCCTCGCGGCTCGACCCCATCGAAGCCCTGCGCTATGAGTGAGGTGGACATGCCGTCGGAACGTCCCAGCCCCGCCCTTTCCCCCGGCCGCCGCGGGCTCTGGCTGGCCGTGGCTGTCGGGGGCTGCGCGCTCCTGGCGCTTCTCGGCGCGCGCCTCCTGAACCGGGGCGAGCGCCTCACGCACCTCACCGCGAAGGTGCTGAGGGGCGAGATCCGCGACGTCGTGGACGCGACCGGAACCGTCAACGCGGTCATCACCGTGCAGGTCGGCTCGCAGGTCTCCGGCACGATCGCGAGGCTCAACGCGGACTTCAACTCCCGCGTGAGGAAGGGCGACGTCGTCGCGCTGATCGACCCCCAGCTCTTCGACGGGGCGCTCAAGCAGGCGGTCGCGGACCTCGAGAACGCGCGGGCGAACGTCCTCGCCGCCGACGCCAACGTCGTCAAGGCGAGGGCGATGCTCGACCAGACGAAGGCCGACTACGAGCGCGCGCAGTCGATGGTGAAGGAGGGCGTCGGGACGCAACAGACGCTCGACCAGGCGAAAGCAGGCTACGAGTCCGCGAGGGCGTCGGTCGACGCCGCGATTGCGAACGTCACGCAGGCGAAGGCGCAGGTCAGCCAGAAGGACGCCGCCGTAGCGGTCGCGCGCACGAACCTCGAGTACACCGTGATCCGCTCCCCGATCGACGGGATCGTCGTGGCGCGGAACGTCGACGTCGGACAGACGGTCGCCGCCTCCCTCCAGGCGCCGACGATCTTCACGATCGCGCAGGACCTCACGAAGATGCTCGTCTACGCGAAGGTGGACGAGTCCGACGTCGGGCGCATCCGCATGCGGCAGCCCGTGACGTTCAAGGTCGACGCGTTCCCGAAGGAGGCTTTCACCGGGGCCGTGAGCCAGGTCCGGATGAATCCGACGACCGTGCAGAACGTCGTCACGTACGACGCCGTCGTCGAGTTCCAGAACCCGGATCTCAAGCTCTTTCCGGGCATGACCGCGTACGTGACGATTCCGGTCGCCACGGTCGAGAATGCCGTCAAGGTTCCGAACGCGGCCCTCCGGTACAAGCCCTCCATGTCCCCGGAGGTCGTGCGGGCGATGTATGCGAAGTACGGGATCGAGGCGGGCGCGAAGGCGGACACGGCGTCCGTGGCGACGGCCCCAGGCGGCACCGCAGCCCCGTCCGCGGAAGCGCGGCGAGGCCCGCGCGGCGAGGACGCCGTCGTCTGGAAGCGTCTCGGGGACGACTCGCTCGAGCCGGTCCGGATCTCCCTCGGCATCACCGACCACACGTACACGCAGGTGGCCGGCGTCCTCAACGGAAAACTCGAGCCGGACGACGACGTCGTGACGAGCTCCGTGGCGTCGAAGTCCCTGCCGCCCGGGGCCCAGGGAATCCGGCGTTGACGGTTCCGGACGCGGGCGCGGTCCTGCGCGTCGAGGATCTGCACAAGTACTACGAGCTCGGCGAAACGCGTGTCCACGCGCTCCGGGGCGTGAGCGTCTCGGTCGAACGCGGCGGCTTCGTGGCGATCATGGGAGCGAGCGGGTCGGGCAAGTCGACCTTCATGAACATCCTCGGCTGCCTCGACCGGCCGACGTCCGGCCGCTACCTGCTCGACGGCATCGACGTCTCGGGCCTCGAGAAGCGGGAGCTCGCGGCGATCCGCAACCGCAAGCTGGGCTTCGTCTTCCAGGGGTTCAACCTGCTCGCGCGAACGACGGCCATCGAGAACGTGCAGCTCCCGACGATGTACAGCCCGATCGACAAGCTGGAGCGCGGAAAGCGCGCCCGGGAGGCCCTCGCCCTGGTGGGTCTCGCCGAGCGAGCGCATCACGTCCCCTCGCAGCTCTCGGGCGGCCAGCAGCAGCGCGTCGCGATCGCCCGCGCCCTCGTGAATCGTCCGTCCATCCTCCTCGCGGACGAGCCGACCGGGAACCTGGACAGCCGCACGTCGGTCGAGATCCTCGAGATCTTCCAGGACCTGAACGAGCGCGGGCTGACGATCGTCCTCGTGACCCACGAGCACGACATCGCGCAGTTCGCCAAGCGGGTCCTGACCTTCCGCGACGGGAGGATCCGGAAAGACGAGGCCGTGCCTGACCCACCGCGGGCACGAGACGTGCTGGAGGCGCTGCCGGAGCTCGAGGACTGACGGCGCGTGACGGGAGCGGCGCGCAAGCGCCCCGCTCCCGCACTCCCGGTCGCCGGCTCTAGTCGCGCTGGCTTCTGCGCGTCGCGGACTCGCCCTCGCGGGCGCCCGCCCACGCATCCTCGATCGTCCGCGCGGCGGCGATCCGCGCGCCCTCGGTGCGGGCCGCGAGCTCCGCGATCGGCGCGATCTTCTTCGCACGCAGTTCTTCGTTGAGGGCCGGGAGGTCCTTTGCGGCGAGATCGGCCGCACGCGCCTCGACGTCCTTCAGCTCGCGCTCGAGGGCGGCGACGCGGTCGACCTGGTAGTCGCCCGGCCGTCCCTCGTACGAGAGGATCGCGTCATAGACGTATCCGAGGTGCTCGCGCAGGCGCTCCTCGCCCGTGATCGCACCGCCTTCGGACGTCGCGACGACGTCCTTGCGGATCGCGTCGGCCTTCGCCGCGAACGCGTCGAGGTCCTTCCGGACGGCGTCGCCCCCCGGCAGCCCCTTCGCCCGCGCGTCGGCGAGGGCGCGGTAGCCGTTCAGGCGGTCCACGACGTCGCTCATCCTTCCGAAGAGCGCGTGCGCCTTCATCGCGGCGTCGTACTGGGCCTTGCGGTCCGCCACGGAGAACGGCGCGCGCGGGTCGAGGGAAACCACGAGCGGCGTTTCCACGACCTGAGACCCCTTCGTCAACCGCACGGCGTACGTCCCCGGCAGGACGCGCGGCCCGGTGCCGGCTCCGGCGGCCGACGCGGCGGTCGGGACGCGCGGCGGCTTCTCCTGCATCGACCACACGACGCGGTTGATTCCCTTGCGCTTGCCGGCCGGCAGCGTGTCGACGACCCGGCCCGACGCGTCGAGGATCTCGAGCTTCATCCGCCCGAACGTGTGGCGCGTCTTCTGGTAGTATGAAATGACGGCGCCGGACGGCGGGTTCGCTCCGGCATACGAAGCGTCGCCCTCGGGCCAACCGCCCGACCCGCGCGGCTTCTGGACGACGGGGCGCCCCGGGAGGAACGCGACGTCCTTGCCGAGGACGTCCGCCGTGAGCGCGCGCAGCGGCGTCAGGTCGTCGACGATCCAGATCCCCCGCCCGTGCGTCGCAACGATGAGGTCCTGGTCGCGCGTCTGGAAGGCGAGGTCGCGCACGGAAACGGCCGGGAAGTTGCCGCCCTTGAACTCGGCCCACGTCTTTCCCGCGTCGAGCGAAATCCAGAGGCCGAACTCCGTCCCGAGGTAGAGAAGGCCGGGGCGGACCGGGTCTTCCTTGATCACGTACGCCCAGCCGCGCACGCCCGAAGACGGGCCCGCGACGCGCTCCCACGTCTTTCCGAAGTCCTTCGTTGCGTAGACCCACGGCGAGGTGTCGCCGAACGTGTGGCGATCGAAGGCCGCGTACGCGGCGCCGTCCGCGTGCGGGCCCGACTCGACCCACGAGACCCAGCTCGCGGGCGGGAGGCCCGGCACGTTCTTCACGACGTTCGTCCACGTCCCTCCGCCGTCGCGCGTGAGCTGCAGGTTGCCGTCGTCCGTGCCCACCCACACGGTCTTCGCGTCGCGCGGGCTCTCCGAGATCGAGTAGATGGTCGTGTGCATCTCCGCGGCCGAGTTGTCCACCGTGACGCCGCCGGACTGCTCCTGCTTCTGCTTCTCCGGGTCGTTCGTCGTGAGGTCCGGCGAGATGCGCTGCCACGACTGGCCGCCGTCCCGCGTGACGAAGAGGAACTGCGCGCCGATGTAGACCTTCCCCTTGTCGAGGCGCGAGACGTGGATCGGCGTGTTCCAGTTCCAGCGCAGCTTCTCCCTGTAGCCGGCCTTTGGCTGGATGTCGCGCGCCGAGAGCGTGCGTCGGTCGACGCGGCCGACGAACCCGCCCTGGGCCTCTGCGTAGACGAAGTTCGGGTCCGAGGGGTCGGGAAACACCCAGAAGCCGTCGCCGCCGAAGAGGTTCTCCCAGCGGCCGTTCGTGATGCCGCCGGGATACGCGGAGTCGCCCGCCCACGAGCTGTTGTCCTGGAGGCCGCCGTAGACCTGGTAAGGCACTTTTTCGTCCACGGACACGTGGTAGAACTGCGAGACCGGCAGGTTGTTGCACTTCCACCAGCGGTTCGCGCCGTCGTGGGAGATCCACAGCCCGCCGTCGTCGCCCGTGACGACGTTCTTCGGGTTCTTCGGGTTGATCCAGACGTCGTGGTGGTCCCCGTGCGTGCCGCCGCCCACCTCGCCGAAGCTCTCACCCCCGTCCTCCGATGCGATGAGCGTGAGGTTCGGCTTGTAGACGCGGTCGGGGTTCGTCGGATCGACGACGAGGCGCGAGAAGTAGAACGGACGCCAGACCATCCGCTGGCTGTCGTTCTTCCGCGCCCACGTCTTCCCGCCGTCGTCGGAGCGGTAGAGCGCGGATTTCACGCTCTCGATCACCGCGTAGACGCGGTCCGGCTTCGACGGCGCGATCGCGACGTCGAGGCGTCCCCACGGACCCTCGGGCAGGCCGGGCGCCGACTTCGCGTCGAGCTTCTTCCACGTCGCACCGCCGTCCTCCGTGAGGAAGAGACCCGAGCCGGACGGGCCCTTCGGCCCGTCGCTCCCGGACCGGAACGTCCAGCCCTTGCGGCGGAAGTCCCAGAGGCCCGCGAAGAGCCGGTCCGGGTTGCGCGGGTCCATCGCGAGGCCGGAGCAGCCCGTCGAGAGATTGCCGCCCTTGAGGACGAGCGACCAGCTCTTTCCGCCGTCCGACGTCTTGTAGAGGCCCCGGTCCGCGGAGTCCGACCAGAGCTTGCCGGGCACGCACGCGTACACGACGTCGCTCTTCTTCGGGTCTACGACGATGCGGTTCACGCGCTCGGACTCGGGGAGCCCCATGTGCGTCCAGGTTTCGCCGCCGTCGCCGGAGCGCCAGATCCCGTCGCCCACCGAGACGGAATTGCGGGTCCAGGTCTCGCCCGTCCCGACCCACACCACCTTCGGATCCGACGGGTCGAGCGCGATCGCACCGATGGACTGCACGGGCTGCTTGTCGAAGACGGGCCTGAAGGTCGTTCCGCCGTCGAGCGACTTCCAGACGCCGCCCGAGGCGGCGCCGACGAAGAGCGTGACCTTGCCGTCGTCCTCGGCGCGGCCCGCGATCGCGGCAATGCGGCCGCTCATCGCGGCCGAGCCGATGTTGCGGGCGCCGAGGCCCGAGATCGCGCCGGAGTCGGCGGCAGGTGGAGCGGCGGACGAGGCAGGGTTCGCGACGGACGAGAACGCCGCGAGAACGAAGACGAGCCGGAGCGCGGGGCACTTCATCGGCCCGCTCCCGCCGGCGCGGCCTTCGCCGGGAACGCGAAGGCGTCCGCGGCGACGGCGACGTTGGCTTCGGCCTTGTCGTAAATCGACTTGGCGCGCGAGGCGGGCGGCGAATTCCGGGACCCGCTCTCCTCGCTCATCGGGACGTAGACGCCGCCGGCCTTCTCGTAGTCGCCGTAGTCCGTCTCGACTTCCTGCTCGGCCCCGCGGACCGTGCTCTTCTGCAGGTCGCGGATCACCATCCACGTGTCGGGGTCGATCCAGATCGTCACGTCGCCTCCCCACTTGAGCTTGACGCGCAGCTTGTGCGCGAGCGTGCCCTCCACGTCCTCGGTCCCGAGGTACTCCAGCGCGTGGCCCTTCGCCTTCGCGTCGACGAACGGCCCGTCGAGGTCGGCCGCGAGCCGGAACGGCTTGGCATCGTCCCCGGACATGGGCGCCGGGTCCTTTCGGCCCTCGAAGGGCTGGATCTGCCATCCCTTCTCGCCGTCCCAGGCCTGGACCTGCGTGAGGCCCTGATACGTGGCCTCCTGCCGGACTCGCCCGGGCCGCTCCTTCACCTCGGAAAGCGTGATCAGGAGGTTCTGCCCCGGAAGCACGAGCCGCCCGGTCCGGCGCAGGCTCTTCAGCGACGCGAGCGCGGCGGCGCCGCCGCGCGCCTCGACGTTCTTCGCGACGATCTCCTCGGCGGTGATCGCGGGCGCGGGGGCGGCCGCGAGGAGGACGACGACGGGCAGGCGCCGGACGATGAATTTCAGCATTTTTCCTCTTTCCGTCCTCTGGATACGGATCGGCGGCCGGCAGGTTTGCGGGTATTCCGCCGGGTCGCCCTCCTTGCGCGGATCTTATGCGGCCCGGTGTACGCTCCTTGCCGGAGCTGCCTTGCCCCTCCTCGCATCGTGGCTCGCACGCGCGAAATCAGCGCCCAAGGAGACACGAATGCCTTTGTTCCACAGGACCTTTCTCCCGGCGCTTCTCGCCGCGTCGGTCGCCCTCCCCGTCCTCGCGGCCGGCCTCGACCCGGCCACGGAGGCGAGGCTGGCGGCCGACAGGGACGCCATCCGGCAGGCCGACGCCTCGCGGCGGGCCGTCCTCCTGACCCGCGGCACCGAGGAGGGGGACCGCACCCGGGCGCTCTACGAGTTCCGCGACCGGCGGCGCAAGGCCGTCCTCGACGCCTCCGAGGCTCTCCTGGCCGTCCGCGCGTCCTTCCCGAAGGACGAGTGGAAGTCGATCGTCGCCCAGATCGGTGCCGGCGGGGGAATGCCGTTCCTCGCCGAGCAGGCCCGCAAGGAGCTGCCAGCGGTCGTGGCGGAACCGGCGCGCCTTGCCTCCGCCGACAAGACGCTCGCGGCCCTCTCGGCCGCGATCAAGAAGCACGGGAGCGACCCGGGCTCGGCCACGCAGAAGTTCCTCTCCCTCCTCGAGAAGAAGAACTCCACGCAGGACGACTTCATCTCGGCGCTGGAGAAGGTCACCGAGGCCCAGGAGAAGCTCGACGAGCAGGTCGTGAACGGCGTCTCCAACCTCCAGAGGACGCTGACGCCCGCGGAATGGGACGACCTCGTCCGGCGCCTTTCGCCCGCCACCGGCGCCCCCGGGAAGTAGCGCGCGCCCCCCGGCAGAAGCAGATGCATCAGTTCCGGGCCCGGCGGGCCCGGAACGCCCGGCCGTTCCACTAGAATTCCGCCGCCCGCCGGTTCCGGCGGGAATGCCGGAGGACACAATGCAGGACAGCTTCAAGACCAGGGCCAGCCTGAAGGCCGGCTCGGCAACCGTCAAGTACTTCAGCCTCAAGGCCCTCGAGAAGAAGTTCCCCCGGGTCAGGAAGCTCCCGTTCTCGCTCCGGATCCTCCTCGAGAACCTCCTCCGCCACGAGGACGGCCGCACCGTGACGAAGGAAGACATCGAGGCGCTCGCGAACCGCGACGTGAAGAAGCCGACGGACCGCGAGATCGCGTTCCGCCCCGCGCGCGTCCTCCTGCAGGACTTCACGGGCGTCCCGGCCGTCGTCGACCTCGCGACGATGCGCGAGGCGCTCGCCGCGATGGGCGGCAACCCCGAGAAGATCAACCCGCTCGCGCCCGCCGACCTCGTGATCGACCACTCGGTCATCGTCGACCAGTTCGCGACGTCGCAGGCGTTCGGGAACAACGCGGAGCTCGAGTTCGACCGCAACCGCGAGCGTTACGCGTTCCTGCGCTGGGGGCAGAACGCGTTCCGCAACTTCCGCGTCGTCCCCCCGGACACGGGCATCTGCCACCAGGTGAACCTCGAGTACCTCGCGAGCGTCGTCTTCGCCGGTCCGGGAAGGACCGCCTATCCGGACACGCTCGTCGGGACCGACAGCCACACGACGATGATCAACGGCCTCGGCGTCCTCGGCTGGGGCGTCGGCGGGATCGAGGCGGAGGCCGCGCTCCTCGGCCAGCCGCAGTCGATGCTCATCCCGGACGTCATCGGCTTCAAGCTCGTCGGGACGCTGCCGGCAGGCGCGACCGCGACGGACCTCGTCCTCACGGTCACGCAGATGCTCCGCAAGAAGGGCGTCGTCGGGAAGTTCGTCGAGTTCTACGGTCCCGGCGTCGCGGGCCTCGCGCTGACCGACCGCGCGACGATCGCGAACATGGCCCCCGAGTACGGCGCGACGATGGGCTTCTTCCCCGTCGACGCCGAGACGATCCACTACCTGAAGTTCACGAACCGGCCCGCGAAGACCGTCGCGCTCGCCGAGGCCTACTGCAAGAAGCAGGGCCTCTTCCGTACCGACGACTCGCCGGAGCCGGTGTTCACGGACACGCTCACGCTCAACCTCAAGGAAGTCGAGCCCTCCCTCGCGGGGCCGAAGCGCCCGCAGGACCGCGTGCCGCTGAAGAACAGCAAGAAGATCTTCAGAGAGAGCCTGAAGACTTTCCTGGAAAAGGAATGTGCGAACGTCGATCCGAAAGTGATCGGCAAGTGGCTGAACGAGGGCGGAGACGGAGGCATGACGGCGCGGGGAACGGCGATGGCTCCGTCCGCCCCGGCGCCCACCGCCGCGCAGCACCCCGCCGCAAACGCACAGGCCCTCTCCTCCTCTTCTTCTCCCCTCGGCTCCCTCACGAAGACCGCCCCCGTCCGTGACGGCCGCGTCACGTACGACCTCCCGCAGGGAGCCGTCGTCATCGCCTCGATCACGTCGTGCACGAACACGTCGAACCCGTCCGTCATGCTCGGCGCCGGCCTCCTCGCGAAGAAGGCCGTCGAGCGCGGGCTCTCCGTGAAGCCGTGGGTCAAGACGTCGCTCGCGCCCGGCTCGAAGGTCGTCACGGACTACCTGAAGGACGCGGGCCTCATGCCCTACCTCGAGGCCGTCGGCTTCCATCTCGTGGGCTACGGCTGCACGACGTGCATCGGCAACTCGGGCCCGCTGCCGGACGCCGTGTCCGAGGCCGTGCGCGCGGGCGACCTCGTCGTCGCGGGCGTGCTCTCGGGCAACCGCAACTTCGAGGGGCGCATCAACCCCCAGGTCAAGATGAACTACCTCGCCTCGCCCCCGCTCGTCGTCGCGTACGCGCTCGCGGGCGAGATGGACAAGGACCTCACGACCGAGCCGATCGGGACGGACCGCAGCGGCGCGCCCGTCTACCTCAAGGACATCTGGCCGACCCAGGAAGAAGTGCAGAAGGCGGTGGCCGGACGGCCGTGAAGCCCGCGCACTTCCAGAAGGCGTACGGCGCGGTTTTCGAAGGAGACGGAAGGTGGCAGGCCCTCAAGATCCCGAAGGGCCGGACCTACCTCTGGGAGGACTCCTCGACCTACGTGCGGAAACCCCCGTTCTTCACGGACATCCCGAAGACGCCTCCGCCCGCGAAGGACCTCGCCGGCGCGCGCGCCCTCGTCATGCTCGGGGACTCCGTCACGACCGACCACATCTCGCCTGCCGGCAACATCGCGAAGAACTCGCCGGCCGCGAAGTACCTCGTCGCGCACGGCGTCTCCCCCGCGGACTTCAACTCCTACGGCGCGCGCCGCGGCAACCACGAGGTCATGATGCGCGGCACGTTCGCGAACATCCGCCTCAAGAACTTCCTGATCCCGGGCAGCGAGGGAAACGTCACGATCCACTTCCCGAGCGGCGAGCAGATGTCGATCTACGACGCGGCGATGAAGTACCAGGCGTCGAAGATCCCGCTCGTCGTCCTCGCGGGCGCCGAGTACGGAACGGGCTCCTCGCGCGACTGGGCCGCCAAGGGCACGATGCTCCTCGGCGTCAAGGCGGTCATCGCGAAGAGCTTCGAGCGCATCCACCGCTCGAACCTCGCCGGGATGGGCGTCCTCCCGCTCCAGTTCGAGCCGGGCCAGGACGCGGCGAGCCTCGGGCTCTCCGGACAGGAGACGTTCGCGGTCTCCGGCATCGCCGAGGGCCTCTCGCCGAAGAAGAAGCTGACGGTGACGGCGACGGACACGGAGGGCCGGAAGAAGACGTTCACGGCCGTCTGCCGCCTCGACACCCCGAACGAGGTGGACTACTACCGCAACGGCGGCATCCTCCATTTCGTCCTGAGGCAGCTCGCGAAGGCGTAGTCCGGAGAGACGCGTTCTCGATTAAGATCCCCTCACCTTGAGCGCGCGCGCGGCGCAGTGTCCGAACTGCGGGGCGGAGGTCCTGTTCTCGGCCGGCTCGTCCGTCGTGACGATCTGCCGCCAGTGCCGTTCCGCCGTCGCGCGCAAGGGCGTGAACCTCGAGGCGATCGGCGTCGTCGCCGAGCTCGTCCCGACGTCCTCGCCGTTCAAGGTCGGAATGCGGAGCCGGGGCTCCCGATCCGTCAAGCCCTTCGCGATCGTCGGCCGCCTCCAGCTCTCGACCGGCGAGGGGACGTGGGACGAGTGGCACGTCGCGTTCGCGGACGGCGGCTACGCGTGGCTCGCCGAGGCGCAGGGCGGCTTCTGGATGATGCTGCCGCTCAAGCCGCCGCCCGTTCCCGAGTGGACGCAGCTCTCGCCGGGCCAGTCCCTCGACCTCGGCGCCTACGGCCGGTACGCGATCGCCGAGGTCCGGGAGGCCACGTACGTCTCGGCCGAGGGCGACCTGCCGTTCGCCTCGCCGCCGGGTTCCGTCTTCCGCTACGCGGACATCTCGGGGGCCGACGGGTCGCTCGGCACGCTCGACTACGGCGACGACCCCGGCCTCGACGGCTTCTACGTCGGCCGCCGCGTGGAGCTCGCGGACCTCGGGATCGAGGGCCTCACGGCCTGGAAGGAACGCAAGGCCGCCGCGAAGGCGCAGGCCCTGAACTGCCCGAACTGCGGCGGCGCGCTCGAGCTGAAGGACCCCGCGAACACGGTCCGCGTCGCCTGCAGCCACTGCGGCTCGCTCCTCGGGGGGAGGGGCGGCGACGGGCCGCCCGACAAGTTCGAGATCCTGTCGAAGCTCTCCCGCCCGCCCTTCAAGCCGACGATCCCGCCGGGGGCCGAGGGCACGCTGAACGGCCACGCCTACGCCGTCCTCGGCGTCGTCCACAAGGCCACGACGTCCGACGGCACGACGTACTTCTGGGACGAGTACCTGCTCAAGGAAGAAAAGAGCGAGGCGTACCACTGGCTCGCGGAATCGAACGGGCACTTCACGCTCCTCGAGCCCGTGCCCGGCGGCGCGGTCGAGGCGTCCGCCCGCTACGCGACGTACAAGGGCGCGCGGTACCGCATCTTCTCGCGCAGCCACGCGCGCGTGGACGCGCTCGTCGGCGAGTTCTACTGGGCCGTGAAGAAGGGCGAGGCGACGGTCGCGACGGACTACGTCAGGCCCCCGCGGATGCTCTCGTGCGAGTCGAACAAGGCCGAGACGGCCTGGACCGAAGGCGTCTACGTTCCCC
The DNA here is from genome assembly GCA_963839295.1 of uncultured Acidobacteriota bacterium. Taxonomy (GTDB): domain Bacteria; phylum Acidobacteriota; class Thermoanaerobaculia; order UBA5066; family UBA5066; genus Fen-183. The sequence continues at coordinate 229,820 of CAWIUK010000006.1, read as the reverse complement.
GCGCGGACGTCGCCGCCGCGTTCCCCGCGGCGGCCCTGCCCTCCCCCTCCGGCGTCGCCGCGGCCCAACCGTGGCCGCACGAGGGGACGAGCCACCTCTGGTGGAAGACGGCCCGCATCCTCGCGCTCGCCGCCCTCGTCATCTTCGCCGTCGCGAAGGTCTCCGCTCCGAACCGCGTGGTGTTCGACAAGACATACGACCTCGTCGACGCCGCCCGGCTGATCTACGCGGAACGGGGATCCCCCGCCTCCGCCGCCGGGTGGGCGCAGCAGACGGCGCCGGCGCCGACCGCCGCTCCCCTGAATCCCGTGGCCGCGCGCGAGGCGAAGGAGGAGGCCGAGGCCGCGCAGCGCGTGATCCTCACCGACCCCTTCGAGACGACGCGCACGGGGAACCTCGAGGCCGTCATCTGGTCGCCGACGGAGAACAACTGGGTCGACGTCGGCGTGAGCCTCATCGCCGAAGGGACGGGCGAGGCGCGCTCGTTCAGCCTCGTCTCGGACCGCTACCACGGAGTCGACGGCGGCGAGAGCTGGAGCGAGGGGAGCCAGAGCCGCACCGTGTGGGTCTCGCGCGTCCCGGCCGGCAAGTGGGTGGCGCGGCTCGATCCCGAGACCGAGCGCGGGCAGGCGCCGCCGCAGTTCCGGATCCGGCTCACGAGCGGCGTGCCGCACCTCTCGCACCTGATCTGGACGCTCGTTCTCCTCTTCGTCCCTCCGTTCCTCCTCGTCTTCTCGAGGCTCTCGTGGGAGGGGCGGCGGTGGGCCGAGAGCGACTTCACGCAGGCCGGGACCGAGCGGCCCGGCGAAGAATCGGGCGCGGACTCGGACGAATAGGGAGACGCGATGAGACGGATCTTCCAGGCCTTCGGCGGGCTCCTCCTCCTCGGGTACGCGTGGACCGCGTTCACGGGCTGGGAGACGGGCGGCGCCGTGAAGCACGAAACCCTGCCGCAGGGCGCGCGCAACGCCGGCGGCTACCGCACGTGGCACTTCTGGAGCGGAGGAAAGTGATGGAATGGTGGTCGCAGCACGGGCATCAGGTGATCTCGACGGTCGTGTTCTCGGTCCTCGGCCTCGGCCTGTTCGCGATCTTCTTCGCGCTCCTGCCGAAGCTCCTCCCCTTCTCGCTCAAGAAGGAGATGGAGGAGGACCAGAACGTCGCGCTCGGCATCGTGATCGGGTCGATCGTGATCGCGATGGCGATCATCATCGCCGCGTCGGTCACGGGCGGTTGACGGCCTTCCGGGCGGGACGGTGAGCGGCGACGCCCGCGCCGGGGGCCGGGCCTCCGCGCCGGCCCGGGGCGTGACGCCCGTCTACCTCACGGTCTTCGTGATCGCCTCGTGCGGGCTCGTCTACGAGCTCGTCGCGGGCGCCCTCGCGAGCTACCTCCTCGGCGACTCGGTCACGCAGTTCTCGCTCGTGATCGGCGTCTACCTCTCGTCCCTCGGGCTCGGCGCGTTCCTCTCGCGCTACGTCGTCCGCGGCGTCGCGCGCCGGTTCGTGGACGCGGAGATCGCCGTCGCGCTCGTCGGCGGCCTCTCGGCGCCGGCCCTCTTCTTCGCGTTCTCGTCGCCGCGCTGGTTCCCGCCGGTCTTCTACGGCGTCGTCGTCGTGATCGGGACGCTCGTCGGGCTCGAGATCCCGCTGCTCATGCGCCTCCTGAAGGACGCCGTCGAGTTCCGCGACCTCGTCTCGCAGGTCCTCACGTTCGACTACCTCGGCTCTCTCGTGGCGTCCCTCCTGTTCCCGCTCGTCCTCCTCCCACGCCTCGGGCTCACGCGGACGTCCGTCCTCTTCGGCCTCCTGAACGTCGCGGTCGCGTTCTGGTCCCTCCACCTCTTCCGACACCGGATCGGACACCCGGCGGGCCTCTACATCCGGGCCGCCGCAACCGGAGCGATCCTCGTCGCCGCGTTCGTCCTCGCGGACCACCTGACGGCGATCGCGGAGGAGAACCAGTACGCGGACGAGGTCATCGTCGCGAAGACGACTGCCTACCAGCGCATCGTCGTGACGAAGAACCGCGCCGGCTTCCAGCTCTTCCTGAACGGGCACCTGCAGTTCTCGTCCGTGGACGAGTACCGCTACCACGAGGCGCTCGTGCACCCGGCGTTCGCGGCCGCCCGGAGCGGGCGGCGCGTGGCGGTTCTCGGGGGAGGCGACGGGCTCGCCGTGCGCGAGATCCTCAGGCACCCGGAGGTCGAGAGCGTGACGCTCGTGGACCTCGACCCCGCGATGACGACCCTCGCGCGGACGAACCCCCTCTTCCTCGCGTTGAACGGCGGCTCGCTCCTGTCGCCGAAGGTGCACGTCGTGAACGACGACGCGATGGTCTGGATCGACAAGGCGGCGGACCTCTTCGACGTCGTGATCGTCGACTTCCCCGACCCGAACAGCTACGCCGTCGGGAAGCTCTACACGTCGCGCTTCTACGCGCTCCTGCGGAAGCGGCTCGACCCGGAAGGCGTCGTGTCGGTCCAGTCCACGTCGCCCCTCTTCGCCCGGAGGAGCTTCTGGATCGTGGACGCGACGCTGAAGGCCGCCGGCTTCACGACGAAGGCGTACCACGTCGCGGTGCCGTCCTTCGGCGAGTGGGGCTTCGTCCTCGCGGCGAACAGGCCGCTCGACGTCGCGCCGCGGCTGCCGGGGAACCTGCGCGCGCTCTCGGCGGAGCTCCTCCCGACGCTCTTCGTCTTCGGGCCCGACACGGGGCCCGTGGAATCCCCCGTGAACCGCCTCAACGACCAGATCCTCGTCCGGACGTACGAGCACGAGTGGAAGCGCTTCGACTGACCCGCCGCGACGCGATCGCGTCGCTCGTCGGCGCGCCGGCGCTCGCGGCTCTCGCCTCCGCCCTCGCCGCGTGCGGGCGAAAGGACGTCCGCGCGCTCGAGTTTCCCGGCGAGCTCCTTCACCCGGACGTCTCACTCGGGCACCTGCTGCGCGGCGGGAACCTCTTCGAGAGGCCGGCCGTGCGGACCGAGCGGATCGGAACCGCGATCGTGGGCGGCGGGGTCTCGGGCCTTTCCGCGGCGTGGCGCCTCGCGCGGGCGGGCGACGCCGACTTCCGCGTCTACGAGCTCGAGACCGCGCCGGGCGGCACGGCCCTCTCGGGGGCGAACGACGTGAGCCGGTTCCCGTGGGGCGCGCACTACGTCCCGGTCCCGGCGTTCCGGAACCCCGCGCTCGAGGCCGTGCTCGAGGAGGTCGGCGCGCTCACCGGCCGCGACGCGGACGGCGCGCCCGAGTGGGCCGAGGAGATGCTCTGCCGCGAGCCGGAGGAGCGCCTCTACTACGGCAACCGCTGGCACGCGGGCCTCTATCCCTACGAGGGTGCCTCTCGCACGGACGTCGAACAGGTGAACCGCTTCCGCACCGCGATGGACGCGTTCGCAGGGCGCAAGGACGCGGCGGGGCGCCGCGCCTTCGCGATCCCGACGCGGCGTTCCTCGGACGACCCGGACCTCCTCGCGCTCGACCGGACGACGATGGCCGACTGGCTGGACGCGAACGGATTCACGTCGCCGCGTCTGCGCTGGCTCGCCGAGTACGGCTGCCGCGACGACTTCGGGACGAACCTCGACCGGATCTCCGCGTGGGCCGGCATCCACTACAACGCGGCGCGCCTCCCCGGGGAGGACGAGGACGAGGAGCCGTCGGACTTCCTGACGTGGCCCGAGGGAAACGGCCGGCTCGTTCATCACCTCGCGAAGTCCGCAGCCGGAAAGCTCGACCAACGCGCCCTCGTCTTCGACGTCGCGCCGGCCGCCGCGCCGCGGCGCGCCCGTGCGGCTCCGCTACCTCGACGCCGCGAAACAGGAGGTCGTCGCCGTCGAGGCGACGGACGCGATCCTCGCGCTCCCGAAGTACGCGGCCCGGCACGTCTTCGCCCCGTGGCGGACGGCGCCGCCCGCCTGGCTCGACGCGCTCTCGTACGCGCCGTGGGTCGTCGCGAACGTCACGCTTTCCGGCCGCCCGAAGGAGGCGTCGCACCCGCTCGCCTGGGACAACGTCCTCTACGACTCCCGTTCGCTCGGCTACGTCGTCGCGACGCACCAGACCGGGAAGGACCACGGATCGACGGTCTTCACGTGGTACATGCCGTTCACGGACGAGGAGCCCGCGAAGGCGCGGGCGCGCCTCCTCGCCGCGGGGTGGAAGGACCTCGCCGGCGCCGTCCTCGCGGACCTGTCGCGCGCCCATCCGGACCTGCCGGGCCTCGTCACGCGGATGGATTTCGCGCGCTGGGGGCACGCGATGCTCCGCCCGACGCCCGGCTTCCTCTCGAACCCCGTGCGGCGCCTCGCGCCCGAGGGCGGCGTGCATTTCGCGCACGCGGACTCGGCGGGCCTCCCGCTCTTCGAGGAGGCGCAGGACGCGGGCGTCCGCGCCGCCGAGGCGATCCTCGCCGCGCGCGGCGTCGCGTCCGCGCCGCTCTCCGCGGCATGACGGAACGCCGGGCTAACATCGGGACGCCCGTGTCCGACGCTCCCACGAACTGGCTCTTCTCGAGGCGCGCCGACCTCCTCCTCTTCGGAGGCTCGGCCGCGCTCGCGCTCGCGCTCCTCGCGGCGGGCGCCGCGACGGGCCTCCTCGACGGCGACGCGCCGCCGTGGGTCTTTCTCGTCGGAATCGTCGGCGTGGACGTGGCCCACGTCTGGTCGACTCTCTGGCGCGTCCTCGCGGACGGCGACGAGGCCCACGAGCGCCTCGCGCTCTACGCGGGCGTCCCGCTCCTCGCGTGGGCCGCGGGGGTGGCCGCGTACTCCGTGTCGGCGCTCTTTTTCTGGAGGGTGCTCGCCTACCTCGCCGTCTTCCACTTCGTGCGCCAGCAGTACGGCTGGGTCGCGCTCTACCGGCGCAAGAACGGCGAGGGGGTGGAGGGCGCGCTCGGGCGCCGCCTCGACGCGGCCGCGATCTACGGCGCGACGCTCACGCCGCTCCTTTTCTGGCACGCGCACCTGCCGCGCCGCTTCCAGTGGTTCCTGAGGGGCGACTTCCTGTCCGGGCTCCCCGAACGCGCGAGCACGGCCGCGTTCGTCCTCTACGCGGGCGTCTTCGCGGCCTGGGTCGTCAAGGAGATCGCCCGGGCGCGGGCCGACAGGCGCGTCTCGTGGGGGAAGGTCCTCGTCGTCCTCACGACGGTCGCCACGTGGTTCCTCGGGATCGTCGTCTTCGACTCCGACTACGCGTTCACCGTCACGAACATCTTCGTCCACGGGATTCCGTACATCGGCCTCGTCTGGTTCACGTCGAAGGCGCGGGCCGCGGGCCGCCGCGAGGCCGGGGAGCCGCCTGCGGCCGCGGACCGCTGGCTCGCGAGCCTCCCGCTCTTCCTTCTCCCGCTCCTCGCGATCGCGTTCGGGGAGGAGTGGGGATGGGACCGGCTCGTCTGGCACGACCACCCGAGCCTGTTCCCGGGCGCGGCGATCGAGCCCGGGGCGCTCGCGATGGTCCTCCTCGTCCCGCTGCTCGCCGTGCCGCAGGCGACGCACTACGTGTGGGACGCGTTCCTCTGGAAGGTGAAGCCCGCGAACGAGGGCGCGGTCGGCGCGCTGGGGATCCGATGAGGCCGCTCGGCATGCACTTTCTCCTCGACGTCGCGGGGGCGCCGTTCGCGACGCTCGACGATCCGATCCTCGTCGAGACGCTCCTCGTCGACGCCGTCAGGACGATGGGCGCGAAGGTCCTCGGGATCCACATCCACCGGCTGAGCCCCCAGGGCGTCAGCGGCGTCGTCGTGATCTCCGAGTCGCACCTCACGATCCACACGTGGCCCGAGCGCGGCGAAGCGGCCGTGGACCTCTTCACGTGCGGCGACGCCGCGCGCGCCCGCGTCGCCGTCGACGCCCTCGCGCGGGCGCTCGGCGCCGCGAAGGCGAAGGTCGAAGAGCGCGTGCGCGGGGTCGGGAGCGCGTGACCGTCTAGAACCAGTCGGACCGCATCCGCGCGTACGAGTCCTCGTTCTCCTCGCAGAGAGATGCGAGCGCCGCCGCCTTCGGGAGCTCGGTCCGGATCCAGTACTGCGCGGCCGCGAGCTTGCCCTCGTAGAAGGCCTGCGGACCGCGGCCCGCGTCGATCCCTTCGCGCGCGACGGCCGCCTGGAGCAGCCACTGCCACGCGACGACGAACGTCGAGAAGAGCTCGAGGTAGTCGGCGGCGTGACGGAGCATCCCCTCGACGTCTCCGCCCGCCCCCTTCCTCCCGAGCCCGGCGGTCACGGCGACGATCCGGGCTCCCGTCGCACGCACTTCGGTGATCCAGCCCGCGGGAATCCCGGCTTTCTCCGCGCGCGCGCAGGCCGCCGCGACCTCGCGTGAGAGCGCCGCGAGCGCTGCGCCGTTCTGTGCGACGGCCTTGCGGCCGAGGAGGTCGAGGGCCTGGATCCCGGTCGTCCCCTCGTGGATCGAGTTCAGCTTCTGGTCGCGCAGGTAGAGCTCCGGCAGGTACTCGCTCGTGTAGCCGTATCCCCCGAGCACCTGCACGGCGAGGGCCGTCGACTCGAAGCCCTTCTCGGCCGGGAAGCTCTTGGCGACGGGCGTCAGGAGGTCGAGGAGGATCTGCGCGCGCTCCTTCGCGTCGTCGTCCGGTGCGTACTCGGAGGCGTCCGCGAGCTTCGCGACGCAGAGGATGAGGGAGAGCCCTCCTTCGACGATCGCCTTCTGGCGCAGGAGCATCCGCCGCACGTCCGCGTGCTCGACGATCGGGACCTGCGGCTGCTTCGGGTCGCGGCTCGCGAGCGGTCGGCCCTGCGGGCGCGTCCGCGCGTACGCGAGGCTCTCCTGGTACGCCGCGGAGGCCGTCGCGACCGCGTCGGCGCCCACGGAGATCCGCGCTGCGTTCATCATCTGGAACATGTGCGGGACGCCCTGATGCGCGGCGCCGACGAGCCAGCCGTGGCAGTCGCCCCTCTCGCCGAACGACAGGACGGCCGCCGGGAGCGGCTTCCAGCCGATCTTGTGGACGAGACCGGCGGTCGTGACGTCGTTCGGGACGAGGGCGCCGTCCTCGGGCCGGAGCTTGGGCACGAGGAGGAGGCTCACGCCCTTGATCCCGGCGGGCGCGCCGTCGATCCGCGCGAGGACCAGGTGGACGATGTTCTCCGAGAGGTCGTGGTCGCCGCCCGAGATGAAGATCTTCGAGCCCGAGATCAGAAAGTGGCCGCCCGACGGCGTCGCGCGGGTCGCGACGTCCGTGAGGCTCGAGCCCGCCTGCGGCTCCGTGAGCGCCATCGTGCCGGTCCAGCGCCCCTCGTAGAGCGGCGCGAGGTACGTCTCCCGGAGCGATGCGCTCCCGAACGCCTCGACGAGGTGCGCGGCGCCCGTCGTGAGGCCCGCGAAGCTGTAGACGGCGCAGCAGCCCGCCATGACGTAGAGGTGGGCCGCCGTCGCGACCGTGAGCGGCAGCTGCGCGCCGCCGACGTCGAACGGCCGGGAGGCCGCGACGACGCCGATCTCGACGAGCTTCGGCCAGATGTCGTGGAGGAGGGGATGGACCGTCACGCGCCCGGCCTCGAAACGCGGAGGCTCCGCGTCGAGCGTGCGGAACGCCGGGAAGAGCGTCTCGCGCGCGAAGCGCCGGCAGACCCCGACGTACGCGTCGAACGTTTCCTTCCCGTGCTCGGCGAAGTGCGGAAACGCGAGCAGCGAGGTCGCGTCGTGGACCTCGTAGAGGAGGAAGTCGAGGTCGCGGTCGGAGATGAGAGGGTTCAAGAAAAAACTCCTGGGAAGGATTATGCGGGGGGGCCGCGCTATGATTGAGGCGCTCGCGGGGGGAAGGAGACTTTTGATGAGACCGGCTCGCCCGGCGCGGAGGGGATCCGCATGAATCCCTCAAGCCTTTTCGAGGTCAAGGAAGTCACGGGCCTCGCGCTCCTCGGGTTCGCTGCCGTCCTTCTCTTCATCCTCGTCGTCTCGTTCCGTTCCCGCGCGATCGTGTTCTGCCAGTACCTGAAGGCGATGACCGGGATCGAGCTCAAGCCGCGCGAGGTGCGCAGCGTTTTCAAGGTCCAGGGCCAGGACGGCGTGAGGGAGCTGTTCCTCGACCTCATCATCAAGGAAGACCTGCGCCAGACGGGCCCGCTCCAGATTCCTCCCGAGCTGCGCGCGGCCAAGCCGGGCAAGGCGGGCTCCCAGGGCTGACGGGCGGGACGGCGCGGACCGTGCCCGAGGATGCCGTGGATCCGGACGCGCCATGAACCCGCCCGTTCTCGGGAAGCTCCGGTCCGGCGCACTCCTCGTCCTCGCCGCGCCGCTCCTCGCGCAGGCACCGCCGGCGGCGACTCCCGCCCCGACGCCGAGGCCGGGCGTGACGGCGGAGGAGAACGTCACCGTCCTGATGCTCGACGTCGTCGCCGTGGACGGAAAGAACCGGCCCGTCTTCGGCCTGACGCCCGCGGACTTCGAGGTCCGTGTCGCGGGCAAGGTCCAGACGATCGATTCGTTCGAGCCGCCGAAAGAGCGCGCCGCCGCCTCGCAGAAGGAGGGCCGGCCCGACTCGGAAGAACGCATCGCCGGGACGACGACGCCCTTCGACCCGGGGGCAGCGGTCCGGCACGTCCTCGTGTGGGTCGACCTCGAGCAGCTGCCCCGCCGCTCGATCATGGACACGGCTTCGGCCCTCCACAAGGCGCTCGACCACGCGCCCGCGGGACGCTACGGCTTCGTGACGCATTTCGGCGGCCCTTCGGCCAGGGCCTGGGACGCCGATTCGGTCGACGCCCTCCTCGCCGAGGCGGACCGCATGAGCCTCGAGGTCGGAGAGGACACGGCCGAGGGGTCCGCCGTCACGAGCGTGGGCGCTGGCACGCGCACAGCGAGGAACCAGTCCTACGGGACGCCGCGCGGCGCCGAGGCCCCGTCCCAGTACGAAGCGCGCAAGGCGTACGAGAGGTCGCTCATCGACGACATGATCTCGACGCAGCAGGCGGGCGGCGACACGCGCCTCGTGACGCAGGCGATCACGGACTACCTGGCCGCCGAGCGCCGGCGCGTCCGGGCTTCCGTCGAGGACCTCCGCGAGACCGCCGGCCGCCTCGCCGCCCTCGACGGGCCGCGCCACCTCGTCCTGATCTCCGAGGGGTTCGAGCGCGTCCCTGGCTACGACTTCCTCGCGCGGCTCCGCGCCGAGCAGGGCGCGCGCGTGAGAACGCCCGCGTCGGCGCCGCCCTCCGGCTCGAGCGGACGCGGGCGGATCTTCGACGCGCCGCAGTGGCCGGGCGCGCCGGGCGCCGCCGCCTCGGTCGGAGGAGGCTCGTACGCGTTCGACTCGACCCCGCTCTACGAAATCGACGACCTCTCGAAGTGGTTCCAGTCTTCGGGCGTCATGGTCCACTTCCTGGATCCCGGCGGTCTCGGGCGCGACCAGCCGACCGCCGCGGACCGGTATTCGTTCGAGTCGAGGCTCCGCGCCGACGATCTCAGGAACCTCCAGGAGACGCCGCTGAGGTACGCGGCCGACACGGGCGGCCTGTCGCGCGCGTCGACGAACGACGCCGGCGCGGTCCTCGCGGAATTCCTCGACGCGACGTCCGCGACGTACCGGGTCGGCGTCCGCCTCCTCGGCGTGGACCCGAAGAAGACGTATTCCGTGAAGGTCGCGACGCGGAAGGCCGGCGTGAACATGCTGGCCCGGTCGGCGTTCCGCCCGTCGGGGCCGGCGGCGCAGGTCGCGGCCGCCCTCGGCGCCGACGCCCGCCGCGCCGAAGCCGCGGCGCGGGCCGACGAGCGGCGGCCGGGCGCCGCGCGCAGCGCGAAGAAGCCGATCCCCGTCACGCTCGAGTGGAAGGGGCGCGCGACGACGGCCTCGTCCGATCCCGCGAAGCCGTACTGGAAACTCGAGGTCCGGATCCCGCACGAGGAGCTGCGCTTCGACACCGACTCCGACGCCTTCGTCGCAAGCGTGAAGATTGCCGTCGAGGCGGCGGCCGTGGACGGGAGCGCGCGCGACTCCGCCACGGACGACTGGTTCCTGTCGTACTCGGGCGAGGAGTACAAGGCGGCGCGCGACACGGCCGCCTCCCGCCTCGTGACGCTCCAGCTCCCGCCCGGCCGTTACGACCTCAGGGTCTCCGTCAACGACGCCCTCGGCGGCACGTTCGGGCAGGCGACCCTCCGCGTCGAGGCCCGCTGAGTAGACTCCCCGACGCATGCTCCGGGACCCGCGCTTCCCCGGCCCGCCGCCCGCGCACGGCGACTTCTCCCCCGACGATTTCCGGCGGATGGGCGGGGCCGCGGTCGAGCGCCTCGCGCGATACTTCGAGACGCTCGAATCGCGGCCGGTCCTCGCGCGGACGAAGCCCGGCGAGGTGCTCGAGCGGATCCCGCCACGCGCGCCCGAGGAGCCGGAGCCGTGGGAGGAGATCGAGCGCGACCTCGACCGCCTCGTGGAGCCGAACCTCACGCACTGGCAGCACCCGGGCTACCTCGCGTACTTCGCGAACACGGGCACCGCGCCGGCCGTCGTCGGCGACTTCCTCGCCGCCGGCTACAACCAGGTCGGGATCCTCTGGCGGACCTCGCCCGTCCTCACGGAGCTCGAGCAGGGCGTCGTGCGCTGGCTCCTCGACCTCGTCGGCCTCCCTTCCGGCACGGACGGCTTCGACGGCCAGCTCGCGGACACGGCCTCGACGGCGTCCCTGATCGCGCTCGCGGCCGCGCGCGAGCAGGCCTTCCCGGACGTCCGGAGGACGGGCCTCGCCGGCCGGCCCGCGGGGCGCGTCTACGCTTCCGAGCTCGCGCACTCTTCGATCGACAAGGCCTGCGTCGTCCTCGGCTTCGGGACGGAAGGCCTCGCAAAGATCCCGACGGACCGGGACTTCCGGATGGACGTGACGGCCCTCGCGGCCGCCGTCGCGCGAGACCGCGCCGCGGGGCGCGTTCCCGTCGCGGTCGTCGCGACGGCGGGGACCACGACGGTGACGTCCGTCGACCCGCTCGCCGCCCTCGCGGACCTCTGCGCGCAGGAGCGCCTCTGGCTGCACGTCGACGCGGCATACGCGGGGTCGGCCGCGGTCCTCCCCCGGATACGGCCGCTCTTCGCCGGCTGGGAGCGCGCGGACTCGGTGATCTACAACCCGCACAAGTGGATGCTCGTGCCGCTCGAGTGCACGGGGCTCTTCTTCCGGAACATGGAGCGGGTGAGGCGCGCGTTCTCCGTGGTCCCGAACTACCTCGAGACCCCGGAAGGCCAGACGGTGCGCGAATACATGGACTACGGCGTCCAGCTCGGCCGGCGGTTCCGGGCCCTGAAGATGTGGATGGCGTTGCGCGCCTTCGGCGTCCAGGGCGTGAGGACGCGGATCGCGGACGCGCTCGAGAGCGCGCGCTGGCTGAAGGAACGGATCGGGAGCGAGCCGGGCGTCGCAATCGTGGCCCCGGCGCCGTTCTCGGTCGTCGTCTTCCGCTGGCAGCCGAACGGGATGGACGACGCGGCGGCCGACGCCGCGAACGCCCGGATCCTCGCGAGAATCAACGAGGACGGCCGGACGTTCGTCTCCCACGCCCTCGTGCGGGGCCGGTACGCGCTCCGGGCCGCGATCGGAAACGTCCGGACGGAGCGCCGGCACCTCGAAGAATTCGTGGCCGCGTTCCGGGCCGCGACCGCCGCGGAAGGTTGACCCCTCCGTTCGCCGGTCCCGGCCTCCCGTTCGCCGAAAAGCGCGATCCCACCCTGAAACGAAGGGCCATCGGATATCGTACTCAGCGAGTCCGATTGCGTATGGAACCTCTAAACAAATCAGCCGACCTGTCCGCCCTCAAGATCGACCGCGCCGAGGAGCCGCGCTCCCGGCGCTTCCTCTGGGCCGGCGTCGCGACCCTTTGCGTCGCGGCCGTGGCCCTGCTCTACGTTCTCGCACGCTCGAAAGGCGTCGCCCTCCGGCCGCCCGAGGTCGCCACGACGCGCGTCGCGCTCGTGACGCCGACGCAGGCGTCGACGGTGCTCACGGCCTCGGGCTACATCGTCGCGCGCTCCAAGGCCGAGATCTCCCCGAAGACCGTCGGCCGCATCGAGTGGCTGAACCTCGAGGAGGGCCAGAAGGTGAAGAAGGGCGAGCTCGTCGCGCGCCTCGAGTCGCCCGAGCTCGCGGCCCAGAAGCGGCAGTACGTCGCGGCCCGCGACCAGGTCGTCGCGCAGCTCGAGAACGCGCGCCTCGACCGCGCCCGCGCGAAGTCTCTCCTCGACGAGAAGATCGGCTCGCAGCAGGCCTTCGACACCGCGGACGCGCAGGTTCGCTCCCTCGAGGCACAGGTCGCGTCCGCCGAGCAGCTCGTGAAATACACGGACGAGCTCATCCGGAACGCCGAGATCTACGCGCCGATCGACGGCGTCGTGACGGTCAAGAAGGCGTTCCTCGGCGAGACCGTCGCGCCGCAGGGCTTCGGGGGCGCCGGCTCGGCCGGCGCGACGTTCGCCGTCATCGTCGACCTCTCCTCGCTGGAGATGGAGGCCGACATCAACGAGCAGAACGTCGCGAAGCTCACGATCGGGCAGCCCGCCGAGGTCGCGCTCGACGCCTACCCCGACCGGCCGTACAAGGCGCGCCTCCGCCAGATCGTCCCGACGGCCGACCGGCAGAAGGGCTCCGTGAAGGTCAAGATCGAGATCTTCGACAAGGATTCGAAGGTCCTCCCCGAGATGTCCTGCCGCGTCGTCTTCCTGAACCCCGAGGCGAAGGTCGACGAGAAGGCGAAGCCGAGGGTCATGGTGCCGGCCGCGTCGCTCGTGGAGGTCGGCGGGGAGAAAGGCGTGCTCCTCGTCGCGAACGACAAGGCGGTCTTCCGGCCTCTCGTCCTCGGCCAGGCGGCCGGGACGCAGGTCGAGGTCTCGTCCGGCGTCGCCGGCGGCGAGGAGATCGTCGCGGACGCCGCGTCTGCGTCGCACCCGTGGCGCCGCGAACAGAGCGTCCGCCTCAAGAAAGACTGATCCGAAGAGCCCGGAAGGAGAGCCTCATGGCGACCCCTCTCATCCAGATCGACGCGCTCGTCAAGCAGTACACCCGCGACACGCAGGTCCTCACCGTGCTCGACCAACTGTCGTTGACCGTGGACGAGGGGGACTTCGTCGCGCTCATGGGCCCGTCGGGCTCGGGCAAGACGACGCTCCTGAACCTGATCGCCGGGATCGACCGCCCGACCTCGGGGCGCATCCTCGTCGGAGACGCGGAGGTCTCGAAGATGAGCGAGGCGGCTCTCGCGAAGTGGCGGAGCGGGAACGTCGGTTTCATCTTCCAGCTCTACAACCTCGTGCCCGTCCTGACGGCCTACGAGAACGTCGAGCTCCCGCTCCTCCTCACGAACCTGAACCGGGCCCGCCGGAGGAAGCAGGTCGAGCTCGCACTCTCCGTCGTCGGCCTCGCGGACCGCATGGACCATTACCCGCGCCAGCTCTCGGGCGGGCAGGAACAGCGCGTGGCGATCGCGCGCGCGATCGCGACCGACCCGAAGCTCCTCGTCGCGGACGAGCCGACGGGAGACCTCGACGCGAAGAGCGGCGAAGAGATCCTCATCCTCATGGAGCGGCTCAACGCCGAGTTCAGGAAGACGGTCGTGATGGTGACGCACGACCCGAAGGCGGCGTCGCGCGCTCACCGTCTCGTCCACCTCGACAAGGGCGTCCTGAAGGAAGACGTGCACGCCGAGAAGGGCAAGGCCGTCGGCATGGCGGCCGCGCTCTCGGCGTCGGCCAGCTGATTTCCCCGGAGGTCCGGTGAAGTTCTTCCCATACGTCTTCAAGAGCCTGTTCCGCAAGAAGACGCGGTCGCTCCTCACGCTGGGGTCGATCCTCCTGCCCCTCTTCGTGATCTGCGTGATGGGGACGCTGCTGAAGACGCTGGAACGTCAGCCGTCGGGACAGGGGATGTACCGCCTCGTCGTGCGGCACAAGGTCTCGCTCTCGAACTGGATCCCCGAGGCGTACCGCGCGCGCATCCAGCAGCTCCCCGGGATCGAGGAGATGTCCGTCTGGTGCTGGTTCGGCGGCACGTACGTGGACCGTTCCGCGAAGAACCAGTTCGCGCGTTTCGGGGTCGAGCCCGAGAAGCTGCTGAAGGTCTTCGACGAGGCGAAAATCGTCGAGGGCAGCGCGGCGGACTGGGTCCAGGACCGCGCGGGCGCGATGGTCGGCGACGCGCTCATGAAGAAGTACGGCTGGACGCTCGGCCAGAAGGTCGTCCTGACGGGCGACTTCTACCCGGTGACGCTGGAGCTCACGATCCGCGCCGTCTACACGGCCGACAACTCGTCCGCCCTCTTCTTCAACTGGGCGTACGTCGAGGAGGCGCTCCCGCTGGTCAAGGGGCGGATCGGGACGTTCTACGTGCGCGCGAAGGACGCGGAGGCCGTCTCCCGCCTCCCGAAGCAGATCGACGAGATGTTCGACAACACGGACGCGCCGACGAAGACGGAGACCGAGAAGGAGTTCCAGAACGGCTTCGTCTCGATGCTCGGGAACGTCCAGCTCATGCTGACCGGGATCTCGACGGCGATCGTCTTCGTGATCCTCCTGATCGCGGCGAACACGATGTCGATGGCCGCGCGCGAGCGCGTGAACGAGATCGCCGTCCTGAGGACTCTCGGCTACCCGAAGGGGACGATCCTCGGGATGATCCTCGGCGAGAGCCTCCTCCTCGCCGTCCTCGGCGGTCTCTTCGGGCTCGGCCTCTTCGTCCTCGGATTCCCCGCCTTCAGGGCGGGCCTCATGAACACGCCCATGGCCGGCTTCGCGGCCGGAATGAAGCTCTTCCCGCCGGTCCTCGCCGCGGGCTTCGGCATCGCAGTCTTCGTCGGCTTGTTCGCGGGGATCGTCCCCGCCGTCGGCGCCGCGCGGCGCTCGATCACGGACGGCCTGAGGCAGGTGGGCTGATGAGGTTCTTCCCGTTCGTCTTCAAGAACCTGTTCCGCAAGAAGACGCGCTCGCTCCTCACGCTCGGGTCGATCCTCCTCCCCCTCTTCGTGATCTGCATTCTCGGGACGCTCCTCGCCGCCCTCGAGACGGACCCGACCGAGGGCCGCGGGATGTGGCGGCTCATCACGCGCCACAGGGTCTCGATCACGAACTGGCTCGTGGACGGCCACACGGCGAAGATCCGCCAGCTCCCCGGCGTCGCCGAGGTCGTCCGGATGCAGTGGTTCGGCGGCCAGTACGTCGACGCGGCGGCCTTCAACAACTTCTCCCGCTTCTCGACGCAGGACCCCGAGGCGCTCCTCCGGGTGTTCGACGAGGCGAAGATCGTCGAGGGCTCGGGCGACGAGTGGGCGAGGGACCGCGCCGGCGTCCTCGTGGGACGGCTCCTCATGGGAAAGTACGGCTGGAGGCTCGGGCAGAAGATCACGCTCAAGGGCGACATCTACCCCGTGACGCTCGAACTCACGATCCGCGCCGTGTACACGGGGCCCGACGAGTCCGGCGTCTACTTCCACCACGCCTACGTCGAGGAGGCCGTCCCGCGCGTGAAGGGCTTCGTCGGCTGGTTCTGGATCAAGGCCGATTCGCCGCAGTCCGCCGCGCGGCTCCCGAAGCTCGTCGACGACCTCTTCGAGAACAGCTCCTACCCGACGCGCACGGAGACGGAGAAGGAGTTCCAGAACACCTGGGTCTCGATGCTCGGGAACGTGAAGCTCCTCCTGACGTCGATCTCCGTGATCATCGCGTTCGTGATCCTCCTGATCGCCGGGAACACGATGGCGATGGCGGCGCGAGAGAGGGTCACCGAGATCGCGGTCCTGAGGACGCTCGGCTACCCGAAGGGCACGATCCTGGGCCTGATCCTCGGCGAGAGCCTCCTCCTCTCGGCCGTCGGGGGCCTGCTCGGCCTCGGCGTCTTCGTCGCCCTCTTCCCGGGCTTCAAGCGCACGCTCCTCTATTCGCCGATGGCGGGGTTCGCGGGCGGGATGAGGATCTTCCCGGGCGTCCTGATCGCCGGGTTCGCGGTCACGCTCCTCGTCGGCCTCTTCGCGGGTCTCGTCCCGGCCGTCCGCTCGGCGCAGCGCTCGATCACCGACGGGCTGAGGCAGGTCGGCTGATGCGGTTCCTGCCGCTCGTCCTGAAGAACCTCCTGCGCAAGAAAACGCGCTCGGGGCTCACGATCGGCTCGATCCTGCTGCCGTTCTTCGTCATCTGCCTTCTCGGGACGTTCGTCGCGATGCTCGACGCCGACCCGTCCATGGGGCGCGGGATGTTCCGGATCGCGGTGCGCCACAAGGTCTCGTTCGCGAACGTCCTTCCGGCGTCCCACCTCGAGCGGATCCGGCAGCTCCCCGGCGTCAAGGCCGCGATGCCGTTCAACTGGTTCGGCGGCCGGTACGTGGATTTCTCGGCCTTCCACGTCTTCCAGCGCTTCGCGGTCGACCCGGTCGTCTTCTTCGACGTCTTCGACGCCTCGGCCGTCGTCGCGGGCTCGGCCGAGGCCTGGAGGGCCGACCGGAGCGGCCTCCTCGTCGGCGAGACCCTCATGAAGAAGTACGGCTGGAAGCTGGGCCAGCAGATCACGCTCGTCGGCGACATCTGGCCGGGCGTCTACACGTTCACGATCCGCGCCGTGTACCAGGGTCAGAACGAAGCATCCGTTTTCTTCGACCAGAAGGTCATCGACGAGACGCTCCCGAAGTCCGCGGGCCTCTACACGATGATCTGGCTCAAGGCGACGGACGCCGCCGCGACGCGCGACCTGATCCCGCGCATCAACGCGCTCTTCGAGAACTCCCCGTGGCCCGTGCGCGCCGAGACCGAGAAGGAGTTCCAGAACCACTACGTCGGGCTCCTCGGGAACGTGAAGTTCTTCTTCCGGAGCCTGACCGCGGTCATCGCGACGGTCGTCCTCCTGATCGCGGCGAACACGATGGCGATGTCGGCGCGCGAACGCGTGACCGAGGTCGCGGTCCTGCGCGCGATCGGCTTCCCGCGGCGGATCCTCTTCGGCGTCCTGCTCTCCGAGAGCGCCCTCCTCGCGGTCTTCGGCGCGGCGGCGGGCCTCGCGATCTACGTCGCGCTCTTCCCGAAGCTGCGCGCGTTCGTCCTCATGTCGCCGGTCGCGAGCCTCGCGGCCGCGTTCCGGATCTACCCCGACGTCCTCGCCGGCGCGTTCTGTGTCACGGTCCTCGTCGGCATCCTCGCGGGCCTCGTGCCCGCCATCCGATCCGTCCAGCGGCCGATCGCGGACGGTCTCCGACTCGTCGCCTAGGAGGAGCCCCTCGATGCTCGGCATCCCCCTGAAGTACAACGTCCGAAACCTCTTCGTCCGGAAGGTCACGACGTCGCTCACGGTCCTCGGGATCGGGCTCGTCGTCGCGGTCTTCCTCTGCGTCATGTCGCTGGGCGAAGGTCTCACGCGGGTGTTCACGGCCTCGGGCTCGGACGCCAACGTCCTCGTGCTCCGGCAGAACTCGCAGTCCGAGCTCCAGTCGGGCATCTCGCGCGACCAGGTCCCGATCATCCTGACGCTCCCGGGCGTCGCGCCGGACGCGGACGGCAAGCCGCTCGCGTCGCCCGAGCTCGTGATCGTTCTGAACCTCGAGAAGGTCGACGGCGGCTCCTCGAACGTGACGATCCGCGGGATCGGCGAGAAAGGGATGAAGCTCCGGCCCGGCCTCACGCTCGTCGAGGGCCGGTGGTTCACGCCGGGCAAGTCGGAGGTCGTCGTCTCCAAGAGCGTGAGCAAGCGCTTCAAGGACTGCACCGTGGGCCAGACGATCCGCTTCGGCGCGTACCGCTGGACGGTCGTCGGACTCTTCGACGCGGGCGGCACGGCGCCCGACAGCGAGATCTGGACGGACGTCGAGGGGATGATCACGGACTTCAAGCGCGGCGGGTACTCGTCCGTCCTCGCGAGAACCGCCGGGCGCGCGGCGCGCGACCAGTTCGTCGCGGGGCTCGCGGGCGACGCGCGCCTCGCCCTCGAGGGAAAGGTCGAGCGCAAGTATTACGACGACCAGACGTCCACGGCGGCGCCGATCAAGTTCCTCGGCTTCTTCGTCGGGATCGTCATGGCGATCGGCGCGTGCTTCGGCGCGATGAACACGATGTACGCGGCCGTCGCCGCGCGGACGCGGGAGATCGCGACGCTGCGGGCTCTCGGGTTCGGGCGCATCGCGGTCCTGATCTCGTTCGTCTTCGAGTCGCTCTGCCTGGCGCTTCTCGGCGGGATCGTCGGCTGCGTCCTCGGCCTCCTCGCCGTGAAGCTCGCGCTCTCGGGCGTCACGGGCACGACGAACTTCGCGACGTTCTCCGAGGTCGTCTTCGCGTTCCGCCTCACGCCCGCGCTCCTCGGCACGGGCATCGTCTTCTCGCTCGTCATGGGCTTCTTCGGCGGCCTCTTCCCGGCCGCCCGGGCCGCGTTCACGAAGATCACGGACGCCCTCCGGCAGGTGGGCTGAGAGAAGGAACGAATCGGAAGGAGGCGGCGATGGCCGACTGGCTGGTGAAAACGGAACCGGGGGACTATTCCTTCGAAGATCTTCGAAAGGAAAAGGAGACGGTCTGGACGGGCGTGAAGAACCCCGTGGCGGTGAAGCACCTCCGGTCGATGAAGACGGGAGACCGCGTCATCGTCTACCACACGGGCAGCGAGAAGTCCGCGGTCGGCGAGGCCGTCGTCTCCACGTTCGAAGAGAATCCGAAGGACCCCACGGCCCCGCGAGTGACCCTGCGCGCTGCCAAGCCTCTCCCCCGCCCTATTCCACTCTCAGAAATCCGGAATTCTTCCCTCTTCTCCGATTCGCCGCTCGTCCGCATCGGCCGTCTCTCCGTCGTCCCCCT
The DNA here is from genome assembly GCA_963839295.1 of uncultured Acidobacteriota bacterium. GTDB lineage: Bacteria > Acidobacteriota > Thermoanaerobaculia > UBA5066 > UBA5066 > Fen-183. Next base: position 211,062 of record CAWIUK010000006.1, on the reverse strand, counting down.
CACGAGCGCGCAGTACGCCTTCCTCGCGAAGGGCTGATGTTCTTCTCGCGCGCGCAGGAGGTCGCCCTCGCGGCGCTGCCTCTCCTCGACCCGCGCGGCCCGGCCGGAAAGGGGCGCGGCGTGAAGGACCTCGCGGCCGACGCGCGCGTCCCGGCGCCGTTCCTCGCGAAGGTCCTCGGGCGACTCGTGGACCGCGGCCTCCTCCGGAGCCGCCGCGGCCGCACGGGCGGGTTCGTCCTCGGCCGGCCGGCCGACGAGATCACGCTCGCCGACGTCGTCCTCGCGCTCGGGAAGAAGGGCGACCTCGAGGCCGCCTTCCCCGAGCCGCCGGGCGCCGCGGCCCGCCTCCTCGCGCCCGTCCGGCGGGACTTCCTCGAAACGCTGAAGACGACGCGCCTCGCGGACCTCGCGGCGACCGGGCTCTCCTCTCAGCGGGCCTGACGCGCGGACGCGCCCGGACTCTGGCAGGATGCGGGCGGAGGTTCGCATGTCGCATCCCGTCAAGGACCCCGTCAGCTGGCTCTATCCCCCGATCGAGCCGTACCGCACGGGCATGCTCAAGGTCTCGGACGTCCACACCCTCTACTGGGAGGAGAGCGGGAACCCGAAGGGCAAGCCTGCCGTGTTCCTGCACGGCGGGCCCGGCGGCGGCTCGGACCCGAAGGTCCGCCGCTTCTTCCACCCCGACAAGTACCGCATCGTCGTCTTCGACCAGCGGGGCTGCGGCAAATCCACGCCGTACGCGAGCCTCGAGGCGAACACGACATGGGACCTCGTCTCCGACACCGAGAAGGTGCGCGAGCACCTCAAGATCGACAAGTGGCAGGTCTTCGGCGGCTCGTGGGGTTCGACGCTCGCCCTCGCGTACGCCGAGAAGCACCCCGACCGCGTGACGGAGCTCGTCCTGCGCGGAATCTTCCTGCTGCGCAAGAAGGAGATCGACTGGTTCTACCAGGAGGGCGCGTCGATCATCTATCCGGACGCGTGGGAGCCGTACGTCGCGCACATCCCCGATGCCGAGCGTGGCGACCTCGTCACCGCGTACCACAAGCGCCTCACGAGCGAGGATCCGGCGGTGCGGCTCGCCGCCGCGAAGATCTGGAGCGGCTGGGAGGGCGCGACGTCGAAGCTGCTGCCCGACGCGTCGTTCACGGGGCACTACGAGGAGGACGAGTTCGCCCTCGCCTTCGCGAGGATCGAGGCCCACTACTTCGCGAACAAGGGCTTCTTCGAGGTCGACGGTCAGCTCCTGCGCGACGCCGGGAAGATCCGCCACATCCCCGGCGTGATCGTGCAGGGGCGCTACGACGTCGTCTGCCCGATCTTCAGCGCCTGGGCGCTCCACCGGGCGTGGCCCGAGGCGGACCTGATCATCTCGCCCGACGCGGGCCACAGCGCCTGGGAGCCGCCGAACAGCCGCGCGCTCGTCGCCGCCACGGACAAGTTCGCCTGAGAGACCTCCGCGCGTTCCTCGACGCGCTCCGGAAGGAAAACGACCTCGCCGTCATCGAGGCCGAGGCCGACCCGCGCCTCGAGATCCCCGAGATCCACCGCCGCGTGATCGAAGAGGGCGGCCCCGCGCTCCTCTTCGCGCGCCCGAAGGGCTCGCCGTACCCGGTCGTGACGAATCTCTTCGGGACGAGGAAGCGGATCGAGCTCGCGTTCGGGGCGCGCCCATCCGAGTTCGTGAAGACCGCCGCGCGGGCCGCGACGGAGCTGCTCCCGCCGACCGTCGGAAAGGTCTGGGACTACCGTTCCTTCTTCGGCCAGGCCGTGAAGGTCGGCACGCGCCGCGCGAGCGAGGTCCCGGTCGCCGAGGTCGTGGACGACCTCTTCGACCTCACGACGCTTCCCGCGCTGACGCAGTGGGCGAACGACGGCGGCCCGTTCCTGACGCTGCCGATCGTCTACACGGAGCACCCCGAGACGAAGCAGTCGAACGTCGGGATGTACCGGATGCAGGTGCACGACGCGCGGACGCTCGGGGTCCACTGGCAGATCGGCAAGGGCGGCGGTTTCCACTACCACGTCGCGGAGTCGCGCGGCGAGGCCCTGCCGCTCACCGTCTTCCTCGGCGGCCCGCCCGCGCTGATCCTCGGCGCGATCACGCCGCTTCCCGAGGGGCTCCCCGAGATCCTCCTCGCGTCGCTCGTCCTCGGCGAAAAGCTGCCGATGGCCGGCGCGCCCGGTCACCCCCACCGCCTCGTCGCGCGCGCGGAGTTCGCGATCACCGGGACGGTCCTCCCGAACAAGCGCCGGCCCGAGGGGCCGTTCGGCGACCACTACGGGTACTACTCGCTCGCGCACGACTACCCCGTCCTCGACGTCTCGCGCGTCTGGCGCCGCAGGGAGCCCATCTACCCGGCCACCGTCGTCGGCAAGCCGCGGCAGGAGGACTTCTACCTCGGCGACTACGTCCAGGAGCTCCTCTCGCCCCTCTTCCCTCTCGTGATGCCGTCCGTCGTGGACCTCTGGAGCTACGGGGACACGGGCTTCCACTCGCTCGCGGCGGCGGTCGTGAAGGACCGCTACGGGCGCGAGGCGATGGCCTCGGCGTTCCGGATCCTCGGCGAAGGCCAGCTCTCGCTGACGAAGTTCCTCCTCGTGACGGACGCGCGGCGCGACCTGCGCGACTTCCGCGGCCTCCTCGCGCACGTCCTCGCGCGCTGCCGGTTCGAGACGGACCTCTTCCTCTTCGGGAATCTCGCGATGGACACGCTCGACTACACCGGCCCGAAGGTGAACGAGGGGAGCAAGGGCGTCCTCCTCGGCCTCGGCGACGCGATCCGCGACTTGCCCGCGGAGTTCCGCGGCCCGCTGCCCGCCGGGGCCACGGCCGCCGCCGTCTTCGCGCCCGGCGCGGTCGTCGTCCAGGGGCCCGCGTACGGCGACGACCGCGCGTTCGCGGACCGGCTCGCCTCGGACCCGGCCCTCGCGGCGTGGCCCCTCGTCGTCCTCGCGGACGACGCCGCCGCGGCCGCGAAGGACGAGCGGTCGTTCCTCTGGCACGTTTTCACGCGGTTCGAGCCCGCGGCCGACGTCCACGGACGGACCTCGGTCGTGCGCAACCACCTCGCGTTCACGGCGCCGATCGTGATCGACGCGCGGATGAAACCCTGGATGCCCGCGGTCGTGGAGCCGGACCCGTCGACGGTCTCGCTCGTCGACCGGCGCTGGCGCGAGTACTTCCCGAGGGGCTGACCGACAGTTTCTGTCGGGTGGCGGCCCCCCGAAATGCGACCCGCGGGTCGAGGGCGACACGATTCGGCGGTTTTCCTCCCGCCGGTCCGGGCCCGGATCGTGCTTCCTGCCTCCGGAACATGGCCGTAAACCTCGGAGTCGGGGACCTCCTCGCCGAGTCCGGCGACCTCACGGTGCGCCGCCTGAGCCGCGCGTCCACGTGGCAGAAGACGCACGGCGGGACGATCGAGCGCGCCCTGCTCTCGACCGGAGCCGTGAGCGAGGAGACGCTGACCTCCGCGCTCGCGCAGGCCTACGGGCTGCCCGGCGTCTCCCGCGCGGCGCTCCTTTCGGCCGACCCCGACATCGTCGAGTGCCTTCCCGCCAGGGAGCGCCGGCGCTTCCGTGCCCTTCCGTTCTCGCTGTCGGGCAAGATCCTCAACGTCGCGGTCTCGGATCCGCAGAACATCGTCCTCCAGAAGAACGTCGCGATCGCGACCGGCTTCTCCGTCGAGCTCTTCGTCGCGCCGGACCCCGTCCTCGAGGACGTCATCGAGCGGTTCGAGTCGCAGCCCGCGGGCCACGCTCCCGCGCCGGCCGCATCCGACCCCGCCCCGCCGCCCGCACCGCGGGCGGCACCCGCGGGACCGGTCCCCGACGAGGATTGGATCGACCGGCTTGGCCGCGCCCTGCTCGCCGAGGCACTGCGCCTCGACGCGACCGAGCTCGAGCTCGGCGCCGACGCGCAAGGCGCGTTCCTGCGCACGTTCGACACCGGCCACCCCGCCGTGACGCGCCGGCTCTCACCCGCTCTCCTCTCCCCGCTCGTGGCGTGGTTCCAGGGGCGGTGCCGGCGCGTCGAGGGCTTCGTCGCGGAGGTCGCGCTCCCGGGCACCGTGGCGATGCGCCGGCGCGTGGAACTCATCGCCGCGGACGCGCGCAGCGTGCGCGTGAGGCTCGCGCCCGTCGGTGACGCGCTCGAGCTCCCGGCGCCGGCGAGGGTGGACGTGTCCTGCGCCCACGAGCGGGCGGAGGGCTTCGTCTTCTGCCCGCGCTGCGGCGTCGTCCTCTGAGCGGCGTCTAGAGAACGGACGGAGCCGGCGGAGCGCCGCCGCCGGCGTTCCCGCCCCGGCCGCGTCCGCGCCGCCTGCGGCGACGCCCGCCGCCCTCGGGCCTCGGGCCGCCGGCCTCGCCGGAGGGCCCGCCCTGCTGGGACTGGGCCTGCGGCCGCGCCTGCTGCGGCCGTTGTGGAGCCTGCGGACGCGGCCCCTGGGACTGGGCCTGTGCCTGGGGCTGCTGCGGGCCGCCGGGCGCGTTCCCTCTGGACGGGCCGCCCTGGCCGCCCCGGCCGCGTCGCCGGCGCCGGCGTCCGCCGCCCTCGCCGGGCTGCGCGGCCGGCGCCTGGCTCCCGCCACCCTGCACGGCTTTCTGGCGCTTCTCGCGCTCGCGCTGCGCCTGGCGCCGCGCCTCTTCCTGCTGCTTGACACGCTGGCGCTCGCGCTGCCGGCGCTCGTCCTCGGCCTTCTTGGCGGCGAGCGCCGCCTCGTGCTTCTGGCGCCACTCCGACTCGATCGCGTCGGCCTCGACCTTCTCGTCGTCCGTCAGGAGGTCGCGGATCGTCACGAGGATGCGCCGCCTCCCGGCCTGGCTCCGGATGAGGTCCACGATGCGGGCGCGGATCGGCGCCGCGGCGTCCGCGACGATGGCGGGGAGGCGGTCGGCGTCCGAGAGGACCATGCGCGTGAACGCGACGCTGCGGGTCTCGCCCGTGTCGGTGTTCGCGAGCGACAGGACGTAGAGGTCCTGTTCGTGCTCGAGACCGTGCTCGCTGAGGGAGAAGCCGGGGAGCGCCTCGACCGCGAGGGCGGTCAGAAGGTCGATGTTCTTCTCGCCGATCTCCTGCGTCTGCTCCATCGAGACGACGCGATCCCGGAACATGCGTACCTGGCCCATGCGCGGCGAGTCTACCAACCGCGGGCGATCAGGCCGTCACGCCCCCGATCGCCAGCACGCGCCGCGCGTGGTCGTCCGGCCCAAACGAGGCCCTGAGGCGCGCCGCGCCGGCCGAGAGCCGCGGCCCGAGGCCTTTCTCCACGAAGGCCGCCATCGCGCGGGCGAGCGCGGCGGGGTCGCCGGGAGGGACGAGGAGGCCGCTGTGCCCGTCCTCGACGACGTCCTCGAGCCCCTCGACGCGCGACCCGATGACGGGGCGCCCGTACGCGAGCGCGTCGGCCGCGATGCCGGAGCCCGTCGCGTGCCGGTACGGGCAGACGACGGCGTCCGCGGCGGCGAACCAGAGCCCGCGCTCGCTCTCGGGCAGGTAGCGCAGCTCGAGCCGGACTCCTGCGGGCGCCCACGCCTCGAGGCGGCGCGCCTCGCCCCACGGCTCGCCCGCGAGGACGAGGAGCGCGGAAGGCACCGTGCGCCGCAGGGACGCGAACGCGTCGAGAAGGACGTCCCAGCCCTTGTAGGGCCTGAGGAGGCCGCTGAAGAGGAAAACCGGCGCGTCGAGCGGGACGCCGAGCAGGCCGCGGGCCGCGTCGCGGTCCGGGAGGACGGCGCGCGGCTCGGCCGGGTGCGGCACGACGGCGACGGGCGCGTCCGGCCTCTCCGACGCGACCTCGCGCCCACTGCGGGCGTTCTGGACGGCGAATCGATCGGCCCGCCGCAGGACCGCGCGCGTGAGCGCGTCCTTGAAGGGATGCGCCTCGTGGTCGAACACGTTGTGGCAGAGAAGGAGCCTCACGGTCGAGGGCGACTCGGCGCCGAGCGTCGAGAGGAGAAGCGAGACGTGCGGCGCGAAAAAGGCCGTCCACCAGGGAAGGACGACGAGAGAGATCTTTTCGAGTGAAAGAAGACGGGCCGCCCGCACGAAAGACAGGGGGTTCAATCCGTCGAGCAAAAAAGAGAAAGAAATTCCCTCGAGCGGTAAGGAGGCCGAGGGCGGCGATGAGCTCGAGGAGACGGCGGGCGCAGCAGCGAGCGCGATTCTCCCCTCTTCACGTTCAAAGGAATTCTTCTTCTCTTCCTTTTCCTCCGAATAGTCCATCGTCCCCGGATAGAGGAACTTCGGGTACATCCGCGAAAAGCCGACGACGAGCGGGTCGACTCCCAGCCGCCGCATCGCGGCGAGGAGGCGCGCGTCCTGGTCGGCGATGCCGCTGCGCACGGGCGGGAACGGGCCGACGAGCGCGACGCGACGCTTCACGAGGCCGCCGCGAGGAGGAACGCCTTCAGGTACTCGCCCTCGGGACAGTCGATCGACACGGGATGGTCGGGGCCCGCACCGCGCTTTTCGAGGAGGCGCGCCTCGCGGTGCGCGTCGAGCGCCGCCCCGAAGAGCACCTTCTGGAAGAGGTCCGCGTCCACGGGGCCCGAGCACGAGCACGCGAGGAGGAGCCCGCGCGGCGCGAGGAGTTGCAGCGCGAGCCGATTGATGTCCTTGTAGCCGCGGCACGCGCGGTCCACGTCCCCGCGCCGCTTCGCGAACGCGGGCGGGTCCGTCACGACGAGGTCCCACGTCTCCCCGGCGGCGGCGCGGGCGCGGAGGTCTTCGAACACGTCTGCGCAGACGGTCGACGCGCTCGCGTCCGGCTCGTCGACGCGCTGGCCGTTCGCCCGGTGGTTCTCGCGCGCGAGCTCGAGCGCCGGCTGCGAGACGTCCACGTGCACGACGCGCGACGCGCCGCCCGCGAGGGCCGCGACGCCGAACGCGCCCGAATACGAGAAGAGGTTCAGGACGCTCCGGCCCGCCGCGAGGCCGCGCACGAGGTGGCGGTTCTCGCGCTGGTCCAGGAAGAAGCCCGTCTTCTGACCGCCGGCGAGCTCCGCGACGAAATTCAGGCCGCGTTCGCGGAACGCGGCGCGCACCGGCACGGGGCCGCCGCGGAGGACCTCGTCCTCGAGCGGGAGGCCCTCTCCCTTTCGCGAGGAGAGGTCGTTGCGCTGGACGATCGTCGCGCCCGGGAACCTCTCCGCGAGCGCGGGCAGCCAGAGGTCCCGCGCGCGCTCCGTGCCCTCCGTCGTCGCCTGCACGGAGAGGACACCGCCGTAGCGGTCCACGACGAGGCCCGGCAGGAAGTCGCCTTCCGCGTTCACGAGGCGGTACCCGTCCGTGTCCTTCGGGACGACCGTTTCGCGCAGCGCGACCGCCGCGTCCAGCCGCGCGCCGGCGAGCGCCGCGTCGAGCGGCCGATCCTCGAACGTCCAAAGGCGCGCCGCGATCGGCGACGACGGCGACGCGAACCCGCGGCCGACGAACCGGCCTTCCGCGTCGCGCACCTCCACCGCCCCCCCGGGCACGGGCGCGCCGCGCGCGAGGCTGCCCGAGAACAGCCACGGGTGGCGGCGTCGCGAGGCGGCTTCCCGCCCGCGCGCGAGCGTCAGGACCTGCACGGTCCGGACGATACGCCGGGGCACCGGCTTGACGCAGCCAGCCGCCGGACCGAAACTCGTTCACACGTCGTGCGTGAACCCAACGTGATCCCGGCCCAGGTGCTGGCGGAGGCCGGCACGCGCGACCCGGTGCTTCTCACGAAGCTCGGGGTTCTTGCCGTGCGCGACGAACTCTGGCAGAAGGCGCTCGTCCTTCTCGCCGAGGCCTACAAGATCTTCTCCGAGGACCCCGAGCTGAAGGAAGGCGTCATCCGGATCGAATCCGACGCCGAGGAGCCGGTCGCGCGGCTCGAGGCCCGGGGCCGGATGTTCTCGCACTACGGCCTCGCCCTCGCGATGTCCAACCGGTCGCGCATCCAGGAGGGCGCGCGCTTCTGCGAGATCGCGATCCAGAAGGAGCCCTACCAGGCCGAGCACTACGCGCTCCTCGCGCGCATCTGGCGGGCGGGGAACAACCGGCTCAAGACGGTCCAGGCCATCGACCGCGGCCTCAAGGAGATCCCGAACAGCCAGATCCTCCTCGAGATGCGCGGAGAGATCGGCTGGCGCGAGAAGAACGCCGTGGCGTTCCTTCCGCGGGACCACCCTCTCAACGTCACGCTCGGAAAGATGATGCGCAAGAAGCGCGAGCGCGCGCGACCGGCGCCTCCGGTGAAGCCGAAGGCCTGATCAGCGCGCGAGCGCCGACGCGGCGATCCAGACTCCGGCGGCCACGACAGCCGACGCGGGAATCGTGAGGATCCAGGCGATCACGATCGTCCGCGCGATGCCCCAGCGCACGGCCGAGAACCGGCGCACGGAACCGACCCCCATGATCGCGCCGGTGATCGTGTGCGTCGTCGAGACGGGGATTCCGCCGAGCGAGGCCCCGATGAGCGTCACGGCGCCCGCGAACTCGGCGCACGAGCCGCCGACCGGCTTCAGCGGCGTGATCCGCATGCCCATCGTGCGCACGATCCGCCAGCCGCCCGAGAGCGTCCCGAGGCCGATCGCGGCGTGGCAGATGAGGACGATCCAGAACGGGATTTCGAGCACCTTGAGGTATCCGGTCGAGAAGAGCAACACCGCGATGATTCCCATCGTCTTCTGCGCGTCGTTCATCCCGTGGCCGAACGAGAAGGCCGCCGCCGAGACGAGCTGAACCCGGCGAAAGCCCTTGTCGAGCGGCTCGGGCCGTGCCCGGCGGAAGATCCACGTGATGGCGAGGAAAAAGCAGAACCCGAGCACGAACCCCAGCACCGGGGAAAGGACGATGAAGACCAGCGTCTTCACGATGCCGTGCGGGACGAGCACGCCGGGGCCCGCCTTCACGAGCGCCGCGCCCGCGAACCCTCCGATGAGGGCGTGCGACGAGGAGGACGGCAGGGCCCACCACCACGTCAGGAGGTTCCACACGATCGCCCCCACGAGCGCCGCGAAGATCAGGATCGGGTCCACGACCGCCGGGTTCACGATGTCCTTGCCGATCGTCTTGGCGACGCGAGTCTCGAGCGAGAACGCCGCCACGAAATTGAAGAACGCCGCCCACGCGACGGCGAGTTTCGGGGTCAGGACGCGCGTCCCGACGACGGTCGCGATCGAGTTCGCGGCGTCGTGGAAGCCGTTGATGAAGTCGAACGCGAGCGCGACGAAGACGACGAAGAAGATGAAGCCCATCGTCGGCCGGCGCTACGAGGACTTCAGGACGATCTGCTCGAGGACGTTTGCGACGTCCTCGCAGCGGTCCGTCGCTTCCTCGAGGACCTCGTAGATCTCCTTCCACTTCAGGAGCGCGATCGGGTCCTTTTCGGTGTCGAACAGGCCGCCGATCGAGATCCGGTTCAGGCTGTCCGCCTCGTTCTCGAGGCGGTTGATCTCGACGCAGATCTCGAGGATCGCCTTGGAGTTCTTGAGGTCGCCGAGCAGGCTCATCGCCCGGCGGATCGCCTCGGCCGACTGGACGAGGAGCTCCGTGGCCTGCTTGAGTCCGGGCCGCGGCTCCGGGATCTTGTAGAGGACGAACCGGTTCGCGGCGGCGTCCATGAAATCGAGGACGTCGTCCAGCGCCTTGACGAGGGCGTGGATGTCCTCGCGGTCGATCGGCGTGATCCACGTGCGCGAGAGGAGACCGAACGTCTGGTGCGCGACCTGGTCCCCCTCGTGCTCGAGGTGCTTGATCCGGGCGACCTTGAGCGAGACGTCCGTGAAGTCGCCGGCGAGGGCATCGAGGGCACGCGCGGCCTCCACGATGATCTCCGCGGCCCTCACGAACTGCGGGATGAATGTCTCCTCGCGGGGAAACAGCTTGAACACGGAGCCTCCGTTTCCGGCGGAGACTACCAAAGGGCGTCCGCGCCGCCCTCGCGTCCCGTTTACACCGGGCCGACGCGGCGGCATCCTCCCGTTCGTGACCCGGACCGCCCACCGCGCCCTCGGCCTCGCCCTCGCCTTTCCGCTCGTCCTGTGGATGGCGACGGGCCTCCTCTTCCACGTGAAGCACCGTTACGCGGAGGCCTACGAGGCCCTGAAGGCGCCAGCTCCGCCCGCGGAACTGTCGCGCTTCACCGTGTCGGCGGCGCAGGCGGCGGCGACCGGCGCCTTCGAGAAGGGCTGCGTCCCGCGCTTCGCCGTCCGGCCGGACGGCAAGGGGGCGTGGTTCGGGAAGAAGGGCGACGCGGGAACGGCCGTCGACGCCGAAAACGGCTCGGTTCTCGGGCCCGTCGAAGAGAGCATTTCTTCTGAATGGGGAAAAAGGGCGGTCGCGGCGTCTCCGAACGCGGCGCGCTACGGCACGCTCGTGCGGACGGCCTCCGGCCGCCGCCCCGACCCATCCCCCCTCACCCTCTCGAAGAATCTCTCCCTGTCTCTCGTCTTCTCCGGCGGCAAGACCGTCACCGTCGACCGCCTCACGGGCGAGATCTCGCAGACGGGCGCGCTCAACGACTGGATCGACCTGACGTACCGCGTCCACTACCTTCAGTGGACGCCGTGGAGGGTCGTGAACGCCGCCCTCGTCCTCGTCGCGATCCCGCTCGTCCTCGGACTCGCGGCCACCGGCCTCCGGATGGCGCTCGGCCGTGGCAGGATGGGCGCATGACGCGACGCCGCGCTCCCGTCACGGCCCTCGCCGCCGTGCTCGCCCTTGCCGCTCCGGCCCTCCTCGCAGGCCGGGCGCCGACGCCCGCGCCGGTGCCGAAGCCGAAGCTCGCCGTCGTGATCTCCGTCGACGGCCTGTCGTACGCCCGGCTCGAGAGCTACCGCGCGATCTACACGGCGGGACTCAAGCGGCTCCTCGACGAGGGCTTCGCCCTTCGCGCCGCGCGTTACGGCCACCTGAACACGGAGACGGGCCCCGGCCACGCGTCCCTCGGCACGGGCGCGCCGCCGCGCGTGACGGGCATCGTCCTCAACAGCTGGTTCGAGCAGGGCCCGGGCGGCGCACTCGTGAACGTCTACTGCACGGACCAGAAGGACGCTGCGGGCCGGAGGATCGCCGGCCCGGACCACCTCCGCGTCCCGACGCTCGGCGACCGCCTCGTCGAGAAGAACCCCGCGTCGCGGGTCGTCTCCGTCTCGGCGAAGGACCGCGGCGCGATCTTCCTCGCCGGGAAGAACCCGGCGCACGCCGTCTACTGGTGGGACGGCGAGACCGGACGCTTCCAGACGTCCGCCGCCTACAGGCCGCCCGCCGCCGCCGCGGCGATCGTGAAGAAATTCGACGACACGCAGGCCGGCGGCACGCTCCCCGCGCGCCTCGGCCTGGTGTGGGAGAAGCTCCCCGAACCCGTCGCCGTTCCCGGCGCCAAGCCCGTACCCACGGCCGTGCCCGCGTCCGTCATCGCGCGCTTCCAGATCCCGGTCCACGGGCTCGGTTTCGGCCACGACCTCTCGACGTACGGCCGCGTCCCGGCGGGAGGCCCTTACGGGTACTTCGGCGGGATCTACCGCAGCCCCTTCATCGACGTCCTGACGGCCGACCTCGCCCTCGCGTTCCTGAACGACCCGGCCTACGCGCTCGGCCGCGGCGACGCGCCGGACGTCCTCGCGATCTCCTTCTCGGGCCACGACCCCGTCGCGCACGACTACGGCGACGAGAGCGAGGAGTCGCGCGACGCGCTGCGCCGGCTGGACCTCCAGATCGGACGGATCCTCGACGCCCTCGACGCGAACTACCCGAGGGGCGCGGTCCTCGTCGCGCTCTCGGCGGACCACGGCTTCCCGATGATGCCGGAGGTCGCGAAGGCGCTCGACAGGACGGCGAAGGGCGGCCGCCTCGAGACGGGCCGCGACACGCTGCACAACGACCGCGAGCGGCTGAACCGCCTCCTCGACGACACGCTCTGCCTCGACCGCTCGGCGAAGGTCGTCGGCGCGATGGACGGCTGGGACCTCTTCTACAGCCGCGCGGCGTTCCCGTACCGGACCGTCGCCGGCGCCTGCGGGCCCGCCGGCTCGCCCGTCACGGCCGCGGACGTCGACCGCGTCCTCCCGAACGTGATCCGGCAGGCCTGGGACGAGGAGGTCGAAGACGTCTACCTCGTCTCGGCGAAGGCCTCGTGGCCCGACACCCCGACGCGCGCGTTCGTCCGGAACGATTTCGACCCCGAGCGTTCGGGCGACGCGTTCGTGATTCCGCGCTGGGGAGTCCAGAGCTCGTACAGCCCCGGCCGCGGTTCGATGCACGGCACCCATTACGAGTACGACATCCACGTGCCGCTCGTCTTCTGGGGCGCCGTGAAGGCGGGCGCGTCCGACGCGGCCGCGACCCCGTACGACCTCGCGCCGACGGTCGGCCGCTGGCTCGGCGTCGACCTGCCGGACGCCGTCGGCAAGCCGCTCGACCTCCCGCGGTGACCACCGACGGCGCTCCGGGGCCGCCGCGGAAGAGGCGCCCTCGATATGCGGGGACGCACCCGCGGCGGTTCGGCGAGAAGTACAAGGAGCTCGACGCCGCGCGCTATCCCTCCGAGCGCGAAAAGATCCTCGCGTCGGGCAGGACGCCCGCCGGGACCCACGTTCCCGTCCTCGTCGCCGAGGTGCTCGAGGCGCTCGCGCCGAGGCGGGGCGACGCCGCGGTGGACGCGACGCTCGGGTACGGCGGCCACGCGTCGGAGATCCTGAAGAGGGTCGTTCCCGGCGGCCGCCTCCTCGCGCTGGACGTGGACCCCGTCGAGCTTCCGAAGGCGGCGGCGCGCCTGACGTCCCTCGCGAGCGAACTCGGCGCGCCGGGCGCCGCGAAGGCGATCCGGCGCAACTTCGCGGGCCTGAGGATGCTTCTCGACGAGGAGGGCCTCGCGCGCGGCGTCGACATCGTTCTCGCCGACCTCGGCGTCTCGTCGATGCAGCTCGACGACCCGACGCGCGGCTTCTCGTGGAAGCACGACGTCCCGCTCGACCTGCGGATGAATCCTGGGCGCGGGCAAGCGGCCGGAAGTCTGTTGCTTCGGATGAAGAGGGAAGAGATTGAAGATCTTCTGAGAAGGTTCGGAGACGAGCCGGAAGCGGCGGGGATCGCCGCCGCGCTGCATGAAACGATCGAGGCGCGCCGCGGCTCCGAGCCTCTTCACCTTCGAAGAAATCTTCCTCTTCTCCGAACCTCGGACGTCGCGGCTGCCGTCGAGTCCGCCTACCGGGGACGGACGAATCGCGACGCGTCCGAAGCAAGAAAGTCTTCTCTCCAGCGGACGTTCCAGGCGCTCCGCATCCTCGTGAACGACGAGCTGACGGCCCTCGACGCCTTCCTGCGCGACCTGCCGTCCTGTCTCGCTCCCTTCGGGCGCGCCGCGATCCTGACGTTCCATTCCGGCGAGGACCGGCGCGTGAAGAAGGCGTTCAAGGCCGGGCTCGAGGCGGGGCTCTACGCGCGCGTCGCGGACGGGGTCGTCCGCGCGACGCCGGAGGAGCGGGGGCGAAACCCCCGCTCCTCCTCCGCGAAGCTGCGCTGGGCGGTGCGCGCGGGCTGACGGGGTTTGGGGTTAAGGTACCGGCCGATGCCGAGCTCGACGACGACGCACCGCCCCGCGTCCCTCCGCGGGATGCAGCTTCTCCAGTCCCCGGCGTGGAACAAAGGGACCGCCTTCACCGCCGCCGAGCGGACGCGACTCGGCCTCCACGGCCTCCTGCCTCACCAGGTCGAGACGATCGACGAGCAGCTCGTCCGCGCTTACGAGGCCTACCTCGAGAAACCCACGCCGCTCAGCCGGCACATCCAGCTCAGGGCCCTGCAGGACACGAACGAGATCCTCTTCTACCGCCTCCTCCTCGCCCACATCGAGGAGATGATGCCGATCGTCTACACGCCGGTCGTCGCCGAGGCCTGCCAGCAGTTCAGCCACATTTACAGGCGCCCCCGCGGCCTTTTCATCCCGTTCGACCTGCGCAACTCGATCCCCGACCTCCTCCGGAACCGGCCGAATCCCGACGTCGACGTCATCGTCGTGACCGACGGCGAGCGGATCCTCGGCATCGGCGACCAGGGCGTCGGCGGCCTCGGCATCCCGATCGGCAAGCTGACCCTCTACACGCTCATCGGCGGCGTCCCTCCCGCGCGGACGCTCCCGATCGTCCTCGACGTCGGGACGAACAACGAGGACCTGCTGCGCGACCCCCAGTACTTCGGCTGCCGTCAGAAGCGCGTGACGGGCGAGGCCTACTTCGAGTTCGTCGACCGGTTCGTCGACGCCGTCCGCAGGGAGCTGCCCGGGACGCTCCTGCAGTGGGAAGACTTCGCGACGCCGAACGCGCGGCCGCTCCTGAACCGCTACCGCGACGCGCTGCTCACGTTCAACGACGACATCCAGGGCACCGCGGCCGTCGCGCTCGGAGCGCTCCTCGCGGGCGCCCACGTCGCGGGCCGTGCCCTCCGCGACCACACGGTCGTCTTCCTCGGGGCCGGCTCCGCCGCGATCGGCGTCGCGGACACCCTGCGGGCGGAGATGATTCATGAGGGCCTCTCCGACGCCGAGGCGCGCCGCCGGTTCTGGATCGTGGACGTCGAAGGCCTCCTCGTGGACTCGCGCGGAGACCTCTCCCCCGAGCAGCACGCTTACGCGCGCACCGCGGACGAGGTCGCCGGGTGGCCGCGCACGCACCGGGGCGCGGTCGGCCTCGCGGATGTGATCGGCGGCGTCGACGCGACGATCCTGATCGGCCTCTCGACCGCGGCCGGCGCCTTCACGGAGCCGATCGTGCGCGCGATGGCCGCGAAGACGCCGCGCCCCGTCATCTTCCCGCTCTCGAACCCGACGGCGCGAGCGGAGGCGCGGCCCGGGGACCTCATCCGCTGGACGGACGGGCGCGCGCTCGTCGCGACGGGCTCGCCGTGCCCGCCCGCCGTCCTCGGCGGGCGGGCGTGGATCATTTCGCAGTGCAACAACGTCTTCATCTTCCCGGCGGTCGGTCTCGGCGTCGTCGCCGCGGGCGCGCAGCGCGTCTCGGACGGGATGCTCATCGCCGCCGCGCGGCGCCTCGCGGAGCTGTCGCCGGCGCTGCGCGACCCCGCCGCGTCGCTCCTGCCGCCGCTCGGCGACCTGCGCAGCGTGGCGGTCGAGGTCGCGTGCGCGGTCGCCGAGGAGGCCGTGCGCGAGGGTCTCGCGCCGGCCGCCGCGGCCGAGGATCTCCGCGCCCGCGTCGCCCTTCGCCAGTGGTTTCCGTCGTACGACGAGACCTGACGGCGCCGGGGCCCTCGCCGCCTACGGCTTCTGCGCCGCCATGTCTGGCGGCGTCGGCCTCTTCGGCTCCTTCCACGCGCCCGGCTTCGCGAGCTCTTTCAGGAGGATTTCGACCCCCTTTTCGAGCGTCGGGTCTCCGCCCTTCACGCGCGAGCCCGCGTCGTCGAACACCTCGACGTCCGGCGCGACCCCCTCGTTCTCGACGACCCAGTTCCCCTCGCGGTCGTAGATCCGGAACGTCGGCACCTGGACCGAGCCGCCGTCCACGAGCCGCGGGTTTCCGGAGAGGCCGATGAGGCCGCCCCACGTGCGCATGCCGATGATCGGGCCGAGCTTGTCCACGCGGAAGAAGTACGGCAGCGCGTCGCCGCCCGAGGAGGAATAGGCGTTCACGAGCATCGCCTTCGGCCCGTCGTTCGCGAAGCCCGGAGCGCGCGCGCTCTCGAGGCCGCGGCGCGCCCAGAACGCGAGCGTCTTCCGTGAGAAATATTCGATCATCCGGTCCGGGATGAAGCCTCCGCCGTTGTACCGGTCGTCGACGAGGAGCGCCGCCTTCGACGCCTGCGAGTAGAAGAGCTTCTGGAGCATCCGGTTCCCAGCCTGAGCGGTGTCCGGCAGGTGGAGATAGCCGACCTTCCCGCCCGAGAGCTTCTCGACCATCGCCATCCGGCTCTTGACCCAGTCGAGGTAGCGCAGGTTCTGCTCCGACGTGATCGTCCGGACCCACACCGTGCGGGCGCCCTCCCTCGAGGGCTTTTCCGCGACGAGGAGGGAGACGAGACGGTTGCCCTTGCCCTCGAGGAGGCGGTACGGGTTGTCCGCCGTCGTGAGGTCGCGCCCGTCGACCGCGAGGAGGAAGCTCCCCTCCTTCACGTCCACGCCCGGCTCCGTGAGCGGCGAGCGCCAGCCGTCGTCCCAGTTCTCGCCCGGGAAGACCTTCGCGATGCGGTACCGGCCGGACGCGTCGGCCTCGAGCTCGCAGCCGAGCATTCCGCCCGCGACGCGCGGCACCTTCGGCTCGTCCCCGGAGGCGACGTACGTGTGGCCCGACTCCAGCTCACCCATGATCTCGCCGAAGAGGAAGTCGAGGTCCGCGCGGTGAGCCACGTACGGGACGAGGACTTCGTAACGCTTCTTCAGCCCCGCCCAGTCCGTGCCGTGCATCTTCCCGTCGTAGAACCAGTCGCGGACGATGCGCCAGCCGTCGTCCCACATCTGCTTCGTCTCGGCAGCGACGTCGAGCTTCATCCTGAGGCCCGAGAGGTCGAGCTTGCCGTCGCCGCCCTTGAGCGGCGCCTTCGCGTCCGTCACGAACCAGTCGGAGCCCACCCGGTACAGGATCTTCTTCTCGTCGCGCGAGATCTCCCAGCCGAGGACGCCGTCGAGGGCCTTCTCCTCCTTCCTCTCCCCGAGGTCGTACCGGTAGAGGGCCGGGCTGCCTCCTCCTTCGCCGTCGCCGCCGCGCACGTACCAGACGGCGTCGGCGGTCGCGGCCAGATCGCTTACGTTGTCCGGATGGACGCCGGGCAGCGCCTGCGTCCGGGCCGCGAAGCCGTCCGCGTCGATCACGGTCGCCGGGACGTCGATCCTGCCGGACTTGTCCTTCCGCGCCGCCTCGTCCTTCTTCCCGGCATCCTTCGACTTGTCGCCCTTGTCCTTCGCGTCCGTCCCCTTCTCCTCGTCGTTCTTCGGCGGGAAGAGGGACGGCGTGCCGGACGCGAGCGCGGCGACGTAGACGCGGGTCGCGCGCGGGTAGACGTAGTTGAACTCGTAGGCCGAGAAGACGAGCGGGGTGTCCCGCTCGGACAGGAAGAACAGGTACTTGCCGTCGGCCGAGAACGCGGGCGCGTGGTCGGGTGAGAGCCCGTCCCCGAGGAGGAACGACTTCTTCGTCCCGGACGACCACACCGCGATCCCCGGGAGGCGCGTCGGGTGGCTCTTCTCGTACGCGAGCCACTTGCCGTCCGGCGACCACGTGTACGTCTCGAGATCCTCCTGCGTGCCGGTGTCGACGTCGGTGATCGCGCCCGAGTCCGCGTCGAGGACGCGCAGGCGGTGCATGCGGTCGCCGTACGCGAGCCTCGTCCCGTCCGGGCTCCACTGCGGGTCGAACTTCCACGGCGCGCCGTCCTTCGTGAGGCGCCTCGGCTCGCCCGACCCGTCCGCGTTCCGGACGTAGATCTCGTACTCGCCCGTCGCGTCCGACAGGTAGGCGATCTTTCTTCCGTCCGGCGACCACGCGGGCGCGCGCTCGCGGACGCCCTGCGTGTCCGTGAGGGCGCGCGTCTGGCCGTCCTTCGCGGGGACGCTGAAGAGGTCGCCGCGGGCCTCGAGGATCACGCGCGCGCCGCTCGGCGAGAGGCTCGCGCCCGAGACGAATTCCTTCACGTCCTTCCATGCGGTCGCGAGCGGGGCGCGGTCGGACGCGAGCGTGATCGGGATCCTCGCGGCCTTCTCGCTCTTCAGGTCGAGGCGCCAGACGTACCCGCCGTTCATGAAGACGATCGCGCTCCGGTCCGACGCGAGCGACGGCCAGAGGACGTCGAAGTCCGTGAAGGACGTCACGCTCCGCGTCTTCTTCGTCCCGACGTCGTACGCGAAGACGTTGAGCGCGTGATCGCGGTCGGACGTGAAGTAGATCGTCTCCCCGTTCCACATCGGGAAGTTGTCGGTGCCCTTCCAGTCCGTGATCTTTTCGGACGCCTTCGACGCGAAGTCGTAGACGTAGACGTCCTGCGCGCGCCCGCCTAGCGTTCGCTTCCACGTGCGGAACTCGCGATCCACCGGGCAGTACGCGAGCTTCGTTCCGTCCGGAGAGAACGAGGCCGTGCCTCCCTCCGGGATCTCGAGCGGCTTCTCGAGCCCGCCCCTCGGGTCGACGAGGTAGTAACGCCCCATCCGGTTGTTCCACGGAACGCGGTTCATCCGGACGAGGATCTTTCCTTCCTTCGTCCAGCCGAGGACCCAGTCGTCGAAGCCGCCGCGCGGCGGCATCGGTCCGGCGTCGGCGTAGAAGGTGAGCTGCCTCGGCTCGCCGCCCCACGACGGCATCACGTAGACCTGCCGCGTGCCGGAGTACTCGCCCGAGAAGGCGATCCACCTGCCGTCCGGCGAGATCTTCGGGAAGACCTCCTGCCCGGCGTGCGTCGTGAGGCGGTACGCCGCACCGCCCGCGACCGGGGCGCGCCAGAGGTCGCCCGCGTACGTGAAGACGACGAAATCGCCCCAGGCGTCCGGGTAGCGCAGGAGCCGGGCCTCGGGAGGACCTTCGGCGCGGAGGGAGGGGGCGGCCAGACACACGAGCAGCGACGCGACGAGGAGGCGCAGGCGGTTCTTCATCGACCTGAGAATACGAGACGGACGCGGAAAGGTTGCGCCCGGCGTCGGCGTCCGGCACGACCTAAGATGGCGGACGTGCCGTCGCCTCCTCCGTCCGTGGCCGAGTTCCTCGCGGGAAAGCGCATCGTGGTCGCGGGCGTGTCGCGCACGGGTCACGCGCCCGCCAACGCCATTCTTCGCCGTCTCCAGAAGTGCGGGCATGAGGCGATTCCCGTCAATCCCAACGCATCCGAGCTCGAAGGCGTGCGCGCATACCCCAGCATTGCGGCCGTGCCGGGTGAGGTGCACGGCGTGCTTGTCGCAGCGCATCCGTCCGCAGGTGCGGCCATCGTGCGCGAGGCGGCCGCGCGCGGCGTTCGCCGCATCTGGTTTCACAGATCTTTCGGTGCGGGCAGCGTCTCGCCCGAGGCGCTCGCGGCGTGCCGGGAGCTCGGGATCGAGCCGATCGTCGGCGGCTGCCCGCTCATGTACTGCCGGCCCGTGGATCCCGCTCACCGGTTCTTCCGCTTGTGGCTCCACCTATGGCGGCGCGTGCCGGGTTAGCGTGACGGCTGCGAAGTCTCCCCGAGCGCCAGGCCAGAGTGTCCACGGGCGTAGGATCTCCGTCCATGACCGATGAAACGTCGGACGACGCTCTCGTGCAGGTGTACGTCGGCAACAACGCCGCAGAGCTCCCTGTCATCGAGTCGCTCCTGGACGAAGCCGGCATCGAGTTCATGACGAAAGGCGCCGAGATCCAGAACCTGTTCGGCTGGGGCCAGGTCGGCGGCGGCAACCTCGTCGTGGGCCCGGTCGGAATCTGGGTGGCGCCGGGCGACGCGGAAGCTGCGCTCGCGCTCATCGCGACGTCGGCGCCCGCGGATCCGGCCCTCGAGACGTAGCGGACGGACGAGGAAGGGCGCATGAGTCCGTCCGACGCCGAGCCCGGAGACCCCCGCTCGCAGACGCTGCTCCTGCACTGCCCCCTCCGGCTCGGCATCGCCGCGAGCCTGACCCGGTTCGTCTACGAGCACGGCGGACGAATCCTCTATCACGACCAGTACGTCGATTCCGAGACCCAGCACTACTACACCCGCCTGCGCTGGGACGTCTCGGCCTGCACGCTGCCGGATGCCGGGATCGCCCCGCGGCTCGCCGCGCTGATCGGCGACGGGCCCGACGTGGCCTGGTCGCTCCACTCGTCGGACGAGGTGGCCCGGCTCGCCATCTTCGTCTCGAAGGACCCGTCGTGCCTCTACGACCTCCTCGCGCGGACACGCTCCGGCGAATGGCGGGCCGAGGTGGCTCTCGTGGTCGCGAACCATCCCGACCTCGAGCCCGTCGCGAGAACGTTCGGCGTGCCGTTTCACGCCTTCGCCGTCACGAAGGAGAACAAGGCGGAGTCGGAGGAGGCCCAGCTCGCGCTCCTCCGGAGCGCGCGGGTCGACCTCGTCGTCCTCGCGCGCTACATGCAGATCGTGACGGGACGGTTCGTCGAGGAGTACCCGGGCCGGATCATCAACATCCACCACGCGTTCCTGCCGGCCTTCCCCGGTGCGCGCCCGTACCACGCGGCGCGCGAACGCGGCGTCAAGATGGTGGGGGCGACGAGCCATTACGTGACCGAGACGCTCGACGCCGGTCCGATCATCGAGCAGGACGTCCGGCGCGTGACCCACCGCCAGTCGGTGCAGGACCTGATCCGGCTCGGGAGGGATCTCGAGAAGGTCGTCCTCTCGCGGGCCGTCTGGAGCCACATCCGCCACAAGATCATCGTCCACAGGGGCCGGACGGTCGTCTTCGACTGAAGGATGAGGAAAGAGGCGCTCCGCGCCGTGAATTCTTCGAATATAGGATGGGCGGCATGAGCACCCGCAGAAGCGTCGCCGCCGCGCTCGGCATCTCCGCTTTCTCCCTCTTCCTGTTCGCAGGAATCTCTTCTTCTTCCTCCTCCGTCTCCTCCCCGTCCGCATTCGACGCCTCGTTCACCCGGCGGACGATGCGGCTGGACCTGTTCCACACGGGCGGGCCGAAGGGCGAGGTCGTGGCCGTCGCCGGGGCCGTGGACGACGGGCCGTGGGCGGGGAGCCTGACGCGCCTCCTGGACGACACGAACCTCGGGACGTACTTCTTCGAGGTCCGTGACCCGAAGACGAACCGCACGCTCTTCTCGCGCGGCTACTCCTCCCTCTACGCCGAGTGGGAGGAGACCGGCGAGCCGAAGAAGGCCTCGCGCACCTTCTCCGAGTCGCTCCGCTTCCCGTGGCCGAAGGCCCCCGTGCAGGTCGTCCTCTCGCATCGTGACGCGAAAAACGCGTTCGAGCCGTTCTTCGCGACGACCGTCGACCCGGCCGACGCGAACCCCGCGCCGCGGGCGCCCCTCGGGAAGGTCTGGACCGTCTTCGAGAACGGTCCGGCGACCGAGAAGCTGGACCTCCTGATGCTCGGCGAGGGCTACGCGGAGAAGGACCTCCCGAAGTTCCACGCCGACGTGAAGAAGCTCGTCGACCTTCTGTTCTCGTACGAGCCGTTCAAGTCGCATCGGTCCGACTTCAACGTGCGCGCTCTCGACCTGCCGTCCGCCGAGTCCGGCGTCCTCCGCCCCGATTCGAAGATCTTCCGCCGCACGCCGCTCTCCGTGCAGTACGGGATCTTCGGCTCCGAGCGCTACGTCCTCACGTATGACGACCGCGCGCTGCGCGACGCGGCATCGGCGGCGCCCTACGAGTTCCTCGAGGTGCTCGTGAACGACGCGCGTTACGGCGGCGGCGGGATCTTCAATTACCAGGCGACGGCCGCGGTGGACTCCTCGTGGCAGGAGTACCTGTTCGTCCACGAGTTCGGCCATCACTTCGCGGGCCTCGCGGACGAGTACTACACGTCCGACGTCGCTTACGAGACCGGAGGCGAGAAGCCCGAGCCGTGGGAGCCGAACGTCACCGCCCACCCGGCCCGGGAGAACCTCAAGTGGGCGGACCTCGTCGACCAGGGAACGCCCCTTCCGACGCCCTGGGACAAGGACAAGTTCGAGACGCGGAGCCGCGAGATCCAGAAGACGCGCCGCGCGATCATCGCGGCCGGCAAACCGCCTTCGGCCCTCGACGACCTGTTCCGCGAGGAAGCGAAGGAGGAGACGGCGCTCCTCGGGTCGATGAAATGGTCCGGCAAGGTCGGCGCGTTCGAGGGCGCGGCGTACGAGGCGAAGGGCCTCTACCGCTCCTCGGCGGACTGCATCATGTTCACGCGCGATTCCGTGGGATTCTGCCCCGTCTGCCGTCGCGCGATCACGCGGATGATCGAACAGTACGCGCGGCCGTAGGCGTCCTCTCAGTCCCAGCCCATCCGTGCGCGCAACGCCGTCACGTGCGCGACGTGGTGGCGCCCGTGCCACGCGTAGAGCGAGAGGTTCTTCTCGAGCGGGACGACGCCCAGCTCCGGGTGCCGGAACGTCCGCGCCCAGTCGCCCTCGCCGAGAGACCTGAGAAGCGCGACCCACCGCTCGTGCACGGCCGCGAGGAGCGCGAGGGAGGTCGCGATGGGGACCGTCTTCACGTCGGCGAGCTCCGCCCAGGCCGCCTCGTCGTACGGCTTGATCGTCGGGCTGTCCTCCGTGAGGGCGAGCTTGAAGCGCACGTAGGCGTTCACGTGGCTGTCGGGCACGTGGTGAACGACCTGGCGGACCGTCCAGCCCCCGGGACGGTACGGCGTGTCGAGCTGCGACCCCGTGAGGCCGAGGACGGCCTCCCGGAGCGCGGCCGGCGCCCCGGCGATCTCATCGATCCTTTGCGCGCGGGCCGCGGCCGGGCCGGGACCTTCCCACCGGAACTTGCCGATCGGGTACGAGAGGTCGCTCATCGTTTCCGCCTTTCCGCGAGGGGCTGCACGCGCGTATTCATGGCGGACGGTCTCCCGCGTCACGGCGGCGGCCGCAACGGCCGTGCGAGCGGAAACCGTCCAAGAGGGGAGTGAACGGGCGGTCCCGTTCCGAGATCGCTCCGGTAGAGAACGAGCGTGTCGACGCGCTGGATCCCGAACGCGCCCGTCGACGGCACGAGCGCCGCGACGGCCCGGGCCGCGTCCCGCGAGCCGCGCGGGTCGCGGGCGCGGGCGAGCGTCAGGTGGGGACTGAAGGGTCTCTCGTCGGCCGGGAATCCGCGCCCCTCGAGCGCTCCGGCGAGAGCCGCGGCGAGCGCGACGAGCGGCTCGCGGCCCGTGCCGAGACCGGCCCAGACGACGCGCAGCGGCCCATGGGCGGGAAAGCGGCCCAGTCCGCGCACCTCGAGGTCGAAGGGAGCGCATGCCGCGCACGCGGCGCGCGCGGCATCCTCGACGGCCGGCACGCGTTCCCCCGGCAGGTCGGCGAAGAAGCGCAGCGTCAGGTGGAGCTGCCCGTCGCGGACCCAGCGCAGGTCGCGCGATCCCGAGAGCGTCGCGCGCGTCCCCGCGAGGGCCTCCGTCAGACCCGCGTCGGCGACGGGGACCGCGACGAACGCGCGGATCTAGACGTCTCCTTTGTCGAGCTCCCCGCGCTCCACGGCGTCCTCGGACTCCTCCTCCTCGTCCGCGAAAAACCAGTTCTTCGCGCAGGCCTTCCCGCAGAACGAGAGCTGGCCGGAGCGGACCGCGCACGCGCGGCAGTACCTCTTCTCGCAGTACGGGCACTCCTGGATCAGGATGCGCTCGTACATCTGCTCGCACTGCTCGCAGAAAAGGTAGGGGGAGTCGTCCGGCTCGCGGTCCTGCCGCTTCACGGGGGAATCATACGGCGGCGACGCGAGAAGGGTGGTGGCGGCGGGCGGAATCGAACCGCCGACAAAGGGCTTATGAGACCCCTGCTCTGGCCATCTGAGCTACGCCGCCCCTGATCCGCCCGGGGGCCCGGGCGAAGGGCGGATGATAGCGCAGCGTGGCCGCGATCCCGCCCGCTCTCGGGATTTTCCGGCGGAGCGGGACGCGGATATGCTCGGGTTTTCGCCTCGAAAGGAGACCATCCGATGAACCCCCGCCGCGCTCCCGTCGCCGCGCTCGCCGTCCTCGTCGCCGTCTCGATCCCGGCCGCCGCCGCGCCGCCGGAAAACGTGGACCTCGAGATGGTGACGCGGATTCGCGACGAGGCGTTCAACCGCAGCAAGGCCTTCGAGACGCTCTCGAGGCTCTGCGACGGGATCGGGCCCCGAGTGACCGGTTCCCCGAGCTACCGCAGGGCCGCCGAGTGGGCGAAGGCCGAGTTCGAGAAGGCGGGCCTCGCGAACGTCCGGATCGAGAGCTTCGCGCCGTTCGGCCGCGGCTGGGTCCTCGAGTCGGCTTCCGTCCGGATGCTCTCCCCCGCGACCGCGATCCTCCCCGCGCTCCCGAAGGCGTGGACGCCGGGCACGGACGGCCCGCGGAAGGGAAAGGCCGTCCTCGCGAAGCTCGAGAAGCCGGAAGACCTCGACACGTGGAAGGGCAAGCTCGAGGGGAGGATCCTCCTCCTCGGCGACGCGCCGGAGACGAAGGCGTCGGACAAGGCCGACGTCTCGCGATACGACGACAAGGCCCTCGACGAGATCTTGCGGTACGAGCCGGGCGGCGGGCGCTTCCTCCGTACGCCGGCCGAGCGCGAGCGCCTCATCAAGCAGCGGGCGTTCCGCAAGAAGCTCGACGCCTTCCTCGTCGCCGAGAAGGTCGCGGCCGTCCTCGAGCCGTCCCGGGGCGACTACGGGACGATCTGGGTCCAGGGAGGCGGGTCGTGGAAGGCCGATGAGCCCGTTCCGGCACCGACGCTCGTGCTCGGCGCCGAGGCGTACGGCCGCGTCGCGCGCATCCTCGAGCGGAAGGAAGAGGTGGAGCTGGAGGTCGACGTGAAGTCCCGCTTCACCGACGAGGACCCGCTCGCCGCCTCGAACGTCCTCGCGGAGATCCCGGGGACCGACAAGGCCCTGAAGGACCAGGTCGTGATGATCGGCGCGCACCTCGACAGCTGGCAGGGCGGGACCGGCGCCGCGGACAACGGCGTCGGCGCCGCGACGGCAATCGAGGTGATGCGCATCCTCAAGGCCCTGAACGTGGCGCCGAGGCGGACGATCCGGGTCGCCCTGTGGGGCGGCGAAGAGCAGGGCCTCCTCGGCTCGCGCGCGTGGGTCTCGAAGGAGCTCGCGTCGCGCCCCGAACCGACCGACCCGAAGGAGCGCGACGTTCCGGAGTTCCTGAGGACGCCCTCGGGGCCGCTCACGTTCAAGCCCGCCTACGCGAAATTCGCCGCCTATTTCAACGTCGACAACGGCGCGGGGAAGATCCGCGGCATCTACGCCCAGGACAACGCAGCGGCGGAGCCGGTCTTCGAGGCGTGGCTCGCGCCCTTCCGCGACCTCGGCGCGACGACCGTCACGATGAAGAGGACCGGCGGCACCGACCACCAGTCGTTCGACGCCGTCGGGCTCCCCGGCTTCCAGTTCATCCAGGATCGGCTGGACTACGGCACGCGCGTTCATCACTCGAACATGGACGTCGTCGAGCGGGTGCCGAAGCCGGACCTCATGCAGATCGCCGCCATCTGGGCGTCCTTCGCGTACCACGCGGCCCAGCGCGACCAGATGCTCCCGCGCCGCCCGCTCCCGCCCGAGCCCCCGGCCGCGACGAAGCCGGAAGCGTCGAAGCCGGCCGCATCCAAGTAGACGACGGGCAGCGTGGCCGACCGCCTGCCCGACCGCTTTGCCCGCCACCTCGCGGAAACCGGGCTCCTCGAGGGAGCCGGCCGGCTCGCCGTGGCCTGCTCGGGCGGAGGCGACTCGACCGCGCTCCTCCTCCTCGTCCACGGCTGGGCGACGCCGCGCGGCATCCCGGTCGTCGCCCTGCACGTCGCCCACGGCCTGCGCGGCGAGGCGGGCCTCCTCGACGCGCGCTTCTGCGGGGAGCTCGCGGCGCGCCTCGGCATTCCGTACGGATTCCTGTCGGTGGACGTCCCCTCGCAGCGGAAGAAGGGCGAGAGCGTCGAGTCCGCGGCTCGGCGCCTGCGCTACCGCGCGCTCCTGTCCGTGGCCGGCGCCATGGGAGCCGCCGTCCTCACGGGCCACACGCGCGACGACCAGGCCGAGACCGTCCTCCTCCATCTCGAGCGCCGGCTCGGCCGCGCGCGCGGCGGCATCCGCGCGAGCCGGCCGGACGGCGTCGCGCGTCCGCTCCTCCCGTTCTCGCGCGCCGAGCTGCGCGCGCACCTCGAGTCGGAGGGCGTCCCGTGGCGCGAGGACGAGACGAACGCGAACGAGGGGTTCGCGCGCAATCGCGTCCGCCGCACGGTGCTGCCCGGCCTCGAGCGGCGGATGCCGGGCGCGACAGAGCGCCTCGCACGGGCCGGGGAGGCGTACTCGGCGAGGCTGGACGCTCTCGACAGGCGGCTCGAAGCGAGGATGGGAGAAGAGAAGATTTCTTTGAATGGAATTTGGCCGAGGAGCTTTTTCGCGAGGCTCTCCGACGACGAGGTCGCGCGGTTCCTCGTCCGCGCGGCGGGGGCGGTGGGGGGGGCCGGCGCCGCCAGCGCCGGCCCCCCCCACCCCCACCCCCACCCCCGCCCCCTCCCCCGGCCTCCCGGCCACAAACAGATCGAGAAGGTGCTCCTGCGTCTCCGCCGCGATCCCGTGTTCCACGAGTCGTTTGCGGGCCTGAGGCTCACCGCGACCCCGCGCGTCGTCCGTCTTGCACCCTCCAGGAAGAAACCCGGCGAAACGTCCTGAACGGGCCCGACTCGTCGCGCGGGGGTCCGAATCGGATCCCCCGGCCCCCCCTTGATAGACTTCCAAGGGTGGCACTCGCCTTCGACGAACGGTACGGCCCCGCCGACATTGCGCGGCGGGTGGCGGACGTCGGGCGGCGGATCGCCCACGATTACCCGAACGGCCCCATCGTCCTCATCGCGATCCTGAAGGGGGCCGGGTTCTTCGTGGCGGACCTCGCCCGGGCGGTGCCGCGTCCCGTGCGCTGCGAGTACATCGACGTGCTCCGCGACGGCGACGCCGAGAAGGTCGTCAACTACCACTTCCTCGCGCCCTTCGACGTGAGGGACGCGCACCTCGTCGTCCTCAAGGACGTCATCCGCAGCGGGATCGTCGAGAGCTGGCTCCTGAGCCAGCTTCGGGAAGAAAACCCCAGGTCGCTGCGTTTCGCCTGTGTGGTGGACCGTCCCCAGGAACGCAAGAGCTCGCTGCTCGCCGATTACGTGCTGTTCCCGTCCGAGGAGGGAGTTCTCGTGGGGTACGGCATGGAGTACCAGCGGGAAGGGGGCAACTTCCCCTTCATCGCCCAGGTCCGGACCGAGGGGGAATCGCCGTTCGAGACGAGCGGCGAGATCGCCCGGCGCGCGCGGCCCTGAACCGCGTGAGTCCCGTACACGTAGAGTAAGGAAGCCGAGGCAATTTCAAGGTGAACACACACGTCAAGAACATCCTGCTCTGGATGGTCATCCTCGTGGTGATCCTCCTCCTTTTCCGCGTCGTGGACGTCGGCCGCACGACGACGTCGACCGTCTCCTTCACCGAGTTCATGGAGATGGTCAAGAAGGGCGACGTCGAGAAGGTCACGATCCGGGGGCAGGAGATCCGCGGGTACAAGAAGGGCGCCGTCGAGGGCCGCGAGCCGGGCGTGCGCACGTACGCCCCGGTCTACAACGACCTCACGGCCGACCTCATGAAGGCGAACGTGAAGATCACGGCGGAGGAGCCGCGCGAGGGCTCGTTGCTCGTGATCCTCCTCCAGTGGGCCCCGATCCTGTTCCTGATCGGCCTGTGGATCTTCATCATGCGGCAGATGCAGACGGGCGGGAACCGCGCGATGCAGTTCGGAAAATCGCGCGCGAAGATGCTCACGCCGAACCAGAAGAAGGTCACGTTCAAGGACGTCGCGGGCTGCGAGGAGGCCAAGGAAGAGCTCTCCGAGATCATCGACTTCCTGAAGGAGCCCGCGAAGTTCCAGAAGCTCGGCGGCAAGATCCCGAAGGGCGTCATCATGATGGGCCCCCCGGGCACCGGCAAGACGCTCCTCGCGCGCGCGGTTGCGGGCGAGGCGAACGTGCCGTTCTTCTCGATCTCCGGCTCGGACTTCGTCGAGATGTTCGTCGGCGTCGGCGCGAGCCGCGTGCGCGACCTCTTCGAGCAGGGCAAGAAGAACGCGCCCTGCATCATCTTCATCGACGAGATCGACGCGGTCGGCCGCCACCGCGGCGCCGGTCTCGGCGGCGGACACGACGAACGCGAGCAGACTCTCAACGCCCTCCTCGTCGAGATGGACGGGTTCGAAGGCAACGACGGGGTCATCCTCGTCGCGGCGACGAACCGCCCCGACGTCCTCGACCCGGCCCTCCTCCGCCCCGGCCGCTTCGACCGCCGCGTCGTCGTGGACCGGCCGGACGTCAAGGGCCGCGAGGGCATCCTCAAGGTCCACACGCGCACGATCCCGATGTCCGACGACGTGGACCTGTCGGTCGTGGCCCGCGGCACGCCGGGCTTCGCCGGCGCCGACCTCGCGAACCTCGTGAACGAGGCCGCGCTCGCGGCCGCCCGCGTCGACAAGAAGAAAGTCGACATGGTCGACTTCAACTACGCCAAGGACAAGGTCCTCATGGGGGCGGAGCGGAAGTCGATGGTCATGTCGGACGAGGAGAAGCGCGTCACCGCGTACCACGAGGGCGGGCACGCGCTCATCGCCTCCTTCGAAGAGCACACGGATCCGCTCCACAAGGTCACGATCATCCCGCGCGGCCGCGCGCTGGGACTCACCCAGCAGCTCCCTCTCGAGGACAAGTACACGTACTCGAAGGAATACATCGAGGCCGAGCTCGCCGTCATGATGGGCGGGCGCCTCGCCGAGGAAGTCTGCATCGGACGCATCACGACCGGAGCCTCGAACGACTTCGAGAAGGCCACCGAGATGGCGCGGCGCATGGTGTGCGAGTGGGGCATGAGCGAGCTCGGGCCGATGTCCTTCGGCCGGCCCGAAGGCGAGGTCTTCCTCGGCCGCGACTTCTCGCGGCAGCCCGACTACTCCGAGGACACGGCGCGGAAGATCGACGACGAGGTCAACCGGATCGTGACCACCTCGTACGCGCGCGGGAAGAAGATCATCGTCGAGCACCGCGCGGCGCTCGAAGAGATCGCGAAGATGCTCCTCGAGAAAGAGTCCCTCGACGGCGAGGAGATCTACGCGATCATCAAGCGCGTCACCGGCCACGAGGTCGCGAAAAGGCCGCCGGTGAAGCCCGAGCCGCCGAAGCCCACCGCGCCGGCCACCGTCACGCAGATGGACGAAGGCGCCGCGCCGGCCGGCGGACTCATCCCCGTCCCTGCCTGAGGTGGACTTCCGCCTGACGCTCCCCGGGGGCCGCGAGCTCGCGCTCGGGCCCCTGCCGGGCGTCATGGCGATCCTGAACGTCACCCCCGACTCGTTCTCCGACGGCGGACGCTTCGCGTGCGCGGAGGCGGCTGGGGAGGAGGGCGTCAGGTTCGCGGAGCTCGGCGCCGCGATTCTCGACGTCGGAGGCGAGAGCACGCGCCCGCGAGGCGCCGCGTACGGAGAGGGCGCAAGAGAGATTTCTGCGAATGAGGAAGAGAGACGCGTGCTTCCCGTCCTCTCTTACCTTCGAAGAAATCTTCCGTCTTTCCCTCTCTCCATCGACACGCGGCGCGTGGAGGTCGCGCGCGCCGCGCTCGACGGCGGGGCCGACATGGTGAACGTCGTCACCGGCCTCGACGTTCCGAAGGAGCTCCTCGAGCTCGTCGCAAGCCGGGGCGCCGCGCTCGTGCTCAACCATTGCCGCGGCACCCCCTCTTCCACCTTCGAAGAATCTTCCTTCACCGACGTCGTCGCCGAGGTGTGCGCCGACCTGAACGAAGCGCGCACCCGTGCCCTCTCCTCCGGGATCCGAGCTGAACACGTCTTCCTCGACCCCGGTCTCGGGTTCGGCAAGACGCCCGAGCAGAACTTCGCGCTTCTCGGCGCGCTGGACCGCCTCGCGCCGCCCGGCGTCCCGCTCGTCGTCGGCGCGTCGAGGAAGGCGTTCCTCGGGACGGTCGCGGGAGCGCCCGTTTCGGACCGCCTCCCGGAGTCGCTCGCCGCCGCCGCCGTCTGCGCCGGGGCGGCGCGGACGCGGCCCGTCCTCGTCCGCGTCCATGACGCCCCCGAAACGCTGCGCTTTCTCGCGGCGCTCGGCCGCGCGCGCGCCGCCGCGCTGCCGTAACATCGGCCGGATGCGCAAGCTGTTCGGCACGGACGGCATTCGCGGGAAGGCGGGAGTGCCTCCCCTGGACGCCGCGACGGTCTCGCGGGTCGGCGCTGCCCTCGCGGCCTCGCTCGGCCACGTGAACCCCTCCGTCGTCGTGGGCTGCGACACGCGCGAGTCTTCCGGCGGGATCGTCTGGGCGCTCACCGGCGGGCTCGCGAAGGCGGGCGGCGTCGTGCGCTTCGCGGGCGTGGTCCCGACCCCGGCCGTCGCCTGGCTCGCGCGCGAACTCGGCGCCGACGCGGGCGTCGTCGTCTCGGCCTCGCACAATCCGTGGGACGACAACGGCATCAAGGTGTTCTCGGCCGACGGCCGAAAGCTCCCCGACGAGGTCGAGCTCGAGATCGAGCGCCACATCGACGAGGCCGCGCCGGCGCCGCCGGCCCCCGCCGTCGTCGAACCGGCGCTCGGCCGCGCGTACGTCGAGCACCTCGTCGGGACGCTCCCCCACCGCCTCGACGGCCTGACGGTCGTCGTCGACGCCGCGAACGGCGCGGCCTTCGAGGCGGCGCCCTCCGCCTTCGCGGCGGCCGGAGCGACCGTGATCGCCCGGAACGTCGCCCCGGACGGACGGAACATCAACGAGGGCTGCGGCGCGCTGCACGCCGAGCACATGGCGGCCGCCGTTCTCGCCGAGGAGGCCGACCTCGGGATCGCGCTCGACGGGGATGCCGACCGCATCATCGTCGCGGACGACGCCGGGACGCTCCTGGACGGCGACGACGTCCTCTTCCTGTGGACGCTCGAGATGGAGCGCGAGGGCAAGCGGCCCGCGTCCGTCGTCGGCACCGTCATGTCGAACTGGGGCCTCGAGAAGGCGCTGAAGGACCGAGGAGTCGCGCTGCTGCGCGCGGCCGTCGGCGACCGCTACGTCGTCGAGGAGATGGAGAGGTCGGGCGCGCTCCTCGGCGGCGAGCAGTCCGGCCACCTCATCCGCGCAGACCTCACGACGACGGGGGACGGGACGCTCACCGGCCTCCACCTCGCCGCTCTCGCCGCGGCCTCCGGACGGAAGCTCTCGGCGCAGCCGCGGTTCGCCCACACGCCGCAGATCCTCAAGAACGTGAGGGTGAAGGACCGTGTCCCGTTCGGCGAGATCCCCGGCTTCGCGCCCGTCTGGCGCGCGGCCGAGGCGAAGATGGCCGGGATCGGCCGGATCCTCCTCCGCTATTCCGGCACCGAGGCGCTCGCCCGCGTCATGGTCGAGGGGACGGACGCCGCTCTCGTGGACGCGGTCGCGTCGGACCTCGCGTCGCACATCGGAGCGCGCCTCGGCGCCTGAACCGGTGGGATTCCCCCTCGAGCCCTCGGACGAGGAGCTGAACGGTCTTCTCGCAGAGGCCGTCCGGCGCGTCGTCCTTCACGTCGGCTCGCTCCCGTCGCAGCCGGCCGACGGCAGCGCGGGGGCGGACGCGCTCGCGCGTGCGCTGATCGAGCGCGAGCCGCCGGAGGAGGGCGCGGACGCGGGCCCGCTGCTGGACCTCCTCTTCGACCGGGCGATTCCCGCGAGCATCAACAACGCGGGGCCGGGATTCATGGCGTACATCCCCGGGGGCGGGCAGCCGGTCGCCGCTGCCGCCGACCTGATCTCCGCGGCCGTGAATCGCTACACGGGCGTCTTCGCCCCGGCTCCGGCGCTCGTCCAGCTCGAGACGAACGTCGTGCGGTGGTTCGCGCACGCCGTGGGTTACCCGGAGACCGCAGGCGGGTTCCTCGCGTCCGGCGGGTCGCTCGCGAACTTTTCGGCGGTCGTCGCGGCCCGCCACGAGACGCTCCCCGAAAACTTCCTGAAGGGCACGCTGTACGTCTCGGACCAGGGCCACCACTGCATCCGGAAGGCCGCGCTCCTCGCGGGCTTCCCCGCCGCGAACGTGCGCGAGATCCCGTCCGACGCGACGTTCCGCATGCGCCTCGACGCGCTGGCGGAGCGGGTCACGGCGGATCGCGCCGCCGGGCTCGCGCCGTTCCTCGTCGTCGCGAGCGCCGGCACGACGAACACGGGCGCCGTGGACGACCTCTCCTCCCTCGCCGATTTCGCGGCGAAGGAATCCCTCTGGCTGCACGCCGACGCCGCCTACGGCGGGTTCTTCGCGCTGACGGAGCGCGGCCGCGAGACTCTCTCCGGACTGTCCCGCGCCGACTCGATCGTCCTCGACCCGCACAAGGGCCTCTTCATGCCGTACGGGTCCGGGTGCCTCCTCGCGAGGGACCCGGGCGCGCTCAGGCGCTCGCACAGCGTCCAGGCCCACTACATGCCCGGCATGCAGGAGGACCCGGACAGCGTCGACTTCTGCGAGATCTCGCCGGAGCTCTCGCGGAACTTCCGCGGGCTCCCCGTGTGGCTCGCCGTGAAGCTGTGCGGCCTCGCGGCGTTCCGCGTGTCGCTGGACGAGAAGCTCGACCTCGCGCGCGAGGCCGTCGAGGCCGTGCGTGCGATCCCGGGCGTGGTGATCGCCGCCGAGCCGCAGCTCTCCCTCTTCGCGTTCCGCCTCGCGCCCCGGGAGGCGTCCCTCGCGGAGGCGAACCGCCTGACCCGCGAGCTCATGGCGCGCGTGAACGCCCGGCAGCGGGTCCTCCTGACGGGCACGCTCCTCGGGGACGCCTTCGCGATCCGCATGTGCATCCTGAGCTTCCGGACCCATCGAGATCGCATCGGCATGGCGGTCGACGACCTGCGGGACGCCGCCTCGGCCCTCCTCGAATAGGGCGGGCCGGGGAGGTCTTCGAGCATGGGCATGAACCGCCGAGCCGCCATCCTCGCCGCATCCCTCCCGATCCTCGCGGCCGGCGCCTTCCTCGTGACGCGGTCGAAGAGCCCCTCCCGGGAAGCCCCGACGACCTCGCCCCCTTCGCCTGGCGGGTCCCGCGACCGCGTGGTCAGGACCGACGAGGAGTGGAAGAAGATCCTGACGCCCGAGCAGTTCAACGTGACCCGGAGGAAGGGCACCGAGCGCGCGTTCACGGGCCCGAACTGGGACAACCACGCGAAGGGCACGTACCTTTGCGTGTGCTGCAACCTGCCGCTCTTCGACTCGGAGACGAAGTTCGACTCCGGGACGGGCTGGCCGAGCTTCTGGCGGCCGATCTCGGGCGACGCGGTGCGCGAGGCGGGCCCCCGGGAGGCCATACTGGTCCCGTCCCTCGAGAGTGTCCGGAGCGTTCACGGCGCGGAGGTCCTCTGCGCCCGTTGCGACGCGCACCTCGGGGACGTCTTCGACGACGGCCCGAAACCGACCGGCCTGCGCTACTGCATGAACGGCGCGGCCCTGATGTTCGCGAGGGAATAAACCGGGCTCCGTGCGGCCTTTAAAGTGCGTGGAAATGACTCGCCGCGGACTCCTCTCCCTCGTGTCCCTCCCCGTCCTCGCGGCCGGCGCCGTTCTCGTCGCCCGGTCCGAGAACTCCCCGAAAGGAGCCCCGATGACCGCGTCCGCTTCGCCCGCCGCGTCCCACGACCGCGTGATCAAGACCGACGACGAATGGAAAAAGATCCTCACGCCCGAACAGTTCACCGTGACCCGCAGGAAAGGCACCGAGCGCGCGTTCACGGGTCCGAACTGGGACAACCACGCGAAGGGCACGTACGTGTGCGTATGCTGCGGCCTGCCGCTCTTCGACTCGGAGACGAAGTTCGACTCCGGGACGGGGTGGCCGAGCTTCTGGCAGCCCATCGCGAAGGGCGCCGTCCGCGAGGAGAACGACAACACCTTCTTCACGGTCCGCACCGAGGTCCTGTGTCGCCGGTGCGACGCGCACCTCGGCCACGTCTTCGACGACGGCCCAAAGCCGACCGGCCTGCGCTACTGCATGAACGGCACGGCGCTGAAGTTCATCCCGGCGAAATGACGGTCCGCAGCGGGCGCGCGCGCGTCCCGGACCCCGGCGCCGGCCGGCGGCTCGTCGAGGTCTGGCGCACGAGCGCCCGCGCGACGGCGCTCCTCGTCGAGGGGCTTCCGCGGGAGATCTGGACGCGGGCCGTGCCCGGCGCGCCGCGCCGGACGGTGCGCACGATCGCCGCGCACCTCCACAACACGCGGTGCATGTGGCTGAAGATGCTCGGCGGCGGGACGAAGGGCCACGGCGTCGCGATCCCGAAGAACGTGGACCCGCGGCGCGTCCGGCAGCCGGAGCTCCTGCGCGCGCTCGCGACGAGCGCCGCGGCGATCGCCGAGCTCATGGAGGTCGGCGTCGAAAGGGGCGGCGAGGTTCCGAAGGCCGCGTGGCAGAACTTCCCGCCCGACCTCCCGTTCTTCACCGGCTACTTCGTGGCGCACGAAGCCCACCACCGCGGGCAGCTCTGCCTCGTCGCCCGCCAGCTCGGCCATCGCCTGCCGCCCGAGATCACCGGCGGGATCTGGGGCTGGCGGCGGCTGTCGCGCGGATGCTGACGCGTTCGCGCTCCTACCCCGTCGACACGACCTCGTGCAGGTGCTCGCGCGCCGCGTTCGCGCGGCGCGCCATGTCGGCCGCGAGGGCCGGCAGGAGCCCCGGCAGGTGCAGCGCGTTCGGAACGAAGCGCGCGTAGCAGAGCCGCGGGGCCCCGGCGAGCGTCCCGAATTCGAAGCTCGCCTCGGGTGACTCGAGCGTCCACGCGCCCGTCGCGTCGATCGCGAACGGCACCTCGCGCTCCTTCTGGTTGAGGTTCAGCGCGACGTCCGCCGCCGCGGGAGCGGCGTCGGAAGGCAGAAAGAGGCGCAGGAAGACGCCGGCCCCCATCTCGGGATGGCGATCGCCGTGGCGGGCCTGGAGGAGCGCCGAGGCGCGCGGGCCGAGCGGATGCGTCCCCTCCAGCGGGTCGAGAAACGGCAGGCGCGCGTCCAGCCCGCGCGGTGAGGCCTCGGCGCGCGCCCCGAAGGACCCGAGCGCGTCGGCCGCGGCGATCCAGTCGCCCGGGTCCGTGAAACGCGACGCCTTCGCCCCTTCGGGCGCGATCCGCGCCGAGAGGAGGTCGAGCATCCCGTCCGGGTGCGGGCGGGAGCCCGAACGCGGGTGCTCGCTCCGCGCGGCCGGGAGGCCGAGCTCGTCCTCCAGCCCCTCGCGTCCGCCTTCGGCGTAGATCGCCTGGAGCGCCGCCGAGGCCGACAGGAACCCGAGCGCGACGGGCGCCGTCTCCTTCGTCACGAGCGCCGCCGACCACAGGCGCACGACGCCGTCCTCGCGGTCCACGACGAAGCCCGCGAGCGGCGGGTACCGCAGGAGGTCCGCGAGAACGCCCGCCTGGCGGAGCGTGACGGAGTCCGCGAAGAGGACGTCCGTCTCGACGTGCACGCGGCTCGCGGCGGCGTCGCCTTCCCCGACGGGCTCCTCCGCGTGCACGCGCTGGACGACCCGGTGCGGCCACCACGAGAAGGAGCGCTCGTCGCGGAGCGCCCATGCGTCGTCGATCAGGAGTCGCGCGAAGAGGTCGTCGACGAACGGCGGACCCGGATCGGCGCTCACGGGTCCTCGCCGCCGCCGAGCGGGTGCTCGACGATCACGTACTCGGCCACCGGCCTCCCGCCGACGAGGTGCTCCGTGATGATCCGCTCGAGGACCGGCGGGTCGCAGGCGCGGTACCACGTTCCCTCGGGGTACACGACGGCGATCGGGCCGCCGGCGCACACACGCAGGCAGTTCGCCTTGTTGCGCTGGACGCCGCCGCTCTCCGAGAGGCCGAGCGCCTTCAGCCGGGCCTTGAGATAGGCCCAGGCCGCGAGGCCTCGATCCTTCTCGCAGCACTTCGGCTTCGTCTGGTCGCAGCAGAGGAACACGTGCCTCCGCGCGTTCGGGATCCCGAGCGACCGGACGATCCCGGCGAGCGCCTCGGGCGATTCGTTCCGCTCGTCCATCTCGCGAGGAAGGATAATCCCGGCATGAGAATCTTCGTCACCGGCGCCACCGGCCACATCGGCTTCCGCGTCGCGACGGCACTCCGCCGCCGCGGCCACCACGTCCTGGGCCTCACGCGCACGGATGCGGGCGCCGCCCGCCTCGCGCGGCACGAGATCCACGCCGTCCAGGGCACGCTCCAGGATCCCGGCAGCTGGAAGGGCGCCGAGGACTGCTCGACGCTCGTCCACGCCGCCGCGGACTACACGAC
The DNA here is from genome assembly GCA_963839295.1 of uncultured Acidobacteriota bacterium. Taxonomy (GTDB): domain Bacteria; phylum Acidobacteriota; class Thermoanaerobaculia; order UBA5066; family UBA5066; genus Fen-183. The sequence goes on along the minus strand of CAWIUK010000006.1, from coordinate 175,196 downwards.
GGACACGATGGCGCTCGACCGCGCGGCCGTCCATTCGCTCCTGTCCCTCGCGGGGCGCGGGGCCGGCGTCAAGACCGTCGTCTACACGAGCGGCGTCTGGGTCTACGGCTCCACCGGCGAGACGCTCGTGGACGAGACGTCCCCGCTCGCCCCGCTCCCCATGACGCTTCCCCGCGTCGAGGTCGAGAAGGCGGTCCTCACGACGCACGGGGTGAAGGGTCTCGTGCTGCGGCCCGGGTGCGTCTACGGCTACGGCGGCAGCATGACCGCCGCGTGGTTCGCGGGCGCAGCGGCCGGCAGGCTCGAGGTCGTCGGCGACGGCTCGAACCGCTGGTCGACGGTCCACGCGGACGATCTCGCGGACGCCTACGTCCGCGCGATCGAGAGCGGGGTCTCGAGCGAGATTTTCAACGTGACGGACCGCTCGCGCGCGCCGCTGCGCCGCCTCGTCCTCGCCGCCGCGCGCGCCTCCGGGTTCACGGGCGAAATCCGCTGGATCCCCCTCGAAGAGGCGCGGAAGACGATGGGCGACTTCGCGTCCGCGCTCGCGTTCGACCAGCACGTCGACTCGCGCAAGGCCGTCGCCCGCCTCGGCTGGCAGCCGACGCACGGCGGCTTCGAGGACGACGCCGCGACGTATCACGCTTCGTGGAAGGCGGCGCAAGCCTGACGGGAAGCGGCTCTCAGCCGAACCGGCGTCGCCCTCGAGGACGGTTATCCTGAGCGCCGTGGAATCGCTCTCTCCCGCCGACCGCGCCGCGATCGAAGCTCACGGGCTGACCGAGGCGGAGGTCGCGCGCCAGCTCGCTCTCTTCCGGGACCCGCCCGCTCCCCCGCGTCTCGCGCGCGCCGCGACCGCGGGCGACGGCGTCGTGCGGCTCGACGAGAGCGGGCACGCCGAGCTCCTCGCGCTCGCGGACGAGGCCGCGCGCGCGGGCCGCCTCACGAAGTTCGTCCCGGCGTCCGGCGCCGCGAGCCGGATGTTCGCGTTCCTCGCCCCGGGAAATCCCGAGACCGCGGAGAGGAAGAGATTCGACGAGAGCAGGTCCATGTTCGCGTTCCGCGGGACCTTCGAGGAGCTTTCCGGTGCGCCCAAGGCGCTGATCCCGTTCCACGTCTATCCGGACGGGCCGCGCACCGCCTTCGAAGAGCATCTTCACGAGGCGGCCGGCACCGTGCGTGATGCGTCGGGGCTCTGCCGCGTGCATTTCACGGTCTCTCCTCTCCATCGCGGCGCCTTCGACGAGACGCTGCGGGAAATCCGGCCGCGCGTGGAGCGCGCGACGGGCGCGCGCTTCGACGTCTCGTTCTCCGAGCAGTCGCCGTCGACCGACACGATCGCGGGCGACGCGGACGGACGCCCGTTTCGCACGGCGTCCGGCGCGCTCCTCTTCCGCCCCGGCGGCCACGGCGCGCTCCTGAAGAACCTCGGCGACGTCGCGCGCGCGGGCGGCGACGTCGTCCTCGTGAAGAACATCGACAACGTCGTCCCGGACGCGCGCCGCGGCCCGACGCTTCTCTGGAAGCGGCTCCTCAGCGGCCTCCTCGTGAAGCTCGAGCGGACGAGCCGACGCGAGAGGCCGATCCGCGTCTGCGGCGTCGTACGCAACGCGGGCGAGCCCGGCGGTGGCCCCTTCTGGGTGGCCGGGCCGGGCGGAGAGACCCTCCAGATCGTCGAGTCGGCGCAGGTGGACCTCGAAGATCCGTCCCAGGCCGCAATCTGGAAAACGGCCACCCACTTCAACCCGGTGGACCTCGCGTGCTCTCTCAGGGACGCCGCGGGAAGGGCCCACGACCTCTCCCGGTTCGTGGACGAGGACGCCGTCTTCATCGCGGGCAAGACGCACGAGGGAAGGCCACTCAAAGCGTTGGAAAGGCCAGGGTTATGGAATGGCGCCATGGCCTTTTGGGAGACGGTATTCGTCGAGGTGCCGAAGGAGACGTTCGCGCCGGTCAAGACGGTCCTCGACCTCCTCAGGCCGGAGCACCGGGCTTGAGTGACGCGTAAAACGTCTCCCTTCCACGGCGGGCGTATCCTTCCTTCCCCCCGGAACGAGGGGGCCCCGCCATGTTCCACAACGAACCCAGACCCAAGCGCCGCCGCAAGCTCATCCTCGTCGAGAACGAGCCGTCCGCGGCGCCCGCGCCGGCGGGCCCGGCGCTGCCCCTCCTGAACCGGGAGCTTTCGTGGCTCGCGTTCAACCAGAGGGTCCTCGACGAGGCGTTCGACGAGCGCTGGCCGCTCCTGGAGCGCCTGAAGTTCCTCTGCATCACGGAGACGAACCTCGATGAGTTCTTCATGATCCGCGTGTCGGGCCTCCTCGACCAGATCTCCTCGGGGGTCGTCGAGCACTCGGACGACCGCCTTGCGCCGGTCGAGGCCCTCGCGCGCATCCGGACGGTGGTGCAGGAGATGGAGGCGCGCCAGACCGCGTGCCTCGTCGCCGACCTCCTCCCGAAGCTCGCGGTGAACGGGATCGCGGTCCTCACGTGGGACGCCCTGAACGAGGAACAGCGCGCCGGCGCCGCCGCGTACTTCCGGCGGAACGTGCTTCCCGTCCTGACCCCCCTCGCCGTCGACCCCGGCCACCCGTTCCCGTTCCTCTCGAACCTGTCGATGAACTTCGCGGTGGAGGTGAGGAACCCGGAGAGCGGCGACGTGAAGTTCGCGCGCGTCAAGGTCCCGCAGGTCCTCCCGCGCCTCCTCCCGCTGCGCGAGATCCTGGAAGGGAAAAAGAAGATCAGGCCGGAGAAGGCGGACTTCCTCCTCCTCGAGTCCCTCCTGCAGGCGAATCTCGGCGACCTCTTCCCCGGGCTCGAGATCGTCTCGTCGCACCTCTTCCGCGTCACGCGCGACGCGGACATCGAGATCCAGGAAGACGAGGCGTCCGACCTCCTTGCGACGATCGAGCAGGAGGTCCGCCGCCGCCGGTTCGGTGCCGTGGTGCGCCTCGAGGTGGCGCCCCGGACGCCGAAGCGCGTCCGCAAGCTCCTCGTCAAGCAGCTCGAGATCACGGAGAACGAGATTTACGAGGTCGACGGGCCGCTCGGACCGGGCGACCTCATGTCGCTCGTGAAGCTCGACCGGCGCGAGCTGAAGGACCCGCCCTTCTCCCCTGCGATCCCCGCGATCCTCGGCCAGCCCGACACGTCGATCTTCGCCGCGATCCGGGCGGGCGACATCCTCCTCCACCACCCGTACGACTCGTTCTCGCCGGTCGTGGAGATGATCGAGCGGGCCTCCGTGGACTCGAAGACCGTCGCGATCAAGATGACGCTCTACCGGACGAACCCCGACTCGGGCCTCATCCCGGCCCTCGTCCGCGCGGCCGAGAACGGCAAGCAGGTGGCCGTCCTCGTCGAGCTCAAGGCGCGCTTCGACGAGGAGAACAACATCACGTGGGCGAAGTCGCTCGAGCAGGCGGGCGTCCACGTGGTCTACGGAGTCGTCGGCCTCAAGACGCACGGCAAGATCGCCCTCGTCGTGCGGCGCGAGAAGGACGAGATCCGACGCTACGTCCACCTCGGGACGGGAAACTACAACTCCTCGACGGCGCGCACGTACACGGACATCGGCCTCATGACCTGCCGGCCGGAGTTCGGGGAGGACGCGACCCGCTTCTTCAACGCGCTCACGGCCTTCGCGGGAAAGACGACGTACGCGCGCCTCGTCACGGCGCCGCGGGACCTCCACCGGTGGGTCCTCGAGTCCATCGCCCGGGAGACGGCGCACGCAAAGGCGGGGCGTCCGTCGGGCATCCGCGCGAAGATGAACGCGCTCGTCGACCCGAAGGTCATCGCGGCCCTCTACGAGGCTTCGCAGGCCGGCGTCCCGGTCGACCTCCTCGTGCGCGGGATCTGCTGCCTGACACCGGAACTTCCGGGCGTCTCCGAGACGATCCGCGTCCGGTCGATCGTCGGGCGATTCCTCGAGCACAGCCGCGCGTTCGTCTTCGAGAACGGCGGCGAGCGGGAGACGTGGCTCTCGTCGGCGGACTGGATGCAGCGCAACTTCTTCCGCCGGGTCGAGATCGCCTTTCCCGTCGTCGAGCCCGCGCTCGCGAAGCAGCTCGTCGAGGCCCTCGACACGATGTGGAAGGACAACGTGCGCGCGCGCGAGCTGAAGCCGGACGGGACGTACGTCCGCCTCGCGCCGAAGGAAGGCGAGGGCGCCGTGGACTCGCAGACGCTCTTCGTCGAGGACGCGCGCCGGAGGGTTCTGAAGGCGGTGGAGGCCTTCCAGCGCCGCGGCGCCGAGGCGTTCGAGGCCGCCGAGCGGCCCGCCGGACCCGAGCCGGTCGAGTCGGCGTCCTGACGCTCCCGACGCCGGCTCTCTAGCGCTCGACCTCGAAACTCGCCGGCGGGTTCAGGACGGGCTCCTGCGCCGTGAGGGTCGTCGCGTCGATGGGCACCACGATCAGGTGCGTGTTCGCGCCGAAGGCGACGTTGACCTCGTAGAACCCGTGGGGCGACACGGCAATGAGCGTCCCGGGCACCTGCTTGAGGTCGGCCATCGGGCACGTGACGTAGACCTTCATCGGGACGTCCATGGCGCTCTCCTCTTCGGGTGACGAGGATAGCGCGGGGAGGTCCGGGCCGTCGGGATCTCGAAAAGCGACGAAGCCGTCGTCCAGAACCTGAAGTAGCGGGACCTACGGCCCGTCTTCGCCGTCCTCGTCGCCGTCATCGTCCCCGACGGGCTCGCCGCGGTATTCCTTGAGCTTTCGCTGGAGGGTGCGCAGGCCGATCCCGAGCGCCTCGGCCGCCTTCCGGCGGTTCCCGCCCGAGATCTGGAGCGCCGTGAGGATCGCCTCGCGCTCGATCTCGTCCATCGTCCGGCCGACGAGGCTGCCCGTGAACGCCGGCTCCGCCACGGCGACGGGAGCGGAAGGGGCCGCGCCCGCGGCGGCTTCGGTCACGGCAGCGGGCACCGGCACGGGGAGCTTCACGGCGGCCCACTCGCCCGAGCGCGGGCGGCCCGGCGCGCGCGCGCGGATCGCCGGCGGCAGGTCCGCGACGTCGATGCGCGGGCCCGCGGCGAAGAGAACCGCGCTCTCGAGGACGTTCTTGAGCTCGCGCACGTTGCCCGGCCACTCGTAGGCGACGAGCGCCGCGAGCGCCGCGGGCGTCGCTCCCGTGACCGTCTTGCCGTGCTCCTCGGCGAAGAGGGCCCGGAAGCGCTCGACGAGGAGCGGGATGTCGTCCTTGCGCTCGCGGAGCGGCGGGATCTCGAGCGTCACGACCGAGAGCCGGTAGTAGAGGTCCTGCCGGAAGCGGCCGGCCTCGATCTCCCTGACGAGGTCGCGGTTCGTCGCCGCGACGAGCCGGAAGTCGACGTCCTTCGACTCGTTGCCGCCGACGGGCGTGACGCGCTTCTCCTCGAGGACGCGCAGGAACTTCACCTGCAGGTCGGGCGGCATCTCGGAGACCTCGTCGAGGAAGAGCGTTCCCCCGGCGGCCTGCTCGATGCGGCCCATGCGCTTCACGAGGGCGCCCGTGAACGCGCCGCGCTCGTGGCCGAAGAGCTCGGACTCGATGATCTCGCGCGGGATCGCCCCGCAGTTCAGCGCGACGAACGCGCGCGCCCGCCGCGGGGAGTTGTGGTGGAGCGCGTTCGCGACCAGCTCCTTGCCGGTCCCGGACTCGCCGACGAGGAGGACCGTCGTCTTCGCCGGGGCCACGACGCGCAGCTTCTCGAAGAGGCGCTCCATCGGCTTGCTGATCCCGAGGATCGCCTCGAAACCGAAGCGCTTGTCGAGGCGCTCGCGCAGGTCCCGGATCTCGCCCGCCTGGCGCGCGCGCTTGAGGGCCGCTTCGGCCCGGAGCCTGAGGTCGTCCTTCGCGAGCGGCTTGGCGACGTAGTCGACGGTGCCGAGCGCCCGCGCCGAGAGGAGCGTCTCGACGTCGCCGTGCGCCGTCACGAGGAGGACGGCGACGTCCGGGCGCGCGGCCGCGAGGTCCGAAGCGAGGTCGAGGCCCGTCTTGCCCGGCATCTTGAGGTCGGTCACGACGAGGGCGACCGACGCGTCCTCGACCGCGCGCTCGAGCGCCGAGTCCGCGTCGCCGAACTCCTCGACGCGGCGCCCGTCCGTCGTGAGCGTGAGCGCCATGGCCTTGCGGCTGGCGGCGTCGTCGTCGACGACGAGGACGAGCGGCGAGGCGCTCACGTCTTCCCCTTCAGCGCTGCGTCGAGGTCGTCCTCGGTCCAGACGGCGACGCCGAGCGCCCTCGCCTTCTCCAGCTTGCTCCCGGCCTCTTCGCCGGCGATGACCGCCGTCGTCTTCTTCGACACGCTGCCGCTCACCTTTCCGCCCGCGGACTCGATGGCCGCCGTGGCTTCGTCCCGCGTCCGCCGGGGCAGGGTCCCCGTGAGGACGAAGATACCCCCGGACAGGGCTCCGCCCGGCCCCGCGGCCCCGGCCTCCTCCGTCATACGGACCCCGGCCTCGCCTAGTTTCTTCAGGAGGCTGCGGTTCGGGGGATGGGCGAACCAGTCGAGGATCCCGCGAGCGGTCTCGGGGCCGACCTCGGGAATGGACGTGAGGGCCTCCTCGTCCGCCCCGGCGAGCGCGTCCATCGCCCGGAAGCGCCTCGCGAGGATCTTCGCAGTCTTCTCGCCCACCTGCCGGATCCCGAGGCCGAAGAGGAGGCGGGTGAGCCCCGCGTCCTTCGAGCGCTCGATCTCGGCGACGACGTTCGCGGCCGACTTCTCGCCCCAGCGCTCGAGCGGCGCGAGCTCCCCGGCCGTCAGGTCGTAGAGCGAGGAGACGTCCTTCAGAAGGCCCGCCTCCCGGAGCTGCTCGATCCGCTCGTCGCCGAGGCCCTCCACGTCCATCGCGCGGCGCGTGACGAAGTGGCGGAGCGACTCGGCGATCTGGGCCGGACAGCCGGGATTGACGCACCGGACCGCGACCTCGCCCTCCCTCTGGACGACGTTCTCGCCGCAAGCCGGGCAGCGTTCCGGCATCACGAACGCTTTCGCGGCCTTCGGGCGCTTCTCGAGGAGGACGCGCGTCACCTTCGGGATCACGTCGCCGCCCTTCTCCACCGCCACGGTGTCGCCGATGCGGACGTCCTTGCGGGAGAGGTCCTCCATGTTGTGGAGCGTCGCGCGGCGGACGGTGGACCCGGCGAGGAGGACGGGCGTGAACTCGGCGACGGGCGTCAGGACGCCCGTGCGCCCCACCTGGACGACGATGTCCGTCACGACGGTCGTCGCCTCCTCGGGCGGGTACTTGTACGCGACCGCCCAGCGCGGGAACTTCGCGGTCTGGCCGAGGCGCTTCTGGTCGGCGACGGCGTCCACCTTCACGACGACACCGTCCGTCTCGAACGGCATCGTGTGGCGCTTCGTCTTCCATTCCTCGAGGAAGTCCAGGATCCCGCCCACGTCCGCAACCACCTCGCGGTGCGGATTGACGGGTAAGGAGAATTCTTCGAGTGTGAGGAGGCTTTCGCCCTGCTTCTGCGGTTCCCCGGGGCCTTCCCATCTTGCAATGGAGTAGAGGAACGCAGAAAGACGCCGCGAGGCCGTGATCTTCGCGTCCAGGAGCCGCAGGGAGCCCGCGGCCGAGTTGCGCGGGTTCGCGAAGAGCGGCTCCCCCGCCTCCTCCCGAGCGGCATTCAGCGCCGCGAAGGACTTCTTCGACATGTAAACCTCGCCGCGGACTTCGAGCAACCGGGGGATTCGAAGATTCTTGGAAGGTGAATGACCCGCGCCTCCGGCGCCGCTCGTCGCGCGAGCCGGGGCCACTTCAGCCGCACCCTTCTTACCCTTCTCAGAAATCCTCTCCGAAGTCTTCAACTCCAGCGGCACCGCATGGATCGTCCTCACGTTCGGGGTGACGTCCTCGCCCGTCGTCCCGTCCCCGCGTGTCGCGGCTCTCGCGAGGCGGCCGTCCTCGTAAACGAGCGAGACGGAGAGGCCGTCGATCTTGAGCTCGCAGACGAACTCCGGCGTCCGGCCGAGCCGGTCCGCCACGCGGTCCGCCCAGGCCTTCAGCTCCTCCGGCGAGTACGCGTTCTCGAGCGAGAGGAGCGGGATCTCGTGGCGGACGCTCGGCAGGCTCGAGACGGGCGTCCCGCCGACGCGCTGCGTCGGGGAGTCCGGCGTCACGAGCTCCGGGTGCGCCTCCTCGAGCGCGAGGAGCTCGCGCATCAAGGCGTCGTACTCGGCGTCCGTGATCTCGGGGTGGTCCTCGACGTAGTACAGGCGCGCGTGACGCCCGATCGTCTCCCGGAGCTCGGCCGCCCGCGCGGCCGGGGTCTTCGTCTTCGCCACCGTGCCGATTCTAGGCGGCGGGCCCCTGGCCCGCGGCGGACCGCCTGCTAGGATCGCCCCCCGTGACACTCCTCCGCGCCGCGCGGCTGGTCGCCCTCGCCGCCCTCACCGCCGCCGCGCACCTCGACGCCGGCTCGCGCGTCCCCCCCGTGGCCTCGTACACGATCGAGGCGGCCGTCAGCGCCGAGCACGTCGTCACGGGCAAGGAGACGGTCCGCTTCACGAACCGGACGAAGCACGCGTTCTCCGACCTCGCGCTCCACCTGTACCTGAACGCGTGGCGCAACGACCGCTCGACGTGGCTCGTCGAGCAGGCCCGCGGCGGCGGGCGCCCGGACCGGGGTCTCGCCGCGAAGGACCCGGCCCGCTGGGCGTTCACGGAGATCCACCGCATCTCGCTCGACGACGGCACGGACCTGACGCCTGGGCTGAAGTACGTCTCCCCCGACGACGGCAACCCGGACGACCGGACGCTCGTTTCCGTCCCGCTCCCCCGGCCCGTCGCCCCCGGCGAGACGCTCGTCTTCCGCGTGGACTGGGAGGCGAAGTTCCCGCGCGCCGTCGCGCGGACGGGCTGGAAGGACGACTACCTCCTCGGCGCGCAGTGGTTCCCGAAGCTCGGCGTCGCGACGGACGCCGGCTGGAACGCCCACCAGTTCCACGCGGGCACCGAGTTCTTTGCGGACTTCGGCGACTACGACGTCTCCCTGACGCTCCCGAAGGCGGACAAGGGTCACATCGGCGGGACGGGCGTCCTCAAGGAGGAGACGGAGCTCGCCGGGGACCTCGTGCGCGCGCACTTCGTCGCCGAGGACGTCCACGACTTCGCGTTCGCGGCCTGTCCGCGCTTCGAGGTCGTGCGCGACACGTTCAGCGCGAAGGGCCTCCCGAACGTCGACATCGTCCTCCTCCTCCAGCCCGACCACCGGCCGCTCCGCGACCGCTACCTGAAGGCGACGAAAGTCGGCCTCGAAGACTTCGGGACGCGTTACCTGCCGTACCCGTACCCCGTCCTCACGGTCGTCGACCCGCCGTGGGGCAGCCACACGGAGGGGATGGAGTACCCGACGCTCTTCGTCGGAGGCGGCCGCGAGCTCGCGCCGAAGAGGGCCCATTCGCCCGAGGGCGTCACGATCCACGAGTTCGGCCACCAGGTCTTCTACGGGATGCTCGCCTCGAACGAGTTCGAGGAGGCGCACCTCGACGAAGGCTTCAACACGTACGCGACGACGAAGGCGCTCGAGGCCGCCTACGGCGACCCGTCGCTCGTCGTCCGCTTCTACGGCCTTCCCGTGACGTTCGCCGGCGTCACCGTGCCGTACCCGTTCGTCACGACCGACCGCTTCCACCGCTGGCAGGCCGCCTCGCGCTCGGACGCCCAGGCCGTCCCCTCGTACCGCCAGCTGAACGGCGACGCGATCCGCAGCAACGCGTACCTGCGCACGACGCTCCTCCTCATGTCGTGCGAGCGGACGTTCGGCGAGGCCCTCTGGGCGAAGGTCATGAAGACGTACGCGACGCGCTTCGCGTTCCGGCACCCGACGACGGCGGACTTCCTCGGCGTCGTGAGGGAGGTCGCGGGCGCGGGCGCGGCGGACTCGGTCGCCGGGATCGTCTCGACCGCGGGGTCCGTCGACTACGCCGTCACGTCGGTCGAGACGCACGAGGCCACGGGCCTCACGGGCTTCTCGGGCGAGGGCTCGGAGCGGAAGTTCGAGGTCGCGAAGGACGGGTCGGGAACGTACGCGTCCACCGTCGTCGTCCAGCGCTTCGGCGAGGCCGTCTGGCCCGTCGACGTCGTCTTCACGTTCAAGGACGGCTCGACGCTCACGCGGCCGTGGTCCGGCGCCGAGCAGTGGATCCGCTGGACGCTGCGCGGGCCGAAGCTCGTCTCGGCCGAGGTCGACCCGGCGCGCAAGTGCCTGCTCGACGGGAACACGCTGAACAACGGCCGCCGGACGGAGCCGGACCCGCGCGCCTCGCGCGTCTGGACGTCCCGTTTCATGTTCTGGGCCCAGAACCTCCTCGAAACGTTCTCCCTCCTCGGATGGGCGGGGATCCCGTGAAGAGAGACTCCGTGCTCGTCCTGGCGGCCCGCGGCGCGGTCTCGGCGCTCGGCACGTGGAAGGCGCTCCTCCTCGCGCTCGTCTTCAACCTCCTCCTCGCGTACGCGTTCGCGCACCCCGTGAACGCGGCGCTCCGACAGGCGCTCGACCGGAGCCCGTGGGCCGCCCGGCTCGCCGCGCCGAACGCGGCGCTCTTCACGTTCTACGGCGAGATCTCCCGCGCGCGGCCCGACGTCTTCGGCGACCTCTCGGCGTGGGACGCGATTGCGACCGGCGACGACGGCGGGCCCGGCAGCCGCCACTCGCCGCTCTCCGGTCTCCTGGCCACGACGGGCGTCGCGAGCTCCGCCGCCGGCTTCGCGGTCCTCGCGGCGGCCCTCTCGGCGCTCCTCGCGGGCGGCTTCGCCGGCCGCTTCGGAAGCGAGAAGGAGCGCGGCAGCCTCGCCGCGTTCGGCGCCGACGCCGCGCGCTTCGCGCTGCCGTCGCTTCTCCTCGGCGCGCTCTCGCTCGTCGGGATCGCGGCCGCGTACCGCTGGGTCTACGCCGCGACCGGCTCCCTCTACGAGGCCGAAGACCTGCGCTACGAGTGGGAGGCCCTCCTCCTCGGCCTGCTGAGGCTCGGGGCGTTCCTCGTCGTCGCCGCGATCGTCCGCCTCGTCGTCCTCTACACGCGCGCCGCGATGGGCCGCTCGGGCAAGGCGAACCTCGTCGGGGCGTTCGGCGCGGCCCTGGGCTTTCTCGCGCGCCGCCCCGTCCGCGTCCTCGCGCTCGAGATCCTCTTCGGCGCCCTCGGCGTCCTGCCCCTCCTCGCCTGGGCGCTGCTCGGCCCGGTCTGGGACGGCAGGGACGCGGCCGCGCTCGCGCTGATCGTCCTCGGCCAGCAGGCGGTCGTCTTCTGGCGCATCCTCGCCCGCACGGCGCATCTCGGCGCCGCCTCCGCGTTCCTCGCGCGGGCGTCCGAGGCCGGCTCGCCGCGAAGGACCGTCGCGTCGGAAAGCGAGCCGGCGCCCGGAATCGCCGGCGAGACCGCGCCCGGGCCGTGAACGGGATCGCCCTCCGCTCGAGGACGCCCGTGGCGTGGGCCGAGCGCGTCCTGGCCCCGGAGAACCTCCCCGCGTTCCTCGCGGACCACGCCGTCTGCGAGCTGCAGGCCGCGGTGTACGCGCTCTCGCTCGTCGGGTCGTATCCGGGGGTGCCCGGCCTCGCGGACGCGCTCTCGGCCCTCGCGTCCGAGGAGCTCGCGCACTTCCGCAAGGCCTCGCGCGAAGCGAAGCGCGCCGGCGCGCCGCTCCCGACGAAGCGTCGCAACTTCTACGTCGCAGGCCTGCGCGCCGCCTGCCGGAGCGGCGCCGAGCCCGCGCGCGGCCTCGACCTCCTCCTCGTCGCCGCCCTCATCGAGGCCCGCAGCCACGAGCGGTTCGAGCGCCTCCTCGAGCGCGTGACGGACGCGCGCCTCGCGGCGTTCTACGGCGAGCTCGCCGAGGCCGAGGCCCGGCACGGCCCGGTCTACCTCGACCTCGCGACGGCGCATGCCGGCGAGGCCGCCACGGCGAGGCGCCTCGACGAGATGCTCGACGTCGAAGCGGCGGCCCTCGCCGCCGTCCCCCGGCGCGAGATCGCCGTCCACGGCGCGCCCTGACCGTCAGGCGAAGAGGACGCAGCGCATCGAAAGCGACCCGAGGTCAAAGCCCGTGACCGGGAAGGTCGCGCCGTCCTCCGCGTCCGACGCCCCGAAGGCGTAGAGCACCGGCAGCCAGTGCTCCGGCGTGGGATGCGCCCGGTGCCCGTCGGGCGTGTCGAGCGCGCGGACGAGCCAACCCTCGTCGCGGGCGGTCAGCGCGCGCGCCGTGTCCGCGTCGAAGCGTGCGGCCCAGTCGGGCGTCATCGGGTCGCCGCGGCGCATCCGCGAGAACGCGTCCCTGAGGTCGTGCGTCAGGTTCCCGCTTGCGAGGATCAGGACGCCTTCGTCGCGCAGCGGGGCGAGCGTGCGCCCGAGCGCGAGGTGCTCCGCGGCGGTCGCGCGGACGTCGAGGGAGAGCTGGACGACGGGCACGTCGGCCTTCGGGAACATCCGGTGGAGGACCGCCCACGTCCCGTGGTCGAGCCCGCGGCCGTCGGCGGCCGAGCCGCCCGTGAGGTTCGCGGCGCGGCCGGCGAGAGCCCTGTCACCCCGCACGGCGTACCGCATTGCGTAGAGCGCGGCCGGGAACCCGCCGAAGTCGTGGATGGTCGCGGGCGGGTCGTCCAGCGTCGTGAACGTGCCGTCCGACTCCCAGTGCGCCGAGACGGCGAGGATCGCGCGCGGCCTCGGCGCGAGGCCGGCGAGCGCCGCGTGGCCGCGGCTCCAGGCGTTGTCCTCGATCGCGTTCAGGGGCGACCCGTGGCCGACGAAGAGCACCGGCATCCGCGTCATCGCGCCGCTCCCACTCCCGACGCCGTCTCGCCCCGCATCCAGCGTCCCGACGGGAAGCCGGCGGCGAGGACACGGCCCGCGCGGTCGTAGCGCACGACGTACGTGAACGGGTCGATTCCGGGCGCGAGGTACCCGAACCGCACGTCGCGCAGGACGACGCGCACGCTCCCGTCGGCCTCGGCCTCTTCGCGCGCCGCCGGGAAGCGCGCGAACCGGCCGAAGACGCCGGCGACGCCCGTCTCCAGCGTTCGCGCGGCGAAAGGACCGTTTGCGCGCGGGATCACGCGCGTCAGGAGGTCGTCGCGCGAGCGGTAGACGCCGCCGAGATGCGCGACCAGCGCTTTCAGGCCTCCCGCGTAGCCGGTGCGCGCGAACTCCTCGGAGCCGGCGGCGCGGGCCCCCTCGAATCCGCGCTTGCCGAGGTCGACGAAGGACGCCGATACGTTCGTCCCGTCGTCCGCGAGAAGGAGCCAGCGATCGGGCGAGCCGGGCTGCGGGATCGCGGCGCGGGTCGCGGCCCGGGGGCCGAGGCGCGCGAGAAGACGGCTCGCCTCGGCGTGCTTCACGCCGCAGAAGAGGACGTACGCGGTCGCCGCGAGGAGGCCGGCGCGCGCGGCGATCCGCGAGCGAGCCAGGCCGCCCCGCCGCGCGACGAGCGCGACGCCGAGAAGGCCGAGCACGAGAAGGCCCGTGAGGACCGCGTCGAGGATGAAGACCCAGTCGAGGGCGAAGCGCGACCAGTCGAGCGGCGAGAAGAACATCGTCCCCCACGACGTGATCCAGTCCATGAGGACGTGCGAGAGCACGGCGACGGCCGAGACGGCGAGAAGGCGCACGCGGAAGACGCGCCGCACCGGGCTCCCGGGCTCTCCCGCGGCGGCGGGCGGACGGACCGACGCGACGAGCGCCAGGAGGACCGCCCACGCCGGCAGCAGGACGAACGAGTGCGTGAGGCCCCGGTGCTGCGTGATGTAGAACTCGGGCGAGAACGGCGAGACGAGCGCGTCCGCGTCCGGGAGCATCGCCGCGCAGAACCCGAGCCACGCCTCGCGGCGCGCGAACGCGCGGTCCCGGGCTTCGTCGCCCGTCCCCGGAAGGGCCCGCGCGAGGAGAGCCCCCGCGAACCCGTGCGTCAACGTGTCCACGCGCCCACTTTACCCGCAAGAAACGGGCCGCCGGCATTCGCTATCCTCGGCCCCGTGAGGGCGCCTTCCTTCGTCGCGGTCGCCGTCCTCGGCCTCGCGCTCTGCCCTCCCGGCGCGGCGCAGGACGTGCCCGAGGAGGACGAGCCGCCGAAAGCCCCCCGGGTGCTCACCGCCGTCGCCTCCCGTCTCGAGGACGCGCCCGGGACCGCCGTCGTGCGGGTCGTGACGCGCGCGGAGATCGGCGCCCTCCCCGGCGCGCACACGCTGCCCGACGTCCTGCGCTCCGTCCTCGGCGTGGACGTGCGCTCGCGCGGCCCGGCCGCCGCGCAGGCCGACGTCTCGATCCGCGGCGCCGGCTTCAACGGGACGCTCGTCCTCGTGGACGGCCAGCCCGTGAACGATCCCGGAAGCAACCACTTCTCGCTCGACGTCGACGTTCCCGTCGCCGCGATCGAGCGGATCGAGGTCCTCGCGGGGCCGGGCTCCGCCGTGTGGGGCGCGGGTCCGGTCGGCGGCGCCGTGAACGTCGTGACGCGCGGCGGCGACCTGGGGCGCGCCGCGGTCCAGCTCGAGGGGCGGTACGCCCACGGCACGCAATCCCTCGACCAGGGCGGCGCTCGCCTCGCCGTGCGCGTCGCCGAGCCCGTAGCGGTCGGCGTGGACTGGTGGCGTGCCGAGACGTCGGGCTTCCGCGACGGCACCGAGGCCGCGACGGACACCCTCCGCGTGTCCGGCCGGTGGGACACCGGGAGGGGCCCCGTGACGCTCGGTCTCGGGATCGTGCAGAGCGCCTTCGGTGCCCCCTCGGGGACGCCGTTCCCGAGCGCCGAGTCCACCCGCACGCGCACGGCGGCGCTCGCGGGCTCGCTCGCCTTCGGCGGTTTCACGCTGACGCCCGCGCTCTCCGTCCGCGCGCACCACGGCGACGACGCCCTCGACAGCACCGATCCCGCTTCCCTCTCGAGCGACACCGTGATCGGGACCGCGCGGATCGCGGCGACGCACCCGGCTCTCGGCGGGTCGGTCGCGTTCGGCGCCGAGGGCGGGCGGGACACCGTGCGCTCGACGGACCTCGGAGACCACGGCCGGGGCCGCGGCGCCGTCTTCGCGGAGTTCGCGCGGCCGTGGGACGTCGCCGCGCCCGGCGTCGGCGGCTTCCGTGCCGGTCTGAGGGCCGATACCCTCGAGGGCTACGGGTCGCGCGTGTCGCCGTACGCCGGCGCCACGTGGCGCATCGCCCCGTCCTTCGGGCTCCGCGCGTCGTTCGGCACGAGCTTCCGCGCGCCGACGTTCTTCGAGCTCTACGCGAGCGGCCCCGGGGTCGCCGGGGACCCCGGGCTCGAGCCCGAGACCGCGTGGACGGTCGACGCGGGCGCGACGTGGGCGGCGGGGCCGCTCGACCTCGACGCGGGGTACTTCCACCGGAACGCGACGAACGCGATCGACTTCGCGGCGGGGTCCGGCGATCCCGTTTTCCGCGCGCGCAATTTCGGCGAGGCCGTCACGGACGGCATCGAGGCTTCCGCGTCGTGGGGGCGCGGCCGGCCGGCGTTCCTGTCGGCGCTCTCGATCCAGGCCGCGTGGAACTTCACGGATCTCGCGGCCCTCTCCGCGGCCGCGGGCGGCGCGACCCGGAGCCGCTTCCTGCTCGACCCGCTCCACGTCAAGATCGATCTCGCCGCAGGCGTCGCGCTCCCGCTCTCCCTCTCTCTCACGGCGCGCCTCTCGTACGTCTCGCGCCCGAGCTTCTCGGACGGGGTCTGGCTCCTGTCCTCCCGTCTCTCCTGGCAGGCTTTCGAGGGCCGGGTGCTCGAGTTCTACGCCGAGGCCCAGAACCTCGGGGACGTCCCGTACGAAGAAGTGCCCGGCGTCCCGCTGCCGGGGCGGACGGCGCTCCTCGGGTTCAACCTCACGTGGTGACCGGGCCGGCTTCCGCTCGCCCGTCCGTCGGGTAAACTTGGCGAAGTTCGCGACACTCTCCGGCGACACATGGACGACGTCCCTCTCCGCCCCCGCGCTCCCCGCGTGCCCGTCGACGCCGAACTCACGTTCTGGCGCGACGGGAACCACGCGGAGGGCCGCCTCACGGACCTGTCCGCGAGCGGATTCTTCACGGCGACGGACGAGCCCGCCCCCGTGGGCTCGCGCCTCGAGATCAGCTTCACGCTGCCCCACGACCGGAGCGGGAAGATCGTGACCGGCGAGGTCATCGTCATGAGACGGACCGAAGTCGGGCGGCCGGGCTTCGGGGCGCGCTTCTTCCGCCTCCCGAAGGCTGCGGCGAACATGATCGAGGAGTTCCTGGCGCGGTCCGCGCGCCGGCGCACCTGATCAGCCGGCCGGCGGGGAGGGAACCGGCGCGGCCGAGAGCGCCGAGAGGTCCACGAGCTCGATCCCGACCTTCTCGGCGTAGTCGTGGATGCGCTTCTCCCGGTAGAACTCTCCGAAGTAGACCGCCGAGAGGCCCGAGTTCGCGATGAGCTTGAAGCAGTTCCAGCAGGGCGACGCGGTCGTGTAGATCTCGCCGCCCTCGATGCGCACGCCGTTCATGGCGGCCTGGAGGATCGCGTTCGCCTCCGCGTGGACCGTCGCGACGCAGTGCCCGTCCTCCATCAGGCACCCGGTCTCGTCGCAGTGCGGGAGGCCGCGGAGCGAGCCGTTGTAGCCGGTCGAGAGGATCCGCTTGTCGCGGACGATCACGGCCCCGACATGCTTGCGCGGACACGTCGCCCGGCTCGCGACCTCGCGCGCGATGTTCATGAAGTAGCGGTGCCAGTCGACGCGGGGCGCCATCGGCCGGAGATCATAACCGGGGCGCCGGGGGACGGCCGCCCCGGTTTCGTCAATGCACGCCGAGCTGCGGCGTGATCGTCTGCTGGGCGACGGACGGCGCGAGCGAGCCGCCGCCGAAGAGAACCGCGAGGCCCGCGCCGAAGCGCCGGTCGCGGATGATCGGCTGGTCCGCCGCCGCGGGCGCCATCGCGGACTCGAGATACTGCGCCCACACGGCGAACCCGCGGATCTTTCCCCACGTGCGGACCGTCAGGCGTCCGCCCCAGCTCCACGAGCTCGAGTCCAAGAGGACGTTCGTCGCCGTCTGGCGCGTCCACGAGCCGAGCGGCGTCACGTTCACCATCCGGTTCAGGAGCGCGACGTCGGGCGTGACGGCGACGTTGTAGCTCGTCGTCAGGTCACCCGTCAGCCGGTCCTTCGACTGGTTCACGCCCGCGCTCGTCTGGACGGACAGGACCTGGCCCTGGCGCGAGATGCCGAACGACGCGCCGCGCGTCTCGGCCTGGCTCGTGTAGAGCCCGTCCGTCTCCTGCCGGCCCCCGAGGAGGCCGAGAGAGAACTGGAACTGGCCGAGGGGCTGCGCGACCGAGACGTTGAGATTCGTCGACTTGTTCGTGGACCCGGCGGACTCGGCGCGGTTCTCCTGCATCGAGGCCGACACGGACGTCTGGCTCGCCGCGAAGCTGTAGGAGGCCGTGAGGGCGCCCGCGTCCGCGGCGCCGCTCGGCGTCGCGAAACCCGTCGTGCCCGAACCGGCGCCGCCGGAATCGCCCGTGTGCGCGTAGTTCGCCGAGAGCGAGAGCATCCCGAACGAGCGCGACAGCGACGCGTCGTAGATCTTGCGGCCCGCGATGAGCGCGGGGTTCGCCGGCGCGCCGAACTGGTCGCCGACGAGCCGGATGCCGCCCGAGAACGAGAACCCGGCCGGGTTGGCGGTCAGGAGGAGGGCATAGGCCCAGTCGTCCTGAAGCGGCTTCGTGTCCTTGTCGGTCGTGAACTCGCTGCGGACGGCCTCGCCCCGCAGCGTGAGGTTCGTCGTGGGCTCGAGCACGAGGTCCGCGGAGAAAGAGAGGAGGCTCCCCTTCTTCGGAGTCGAGCCGTAGAACGTGGGCTGCGGGATCGGCGCGCCGAGCGTGCCCGGGGTCCCGGGCGTCACCGGCGTACCCGGCGTCCCGAACGCCCCCTGCGTGCCGGGGGCCGCGGCGGCGCCGACCGCCGGCGCGAGGGTCGGGGGCGTCACGTAGAACGGGTCCCTCCCGTCCTCGACGTACTGGTAGAGGACGCGGACCTTCACGCGGTCGGTCCCGAGCTTGGGCATCAGCGCCACGCCGTAGAGGGTCTGGCGAAACTCGTTGATGCCGGTCGACGACGGCAGGCCGTCATCGAAGTTTCCGAACGCGCGGAGCGAGACGTCCTTCGTGTCGAAGCCGAGTTCGAGACCCCGGCGGGTCGACATCGTCTGGAGGAGCGGCGACGGCGCGAACGTCTCCACCGGCCCGTTGCCGACCGCCCCGGAGAACATCCCTCCCTTCGCCGTCACCACGACGGACGGCGGCGTCACGTGCGCCGGGGGGTTATTCGGGTCGACGTTCTGGGCGAGCGTACCGTTGAAGGCCGTCTGGACGCCCGAGACGGGG
This sequence comes from uncultured Acidobacteriota bacterium, assembly GCA_963839295.1. Taxonomy (GTDB): domain Bacteria; phylum Acidobacteriota; class Thermoanaerobaculia; order UBA5066; family UBA5066; genus Fen-183. The sequence goes on along the minus strand of CAWIUK010000006.1, from coordinate 156,861 downwards.
TCGTTGACCGAGCCTTCGACGTGCGGCACGCCCGTGATGGCCGTGGCGTTCGACGTCGGTCCCTCGCGGCCGACCGGCTCCCCGTGCGTCCGCGCGGCTTCGGCCCCGAACGACCAGCCGAACGCGGTCTGGGGCCGCGGCACCGGCGCGGACGTCTGGAACGTCCACGAGCCCGACGAGGACACGCGGTGCGACGTCCAGACGATCTCGACCACGTGAGGGCCGCCCGAGAGCTCGACGAACGGCTCGAAGCGCCAGATGCCGCCGTTGGCCGCGACGAGCTGCGTCACGATCACGCCGTCGACCGTCATCTGGACGAGGGAAAAGTCGGACGCCGCGGGGCGGAACGTGATCACGGGACGCTCCGTCGTGACGTCGCCGAGAGGCTCGACGAGGACGAAACCGGCGGGCGGTGCGTTCGTGGCCACCCCCGACGGCGGCGCCTGAGGCGGGGCCGCGAGGGACGAAGCGGACGGAGCCGCGACCGGCGGAGCTCCCAGAGGCGTGACCTGCGCGGCTGCGGGCGCGGCGAAGGCGGAGAGCGCGGCGGCGAGCGCAGGGCCGGAGGCGAGACGTCTCACCGCGCACCCCCGACCGCCGGTACGGGCGCCGCGGCCATCCCGCCGATCGGGTGCCCGTCCTTGTCGACGGCGGACACGCGCCAGACGAGCGGGCCGCCGCGGGGCATCGCGGCGGCAGGGAGGAGGAGGGTCCGGCTCGCCAGGGCCTCCGTGCGGACGCGTTTCAGGCCGTCCGGCGCCTGCTCGTAGAGCGAGTGGACGTAGAACGCGCCCGGGATCTCCTGCCAGACGAACCGCACGCCCGAGGCGTCGGCCGTCGCGACGCCGTGGAGGTCCTGCAGGGCGGCCGAGGAGCCGCCGATCGAAAAGACGGCCTGCGCCGAGGAGACGGTCCACCCGTCGGCCATCTCGAGCGAGCCCTCGCTCGTGGAGGGCGCGGAAGCGCCGCCGCTCTGCGAATCGAGGAAGACGCGCCCCGTGTTCGTGAACCCGCGGACGCCCCACTCGTACTCCCCCTCCGGGAGCGAGTTCCACAGCGAGGCCGGCGGGCTCCATCGCGTGTCCGTCGTGTACGCCCAGCGCCACTGCGCGCCTGCCGCGCGGCTCCTGAGGCCGACGCCGTAGCGGGCGATGCCGGGCACCGGGATCCACGCGAAGGTCGGAGCGCCGAAGGCGGGCGCGAGCATCACGCCGGCCGTGGGCGAGATGAGGCGAAGCGTCTGCTGCCCCTCCTCGACGTAGATCTGGACGGACGGCGAGGACAGCGTGTTCGGCGCAAGGACCGCGAGGGAGATGTCGTGGTTCCCCGAGACGAGCGTGGGCAGGCTGATCGCGTTCGAGACGGACGTCGGCGTGCCGTTCTGGAGCGGCACGGTCGCCGTCTCGACCAGGATGCCATCGAAGAACCAGCCGACGAGGAGATTCCCCGTGCCGCTCCCCATGACGAGGCCCTGGGCGCGCAGCGGGTTTCCGCGTCCGACGAGCGTCCCCGTCGGCGGGTAGACGACGGAGATGCGGGTCGCGGAAGCGGTCGCGAGGAGCGAGTTCACGGCCGTGACCGTCACGGTCGCGGTCGCCGTGTCCGCGTAGCCCGAGCCGTCCGGCGCCGCGCGGAACGTCCGGTCCGCGAGGACGACCGGCGGGGTGCCGGCCTTCGCGAACTGCTCGCCCTTCACGAGGACGCTGTTCGAGACGACGCTCGTGCCGTTCGGAGGCACGGTGAGGGTGAACGGCTCGTCCACCGACCCGAGGACCGCCCCGGTGCGGTCGCGGAGGATGAAGGAGTCGCCCGTGATCGTGAGGACCGCATTCGCGAGGTTGTGGACCTCGTAGCGCACCGCCACGGCCTGATCCGGGGACGCGAGGACCGTCGCCGGCGACACCGTCACCGTGAAGCCGCCCGCCGCCCCCAGCACGGTGAGCGGCACGCTCACCGTCTTGGAGATCAGGAGGGGCCGGCGCGCCGTCGGAGCGGGGACCTCGTCGCCGCGGAAGACGAGCGTGTAGGTGCCGGGGGGCGTCGTCCTGGGCAGAGAGAGCGTGGCGGACTGGGGAACTCCGGGCGAGAGGACGAGTTTGGGGCTCAGCGTCGCGCCGGGAGGAAGCTGCGCGGCGGTGACCGTCGCCGTTCCCTTGAACGACCCGAGCGCGTCCAGGGTGAACGTGAGAGGCGTCGAGCGGCCCGCGTTGACGACCGGAGCCGTCGGGCTCACGCGCAGGTTGAAGTCGGCGGGCGGGAGCTGGACGACGACCGTGACGCTCACCGTGTGGGTGACGGCCGTCGTGCCGCTCCCGGCGGCCGAGACCGTGACGGGGATCGTCGCGGCGGTCGCGCTCGCCGACGTCGTGAACGTCACGTCGACCGAGCCTCCCAGGGGCGGGAACGTGTACGCGGACGGCGAGGCCGAAACGTCCGGGCTCGACGGGATCGTGAGCGTGACCGGCGCGTTGAAGCCGCCCGTGGGCGTCACGGTGAACGTGATCTTCCCGGTGCTGCCCGGGGGCAGCGTGAGGGAGGGCGGGACCGCGGTCAGCGTGAAGTCCGGGAGGGTCAGCGTCAGGTTCGCCGTCGCGGTCAGGGCGGTCCCGTGCGTCCCGGTCCACGTCGCCGTCGCGGGGACGACGTACGTCCCGCCCGTCACGGGGCCGGTGCGGCGGAAGGGGAAGACGGCCGGGCCGACGAAAGGCGGGGGCACGAGCTGCGTCCCGCCGGCCGTCACGTTCGCGGGCGGGCCGCCCGCGTCGACGGCGAAGACGAGCGGCACCCCGGCCTTCGCGTTGAAGCCGAAGCCGGGGTCAGGCGCGAGCCGGACCGTCACGTTCACCGGCGACGAGCCGAGCGTGATCGACGGGGTCGTGATCGAGATCCCGATCAGCGGTTCGATGATCGTGAGCGCGAACGTCGCCGAGCCGCCTCCGAACGTCGCGTCCGTGACCGTGACCGTGTAGGTGCCCGAAACCGCGTTCGAGAGCGCCACGAAGGAGAACGTCGTCGTCGCGCTCGTGGTCCGCAGAAGCTTCACGTACGTGACGACGGACGGGCTCGTGACGACGCCCACGGGGAGCCCGGAGAACGTGAGGGTCCCGGTTCCGCCGGAGAAGACGGGCAGCCCCGAGAGCGTCACGGTCGTCGTCGTGTCGGTCTGCGTGGGATAGAGGCTCGCGCTCGCGCTGGAGAGGGTCACCGCCCCGTCCGCCCGGTGCGCGAACAGAATGAACGCCGACGCCAGCAGACCGGCCCGCAGGCCCACCGTTCCGAGACCCCGTGTCATTTCACTCCCCCTCAGGTTTGCACCATCCTGCCACGAGTCAGGAAGAATCCGAATCGCAGTCTCGTTCCGCCCCGCGTAAGGCGATGTCCCGCGAGCCTCGAAGGCTCCGCGAGGCCGTCAACCCCGTAAGATCCGCTCGATGGACGGACGCCGCGTCGTCGTGACGGGACTGGGAGCCGTGACCTCCCTCGGGAAGGACCTCGCCTCCACGTGGGAGGGCCTCGTGGCGGGACGCTCGGGCATCGGCCCGATCACCCTCTTCGACTCGTCCGCCTTCCGGACGCACCTCGCCGCCGAGATCAAGGAGCTGCCGGGCGGGATCGAGCCCGCGCTCCGCCGGCGCCTGTCGCGCACGGACGTGGCCGGCCTCGGCGCGGCGGCGGAGGCGCTCGTCGATTCCGGCCTCGACCTCGCGCGCGAAGACCTCTCCCGGATCGGCGTCGTCCTCGGCGCGGGCGTCTCCGGCCTCCTCGACAGCGAGAACTATCTCCGCGCCCTTCTCGCGAAGGGCCCGCGGGGCGCGCGGCCGACGCGAGTCCTGAACCATCCGCCCGACCAGACGACGGACCGCATCGCGGAACGCTGGGGCTTTCTCGGCCCGCGCTCGTCGATCACGACGGCGTGCTCGTCCTCGGCGACGGCCCTCGGCTACGCGGCGGACCTCATTCGCCACGGCTACTGCGACGTCGTGGTGACGGGCGGCGCCGACACGTTCGCGCGCCTCACGCACGGGGGCTTCAACGCGCTCCGCTCCGTGGACCCGGACCCCTGCCGTCCCTTCGACCGGCGCCGCAAGGGGCTGACGATCGGAGAAGCCGCCGGGCTCCTGATCTTCGAGGAGGAGACGCACGCGCGGCGCCGCGGCGCGAGCCTCAGGGCGCGCTTCCTCGGTTACGGCGTCACGTCGGACGCGCACCACATGACCCAGCCCGAGCCGACGGGCGAGGCGGGCGCGCGCACGCTCGCCGCCTGCATGAAGGACGCCCGCCTGAACGCCGGCGACGTCGATTACGTGAACGCGCACGGGACCGCGACGCCGCAGAACGACTCCGCCGAGACCGCCGCGATCAAACGCGCGCTCGGCGCGCGCGCGTACGAGATCCCCGTGTCGTCGATCAAGTCCATGCTCGGGCACTGCCTCTGCTCGGCCGGAGCGATCGAGGCCGTCTCGACCGTCCGGACGATCGAGACCGGCGTCGTGCCGCCAACGATCAACTGGGGCGAACGCGACCCCGAATGCGACCTCGACGTCGTCCCGAACGTCGCGCGCGAGACGCGCGTGAGGACCGCCCTCTCGAACTCCTTCGCGTTCGGCGGCAACTCCACGGTCGTCGCGTTCGGGGCCGCGTGAAGCCAACCGTCGTCGCCGAGCGAACGTGAAGAAGCCCGTCGTCGTCATCACCGGAGCCAGCGCCGTCACGGCCCTCGGGCGCACGCTCGCCGAGACGCGCTCCGCCCTCGAGGCCGGCCGCTCGGCCGTCGCGCCGATCGAAGGCCCCGGCGTCCCCGAGCGCGCGGAGCGCTCGCCCGCCGCGCGCATCGGCGCCTTCACGACCGAGCCCGAGCTCCCGAGGGCGAAGGCGCGGCGCCTCGACAAAGGCAGCCAGTACGCGGTGGTCGCCGCCCGGCAGTGCCTCGCGGACGCCGGCTATTCGATGGCCGGGCGCGAAGAGAGGACGGGGATCCTCTTCGGCACCGGCTCGGCCGGGGCCGGCCCGCTCACGGAGTTCGAGCGCCAGATGGCCGTGTCGCCGGAATCCGCGTCGCCGTTCCTCTTCCCGAACACCGTCGCGAACGCGCCCGCCTCGCAGGTCGCGATCGAGATCGGGATCAAGGGCCCGAACGTCACGATCACGCAGAAGGACCCCGCGCCCCTGAACGCGCTCTTCTACGGGCGGATGCTCCTCGCGGATGGCCGGGCGGACGCGCTCCTCGTGGGCGCCTCCGACGAGTGGAACCTCGACTACCACCTCGCCTACGAGCGCGTCCACGCGACGCGCACGGCGACGCGCCCCGGCTTCCTCGTCGGCGAGGGTGCCGCGGCCCTCCTCGTCGAGGACGAGAACGCCGCGCGAGCGCGCGGCGCGCGCGTCTTCGCGCGCGTCGCCTCCGTCGTCTCGCGGGGCGCGCCCGTCTCGCCGCAGCACCGGCGCGCCGACCCGGCGACGCTCGCCGCGGTCATGGGCGCCGCGCTCGCCGAGGCCGGCCTCTCGCCACGCGACGTCGGCCTCGTCCATCTCTCACGAAACGGCGTCCCGGCGACGGACGCGGCCGAGGAGGCGGCGCTCGCGGCCGTCTTCGGCCTCGCGATCCCGCGCACGGCCGCGATCAAGGACGCGCTCGGGGAGAACCCGGCGATCGGCGCCGTCCAGCTCGCGCTCGCGGCCGACGCGCTGCGCGAAGAGCCCGCCCTCGGCGCGGTCCTCGTGAACGCGTTCGGTGCGGGCGGCAACTTCCTCGCGGCCGTTCTGACGGCCGCCTGACGCGCATTCGTCAGGGCGTGACGTTCACGTTCTTCGGCGCGCTCATCGGCACGCCCTTGTCCGAGAACCACGTCACGCCTTCCTGCACCATGTCCCACTCCAGGATCGTCGCCCCGGGCGTCGGCGGCGCCGTGACCTTCGCCGTCAGGCTGGCGGACGCGCCCGGCACGACGGCGGCCGGGAACAGCGTGCGGTTCCCGTCGTGCACGATCTGGCTCCCGCCGCGGAGCCAGTGGTACGAGAGGTGAAACGCGCCTCCCGCCGGCCAGGTCTGCGAGCTCGTGTTCTGCACCGTGATCATCACGCTCGCCGAAGTGCTCACCTTCATCGTCGCGGGCGGATTGCCGCCCGTGTAGACGGCCCCGTAGAGCGGATAGGCGGGCGTCGGCGTCGGGACCGCTGCGGACGCGCCCGGATGGAAGTGCGCGTTCTTCATGCTCGTGGGGAACGGCGTGGGCGTCGGGAGGAACATGGCCTTCTGGCCGACGGATGTCTTCAGCCTCGCCTTCTGGCGTGCGGCGGCGGCTTCGGCTTCCTGCAGCGCGGCGACGAACTGCTGCTCCGCTCCTCCCGTCAGCGTGACGGAGATCGGCGGCAGGAGTTTCGTGATGTACGGTGTCACGTCGGGGCCGTAACCTTTCACGGTAACGGTGGGGCCGGAACAAGCCGTCGCCCCGACCTGCCAGGGGTCGAGCGGGCAGGTCGTGAGGGTCAGGATCTCGTTCCCACCCACTTGCGTGAGCCTCTCGGACGCCCGCCGGGTCGCGGGGTCATACATCCCGACACCGGTGAACCCGAAGGCGTTCTTGCCGACGGTGGCCATCCCCTCCATGACGTATGTCCGCGACCCGTTCGGGTTGAGTGTGACCTTCACGGAGCTGATGAACGTCGTGGAATCGGAACCCGAGAAGGCGGTGACCGCCCAGGCGGATCCCGACGACAGGCACACGAGGACGCTGGCGGCAACAACGGCTTTCTTCATCTCTCCTCCGAAATTTCGGAGAGGATGAGACCGGGACGCAACCAACGCAAGGCGCCGGCATGGCCGCGCCGCGCCAAACGCTGGCCCGGGCGCGCCCGCGCGCCCCTTCGAGGCACAATCGGCCCGTGACGTCCCGCCTGTTCTCGGTTTCGTTCGACGTCCGCTTTCCAGAGGTCGATTCGTACGGCGTCGTCTGGCACGGCCATTACGTCCAGTACTTCGAGGTCGCGCGCAACGGGCTCTGCGCGGCCTTCGGCCTCACGCCGGCCGACGCGCTCCAACACGGCTACAAGGTTCCGATCACGAAGCTGACCATGGATCTGAAGAGGCCGGCGCGCCTCGACGACCGCATCGCCGTCACGGCGCGGCTCGTGCCGCCCGAGACGGCGAAGCTCGTGATGGATTACGAGATCCGCCGGGAGACGACCGGCGAGCTCCTCGCGACCGGGTCGACGGAACAGGTGTTCCTCGATCCGACCGGCCAGCTCCTCCTCACGTTCCCAGCGCCCGTGAAGACCCTCGTCGCGCGCGTCCTCGCGTTCCAGCGCGGCGAGGCGGAGCCGGACGCGACGAAGATCCTCCCGCCCCGCTGAACGGCCGGGCTCCCGATCAGTGGGCGACGAGGCAGGCCTCGTCGCAGCCGCATCCCAGCGATTCGTTCGTGGTCTCCTCCGCCGCGCCCTGCACGACGGGGGCGGCGGTCGCGAGCGCCGGGCCCCGGCTCCCGGCGGCGGGCGGGTTCGCTCCGGCCCAGGCGAACGAGCTCAGCACGAGCGTGAACACGACGGCCAGGGACGCGGTCAGCGAGGTGCGGACGTGGCGGCGGTCTTCGGGGCTCAGGGTTTCGTTCATGGCGTCCTCCTCGGGTTTCGCCTTCCGGCTCGACCCGGGAAGAAGATGGTTCCGGAAGGGACGCGCCCGTCAGAGCATCCCGATGCGTTTTTCGGCTCCCGGCGTGCGCCCCGTCACGAAATGAGGCCGAGGCGGAGGGCTTTCGAGACCGCCTCGGAGCTCGAGTGGACGTGGAGCTTCTCGTAAACGCTCCGGACGTAGTTGCGGACCGTGTTCACGCTCACGAACATCCGGTCCGCAGCCGCCTGGTAGCCGTGCCCCTCGGCGAGGAGGCTGAGGAGCCTGACCTCCTGCGGCGCGAGGTGCGTCTCGTCGGCCGGCGGCGGAGGAGTCCGCCGGAACAGCTCCACCACCTTGCGGGCGATCTCGGGCGACATGGGCGAGCCTCCGTCCTTCGCCTCACGGAGCGCGTCGAGGAGGCGGGCAGGGGGCGTGTCCTTGAGGAGGTAGCCGCACGCGCCGTTGCAGATGCTCTCGAAGATGCGCGCCCGCTCCGCGAGGACGGTGAGCATGAGGACCTCGACGCCCGGGAGCCGTTCGCGGACGAGACGGACGCCCTCGGCTCCCGAGACGCCCGGAAGCTGGATGTCCATGAGGAGGACGTCCGGCGGGTCGCCCGGCAGCGCCGCGAGCGCCTCCTCGACCGAAGGCCACGCGCCGACGCAGGAAAAACCCGCGCTGCCGTCGATCAGGGCCCGCAGGCCCTCGCGAACGAGGTCGTCGTCCTCCACCAGCGCCGCGCGGACCTCCGGGTTTCCGGTCTGCGTCACCTGTCCCCCTTCGCGCGGGGCAGGACGAGGTCCAGCCGGGCGCCGATCCCCGGCGCGGAGATCACGTTCAGGCGCCCACCCATCCGCCTGGCGCGCACCTGCATGTTCAGGAGGCCGCGCCCGCGGTGCAGGCTGGACTCGAGGTCGCGCGCCGGGGTCGCGTCGAACCCCTTCCCGTCGTCCGCGACCTCGAGGGTCAGGGAATCCTCGGAGACTTCGAGCCTCAGGCGCGCCACGCGCGCCCCCGAGTGCCTCGCGACGTTCGTGACCGCCTCCTTGAAGACGAGGAAGAGCTCGCGCCGCGTCTCCGGCGCGAGGCGCGCCTGGAGCTCCTCGGGCGCGTCGAAGGACCAGGAGACGCCCTTCCCGTCGAGAACGTCCGTCGCGAAGGCGCGCATGCGCGCGATCACGGCCCGAACATCGTCCTGGGCCGGGTCGATCGACCAGACGGCGTCACTCATGGACCCGACGAGCCCGCGCGACGTCTCCGCGATCTCGCCGAGCAGCGCCGCCGCCTCGCCGGAGCCGATCTTGCGGCGCGCGACCTCGCTCAGGATCGAGATCCGCGAGAGGCTCGAGCCGATGTCGTCGTGCAGGTCGGCGGCGATGCGGGCGCGCATGCGCTCGAGCGCGAGCGCCCGGTTGGCGCGCAGCCGGTAGGTGACGAAAGCTCCCGCCGCGCCCGCGAGGATCGCTGCGGCGGCCGCGAGGAGAATGGCCGTTCCCGACACCGCGCGGGAATCGTACCGTGCCGTCAGGCCTTCGGGAACGTCGCCTCGGCGCGGGTGGGCTCGCCGGGCTGCGACGTGAGCGTGAGCACGCCGCCGTGCGCCTTGACGATGCGCTCGGCGATCGGGAGTCCGAGCCCCGTCCCCGCGGGCTTCGTCGACACGAAAAGCTTGAAGAGGTCGGCGGTCTTCGCGGACGGGACGCCCGGGCCGCGGTCCGCGACCGTGAGGCGCCATTTCGACCCGGCGTCGTCGACCCGCACGTCCACCTCGCGCGCGGACGCTCCCTCGGCCTCGACGGCGTCGAGGGCGTTCGCGACGAGGTTCAGGACGACCTGCCTCACGCGCGCCGGGTCGAGGCGCGCGGGAGCGCCGCCCTCGCGCGGCGTGAACGAGAGCCGGATCCTGCGGAGGCCGGCCTCCGGCGCGAGGAACGCGACCGCCTCGCCCGCCGCCTCGTTGAGGTCGGACGGGACGGGGCTGAGCGGCGACGGCCGGGCGTAGGAGAGGAAGTCCCCGAGGAGGCGCGAGAGGCGCGACGTCTCCTGCCGTGCAGCCAGCGCGAGCTCGGCCGGAGGTGGCCCGCCCGCGCGCGCGGTGCCGCGAAGCTGCTCCTCGAGCAGCTCGAGGTTCAGCCCCATCGCGTTCAGCGGGTTCCGGATCTCGTGCGCGAGGCCGGCCGCCACCTCGCCCAGCTCGGCGCGGCGCTCGGCCTCGACGCGGGCCTCCTCGACCCGCCGCGTGCGCTTCACGAGGAGCAGGACGGCCGCCGATGCGGCGGCGATCCCGAGGAGCGAGACGGTCGCGGCCGCGAACGTGCGCAGGTACAGCTCGCGCCTCAGCTTCTCGACGCGCTCGGCGAGGACGCGGCGGGAGACGCCGAACCTGAGGACCATGAAGTCCCCCACCGGCACCTCGAGGTCGTAGGGGGACGCCTCCGGGTTCTCGACCTCGTAGCTCCTCGAGATCGTCCCCGGCTCGACGGGACGGACGTTCACGACCTTCGGATCGTCGAATCCGGGTCGTGGCCGGTCCGGCACCGTGAGCGTGCCGTTGTACGAGTAGAGGACCTCCTTCTTCGCGCTGTCGAGGACCTCGACCTCCGTGAGGATCTGGCGTTCGGAAACGCCCGTCCGGATCAGGCGGTCGATCTCCGTCTGCTTGAGCCTGAGGACGTACGGATCGCCCGCCGAACGCTCCGCGATGCTGCGCGCCAGCCGTTCCGCGTCCAGCTTCGTGTGGAGGATCGCGTCGTTGACGACGTCCCTCGAGAGCGCCTTGAAGAGGAGGTGACCGAAGAGGAGGACCGAGCCCGCGGTCAGGACGCCGAGGATCGTGAGGACGAGGGTGATCGAGCGCCGGAAGGCGACGGCATCGGGGTCGGCCACGGACGGAGTCTAGCGGCCGCCGTGGCGCGGCGCCCCCTCACTCGAAGTAGCCGTTCACGTCGAGGATGAACTGGACCGGCGCAGACGACGCGTTGTTCACCTTGATCGTGCCGGAGCCGTCCGCCGCGAGCGAGAGGATGGCGTTGTTGGCCCGCGTCTGCCCGGCGGCGAAGCTGATCGTGCTGGTCTCCCCGAGCGTGCCGTCGCCCGGGTAGATCGAGAGCTGGCCGGCGCCGGGGCCGGCGACGACCGTCACGTTCACGGAGAGCGCCGTCGCCTCCGGAGGGACGCCGCACGCCCCGGTGACCGTGAACGCCCGGTCCGGGCCCCCCGCCGCGTCGAGCGCGGGGGCGTCGGCGCCCCTCGTGTCCACGAGCCGGCACGGCGCCGTCGTGTAGAACTGGACCGCCTCGCCGGCGGGCGCCACGGTCACGCGCGCGCTCCCCTGGAAGGAGTAGCAGGCCGGTGGATTGGATTCCGTCACGCCGAGGTCGAGGACGCCGGGGGCCCCGGCCGTGAACGTGATCTGGGGGGTCCCCTGACCGGCCGTGATCGTCCCGTTCGCGATCGTCCACGTGATGACGGAGCCGAAGGGAAATTGCAGGCTCGCCGTGCGATGAGGCGAGAAGGCCCCGACGATCTCCGGGGCCACGATCAAGACCGGCGGCGGGGGCGGCGGCGGGGTGAAGAGGATGGTCACGCTGGCGCCCGCCGTGTTGTTGCTCCCGTCCGGGTCCGAGGGAGACGCGGCGGCGACGGTGGCCGTGTTCACGACGATCGTCCCGGGTGAGGTGCTGCAATTGACGTCCGCGTCGAGCGCGATGGTCGCCGTGGCCCCCGACGCGAGGAGAGGGAATGCGATCGTGCGCGCGTTGCCGGTGCCGCCGCAGACGCCGCCCCCGGAGGCCGAGCACGATCGGAAAGCGAGCTCGGGAGGAAGGTCGTCGGTCACGAGGACGCTGACGGCGTCGCTCGGACCCAGGTTCGTGAGGGTCAGCGTGAAGGGAATCGTGGTGCCCGTGGAGGCGTTCGACGGTGCCGACATGGCGAGTGCGAGGTCGGCCGAAGGGGAGCTGGCGGAAGCCCTGTGTTGGCCGGCGAACCCGAGGATGAGAACGAGCGCCGCCGGAACGGCGAGCAAGAGAAACCGGCGCGCTCCCGGCAGGGGCTCCGAAGAGATCGGCATGGGGCCTCCGGAACGTAATGTCCCGGTCCTGGCCCAGCTAACGGCCTGTCCCTCAGTCCCCGCGCTTGAGGTACCGGAAGTCCTTGATGTCGTACTCCTTCATCTTCGCGATGAGGCTGCCGCGCGAGATGTTCAGGAGCCGGGCGCCGAGCGACTGGTTGCCCCGCACCTTGCGCATGACGCGCTCGATGACCTGACGCTCGACCTTCTCGACGATCTCCTTGAGGTCGTCGCTCTCCTTGAGCGCGAGCTCGACGTGCTCGCCCGAGAACTTCTGGTCGAGGTCCGCGAGGGACACGGCCCCCGGGCCGACCTGCGCCGCGAGCCGGCGGACCTCGTTCTCGAGCTCGCGGACGTTGCCCGGATACTGGTAGTTCAGGAGCGCGTTCATCGCCTCGACGTCGAAGCGCGCCGCCGTGGGGCCGCCGTGCCGCGCCGCGAGCGCGTCGAGGAGGGCCGGGATGTCCTCCTTGTGGTCCTTGAGGGGCGGGAGGCGGAGCGTGAGCGCCGAGAGCCGGAAGTAGAGGTCGTCGCGGAAGTGGCCGTCCTCCACGGCGCGCGTGAGCGGCCGGGACGTCGTCCCGATCACGCGCACGTCCAGCGGCACGGTGCGTCCGCCGGGCGCGGCGACCTCGCGCGCCTCGAGAAGGCGGAACAGGAGCGCCTGCGTCGGGGCCGGCAGGTCGCCCACCTCCTCGATGAGGAGCGTGCCGCCGTCCGCGTCGAAGAGGCGGCCGCCGCGCCTGCGGCGGTCGCCCGCCGTCGCCGCCAGGCCGACGAGGTCCTCCTCGAGAGCCTGGGGGCTCGCGGCCGTGGCCGCGATGCGGACGAGCGGGTGATTGCGTCGCGGAGACAGGGCGTGCAGCGTCTCGGCGACGAGCGTTTTGCCCGATCCGACGTCGCCGACGAGGAGCAGCGGCGCGCGGGCCGAGGCGACGCGCGAGAGCGACGCCTTGAGGCTCTGCATCGAGATCGACGCCCCCACGAGCGCGGCGAGAGGGTCGTCGAGTCCCGCGGACGGCGTTGGCGGGAGTCCCGCGGCCCCGCGCTCCCCGAACGCCGGCTCGCTCCGTTCGGCGTGCGCGAAGCCGACGGCCGCCGCGGCATGCGCCGCGAAGTCGGCGAGCGCGGGGTCGGCCAGAGAGTCCGCCGGGAGGACGAGCACCCCGACCGGGTCGGCGGAAGGACGCGGCACCGGGATGACCCTAAGGCGTGCACCGCCTTCGACGACGTCCGTGGGCCCTGCGAGGCCGCGCGCGTCGGCGAGCGCCTTCGCCGACAGTTTCGGAAGCGTGCCTTTCCAGACGGCGGCAATCGCCTCGCCCTCGTTCGGGGGCACGAGGGAGAGGAACGCGAGGCTGTGGAGCGGCGTCGCCGAGGCGACGTACGTCACGAGGTCCTGCAGGACCTCCTCGAACGGGACGGGTCGGCGGAGAACCGCGTAGAAGCCGGCCCAGACGTCCGTGGAGCCGCCCGACGAATCGGCGCCGTGGACAGCGGCGGGGACCGCGACACGGGGAGCCGGGGCCGGCGCGACGGCGCGAACCGGCGGCGCGGGGGCGGACGCCGGTGACGGCTGCGGGGCGGGCGAAAGGGCCGCCGAGGCGAGCGAAAAGGCGTCGCGGCCGCGCGGGGGCGGCGCCGAGATGCGGTTCGGGTTCGGCGCGGGACCGTTCAGGAGCGTGATCGTCGCCTCGCCGATGTTGATCCGGTCGCCGGCGGCGAGCGCCGCCGTCTTGACGACGGAGCCGTTGAGCGTGACGTCGGACCCGGGCGCGGTGCCGAGCACCTCGAGCCTCAGCTCCTCTCCCGCGACCGAGATGCGGGCGTGCCGTCCGAGAACACCCCGGGCGCGCACGACGAGGTCGTTTCCCGTCGAGGCGCCAATGTGGATGACGTCCCTGTGGACTTTGCGGATTTCCGATTCGCCGCCCGTCTTGCGGACCTCGAAGCTCAACATGGGAAGTGTCCTCCGCCAGAGGAAGGGGGGAACTTTGGTCAAACACGAGACTATCACGCGGAAAATCGTTGTCCAGCGGTCGACGACACGATTTGAACGCCCGACAGGAGCCGGACGCGCCGTAGAATGCCGGGTGAAGGCTGACCGACTCCCGATATGCCCGCCTCCCCCCTCGACGGACCGCCCTTCCGCGGTCGCAACGCCCTGACGCTGCAGCGGATCGTCGACACGGTCCGGTCCGTCCTCGAGCCCGACGTCGTCGACCTCGAATACGTCTTCGAGCCCCAGGGCCAGCGCTACCGCTGGAGGATGACCGGGGTCCAGGTCTTCCCCCTGAGGACCGTCCGCAGCGCGATCCGCGCGGGCGGCCCGGGCGTCCTCACGGCTCCGTTCGCCGTTCCCGGTCTCGTCCGCGGCGTCCTCGCGCTCGTGCGCGGGCCGCGCCGGCCGTGGACGGGCCCCGAGTCGCTCCGCTTCGAGGTCCTCCGGCCGATGCTCGCCCAGCTCCTCGAGCTCGCGGCCGCGTGCGAGATCCACGCCGCGGCGCGCCGCCGGCTCGAGAGCGCGGCCGACGCGGCCTCGACGCCCGTCCTGCTCGTGCGCGCGGCGGGCGCGATCCTCTACGCGAACGCGGCCGCGACGGCGCTCCTGTCGACGCGCACGGCGCCGCACGTCGTGACCGACGGCGGCCGTGACGTCCCCCTGCTCGGCTTCGTCCAGCGCCTTGCCGCGAGCGCCCCCGCCGGCACGCAGAGGCGCGGGACGCTCGACGACGGGCGCGTCTTCGACGCCTCCGTCGCCCGCTTCTCCGACGAAGAGGAGGAGGTCGCCGTCATCACGCTGCGCCTCGTCTCGACGCTCTCGCTCGAGGACGTGCGCACGCGCCTCGAGGCGCGCGGCGTTTCCGGCCGCGAGGCCGAGGTCGTCGGCGCCGTGCTCGAGGGGCTGCGCAACGCGGAGATCGCGCGGCGTCTGTTCATCACGGAGTGGACCGTCAAGGACCACCTGAAGCACGTCTTCTCGAAGCTCGGCGTTTCCTCGCGCGGCGGCCTCCTGCGCGCGCTCGACGCCGGCCCCGGCTTCCCCTGTCCGGGGGAGGCGCGGCCGGCCCGACCCCAGCCGGTGGAGTCCCGGCCCCGTCGTACCCTCAAAATGTAGTGGTTGGAGCCGGGAGCGCGTGGTAGCGTCCCGCCCCGAAGAAACATCAGCCACGTCGGGATCTGCGGGAAAAAGGCGTTCATGTTTCGACTGAAGAAACTCGACATCCAGGGCTTCAAGTCCTTCGTGGACAAGACCTCGGTCACGCTTCCGACGCGCATCACCGCCATCGTCGGCCCCAACGGCTCGGGCAAGTCGAACATCTGCGACGCGGTGCAGTGGGTCCTCGGCGAGCAGTCCGCGCGGAACCTGCGCGGGACGACGATGGAAGACGTCATCTTCAACGGTGCGGCCCGCCGCCGCCCGCTCGGGATGGCGGAGGTCACGATCACGCTCGAGTCGCGCAGCGGCGAGGAGTGGGCCGAGACGGGCGGCGAGGTCACGATCGCGCGGCGCGTGACGCGCGACGGCGAGAGCGACTACATCCTGAACGGCAAACGCTCGCGCCTGAAGGACGTGCAGGAGATCCTCATGGGCACGGGCCTCGGCGTCCGTGCGTACTCGATCATCGAGCAGCAGAAGATCGACCTCATCCTGTCCACGAAGCCGCAGGACCGGCGGCGGCTCATCGAGGAGGCGGCCGGCGTCTCGAAGTACAAGATCCGCAAGCGCCAGGCCGAGGTCAAGCTCGAGGAGACGCGCGGAAACCTCCTGCGCCTCACGGACATCGTCGGCGAGATCGACCGCACGTGCTCGTCCCTCAAGCGCCAGGCCTCGCGGGCCGCACGCTGGAAGGAGCAGGCCGACGTCCTCTCCT
Organism: uncultured Acidobacteriota bacterium; assembly: GCA_963839295.1. Lineage (GTDB taxonomy): Bacteria > Acidobacteriota > Thermoanaerobaculia > UBA5066 > UBA5066 > Fen-183. The sequence goes on along the minus strand of CAWIUK010000006.1, from coordinate 141,305 downwards.
TGCAGAAGCGGCGCCTCGCGCGCCTGCGCGCCGACCGGCTCGCGTCCGGCTTCACCGAGGGCGAGAAGGCTCTCGCGGGCGCGACGGACGCCGAGGCCGCGGCCCTCGCGGCGCTCGGCCGGCTCGAGGCCGAGCTGACCGAGGCCCGCCGGCTCGCCGACGAGGACGAGCGCGCCGTGCGCGAGGCGGGCGACGCGTTCGCCCGCGCCCGCGAGGCCCTGCTCGCCGCCGAGGCTGCCGCGGCCGCGGCCGGTCGGGAAGCCGAGGAGGCCGCGGCGCGTCGCGAGCTCCTCGAGGGACAGAAGAAGGAGACCGAGGCCGACCACGTCCGATTCGTCGAGGAGGCCGGCCGAGGCGCGAGGGCGCACGAGGAGGCCGAGGCCGAGCTCGCGAAGGCCGACGAGGCCGCGCGCGCCGCCGCGGAGGCGCTCGCCGTCGCCGCCGCGAAGGAGACCGACGTCACGGGCCGCCGCGAGGGCGCGCGCCGGGACCTCCTCGCCGCTTCCGGCCGCTCGGCCGAGGCCGCGAACCGCGAGCGAGAGGGCGCGCTCCTCGAGGACCGCCTCGGCTTCGCCGTCGCGAAGCTCGAGGAGAGGAAGGGCCGCGCCGCCGAGGTCCTCGCCGGCCGCCGCGCCGCCGTCGCGGAGGCCGCGCGCGTCGTCGCGTCCGCCTCCGCGACGCTCGACGCCGCGCGCACCAGGCTCGAGGGCGCCACGCACGGCCGCAGGGCCGCCGAGGAGCAGCTCGCCGTCCTCAAGACGTCCCGCGAGGCCCTCGTCGCCTCGCTCCATGCGGCCGCCGTCCGGACGGCCGCCCTCGAGACGACGCTCGCGTCGCGCGAGGCGGGCGGCGAGTCCGCGCGCCGCGCGCTCGAGAAGGCGGGCCTCTCGCCGGCCGGCGTCCTCGCGGACCACTTCGAGGCCGCGTCCGGCTACGAGACGGCGCTCGACGCGGCCCTCGGCGCGGCTCTCGAGGCCCCGGTGCTCGAGAGCCGGAGCGCGCTCGACGCCGCGCTGCGTGCCGTGCGCGACGGCAAGCTCGGGACCGCGCGCTTCGTCCACCCGCTCGAGGACACGCCGTTCCCCCTGAAGCCCGCCGACCCCCGGGTCAAGGGCATCGCGAGGGAGCTCCTCACGCCGAAGTCGGCGAAGGCGCCCGCTTCGGCGCTCCCCGACGCCGTCGTCGTCGCGAACGTCGACGACGCCCTCGCGATCGCAGCCGTCCATCCCGAGCGGACGATCGTCACGGAGTCCGGCGTCGTCGTGCGCGGCGCCGTCGTCGAGGCCGCCGGCACGGACGTGCCCGGCGAGGGGCTCTTCACGGTGCGGCGCGACCTCAAGAACCTCGCCGGCGAGCGCGAGGCGCTCGACGCGAAGCTCGCCGCCGCGGACGCCTCGATCGCGGCCCTCGCCGCGCAGGTGGGCGGGTTCGCGGCGACGCTCGACGAGGCCGTCGCCGGAGCCCGCGCCGCCGAGCGCGAGCACTCCGAGGCCCTCGCGAAGGCGGCCGCCGCCCGCGAGGAGGAGGAACGCGCCCGCAAGGAGACCGCCGTCCTCGAGGACGAGGAGCGAGGCCTCGCGGCCGACCTCGGCCGCGCGAGAGAGAGCCGCGCCGAGGCCGCCCGCCTCGCCGCCGCGCGCGCGTCCGAGATGGCGACGGTCGAACGGACGCTCGCCGAGCTCGAGACCGCGCTCGACGCGGCCCGCGCGGCGCGCCTCGCCGCCGGCGAGTCCGACGCGGCCTCACGCAACGCCCGCGACGTGCTGACCGAGCGCGTCCGCGCGCTCACCGAGGCCGCCGCCTCCGCCGACGACCGCGCGCGCGAGGCTGCCCGGCGCGTCGCCGAGCTCGCCGACGCCCTCGTCGAGGTCGAGGCCCGGAGGGCGCACTCCCTCGAAGCCGGCGCCACGGCGGCCGCCGCCGCCACCGCCGCGGCCGCCGCCGCGGCCGCCGCCGAGACGCACCGCGCCGGCGTGGACGGCGCGGCCGCCGCGCGCCGCGACGCCCGGTCGGCCGCCGAGACGAACAGCGCCGCGGCCCGCGAGTCCCTCGACGCGGCGCGCCGCGCGCGCTTCGACGCGGACCTCGCCCTCGAACGCCGCCGCGCCGACCAGGATCACCTCGTCGAAAGCTGCCGCGCCGAGTTCGGCTGCCTCCCCGGCGAGCTCCCGGCCCTCGAGAGGACCGAAGAGGAGCTCGCGGTCGCCGAGGACGTTTTCGAGGCCCGGCTCGCCGAGGACGTCGTCCAGAAGTCGCTCTCCCTCGAGCGCCTCGGCCCCGTCAACCATGCGGCCCTCGAGGAGTACGAGGTCGAGCACGCGCGCCTCGTCGAGCTCTCCGCCCAGAAGGCCGACCTCGAGGCCTCGCTCGCCCAGATTCTCGAGACGATCAAGACGATCAACCAGACCTCGTCGGCGCGGTTCGCCGAGGCGTTCGCGGCCGTCAACGCGAACTTCGGCGTCGTCTTCCAGCGCCTCTTCCGCGGCGGCACGGCCTCGATGCACCTCCTGGACGAGGAGGACCCGCTCGACTCGGGGCTCGAGATCATGGCGCAGCCCCCGGGCAAGCGGAACCAGACGATCGGCCTCCTCTCGGGCGGCGAGAAAGCGCTCACGGCGATCGCGCTCCTCGTCGCGATCTTCAAGTTCAAGCCGTCGCCGTTCTGCATCCTCGACGAGGTCGACGCCCCTCTGGACGAGGCGAACATCGACCGCTTCACGTCCCTCCTCGTCGAGCTCTCCGAGGAGACGCAGTTCGTCCTCATCACGCACAACAAAAGGACGATGGAGACCGCCCAGGCCCTCTACGGCGTGACGCAGGAAGAGCCCGGCGTCTCGAAGCTCGTCAGCGTCCGGTTCGACTAGGCCGCGGCCTCCCCCGGGCCCGGCCGGTCCGTCGCCGCGCGGAAGAGGGCCCACGCCGAGAGTCCCGCGCACAGGACGAAGACGGCCAGGAAGAGGGCGAGGACGCCCCACTGCGGGGCGACGTCGAGCCGCTCGGTCGCGCGCGCTCCGGCGAGATAGAGGTCGCGGACCTGGTGGCGCGTCACGATCATGAAGAGCGCCACCACGGCGAGGTGGCCGAGGACGACCCGCGCGAGGCGGACGTTCCCGGGCGCCCCGACCGCCCGCACGAGGAGCCCGAGGAGGGCGAGCCCGACCAGGATCCCGAGACCGAGCGGCGCCAGGTTCGCGACCCCTCCCGTCATGAGCCCCGACAGGACCGTCCTCGGGAGGGCCAGGAGGAGCCAGAGGCCCACCGCGAACTGCGCCCCGGTCAGGACGAGCGCGGTGAAGAGGCCGAAGCGGGCCGCCCCCGGCGCCGCGTCCGCGAGGGATCGGGGAAAGGCGGCGGGGAGAACCGCCGCCATCGAGACCGCCGCGAAGACGAAGTGGAGAAGGCGCGGGATGAACGTCGGGTCCCCGAGAACGAGCGACGGGCGGCCCAGGAAGGCGCCCCAGAGACCCGGCTGGACCGAGAGGAGATGGACGGACGTCTGGATCGCCGCGATCCCGAGGGCGCAGGTCGCCGAGATCGCGAGGGCCGCCGTCGCGCCCTTCCCCGCCCGCAGCCGGAACTTCGCGAGCCAGTTGAGGTAGTAGGCGAGCATGAGCAGGAGGAGAAGCCCCAGCCAGACGGGGGCGACGAGGACCGAGGCCGTGTAGAAGAAGCGGCCGTAGAGCACCTGCATGAAGAGGAGCGGCGCGATCGCGAACGTGATCGCGAACGAGAGGGTCCACGAGTTGATCTCCGCGAAGAACAGGGCGACGGCGCGCCGCGAGGAGCCGGGCATCGACGGCGGCAGCAGGACCGCGAAGAGCGCGCCGCCGAGCGCCGCATTGACCGCGAGCAGGTGGAGGAAGAACGTCACGATCCAGAGAACGACGAGGAGCGCCGGCGGTCCGGGGACCGGTGCCGGGTCGATTGCCGGGATCAGGTCAGCGCGCACGGGTCACCTCCGCGGTCTTCAGCGCCCCCGGGGACTTCAGGGAGTCGAGATAGGCGACGAGGCCCTGGAGCTCGTCGTCGGACCCGACGAAGGGCGGCATGAACGGGTAGTCCGGCTTCTGCGGCGGCGTCGCCGTCCACTTGGACCCGTCGTCGCGCAGCGCCGTGAGAAACAGCGTCAGGAAGTCCGCGTCGGACGCCGCCGTCCGCGTGCGGATCGAGAGGTAGCCGTCGAGCGTGTGGCACGAGGCGCACTCGGCGCGGAAGACCGCCCGGCCCTTCGACGTGGGGTCGGCCCCCGCCCCGTGCGTCGCCCAGCGCGCCTTCGAGAGGACGCCCTCGCGATTCAGCGTCGCGACCTCGGAGACCAGGATTCCGTTCGAGAACATGTAGCCCCGGACGACGAAGGGCTTGCGCGCCCCCTCGCGGATCCGCTCGTACCCGCCGAGGAGGGCGAAGGCCGCCGCGAGCGCGAGGACGGCCTGCGGCCAGCGCACGAAGCGCGGGAGGGCGGCCGCGAGGAGCGCGAGCACGGCGGAGGCCGCGAGCGCGAGGAAGAGGAGGCGCCAGGTCGTCCCGAGCGACGCGATCAATGGCTTGTCGCCGAGGAAGTTCGCCGCCACGTCGGGCGGGAGCGCCGCTTTCCACCAGACCAGGCCGGCGGCGGCGAGCGCGACTCCGGCCGCCATGACGCGGCCCAGAAAACCGGAGAGACGCGTGCGCGCCTCGCGGTCCGATTCGCGGAGCGCCGCGAACGTCAGGTAGGCGCCGGCGAGGAGAAGGCAGACGCCGGTCCGGAAGACGAGGCCGGGGAGGTACGTCGGGTTGAGGAAGCCGTCCCAGAAGCCGTGCGTCCTCAGCCACCGCCCCGGCGTCAGCATGAACCCGAGGATCCCCTGGATGATGACGAGCGACATGTACGCGGCGAAGGCGTAGAGGACGATCAGGAGCCGGTGCGTGCGGGGGCGCACGCGGTCCCAGGTCGCGTACCAGGCGAGTGCGGTGACGACCTCGAGGAGGAAGAACGCCCATTCGATCGCCCACCCCCAGACGAACGAGTGGATGAGAGCCGACGTCGCCGCCGGGTGGACGAGGCCGATTGCGAACCAGATGCCCACGCCCGAGATCGCGCCGAAGACGGTCGAGACGAGGATCAGCATCAGCGAGGCGCGCTTCAGCAGGGCGCGCAGGGCCGGATCGGGGCGCCGGCCGAGGGACGTTTCGGCCCACGCCATGACGAGGCCGCCGCCGACGGCGAAGTGCGAGACGAAGACGTGGAGGATGGCGATCGTACCGATGAGGACGCCGCCGCCGAGCGAAAGGTCCCAGATCGGATAGTCCATGGGAAGACCTCCGACCTTTTCTTAGCGCACGTCCCGTCCGGCGTCCATGAGCAGGCTGCTTTCCGCCGGGTCGCCCGGGCGCGGTGACTAGCGCCCGGCCGGGCTCTCGAACGGAGTCAGGACCGGCCGCCGGCCGGATCCCTCACGCCCGGACTTCTTCCCGGGCGAAGACTCGTCCCTCGGCGGGAGCGGCGTGATGAGCTCGTGCATGAGGAAGAAGGCGATCACCATGAACCCCACCAGGAACCACAGGTCGAAGAAGACCTGCCCCGACCCGTTTCGGTAGAGCCCCGTGCCGAGGACCGGCAGGAGCGAGTAAACACCGAACAGGGCGAGGAGAACGAGGACCGCCTTGTGACCCTTCTTCGCGTGCGTGTCGCGCATGGGGCCTCCCTGTCGTCCCGTCGATCCTACGCCCAATCTGGGACTGAGTCGCAATATCTTTCTGCGGTGCGCGGCCGCGCTCCCCCTGCGGCTTGAACTGAGTCTCGGTTCCCCTATGATTGGCGCCCAGCGAGGGATCCGAAATGCACAAGTGGCCCTTCTCGTGGCTTCCGGCCGCCGACATTTCCCAGGACGGCTGGCGGGCGGACGGCCTGTTCTGGTACACGACCGCGCTCGGGGTCATTGCGTTCACGCTCGTGGTGCTCGCGCTCGTGTACTCGGCGTGGAAGTACCGGGCCGGCCCGGGCGTACGGGCGCTGTATACGCACGGGACGGACCGGAAGAGCTTCGCGGTGACGGGCGTCCTCGCCGCGCTCGTCTTCGTCACGATCGACATGAACCTCGTGCGGGTCTCGCAGCGCGACATCAAGGAGGCCACCTACGCCTGGCCCACCGCGCCGGACACCGTGCGCGTCGAGGTCATGCCCCAGCAGTGGGCCTGGAACTTCCGCTACGCGGGACCCGACGGCGTCTTCAACACGGCCGACGACGTCGTCACCTTCAACGAGCTGCGCGTGCCCGCGGGACACCCCGTCATGCTCAACCTCAAGGCGAAGGACGTCATCCACAGCTTCTACCTGCCGAATTTCCGCCTCAAGCAGGACGCGAACCCCGGAGCGATCACGCGCAGCTGGTTCAAGGCGCTCAGGACGGGGGACTACGAGATCGCGTGCTCGCAGATGTGCGGGTGGGCCCACTACAAGATGAAGGGAGACCTCATCGTCCTTTCCGACGCGGACTTCTCGCGCTGGATGAAGGAGGCCGAGGGCGACGCCCGGCGCCGGTACGACCCCGCGGATACCGAGCAGATGTGGGGCTGGGAGTGGCTGCAGTAATGGCCGACACGCGCCGGAACCTCCTGTACGCCGGTCCCGACTTCCACGCCGAACAGCACATCCACCCCGAGCCCGAGGGTTTCGTCGCCCGGTACGTCTTCTCGATGGACCACAAGGTCATCGCGAAGCAGTTCCTCTGGTACGGCCTCTTCTTCCTCGCGCTCGGCGGGACGATGGCGATGATGATCCGCTGGCAGATCGCGCACCCGGGCACGGCCTTCCCCGTGCTGGGAGAGCTGTTCTGGCCGCAGAGCGGCGGCGTCATGCCCCCGCAGGCCTACGCGTCGTTCTTCACGATGCACGGGACGCTCATGATCTTCTTCGCGATCACGCCGATCCTGATCGGGGCGTTCGGGAACCTCCTGATCCCCCTGATGATCGGCGCGCGGGACATGGCATTCCCGACGCTCAACATGCTCTCGTTCTGGACGAACGTCCTCGCGGGCACCGCGATGATCGTGTCGTTCTTCGTCCCGATGGGGACCGCGGCGGGCGGCTGGCAGGCCTACCCGACGCTCTCGACGCTCGTCGGGCAGCCCGGCGCCGGCCAGACGCTCTGGATCGTGGGCGTCTTCCTCACGGGCTCAGCCTCGATCATGGGCGCCGTCAACTACATCACGACGGTGGTGCGCCTGAGGGCGCCGGGCATGGGCTACTTCCAGATGCCGCTCTCGGTCTGGGGCATCTGGCTCACGGCGATCCTGAACGCGCTCTTCGTTCCGGTCCTCGCCGCGGGCGTCCTCCTGCTCTTCCTCGACCGCACGTTCGGGAGCCACTTCTTCCTCGCCGGCGCGGCGGTCACGAAGGGCGGCGGCGACCCGATCCTCTACCAGCACCTCTTCTGGATCTTCGGACACCCGGAGGTCTACATCCTGATCCTCCCGGCCTGGGGGATCGTCTCGGACCTCCTCGCCTTCTTCTCGCGCAAGCCCGCGTTCGGCTACAAGGCGACGGCGATCTCGATGAGCGTCATCACGTTCCTCTCGATGGTCGTCTACGGCCACCACATGTTCGTCGTCGGGATGAGCCCGCTCCTGTCGCAGGGGTTCATGACGCTCACGATGCTCATCTCGATCCCGTCGGCCGTGTTCTTCCTGAACTGGCTCGGGACGATGTGGCGGGGCGCGATCCGCTTTGCGACGCCGATGCTCTTCGCGGTCGGCGTCGTCTTCGTCTTCGGGCTCGGCGGCCTCACGGGCCTCCACCTCGGCGCGATCTCGTCGGACATCTACCTCCACGACTCGTACTTCGTGGTCGGCCACTTCCACCTCACGATGGCGGCCTCGGTCCTGCTCGGCGCGTTCGCCGCGATCTACTTCTGGTTCCCGAAGATGTTCGGGAAGATGATGAACGAGACGCTCGGGAAGTGGCACTTCTGGCTCACGATCGTCCCGATCACGGTCGTCTTCTGCGGGATGCTCATCGTCGGCTACGGCGGCATGCAGCGCCGGCTCTACAACACCGACTCGTACGCGTTCCTGCAGCACCTCCACCCCGTGAACGTCTGGATCACGCGCGCCGCGCTCTTCCTCGGAGCGTCGCAGTTCCTCTTCGTCGTGAACTTCCTCTCGAGCCTCGTCGCCGGCAAGAAGGCCTCCGAGAACCCGTGGGAGGTCGGCACGCTCGAGTGGACCGTGCCGTCGCCGCCTCCGCACCACAACTTCGACGAGATTCCGCTCGTCGTCAACGGCCCGCACGAGTTCAGCCATCCCGACGTGAAGGGCAAGGACTGGCTCGCGCAGAACGAGCCCCTCCCGTCCGAGCCGGCCGCGCTGGGGGCCGTGGGCTCCTGATGACGACCCTCGCCGCCGCGCGCTTCCCTTCGCGGGAAGAGTCCCGCCGCACGTCGTTCGTCGGGATGGTGATGGCCCTCGCGTCGTGGTCGATGATGTTCGGGAGCCTCTTCTTCGCATACGCGATCCTTCGCCTCCGGGCCGGGACGTGGCCGCCCGACGGCGTCGCGCCGCTGCCGCGGCTCCTCCCGTTCGTCAACACGCTCGTCCTCCTCGCCTCGAGCGCCGTGCTCGCCCGGGGCCTCCGCCCGGCGTCCGAGGCGCGCATCGGAGCGCTCGCCTCGGCCTTGAAGGCGACGCTCGCCCTCGGCTCGCTGTTTCTCGTCCTTCAGCTCGCGGTGTGGGTTCCGCTCTGGCGCTCGGGCTTCCGGATCGACTCGGGGGTGTACGGGTCGATCTTCTACGGCCTCACCGTCTTCCACGCGCTGCACGTCCTCGCGGGGCTCGTCGCCCTCCTCGTCCTCGTGCCGGGCGCGCGGAGCGGCCGCCTGCGCTCGGCCGCCCAGAGCCGCGTCCGCGTCTCGGCCATGTTCTGGCACTTCGTCGACGCCGTCTGGGTCGTGATGTTCGTCGCGGTCTATCTCCTCTGACTTCGGAAGAAGAGAAAGAAAGAGAAGAGAAGATTTCTATGAAGGTCGGACGGACGGGGAGAGAAGAAGAGATCGCCATGAAGGTTCGGAGGCCGTTCGCGGCAGGTGCCGCCGCAGCGTTCCTCGTGGCCGGGCTCACCGCCGCCGCGGGCTGTTCCGGCCCCGGCACGCCCTTCGTGAAGTCCCGGACGCTCGGCGGCAAGCGCGTCTCCGCGCGGCGCCTGAACCGCGGCCACGAGCTCTTCGTGACGTACTGCGCCGCCTGCCACGGCGTCGAGGGCGACGGCAAGGGCCCCGCGTCGGTCGGCCTGCGCCCGCCGCCGCGCAACTTCACGCAGGGGCAGTTCAAGTTCGCCGCCGTCGCGAGCGGCCAGCTCCCGAACGACGAGGACCTCCTCCGGATCGTCCAGAAGGGCCTGCACGGCAGCGCGATGCTCCCCTGGAACGACGTGCCCGAGCGGGACATCCTCGACATCGTCCAGTACATCAAGACGCTCTCGCCGAAGTGGGCCGACAAGACGCCCGGCGAGCCGATCGTGCCCGGGCCCGACCCGTGGGGGGACGCGCGAAAGGCCGAGGCGATCACGCGCGGGATGAAGGTCTACCACGGGCTCGCGCAGTGCCTCTCGTGCCACCCCGCGTACGAGTCGAAGGAGACGATCGACGCCGCGAGCATGGAGCTCAGCAAGCGCGAAGCGACGCTCCGCCCCGACCCGTACCACTCCGAGATGAAGGACAGCGACTACGGCACCAAGCTCATGCCGCCCGACTTCACGCGCGACCACGTGCGTTCGGGCGAAGCGCTGACGGACATCTACCGGACGATCGCCTCGGGGATCGGCGGCACGGCGATGCCCACGTGGAAGGGGGCGCTGCCGGACGACGACATCTGGGCGATGGCGTACTACGTGAAGTCGCTCATCGCACTCAAGGGCACGCGCGAGGCCGACGACCGCCGCGACAGGCTCGTCGCCGCCCTGGCGCCGTCGCACGGCGACGGCGCGACGACGAATTGAAGAAACGGAGACGAGAGGGTTTTCTTAGAGGGTAATAGGGCAAAGTGACCGAACCCGTTTTCGCGAGTGAACTCTCCGCATCCGCACTGGCGGCGGGCGGAGCCGCGCCGGGCGCCGCCGCGGCGCCCCTCTCCTCTTCACCTTCTAAGAAATCTCTTCCTTCGTCTTCCTCTTTTCTTCCGCAGCGCCTCGCGGCGGCGGCGACCGGGAGCCCGTGGTTCTGGGGCGTGTTCGTCGCGGTGGCGTTCTCGCTGCCGATCGCGCGCTCGCTGAACCGTCCGCTCCCGGCGACGCCGCCGGTCCTCGGCGTCCTGCCCGCGTTCGCGCTGACGGACCAGTACGGCAAGCCGGTCACGGACGCCGCGCTGCGCGGGACGCTCGTCCTCGCCGAGTTCGTCTCCGCCGAACGGCTCTCCGGGAAGCCGACGCCTCTCGCCGAGCTCCAGAAGCGCGTGCGCAACACGGGGCAGGCGCTGCGCCTCGTCAGCTTCGTCGACCAGGGGCCCGGAGCGCCGCCGCTCTCGGACCTCGCGGAGCACGCGGGCGCCGCGGCGCCGCGCTGGACGCTCGCGGGCGGGGACCTCGAGCCGGTCGAGGCCGCGTTCCGCAGGGCCGCGGGCGGCCGTGCGGACGTCCCTCTCTACGGGTACCTGATTCTCGCCGACGCCCACGGGCGCATCCGGCGCGTGGAGGCGCCCACCCGGGACGCCGTCGACGCGATCATGCGGGACATCGGACTTCTCGCGAACATGGAAGGGCTGTGAATGAGCGCTGAATCGGACGTCGCCTTCGCCCCGGGCCGGACCGTCCCGAACCCGCCGACCTTCGGCCCGGCGACGACCGGCAAGGTCGGGATGTGGATCTTCCTCGTCACGGACGCGATGACGTTCGGAGGGCTCCTCCTCGCGTACGGGATCCTGCGGGTCGGGAACCCGCACTGGCCCGCTCCGACGAGCGTCCTCGGCATCCCGTTCACCGCCGTCATGACCTTCGTCCTCATCGTGAGCTCCCTCACGATGGTCCTCGCGCTCGACGCGGCGAAGAAGGGCGAGCGGCTCGGCGCCGTCAAGTGGCTGCTCCTGACGGCGCTCGGCGGGGTCTTCTTCCTCTGCGGGCAGGCCTACGAGTACACGCACCTGATCCGGCACGGCTTTACGCTGCCGTCCGGCAACTTCCCGGCGACGTTCTACGTCATCACGAGCTTCCACGGCGGGCACGTCTTCACGGGCGTGTGCTACCTCCTCGTCACGGCGGCCGGCGTCTTCCGCGGGAAACACCTCGAGAACGGGGCCAACTTCGTCGAGATCACCGGCCTCTTCTGGCACTTCGTCGACCTGATCTGGATCCTCGTGTTCACGCTCGTCTACCTGATTCCCTGAAAGGAACGGCATGACGGAACCCGCATCGCCCGAACCCCTCGGCCATCCCGCGGCCGCCGCGGCCCACGCCGACCACCGGCGGGACTACTTCCGGATCTTCTGGGTCCTCCTCGTCCTCACGCTCGTCGAGGTCGGGGTCTCGTACACGAAGATCGACAAGCGGCTGATGTCCGCGATCATGGTCGCGCTCGCGCTCACGAAGGCCGCGTTCGTCGGCCTCTACTACATGCACCTGAGGTACGAGAAGCGCTCGCTCCTGTGGCTCGCGGCGCTGCCTCTCCCCCTCGCCGGGTTCTACGCGGTCTTCCTCATGCTCGACGGCGCGAACCTTCTGCGCGCCACGACGCTTCCCTGGATCCACCACTGAGGACCGCCGTGAAGACGACGCTCCGCGCCCTGCTTGCCTCCTCCGCTCTCGCCGCCGGGCTCCTTCTCGCGCCCTCCGCCCCGGCCTGCCCGTCCTGCGCCGCGAGCGCATCGCCGAAGGAGCCGAACGTCTGGCCGATCGTCGGCGCCTTCATCCTCGTGCCGTGGGCGCTGGCCGGCGGGGCCATCCTCCTGATCCGCCGCGAGTCCCGGTCGGCTTAGACTCCCTCCCTGCGGGCGCCCCAGGGCGCCCCCCGGAGGAAGTCCATGCCTCACGTTTGCCGCGCCCTTCCGGGCGCCGTTCTCGCTCTCGCCGTCGCCGCCGTCTTCGGTCTCGTTCTCGCCCTCCCGCTCGAAGCCGCGGACGCCCCGAAGCCCGCGGCTCCCGAGAAGGTCACGTCCGTCGAGGGCATCACGGAGTACCGCCTCGCGAACGGCCTGCACGTCCTGCTCTTCCCGGATTCGTCGAAGCCGACGATCACGGTGAACGTGACGTACCTCGTCGGCTCGCGCCACGAGGGGTACGGGGAGACGGGGATGGCGCACCTCCTCGAGCACCTCGTCTTCAAGGGGACGCCGAAGCACCCGAACATCCCGCAGGAGCTCACGGCGCACGGGGCCCGCCCGAACGGGTCGACGTGGTTCGACCGGACGAACTACTTCGAGACGTTCGACGCCTCGGACGTGAACCTCGAGTGGGCGCTCGACCTCGAGAGCGACCGGATGGTGAACTCGTTCATCGCGAAGAAGGACCTCGACAGCGAGATGACGGTCGTACGAAACGAGTTCGAGATGGGCGAGAACGACCCGGGCAGCATCCTGGAGGAGCGGATCTACTCGACCGCCTACCTCTGGCACGGCTACGGCCGCAGCACGATCGGCGCGCGCTCGGACCTCGAGAACGTGCCGATCGGGCGCCTCCAGGCCTTCTACCGGACCTATTACCAGCCGGACAACGCGGTCCTCACGGTCGCCGGAAAGTTCGACGAGCCAAAAGTCCTCGCGCTCGTCCAGAAGACCTTCGGCGCGATCCCGAAGCCCGCACGCACGCTCTACCCCACCTACACGCTCGACCCGGCGCAGGACGGCGAGCGCACGGTCACGCTCCGGCGCGTCGGCGACGTCCAGATCGTGGCGGCGGCGTACCACGTCCCGGCCGGCAGCGACGCCGACGCTCCGGGCGTCGAGCTGCTCGCCTTCGCGCTCGGCGACACGCCGTCCGGCCGTCTCCACAAGGCGCTCGTCGAGACGAAGAAGGCGTCCTCCGTCTTCCGCTCCGCGCTGCAGTTCAAGGACCCCGGGCTCGCGATCTTCGGGGCCGAGCTCCGCCTCGACCAGTCCCTCGACGAAGCCCGGGACATCCTCCTGAAGACCGTCGAGGACGCCGCGGTCCACCCCCCCACGAAGGAGGAGGTCGAGCGCGGGCGCACGCAGGCCCTCAAGCAGATCGACCTCGCGCTCAACAACTCCGCGCTCGTCGGCCTGACGCTCTCCGAGTGGATCGGCAAGGGCGACTGGCGGCTCTTCTTCCTGCACCGCGACCGGCTGAAGGCCTATCCCGTGGAGGGCGTCGCGAAGGTCGCCGCCGCCTACCTCAAGCCCTCGAACCGCACGGTCGGTCTCTTCGTCCCCACGCCGAAGCCGGACCGCTCCGAGGTCCCGCCGCCGCCCGACGTCGCCGCGGTGCTGAAGGGCTACACGGGCGCCGCCGCCGTACAGGCGGGCGAGGCGTTCGACCCGTCGCCTGCGAACGTCGACGCGCGCACGAAGCGCTCGGCGCTCCCGTCCGGCATGAAGGTCGCCCTCCTCCCGAAGAAGACGCGCGGCGCCTCCGTGCGCGGGTCGATCACGCTCCACTTCCGCGACGTCGCGTCGCTCACCGGAAAGAACGCGATCGCCGACCTCACGGCGGACATGCTCGAGCGCGGCACCGCGAAGAGGACGCGCCAGCAGATCCAGGACGAGCTCGACCGGCTCAAGGCGCGCGTGAGGGTCGTCGGCGGGCCCGGGACGGTCTCCCTCTCGATCGAGACGACGCGCGAGAACCTGTCGAAGGTCCTCGACCTCGTCGCCGAGATTCTGAAGGAGCCTTCCTTCCCCGCCTCGGAACTCGAGATCCTCCGGCAGGAGAACCTCACGCAGATCGACCAGGCGAGGACGGAGCCTCAGGCGGTCGCCCAGACGGCCTACGGGCGTCGCCTGCGCCCGTACCCGCAGGGCGACCCGCGCTACGTCCCGACGCCGGACGAGAACCTCGCGGAGTACCGCGCCGCGACGCTCGACCAGGTCAAGGCGTTCTACCGGGAGTCCTACGGCGCGTCCAACGCCGAGGCCGCGCTCGTCGGCGACTTCGACGAGGCTCAGACCGCCGCGCAGCTCGCGGCGCTCTTCGGCACCTGGAAGAGCCCGAGCCCGTATACGCGCGTGCCGAGCATCTTCAAGGACGTCCCGGCGGAGACGCTGAAGCTCGAGACGCCCGACAAGGCGAACGCCGTCTTCTTCGCGGGAGAGAACCTCGCCCTGCGCGACGACGACCCGGATTTTCCGGCGCTCCTCCTCGCAAACTACATGTTCGGCGGCGGTTTCCTGAACTCGCGCCTCGCCGTGCGCATCCGGCAGAAGGAAGGCCTCTCCTACGGCGTCGGCTCGGCGCTGGAGTCCGGCGTCCAGGACGCGTCCGGACGCTTCACCGTCTACGCGATCCACGCGCCGCAGAACACGGCGAAGCTCGAGTCGGCCGTGCGCGAGGAGATCGACCGCGCGCGCCGGGACGGCTTCACGACCGACGAGGTCGCGGCCGCGAAGTCCGGCTGGATGCAGGGGCGGCAGGTGAGCCGCTCGCAGGACGCCGAGCTCGCCGGGCTTCTCCAGCGGAACCTCTTCAACGACCGAACGCTCGCCTGGGACGCCGGGATGGAGAAGAAGGTCTCCGCGTTGACGCCCGAACAGGTCGGCGCGGCCTTCCGCAAGTGGATCGACCCCGCGAAGATCACGGTCGTGAGGGCCGGCGACTTCGCGAACGCGAAAGAGGGGGCGAAGTAGCGGCGTGCACGCCGAGGAGGCCGCCGCACTCGCCCGGCTCCACGTCGGGAGCCGGTACGAGATCCTCGAGCCCATCGGGGCCGGCGGCTATGCGGCCGTCCTCAAGGTGCGGAACCTCTCCAACGGACGGATCGAGGCCCTGAAGATCGTCTCCGTCGCCCCCGGCGCCGATCCCGACGCCTTCCAGCGCTTCCGCGAGGAGACGCGGATCGCCGCGGCTCTCGACCACCCGTCGATCGTTCGGGTCTGGGACTCCGGCGGCGAGGGCGACACGCTCTGGTACGCGATGGAGCTCGTCGAAGGGCCGAGCCTCGCGTCGGGGCGCGGCCGGATCCACGCCGCCGGGGAGGCCGCGCGCCTCGGCGAGGCGCTCGCGGACGCGCTCGCCTACAGCCACGCGAAGGGCGTCCTCCACCGGGACGTGAAGCCCGAGAACGTCCTCCTCGCGGCGGACGGGCGGCCGAAGCTCATGGATTTCGGGATCGCCAAGAGCGAGGACAGCTCCGTGCGGACGAAGACGGGCTTCCTCGTCGGCTCGCCCGCGTACGTGTCGCCCGAGCAGCTCTCGGGCGTCCCGCTCGACGGCCGGACCGACGTCTACTCGCTCGGGACGACGCTCTACGAGCTCCTGGCCGGACGCCTGCCGTTCCGCTCGCGCGGCATCGAGGACCTCGCGCGCCGGCTCGACGACGACGCGCCCCCCCTGTCGAAGTTCCTGGCCGACGTCGACCCCGAGCTCGAGCGCATCGTCGCGAAGGCGCTCGCGCGCGACCGGCGCGGGCGCTACGACGCCGCCGGCCTTCGTGACGCGCTGCGCGCGTTCCGGGCGCGGGAAGCCGGGGGCGCCGCGGCCGCCGCGCCGCGGGCGGGCGACCGGCGGCTCGCGAAAGCAGCCCTGGTCGCGGCCCTCGTCCTCGCCGCGGCGGTCGCCGCTCTTCTGCTCGCGAACAGGTAATCTCCGGGCCGAGGCCCGCGTGAGCCGCCACCACTCATAGAAGGGGATTCGATGAACCTGAAGAAGTCGCTGATTCCGTTTCTGCTCCTCATCGCCGCGGCCGCCGCAGCGGCGCCCGCGCTCGCCCAGACCGACGCGCCCGCCGCGACGCTCCCGCCCTGCAAGTGCCCCTGCCCGTGCCCCGAGCCGCCGCCGCCGCCCCTCACGGGCTCTCTCGGCGCTGGCCTCTCGGTGACGAACGGCAACTCGGACACGAGCGCCTTCAACCTCGCCTTCGGCCTCGTCTACGACCCGAAGACGCACAACCTCTTCAAAGCCGATGCGTTCTACCTGCGCTCGACGAACGACGGCGTCGCGACGGCCGACAAGGCCGCGGCCGCCCTTCGCTACGAGTACAAGATCTCCGACCGGGTCTACGCCTTCGGGCAGGTCGCCTACCTCCGCGACCAGTTCAAGAACATCACGTACCTGATCACGCCGATGGCCGGTGCCGGGTACTACGTCGTCAAGCAGAAGACCCTTGAGCTCTCTCTCGACGGATCGATCGGCGGCGCGTTCGAGAAGGACAGCGGCTTCGACGCCTCGTCGAGCGGCGCCTTCGCGGTGGGCGAGGCGTTCCTCTGGAAGTTCTCACCGTCGGCGGCGCTGACGCAGAAGGCCTCGGGCCTCTGGAAGACGAGCAACACGTCCGATTCCTTCTACCACTTCGAGCTCGGCCTCGCCGCCACGCTCACGAAGTCCTTCGAGCTGAAGGTCTCGTACCTCGTCGACTACAAGAACAAGCCGATGTCGCCCGACCCCGCCGTCCAGCTCAAGAAGACGGACACGGCCCTCATCGCCGCGATCCTCTACAAGTTCTAGGGCTGCTTCGCGGCGGGCTTCGGGGCGGCCTTCGCCGCGGGGGCTGCCTTCGAGCGCGTGTAGTGGTACTCGAGGAACGGCCGGCGCACGTCGTTCGGCAGCTTCTCCTCGAAAACCTCGTAGTACTCGTCGTTGCTCATCCTCACGAGGCGGAGGGCGACGTCCGCGGACTCCCCCCAGATGAAGAACGTGCCGGAGAGCGTGAGGCGGTCTCCGTCCCAGCCCTGCGTCGAGACGAGGGCGGCGTTCGTGCCGCGGCCGACGCTCGAGAAGAACTGCCACCGCCAGGCGCGCTGATACGGGTCGAATCCGAGAATTTCGACGGCGTCCTCGCCGAGCGGCCCGGCGCCCTTGTTCCGCGACAGGAGCCAGCGCCCGCCGAGCTCGAAGCGCGTCGTTCGCGTCGCCTTCTCGACCTTCTCCCCCTCCACTTTCGTCGCGTAGGTCTTCACGACGGCGTCCCACGAGCCCGCCATCCAGCCGATCGCCGCGAGGGCCTGGGGCTGGCCCGTCGCGAGCTTCCGGATGTCCTCGTTCTCGGCGAACTTCTTCTGGACGCGCTCGAGGACGGTGGGAGGCTCTTCGGCTCCGGCCGCGGGGCGCGACGCCACGCCGAACAGCCCGAGCGCCAGGACGGCAGCAGCTCTCTTCATGGCGACAATTCTATTGGGCCGTCGAAGAAACCGCCTCCAAAAAGGTGGCGCCGCGCCTGCGGATTCACCTGATGCAGCTGGCTCACATGCGCTAAATTCCGCCGGCCCCGATGTTGGGAGAGTCATGATCATTCGAGGGGAGGAGCATCCGATGTACCGCACGCAGTCCATCAACGAGCTCGAGCGTTCCTGGGCCAACGACCTCCGGTGGAAGGGGATCGTCCGCCCCTACACGGCGCACGAAGTCGACCGCCTGCGCGGGACCGTCCAGCTCGACCACTCGATCGCCCGCATGGGCGCCGAGCGCCTCTGGAACCTCCTCCACACCGAGAAGTTCGTCCGCGCCCTCGGCGCGCTGACCGGCAACCAGGCCGTCCAGCAGGTGCAGGCCGGCCTCAAGGCGATCTACCTCTCGGGCTGGCAGGTCGCGGGCGACGCGAACGACGCGCTCACGATGTACCCCGACCAGAGCCTCTACCCCGTCACGTCCGTCCCGAACGTGATCCGCAAGATCAACAACGCCCTCATGCGGGCCGACCAGATCCAGCACATGGAGGGAAAGACGGACGTCTACTACTTCGCGCCGATCGTCGCGGACGCCGAGGCCGGCTTCGGCGGCCCGCTCAACACGTTCGAGCTCGTGAAGTCGATGATCGAGGCCGGGGCGGCGGGCATCCACCTCGAGGACCAGCTCTCGTCCCTCAAGAAGTGCGGGCACATGGGCGGCAAGGTCCTCGTCCCGATCCACGACTTCGTCCAGAAGCTCATCGCGGCGCGCCTCGCGGCCGACGTCACGGGCGTCCCGACCGTCTTCATCGGGCGCACGGACTCGCTCGGCGCGAACCTCATCCGCGGCGACATCGACAAGGTCGACCAGGACTTCCTCACGGGCGACCGGACGGCGGACGGCTTCTACATCGTCAAGGGGGGGCTCGAGTACGCCGTCGCGCGCGCGTGCGCCTTCGCGCCCTACGTGGACCTCATCTGGTGCGAGACGGGAACGCCCGACATCGGCGAGGCGAAGGCCTTCGCCGAGGGTGTCCACGAGAAGTTCCCGGGCAAGCCGCTCGCGTACAACTGCTCGCCGTCCTTCAACTGGAAGCGCAAGCTCTCCGACGCGGAGATCGCCGCGTTCCAGGACGAGCTCGGCGAGATGGGCTACAGGTTCCAGTTCATCACGCTCGCGGGCTTCCACACGCTGAACGCGGCGATGTACGACCTCGCGCACGGCTACAAGGCGCAGGGGATGAGCGCGTTCGTGAAGCTCCAGGAGCACGAGTTCGAGCTCGAGCGGACCGCCGGCTTCCAGGCCGTCAAGCACCAGCGTTTCGTCGGCGCGGGCTACTTCGACCAGGTCCAGATGACCGTGACCGGCGGCGAGGTCTCCACGTCGGCCCTGAAGGGCTCGACGGAGGAAGAGCAGTTCTACGCGGGAGCCGAGAAGAAGAAGGACCACTGACCGGACGGCGGCGCCGGGGCCGTCCCCGGCGCCGCGCCGTGACCAGATCGCGCTCCCGGGGCGTCTTCCCTAGGATGCACGCCGTGGCCGGCCCCCTCGAAGCGGACATCCCGGACCGGGAGGCCTCGTGGGGCGAGGCGCTGCGGGCGCCGTTCGACGCCCTCGCGGCGGGCGACCCCGCGGCGCTCGAGGCCGTCTGGGACCTGGCCTCCCGCCGCATCTACGGCCTCGCGCTCTGGCGAACGGGCCGGGAGGAGGACGCGCGCGACGTCGTCCAGGACGTCTTCGTGCGCCTCGCCACGCGGCGCGGGGAGCTCGCCGCCGTCGCCCAGCCGGGCGTCTGGCTCCTCGCGGTGGCCCACAACGCCGCGGTCGACGCCGTGAGACGGAAGGCTCGCCGCCCGACGGAGCCGCTCGAGAGCGCGGCCCACGTCGCGGCTCCCGGCGCCGATCCCGAACGCGCCGCGGCCGCGTCCCGTGCGTCGGAGGCGCTCTCCCGGCTCCCGGCCGCGCAGCGGGAGGCCGTCCTTCTCCACCACGTTGCCGGCTGCTCGTTCCGCGAGATCGGGGCGATCGCCGGCGTTCCCGCGTTCACGGCGGCAAGTCGCTGCCGCCTCGCGCTCGCGCGGCTGCGCCGCCTGATGGGAGGTTCCCGATGAGCGACGACCCCGTCCTTCGAGACTTCGCGCCCCCGGCCGCCCCCGGCGGCCTGCGCGAGGAGGCGCTCGCGGCCGCGCGCGCGGCCCTCGCCGCCTCGCCGCGGTCCGACGCCTGGGCGCGGCTCGCCGCGAGCCGCGCCGCACGCCTCGCGTGGGCCGCCTCCGTCGCCGCGCTCGCCGCCGCGAACGTCCTCCTTCCGCGGAGCACGCCCTCGCCGGCTCCATCCGCGACCGCCACGCCCGCGCGGCCGGAGCCCGAGCTCGCCGCGATCGCCCGTCTTCCCCGCATCGACGAACGCGCCCTTCCCGCACTCGAAGGAGGCCGCTCGTGAACCGCTCGCGCAACCTCGTCCTCGGCGCCCTCGCCGTCGTCGCCGTCCTCGCCGCCACGCTCGCGCTCCGCTGGCGCAACGCAACGGCGTCTCCCGCCCCGGCGGCGCAACCGCCGCTCGCTCGGCTGACCACGCCAGCGCCTGCGGCCCGCGTGCCGCTGCCGATCCACGTCGACGTTCCGAAGGTGCCGTGCTGGGCCTGCCCCGACAGCGAGTCGTGGCCGATCCGGTTCCGGACGGACCTCGACGTCCTCGCTCCTCTCGGCGACGGCCCTGGGAACGCCGCGCTCTGGCTGAAGGACTTCGCGAAGCCGCAGGGGGCGCGGTTCGTGGAGGCGGAAGCCGCGACGAGGCGCCGCGTCGAGGGGCCGGAGGGCTTCGGGCTCGTCCTGCCTCCGGACGATCCGCTCCTCAGGGAGGCCGAACCGTGGGCCGATCAGGCGACGATGCGCTTCTATCCGGACGTGTGGGCCGCCGCGGGCGGGGCGACGCCGCTTCCGAACCTCCTCGTCGCGCTGTCCTTCGCGAGGTCCTGGGCGGCTCGCGCCGCCTCGAACCCCGACGCGCCGGCCGCGCTCGACGACTGCCGCCGTGCGATCCGCTGGGGACGACTGCTCCGGCAGGACGATGCGACGGTCATCCAGGACCTCATCGGGCTCGCCTCCATCCGGATCGGAGCCGACGAACTCTACACGCTCGCGGCGAGGCGCGGGGACCAGCCGCTCATGCTCGCCGCGGCGATCGTGCAGGGAGAGGCGGCACCGCAGCGCCTGCGCACGGCGGAGCTCCTGACCCGCACACGCGTCGACGACGGGAGCGCGATCTCCGACTCCCGGGTCGACCACGCGATCCAGGCCACGAAGGCCTCGCGCGACCGCCGCTTCGGGATCGAGGCGATCGTGATGCTCGGATTCACGCGCTTCATGGGGACGTCCGCCCAGCGCGACAAGGCCGAGAAGGCCCTCGACGAGCTGAAGGGCTCGTCCGACGCGCTCGTCGCGGGCAACGCCCGCTGGGCGCTCGGGCTTCGCCGGGCGGATCTCGCGCAGTTCACGGCTCCCGGCCCGTGAACGCAGGCAGCGCCCCGGCGTAAGATTTCTCCCATGAGAAACGCCGCGGCCGCTCTCTCCACGCTCGCCGTCCTCGCTGCCGCAGGCATGGCGCCCGCCCAGCAGCAGCAGGCTCCGACGCCCATTCCCCAGAACGTCGTCGTGCCGTCGCTGCCCGACCAGCCGAACAAGGAAGGCGTCGTGCGGCCGGGCGGCGCCATGCAGTCGGACAGCGCCGGATGGGTCCAGACGAGCATGGGCGAGATCGATCCGAATGCGGCGAAGGCGACTCCCCCGGCCGGAAGGACGCAATCGCCCGCCGGCGGCCCCGGACCCGGGATCGTCGCGATGCCTCCCCCGCCCGCCTCCGGGCCGCGCGGGAAGCCCGTCGTGGACGCCGCCTATCTCACGATCCGGGGCGTCGTGAAGGGGTACGCGAAGGGCGTCTCGATCACGGTCGTCGAGGCGAACGGCAGGAAGCGCACGGTGCCGCTCGCGGAGAAAGCCGTCGTGTACGAAGGCGTGGCCGTCGGCGACAAGGTCGTGCTCCGTCTCCCGCTGCAGGACCCCGCCGACGGAAAGCGCGCGGACCGTGTCGAGAGGCAGAAGCCGGCCAAGGCGCCGCCGGCGTCGAAGTTCTCGCAGGCCCAGTCGCCGAAGGGCTGAGGAGCGCGGCGATGGGAACCTGGGCTCCGCCCCCCGGCCGCCCGGCCGGCCCGGCGCCTCCGTCGCGCTTCGACGGGGGCCGGCACGCGCCGGCGATGGGGCCCTCCGGGAGGACGGTCTTCCTCGTCCTCGCCGCGGTGGCGGCGGCCGCATGGCTCGTGACGCACCGCCCGCAGCGGCTCGCCTCCGCGGCCCTCCCGCGCCTTGCGGCCGACGGGGCCTCCACCGGCGAGATGGGCCCTGCCGACCGCTGCCTCGGCGCGAAGGGCTGCCTGATCGTCTACGTCGCGCCGTGGTGCGGTCCGTGCAAGCAGTCGCTCCCCCACGACCGCGCGCTCGCGGACCTCGTCAAGACGCGCGGGATCGAGACGACGTTCGTCGTCGGGATGGACACCCTGCCGAAGTGCCGGGAGATGGCGCGCGCGATCGGGCGCGAGGTTCTCGTGGACGAAAAGGGGGCGTGGGCCCGGAAGATGGGCATCAACGGCGTCCCGCACTTCCTCGTCACGGGGGTCGACGGCAGGGTCCGAAGGCACCAGGCGGGCGCGCTCCTCGGCGACCCCGAGGCTTTTGCGCGGCTGCTGGGACTCTGATGCCGCTCGCTCCTACCTCCCCATCAGCTCGTTCGCGATCGCCGGGGCGTCGAACACCTTCGCGATCGCTTCGGTGAGCGCCTTCGAGTGGACGGCCACCGCGCGGCCCTTCTCGTCCGTGTAGACGTAGCGCCAGACGAGCGATTCGATGTTCCCGTCGAAGATGAGGCCGACGAGCTCTCCCTTCGCGTTCACGACCGGCGAGCCCGAGTTGCCCCCGATGATGTCGGCCGTCAGGACGAAGTTGATCGGGGTCGCGAGGTCGAGCGCCCCCTTCTTCTCGACCCAGCGGGCCGGAAGCTTGAAGGGCTCCCGGTCGTCGAAATCGGCGGAGCGGCCGTAGAGACCGTAGAGCGTCGTCTTCCACGGGACGACCGTCCCCTCGGCCGGGAACCCCTTCGCGGTGCCGTAGGAGAGCCGGAGCGTGAACGTCGCGTCGGGCGGGACGCTCTTGCCGTACGCCTTGAACCGGGCAGGGCCGAGCTTCCCGGCCGCGCGCGTGACGACGGCGTCGACCTCGTCTTCCTCGAACTTCCGAACCTCGCGCTGCAGGGGATCGATCTTCCGCGCGAGGACGATCATCGGGTCCGTGGAGGCCTCGACGGCCTTCCGGCCTCCGGCGACGAGCGCCTTGCGGACTTCCGGATCGTCGAGCTTCGTCCCGTCGACCAGGGCCTTCGCGGCCTCGGCGGGGGTCTTCCCCGCGAGGACCGTCACCACGAACGGGTGAGCGGCGCCGAGCCTCTCGGCCGCGATCGTCCACTGGCCCTCGAGCGTCACCTCCTGGAGGTCGCGGTAGATCGGCGCCTTCGAGTACAGCGCGAACTCGAGGCTCGCGAGGCCCGACTCGCGGTACTCCTCAAGGCGCGTCTCGTTCGGCTTCTCCTTCTCGGCGACGAGCTGGACGATCTGCCCGGCGATCCCGAGGAGGCGGGATCCGCCGAAGCCGACGAGCAGCGCCTCGTTCGCCCGCGGCGCGGCCTTCCGGAGGGCGCCGGCGACCGAGGTCCACGGGTCGCCGACCGACTTCACGAGTTCCGGGTCCTTCGCGATCGCGGCCTTGAACGCCGCTTCGTCCGCGGCCTTCTTCTTCATGACGTTGGCGTCGAGCAGGCCGGCTTGGAAGCCGCCGAGCGCCTTCAGCGAGTTCTCGACGCCGAAGATCATGGCCTTGGCCCGGCGCGCCGCCTCGGGCGACCGCTTCGAGTAGTCCTGCAGGATGGCCCGGCGGCGCCCGAGGACCGACAGGTAGCCCGGGTACGTGACGTCCCGCGAGTACTCGAGCTCGGAGAGCGTCTGGAGCCGCCCCGTCGAACCGGGGTGCCCGAAGACGAAGAGGAGCTCGTTCTCCTTCGGGCCGTTCTCGGACCACTTGAGGTAGTGCGCGGGCGCGACGGGCTTGCCGTTCTCCCAGGCGCGGAAGATCGCGACGTCGAGGTCGTAGCGCGGGAACGTGAAGTTGTCCGGGTCGCCGCCGTAGAAGGCGATCGTCTGCTCCGGCGCGAAGACGAGCCGCACGTCGGTGTACTTCCGGTAGCGGTACAGCTGGAACTCGGACCCGTCGTAGAGCATCACGACGTCGCAGCGGAGCTTCGTCTCGTCGGTGCACGTCTTCTCGATCCTGGCGGTCGCGGCCTTCCGCTGCTCGCGCGCGTCCTTGTCGCTGGCCCCCGGCTTGACCGCCGACAGGACCCGCGTCGAGACGTCCTCCATCGAGACGAGGACGTTCAGCTCGAGGTCGGGGCACGGAACCTCCTCGGCCGCCGACCGCGCGACGTAGCCGGTCGCGACGTAGTCCTTCTCGGCGGTCGAGATCTTCTGGATGCAGCCGAGGCCGACATGGTGGTTCGTCATCACGAGGCCCGTCTTCGAGACGAAGGAGCCGGAGCCCCCGTCGTTGAAGCGCACGGACGACAGGCGGACGTGGTCGAGCCACTCCTGCGTCGGCGTGAACCCGTAGCGCTCCCTCAGGAGCTTCGTCGGGGGGTTGTCCAGCGTCCACATCCCCTCGTCGGCGGGAGCGGACGCAGCCACGAGGAGCGCGAACGCAGCGGGAAGGACACGCAGGGCGAAACGCATGAAGACCATCTCCTTGCCTCGGGTCTCACCGGGGGGACCTCGTCGAATCTCGTCAATGCGGGACGGTCTCCCCGGCCTGGTCCAGCACCTGGCTCACGTGGCGCACTTCGACCGGCAGGCCGCGCCGCCGCGCGCCGTACGCGAGATGCATCATGCAGGCGGGGCACTCCGTGGCGAGGATGGTCGCGCCGGTCGTCGCGACGCGGTCCATCTTGCGGTCCAGGACGCCGGTCGCCTCCTTGTGATGGAGGAACGTGTAGCTCCCGGACGCGCCGCAGCACCAGTCCGCCTCCGGCAGCTCCTTGTACGTCACGCCCGGTACGCTCTTCAGGAGCGCGCGCGGCTGGGCGGTGACCTTCGCGAAGCGGTTCGAGAGGTGACACGGGTCGTGATACGTCACGGTCGCGTCGACGCGGACCGGGCCGGGCTCCAGCCCCTTCGTGGCGAGGAATTCGCTGAAGCTCTTCACCTTCGCGCTGAACGCGGCGGCCCGCCCGGCGTACGCGGCGTCGTCCGCCAGGAGCGCGGCGTAGTCCTTGAGGTGCGTGCTGCAGCTCCCGCAGTCCGAGACGATGGCGTCGAGACCTTCCGCCACGGCGAGCCGGTCGACGTTCCGCCGCGCGATGTCCTTCGCCGCGTCGACGTCGCCGTACGCGTGCGCCGGGCGGCCGCAGCACGTGTTGTCGAGAATGGTCACGGAGCACCCGGCCCGCCCGAGGACGCGCAGCGTCGCCTCGACGACCTCCGGATACTGGAAGCTCAACCCGCAAGACACGAAGTAACCAATGTGAGAGGCGGCCTTGTCCTCGTCGGCCCCGGCGTGCCGCTCGCCGCGGGGGAACGAGCGCTCCGGCAGGTCCGGCACGACCTCGTTCGCCGCGTGGAGGGGCGAGTCCTCGCCCCCCGCGAGGCCGGTCTTCTCGGCCGCCTTCGCGAGACCCGTGCGCCTCGCCCACACGGCCCAGCGCCCCGCCCACTCGAGCTTCCGGGAGTCGGCCAGCACGGAACGGAAGAGCACGCGCTGCCAGGCCGGCAGCCCGTGGGTCCTGACGTACGCGTGCCTGACGGCCGTGACGATCTCGTCGGTCCGGATCGCCGGGAAGCAGTGCGCCGTGCAGCCCCGGCAGAGCAGGCAGTCCTCGAGCGCACGGACGACGTCGCGCGTCAGCTCGAGCTCGCCGAGCATGAGCCCGCGGGCGACCGCGAGCCGGCCGCGCGAGAGCGAGTGCTCCTCCCCCGTGACGCGGTAGACGGGGCAGCCCGCCTGGCAGAAGCCGCAGCGGTTGCACTTGGCGATGAGATCGTTCAGTGGAAGCAGTTCCGCGATCGCCATGTCGCCTCCCCTCAGATCCCGCCGACGAAGCGTCCCGGGTTCATCACGGCCCCCGGGTCGAGCTCGGCCTTCAGCCGCCGCGTGACGGCCACGCCGTCGCGAGTCCTGCCCCAGGCGTCGAACGCGCGCTTGAGCGGCAGCGGGGCCGCCTCGAGGACGAGGCTTCCCTCGGCCTCCTCGGCCTCGGTCCGCAGCGCCGCGAGCGCGTCCCGGAGCGGCGGAAGCGGCTCGCCGGCCTCGAGCGCGTATCCGGCGCGCACGATACCGCTTCCCGCGTGGGCCGTGACGGCTCCCCGTCCGCCGCGCCGGCTCACGATCTCCCCGGCGGCGGCAAAGAGGTCGAGCGTCTTTCCGATCGGAACGGCGACCTTGACGACGACGCCCCGCCCCTTGAGAGGTGCGTGGACGTCCCGGATCGCGCGCCACGCCGGTTCGGCGCCGGCCGCGTCGAGGGTTTCGACCGCGATCGCCCCTCCGTCCGCGAAGAGCTTCGTGAAGTCCCGCGTCTGGCGGTCGACGGTCTCGCGGCTGCCCGCGAGCGAGACGACGAGGCCGTGGCCGGGAGCCGCCGCGAGGCCGGCCCCGATTGCCGCCAGAGCCCGGGGGTCGATCGCCTCGAGAGCCTCGGGCACGAGGAACGACTCGAGCGTGCGTGCGACGACCGCCGCCATCTGCGGGACGTCCCGGAACACGCCGACGACCGTCGCGCGCGCCGCCGGGACCGGCAGCAGCTTGAACGTCGCCTCGGTCACGATCCCCATCGTCCCGAAGCCGCCGATGAAGAGCTTGTTCATGTCGTAGCCGGAGACGTTCTTGATGACCTTGCCGCCGCAGCGGATGCGCTCGCCCGTCGGCAGGACGACGCGGAGGCCGAGCACCCAGTCGCGTGCCGAACCGTAGAGGTGCCGCCCGGGTCCGCTCGCGTTGCTCTGGACGAGGCCGCCGACGCTCACGGAGTCCGCTTCGGCGGGGTCGAGCGGCAGGAACTCCCCCTTCTCGCGCAGCACCCCCTGCAGGCGCGAGAGCGTGACGCCGGCCTCGGCCGAGACGTTCAGGTTCGCGTCGTCGAACTCCACGACCCGCGTGAGCCGGTCGAGGCGGACGACGACGTCGAGCCGGGCCGGAGGGTTCCCGAGGCCCATCGCCGTCCCGCCGCCCCACGGGGTCATCGCCGCGTCCGCCCCGCCGCAGGCGACGACGACCGCTTCGACCTCCCGCTGCGACCCGGGGCTGACCGCGATGCGAGGGAGAACGCCGTCCACGGCGAAGACGGCGGCCGCACCGTCCGTCAGGACGTGGTCCTCGCCCGCGATTTCGGAGAGTTTCCTCGCGAGGCCGGCGGCGTCACGAAGCATGGGCTACCTCCTCCGCCACCGGGAAGATCTTCCCGGGGTTCGCGAGGTCCCGCGGATCGAAGGCGTGCTTGACCTTCATCTGCGCGTCGATCTCCTTCTGGCTGAAGACGAGGCGCATCGCGTCCATCTTCTCGATCCCGACGCCGTGCTCGCCGCTGATCGTGCCGCCCACGGCGACGCACAGCTCGAGGATCTCCATCCCCGCCTTCATGACGCGCTCCTTCTGCGCGGCGTCGCGCCAGTCGAAGAGGATGAGCGGGTGGAGGTTGCCGTCGCCGGCGTGAAAGACGTTGGGGATCCTGAGGTCGTACTTCTTCCCGACCTCCGCGACCTTGCGGAGGACCTTCGGCAGCTCCGTGCGCGGCACGCTGCCGTCGCAGACGAGATAGCTCGGCGTGATGCGGGCAACGGCCCCGAACGCGCCGCGGCGGCCGGCCCAGAGGGCCGCGCGCTCGGCGTCGTTCTTCGCGACGCGGATCTCCCGCGCGCCGTTCTTCCTGCAGAGGTCCGTGATCGCCCCGGCCTGTTTCTCGAGGTCGTCCTTCAGGCCGTCCAGCTCGATGATGAGCACGGTCGCGCAGTCGAGCGGAAAGCCGCACTTGATCGACGCCTCGACCGCCTCGATGACGAGCTGGTCCATCATCTCGAGGGTCGCCGGGACCATGCCGGCCGCCACGATGGCCGAGACGGTCTCGCTGCCCTCCTCGATGGAGTCGTAGATCGCGAGGAGCGTCTTGACCCCTTCGGGCAGGCGCTGGATCCTCGTCACGATCTCCGTGCAGATGCCCAGCGTCCCCTCGCTCCCGACGAAGACGCCGGTGAGGTCGCACCCGGGCTCGTCGGGCGCCTTGCCGCCGAAGCGCGCGATCGTGCCGTCCGGCAGGACGACCGTCAGCCCGGTGACGTGGTTCGTCGTCACGCCGTACTTGAAGCAGTGCGGCCCGCCCGAGTTCTCGGCCACGTTGCCGCCGAGCGTGGCGGCCTTCTGGCTGGCCGGATCGGGCAGGTACTGGTAGCCGAGCGGGGCGAGCGCGTTGCCGAACTCGAGGTTGAACATCCCCGGCTGGACGCGCGCCCGGAGGTTCCGGGTGTCGATCTCGAGGATCCGGTTCATGCGGATCATCTCGATGACGACGCCGCCCTTCATCGGGACGGTCCCGCCGCTCAGGTTCGTGCCGCCGCCGCGCGCGACGAACGGCGCGCCCCACGCGTTGCAGACCTTGACGACGCCGGCGACCTCCTCCGTCGTCTGGACGAAGACGACGGCGTCGGGCCGCCGCTCCTCGAGGTAGGCGTCGTACCCGTAGAGCCGGAGGTTGACGCCGGAATCCAGCACGTTGGCCTTGCCGACCACCTGCCGGAGATCGTGCGCGAGACCCGGTCCTCGCATGGCTGCCCTCCTTGCGCGCGGCGCGCGCTTCAGGCCGGAACGAGCTGCGCTTTCTTCTCCTGGGCGGCGGTGAGAGGCCCCGCCGCGGCACCCACCGCCGCGCCCGGCGCGATGTCGAGACCGAGGGCGCGAAGACTCCCTTCGATCGCCTCGAGCGTCGAGACGACCTCGGCCGAGCCGATGTTGCCCATGTGGCCGATCCGGAACGCCTTGCCGGCCAGCGGTCCGAGACAGCCGGCGATCACGACGCCGCGGGCGGCCACCCCCTTGCGGAAGGCCGCGTCGTCCACTCCGGCGGGGAGGAACACGACGGAGAGCGTGTCGGCGCGGCAGTCGGGAGCCGTGACGAGCTTGAGGCCGAGCGCCTCGAGGCCCGCCCGCATCGCCCGGGCCGTCCGGGCGTGCCGCGCGAAGCGGGCTTCGAGCCCTTCCTCGTGGACGATCTTGAGCGCCTCGCCGAGCGCGACGATCTCGTTGACGCACGGCGTCGCGTAGTAGCGCGCCGGGTCTTCCATGACGGGGAGCCAGCGGAGGACGTCGGCGTAGTACGCCGGCACGGACGCGAGCGAGCGGCGCCGCTGGAGGGCCCTCTCCGAGAACAGGCAGAGCGCGAGGCCTGGAGGCGCGCCGATCGCCTTCTGGGCCGCGGTGAGCAGCACGTCCACGCCCCATCGGTCGAACGGCTCGTCGATGCCGCCGGTCCCGCAGACGCCGTCGAGGATCACGATCTCGTCGCGTCCCTTGAGGAGATCGCAATAGGCCTGGACCGGCGAGGCGGTCCCGGTCGACGTGTCGACGTGCGTGATCGTGACGGCGGCGTACGAGCCGGAGGCGAGCTTCTTCGCCAGCTCCGCCGGCGGCACCGCGCGGCCCCACTCGGACCGGAGCACGTCGCAGCGGATGCCGAACGCCGACGCGAGCTCGGCGTAGCGGTCGCCGAAGTAGCCGTGCGAGATCACGAGGACCGACTGGCCGGGGGCGACGACGTTCACGAGCGCCATCTCCATGGCGAGCGTGCCGCTGCCCGCGACCACGAAGGGCCGGGCTGTCTCGCTCTGGCAGAGCGTGCGGAAGTCCGCAAGCGCCTGCGTGAACGTCTTGATGAAGGCCGGGAAGACGTGCGAGACCGTCGGCCGCGCCAGCGCAGCGAGGATCCGCGGGTGCACCGGCGTCGGGCCGGGGATCATCGTGAGGGTTTCGTCGATCATGGCGCCTCCTTGGCTGACGGACCTCGAGCGTCCGAGATCACTTCCCCGGCCCTGGTCCTCTCCGGGCAGACGGCCGCTGGGTCTATCAGATCAGATTAGGGGCTGCGGGTGCTCCTTGCACCTGATGCAGCCTGCCCATACGGAGTCGTCGGGAGCAGCGCCCGCTCCGGGAGAGAGGCCGTTTCAGGGGCCGGCCGCGGTTCTCCACGGGAACGGGACCACGTTCAGCTTTTCGCGGGGGGCGTGTGGATGGCGACCAGCGGCTTTTTCCAGAGGCTCCGGCGCGCGTCGGCCGCGAGCCATTCCTCCGCGGGCCTCGGCCTCCCGAGCCAGAACCCCTGCGCGTAGGGGATCCCGAGGTCGGCCACCGCCCGCCCGTCCTCCGCCGTTTCGATCCCCTCCGTGATGAGCGCGGCTCCGGCCCGGCGCGCGAGGTCGCGCAGCCCGGCCAGCAGCTCCGCTTTGCGCGGAAAGCGGTGCACGTTCTTCACGAACGCGCGATCCACCTTCACGAACTCGGGCTCGAGATGCAGGAGGTGCTGGAGCCAGGGATAGCGGACCCCGACGTCGTCGAGGGCGAGCTGCACGCCCCGCCTGCGGAACGGAAGCAGGCACCTCGAGATCGCGCGCATGTGCGCGCCGTCGATCGTCTCGGAGAGCTCGAGCACGAGGCACTTCGGCTCCACGTCGAGGGCGTCCATCAGCGAGAAGAGCTCGCGGCCGTCCAGGGACATCGTGCCCCACTGGATGTTGACGAAGAGCCGCGTGTCGTGCGGGAGCGCGCGCCCGGCGCGCAGTCCGGCCGCGACGCACGCGAGGTCGAGCTGCCGGAGAGTCTCCGGATCGAGGGCCGCGTCGCGGCCGAAGAGCAGGCCCGGCTTCGCGAGCACGGTCCCGCGCGGCCCCCGGAGCAGGGCTTCGTAGCCGGCGCACGCTCCGCTCGCGGTCTCCACGATCGGCTGGAAGGCCATCGACAGGAAGCCGCGGGAGAGAAGCTGAAGGACCTCGGCGTCGAGGGGCGACCTCACGTCCGCGCCTCCCGGAGCTCGCCGCGCGCGGCGGCCAGGATCGCGCCGGTGATGGCGGGCAGCGCGAGCACCTCGTCGACGGCGCCCCTCGCGATCGCGGCGCCCGGCATTCCGAAGACGACGCACGAGGACTCGTCCTGCGCGATCGTGCGGGCGCCCGCGTTCTTCATCTCGAGGAGCCCGGCGGCGCCGTCGTCGCCCATGCCCGTGAGGATCACGCCCACGGCGCTCGCCCCCGCGGCCTGGGCGGCGGATCGGAACAGGACGTCCACGCTGGGACGGTGGCGCGACACGAGCGGGCCGTCCTTCACCCGCACGGCGTACGACGCGCCCTCGCGGTCGAGCAGGACGTGCCGGTCGCCCGGCGCCACGAGCGCGAGCCCCGGGCGCACGCGGTCGCCGTCGGCCGCTTCCCGCACTTCGATCCGGCAGGTCTGGCCGAGCCGGCGGGCGAACGCCGCGGTGAACGCCTCGGGCATGTGCTGGACGATCACGAAGCCGGGGCTGTCGGCGGGCAGCGCCTGAAGGAGCTGCCGGAGCGCCTCGGTGCCGCCCGTGGAGGCCCCGACCACGACGACGCTCTCCGCGGCGCCCGGCCGGACCGGCCGCAGGGGAAGTACGGCGTCCGCCGTGAGCTTCGGGGGGACGAGGCGCGACGCCGCCGCGCGGGGGCGCAGGCGCGCGCGGGACGCTGCGCGCACGGCGTCGACGAGGAGCGAGGCGGAGTCCTGGAGGAATCCCTTCACCCCGAGGCGCGGCTTGCCGACGATCTCGACGGCACCCTCCTCGAGCGCCTTGAGAGCCGCGTCCGTGCCGGGTCCCGTGAGCGCCGAGCAGACGACGACGGGGATCGGGTCCTCGCGCATGAGCTTCCGGAGAAAGGTCAGGCCGTCCATCCGGGGCATCTCGAGGTCGAGGACGATCACGTCCGGGCGCGCTCTGGCGATCTTCTCGAGCGCGATGAGAGGATCCGCCGCGACGTCGGTCTCGAGGCCCTGCTCTTCGAGGATCGAGCGCGTCACCTGCCGCACGAGGGCCGAGTCGTCGACCACGAGAACGCGCGGCCGCCCCGTGCCGCCCGGCGGCCTCAGGGGGTCCCTGCGGAGGATTCCCGACGTCACGCGGTTCCCGTGGCCTCGCGCGCGAAGCGCGCGGGGCGGGCGGCGAGCGCCGCGGCGGCGTAGACGGACGGGCGCGAGGGACGGACGCGGTCCGTGATCCCGTTCAGGCTCTCCGCGTGGCCCACGAGGAAAAAGCCGTCCGGCGCGAGGTGGTCGAGCAGGCGCCCGATCGCGCGGCGCTTGCCCTCGGCGTCGAAGTAGATGAGGACGTTGCGGCAGAGGATGACGTCGAACGGCCCCTCGACGTCCCACCGCGGCGCGGCCAGATTCAGGCGCCGGAATTCGACCAGGGCCCGCATCTCGGGGCCCGCCTTCATCCGACCGTCCTCGGGTCCGGTGCCGCGCAGCATGAAGCTCCGGAGGAGCGGCGACGGGATCTCCGCGGCCCGTCCGACCGGCCAGACCGCGGCGCGCGCGCGGGCCAGGGCCTTCGTCGACAGGTCCGTCGCGAGGACGGAGAGGTCCCACCCGGCGGGGAACGCCGAGAGGAGGAGCATCGCGACCGTGAAGGGCTCCTCGCCGGTCGAGCAGCCGGCGCTCCACACCCTCAGGCGGCGGGGCCGCGACCCCTCGGCTCCCTCGCGGGCCCAGCGCGGGAAGACCGCGTCCTTCAGGAAGTCGAGCTGCTTCGGCTCCCGGAAGAAGTGCGTCTCGTTCGTGGCGATCGCGTCCAGCATCCGGACGCGCTCGTCGGCGTCCTCGACGACCCGCGCGAGATAGTCGTCGAACGACGTCAGGCCGAGCTCGCGCAGGCGGCGGCCGAGGCGCCCCACGAGGAGCGCCCGCTTGACGTCCGTCAGGTGGATCCCGGCCTCCTCGAGCACGAGGCTCTGGAAGCGCCGGAAGACCCGCGTCGAGATCGGTTTCATGACGCGCGCCGGGCGTCCCTCAGAAGCGGCGGAAGTGCCGGTCGGTCTCGGCCGAGCGGCTCGCGGGCCGCCGCGCCACGACGAGCGCCGGCTGCGAGGCGAGACGCCGCGAGGGCCGCACGTGCTCGGAGGCCGGGAGGACCGCGCCGCGCCCGTCCGGGCCCGTGCCGTCGTCCGCGGACGCCGTCCCCCGGAAGAACGCCACGATCTGCTGGAGGCCGTCGGCGTGGGCGGACATCTCCTCGGCCGTGGAGGCGAACTCCTCCGCGGCCGCCGCGTTGCGCTGGGTGACCTGGTCGACCTGCAGCATCGCCTTGCTGACCTGGCCGACGCCGGACGCCTGCTCGCGGGACGCCGCGGCCACTTCCTGCACGAGCTCGGCCGTCTTGCGCACCGCGGGGACGAGCTCGGCGAGCGCCTTGCTCGCGCGCTCGGCGACCTGCACGCTCGCGCGGCTCAGGCCGCTGATGTCCTTCGCGGCCGCCTGGCTGCGCTCGGCGAGCTTCCGGACCTCGGCCGCCACGACGGCGAACCCGCGTCCGTGCTCGCCCGCCCGCGCGGCCTCGATCGCCGCGTTGAGCGCGAGCAGGTTCGTCTGGTACGCGATGTCCTCGACGAACGAGATCTTCTCCGCGATGGACCTCATCGCCCGGAGCGTCTCGTCGACCGCGTTCGCGCTGTCCGTGCCGTCCTCGGCGCCCTTGAGCGCCATCTCCTCCATCCGCCGGCTGTTCTCCGCGTTCTGCGTGATCGACGCGTTCATCTCCTCGAGGGACGCCGACGTCTCCTCGATCGACGACGCCTGCTCGCCGGCCCCGCTCGACAGCTGCTCGGAGCCCGACGCCAGCTGTCGCGAGGCCTCCGCGATCTGCGTCGTCGAGTCCTTGACCTTCACGAGGACGCCGCGGAGGCTCTCGAGCATCCGGTTCAGGGCCTGCCCGAGGAGGCCCAGTTCGTCCATCCGACGCACCGAGAACTCGACGCCGAGGTCCCCCCCGCCGCGCGCTCGACCTGGGATGCGAAGTACGAGAGAGGCTCGCCGATCAGGCGCTTGCCGATGAAGGCGATGGAGCCGGCGAGGGCCGCCGTCGCGACCGCGAAGACGAGCACGAGGAGGATCGTCGTCCGGTTCGCCTGGGCCTGGACGCGCGCGGCGAACTCCTCGGCGCTCTTCCGGCGCGCCGTCGTGATCCTGCGGAGCAGGGCCGCGGCCTTGTCGAACTTCGATTCCCCCTCCCCCAGCGAGAGCTCGATCGCGTCCTTCCGGGCGTCCGCGGACTCGGCCGCGAGGAGCCGGACGGCCTCCTTCGACACCTTTTCCCAGTCGGCGAACGCGGCCTCGAACTCCGGGGCGAGCGACGCCTCCTCGGGCTCCGCCCGCACCGCCCGGTACTTGCGCCAGGACTCGTGCGCCGCGGCGAGCCTGTCCGTGTGGTCCTTGCGCGCCTTCGCGGCGTCGTCGGAGGACTGCCGGACGAACATGAGGCTCCGCTCGGCCACGAGGGACTTCTGCATGTCGCGATCCGTCTCGCCGATGGCGTCCAGAGCCGGGAGATGCTCCTTCGCGGCGACGCCGAACGCGGCGGCGGCCCATCGGAAGTTCGCGAGCGTGAAAAGGCCGACCGCCCCCCCGAACCCGATGACGATCATCATCGACAGGAAGAGCCTCGTCTGCAGCCGCAGGTCTTTGAACCGGAACATGGATCTCTCCTTCACGGTATCCGCGCTACTTCCCGGCCGTCTTCGCGAGCTTGCCGAGGTCGAGTCCGACCACGAGGACGCCGATGGGTCTTCCGCCGTTGAGGACCGGCGCCGCGAGGTGGATGTCGTTCGTTTCGTCGACGGCGTCGAATTCCGGCGGGCCCTGCCACGTCTGCGCCGTGGTGAACGGGACGTCGAAGTAGGGCTGGCCGGCGTTCAGGTACCGCGGCGTCTTTTCGGTGGACGCGACCTTCTCGCCGCGCGACCCGCAGACGTAGGCCCGGACGTAGACGCCGCCCGAGGCTTCGAGCCTGTGGGCGAGGAGCTTGCCGGCGTCGCTGCCGACGAAGCTCCGGATCATCTCGTCGCTGCGGCGCACGCTCTTCCATTTCTCGTTGTCCATGCCGGCGATCGGGCCCTTCTGGTTCTCCCAGAAGACCGCCTTCACGATCACCGGGTCGGCCGCCATCGCCTTGACGTCCTCGAGCCGCCTGTCGAGCTCCCGCTGGATCGCCGCCGTGATCTCGAACACCGCCGACGCGGCGTGCGCGAGGACGCACGCGACGAGCACCGCGACCGCTGCCAGTTTCCTGTTCATGTGTGTCTCCTTGGCTCCCCGGTCACTTGCCGGCGATCTTTTCCAGTTTCTTCAGGCTGAGGCCCACGACGAGGACGCCGGCCGGCTTTCCGTCGGAAAGCACGGGCGCGGCGACCTGGATGTCGTAGGCCTCCGTGAGCACGTCGAGCTCGGGCACGCCCTGCCACGTCTTTCCGGAGCCGAACGGGACGTCGAACTTCGCCGAGCCCCTGTGGAGGTAGGCGATCGTCTTCTCCGTGAACGCCGCCTTCTCGCCCCGCGCGGCGCAGAGGAACGCGCGGAGGAACAACCCGTCGGATTCCTCGACCTTCCGCGCCAGGAACCGCCCCGCGTCGTTCTCGACCAGCCCCTTGACGACGGAGTCGCCCCGGCGGACCGACTTCCACGTCTCGTTCGTGATGCCGGGGATCGGCCCCTTCTCGTTCTGCTCGAGGACCGCCTTGACGATCGCGGGAGACGCCGCCCAGCCCCTGACGACCTCGGTCTGGCGCGTGATCTCCTTCTGGACCGCCGGGGTGATCTCGACCGCGGCCGAGGCCGCGCAGGCCGCGAGAACCGTCGCCAGGATCGCCGCTCCCTTCGTCATGAGTCCCTCCTTCTTTCCGTTTCCGCTCGTCACGGACGTCTCAGGCTCCTGTGTGGCCCGCGGCGGCCGGCGGCTCTTCGCCGGCCTCCGCCGCCGCGACCTTCATCAGCTCGGAGGCCGAGAGCACGCGGTCGATGTCGAGGAGCAGGACGAACCGCTCGGACAGCCGGCCGAGGCCGAGCAGATAGTCGACGCGGACGGCGGTCCCGAACGCCGGAGGCGGCTCGACGTCCCCCTCCGCGAGCTCGAGGACCTGGCTCACCGAGTCGGCGAGCACGCCCATGACGACCTTGCCGCCCTCCAGCTCCGTCTCCGTCACGACGATGCACGTCCGCTTCGTGACCTGGCCCTCCGGCAGTCCGAGCTTCACCGCGAGATCGATCACGGGCACCACGCTGCCCCTGAGGTTCATGACGCCGCGCACCCACGGCGGCGTCCCGGGCACCCGCGTGACGACTTCGTACTCGATGATCTCCCTGACCCTCAGGATGCTGACCGCGCACTCCTCGCCCGCGAGGTGGAACCCGAGGTATTGCGCGGTGGCGGTTCGTTCCGGCGCGGTGTTCATTGCCGTCTCCTCTTCCCTCAGGCCTCGCGCGCGTGCGCCGCGGCCGGAAACACCTGCTTCATGAGCTTCGGGACGTCCAGGATCAGCGCCGCCCGCCCGTTCCCGAGGATCGCGGACCCCGCGACCCCCGCGATCCCCCGGAAGAGGGCTCCGAGCGGCTTGACCACGACCTGCGTGCCGCCCACGAGAGAGTCGACGACGAACCCGGCCGTCGCGCTCTCGTTCCGGATCACGACGACGCTCTCGCGCGCCCCCTTTGCGTCGGCGAGACGGAAGAGCCGCGCGAGACGCAGATACGGGAGCGGCGCGCCCCGGAGGTTCATGAGGCCCGTGAGGCCCGCATCTCCGTCCCGGCCCGCGTCGGCCGGAAGGTCGACGCACTCCAGGACGGCGTCCATCGGGATCACGTAGGCCTCGTCGGCCGCGCGGACCACGAAGCCGTCGATGAGCGCGAGCGTGAGCGGGAGCCGGAGGCGGAACCTCGTGCCGGCGCCCGGGACGCTCGCGACGTCCACCGTGCCGCGCAGCGCCTCGATCTCCCGCAGGACGACGTCCATCCCGACGCCCCGCCCCGAAAGCTCCGTCACCGTCTCGGCGGTGGAGATTCCCGGCGCGAAGATGAGCGAGTCGATCTCCTCGTCGGTGGGAGTGTCCTGGCGCCCGACGAGCCCGAGGGCGCGGCCCCGCTCGAGAAGCGCGCCGCGGTCCAGGCCGGCGCCGTCGTCCGAGAGCTCGACGACGATCGAGCCCGCGTCGTGGGCCGCCGAGATGCGGATGGAGCCGCACGGGTCCTTGCCGGCGGCCGCCCGCACGTCCGGCAGCTCGAGGCCGTGGTCCACGGCGTTCCGGACCATGTGCGTGAGGGGGTCGCGGATCTTCTCGAGCACGCTCATGTCGAGCTCGATGTCGCCTCCGTCCACCGTGAGCCGGGCCTGCTTCTTGAGCGTGCGCGCGAGGTCGCGGACCGTCCGCGAGAAGTGCTGGAACGTCGGGCCCACCGGGACCATCCGGATGCGCGTGACGAGCTCGTGCAGCTCCGCCTCGAGCCGGTCCGCCTCGCGGTGCACCTCCACGGCGCTCGCCACGGTCGCCCCTTCCCGCTCGAGGACGTCGCGGAGACGGCCGCGCGCGACGGCGATCTCGCCGGCGAGGTCGAGCATCCGGTCCAGCCGCTCGACGTCCACCCGGAGAGTCCGCGTCACCGGGTTCAGTCCCGGCACCTCGGCGCTCCTCTCGTCCGCGACCTCGTCCGTCCGGGACCGCCCGGGCCCCGCCGGAGGCGCGCCCGCGAGGCTCGCCGCCCGGGCCCGCGCGAGTCGGTGGAGGAGCGCGCGGTGCGGCGGACGCAGCTCGTCGAGGCCTCCGCCGGCGTCGGCGACGAGCTCGCGCATCGCGTCCACGGACTCGAGAAGGAGCGTCACCAGCGCCGCCGACGGCGAGAGGGCGCGGCTCCGCACCTCGTCGAGCAGGTCCTCGAGCACGTGCGTGAGCTCGGCGAGCGCGCCGAATCCGAGCGCTGCGGCGTTTCCCTTCAGCGTGTGCGCCGCGCGGAAGATCGCCTGCACGAGCTCCTCGTCCCCCGGCCGCTCCTCGAGAGCAACGAGGGCCTCCTCCATCTGCGACAGCCGTTCCTCCGCTTCCGCGAGGAAGACGGCCAGGAGGGCCTGGCGATCGAGGTCGAACACGTCGCCGTCGCTCACAGCGTCCTCACCCAGAGGTTCCCGGTGGCGACGTCGAAGACGAGCTTGCGCCCGCGGGCGCCCCCGACCTCCCGGAGCACGACGGGGATCCCGGTCTCGTCCAGAAAGCGCGTCGCCAGGCCGACGTTCTGCTCGCCGATCGAGATCCGGCTGCCCGCGCCCTCGAACTGCGCCGCGCCGCCGACGACGCGCGCCGTCAGGTTCCGGACCTCGCAGCCGAGGTCGAGCATCCTCGAGAGGAGAGCCCCCATCGCAGGACGGCCGAAGCGGAAGGACGCGCCGGTCTCCTTCGCGTCGTGCGGGAGGAGGAAGTGGTTCAGCCCTCCGGTTCGCCGCGTGCCGTCCCAGAAGCAGACGGCCACGCAGGAGCCGAGGACGGTGGAGATCACGCGCGCTTCCGAGGTCGCGAGGAGATCGCCCGGATACAAGTAGTGCGTCGCGACCGGCACTCCGTTCGGGCCTCCGGACGCGCGTCCGCCCGCCCCTCCGAGGAGGGGCGTCCGTCCGTCCGCGCCGGCGGAGCCCGTCATCCCTGGTTCGCCTCGAGCGCGTGGGGGGACGAGAGCAGCGAGGCGGCCGCGAGCGACGAGCCGGCCTGCGCCGCGAGAAGGTTCAGGAGGTCGTGGTCGACCGGCTCGAGGCGGCCCGACTTCTGCGGCAGGAGCTGGAAGAGCGTGATCACGAACGCGACGGACTCCTGGAACTTGACGGGCACGCAGGCGGTCAGTCCGTGCTCGTCGTCTTCCGGCGTGAGCGGCAGGTATGGCTGGCCGGTGAGGGCCGTGCGCCCGATCGGGCCGTCTCCCAGCACGACCTCCGCCCAGCGGTCCTCGTCGAGGCCCTTCGAGGCCGCGAGCCGGAGGCGGCCACCCTCGACGGCGAACACTGCGACCTGCTCGCAGCCGACGAGGAACTCGATGATGTCGATGATGACGGCGAGGATCTCGCTCCGGTCGAGCGAGGAGTGGAGCCGCACGCCCGCGACGTAGAGGTTCGCGAGGGCGGAGTTCTGCTGCTCGACGAGGACGTATTCCTCCGAAAAGCGGCGGTTCTCCGCGGCGATCTCCGCGAGGCGCCTTTCGAGCTTCAGCTCCTCCAGCCGGTGGCGGTCCACGGTCTCGCGCGTGGTCAGGAGCTCCTCCTCGAGGCGCGCCTTCTCGACCTGGAGCGTCGCGACGGCGACACGCAGGCTCTCGTTCTCCTTCAGGAGGTCGCGGACGTAGCGGTGGGTGTCGGCCTGGACGCGGCGGACGTAGGTTTCGAGGGAGTCGTGCTCGGACATGCGGCCTCCTCAGTCCCCGAGAAGGTTTCGAACCTTCGTGAGGAGCTCGAGTCCGTTGACGGGCTTCGTGACGTAGTCGGCGGCGCCGGACGCGAAGCCGGTCTCGACGCTCGCGCCCTCGCCGCGCGTCGTCACCATGATGACGGGGATGCCCTCCGTCTCCGGGCGCGCCTTGAGGGCGGCGCACGCCTCGAAGCCGTTCATCCGCGGCATCACGACGTCGAGGAGGACGAGGTCCGGCTTCTGCTGGACCGCGGCCTCGACGCCCAGCTGCCCGTCCTTGGCGACGAGGATGTCGTAGTTGGCCTTGCTCAGGATCATCCGGGCCATGAGCAGGCTCGTCTCCGAGTCGTCGACGAGCAGGATCTTCTTTCGCGCCATGAGGGAGCCTCCTTGGGGGGTGACGTGAGCGCCGGGGGAATGCATCAGCTCTTCTTGATCAGGTCGAGAAACTGCTGGACGGTCTTCAGCTTCCGGTCCACCGACACGTAGCACTGCGAGGAGACGATCGCGACGGCCGCCTGCTCGCCGACGAGGTCGAAGAGCTTCCGGTCGAGCTCGGAGAAGCTCTTCTTGTGCGAGAGGAGGGCGTAGATCGTGAGCGCGCCGACGAGGCGGTCGCGGAAGAAGAGAGGCGTGCAGCAGATCGGCCGCTGCGCGTCCTTCGGGGCTCCCGGGGCGCGTTCCGCGAAGACCGTGCGGCGCTCCGCGACGGCGTCGCGCTCGAGGGCGTGCGTGAGCGCGACGATCCGCGTGACGTTCG
Source organism: uncultured Acidobacteriota bacterium (assembly GCA_963839295.1). GTDB lineage: Bacteria > Acidobacteriota > Thermoanaerobaculia > UBA5066 > UBA5066 > Fen-183. The sequence goes on along the minus strand of CAWIUK010000006.1, from coordinate 101,740 downwards.
GGGGCAGCTCCCCTTCCCGGACGGCCGTGACGTAGTCGCCGCGGCCGTCGTCGACGAGGTAGAGGATGAACTCGGCGGCGCCGATGAGGTTGATCGCGATGTCGGACACGGTCTGGACGACGGACGCCGGATCGAGCGTCGCGTGGAGCTGGAACGTCGCCGCGTAGAGGTTCGCGAGCCCGGTCGCGTGCTCCTCGAGCTCCGCGTAGCGCCGGGCGAGATCGAGGTTCTCCTCCGCGAGCGTGAGCGCCTCCCGGCTCAGGCGCTCGTGCTCGGTCTGCGAGGTGTCCGCGCCTTCCACGAAGGTGCGCTCGGCGCCCAGGAGGTCGCTCTCGAGCTGCTGGACGCGCGCGCTCAGGCGCTCGTTGTCGCGGATCAGGTCCTGCCGCAGCACGCGGCTCCGCTCGGCGAGGTCGCGGAAGACCCCGCGGATCGACTCGGTGCGCAGGGGCGTCATCGCGAAGGCCCTCCGGAGTCGGCGCGGGGCGTGCCCCTCTTCGCGATCTCGCGCAGCGCCGCGTTCTCGAGCGTCACCGAGACCTGGCGGGCCAGGGCGATCAGGGCGCGGGCGTCCGGCGCGCCGGCGAGCGCGGTGCGGCAGAACAGGATCAGGGAGACGTCCCCGAGCACGAAGAGCGGAATCGCGACCGCGACGCGGGCCCCGGGCGAGCCCGGCGCGACCGGCGCGAGGCTCCCGTCGGGCGAGAGGCCGACGAACCCGACGTAAGGCCGGCGGCTCGTGACGATCGACTCGAAAAGCGGGCTCTCGCCGGGAGCGAAGAACGTGCGCGGCTCCCGCGGGACCGCGTCCCCCCAGGCGAAGGCCTCGCCGAACTGCCCGAGGACGCGGAACCCTTCCTTCGTCCTCAGCACGAGCCCTCCGTCGGAGTAGAGCTCTGCGGCGTATCGGAGGAGGAGAAGGCCGATCTCGCCCCGCCCCGAGGCCACGAAGAGCTCCTCGCTGATCGAGAGGTACGAGGTCGCCGTGCGGGCCCCGATCGCGTCCTCGAGGTCCTCGGCGGTCTGCGGCGCGCCTTCGTCGAACCAGCGGACGATCTTCGCCGCCTCTTCCTCGATCTCCTCGGGCTGGACCTCGGGGCTCCCGCCGGGCGCGCCGCCGTCCCGGCGGAGCCCGGGCATCGTCATGAAGCCCCGGTTCCGCTTGTCCTGCAGGAGACTCGCCTCGAGCAGGAGGTGTCGCGGCTCGACGCCCTTCTCGTGGATCGGCTCGAGCGCGAGGTCCGAGATCCCGCGCGGCAGGGATGCCGTGCCCACGTGGAACTCGAACTCGGCGTCCGGCCAGCCCTGGAGCTTCTCGATCGTCTCGGCCATCTGGGTCTTCACCTCGTCCTCGATCCGCGAGCGCGGGATGGCGCCGAGCTCGACGAGCGCGTCCCCGAGCCGCATCCCGGGAAACTGCGAGAGGTAGTGGAGCCCCTCGCGCACGTCCAGCTTCGAGACGAGGCCGCGGGAGATCAGCCGGTCGCCGAGGGACTGGTAACCCACGGAGCAGGTCGCCTGGATGATCGACCCACCCCGGAAGAAAATCTGCGCGGTCTCGCCGTCGTAGCGGCGCAGCAGGAGGCCTCCGGTCTTCGCCCCGACCTGGAGGACCTGGACGATGTCCGCGAACGGCACGTCCTCCAGCCGACCTGCGAATGCGCTCTCCTGGACCGCCGACGTCGTCATGGCCGGCCCTCGGCGGGCGCGACGGAACGCGGCGGGTGCGGAAGCGCCGCGCCGGCGAAGGCCTGCCTCAGCCTCTCGATCGAGACCGGCTTCTCGAAGTAGAAGCTCGCGCCCAGCTGGAACACCTGGTCCATCACGGCCGGGTTTCCGAATCCCGTCAGGACGACGACGGTCGCCTGCGGGTGGACGGCGCGGGCCGCCGCGACGATCTCGAGTCCGAGCGTTCGCTCGTCGCCGCCGAGGCGCAGGTCGGTGAGGACCGCGCGGTACGCGGCTTCCGGAAGAGCCCGAAGGGCCTCCTCCAGCGAGTCGGCCGTGTCGACCTCGAAGTCCATCGCCTCGAGCGTCCGGCGGAGCATGTAGAGCGCGGACGGGTTGTCGTCGACGACGAGGATCCGCGGCGGGCAGGGCGTTCCGGCCTCCCCGACGCGATTTCCGATCCGGTTGGACGTGGACAAGACCGCTGGCCTCCAGGGCGACGTGTGTCAGCGGCGTGTTCCAAGGCACAGGATGTGCCACGGGTGCGCGGGGAGCCCCGCAGCCGGACAAGCCCCTTGCATGCAGCGACTTGATCAGGGTGCAGGCCGCCGACCGTCCCGCGCCTGACACGGCAAGCGCGCTCTCCGGGCTGACGCGAAATCCGTCTGTCGGGAAATCCGGCAGGTTCGACCGGCGCGTCCGAGGCGGTCAGAGACCGAAGCGCGTGATCTTCTGCAGGAGCGTCGAGCGGTGAATCCCGAGAAGCCGCGCCGCCTGCGTGCGACTGCCCTCGCAGAGGCGCAACACCTTCGCGATGTGCTCGCGCTCGACCGCTTCCAGCGAGAGGTCGCCGGCGGCCTCCGGCGCGGCCGGCCGGCCGGAGCGGACGACGTTTTCCGGGAGGTGCTCGAGGCCGATCCGGTCGCCGCCGCGACACAGGAGGATCGCGCGCTCCATCACGTTCCGGAGCTCGCGGATGTTCCCCGGCCACGAGGTGGCCTGGAGCGCGGCCTCCGCGTCGGGGGTGATCGTCGGCTTCAGACCCGCGCCGCCCAGCTCTTCGAGGAAGTCGTGCGCGAGCGGGAGGATCTCGTCGCGGCGCTGACGCAGTGGCGGAATGACGAGCGACATCACGTTGAGCCGGTAGAAGAGATCCGCGCGGAACCGGCCGGCGCGCACGGCGCGCTCGAGGTCCGCGTTCGTTGCCGCGAGAATGCGCGTGTCCACGTGGAGCAGGGACGTCCCGCCGAGCCGGCGGAAGCTCCGCTCCTCGATCACCTTGAGCAGCTTGGCCTGGACCTGGGGCGCGAGTTCGCCGATCTCGTCGAGGAAGAGGGTCCCCCCGCTCGCGAGCTCGAGCAGTCCGCGCTTGAACGACTTCGCGTCCGTGAACGCGCCCTTCTCGTGGCCGAAGAGCTCCGACTCGAGGAACTCCGGCGTGAGCGTCGCGCAGTTCAGGTCGACGAAGGCGTTCGCGGCGCGCGCGCTCAGCTCGTGGATGAGCCGGGCCGCGACGCCCTTGCCCGTCCCCGTCTCTCCCGAGATCAGGACGCTCGTCGCCGGGCTTCCCGCGAGGGCGTGGATCGTGTCCGCGACGGCGGGGGGAAGCCGGCGCCGCGCCCGGCCCGCGGCCCCCGACAGGAGGGAGACCTTTTCCTTGAGGTACGAGAGCTCGGTCATCCTCCGGGAGCTTTCGAGGAGCCTCAGGACGAGCGCGTCCAGCGCCTTGAGGTCCACCGGCTTGACGAGGAAGTGGTCGGCCTTGAGCTGCATCGCGTGGACCGCGGTGTCCACGTCCCCGTGCGCCGTGATCACGACGACGCTCGTCTGCGGCGAGGCGGCCTTGATCCTCTGGAGGACCTCGAGCCCGGAGAGATCGGGCAGCCGGAGGTCGAGGAGAACGAGGTCCATCATCGAGGCGGCGCAGGCCTCCACCGCGGCGGCGCCGGATTCCGCGGTGAAGACCTCCATCCCCTTGCGCGCGAAGTGGCGGCTCAGGTTCGAGCGGATCGACACCTCGTCGTCGACGATCAGGAGGTTCGCGCTCACGCGCGCGCCTTCGCCGGGAGGTCAAGGACGAACGTCGCCCCGTGCGCCTGGGGCTCCGCACGCAACGAGCCGCCGTGATCGAGCGCGATGCGCCGCGAGATCGCGAGCCCCATGCCGCTGCTCGGCCGCCGGGTCGTGAAGAACGGCTCGAAGATCCGCTCCAAGAGCCCGGGCGGGATCGGCGGCCCTTCGTTCCGGACCCGGATGACGACGCGGGCGCCGCCGGCGCCCGGCTCGGCCGAGAGCGCCACGGTGCCGCCGCGCGGCGAAAACGAGATCGCGTTCTGGATGAGGTTGAGGAGGATCTGGTGGACGAGGTCGCGGTCCACGAGGAGGTCGGGACAGCCTTCCGCGACGCTCTGCGACGGATGGAGGCCCCTCTCGGCCATGAGGCCGCGGTTGAGCGTGAGGGCGGCGCCCATGAGGGCGCCGGGCTTCTCGACGGAAAGCTGGAGGCCCGGCCGGGAAGAAAGCAGCTGGAGCTGGCGGATGAGCCGGTCCATCCGCACGACGTCTCCGTGGATGATCTCGAACGTCTTTCGCTGCTCGTCGTCGAGGGCGAGCTCCTCCATCAGGAGCTGGATCCCGCTCGAGATCGCGAACAGGGGGTTCTTGATCTCGTGCGCGATGTTCGTCGCGATGGCGCCGATCGCGGCGAGCGTTTCCTGCTCCTGGAGCTTCCGGCGCGCGGCGCGCTGCTCGGTCACGTCCTGCTCGAGCGAGACGAAGCACGCGACGTTCCCGCGCGGGTCGCGGACCGGCGTGATCGTGGCCTCCGCCTCGTAGAAGCTGCCGTCGCGCCGCCGGTTCGTGAACGAACCGGTCCACGTCCGGCCCGAGAGGATCGTCTGCCACAGGGCCGCGTAGTGCTCCGGCCCGTGGAGGTTGCTCTTGAGGATCCGGGGATTGCGTCCGAGGGCCTCCTCCCGTCCGTATCCCGTCGTCGCCGTGAAGGCCGCGTTCACGTAGCGGATCGTCCCGTCCGTGTCCGTGATGACCACCGCCTGCGCGGCCTGCTCCACGGCCGCCGCGAGGCGGCGGATCTCGGCCTCGTCGCGCCGCCGGTCCGTCTCGTCCTGGACGGTGCCGAAGATCCTCTCGACCCGTCCGTTCGCGTCGAAGACGGCGCTGCTGCGCGCGTGGAGCCAGCGCTCCTGCCCGTCGGCCGGCCGGACGATCCGGTACTCGAGGTCCGGCGTGATCTGCCCCGCCACGGCATGGCGGAACTCCGCGTTGACGCGCGCCCGGTCGTCGGCGTGGACCAGGCCGAGCCACGCCTGGGAGCCGCGCGGCGCATCGCGTTCGAATCCGAGGATCTCGAGGACGGACTCGGAGACCGTGAACTGGTCCGTGCCCGGGTGATACGAGAACCAGCCGAGCCGAGCGACGCGCTCGGCCTCCCTCAGCCACTCCCGGCTCGCCTTCAGGGCGTCCTCGGTCTGCCGTCCCGGCGTGACGTCTGAGAACGAGGCCGCCATCCCGATCACGCGTCCGGCCTCGTCCACGGCCAGACGCGCGGTGACGAGCACCTCGAATTGCGAGCCGTCCCGCCTGCCGCCCGTCAGCTCCCCGGCCCACTGGCCGCGCTCGCGCACCGCCCTCAGCACGTCCTCGATGCGCACGTCGGGTGAGTGAAACTCCCTCACGTGCCGCCCGATCACCTCGTCGAGGGAGCCGAAGCCCCAGAGCTCGAGGAACGACTGGTTCGCGAAGGTCACCACGCCGGCCGGATCCGCGAGCGCGATCGCACTGTGAGAGGACGCGAGGGCTGCGTTCCGGAGCAGGATCTCGTCCTCGGCGCGCTTCCGGGCGCCGGCCTCCGGAGCGGCCGTCGAGACGGCTGTGTGGCCGGGCCGTACGCGGACGGAGCGCCTCCCCTTCACGCGCAAGCCCCGGGAAGACTGCCCTCGGAGCGGTCCCCATCGCCCGCCACCGCCGCAAGGACGACCACGACGGCATCGTACTTCATCGTCCTGCCCTGCCGCAGTTGACGCGCGTCCCCGGCCGTCCTATGTTGCGAGTGCGACGCAGTCGTGGCCGAGGAGGAAGAAATGAGACGCCGTGCCGGCATCGTGGTCGTCGTGTCGTGGATCGCCTTCGCCTCGCCGCTGCGCGCCGCGGAAGGGCCCCTCACCAACACCGCCGACGTCTCCTACGTCCTGCCCTCCACCGCGAACGTCTCGGGGCTGTTCGGAGCCTATTACAAGACCCGCCTGACCCTGCTCAACCCGAACGGCGGGGCTCTCAAGCTGGACCTGTATCTCTTCACCCCGGCTGGTCTCCAGCAGTCTCTGTCCTACACGGTGCCCGCGAATTCGAGCGTGACGTTCGACAACGCGCTGCAGGACCTCTTCGGCTATACCGGCGGCGGCGGGCTCCAGATCAACACGGACTTTTCCATGCCCAACCACTCGGACCCGTTCGTCGTCTCGGCGCAGGTTTACGTCGACGGCCCGAACGGAACCTACACGACGCCGATTCCGGCGATGACGGCGGGGGACCGCATTCACACGCCCCTCGATACGCCTGGCGAATCGCTCAGCCTCGGCGTCCAGGTCGATGCCCAGAACCGCGCCAATGCCGCCTGCGTAAACGCCGCCTCCTCGGGAACGAGCGTGGTCACCGCAACCCTTTCGGACAGCGGCGGCACCCAGGTCTGGCAGACCACGCTGAGCCTCGGACCCGGCGTCTGGCAGCAGGTTCCGGTGCCGGTCAGCGTCCAGCGGGGTTCCATCTCGTGGAGCGCCACCGGCCCCATCACGTTCTGCTACGCCGTGAACGTGAACAACACCTCGAACGACGGCACTCTTCTGCCGCCCGCCGCCACGACCGCAAACCCGCAATAGGAATCCGGCCCGATCGGAACGACCTATCGCGCGCGTTCCCGACCCCCCGGGCGCAGGCCACACTTCGGCCGTGCAGCTCCCCGTCGCGTGGCTCGTCCTGTGCCTGATCTGGGGCTCGACGTGGTTCTTCATCAAACTGGGGCTGCGTGACCTGCCGCCCCTGAGCTTCGCCGGCTTCCGGGTCGTGGCGGCCTCGGCCGCCCTCTGGGGAATCGTCGCGATCCGCAGGGCGCCCCTCCCGAAGGGCGTCCGCGCCTGGGCCTTTCTCGCCCTGACGGGCTTTCTCAACTTCTCGGTGAACTACGGCCTCCTCTTCTGGGGCGAGGAGCGCACCTCCTCGGGCCTCGCGGCGGTCCTGCAGGCCACGATTCCGGCCTTCGGCCTCGTCGCGGCGCACCTGCTCCTGCCTGCGGACCGCATGACCGTTCCGAAAGTGCTTGCGGTCGCGCTCGGAATCGCGGGCGTCGCCGTCATCTTCTCGGACCGCACGACCCTCGCGGGACCCGAGGCCATGCGAGGCGGGCTCGCCATCGTCGGGGGCGCGCTCGCGGTTGCGCTCTCGAACGTGCTCGTGAAGGCTCGGGGCACGACGTTCGACCCCGTGATCCTCCCGGCCACCCAGATGTCCTTCGCCATCCTCCCGCTCGTCGCGGCGGGCCGCGTTCTCGAAGGAAACCCGCTCGCACTCAAATGGACGCCACGCGCCGTCGTGTCCATCCTCTATCTCGCCCTCGCCGGCACCGTGGTCGCCTTCCTGCTTTTCTACTGGCTCCTGCGCCGGATGGACGTCACGAAGGTCCTGCTCGTCTCTCTCGTGACGCCCGTGCTCGCACTCGCGGTCGGCGCCGCGGCGCTCGGCGAGCGCCTCGGAGCGCCCGCCTTCCTGGGGACCGGAATGATCCTCGCGGGGGTCTTCCTCGGCCTGCGCGGACCGGTCAGTCCCCACAGGCTGTTCTCGACCCGTTCCGGATCTAGTCGACCCAGTTGATGTCGCCGCCTGGCGGAAGGTGCGGCGTGAAGATCGAGAGATATCGCAGGTTCTCGGTGAAGGCCCTCGTGTCGTGGACGATCCCCCGCGGGCAGACGTGGACGTCTCCCCTTTTGACCGGGATCCAGACGCCGTTGATCAGCAGCTCGCCGGTTCCCCCGGTGACGACGACCATTTCGTCGGCCACGGTATGGAAATGGGTCCCGATCCGCGTCCCCTTGACCGCCGTCCGAATCATCAGCTGCGAGCGAGGCGCGTCGAAGACGACTTCGCTGTCGATGCCCTTGTCCGGCAGGACGCGCTTCGCGTAGTAGTCGTCGAGATTGATCAACAGCGCCACTTCCGGTCTGGAGTCGATGAGGCCGACCAGGCCCTTGGGGAGCTGGGACACCACCACCTCCGTCCGCGAGACCGCCGTGCTCATGGGCACACCTCCCACTCGTCCTTCATCCCAAACTTCCGGCCGCCGGCCCGACCTCGCCCTGATACACCGGCATCACCATCGCGGGGCTCGATATAGTCGGGACGATGCGGAAGCAGGAGACGTCCGGGGCCGTCGCGGCGACGCCCGCCGGCGACGCGCCGCGCGGCCGCCGGAAATGGGTCACCCACGGTTTGTCGAACCGCGTCGTCTACGGCGGACTCCACTACGGCGCCCGCTGGCTGCCGCTGCCGGTCCTCCACGGCATTTCGCTCGTCGGAAACACCCTCGCCGTGACCTTCATGCGCGAGACGCTCGAGGGCATCCGCGAGAACTTCCGTCTCGCGCTCGGAGTCGCCGAGCCTGAGGCGCGCCGTCTGGCCCGCCGCCTTTTCTTCGAGTACGGCATGTCGGTGATCGACGTCTGGCGGCTGCGGAGCGAGGCCTTCGTCCCGAAGATCACCTCGTTCGACGCGGACGCCGCGATGTTGACCGGGGTCCGCAGGAACGGCCGGGGCTTTCTCCTGGTGACCGGGCACGTCGGAAACTGGGAGATGGGCGCCGTGACGCTGCGGGGTCACGCGCTGACGCCGGCGGTCGTCGGCCAGCCCGAGCTCGACCCGGACGTCGAGGCCATGCGCCTGAGCCTGAGGACGCGCCTCGGCGTCGAATCGATCGACATCGGTTCCTCCATGGCCACCGCGTTCCGGGTGCGCGCCGCGGTCGAGGCGAAGCGGGCGGTGGCGCTGCTGGTCGACCGCGCCTATCCGGAGGACCAGGTCGTCGTCCCCTACTTCGGCCGCCCCACGCCTTTTCTCCGGTCGCCGGCCCTCCTCGCCCGCTTCTGCAAGTGCGAGATCCTGCCAGGCTTCTTCCTGCGCAGCCCCGACGGCTCGTACTTCAACGTCTGGGGCACGCCGCTCGCCGCCGACGAGTCGCTCTCTCCCGAGGAGGACGCGCGCCGCATCATGAGCCGCGTGGCGGCCGATCTGGAAGGCGTCGTGCGAGCCCACCCGACGCAGTGGTTCAACTTCTACCGGTTCTGGGCGGACGGGGACGACTCGGCGGGGGCGGCAGCGGCGCGGCCGGAGTCCGGCGGGCGCGTCCACGCGCCATAGACCCAGTTTCCGCAGCACCGGCTGCAGATCGGGAGCGGCTCACGCGCGAGCTTCTCGCGGAAGCGGCCGGCGCGCTCTCCGGTCCAGATCTCCCGGAACGACGTCTTCCGCACGTTGCCGATGAAGAAGTCGGGGAAGTCTCCGCAGAAGCAGACCTCGCCGTCCGGCTCGACCTGGGCGAAGTACCAGGCCACGGGGCACAGGTCGTGACCGAAGGTCCTGCCGGCGTCGGCGAAGTAGTCGGGCACGGCTTCCGCGGGCACGTCGGGCACGAACGAGACCCAGGGGCGGCCGCGCGCGGAGTCGAGAAAGCGCCGGCGGCGAAGACCCTTCAGGAGCTTCACGAGCTCCGTCAGCTGACGCCCCTTCGTCACCGCGAAGTCCGCGCCATCGAAATCGAAGCCCTTCCAGGAGCTGCCCGAGACGCCGAAGGTCTCGGACATCACCTTCTCGTACGCCGCGCCGGTTTCCTTCGACACGAACCAGCGGAGCCCGACGTTGACCGTGTCGAGCGGAAGCTCCCGGAGGGCCTCGAGCGCCGGCGCGACGTCCGGGAGGTTGAGCTCGGTGATCGGCAGGATCGCGAGCAGCATCGGCACCGCGGATCCGAGCTCGCCGCGCACGCGGGCGATGGCCCGCACGCCGGCCGCGGCGCGCGCGAAGCTGCCGGCCTGCCCCCGGATCCGGTCGTGGACTTCCGGCGTGCCGTCGATGGAGACCATGATCGAATCCACGCCGGCCTCGACGAGCTCGCGGGCCATTTCCTCGAGGCGCCAGCCATTCGTGATGATCGAGCACGTCAGGCCGCGCCCCTTGATCTCCCGGATGAGGGGAAGGATGTCGGGATAGAGGAGCGGCTCGCCGCCGAACAGGCTGATGATGGGCCGCGAGGGCGCGAGCTCGTCGAGGAGGCGCACGTAGTCCGCGAGCGCCATCTGGCGTTTCAGCCCGATCAGCTCGCGAATCCGGCTCTTCTCCCGCTCCCCGTCGGTCGCCGCCGCCTCGGCGCCCGCGCGGTAGATCCCCGTGTCTCCCCACTGTCCGCACATCTTGCAGCGCAGGTTGCAGAGGTTCGTGACGCGGAGCTGGACGAACGTCGGCATCGGGAGATTGCCGGGACCGGGCGCGGAAAGGTGCTCCATCACCGCCCGGCGACCTCGGCTCATGCGGCCGAGGTGCCGGCGCGCGAAGCCCGCGAGCTTCAGGCCGCGCCGGAAGCTCACGTCGTCTCCTCCGGCTCGACGATTCCCGTCGCCCGCTCGAAGGCGCCCCGGCCACGCAGGGCCTGAAGCACCCGCATGAATGCGGTGCAGGCGTGAAAGGCGAAGATCCAGAAGCGCGCCTCGAGGGAGGGATGGAAGACGCCGCCGCCGAGCACGGTCGTGACGCCGCGCTCGATCCACGGGTTCGGAGCCCGCGTGTAGAAGGTCTCCAGCACGTGTGGCTCGTAGAAGCCGTGGACGAAGCGCTCGAATCGCCGGATCGCGTCGCGGTACGTCTTTTCGAAGCGACGGAAGTCGCTCGCATCCACTCGCCCTTTCGCGCGGAGCGCCCGAGAGGCCGCGCCCGCCGCGAGCTCGGCGGACGTCATCGCGAGGAGGACGCCCGTCGAGAAGACGGGGTCGAGGAAGCAGGCCGCATCCCCCACGAGGCAGAAGCCGTCGCCGGAGATGCGGGGCGTGCTGTACGAATAGTCCGGGATGGCTTTCACGTCCGTCGTCCGCTTCGAGCCCTCCAGGAGCTCGCGCACGTCCGGCGCCCCCAGGACCGACTCCTCGAAGAGCTCCTCCACGGTGCCCTTGCGCTCCTTGAAGCGTCGCGAAGGCATCACGATCCCGACGGAGACCGAGCCGTCGGAGAAGGGGATCAGCCACCACCAGCCGTCCGGCGTCGTGACGACCACGATGTCGCCGCCGGTGGGTCCCTCCGCGCGCCGGAAGGTGTCGTAGTGGGCGAACGCGGCCGAGCGGTCGAGGAGCGGGTCTCGGCGGCGCCCGCCGAGGTGGCGGGAGAGGAGGGCGTCGCGGCCGGTGGCGTCCACGACCAGCTTCGCGTTCACCGTGTGAGGCTCGCTTTCCCCCTTCCGCTGCACGTTCACGCCCCGCGCCCGCGAGCCGTCGGCGCTGAACAGGACTTCCGTTACGCGGACTTCCTCGAAGACGGCCGCTCCGGACTCCCTCGCGTGCTCCAGGAGGAGAGCGTCGAACTCGGCCCGCTTCACCTGGAACGAGCTCGGGTGGTCGCGGTCGATCCCGTTCGCGAACAGCACCGGGCGCGTGAAGGACGATCCCTGGTGGTAGAAGCGGGCCCCGCGCTTTACCTGTGGCCCCGTCGCCTTCAGCTTCGAGAGCACGCCGAGGCGCTCGAAGAGCGGCACGTTCCAGGGCAGAAGCGATTCGCCGATGTGAAACCGGGGGAACTTCTCCCGCTCGAAGACGAGCACCGAGTGGCCCCTCCGGGCCATCAGCGTCGCGAACGTGGAGCCGCCCGGTCCGCCGCCGCAGACGACCACGTCGGCGTCCGCGGGAAAGGCACGCGGGCTCGCGCTCTCTGGCCCGAGGCTGGTCAAGGACACGACCGTGATTATCCACACCCCCGGGATCGCGCCCGGTAACGGTTCTTCGCCTGCAGGCAGAAATCGAGGGAGTGACCTCGAGAAGGACTGGAGCCGAAGCCCGGACTTGAACCGGGGACTACTGATTTCTAATCACCCGTATCTCTCGACCGCGCAGGACCGGTCGCCAGGAGAGACGTCTTCGCGGATAGAATCTCACTCGCCCTTCATGACACTTTCCAACGGCACTCGTCTCGGTCCCTATGAAGTGATCTCGCCTCTCGGCGCGGGTGGAATGGGCGAGGTTTTCAAGGCCAGAGATACGCGGCTGGATCGTTTGGTTGCGGTGAAGGTGCTACCGCAGCACCTGGCAAAGGACGGCGACGCGCTGACCCGGCTCGAGCGCGAGGCCAAGGCCGTTGCCGCGCTGAACCACCCGAACATCCTCGGCATCCACGATTTCGCGACGGATGGGGAGACGTCCTACGTCGTGATGGAGCTACTGGAGGGCGAGTCGCTGCGCTCGCGCCTCGAGCAGGGCCCGCTGGCGCCGCGCAAGGCAACGGAGCTCGCGATCCAGATGGCCGAAGGCCTCGCGGCTGCGCATGAAAAAGGCGTCGTCCATCGCGACCTGAAGCCCGAAAACCTCTGGATCACGAAAGAAGGCCGCCTCAAGATCCTCGATTTCGGCCTTGCGAAGCAGTTCGATACGGCGGGCGCCGGCCCAGAGTCGTTTGCGGCGACCGCGGCCCTCACCCCGGGACACCGGACGGACCACGGAATGGTCCTCGGCACACTCGGCTACATGAGCCCAGAGCAAGTCCGCGGCGAGTCCGTGGACGGGCGTTCCGACATTTTCAGCTTCGGCGTGGTGCTGTACGAGATGCTCACGGCCCGGCGCGCCTTCGCCCGCAACAGCGCGGGCGACACGCTTGCCGCAATTCTGCGCGACGAACCTCTGGAGATGGAAGGCACGAGCAGGCCCATCCCCCCAGGACTCCAGCTGATCGTGCGCCATTGCCTCGAGAAACGTCCCGAAGAGCGGTTCCACTCGGCCCACGACCTCGGCTTCGCCCTGCAGAACTTGTCCTCGGCGGAGGGATCGGCGGCCCCGCTCACGGCGCCCTTCGCTCGCCAGAACCGGCGCACGACCTGGATCTGGGGCGTTCTCGCGGCGGCCCTCGTCGTCGGCGCGGGTTTCGCCGGCTGGACGCTCCGCGGCGGGCGCGCTCCGCTGCCGTCCTTCCGTCCGCTCACGCACGAGCGGGGCACGCTCAGCGCGGCGCGGTTCGTTCCGAACTCGCCCGAGATCGTCTACAGCGCCCAGTGGGGGGCCGGCACGTCTCAGTGGTACGCGCGGAATCCGGACCAGCCCGGCTCTCGCCTGCTCGCTGGGAGCGAAGGCATCCTGCTCTCCGTTTCCGCCGCCGGCGAGGGACTCGGGCTCGCGCGGCCGTACCTGTCGCACGGCGTCCAAGTTGGAACTCTCTTCAGCATTCCGCTCGCAGGCGGCGCGCAGCGCGAGTGGGTGTCGACGGGTGTGTGGGGCGCCGCCCAGGGGGGCCAATCCGGCGAACTCGCCGCGGTGGTCGGAGAGTACGGCGGAGAGGTCCGCCTCGAGTGGCCGCTCGGGCACACTGTACTCAAGGGCCTCGACACGCTGCGGTCGCTGAGGATCCGCGGCGATCGTCTCGCGTTTTTCCAGGAGCAGGGCGACAACACGGAGGACGGGAATCTCAACATCGTGGACAGCGGCGGCAAGGTCCGGACGCTGGCGGCCGTGCAGGGATTTACAGGCCTCGCCTGGGGCCCGCGCGGAGACGAGATCTGGATGACCACGTACAGGGGCGGCGAGAGCCGCCTTCTCGCCGTGAGCATCTCCGGCGGCACGCGTCCGCTGCTGCGTCATGCGGGACGTCTCGAGATCCAGGACGTGGACGCTGCGGGGCGTGTTCTCGCGGCGCTTCACTCCTATCAGCGTCAGACGTTCGGGCGTGGACGCGGGGAGGCACGGGACCGGGACCTCGGGTGGCTCGACGCGCAGGCCACGATGGGCCTGACCGCCGACGGCAGATCGGCCCTCCTCGCGCCGCTAGGCGAGTGGTCACGGGTGGACGGCACGCTCTACCTCCGTCCGCTCTCCGGCGGGCCCGCGCAGTCCCTCGGCCTCGGGCAGCGCCAGTCGACAATCACCGCGGACGGTAAGTGGGTCGTGACCTGCACGCTCGAACCCGTGTTCTCGGTGGTCGTAATCCCCACGGGTGTCGGCGCGACGCGGCGCGTCCCGATCCCGGACTTCGCCGGCAACGACCTGCGCGTGGATCTCCTGCCGGATAGCCGGAATGCGATCGTCTGGGGGCGGCGGCATCAGGAGGCGTTCGCCTTTTACGTCCTCGATCTCGACTCGGGGAACCTCCGCAAGATCAGCGCGCCCGGCACGTCCCCGTTCGCGTACCAGACCCTCCTCTCACCGGACGGCAGATCGATCGCTTACGTTCATGTCACGGGACAGGAGAAGGACGGCGCGATCCCTATCGAGATCTCCCGCACGGACGGAACGGGGTCCCGCACCGTCCTGTCCCTGCCGCGCAGCGAGGCGATCTCGGGATGGGGCCCGGACTCGGCGAGCCTGATCGTGTGGGACCGGAACCAGGTACCTGCCGAGGTGGACCGCGTGGACCTCGCAACCGGGCGACGGACGCGCATCCTGACCGTGCTCCCCGCGGACCCCGTCGGGATCCCAGGGATCCAGGGACTCCAGATCACGCCGGACGCTCGAGCCTACACGTACAGCGTCACCCGCAAGCTCTCCGAGCTCTATCTCGTCGATGGGCTCAGGTGACTGGGCGACGGAGCGTGCAGGGCCGACCCTTGAAGAGCGCAGCGGCATCTCGCGGCAAGCGACGCAGCTGATTGCCGCTCGAGCCGGTGATTTCAAGTCACAGGGAATCGGCGCGGCCGCTGACGGCGAGGGTAAGAAGACTTGGAGCCGAAGCCCGGACTTGAACCGGGGACCTACTGATTACGAATCAGTTGCTCTACCAACTGAGCTACTTCGGCTCGCTTTCCGAAGGGACGGGGAGTGTAGGCGGAGGGGTAAAGCGCGTCAAGGATGCGGCTTCGGCTCAGCGCGGCGCGAGCTCGATCTCGAATTCGGCCGGCGCGGGCGCGGCGGCGGGAGCGTCCTTGCGGCCCTGCAGCGTGCCCGCCGCCTGGGGCAGCGGTTCGAACACCATGCCGCGCACGAACTCGTCGAGGCCCGGCTCGGCGGCGGCTCCGCCGACGGGCCGAGCGGACGCGACCCGGCCGTTCGCGTCGAGCGTGACGGCGTAGACGGTAGTCCGGCCGGGCGCGGGCGTGCGGTCCGGCGCCCGGCGCAGCGCCCAGAGGCCCGCGGCGTCGCCGCGGACCGAGACGGTCCAGCCGCGCGAGGCCGGCGCCGCCATCGCCCGCTCGGCCGCGGCCGCGGCCGGCGGCGCGGCAGCCGCGATCTTCGCGGGAGCGCGGGCCGCGACCGCACCGCCGGAGACGACGCCTCCGTCGCGGTCGGCCCTCGACGTCGGATCGGACTCGGCGACGACGTTCGACGCCGCGGCCTCGGCGGGCTCATTCCGGGACGCCTGCTCCGACTTGTCGACGGTCTTCTTTTCCTTGGCGAGCGCCTCCGTCCCCTGATCGCGCGCCTTCTCCTGCCGCCCCTGCGCGGGCCTCCCCTCGGCGACGAGGGCCTGGGGAGCCGGGGAGGCGGGACGGGACGGGCTGTAGAGGAGGACGTCGACGGGGCCTTCTGCCATGCGCTTCGGCGCCGGGCGGAGGATGGCGATCGACACGCCGACGATGCCGAGGACGACGAGCGCGGCCTTCGCGAAGCCGGGCGCCGGGTAGAAGCCGACGCGCGCGCCCAGCGCGCCGGGCCGGCCGCCCCGCTCGGAGACGTTCGCGTTCACGCGGGTCGCGAGCGCGAACGGCGTCGCGGGCTCCGGGAGGGCCTTCACGTCCGCGACGAGCGCGGCGAGCTCGACTTTCCGGCGCGCGGCCGCCGGGTCGAGCGCGACGAGGCGCTCGAGCTGCTGTTCCTCCTCCGGCGAGAGGTCGCCGTCGAGGGAGCGCGAGATGAGGAGGTCGAGGTCCTCCTCGGAAAGGTGCGGGACGTCTGGACGGGCGCTCACGACAGCTTCTCCTTCAGCAGGGCGCGCCCGCGCGCGAGGCGGCTCCGCACGGTTCCGACCGGGATGCCGAGGACCTCGGCGACTTCCTCGTACGAGAGCCCCTCGAGGTCGCGCAGGACGACCGCCGTGCGGAACTCGTCGGGGAGGGCGCGCACGGCTTCGCGCAGCCGGCGGCGGCGTTCGGTCAGGACGGCGTTCTCCTCGGGGGAGAGCGCGGGGTCGGCGGCGTCGTCGAGCGACGCGAACGCGTCGTCCTCGCGCGTCCTGCCCGGGGTGAAGACGGCCCTCAGGCGCGAGAGCGTCCCGTGCCGGGCACGCGCGCGGTTCAGGGCGATCGCGTAGAGCCACGTCTTGA
This sequence comes from uncultured Acidobacteriota bacterium, assembly GCA_963839295.1. Lineage (GTDB taxonomy): Bacteria > Acidobacteriota > Thermoanaerobaculia > UBA5066 > UBA5066 > Fen-183. The sequence continues at coordinate 85,572 of CAWIUK010000006.1, read as the reverse complement.
GGCTGGACTCGCCGCGAAAGCGCTCGAGACCGTGCCAGGCCCTGAGAAACGTCTCCTGGACGACGTCCTCGGCATCCGCGGGCCCGACGAGACGCGCCGCGAGAGAGAAGACCATCCCCGAGTAGTGGCGCACGATCTGCTCGAACCCGAGGACGTCCCCGGCCAAAAAGCGGCTGATGGCCCGCTCGTCTCCGGGCCAGTCCCGCTCGCCGGGGTGGACGGTCGCGCTCACGGGAGCAATTCTCGCACTCGCGTCGTCCCCCCTGGAGGCTTCGAAGGCGAGGATCCGTGCCGGCACGTCATGGTCTCCTGCCGGGTTGGACCCTCGCCGGGCGAGAAAGTTCCCGCCGGTCGCTACCTCTTTCCCTCGGCCTCGAGGGCCGCTTCGGCCGCGCGAAGCATGGGCTTCGCCGAGAGGGGCGCGCCCGTCGCGTTCTTCATCCAGAGGTCCGGCGTGACCGAGCCGTATTTCGCGACGCGCTCGAACTCCTCGCCGAGCGGCCGGCCGGATTTCTCGAACCGCTCCTCGACCTGGTTCGCGATGAGGTGCCCGAGGACGTAGTCGGGCAGGTACAGGAAGTAGCCGACCATGTGCGAGTAGATGCCCGGCAGCGTCGCGTCCTTTCCGCCGAGGATCGGCGCGTAGTACCGGTTCCAGACGTCGCGCGAGATCGCGACCGTCGCGTCCTTGAGCGCCGCGGGCGTCGCATCCGGGTGGTCGTACATCCAGTGCCACACGCGCATGTCGACGAGCGCCGGGCCCGTGATCTCCCAAGTCTGCCAGAGCTCGTTCAGCGCCTTGAGGCTCTTCGCCTCGGCGCCAGGGCCGGGCAGGCCGAGGAGCGCGAGATCCCGCGCCTGGAAGACGAACGCGAGGGCCTCGGTGAACGCGGTGTTCGGGACGCCGGCGAGGAGCCAGTGGTCGACCTCGTAGAGGGAGAAGAGCTGCTCGACGTTGTGGCCCATCTCATGGACGGCGATGTTGTAGCCCTTGTAGTCCATTCCGCCCGGCTCGACGCGCGTGCGCAGGTGCGGAACGTCGCCCTTCCGCAGCGCGCCGAGCGCGTGGCCGGAGCCGCGGGCCGGGTCCACGACGATGTGGTCCGCGAGCCACCGCGCCTTTTCCGACGTGAAGCCGAGGTCCTCGAAGAGGCGCGGCATGTCGGCCTTGTAAGCCTCGGCCGTCGGGTACCTGGCCTTCGTGAGCGCGTCGAGCTCCGCCTCGGGGTGCCGCGCGCGCGGGCGGAACCCGTCGTACCAGACGTCGAACGGCTCGAGCTTCCGGCCGAGGCGTTTCTCGATCACGGAGGCGACGCGCGGGATCAGGGGCGACGTCAGGATCTCCGTGAACAGGGCCTCGACGCGCGCCTCGGGAATCTCGCGGTCCACGTCGAAGCGGCGCCGCATGAGCGTCGGCTCCGTGGGCGAGTACGGGTCCGCGGCGCGCGCCGCCCGGTAGCAGGCCAGGAGGCGCTCGTAGCGTGTGTCGGGCTCGCGCGCGGGACCCGCGGGCTGCGACCGGCCGCCGGCTTCCACCTCGGCCGCGGGCGCGGCCGTGACGGCGTTCGTGAACGGGTTCCAGTCGACCGTGGGGTTGTCGACGACGGACGCGGGGATCGTCTGCGTCACGATCCGGTCCATGACCTTCGCGACGACGCGCTGCCTCGCGAGGCCGTCCTTCGACGCGTAGTTCGCCTTGATCTCGTCGCGGAGGTTCCAGTGAGAGAGGAGCTTGAGCCCCTTCGGCCAGAGGCGCGTCCCCTTCGCGTCCACGACGTGGTGCATCCAGACGTTGTACTGGGCGATGTAGAGCTCGGCATCGGCCGTCGCCTGCGCGATCCCCTGTGCGACGTCCGCCGGGACGCGCGTCTCGAAGCGGTGCGCGAGGCGCGCCTCCGCCCACTGCCGCCGCGTCCACGCGTCGCCTCTGTCGAGGCGCTCCTCGAGCGTCGACAGCGGGAAGTTCAGAAGAGCGACGAAGGCGACCTTCTGCGCGAAGAGGTCCTCGGCGACGTGGGCGGAAGGCTCCCACGCGCCGAAGAGCCGGTCGACGGGGAGGATCGGCCCCATCTCGATGACCGTCCGCTCCGAGAGGTCGCGGCCGATCTCGTGCATGTGGCCGTCGAGGGACTCGAGGTTCTCCTCGAAGCGCTGAAGGAGTCCGTCGAGGACCTGCGGGTCGGACGCGAAGTTCTCCTTCGCGAAGGCGACGAACGCCGCGCCGTCGCCGTCCGGGCCCCGCCAGAGGGCCGCGGCCTGGTCGACGCCGCGCTCGATGCGCGCGCGCTGCGCTTCGCCGTGCATTCCGAGGAGCTCGGTCTTGGCCTGCGAGACGGAGGACGCGGAGAGGACCATCGCGAGGAGCGTGGAGGCGATCATTCCTCGATCCTATCGGAGGAGCGCCTGCCGCGTGACCGCGTGGCGATACGCGAACATCCGCACGACGTCGGGCCGCACGAGGAGGCGGTCGACGAGTCGGCCGCCAAAACGCGCGAGCGGGACTTCGTACGTGATGCGGTCCACGAGCCGGCCGTCCGCGAAAAGGTGCTCGTGCCGCCACGAGGCGAACGGGCCCTTCTCCTGGACGTCCACGAAGCGAACCGGGGGCTCCCATTCCGCGAACGAGGAGATCCAGCGGAGCCTGACCCCGGACTGCCTCACGTCCAGGACGACCCGCGCCCCTCGTCCCAGCCTGGCGGGCCTTTCGATCACTCGAAGATCTTTCTCCGGGGGCGTCAGCCGCTCGAGGACGGCCGGGTCGCCGTGGAAGTCCCAGATGGCGCGCTGCGTAACTCCCGGGAGATCCAGCGCGAACTCGAGCGTCGGCACGCGATTTCTACGCCGCGGGACGGGCGATCGATTTGACTTTCATTCCGGCCGATGCTGTCATATTCGCGTTCGTCCCCCAGTCCTGATTGGCGGTGGGGACCCGAAGAGCACCAGAAGGATCCGCCGCCACCGAAACCTCTCCACCATCTTCCACACCGCCGGCCGCTCACGCGGTCCGCTTAACCGTATCTGAACGGAAAGTAAGAATAGGACTCGTTCTCATGAAGCTCTACGTTGGAAACCTCCCCTACTCCGTCAATGACAACATCCTCCGCTCCACGTTCGAGGCGTACGGCGCCGTCGAGTCGGCTCGCGTCATCTCCGACCGCGAGACCGGCCAGTCGAAGGGCTTCGGCTTCGTCGAGATGGCCGACGGGGACGCCCAGAAGGCCATGAGCGCGCTCAACGGTCAGGAGCTCGACGGGCGCTCGCTGCGCGTCAACGAGGCCCGGCCCCAGGAGCCGCGCACAGGCGGCGGCGGCCGCGGCGGTTACAGCGGCGGCGGCGGCTACGGCCGCGAGCGCTACTGAGCCCTCGCCTTCCGATTTCCGGCTGCGCCTTGCCGAAGGCCCCTCCGTGGAGGGGCCCCTTTTCTTTGCCGGGCTTGTGAAAAACACGCGTCGGCATTTCCGGCTCTTGACAAGGCGCGACCGGTTCTCTACCTTGACCGCTCCATGACGAGCCGCCGCGCCCCCACCCGCGCTTTCGCGACCCCCGTCGCGGCGATCTCGATTTGCATGTGCATGTGTATGCCCGGCGCGCTCCTGAGGGAGGCGGACGGAGGCATGGGGGCCCGCAGCACGTAGCGACCCCACGCCAGGTACACCGAGCACGACTCGGAAACCCGACCGGCCCTCTCGCAGGAGAGGGCCGGTTTTTTTTGTGCCCGAAGAACGAAAGGAAGAAGGAGCCGCCCATGTCCGCCTCCCCCACGACGAACGCCGAAGCCAGAACCCGCTACCGCCCCGGCACGCTCGCCGTCCACGCCGCGCAGGAGAAGGCCGATCCCGCGACGAACGCCCGCGCCGTCCCGATCTACGCGACGACGTCCTACGTGTTCGACGGGCCGGACCACGCCGCGAGCCTCTTCGGGCTGCGCGAGTTCGGGAACATCTACACGCGCCTCATGAACCCCACGACGGACGTCTTCGAGCGGCGGATCGCCGAGCTCGAGGGCGGCGTCGCGGCGGTCGCGACGGCCAGCGGCCAGGCCGCGCAGACGCTCGCGCTCCTGAACCTCGCGCAGGCCGGCGATACGATCGTCTCGTCGTCCGCGCTCTACGGCGGAACGTTCACGCTCTTCCAGCACACGCTCCCGCGCCTCGGGATCCGGACGAAGTTCGTGGATGCGAACGACCCCCGGCAGGTCGCCGGGGCGATCGACGCGACGACGCGCGCCGTCTACGTCGAGACGATCGGCAACCCGAAGCTCGACGTGCCCGACTTCCGCGCCCTCGCGGACGTCGCGCACGCGGCCGGCGTCCCGCTCGTCGTCGACAACACGTTCGCGACCCCGCTGCTCTGCCGGCCGATCGAGCACGGCGCCGACGTCGTCGTCCAGTCGGCCACGAAGTGGATCGGCGGCCACGGGACCGCGATCGGCGGCGTCGTCGTGGACGGCGGGACGTTCGACTGGGGCTCGAACGCGCGCTTCAAGTCCTTCTACCGCGACCCCGAGCCCGCGTACCACGGCCTGTCCTTTGCCGAGGCCTTCGGCGCGGCCGCGTTCGCGGTGCGCCTGCGCGTCGTCCTCCTGCGCGACGTGGGCGCGTCCCTCTCGCCGTTCAACTCGTTCCTGTTCCTGCAAGGGCTCGAGACGCTGCCCTTGCGCATCCGTCGCCACAGCGAAAACGCTCTCGCGATCGCGCGCTTCCTCGAGGCCCACCCGGCCGTCGCCTGGGTCCGCTACCCCGGCCTGCCGTCGCACCCCGCGCACGAGACCGCGACGCGCTACCTCGACGGCGGGTACGGGGGCGTCCTCACGTTCGGCGTGAAGGGCGGCGAGGACGAGGCGCGGGCCGTCATCAAGGAGGCAAAGCTGTTCTCGCTCGTCGCGAACGTCGGCGACGCCAAGAGCCTCGTGATCCACCCGTGGTCCACGACGCACGAGCAGCTCGCCGCGGAGGACCGGATCGTCGCGGGCGTCACGCCCGACCTCATCCGCCTCTCCGTCGGGATCGAGGACGTGGAGGACCTCACGGAGGACCTCGACCAGGCGCTGCGGAAGGCGGTGCGAACGTGACCGCCGCGCGCCACCACGTGACGCCGCGCTTCGCGCTCGAGTCGGGAGAGGTCCTGCGCGACGTGAGGCAGGCGTACGTCCTCGAGGGCGAGGTCAACGACGCGAAGGACAACGTCGTCGTCGTCTTCCACTCGCTCACGGGGGCGCCGGAGACGCTCGGCGGATGGAAGGGAAGCGTGATCGGGCCGGGCAAGGCGATCGACACGACGAAGTGGGCCGTGCTCTGCCCGAACCTGCTGGGGTCGTGCTACGGCACGGAGTTCAAGAGATTTCTTAGAAGGGTTGGGAGGGCCGACGCGCAACCCGCGATCACGACCCGCGACCAGGCGCATCTTGTCTTTTCACTCCTGGAATCTCTTGGTATTTCCTCTCCTGCTCTCGTCACCGGCGGCTCGCTCGGCGGGATGGTCGCGCTCGAATTCGCTGCCTCGTTCCCGGAGCGCACGGGCGCGGCCGTCGTCTTCGCCGCCCCCGCCGCACACACGGCGTGGGCGATCGGCTGGAACCACGTCCAGCGCCGCGCCCTCGAGGCGGGCGGCCCCGAGGCGGGCCTCGCGGTCGCGCGGATGGCCGGGATGCTCACGTACCGCACGCCGGAGGAGTTCGAGGACCGGTTCGGACGCCAGGCCGGCGCGGACGAGCCCTTCGCCGTCCAGTCGTACCTGTCGCGTCACGGGACGAAGCTCGTCGCGCGCTTCGACGCGAAGAGCTACCGGACGCTGCTCGGCGCGATGGACGCGCACGACGTCGGCCGCGGGCGCGGCGGGGCCGCGGCGGCGCTCGCGAAGGTCGGGAGGCGCCTGACGGGCGTCGCGATCCCCGGCGACGGTCTCTACCCCGAAGGCGTCGTGAAACGCTGGGTCGAGGAGGCCGGCGCCGCGTACGCCGAGCTCCCCTCGAAGCACGGCCACGACGGGTTCCTCCTCGAGCCGGACGTCGCGGGCGCCGTTCTCGAGACGGCGCTCGCTCGCGTCACTCTTCCGGCGGGGGCGGCTGCGGGACGGGCGTCTTCTTCTTGGGCGGCCGCGCGGTGATCAGGAGGCCGGTGCCCGTCATCCCCGTCTTGCCGGCGCTGGAGACGTCGCCCAGCTCCACGGCGGGCCCGAGCCGGTACGGCACGGGCTCGCCGATCGTGAGGACCTCGTCTTCGTCGAACTTCAGGATCGGGCGCGCCCGGGGCTCCGGCTTGCCGCCGCCCTCGGGCCGCGGGTCCGCGTAGCCGAACACGTCCATGGCTTCCTTGAGGCCGACGAGCTTCGGGACCATCGCCACCGAGGGCCCCGAGACGACGAAGGGGACGGCGCTCTTGGCGACGGCCTTTCCGTCCTTCGAAATCTCGACGAACGCCGCGCCCGTCACCGAGGCCGGGACGAGGAAGCTGTAAATCCCCTTCGCCTCCTGAACGAGGCTCACGGGCTTGCCGCCCATGAGGACCTGCGCGCCCTCGGGCACGGTCGTCCGGATCGTGATGCGCGTGTTCGCCGCGCCGACCTTCGGCGAGAACTCGAGCGAATCCTGCGCGACGCCGGCCGACCCGGCAAGAAGGACCGCGGCGAGCGCAGGAACGAACGGTCGTCTCACGGCCCCAATGTACGCCTCGGGGCGGGGCGTCGCAAACGTCGTGAGACGATACCGGCCCGTGGCGGAGTTTCCGCTCTCCCTCCTGATCGGGTTCCTCGCGGGGTTCTTCGGCGCGATCCCGCCGGGTCCGCTGAACGTGACGTGCCTGCGCAAGACCCTGCAGGGCCGTCACCGCGAGGCGTACCGGGTGGCGGCCGGCGGCTCGGTCGTGGACGCGTTCGTCTGCCTGCTGATCGGCCTCGGCCTGGGCTGGATCCTCGAGAGGGTCGTCACGAACCTCTGGGTGCGCGCGGCCCTCGCGGTCTTCCTCGTCGGCTACGGGCTGAAGCTCGTCCTCGTGGACCGCCGCCGCGACCGGCTCGCCCTCGCGGCGGCCGCCGCGGACGCCGGTGTCTCCGCAGAGCGCTCCGCGCCCGCGCCGGCAGCCGGCCGCTTCCGGCTGCCGGTCCTGACGGGCCTCCTGCAGGGCGCGGCGAACCCCGCGCTCTTCGTGAACTGGACGATCCTGATCTCCTTCCTCGTCGGCCACAGGCTCCTCGTCCCGTCGGTCTCCTCGGCGCTCGCATTCGCCCTCGGCGTCGGCGCGGGAGTGTTCGCGTGGTTCACGGTCCTCATCGAGCTCGTGAACCACTGGAAGGCCAGGGCGGGCGCCTGGGTCGCGCGCTCCACGGTCCTCGCGGGCGTTCTTCTCGTCGGCTTCGGCCTCTTCTTCACGTGGCGCTCGTTCGCGGTGAAGTGATGGCGGCGCCCGAAGGCTTCGGCGGCATGCGGCTCTCCACGCGGCTGGGGCTCACCTGGGCGGGAATCCTCGTCCTCGCCGCGGCCGCGCAGACGCTCGTCTACTTCCAGACGCGCAACGAGACGCTCGACGAGGCGGACGCGTCCTACCAGGCGATCGCGAAGGCGATCGAGGTCGGCCAGACGCAGATCGGGCCCGAGGGGTGGAAGGACCCGAAGGTCCTCGAGGACTACACGGCCGCGCTCGGCGCCCGCGGGCTGAGAGACATCAAGGTCACGGACGAGACCGGCAAGCCGCTGTTCGAGCCGACGCCGTCCGCGAAGCGCCGCGCGAAGAAACCGGACGGGCCGAAGGACATCGTGATCTCCGGCGTGATCGGCTCCGGGCCCACGAACCGGAACCTCACGGTCCCGATCGTCGTCGAGGGCCGGCTGCGCGGCCACGTCGAGATCGCGTACAACCTCGAGAACATCCGCGCCCAGCTCGAGGACAACTTCCGGCGGCGGCTTTTCGCCCTCCTCGGCGTCTTCGCGCTCGGACTCGCCGTCATGCTCGTGATCACGCGCAACGCGACGCGGCCGCTCGACGACCTCGCGGACGGCGCCGCAAGGGTCGCCGAGGGCCGGCTCGACGTCACGGTCCCGGTCGACCGCGACGACGAGATCGGCCGCCTCGCCTCGACGTTCAACCGGATGACGGAGAAGCTCCGGGAACGGCAGGAGCTCGAGCTCCGGCTGGCCGCCGCCGAGAAGCGCGCGGAGATCGGCCACCTGGCCTCGGGGCTCGCGCACGAGATCAAGAACCCGCTCAACGCGCTCTCGCTCGGACTCGACGTCCTGAGGCGCCGGCACGCTCCCGCGGACCCGGCCGCCGTCGCCGAGTACGGCGGCCGGATCGAGGCCCTCCGCGAGGAGATCAACCGCCTCGCGTCGCTCATCAACAACTTTCTCGCGTACGGCCGTCCTCTCCAGCTCACGCTCGCGCCCACGGACCTCGCGGCGGTCGTCGCGCGCACGCTCGCCGACCTCGCGGAGACCGCCGAGCGCGCGCGCGTCACCTTCGACGTGCAGCTCCCTTCGGCGCGGCCGAACGTCTCAGCGGACGCGAATCTCCTGAAGTCGTCGGTCTGGAACCTCGTCCAGAACGGGATCCAGGCGATGGAGCGCCACGGCGGGACGCTTTCCGTCTCGGTCGCCCCGGAGACCGGGCCCGACGAATCCGGCCGCCGCCTCGTCCTGACCGTCACCGACGAGGGCCCGGGCCTCGACGAGACCGACCTCCCGCGGCTGTTCGACCCCTACTTTTCGAAGAAGGAAGGCGGCGTCGGCCTCGGCCTCGCGATGGTCAAGAGGATCGCCGAGGAGCACGGCGGACGCGTGACCGCCGAGAACCGGGCGGACGGGAAAACGGGCGCCGTGTTCCGCGTCTCGCTCCCCGTGGCCGCCTGAGGGTAATCTCCGTTCCGTGACCGAGAAAGAGCCGAAGGCGACGCTCCTCGTCGTGGACGACGAGAAGCACCAGCGCGAGTCGCTCACCGTCATCCTCGAGGACGAGGGCTATCGCGTCGCGGCGGCGGCGGACGGGCGCGAGGCGCTCGCGAAGGCCGCGGAGATCCGGCCCGAAGTCGTCCTGACGGACCTCAAGATGCCCGGCCTCACGGGCATGGACGTCGTCAAGAGCCTGAGCTCTTCGGCGGACAACCCGCTCCCCCCCAAGGTCATCCTCGTGACGGCTCACGGCTCGGTCGAGCGCGCGCGCGAAGCGCACCACCTCGGCGCGTTCGACTACATGTCCAAGCCCGTCGTCGCCGACGAGCTCCTCTTCCGCGTCGAGCGGGCCCTCGAAGCGTTCCGGCTGGCGGAGAAGACCCTGCGCCTCGAGCGGCGCCTCAAGAGCGACGGCCTCGAGGCGATCGTCGGGGACAGCGCCGCGATGCGCGACGTTTTCCGGCTCGTCGAGAAGATTGCGCCCACGAACTCGACGGTCCTGATCCGCGGCGAGTCCGGCACCGGCAAGGAGCTCGTCGCGCGCGCGGTCCACTCGCGGTCGAACCGCTCCGCGCGGCCGTTCTTCGCGCTGAACTGCGCCGCGATCCCCGAGAACCTGCTCGAGAGTGAGCTCTTCGGGCACGAGAAGGGCTCCTTCACGGGCGCCGACACGCGCAAGATCGGCCTCTTCGAGGCGGCGAGCGGGTCGACGCTCTTCCTCGACGAGATCGGGGACCTCACGCTTCCGCTGCAGGGCAAGATCCTGCGCGCCCTCCAGGAGAAGGAGGTCAAGCGCGTGGGCGGCAACGAGACGATCCCCGTCGACGTGCGCGTCGTGGCCGCGACGAACCGCGATCTCACGGCGATGATGAAGGCGGGACAGTTCCGGGAGGACCTGTTCTACCGCCTGAACGTGATCCCGGTCGAGCTGCCCCCGCTGCGCGAGCGCTCGTCGGACGTCCGCGCCCTCGTGCTGCGCTTCCTCGACAAGGCGAACGCCTCGCACGGCACCTCCGTGACGACCGTGTCGCCCGAGGCGATGGACCTCCTCGTGCGGCACGGCTGGCCCGGCAACGTGCGCCAGCTCGAGAGCGTCGTCGAGCGCGCGGTCCTCCTGTGCGAGGGAAACCTCGTGACCCCCGCGGATCTCCCGTCCGAGGTCCGGCTCAACACGGCGCCCGCCGCGCGGCCGTACGGCTTCGACATCCCCGCCGACGGGATCGACATCGAGGAGTTCGAGCGCCAGCTGATCGTCCAGGCCATGGAAAAGTCCGGCTGGGTCATTGCCAAGGCCGCGCGCCTCCTCGGGCTCACGTACCGGACGCTGCAATACCGGCTGGAAAAGTTCGGCCTCAAGAAGCCGGGCTGACCGCATCCGGGGGGCCCGGACGCCCGGAATCGTGCATCTGCCACGGCCTCCCCGGCGCCAAAGCGCCCTCCGGGCGCCCAAACGGCCCGGAATCCGTCCCTGCGAGGCCCTGCGCCGCCCGGCACGTGTCCTGCAGCACCCGGCCGCGTGCCGAGCCTCGTCCTCTTTCTGCTCCTCCTCGCCGAGGCCCCCGTGGCCACCCCTTCGGGCGGCGGGCTGACCATGTCGGCGGCTCCCGCCGGCGAGTCGCACACGATCGTGGGCGAGATCGTGTGGGTCGACCTCGCCACGCGCCTCGTCCTGATCCGCGAGTCGGTCAAGACCACGCGGATGAAGGGCCAGCCGCCCGTCCGGCAGACCGTCGCGGTCAGCGTCGCGTCCGAGGTGCCCGTCACGCGTGGCAGGAAGACCGTTCCGCTCGAGAACCTCAAGGCCAAGGACCACGTGACCGCGCGCTATTTCGCGACGGCCGAGGGCGCCCGGGCGATCTCGTTACGCGTCGCCGAAGCGGCGCCGCCCGCGGCCCCTCCGCCGGGGGCCGGAGAGCCGGCGCCCGCAAGCGGCAACTGAGACACGGTTTACACTCGGGCATGGGTGTGTCCTCCGTGCCCGCCCCCGGTTCCCCCGCTCCCCCGTCCGTCTTCTCGCGGCCCGAGGGCGGCACGTCGACGACGGACGACCTCCTCGCCGCGGCGAACGGCCTCCCTCTCCTCCTCGCGTTCTTCAAGACCTCCTGCCCGACGTGCCGCCTGGCGTGGCCGTACGTGCAGCGCCTCCACGCCGCGTACGGCGGCGTCGCCGTCCGCGTCGTCGGCGTCTCGCAGGACACGGCGGACGAGAGCCGGAGTTTCTTCGCGGAGTTCGGGAAGGCGACGTTCGACCTGGTCCTGGACCCCGGGCCGCTCTTCAAGGCCTCGAACGCCTTTCAGGTGGAGGCGGTCCCCCACTTCGCGCTCGTGTCCCCCTCCGGCGTTCTCGAAGACGTCTTCGCGGGTTGGTCGAAGGCGAAGATGGAGGCGCTCGGCGAACGTCTCGCGCTCGCGCGGTCGCTCCCCCGCATCCCCGTCGTGCCCCCGGGCGACCTCGTGCGCGAATTCCAGTCGGGTTGACTGGGCCGCAACCAGCACTGACCGGTCCGGTCAGTCCGCATCCCGTAAGCTCCGACAAGGGAGTCCAATGACCGATCGCCCCACAACCCTCGGAGAGCTCGTCGCCGCCGGTTACGCCCCGAAGACCGTCAAGGACGAGATCCGCGACAACCTGATCGCGAAGCTGAAGGCCGGCGAGAACGTCTTTCCCGGCATCCTCGGTTACGAGAAGACCGTCGTCCCGGCGCTCCAGAACGCGATCCTCGCGCGGCACGACGTCATCCTCCTCGGCCTCCGCGGCCAGGCCAAGACGCGCATCCTGCGGGCCCTCGTGAACCTCCTCGACGAGGAGATCCCCGTGATCGCGGGCTCCGAGCTGAACGAGTCGCCGTTCGCGCCGTTCACGATCTACGGACGGCGCCTCGCGGCCTCGGCCGGAGACGACCTGCCCGTCGCGTGGCTCGGGCGCGAGCAGCGCTACCGCGAGAAGCTCGCGACGCCGGACGTCACGATCGCGGACCTCATCGGCGACGTCGACCCCGTCAAGGCCGCGACGCTCAAGAAGACGTTCGCGGACGAGGACGTCATCCACTACGGCATCGTCCCCCGCACGAACCGCGGCATCTTCGCGATCAACGAGCTGCCCGACCTGCAGCCGCGCATCCAGGTCGGCCTCCTGAACATCCTCGAGGAGCGCGACCTCCAGATTCGCGGCTTCCCGCTGCGCATCCCGCTCGACGTCCTCATGGTGTTCTCCGCGAACCCCGAGGACTACACGAACCGCGGCAACATCATCACGCCGCTCAAGGACCGCATCGCGTCGCAGATCCTCACGCACTACCCGCAGGACCCGAAGACCGCCTCGGCGATCACGGACCAGGAGGCGTGGACGGACCGGACGCTCCACGGCGTGACCGTGCTCCTCGGCGAGGAGGTCAAGCTCCTCGTCGAGGAGATCGCTTTCGTCGCGAGGAAGAGCGAGCTCGTCGACCAGTCCTCGGGCGTCTCGGCGCGCCTGCCGATCGCGGCGCGCGAGCTCCTGATCTCGAACCTCGAGCGGCGCGCGCTCCGGACGGGCGAGAGCGTCGTCGCGCCGCGCCTCGTCGACCTCTTCGCGACGCTCCCCGCGATCACGGGCAAGGTCGAGATGGTCTTCGAAGGCGAGCAGCAGGGCGCCGAGATCGTCGCCAAGAAGCTCATCGGCGACGCCGTCAAGAACCTCTTCGAGGCGCAGTTCCCGCCCGTCGAGGGCCCGCGCGCGCGGTCCGAGCGACCGCGCCGGCCGCGCGGCGACTTCGACGAGGACGAGGGCGGCGGCCCCACGACGCTCGAGCGGGCCGAAGCGCGGCGCGCCCCCGCGCCGCCGGCGGGCCCGTACGACGCGATCGCCGCGTGGTTCTCGGACGGGAAGAAGATCGTCCTCTCGGACCAGAGCCCGTTCTCCGAGCACCTCAAGACGCTCGAGTCCGTGGCGGGCCTCTCGGACTTCGTCCTCAAGCACGCCAAGCCGCGCGACCACTACGAGCGCGCGTTCCTCATGGAGCTCGTCCTCGAGGGCCTCGTCCAGAACCTGAGGATCGCGCGCGAGGACCTCGACTCGACGCTCACGTACGCCGAGCTCGCGAAGTTCAACCTGATGCGGAGCCGGGGGTAGCGCCTGCGGGCGCCGGCATCCCCTGCTCCTTCGCGCGTGAACTCGCTTCGCTCAGACAGCACGCGCGTGCGTCGCAAGGGACGCCGACCGCCCTCGGCGTAGCCGCTCGAGCACGGGGAACGCGCCGGCCGGCAGGCTCGCGTAACGCGCGAGGCCCGTCGTCGCGCGGACCTCGCCGGAATCCGTGATGACCGCACCCTCGACGCCGGCGGCTTTCTCGAGCAGCTCGAAGCCCGCGTCGGGGCCGAGGAGCATCGCGAGCGTCGTGAAGCGTCCGGCCTCGAAGGCCGTCTTCGCGACGGCCGTGGCCGACGCGACGCCGCGCGCGGGCCAGCCCGTCGTCGCGTCGAGGACGTGGTGGTACCGCACCCCGTCCTTCACGAAGCCGCGCTCGTAGTCGCCCGACGTCGCGACGCCCGCGTCCCCCTTCAGGTTCAGCGCGAACGCGACCTTCCCGACCCGGCGGGGGTGCGCGACGCCGACGCGCCACGGCCGCCCGTCGCCGCGGCGTCCGACCGTGCGGACGTCGCCCGCGAATTCCACGATCGCGGACGGGACGCCCGCCTCGCGGAGCACGCCGGCCGCGCGGTCCACGGCGTACTCCTTGCCGACGCCGCCGAGGTCGATCTCCATCCCGGGCTTCCTCAGGAAGACGGTCCCGTCGCGCCGGGAGACCGACGCGCCGGAGACCAGCGGCAGCAGCGCCGCGACCTCCTCGAGAGAAGGCACGCGCTGCGCCCTGAAGTCCCAGGCCTTCCGGAGTGCGCCCACCGTCGGGTCGAAGCGCCCTCCGGACTCCCGGAAGAGGTCGAGGGCGGCGCCGACGAGGAAGTCCGTCTCCTCGTCCACGGCGACGGGCGTCCGCCCCGCGTCGCGGTTGATCTCCGAGACGACGCTCGTCTCGCGGAAGCGCGAGAACTTCGCCTCGATGCGCTGCGCTTCGTCCTCGACGGCCCGCGCGAGCGCCTCGGCGGCCGCGCGGCCGCGGCGGTCGACGAAGCGCACGACCGCGCCTCCCCCCATCAGGCGGAAGCGCGTCGTGTAGAGCGCGGGTCCTTCGTCCTCGGTCAGTAGCGCCACGTGAAGCCGGCCGTGATGGTCACGACGGTGAGGTCCGCGGCCGAGATCGACGCCGAGCCCGCGGGGCTGCCGGGCGTCGCGGGCTTCGAGACCGTGATCGGGTCCTTCCCCGTCTGCGACTGGTACGTGAAGCCGAGGTTCACGTCCACCGTGTCGGACATCTTGTGCGAGGCCGCGAGACCGCCGAGGATGCTCGAGAACGCCGCGAGCCGGTAGTCGGAGGACATGTACTGCTGCGCGACCGGGAACGTGTTCCCCCAGAAGGACGCGGCCGTCTGCGTGTAGAGGCGCACCGTCGGCGAGACGACCCAGTCCTCGTTCAGCCGGTGGTCGTAGACGAGCTCGAGGGTGTGGGCCTTCGTGGACCAGTCGTCCCAGTAGTAGCGATACGTCGCCTTCAGGGCGCCGCCCCAGAGAAAGTAGTGGCCGTATTTCGCGACGACGGCCCAGCGCTGACGCGTGTCGGGCCGGTGCTCGGGGAGCTCGGTGTAGGGGTCGGACGTCCCGACCGGCACGATCTTGTACGGGTCGTCCAGGTAGCCGTTCTGCTTCATGAGCGACCCCGAGAGATCGAGGAGGTTGCGCTCGTCGAGGACCCACGTTCCGCCGAGCGCGAAGCCCTGCTGCTTCTTCGGCAGCTGGAGGGTGTTCGTGACGGGAGCGACGATGTCGCTCGAGAAGTTCACGCCGCCGTGCAGCGTGCCGCGCCCGCCCGCGAACGTCCACGCGTCGGAGATCCCGACGCTCCGAGCCGTGTAGTCGTTCTCCTTCGAGTAGGAAAGGTCGATCGAGGGCAGGTGCGACCCGATCTTCTTGCCCCACGCGATGCCGACCGACTTGCGCTGGTCCTTGTACGTCGCGAGCGGGATGCTGCCCGCGGCGACCGTGTGCCCCGAGGCGGAGGTCGTGACGTCGACCGACGGGTAGCCGCCCGTCGGCGACGCGCCCGAGATCGTGTCGTACGCGAGGAGAAGGTCGACGGTGCCCCAGGCGTCGCCGAGGTCCTGGTGGATGTTCACGAGAGGGTTGATGACCTGCGTCCGCCCGCCCGATTCCTGGTAGTAGAGGAGCTTGGCGTCGACCTGCGACTGCGCGTGGGCCCCGCGCGCCGCGAACGCTCCCGCGCCGGCCGCGAGGAACGGGAGGCCCGGGCGCCGGCGCGCGGCCCTGCGCGCCCGGCGCCGGAGCCGGCGGAGCGCGCGCTCAGTTGCAGCCACAGCCGCCTCCCGCCGCCCCACCGTTGCCGGCGGCCGCTTCCTTGCTCGCGTGGATGTGCTCGCGCAGGACCTGCGTGAGCACGTCGCCGTCCAGGTTCATCATCGGGTCGGCCAGGTAGCCGCGCTGCCACGCCTTGACGTTTCCGGTGGCCTGCACGGACTTCGAGACGCGCACGTCCGCGCCGGCGAGCGTCCCGCCCGCGAGGAGCGTCGAGACCGCGGCCTCCACCTTCGCGTGCACGGCGGACCCGCCGCCCTCGAATCGCGCCGCGATCCGTCCCTGCTTGTCGAGAACGAACGTCGTCGGCATCGCGACCACGTTGAAGGCCTCGCCGGCCTTTCCCGAGACGTCCCTCAGGATCGTGAAGCTCACGGGCACGGAGTTGAGGAACGCGATGATCGCGTCGTCGTTCTCGTCGAGCGTGAGGCCGAGGACGCGCAGACCCTGCTTCTCGTACTTCCGCTGGAGGTCGTCGAGCGCCGGGAAGCTCGCCCGGCAGGGCACGCACCAGGGCGCCCAGAAGTCGAGGACCACGACGCTGCCCTTGACCGACTCGAGCGAGAACGGCATGTCGTTCATCTGCCGAAGCCGCACCGCGGGTGCAGGTTCGGCGCCTCGCGCGGGCGCGGCCAGGACGAAAAGAGCAGCAGCGACCGCTGAAAGTCGTTTCAAGGCGACATCTCCTATCTGGTCGGCCGGCCGCTGCAAGAACGATTCCCTGACACTTCGTCTCAGGAATCGGACGGTCCTCGAGCCGAAGTTCAGCGGACACGTCGGAGAAACTGCGATTCGCCGGAAGTCGCGGCTACCGGCGCACGGGCCCGAGGTACTTGTCGAGCCAGTCGAGGGTCTCCTTGATGAAGTCCTTCCGCGGGACGGCGTGGCCCGACTCGTAAACGACGTGCTTCTTGTCCTTCTCCGGCGTGCCGAGAAGGCGGAAGAACGGGTCCTGCGACGACTCGACCGGAAAGAAGTGGTCGTACCGGCCGTTGAGCATGAGCAGCGGCACCTTCACGCGGCTCATGAAGTTGAACTGGTCCGCCTCGGGCAGCGCCCGCTGGAACTCGAGTCCCCCCGACTCGAGGACCGCGACGCGGAAGCGGTTCTCGACTGCCAGCATGATCGGCGCGACCGCGCTCCCCCAGCTCAGGCCGAGGTATGCGAATTTCGCGCGATCCACGTCCTTGCGCGTCTCGAGGTAGTCGAGCGAGCGGCCGACGTCCTTCGACCAGTAGATGTTGTGGTCGCGCCAGAACGCCGTCGGCTCGGGATAATCGGACTTGAGGTCGTCCCTCCTCTCGAACGTGCTCTTGTAAATCGGCGCCATCAGGGCCCGGCCGCTCTTCGGAATGAAGTCGGCGTAGACCGACAGGCTGAACTTGTCCGTGTGGATGGCTCCAGAGCCCGGGAAGTACACGACCGTCTGGTACGGCGGGGACGCGTTCTTCGGGAGGTACAGGTATGCGACGACGCGCTCGCCGCCGTAGGCCGCGTTGAAGCTGACCTTCTCCCGCGTCCAGTCGTCGGTCGTCTCCGTCTCCTCGACGCGTGCGTTCAGATCGCCCTTGTCGTACGCGTAGAGGCCCCTGTACGCGCGGAAGACCTCGTCCGAGACCGGCCTCTCCTTCGAGAAGTCGCGCGTCGCGGGCTCGATCTTCGCGAGAGCGGCCGCCGGCGGGGGCGCGGAGAGCTTCACGCATCGGAACCCGTAGTTCGGCCGCCGGTCCCAGGGCGACTGCGCGTCCTGGTCGATGAACATGTACGTCGGCTCGCCGAACCCGCCCCCGAGGATGAACCTCTTGTCCCCGTTGCTCTCGTTCCAGCACCACTCCTTGACGTTGCCCGCCATGTCCGTGGTCCCGAACCCGCTCAGGGCGCCGGCGCCTCCGACCGGAACGGTCCCGGATCCCTGGAAGTTGCTCCCCGGCACGATGAGCTGGCTCGCCTGCGTCTGGGCGGCGTGGTTCCAGTGGAAGACCGTCGGGAGCGTCTTCCCCGCGAACTCCGCATACGCGGCCGCCTCGTACCAGCTCACGCCCGCGACGGGGTGCTTCTCGAGACCCTTCGGGAAGCTCCCGAGCTCCCACGTCGCGGGGCCGGGACGTCCCGTCGAGTCGCGGAAGAGCGCGACCGCCGGCTCCCAAGCGACGGGCCTCCCGTCGCGCACGAACGGCTGCTTCCAGAGCTCGCGCTTCGCGTATCCACCCGCGTCGACGAACTTCTTGAAGTCCTCGTTCGTCACCTCGTGCAGGTCGATCCAGTAGTCGTCGAGCGGCACCGCCGGCAGCTGGTCGAGACCGGGGATCGCGAGATCGATCCCTCCGCCTTCGACGGGAACCATGCCCGCCGGGGCACTCCCGGCCGGCCGGAGACGGACGGAGAGGCTCCTTCCGAAGAGATAACTCCACGTCGGAGCGATCCGCCACGCGGTCTCGTAGCCGGGCCTCGCGATTCGCCAGGCGTAATAACCCTTGGGCACGCGGACCTTCCGGAGCGGCGTCGCGCCGCGGCTTTCCCAGTCGCCGGGGTCCCCGCGATAGGCGCGGGAGAACACCTCGGCGCCCGGCGGGTCGCTCTCGACGGACATCTCCATCGTCGCCTGCGTCCAGAGCTTCTCGAGAGTCGGGTCGTTCGGGAGCACGGCGCGGGCCTGCCGGGCGAGAGCCGCCGCTTTCGCGAAGTCCTCTTCCGCGACGAGCCGCGCGATCTCGAGCGTCGCGACCTCGCGCGCCCACCGCGCCTGCGACGAGCGGTGCCAGAGCCACGCGACGGACACGGCGGTTGCAAGGAGCGTGATCGCGGCGGCGATTCGCGCGCGGCGCGAGAAGCCGGCGGACCCCTTCGGCGCAAGCGAAACCTCCAGAGCTTTCAGCTCGGCCTGGACGTCGTCGGCGCCCGAGTACCTTTTCGCGGGGTCTTTGTCGAGCAGCTTCCCGATGATCGCCTTGAGCTTCCCGGGCAGGGGCCGCTCGCCGAAGTCCCGCGGCTCCGCGTGCAGGATCGCGTCCGCCACGGCGACGGTCGTGCTCCCCTGGAACGGGAGCCTCCCCGTGACCATCTCGTAGAGGACGACGCCGAACGAGAAGAGATCGCTCCGCACGTCGACCGCCTTCCCGAGGAGCTGCTCGGGCGACATGTACGAGAGCGTGCCGAGCGCCGTCCCCTCGCGCGTCAGCTCCGGTCCCGACCGGCCGGGCGCATGGCCCGCCTCGAGGCGCTTCGCGAGGCCGAAGTCGAGGACCTTCACCTGCCCGCGGGACGTCAGCATGACGTTCCCGCTCTTGACGTCGCGGTGGAGGATTCCCGCCCGGTGCGCCTCGGCGAGGGCGCCGGCGATCTGGATCCCGATCGGCAGCGCCTCGGCGACTGGGAGCGGCCCCTTCGCGAGGGCGGCGTGGAGCGTCTTCCCCTCGACGAGCTCCATGACGAGGACGTGGCGAGTGGACGTAGACGAAGAGCCGGGGATTTCTTCGAACGAGTAGAGGGTGGCGATCCCCGAATGGTTCAGGCTCGCGAGCAGCTTCGCCTCGCGCTCGAACCGCGCCCGCCTCTCTTCACCTTCCAGGAAATCTTCAGGCAGAACCTTCAGCGCGACCATCCGGTCGACGCGGACGTCCCTGGCCCTGTAGACCTCGCCGAAACCGCCTGCGCCGATGCGCTCGAGGATTTCGAAGTGGCCGAGAGTTTTCCCGCTGATCGAGGAGGGCGGGGAGGCGCGTCCGGGGGCTCCCGACGAACCCGGGCCGATCGTCACGTCCTCGGACGGGCCAGAGCTCGCGCCGCCGTGCCCCTTTGCCGGGTCGTCCTGTTCCGACATCCACGGAGAGCATAGCCCGGGCGGTAGACTCCGCCCATGCCGATGAACAGACGCGACCTCCTCGGCGCGGCCGCCGCCACGGCCGCCGTGACCGCCGCTTCCTCCCTCCCCCGCTTCGCCCTTGGCGCCCAGGCCGCGGACGATCGCGCGCGCGTTTACGCGGAGATCGAGAAGCGCCACGGCGAGGCCGTCCAACGCCTCCAGGACTGGGTGCGAAACCCGACGATCGCGGCCGAGGGCCGCGGCGTCGAGACGGCGTCGCCCAGATGATCGCGCTCCTGAAGGACGCGGGCTTCCAGACCGCCGTCCGGATGCCGACGTCCAACGTGCCGGGCGTCTTCGCGACGTACGACGCCGGAGCGCCCCGCACCGTCGGCCTCTATTTCATGTACGACGTGAAGCAGGCCGACCCCGCCGAGTGGACGCTGGCGCCGCCGTTCGAGGCGCGCCTCGTCGACAAGCCGGGCTACGGCAAGGTCCTCGTCGGGCGCGGCGCCGTCAACCAGAAAGGGCCGGAGTCCTCGTTCCTCGCCGCCCTCCACGCGTTCCGGGGCGCGGGTGTGAAGCTCCCGATCAACCTCGTCCTCGTCGCCGAGGGCGAGGAGGAGATCGGCTCGCCGCACATCCCCGAGATCGTACGGAAGCCCGAGGTCCTCGCCGCGCTCGGCAAGTCGATGGGCGTCTTCATGCCGAACGTGATGCAGGACCCCGACGGCTCCGTCGCCGTCTCGCTCGGGGCCAAGGGCGTCGTCGAGCTCGAGCTCGTGTCGTCCGGCGAGAAATGGGGCCGCGGCCCGTCGAAGGACGTCCACTCTGGAAACCGCGCGCGCCTCGACAGTCCGGCGTTCCATCTCGTCCAGGCGCTCGCGACGCTCGTGAACGCAGACGGCGACCCCGCGATCGACGGATTCGCCGCAGCCGCCCGGCCGCCGAACGCGGCGCAGTCGGCCATGCTCGACGCGGCCGCGAAGCGTCTCGACGAGGGCACCACGAAGAAGATGCTCGGCGCCGCGCGGTGGTCGCACGACGACTCGTGGCGCGCGTCGCTCGAGCGGCTCTCGTTCTCGCCGACCGTCAACATCGAGGGCCTCGTCGGCGGCTACACGGGCCCCGGCGGCAAGACGCTGCTTCCCCACCGAGCCGTCGCGAAGCTCGACCTGCGCCTCGTCCCCGACATGACGTACGACGGCGCGATCGCGGCCCTCAAGGCGCACCTCGCGAAGAGAGGCTTCGGCGACCTCGAGGTCAACGTCTCGGGCGGCTACGACCCGACGGAGACGTCCGCCGACGCGCCGCTCATCCGCGCGCAGATCGCCCTCCTCAAGCGCGGCGGCTACGACCCCATGCTCTGGGTCCGGAACGCCGGCTCGTACCCCGGCTACGTCTTCACGGGCGCGCCGCTCCGGCTGCCCTCCGGCCACTTCGGCCTCGGCCACGGCAGCGGCGCTCACGCGCCCGACGAGTACTACGTGATCGAGTCGACGAACCCGAAGGTCGCCGGCTACGACGGCGCCGCGCGCTCCCACGTCGACTACCTCTACGAGCTGGCCGCGATCCGCTGAAGACCGGCACCGTCCTCCGCCGGACCGCGGGAGTCCTCGCCGCGTGCGCGGTGGCGCTCCCGCTCGTCCCGGCGCTCTCGCCGGGCTGGCCCCAGGCCGGCGGCCTCCCCGCGCTCGTCCTCGCGATCCCGCTGGCCGCATACGGCGTCGTCCGCGCGCGGCGCGGCGCGCTCACAGCCGGCGACCTCCTCCTCGCGGGCGCGTTCCCGCTTTACGCGCTCTACGCGGGCAACGCCGCCGTCCTCTCCTCGGGCGACAACGCGGCGATCTCCGCTCTGCCCTCCGTGATCCTGACGCGCGGCACGCTCGACCTCTCGAAGACGCCGCCGTTCGACGCTCCGAACCTCCCGTACTCGGCCGTCCGCGCCCGCGGGCGCGTCCTGAACACGTTCCCGTCCGGGACGGCCTTCGTCGAGCTGCCTCACGCGGCGCTCGGTCTCCTGGGAAGCGGCGGCCGCGTGACACCCGCGCTGGTGGACCGGTGGGAGAAGCACGCGGCCGCGCTCCTCACGGTCGCCGCCGCGGCCCTCCTCTGGGCGGCCGCCCGGCGGTGGGGCGAGGGCGCGGCCCTCGGCGCCGCCGCCGTCTTCGCGCTCGCGACGCCCGTCCCCGCGAACGCCGCCCAGGCGCTCTGGAGCTTCACGGGAGAGATCTTCTGCCTCGCGCTCGCGCTCTTCCTCGTGCTCCGCGCGCGTCCGCTCCCCGCGTGGGCGGGAGCGGCGGCCGGCTTCGCGTTCGCGTGCCGCCCGACGGCCCTGATCGGGGCCGCCGCGATCGGCGCCGCGCTGCTCGCGACGGACCGCCGGGCCGCGGCGCGTTACGCCGCCGGGCTCGGCGTCGTCGTCGCGGCGGTCGTCGGCGTCCAGCTCGCGCTCTACGGCCACCCGCTCGGCGCGTACGGCGCGATGAACACGGCGCACCGGATGTTCAACGCGGACTTCGCGGCCGGCCTCGCGGGCGTCCTCGCGAGCCCGAGCCGCGGGCTTCTCGTCTTCTGCCCGTGGGTCCTGCTGCTGCCGCTGGGCCTCGCGCGACGAGAGGCGGGCGCCTCCGGCCTCTTCGCGTGGACGCTCGCGGGCCTCGGCTCCGCGGCGGCCACGGTCTGCCTCGCGGCCTCGCACGTGAAGTGGTGGGGCGGCTGGAGCCTCGGGCCGCGCCTGACGACGGAAGCCGCGCCGTTCCTCGCCCTCGCGGCGATCCCGCTCTTCCTCTCCGCACGCCGCCGGCTCCGTGCCGTCTTCCTCGCTCTCGCCGCATTCGCCGCCGTCACGCAGCTCCTCCTCGCGTACGCGCCGGGCGCGTGGGACTGGGACCCGCTCGTCCTCGACCCGGTCGGGCCCCGGGCGCTCTGGCGCTGGAAGGACGCCCAGATCGCGGCGGCGTGGGGCGCGCCGCTGCGCGTCGGAGACCGGCTGCCCCGGTCGACGCCGGGCGACGCCGACCTGCCGTGCTCGATCGACGTTCCGGCCGAAGGCCGGACCGTCGTCGGACGCCTCCACGTGGAAGGCTGGGGACGTGTTCCGGGCGCGGACCTCTCCGTCACGATCTACATCGACGGCGAGGCGCGCATCCCCGTCTCGTCCACGCGCCGCCCGCGGCCCGACGTCTGCACAGCGCTGCCGGCTCTTGGAGACTGCTCGAGCGCCGGCTACGACATCGCGTTCGACTTCGAGTCGGGCGACTCGGGCCGCCACGACGTCGTCGCCGTCTTTCGCGCGCCGGACGGGCGTGTGCGGCGCTACGCGGCTCAGACGTTCGTCTGGAAGAGGAACTGACGGCGCGGCGCGAGAGCGAGCGCGAGAAGGACGAAGAGCGGCAGCGCCAACTGGACGAGGAGACGGTCCCACGTCGTCTCGGCGACGATCGCGGGCGGCCAGACCGAGAGGGCGTACGCCGACGCGTAAAGGGTGAGGGCGCCGGCGAGCGCGACCGCGAGCGGGAGCGCCTCGAGCCGCCGGAGCCGCCGCGCGCCGAGTGCGAGGCCGAGCGGGACGAGGAGCCACGTGAGACCCCACTCCGTCCGGTCCGCCATCGCCCGGAGACAGGCCCGGGCCGCGTCCGGGAGGCGCGTCACCGCGCCCCTCGCGAGCGCGGCGAGGCCGAACGCCGTGACCTGCCCCTCG
Organism: uncultured Acidobacteriota bacterium; assembly: GCA_963839295.1. Taxonomy (GTDB): domain Bacteria; phylum Acidobacteriota; class Thermoanaerobaculia; order UBA5066; family UBA5066; genus Fen-183. The sequence goes on along the minus strand of CAWIUK010000006.1, from coordinate 62,783 downwards.
TCGTAGCGCGGAGGGATCCCGGACCGCCACGACGCGAGGAGGAGCGCCGCGGCGGCGACGCACGCGCCCGCCGCGAGAAGAGGCGCGCGGTGCGCGCGGACGCGCCGGCCCGCGAACGCCCACGCGAACGCAGCGGCGAGCGCGACGCACGCGAGCGGAAGGCCCTCGCTCTTCGTCAGGACGGCCGCGCCGAGGAGAAGACCGGCCGCGAGACCCTCAGCCAGGCCCGCGCCCTCGACCGCGAGCAGAAGCAGGCCGCCGCCCCAGAAGCACGCGAGAGGGAGGTCGCTGTACGTGCCCGCCGCGCCGCCGTGCGGCGAGAACGCGGGCGTCGAGGCGCATGCCGCGGCCAGGGTCGCGACGGCCGCCGCGAAGCGGCCGGCCCGCGCCGACGCCGCGTCGAAGAGGACGAGGAGGAGCCCCGGCCAGAAGAGCGCGTAGAGCGGCCGCACGAACCGGGTGTCCCACGATGCGTCGGCGATCTCCTGCACGGCCGTCTGAAGGACGGGCATCAGGACCGGGTAGCGGGGGTGGACGACCCACGCGGCCGGGTCGCGCAGGACCGGCGAGTCGACGCTGCGCGCGCCGCGGATGAAGCGGGCCTGCGCGACCCACGTCATCCTCCCGTCCCAGTCGTTCACGGGGATCGCGAGGCTGTTCGCGACGAGGCTCGCCGTCACGAGCGCGCCGAACGCGAGGAGGAGAGAGAAGAGAATTCCTTCGAATGGTTTGAGAGGCGCGCGCGCAGGCCGCAGGGGCGCGGCCGCACGCAGGCGCCGCACGAGCGCCGCGGCGATCGGGGCGAGAGCCAGCGGCAGGAGGGCACCCCGTCTGAGTGAAAGGTGGAGGACGTGCGACGCGGCGTACGCCGAGCCGCCCAGCCACCCGCAGCCGAGGAGCCACGCCCAGCCGAGACGCGCGAGGAACGGGCGTGCCCGGAGAAACGGCACGAGGTCGGCGAGGGCGAGGCCTCCCGCGGCGACGAGCGCCGCGGCGAGGAGGCTTCCGGCGACCGGAGCGCCGTTCATGGCGTCACCGTGAACGACCACGGCCCCACGCGCCGGTGGCGCCCGCCGGCCCCGATCAGAGCCGCCGCGACGCAGTGCCTTCCCGGCGCGAGCTCGCCGGGCTCGAACGCGGCGCGCCAGCCCGCACGGCTGCAGTCGCCGATCCCCGGGACGGCGGCCTCCACGTCCCGGCGCGGGAACCGCTCGATCCGCGCGGCGTCCACCTCGCGGCCGTCGACCCAGAGGCGGATCGCGGCGCAGGGCGTCCCGCCGCGCTCCTGGCACCAGCCGCCCACGACGATCCGCCCCGCGACCGAGACGCCCTCGGAGGGCTCGTCCATCCAGCCGGGAACTTCGACCTCAGGGCCGGCGAGGCCGGACCAGAGGGACGAGAGGAGCGTGCGCGTCGCGACCACGCGCGGAGTCCCGTTGGCCGAGACGAAGACAGCAAGATCCGGGACGGGGGCGAACGAGCGGTCGACGAGCCAGTTGCCGCAGACCTCTTCGGGGCGCAGGAGGATCGGCGTCCGGGGAGCCAGGTCGCACCGCACGGCGTGCTTGACGTCAGCCCGGTCGCCTGCGATCGCGTACGCGCCGCCGGGAGGGACACGCCGCTCCATCTCGGCGACGGCCGCGGCGTAGGCGTCCCCGGAGAGCTCGCGCCGGGCCGCCTCGGCGCTCCGGGAGATTCCACGCGGGCTCTCCTTCAGCCACTCGACCGCCTTGCGCACCTGCGCCGGCGCCGCCGTGAGCGCGAGCGCCGCGACGACGGCGGCGGGCAGCCCCGCGAACACGGCGGCGGCGAGGCCTCGCTCGCGGGGGGACGTGGGACTCTCGGGCATGGATCGGTCCCGAGCATACCGATTCGTGCCCGCGCCGATATCATCCCGGGGATGCCCGCCGAAACGCCCGCCCGGGGCCGCGCCGTCCTGCGCGAGGCGCTCGTCTTCCTCGCGTTTCTCGCGTTGACGGTCGCGATGACGTGGCCGTGGGCGAAACACCTCAGGGACTTCTGCTCGGACACGGGCGATCCGTACCTGAACTCGTGGATCCTCTGGTGGGACTGGCACCAGACGTTCCACGCGCCGCTCCACCTCTTCGACGGGAACATCTACTTCCCGTACAAGCTCTCCCTCGCGTTCAGCGAGCACAACTACGGTCTCGCGCTGCCGCTGTTCCCGCTCTTCGCGCTGGGCCTCCGTCCGCTGACGGCGCAGGGCATCCTGACGCTCCTCGGCTTCGCGTTCTCGGGCTACGGGGCGTTCCGGCTCGGACGGACCCTGACCGGATCCACGGGCGCCGCGTGGGTCACGGGGATCGCGTTCGCGTTCGTGCCGTACCGGTTCGGCCAGCTCCCGCACGTGAACTACCTGTTCGCGGGCTGGATCCCGATTCTCTTCGAGGCGCTCGTCCTGTTCCTGAGGGAGCGCAGCCCGAGGCGCGCGAAGTGGCTCGGCGCCGCGTTCTTCCTGAACGGCCTCGCCGTCGTCCACTGGCTCGTCCTCACGCTCGTCCCGCTCGCAGCCGTCGCCGTCGTCCTCGCGTTCCGCACGGGCGTCGAGCGGGACCGCGCAGGCTGGAAGCGGGCGGCCGCCGCGCTCGGGATCGCGACGCTCGCGCTCCTCCCCTTCCTCCTGCCATACCAGCGGGCCGCGAAGCTCTACGGCTTCACGCGCAGCCTCGACGAGGCGCGCGACTTCTCCGCGGAGCCCCACGACTGGATGAACGCGGACCCGCGCAACCAGCTCTGGCGCGGGTTCTCGCAGTTCCCGTCCCCGGGCGAGCGCTCGCTCTTCCCGGGCCTGCTCCTCCTCGCGCTTCCGCTCGCGGCGCTCCTCCTTTCGCCGGCCGGGCGCGACGCCGCGCCGTCCGCGCCGGGCGGTGCCGCGCCCGACCCGCGGCTCCTCCGGTGGCTGGACGGCATCGCCGTCGCCGCGGGCTTCCTCGCGCTCTTCGCCGCGAGCCCCGCCGGGATCCACCTGCGTTTCCACGGCCGGGAGGTCTTCCGGGCGACGGACCCGACGCGCGCGCTCGTCCTCTTCGTCGCCGCGGTCGCGCTGCGCTGGTGGCGCGCCTATCCGGCCGCGCTCCCATTCGTGAGGGCGCGGAACCTCCCGGAGAGCCTCCGGCTCGTCCGCCGCCCGGACGCGATCGTCGTCGGCTCGCTCCTCGCTCTCCTCGGCTTCTTCGGGTCGCTCGGCGTGCGCTTCCCGTTCCACCGCATCCTCTTCGAGGCCGTCTTCCTCTTCCGGAGCATCCGCGTCCCCGCGCGGTGGGCGACGATCGCGTACCTCGGCCTCGCGATCCTCGCGGGAGCCGCCGTCCTCGAGCTCGCCACGCGCTGGAAGCGGCGGCGCCCCGCCGCGCGCACGGGCGCCATTTTCGCCGTCGCCTGCGTCGCCTTCCTCCTCGAGGACCGCGCGGCCCCGCTCGACCTCGTCCGCGGCGAGGCCGACCCGGACGAGGCGACGCGCTTCCTCGCGAGGACGCCGATGGCGGGCGGCCTCGTCGAGCTCCCGTCCGGGACGGACGAGCACGGCAACTACCGCGCGGTGCTGCGCGCGGCCGACCACGGCAAGCCGCTCGTGACGGCCGTCTCGGGCTTCTCGTCGCCGCTCATCCGCCGCATCGAGGAGGACGAGCGCAAGGCGCCCATTCCGGACGACCTCCTCGACTTCCTCGAGGGCATCCCGACGTCGTACGTCCTCGTCCACGGCTCGTGGCTGAGCCCGGCGATGCGCACGACGCACCGCGAGTGGATCGACCGTGCCCTCGCGTCCGGCCGCCTCGTCTTCGTGAAGCGTTTCGACGGCGACGCCCGGAACGATCTCTTCGCCGTCGCGAAGAATGAACCTGCGGCGCGCCCGCTCGAGCCGCTCCCGTGGACGCCGCCCGCGGGACTGACGATCTCGGGCGCGCCCTGGCGGACCGACGTCTCCCTTCCCGGCTCGATCGACCTGCCCGCCGAGGGCGCCACGGTCAAGGGAGAGCTCCTCGTCGCGGGCTGGGCGCGCATGCCGGGGGAGGACCTCGACGTCTCGATCCTCATCGACGGGGAGAAGCGTGCGCCCGAGAGCGAGAAGCGCACGCCGCGGCCCGACGTCTGCGCGGTCGTCGCGGGGCTCGGCGACTGCGCCCGCGCCGGCTACGAAGCGAGGTTCGCGTTCCGGCCCGGGGACGCGGGCCGCCACGAGGTCGTCGCCGTTTTCCGCACGCGGGACGGCCGCGAGCGCCGCTACGGACCGCAGAAATTCGAGTGGCAAGGACGAGAGTGAAGCGCGCTCGCGCGGCCGCGGCCCTCCTCGCGCTCCTCCTCTGGGTCCTCGCGGCCGCTCCCCGTCAGGCCGCCGACGCCCGGGACCACCTCGAATTCGGCTGGAAGCACGTGCTCGATCCGGTCGGCCAGATCCGGCGCGAGCAGTATGGGCCCGATTTCCAGGCCGCGATCGAGCGGATTGCGGCGGAGATCCCGCCGAATGCCGAGTACCGGCTCGTCGAGAGCCGGAATCCGGGTTGTGAGCCCACGTACGTCCGCGCCGCCCTCGCGCCGCGCGTCCCGCGCACCCTCGGCCCGGAATCGGCGCTTCGCCGGCGGGAACTCGAGGCCCTGCTCGCACAGTCACCGCGAGTCTTCGTCGTCGGCTGTTCCGGCGGCGCGCCCGTGCTCCTCAGCGCGGACACCCTGCCGGGGAGCGCTTCCCCGTGAGCGCGGCGTACCGGGTCGCCGCGGCCTTCGGAGGGATCGCCCTCTTCCTCTCCGTCGGCTGGGCGCTGTCGTCTTTCGTGCCGTCGATCAGGGTCAAGCCCCTCCTTCGCCGGCTCGCGTGGTCGTATCTCCTCGGCACCGCCTTCGCGGGCGTCGCTCTCTACGCGCTCAGCCACTGGGGCGCCCTCGAGCTGAGGCGCGGGACGGTCCTGCCCGTCCTTCTCCTGCCTCTCGCCGCGGCGGCATGGGCCCGGCGGACGTCCCCGCGCGTCGGCGAAACGCGGCGTCCGGCCGTGCCGGGCCGCGCCGCGCGGGCGGCCGCCGTCGCGGCCGCCGTCACGGGGACGTTCGTGACGGCCGCGGTTCTCGCCGACGCCCTGAGCGGCATCCAGTGCGGGTTCGACGCGCGCATGACGTGGAACGTCCACGCCGCGTTCGTGCGGGCGGCTCGGACCGTGGACGCACCGGCCCTCCTCGACGGCGGCACCTATCTCCACAATCCGAAATACCCGCTCCTCCTCCCGGTCCTGCAGGTCGCCGTCCAGGAGACGTTCGACACGGACGACGACGAGCGCGTCACGCGGCCGCTCTACGCCGCGTTCCTGCCCGTCCTGTTCCTCGTCGTCTTCGACGTCGCCGCGGCGCGCGCCGGCGCCCTCGCCGCCGCGCTCGCCGTCCTCGCGATGAGCCTCCTGCCCGCCCTCGCGTTCGACTGGGACGGCGGCGCGATCACGTCGTACGCGGACATCCCGCTCGGGCTCTTCTGGGGCTGCGGATTCGTGCTGCTCCTGCGCGCGCCGTGGAGGCCGCCCGAGGCGCTCGCGGGCGGCCTCCTGCTCGCCGCGGGAGCGCTCACGAAGACCGAGGGCCTCCTCCTCGGCGCGATCGTGGTCGGCCTCGCCGGGTTCCGCGCCCTCCGCCGCGGGCTCCGCCTGAGGAGCTTCCGGCCCGCACGCGCGACGGCCCTTGCGGGGGCCGTGTTCGCGCTCGCGGCAGCCCTGTGCGTCTCGTGGCGCGCGCAGGTGCCGAACCGCAACTCCGAGACGTGGGACGAGGTGAGCGCCGGGCAGGTCGTCGCGGGCCTCGCGAACCGGCTCCCGGCGGTTCTCCACTTCGTCCGGATCGAGATGGCGCGGCCCGAGGTCTGGAGCGGGTTCTGGTGGCTCGCGCCCGCGATCTTCCTCCTCGGCGCGCGAGCCCTGACGCGCCCGTTCGCGTGCGCGCTGCTCCTCGCCTCGGCCGGAGCGCTCGCGGTGTACGGCGCCGCGTACGGCGGCAGCGGGTGGGCGCCCGGGGACCTCGTCCACCCGACGTGGAACCGGTTCCTGTCGCAGCTCGCGGTGCCGCTCTACGTTCTCTTCGCGTGCGCGTTCGCCGACGCGCTCGGCAGAGGTCAGCGGGGCGGGCGAGCCGCGGCGTAGAGCTTCGTCTTCCCCGACTCCGCGAGCGGATTCAGGCCGGGCCGCGCCTCCTCGGTGAACCAGACGTCGCCGTCCTCGGCTCCCGTCGCGCGGCGGCCCTTCCCGAACATCACGGCCCAGTCCTCGTCGACGGCCCAGGAAACCCCGTCGCGCTCGAGCTCGAGGAGCGCGCCGGCCGCCGGCGCCCACGGCTCGCCTCCGCCGAGATGGACGAGCGGCCGCCGGATTCCCTCGGCCGCGAGATGCGACTTCAGCGCGTCGTGGAGCGTTCGGACCGCTTCGTTCGTCCGGGCGGGGATCGGCTGCTGCTGCGTCAGGCCGCGCGCGTTTTCGATCGCGCAGAGGACCGCGACGGCCGCGCACGCCGCGGCCACGGCCCGGCCGCGCCCGCGTTCCTCGAACGGGCGCGAGGCCGCGAGCGCGAGCGCGGTCCAGCCCGCGAACGAGACCGCCGATGTGTAGACGAAGAGGTAGTCGAAGACCTCGCCGACGATCCTCAGCCCCGCGAGGAGCGCGGCTCCGGCCGCGGCGAGCGCGAGCCAGGACAGCGCCGTCGTCTCGTCGTCCCGCCGGCGGCGCGAGGCGGCGAGGCCGATCGGCAGCAGGGCGACGAGGAGGAGCGCGAAGAGCCCGGCGCCGACGTCGCGGTGGTCGGTCGTCGAGGGGACGACCGCCGTCGCGAGGGCGATCGGGATGCTCCCCAGCTCGTGCGCGAGGGGGCCGAACACCTCGACGAACGTGTGCGACGCGCGGTGCGTGCGGAAGAAGCGCCAGAGCAGCGTCAGGTTGCCGGGAGAGGACGGCGTCCCGCGCACCTGCTCGAGCAGCGCCGGCGCCCAGAGGACGAGCGACACGGCCGCCGCGAGGAGGATCGGGCCCGGCGCGAGGAGCCTCCGGCCCGCGCGCCACGCGAGCGCGAGGGCCGCGAGCACGACGGCGAGCGCGGCCGGCGCCGTCCCGAGGTGCGTCTCGACGAGGTACGTCGCCGCGAAAGCGACGCCCGGCAGCCACGCGGCGCCCTCCCGCGCGAGCCCGAGCGCGAGGACGAGGAGGAGCGCGAACGGGACGATCACGGCGTGCGGCCCCCACGGGTGCGCGACCCAGCCCGGTCCCATCCGCGCGAGCAACAGCGCGAGCGCCGTCGCGGCGACGACGCCGCGGCGCGGCCCGAGGATCCGGACCGCGGCCCACGCCGCGGCGCCGGCGAAGAGCGTCGTGAGCAGGAGCGCGGCGAGCCAGAGGCCGGCGCTGCGCTGCCCCGTCGCGGCGTAAAGAGGGGCCATCGAATAGAGCTGCAGGGGCCCGGGATGGCTCCACCCGAAGCGCGAGTAGACGCCCGTCAGCTGCGTCCCGTGGAACACCCGCCGCGCGGCCATCTCGATGACCGCCGAGTCGTCGTCCACGCTCATCGGCGGCCACGGCTTCGCGATCGCGTACCACCACGACGGAAGGAGAGGGAGCAGGGCGAGGAGGACGGGCCCGAGCGCGGCGCGGCGGTCGCGGACCTCCATCGCGGTCACGCGCCCGGCAGGCGGCGTTCGTCGCTCCAGAGCAGCTCTCTCAGGAACGCGGCGCGGCTGACCTCGCCGGACGCGAGCTTGCCGAGGTAGAACTCCTCGCCGCCGGCGTCGGCCTCGCGATGCAGCACCCGCAGGTAGGCGAGCCGGACGAGGCCGCGGTCGTCGAGCGCGCGTGCCTCCTCGAGAATGCCCGCGGCGAGTCCGGCCTCTCCCGGGGTCGACTCGCCCGGGAGACGCGGCGATCCGTCCTTCTCCCGGAGCGGCGGCGCCGGGGACTTCCGGCTGGCGAGAATCTCGCGGACCATCAGCCGCCGGCCGTCGGCGTGGTTCTGAACGAGCGGGAGCCGGTGGCGCAGCCCGTCCTCGTCCGGTTCGTGGCCGAGGAGCGTCCGGAACGAGAAGCGGACCGCCTCCGCGTCGGACCGTCCGTCGAGCTCCGCCTCGACGAGGCCCACGAGGTCGAAAAACGTGGCGGGCCGCGGCGGAAGACCGAGGCGCATCAGGATCTCGCACGCGACGAACCACGGCACGTCCGGGACGTGCGGCCGGACGAGGTCGAGGAAGCCCCGGGACGTCGTGATCGTGTCCAGCAGCGCCGCCCGGTCCTCGAAGCCTCTCCGGAGGATTCCCTCGTGATACGCGCGCCCCTGCTCGTCGAGCGCGCTGCCGAAGACTGCGCGGGAGGCCTCCGCCACGAACGCGGCGTCGTCCGCGGCGGCGAGCCGTTCCGCGAGCGCGAGGAGACGGGGCCTCAACGACGCGCTCCCGCCCCGGATCGCGTCCGCCGCCTCGCGCTCGTTCGTCGAGCCGAGGCGCCGGAGGCACGCCTGGAGGAGCGGCACGTCCCAGTCCCTCGGCCGGATGGAGACGGCGGCGCCGCCTCCCGCCTTGCGCGCCGTGATCCAGTGGTAGTGCCCTTCCGCGCCCCACTCGTCGGCGATCGTGAACGGCGTGCCGGCGAGGAGCGCGCGCGCCTCCTCCGGCGTGAACTTCACGCCCTCGTAGGTGTCCGGCGTGTGGTCCCCCGCGCGCCACCACCAGCGGCCGTCCACCTGGAACCGGAACACGCCTCCGGGCTTGAGAGTTCGCGCGGCTTCCTCGACGTACGTGCGGATCGGGCCGGCGGCCGGAATGTGCTGGAACACGATGAACGAGAAGACGAAGTCGAGCGACGCGTCGTCGACGCCCGCGAGCGTGCCGTCCGTCACGCGGGCCGACACGTTCGGCGTGGAGGCGACGTACGCGCGCGAGGTCTCGATCATGACCGGCGAGATGTCGACGCCCTGAACGCGCGCGACGCGGCGCGCGAGCGGGACCAGGAGGCGGCCGACCCCGCAGCCGATCTCGAGGGCCGACGCCTCGGGCCGGAGGTGGATCCCGTCGAGAACGAGATCGTCGAGATCCCTCTCCCCTGATTCGAGAAACTGCACCTCGGAACCGGCGTGGCCGGTCGCGATGTGGAGCCTGTGGTCCTCGCGCGCCCTCCTGTCCCAGTCCTCGCGCATCGCGCCCGGGGGCGCGGCGATCGGCGAGGCTCCTGCCTGACGGGCGGGGACGTCCACGGTACGGAGTGACCATACCCCAGTCCATCCCCCGCCCCGGCGGCGTAGCATGGGCCGTGGACTACCGGTACGGCGAGCTGCCGCTCGACCTCCTCCAGTCCCTCCTCACGTACGAAGAGCTCCTGAAGCTCTTCCTCGATCTCGTCTCGCGCCTCGGCGGCGACGTGGAGGAGGCGATGGCCTGGATGCAGGAGCTGCAGCGCCGCGGGATCATCGGCAAGAACGTCGACCTCGAGGCCTTCCGCGCGGCGCTCGAGCGGCAGGGCATCGTGGGCCGCGACGGCGAGGGGAACCTCGCGCTCATGGGCCCCGGCGAGAGGCGCATCCGCCGCAACGCGCTGGAGGAGATCTTCTCGTCGCTCCAGAAGGCCGGGCCCGGGCTGCACTCGATCCCCCGCGCGGGCGGCGGCACCGAGGCGCTGCCCGAGACGCGCCCGTACGAGTTCGGCGACGACCCCGCGCGCCTCGACGGGATCCGGACCGTCGCGAACGCGGCGCGGCGCGACCCGGACGACCTCGCGCTCGTGCCGTCCGACTTCGAGGTCTTCGACGTCGAGCACCAGAGCGCGTGCGCGACCGCGATCGCGATCGACGTCTCGCACTCGATGATCCTCTACGGCGAGGACCGCTTCACGCCCGCGAAGAAGGTCGCGCTCGCGCTGACGGAGCTCATCCTCCAGAAGTACCCGAAGGACACGATCGACGTCGTCCTCTTCGGGGACGAGGCGCGGTCCGTGCCGCTCGAGGAGCTCAGCCGGGCGCAGGTCGGGCCGTTCCACACGAACACGAAGGACGGCCTCGCGCTCTCGCGGCGGCTCCTCATGCGCCGCCGTTCGCGCAACCGGCAGATCTTCATGATCACGGACGGCAAGCCGTCGTGCATCAAGGAGGGCGGCAAGCTCTACAAGAACCCGTTCGGGCTGGACCTGAAGATCGTGAACCGCACGCTGGAGGAGGCCGAGAAGCTCCGGCGCGACGGCATCCAGCTCACGACGTTCATGATCGCGACGGACGAGGCCCTCGTGGACTTCGTCGACACGATGACGAAGATCGCGCGCGGGAGGGCCTACTACGCCTCCCCCACCGACCTCGCGACATTCGTGTTCCGGGACTACATCCGGAACAGGAAGAAGCTGTTCCGGTAATGGTTCTCTGGTTTGCGGGCGCAGTCGGGTTCTTCTTGCTCGCGACCGGAGGCTTCGTCCTCGCGACGAGACTGATCGCACGGCGCCGCGGGAAGATCTTCTTAGAAGGGTTAGGAGGGGTGGTGCGGATCGGCACGCCCTGCCTCCTGGCGTCCTCCCCTCTTTCTCCTCACCTTCTAAGAAATCCCCGGGCGCTGATTCCCGGCACCGTCGCCCTCACGCCGGCCGGCCTGGCGTGGGACGGCCTGTGGGGCCGCACGGGCTCTTCCTCATTCGAAGAAATACAACGTCTCGAAACGGATGACCGCCTCTCGAGCGGTCGGGGGTTCCTCCGCAGCAAGGTCCTCCGCGTCACGGCGACGTCCGGCGACGTCGTCGAGTTCGTCGTCTCCCCCGGCCACGCGTGGGAGTGGCGGCAGGCGCTCGGCGAATGGTCCGCGAACCGCGGCCGCATCGCCGGCGTTCATGTTTGATATTGCATACCATGTCGTCAATTTGCGGCGTAAAATGACGGCATGATATACAAGCTCTATCGACGCAGACTGAAGACGCCGAAGCAGTCCTTCTTTCTGCTCGGCCCCCGCGGGACCGGGAAGAGCACATGGGCCCGGGCGGCCTTCCCGGAGGCGCTGCGATTCGACCTTCTCGACGAAGGTCTTTACCAGTCCCTCCTTGCTGACCCCGCCCTCTTCGCGGGTCGCCTCCGTACGGCGCTGCCCGGCGCGTGGATCTGGGTGGACGAGGTTCAGCGTCTGCCTTCCCTCCTCAACGAGGTCCATCGGCACATCGAGGACCGGCGCCTCAAATTCGTCCTTTCCGGATCGAGCGCGCGCAAGCTGCGCCGGGCCGGAACGAACCTCCTCGCCGGGCGCGCCGTCCAGAAGTTCATGTTTCCGCTCCTGCCCAGCGAGCTGGGCGCGGACTTCGACCTCGAAGAATCGCTCTCCCACGGGAGCCTTCCCGTCGTCTGGTCTTCGGACGACCGCGACGCGACGCTCCGCGCCTACGTGCAGACGTACCTCAAAGAGGAAATCCAGGCGGAGGCCCTCCTCAGGAACCTGCCCGGGTTCGCGCGGTTCCTTCCGGTCGCCGCGGTCGCGCACGCGCAAACGGTGAATGTCTCGAGCCTGGCGCGTGACTGCGGTGTCGCGCGGACGACCGTCGAGGGCTACCTCGGCGTTCTCGAGGACACCCTGCTCGCGTTCCGGCTTCCCGCATTCGAGTCGAGTCTCCGCGTCCGCGAGCGCCGGCATCCGAAGCTCTACTGGGTCGACCCCGGCCTGGCCCGGGCCGCACGCAAAGGACTCGGGGACGTTGACGCCGTGGAGCGCGGAGCCCTCCTTGAGGGATTCGTCGCGACCTGCCTCCGGGCCCACGGCGAGTACGACGGCCTTTTCGACGACATGACCTATTGGGCGCCGGCCGACGCCGTCCGGACGGAAGTCGACTTCCTGCTCCGTCGCGGGAAGAAGTTCCTTGCGATCGAAGTGAAATCGTCGCGCCGCATTCCGGACGACGGGCTTCGTGGACTCCGCGCAATTGCCGACCTCCCGGGCCTGGTCCGGCGGCTCCTCGTTCTCGATTCCAGAGAGCGGATCCGGACCGAGGACGGCATCGACGTTATCCCGCTGGGAACGTTCTTCGACTTCCTCGCGGACGGGTCTCTCTGGCCCTGAGGGCGGCCTTCAGGACTCCGGCAGGAAGGGCCTCGCGCGGTCCGCGAGGCGCGCGGGGAGGCGCTGCCTCACGAGGCGGCGGATCGCGTCGGCCGGCGTCCGAAGGGTCACGTGCGTGAGGAGGATGACCTCGTTCTCGAACAGGTCGGCGCGCTCGGCGATGTCGTCGACGTGGAGGTGCTTGAACGGCGCGGCGCGGCCCTTGTCGCGCTCCTCGACGAACGAGCACTCGATCAGGAGCACCTTCGCCCGGAAGAAATCGGGCGGCGCCGCGTCGAAGATCCCGCCCGCGGTGTCGCCCGAGTACGCGGCGAGCGGGATCGAGACGGGCCCGGCGACGCTCCTGCCTTCCGCCGCGAGGGACTTGATCTCCTCGCGTGTCCTCTCCTCGTATTCGGGGAGAAGGCGGTGACGTTCCTCGGAGGCCACGAACGCGAGCGTCGGGACGCGGTGATCCGCGGCGAAGCACGTCATCGAGAGGTCTCGGCGCAGCGCGACACGGGTCCCGGGCGGCATCGCCTCGACGCGCGCGTCGTACGTCACGTCCTCGAGACCGGCGTGCAGGCCCACGATCTTCCGCCACGCCTCGACGGCGGCGGGGTGCGTGTGGACCGTCCCGCCCGGAAGGCGCAGGAGGCGCCGCTGGGAGAACCAGTACGCGAGGCCGGCGCCGTGATCGAGGTGGGCGTGCGAGAGGAAGACGTTCGGGACGGACACGAGCTCCCACGGGGAGCGGCCGAGGTCGAACGCGAACCCGAGCGTCGGGAAGTGGAACCACGTCTCGCGCCCCGCCACGGACACGCCGCGCAGCGTGAGGCCCGCGAACGTGCCCTCGATCCGCCGCGCGCGCGCCTCCACCGTCACGCCCGGAGGATACGCGGCGCGTATACTCGGACGGCGTCTCAAAAGGTCCCGGAGGCACCATGGCCCTCTTCAACCACGCCACGAAGGAGCTGACGGCCAAGATCGTCTTCTACGGGCCCGGGCTCTGCGGAAAGACGACCAACCTCAAGATCCTCCACCAGAGGCTCGAGCGCGGCGCCGGCAAGCTCCTGTCGCTTTCCACGGCACAGGACCGGACCATCTACTTCGACCTCCTCCCGATCGAGCTCGGGAACATCAAGGGCTACACGGTCCGCTTCCAGGTGTGCACCGTTCCCGGACAGGTCTTCTACAACGAGACGCGCCGGATCGTCCTGCGCGGTGTGGACGGCCTCGTCTTCGTCGTGGACTCGCAGTGGTCGATGCTCTCGCACAACCTCGAGAGTTTCCAGAACCTGCGCGAGAACCTCGCGGACGAGAAGATCCCTCTCGAGTCGCTGCCCGTCGTCATCCAGTACAACAAGCGCGACCTCCCGAGCGCTCTCTCCATCGAGGCGCTCCAGGAATCCCTCGGCTTCCAGTCGTACCCGTACGTCGAGGCCGTGGCTTCCGAGGGGATGGGCGTCCTCGAGACGTTCAAGCTCGCGTCCAAGCTCACGTTCGTCGACCTCCTGCGGCGCCTCCAGCGCGGCTGGAAGCCGCCGGTCGACGCCGACCTGCCGGCGGCCGAGTCGTCGCTCGGCTCGGCGTCGCTCGGGTCGTCCACCGGCCCCGGCGCCTCGACGCAGCCGTTCATCGGACCCGGTCCCGCGGTCTCGATCTCGGCCCCGGCCCCCGAACCCGAGGACGCGCCGCCCGCCGCGCCGGTTCTCGCGATGGCGGGCTCGGCGTCCGCGTCGGTCTCCGAAGAGGAGCCCGCGGAATGGGTCCCGCCGTCGGCCGAGGGGACGTTCGCCGACCTGTCCGACGATTCGCAGAGGAAGGTTTCGATCGACGCGGCGGCGTCCGTTCCGTCCGCGCCGGCCGCGAGGTCCGACGGGCTTTCCGGCTTCGCGGCGTCCTCGACGTCAGGCGAGCGCCCGCGGTCCCGGCCGGAGACGACGGCGCCCGTGACGCCGCTCGACGACAAGCTCAACGCCGTCCTCGCCGAGGCACGCCGGGCCGCCGCCGGACGCGTCTCGGGGACGTTCAAGCGGGACGACTCGACGCCCGACGCCGGGAGAGCCGACGCCCGCCGCGTCGAGGCGCTCGAGAAGGCGCTCGAGAAGGCCTTGGAAGCCGAGCGCGAAGAGCGCCGGCAGCTCGCGGCCGACCTCGAGAAGACCCTCGAGAAGGCCGTGGAGGCCGAGCGCGAAGAGCGCCGCCGGCTCGCCGCGGACCTCGAAAAGGGGCTCGAGGCCGGGAAGGAGGCGCGCGACGCCGAGGCCCTGAAGACCGGCGAGACGCTCGAGAGCCTCGGAGCCGGCGTCGCGTCGGCAGCCTCCCGCGCGGCCGAGGCGCTCTCGGCGATCGCCGCCCTGAAGGCGGAGGCCGAGGGACAGCGGAGCGGCCTCGCCGGAGCCATCGCCGCCGAGCGCGCCGCGCGGGAGAGCGCCGAGTCTGCCGCCAGCGAGGCAGCGATTTCGCTCGCGGCGCAGGTCGCCGCGCTGACCGAGCGGCTCCAGGCGGCCCAGACCGCCGCGGAAGCGTCCCACGCGGCCGCGGCCGCTGCTCTCGAGCGGGCGGGCCGTCTCGAGAACGCCCTGCGCACCGCGCTGCGCGACCTGACGTCCTAAGCCGGCTTGACGGCCTTCAGGAACGCTGCGGACTGGCTCGCGAGCTTCGCGCCGCCGATCTTCTCGATCGCGCGCGAGAGGTTCAGCTTCTGCTCCGACGCGAGGCCGATGAACTCGCCCCCCGCCTGGTAGACGAGGACACGCGCGCCCTTTTCGTCCGCGGCGAAGCCCCCCGCGCGGCAGCGCGTGACGCGCACGAGCGCCACGAAGTGGATCCCCGCGAGCGTCACCGTGAGGTCGCACGTCGACCCGGGGCGGAGCGCCGACGGCAGCTCCATGAGGACGCCGGTCGCGGAGAGGTTCATGAGGTCGACGGGCATCGTCGACTTGATCTGGGCCTTCGTGCCCTTCGCGAGCGGCAACCGCGGCGCGTGCCGCTTGTCGTCCTTGCTCTTGTCCGGAGTGGCCAGAGAAACCCCCATCCGGAGTCTTACGGCAAGGGCCGTCCCCCGTCAACGATCAGCTTGTGAGGGTCGAGAGAAATCTCGGGTCCTCGCGCCATCCGGGGCGCGCCGCCACGACGAGATCGAGGAAGAACCTTCCGCCGAACGCCTTTTCGAGGTCGAGGCGGGCTGCCGTGCCCGCCTCCTTCAGCATCCGCCCGCCCGCGCCGAGGACGATCCCCTTGTGGCCGTCCCGGTCGACGACGATGGTCGCCCGGACGACCGTGAGCTTCTTCGCCTCTTCGCGCCTCACCTCCTCGACGAGGACGCCGAGGCCGTACGGGATCTCCTCGCGCGTCCTTTCGAGGAACTTTTCCCGGATCGTCTCGGCGATCCGCGTCGAATCGTCGGACGTCGTGACGAGGCCGGCCGGGAAGAGGGCCGCGCCCTCCGCGAGGTGGCTCCGGAGCGCCGAGAGGAGGGAGTCGAGGCCCTCGCCGGTGAGGGCGGAGACCGGCACGATCGCGTCGAAGATCGCCGTGCTGCCGAGGGACGCGAGCCGCGGCAGGAGCGTCTCCTTCTTCGCGACGAGGTCGATCTTGTTCAGGACGGCGATGCGCGGGGCGGGCGCGGACCGGAGGAGTTCGAGGACGAAGCGGTCGCCCGCCCCGGCCGGGACCGTCACGTCGACGACGAGGAGGCGCACGTCCTCCTCGCGGAGCGCGTCCTGCGCCTCGGCGACCATGGACTTGTTCAGGCGGTGGAGCGGCTTGTGAAGGCCGGGCGTGTCGACGAAGACGATCTGCCCTTCGTCGTCGTTGCGGATGCCGAGGAGGTTGCGGCGCGTCGTCTGCGGCTTGTCGGAGACGATCGCGACCTTCGTCCCGACGAGCGCGTTCACGAGCGTCGACTTCCCCGCGTTCGGGCGCCCGACGACCGCGACCGTCCCGGACCGCACGGCCTTCATTCGGTCCCCGCCCCGCCGTCGTCGCGCGGAGGAGCCGCCTCGCGGCGCACGCGGAGGCGGTGGATCCGGCGCCGGTCGGCCTCCTCGACCGTGAACGACAGGCCGGCCTCGTGCGCGGTCTCGCCCGGCTTCGGGATGCGGCCGAGCTTCTCGGAGACGAGGCCGGCGACGGTGTCGTACTCGCCGGGCGGGAAGACGACGTCGAAAAGCGTCGCGATCTCGGGTACGCGCACGCGCCCGGCCACGGACCACGAGCCGTCGGCGGCCGCGACCACCGGCGGCGCCTCGTCCTCGTGTTCGTCCGCGATCTCCCCGACGAGCTCCTCGACGAGGTCCTCCAGCGTCGCGAGTCCCGTGACCGCTCCGTACTCGTCCACGACGATCGCGAGAGGGTGGCGGCGCCGGCGGAAGTCCGCGAGCAGCGTGGCGACCGTCTGGGACTCCGGCGCGAAGAAGACCTCGCGCGCGAGCCCCCGCGCGGTCGCGGGCGGGTCCGGCCGGCGGAGGACCGTGAAGACGTCCTTGACGTGCACGATCCCGACGGGCTTGTCGATCGAGCCCTCGACGAGCGGAAGGCGCGTGAACTTCGTCTTGACGAAAAGGTCGGCGATCTCGTCGAGCGGGGCGTCGGCCTGCGCGAAGACGATGTCGGGGCGCGGCGTCATGACCTGGCCGACGGTCCGGTCGTTGAAGTCCACCGCGCGGGAGACGAGCTCCTCCTCGTGCTTCTCGAGGAGGCCCTCCTCGCGGGCGACGTCGAGGAGCGCGCGGACTTCCGCGTCCTTCGTCGCCTCCTCCTTCGCGGCGTCCGGCACGCCTCCGCCCTCGGGCGCGTCCTCCTCGACCTCGACGAGGCGCGAGAGGAGCGGCGTGAGCGGCGCCGAGAGGAAGTCCACGAGCGGGATGAGCCACGAGAAGCCCGCGAGAAGCGCGTCGCCGCCGCGCCGGGCGACCCAGCGGATCACGAGGCTCTCGGCCACGATCCAGCCGAGGAGGATCACGACGGCCGACAGGAGCCACGGCTCGCCGACGCCGAGAGCCGCGAGCGCCGAGCCGAGGCACAGGAGGCCGCCGAGAACCGCTCCCTGTGCGGTGAGCCGCACGGCGATGCGCGAGACGCGGACGTGCTCGGGCGCGAGGAGCGTCCCGAAACGGGCCGGATCGGCTTCGAGGAGTGCCTTGCGCCGGAGGACCGAGAGGTTCTCGAGAGACTGCGCGAAGCCGGAGAACAGGATGAAGACGCCGGCGAAGAGCGCGGCGACGACGAAGCCGACTCCCGCCGTGACGCCGAACCCGGTCACGGCACGCCGTCCGGCCCCGCGCCGAAGGCCGAGAGGATCAGGCGTCGCTGGAGGCGGAACATCGTGCCGTCGTCCGTCTCGTGATCGTATCCGAGGAGGTGGAGGACGCCGTGGGCGAGGAGGATCTGGACCTCCCGCGACACGGGATGCCCCCGACGGCGCGCCTGCCGCTCCGCGTACGGCACGTCGATCACGAGGTCGCCGAGGAAGGAAGAGAAAGAAGAAGAAGAAGAAGAAGACCCTTTGAATGAAGGAAAGGAAAGGACGTCCGTCGGGCGATCGACGTGCCGGAACCGGCGGTTGAGCGTCCGCATCCGGCGGTCGCCGCACAGGAGGATGGAGAGAGAAGCAGAGGAGGATCCCGCGCGCTTCGCGCCCGCCTTGGAAAGGAGATTCCGGGTCCAGGCCTCGACGCGCGCCGCAGGTGGCGCGCCGGCGACGGTGCAATGGACATCGACGGCGCCGATGGCTCCGCCAGCCCGCGATTGCGCTCTTGCTCTCTTCACCTTCTAAGAAATCTCAAACGCCCTGACGGGGGCCGCGGCGCTACTCGTCTGCCCGATGCCCGTTGCCGTTCGAGTGGCCGTTGCCGTTTCCGTTGCCGTTTCCGCTCGCGGCGGCCGCTTCCGCGGCGTCGGCCTTCTGCTTCTCGAAGGCCTCGTAGGCGCTCACGACGGACTGGACGATGCGGTGGCGGACGACGTCGCGCTGGTCGAACCGGACGAACTTGACGCCGTCGACGCCGTTCAGCACGCGGTCGGCTTCCTTGAGGCCGGAGATCTTCCCCTGCGGGAGATCGATCTGCGTGACGTCGCCCGTGACGACGGCCCTGCTCCCGAACCCCATGCGCGTCAGGAACATCTTCATCTGCTCGGACGTCGTGTTCTGGGCCTCGTCGAGGATCACGAACGCGTCGTTGAGCGTGCGGCCGCGCATGAACGCCAGCGGCGCGACCTCGATGATGTTCCGCTCGAGCATGCGCCCGACCTTCTCGTAGCCGAGGATGTCGTAGAGCGCGTCGTGGAGCGGGCGCAGGTACGGGTTGACCTTCTCGGCGAGGTCGCCGGGGAGGAAGCCGAGCTTCTCGCCCGCCTCGACCGCGGGGCGGCAGAGGACGATGCGCTTGACCTTCTTCTCGAGGAGCGCCGCGGCGGCCATCGCGACGGCGAGGTACGTCTTGCCGGTGCCCGCGGGCCCGATCGCGAAGACGATGTCGTGCTCGAGGACGGCCTGCAGGTACTCCTGCTGGCGGACGTTCCGCGGCGAGACGACCTGGCGGAGCGCGGGGCCGACGGACCGGTTCTCGAAGAAGTCGACGAGCGACGTTCCCGGCTCCTCGCGGAGGATGCGGATGGCCGCCTCGAGGTCGGGCTTCTTCGGCGTGTAGCCGCGCTCCATGAGCTTCGCGAAGTCCGAGAGGAGGCGGGCCGCGAGGGCCGTGCCGTCCGGGTCACCGGAGACCGAGACCTCGCGCCCGCGCGCGGCGATCTCGACGCCGAAGGCGTCCTCGAGAAGCCTCAGGTTTTCGTCGTGGACACCGAAGAGCGCGCCGAGCCCGGCCTCGGGAAGGGTGAGAGGAATGGCGTCGGGTCGGATGTGAGTGCGCGCCTCCGATATGAATAATAGCAGGAAATTTTCCCCTTCTCTTCCTCTCTTCTACAATCCCCTGTCCAGCGAAACCAGAACCACTTTGAGGAGGAGGTCCGAACATGCCTACGATGACCCGCCGCTACGCCCTGCTGTCGCTCGCCTCGCTCTTCGCGCTCGCCGTCAGCGTTCCCGCCGCGGCCAGCTCCAAGAAGTTCTCCGACTCGGACGATGCGAAGCAGGGCGACGAACCCCAGGAGTACCTGAAGGACTACGACAAGCTGACGAAGGGGAAGGAGGCCGACTGGGTCTACTTCGCCGAGGGCGTCGACCTCAAGTCGTTCAAGACCGTCTCGCTGAAGACGTGGGGCACCACGAACAAGCACTCCCGCAGCAAGACCGCGGCCGAGTCGGGCCCCGAGTACCTGGAGCAGTGGATCAAGAGGTCCAAGAAGCTCGGCTGGTCGGTCGTCAAGGACGGCGGCGACCTGCGGATCGAGGGGAATGTCTTCAACGCCTGGGAGCCGAGCGGCGGCGCCCGCTTCTGGGGAGGCTGGGCGGCGAATCCCGGCGTGGGGATGGAGCTCGTCGCCAAGGACAAGTCGGGCAAGACGATCTTCGAGATCCGCCACAAGTCGAAGGGCTCCACGATCGAGGATGCCGTCGAGAACGGCCTCGAGAACGTCGTCAAGACGCTCGAGGTCGGGAAGTAAGGCAGATCCCGGGCGGGTGCGTTCGGCTTCGGCCCGGTCGCACCCGCCTGGATCCGCCGTCCCTACGCCGCCTCGGCGGCCGAATCCTTCAGGATGCGCCCGTCGTGGACCTCGATGACGCGGCCCGCGCGGCGGGCGAGCGTCATGTCGTGGGTGATCACGACGACAGTCCCGCCGCCGGTCCAGAGCTCCGTGAAGAGGCTCATGATGTCGCTCCCGGACGTCGAGTCGAGGTTCCCCGTCGGCTCGTCGGCGAGGAGCATGTCGGGCTTCATCGCGAGGGCCCGCGCGACCGCGACGCGCTGCATCTGGCCGCCCGAGAGTTCCGTGGGCCGGTGGTCGAGGCGGTCGCCGAGGCCCACCTTCGCAAGGAGGTCCGCGGCCCGGGCGCGCCGCTCCTTCAGCGGAACGCCGCCGAAAAGGAGGGGCATCTCGACGTTCTCGAGCGCCGTGATCTGGGGCAGCAGGTTGAAGGCCTGAAAGACGAACCCGACGCGGCGATTCCTCACGCCGGCGAGCGCGTCGCGCGTCAGGCCCGCGACCATCTCGCCCGCGAGGCGGTACGTCCCGCTCGTGGGCGTGTCGAGGCAGCCGAGAAGGTTCATGAGCGTCGACTTGCCCGAGCCGGACGGTCCGACGATCGCCACGAACTCCCCTTTCCGGATCGTGAACGTCACGCCCTTCAGGGCCTCGACCTTCACCTTTCCGGTGTCGTAGGTCTTCCGGATGTCCTCCATGACGACGATGTCGTCCGAGGGCGGGGCGGGGGGCCTCTGGTCGCGGGGCATGCGGTCTCCTTCGTCCTTCTCCCTCGTGCTACTCGTAACGGAGCGTCTCGGCGGGGTCGATCGCGGCGGCGCGACGGGCCGGGAACCAGCCCGCGAGGACCCCGATCGCGCCGAGGATCCCGGCGGTCGTCGCGGCGATGACGGGCGAGAGCGTCGGGCGGCCGAGGAACGCGAGAACCTTGTTCGCGCCGTCCGGGATGAGGCCGAGGCCCGTCACGACGAGAGTCGCGATCGTCATCCCGGCGACGCCTCCGACGAGCGTGTAGACGAGGCCCTCGAGGACGAACGGCCACGTGATCCAGCGGGCCTTCGCCCCGAGCGCCATCTTCACCCCGATCTCCCGCGTCCGCTCCTTGACGACGGCGTACATGATGTTCGCGACCCCGACGCCGCCGATCAGGAGCGTGAGGGCGCCGATCATCCCGAGGAAGATCTGGATCCCGACGATCATGTTCTGGCCCTGCTGCGACGACTTCACGATGTTCCACGTCGAGAGGGCGCGCTCGTCCGTCGGGTCGTAGCCGTACTTCGCCCCGAGGATCTCGTTGAGCCGCCGGAGCGCCGCCGCCATCTCCCCCGGCGTGCGTGTCTGGATCACGAGGACGTTCAGCTGGTCGCGCCCGAAGAGCGCCTTGAACGTCGTCCACGGGATCACGGCGTGGTTCTGGTCCGGGCCGCCGTAGACGCCCATCTGCGTCTTGTGCTGCATGACGCCGACGACGGTGAACGGCGAGTTGTTCACGAGCAGGGTCTTTCCGACGGGATCCTCCTCGCCGAAGACGTCCTTCGCCACCTCGTCGCCGAGGAAGATGACGCGGCGCTTCTCGGCCTCGTCCCCCTCCGTGAGCCAGCGTCCCCCGGCCACCGGGTAGTGCTTGCGCGCCTCGCCGTAGACGAGGTTCGTCCCGAGGACGCGCCCGTTGACCGTCTTGCGCCCGTACGAGAGGGCCGTCCGCCACGAGACGACCTCGCCGATCACGGCCGTCAGCTCGGGCATCCGCTCCCGGACGAACGCGACGTCGTCCGTCGTCAGGCGGATCGGCCGCCCCGGGTTCATGCCCTTCCACGGCTTGCTGGTCTCGTTCGGCCACATCACGGCGAGGTTCTCGCCCGTGGAGCGGCGGTTGACGTCCATGCGCCTCTTGAGGCCCTCGCCGAAGGAAAGGAGGAGGAGGATCGCGACCGTCCCCCACGCGATGGCCGCGATCGTGAGGAACGCGCGCTTCTTCGACAGCCGGGAGGACTGGACGAAAAGGGTCAGGACGACGGCGGGCGTCTTCATCAGAGCTTCATCGCCACGACCGGGTCGAGGCGCGACGCCTCGCGCGCCGGGAACCACCCCGCGAGGAGCCCGATGAGTCCCAGGATGCCGATCGTGACGGCCGCGACGAAGGGCGACACTTCGGGCACTCCCACGTAGTCCGTGAGGCCGAAGCGCGGGAAGACGGCGCAGATCCCGAGCGAGACCGCGAAGCCGAGCGCGCCTCCGATCCCGGTCACGAGGAGCGTCTCGAGGAGGATCTGCCCGAGGACGAAGCTCTGCTTCGCGCCGAGCGCCATCTTGATCCCGATCTCCTTCGTCCGCTCCTCGACGACGACGTTCATGATGTTCGAAACGCCGATCCCTCCCACGACGAGCGTCAGCGAGCCGACGACCCCGAGGAACCCCGTGAACGCGAGCATGAACGTATCGAAGAACTTGAACTGCCCCGTCGTGTCCCACACGGAGAGGGCTTCCTTGTCGTTCGGGTCGAACCGCTGGCGTTTTCCGAGGATCTCGAGGATCCGCTTCGTCAGCGGCTCGGTCTCGAACGTCGAGGAGGCCTGGTAGATCAGGTTGTCGACGTACTTCTCGCCCGTGAGGGCGCGGTACGTCGTGCCGGGAATCGACGCTTTGTCGTTGTCCCGGCCGCTGTAGCTCGAGTCCTGCGTCTTCGTCTTCAGGACGCCGATCACGAGGAACGGCGAGCTCCCGAGCATCACGGTCCTTCCGACCGCGTCCGAGGCTTTTCCGAAGACGTTCTCCGCGAGCTTGTCGCCGAGGAAGACGACGCGGCGCTGCTCGGCCATGTCGACCGGGTCGATGAAGCGCCCGCCCGCGTCCGGGACCAGGTTCCTCATCCGGCCGAACTCGGGAGACACGCCCGAGACGTCCACGGGCCACGTCTTCGTGTCGAGGTGGAGCTTCATCGACGTGGAGTACTCGCTCGAGACCCCCGCCAGCCCCTCGGCCTCCCTCCGGATCGCCTCGACGTCCTCCTCCATGAGCCGGATCTTCCGGCCCTTGCCGAGACCCTGGTACGGGACCGACGTGAGGCCGGGCCACGCGATGCAGATGCGGTCGCCGAGGCCCGCGGTCGTCTTGACCAGCTGCTTCTTGAGACCCGTGCCGAAGGCGAGGAGCAGCGTGACTGCGACCGTCCCCCAGACGATCCCGAAGACCGTCAGGAACGTGCGCAGCTTCTGGCTGCGCACGTCGCGGAGGAGCTGCCGAAGAACCTCTGCCAGCGTCGTCACGGGAAGCGCTCCCTAGGAGATTTCCTTCGGCGGCCTCTGGATGACCTTGTCGCCCTTCGAGAGGCCGGAGACCACTTCCACGTTCATCCCGTCCGAGATGCCGAGCTTGACCTCGACCTTCTTCGGCTCGAGCTTGCTGCTCTTCGCCTTCTCGTCCGGGACCTCGACGAAGCTCTTCTTGCCGCCGTCCTCCCAGAGAACGAGGCGCTCGGGGATGGTGAGGACGTCCTTCTTCTCGCGGATGACGAGGTCCGCGTTCGCCGAGTAGCCGGCGCGGAGCGTGATTTTCGGGTTCGCGTCGAGCTCGATCTCGACGTCGAAGAGCGTCGCGCCCTCCTTCTGCTGGGCCTGCGGCGCGATGCGCGAAACCTTGCCCGTCACGACGTCCGTCGGGAGGGCGCCGACCTTGATGCGCGCCGGGAGGCCCGCGTGCAGCTTGCCCACGTCGATCTCGTCCACCGTGCCCTTGAAGATGAGGTCGCTCATGTCCGCGATCGTCGCGAGCTCGGTGCCGGGCTGGTACGACGTGAGCGGGACGACCGGGTCGCCCGGGTTCACGAGGCGCGTCAGGATCGTCCCCGCGGCGGGCGCCCGGATGATCGACTCGAGGCCCGTCGTCGCCGTCTTCGCGAGGCTGCCCTTGCGCGTGAGGTCCCGGTCCTGCTCGGCCTTGTTCAGGGCCACCTTGGCGAGCTCGAAGCTCTCGCGCTTCTGGTCGACGTCGGACTTCGGCGTGATCCCCTGCCGGAACATTTCCTGCGCCCGCTCGAAATCCAGCTGCGCGCGCTGGAACGTCGCGTGCGCCGACTCGACCGCCCGGTCCACTTCGGTCAGCTCGAGGGGAGTCGGATCGGGGCCGATCTCGAAGAGCGGGTCGCCGGCCTTCACGCGGTCGCCGACCTGGACGCGGCACACGCGCACGATGCCCGAGATCTTGGACTTGACGGAGAACTTCTGGCGCGGCTGGATCTGCCCGACGGCGACCGCCTTCTCGATGATCGACCCGGTGAGGGCGTCCACGAGCTTCATCCCGCCGTCCGCCTTCTTCCCGCCCCGGCTGTAGGCGTAGACGGCCGTCGCCGCCCCGGCGAGCAGGGCCAGTCCGAGAAGGATTTTCAGGAGCTTGGCCATCCCACGCCTCCCGGGCGGAGCCCGATCTCTGGAGAGAGTACGCCGGACCGGACGGAAAGTTCCGCGGGTGCGGACGGTCAGCGGACCATCGAGTTCTCGGGGATCTTCACGCCTTCGGGCATGTAGAGGACCTGGATGCAGGCCGTCGCCGTCGCCGGATGGTGGTAGAGGTACATGTACTCGAAGGAACCGCCCCCGCGCAGGCGGAGCTCCGGCGGGTGGGCGGTCGCGGACCGGAACATCCGGACGAACCCCGTGTCGAAAGGCGGCGTGTCTGAGCAGCCTCCCTTGAACTCGCGGATCGGCTCGGTCGGGACGAGGACCCTGAGCTTGAGGGCCCCCACGAGAGCCGTCGCCTGCTCGACCGTCAGGGGGACGACGCAGGCGCCGGAGTTGAGGGTCCCGAACATCCGGCACTTCACGTTCTTCGCGAGGATCCCTTCGTGCGCGAGAACGGACGCGACGTCTCGCGCGAGATCGCCGCGCGCCCAGAGGTTCCAGGCCCAGCGGCAGCCGCCGAGGCCGAGGAGCAGGGCCGCCGCACAGGCGGCGCGGATCAAGCGCCGGGGGTCCACGCCGTGATCCTACCCGCGAGGGCCGACGCCGCGACGACGTACGGGCTCGCGAGGTAGACGGACCCCGGTCCGCTGCGGCCCGGGAAGTTGCGGTTGATCGCGCTGACGGTCACCTCGCCGGGCCGCGTCGAGACGCCCGGGCCGGCCGCGATGCAGGCGCCGCAGCCGGGCTCGATCGCGATCGCCCCGGCGCGCTCGAAGAGGTCGAGGTAGCCCTTCTCCCGGCACCAATCGCGCACGTCCCGGCTGCCGAACTGGACGTAGAGCCTGACGCCCGGGGCGACGCGGCGCCCCCGCGCGAGGCCTTCCGAGAGGACCGCCGCGAGCATCTCCATGTCCTCGCGCTTGCCCGCGGTGCACGAGCCTCCGTACGCGATGTCGATGGGGACGGGCCCGGGGAGGTCCTCGATCCTCACGCCGTTGCCCGGATCCCCCGGAAGGGCGACGAGGGGCGCGAGCGCCGAGACGTCGAGGGCGAGAACCGAGTCGAAGACCGCGCCGGGATCCGAGGCGAGGCCCGCGCACAGCCGCCGCGCCTCGTCGAGCGGGAGGGCGCGCCGGTCGGAAAGGAAGCGCGCCGTCACGTCGTCGGGCGCGACGATCCCGGCAAACGCCCCCGCCTCGGCGGCCATGTTCGTGAGCGTGGCGCGCTCGTCGACGGACATGGACACGACCGCCTCGCCGGCGTATTCGAGGACCTTTCCGATCGCGCCGCCGGTCCGCACGGCCGGGTGCGCGAGGAGGGCGAGCATGACGTCCTTCGCCGCGACGCCCGCGGACCGGGCGCCCGAAAGCTCCACGCGGATCGTAGCCGGAACGGTCACGCGCACGTCGCGCGAGAGCCACGCGCAGGCGACCTCCGTCGTCCCGATCCCGAACGCGAGGGCGCCGAGCGCGCCCGCGTGGGTCGTGTGCGAGTCGGAGCCGACGACGACCTGCCCCGGCAGGGCGTAGCGCTCGAGCATCAGCGAGTGGCAGATGCCCTCGCCCGCGCCGTGGAGCTTCAGGCCCTGGGCACGCGCGAATTCCTCCTGGCGCGTCGCGAGGCCGTCCGCGAGGGCGAGAAGCCCGCGCTCCTTCCGCTCCTCCGGCATGACCTCGCCGAGGAGGGCGAGGTGGTCCCGGAAGAGGAGGACGCCCGCGGGATCCGCGACGCGGGCGCCCGCGCCGACCTCGGCCTCGAACGCGTTCGCGGCCATCGGGGTCACGTACTCGTGCGAGAAGCGCCAGTCTGCCCGGACGAAGCCGGCGTCGCCCGGCGCGACGGCCGGGACGCCGGGCACGCCGGCGGACGGGTCCGTGACCGCGTGGCGGGCGAGGATCTTCTCGGCGAGCGTCATCGGCCGGGACGGCGCTCCGAGGACCGGCGCCGCCGCCCGGTTCGCGAGGCGCCGGCGCGTGTACGGGAGGAGGCCGCCCGCCTCGACGATCCCCCGCGTCATGGCGTTCTCGCCGTCCGTGAAGAACGAGAGCGGGATCTCCTCGCCGCGCCGGATCTTCTCGAGGACCGAGAAATCCGTCGTGACGAACATCCCGAGGTTGATCGCGTTCTGGCGGTAGATCCGCTCGAAGCTCTCGGCGACGAGGAGCCGGATCCCGGCGGCGCGCTCGGCGTACGGCGCCTGCTCTCGCGAGGAGCCCTTGCCGCGGCGCCGGCCCGCGACCGAGACGCCGAACCCGCACGCGCGCACCGCGCCCTCGCCGAACGGCGTCACGCGTGCGCCGCCCTCGGCGCACGTGACGCCGAGATACGCGAACCGGCCGAGCGTCTCGTCGTGGTGGAAGCAGACCCAGCCCGGCGTGATCTCGTCCGTCGAGATCTCGTTCCGGAGCGCGTGGGAGGAGTCGTTCGCGTCCCACGCCAGATCCTCGCCCCCGAGCTGCCGGCGCACGAGACGGGCGTCCCCGGTCAGGAAGAGGATGCGGCCGCCGAAGCGCACCATCCGGCTCTCGTTCACACCGCGATTGTAGAGGCGGGTCAGTTCGTCTTGCGGAAGCGGAAACGGCGATGCGGCCGATGCGTGTCGCCCGTCACGTCGTCGTTCTGCAGGACCGAGATCGTCCCGTCGATCTCGAGGACGGCCAGCCGCACGTCCTCGATCGTCGCCACGCCGTGCTCGCGGAGCGCCTGCATCAGCTCGTCCCGCGTGATCCCCTCGTCGTCGAGGCTCTTCTGGACGAGGATGCCCCGGTTCACGAGGAGGCGCGAGTGGCCCTTCACGAGGCCGGCGACCGTCTTGTTCTTCGCGGCGAACCTCGAGACGACCGTGTTGAGGAGAAGGAGCACCGCCGCCGCGGCAAGCCCCCCGACGAGCGAGCTGTCCGGGCCCACCATCGCGTTCTGGACCGAGTTCGAGAGCAGGAGGAGAACGACGAGGTCGAAGGGCGTCATCTGCCCCATCTCGCGCTTCCCCGCGAGACGGAGTCCGAGGAGGATCGCGCCGTAGACGACCGCCGTCCGGAGGACGACGAGCCCGACACCCGGCCAGGTCGTCAGCAGCGCCGACATCAGTTCACCACGTCCTCGGGATCATCCTCCAGGGTGGGGTCGTCCGCCCCCGCGAGCCGCGGAGCGGGCGAAACACCCGGCACGGCGGGGAGCGCGGGACCTGCCTCGAGGACCCAGCGCTCGTAGAGGTCGTCCGCGAGCTCGCGCAGGAAGCGGCTCGGCTCCGTCACGACGACGATGCCGTACCGGTCGAACGCCGCGAGCGGGTGGACGAGGAAGAGCTCGTCCTTGGCGCGCGTCGCCGCGACGTAGAAAAGGCGGCGTTCCTCCTCGAGCCCGGCGGCCGTCCGCGACGCCCGGACGTTCGGGAAGCGGTCCTCGATCAGCCCGATCACGAAGACGGCGCGCCACTCGAGGCCCTTGGCCTGGTGGACCGACGAGAGGACGAGGCGCTCGTCCTCCTTCTCACCCGCGATCGTCGTCTCGCCCGTGGGCTCTCCGAAGAGCGTGACCTCCTCGAGGAAGCTCTCGACGCCGTCGTACGGGAGCGCGAACTGGGCGAGCGCCTCGAGGTCGTCGAGCCGCGCCTGGTGGTTGTCGAACTTCGACTTCGCGACGTCCGCGTAGCCGCCGTCGTCGACCACGTGCCGGATGGCCTCGGCCGGGGCATTCAGGAGGGACGGTTTGCGCAGGGCCTCGAGCGTCGCGGCCAGCTTCTTCAGGCCGGCCTGCGCGCCCGCGGGAGCCTTCCGGAAGTCCGTCCGGCAGAACGCGGCGACGGGATCGGGCAGGTCGCCGACGGCCGTCCAGAGCGTCGCGGCCGTGCGCTCCCCGACCTTCGGGAGGAGCTTCAGGAGACGCTTGAACGACGTCTCCTCCTTCGGGTTCACGAGGAGGCGGAGGTACGCGAGGACGTCCTTGACGTGCTGCTGCTCGAAAAAGCGCATCCCCGACCGGATCTCGTACGGGATCCCGCGCCGCGTGAGCTCGATCTGCAGCTCGAGGGCCTGGTGGTGCGCGCGGTAGAGGACGGCGATCTCGTTCAGCGGCGTTCCCTCGTCGCGCAGCTCGAGGACGCGCTGGGCGACGAACTCGGCCTGCTGCGAGACGTCCGACGTCCCGACGACGGCCACGGGCACGCCGGACGGCCGCACGGGCCTGAGGGTCTTCTCGAAGCGCCGCGCGTTCTGCGCGATCGAGGCGTCCGCGAGGCGGAGGATCTCGGGCGTCGAGCGGTAGTTCGTCTCGAGCGGGAAGACGGCCGTGCCCGGATGGCGGTCCGGAAAACCGAGAAGCGCCTCGAAGTCGGCCCCGCGGAACGAGTAGATGGACTGCGCGTCGTCGCCGACCACCATGACGTTCGGCCTCTCGACGTCCTTCACGACCATGTCCACGAGGTCCGCCTGGAGGTGGTTCACGTCCTGGTACTCGTCCACGAGGACGTGCCGGAACCTCGCGCCGAACGACCGGCGGATCTCCGGGCGCTCGAGCATGAGCCGCTTCCAGTTCAGGAGGAGGTCGTCGTAGTCCATCCCGTTCGCGAGGACCTTGCGCTCGAGGTACCGGTGCACGACCGTGCGGATCGCGTCGATCTGCGGGAGGAAGTGGGGGTGCTCCTCCGTGATGACGTCGTCGAGCTTCCGCCCCGTGTTGACGCACAGCGAGACGATCGCACGCAGGAGGTCGCCCTTCGGGAACCGGCGCTCCGTGACCGGGATGCCCATGTCGGACGTCGCGGACTCCAGGAGGTCCTTCGTGTCCTCCGAGTCGAGGATCGTGAAGTTCGGCCGGAACCCGAGGAGCTCGGCGTGCGGGCGCAGGAGGCGCGACGCGACGGAGTGGAACGTGCCGGCCGTCGCCCTCACGAGGTCCGCGCCGATGAGCGACTCGACGCGCCGCTTCATCTCGCGCGCGGCGCGGTTCGTGAACGTGAGAAGAAGAAGCGACGAGGGGTCGGCGCCGTCCTCGATGAGGCGCGAGACGCGGTAGACGAGCGTCCGCGTCTTGCCCGAGCCCGCGCCCGCGACGACGAGCGTGGGTCCGTCCGGGGCGAAGACGACGGCCTTCTGCTCCTCGTTCAGCTCGCGCGCGTAGTCGACGCGGTAGCTCTTCGCCACCGTCCGGCGCAGGACGTACTTGCGGGGCGCGGGCGGGCCGTCCGTCACGCGCGGAGATTACCCCTCGCCGAGCTCCTGCTACCCTTCCTCGCACGTGACCCAGGGACGCCGCGGCGCGACGCAGCTCGTGAGGGCCCTCGGGCTCTGGGACTGCGTCCTGTACGTCGCCGGTTCGATGATCGGGAGCGGGATCTTCCTGTCGGCGGGCAACGTGATCCGGAAGGCGGCGTTCCCGTCGTGGATCGTCGTCGTCTGGGTGCTCGGCGCGGTCCACGCAGCCGTCGCCGGTCTCACGTACGCCGAGCTCGGGGCGCGGCGACCGGAAGCGGGCGGGCCGTACGTGTACCTGTCGGAGACGTTCGGCCCGATCTGGGGATTCCTCTACATGTGGGCACTCGTCTTCGTCGTGATGCCGGGGACCGTCGCCGCCCTCTCGACGGCGTTCGCGGAGTTCCTCGGCTCGTTCTTCCCCGCCTTGGGGACCGCCGCGCCGGCGTTCTCGGCGATGGGCCTGCCGGTCTCGCAGGGCCAGCTCGTCGCGATCGCGACCGCGTTCGCTCTCTCGGCGTGGAACATCCTCGGGGTCAGGGAAGGCGGCCGGCTGAACGGCGTCCTCACGGTCGTGAAGATCGGCTCCGTGATCGCGCTCGTCGGCTTCGGGCTGACGGCCGCGAAGGCCGTCCGGCCGTCCCTCGCGTTCCCGCCCATGACCGCTCCGCTCGCGATCTCGGTCGGCGGCGCGCTCGCCGGCGTCCTCTGGGCCTACGACGGCTGGATCAACCTGTCGGCGCTGGGCGGCGAGGTGAGGAACCCGCAGCGCGCGATTCCGGGAGGCATGATCCTCGGCGTCGGCGCCGTGGCGTTCCTGTACCTCGGCGCGAACGCGGTCTACCTCGGCGCCGCTCCCGCCGCGACGCTCGGCGCGTCGCCGCGCGCGGCGGAAACGGCCGTGACGGCCCTCTTCGGCGAGGGCGCGGCGCGCTGGCTCACGCTCGCCGTGATCGTCTCCGTCCTCGGCTCGCTCGCCGCGAACATCCTCCCGGCGCCGCGCATCGCGTGGGCGGCCGCGAACGACGGCCGCCTCCCCGCGCCGTTCGCGCGCCTTCACCCGCGCTTCGCGACCCCCGCGTTCGGGCTCGTCTTCCAGGCCGTCTTCTCCGCCGCGTTGACGCTCTCGGGGAAGTTCGACGAGCTCGTCGCGACCGTCTCCTTCGCCGCGACGTTCTTTTACGCGCTCGGAGGCGCGGCGCTCTTCGTCTACCGCAGGAGGCAGCCCGACGCGCCGTGGAAGACGCCCGGCTACCCGTGGGTCCCGGCCTTCTACGTCGTCACGTCGATGGTCTTCACCGTCGCCATCGCCCTCGACGCCCCGCGGGACGCCGCGCGCGGCATCCTCATCCTCGCGGCGGGCGTGGGCGTGTACGCGTGGGAGAAGCGGCGCGGCCCGCGCCTCTCGACGTCGCGGTGACCCGATCGGACGACCCGGCGCCGCGGCGCCGGGTCCCGTCCCTCAGCCGCGTCTCCTCCGGCCTCGTCCGAGGACCCTCGAGAAACCGGCGACGGACCGGACGAAGGCGCCGTCACCCGACCAGCCGGAGCTCGCCTTGTAGCGCCAGTGGGAGGCCTCGCCCCCCTCGGCCTGCGCGTGCATGGCGGGGGTCCGGATCTGGATCTCGAACGCGACGCCGTCCTGGGACTTGACGCACGTGTGGAGGCTCCGGTAGCCGTTCGCCTTCGGCTCGGCGATGTAGTCCTTGAACCTCAGGAGCAGCGGCTCGAAGCTCCCGTGGACCGCCTTGAGAGCGACGTAGCACTCCTGCTCCTCCCTCACGATGATGCGGAAGGCGATGATGTCGTGGACCTGGTCGACGGCGAGGCCCTTGGACCTGGTCTTCAGCCAGATCCCCGCCGGGTGCTTCACGCGGAATTGCAGCGCCTTGTGGCGGATGCCGGCGGCGGCGAGGGCCTTCCGGATTCCCTTCTCCCGCTTCCGGATCCAGGACTTGTTCGTGGCGGGATGTTTCGCGAGCCGTTCCTTGATCTCCTCGAATGCCTCTGGCTCCAGGATCCGGAACGCGGCGTCCTCCAGTCGCGACTTCAAGCCGCCGTCGCCCAGCTTGTCGGCCTCGACGACGTCCCGTTCCCAGGTTTCCCTCGCCGCGGCGCGGGCCTCCGGGTCCTTCGGGCCGCGCGCCTCGAGGAAGCGGCAGCGCGCCAGGAGATAGCGGCGGAGCAGCCTCCGCTGGAAGGCCGCCTCCTCGTCCGTCTCCCGCGAGGCTCCTTCCTCCAGCGGGACGGGACGACCTCCGCCCGGGTTCTGGAGAGTGTCCGGCTTCAGCCCGAGCAGGGCGCGCCGCTCCGCTTCGACCAGCCGCCTCACCGTCTCCTCGAGCTGGGAGCCGAGGCTCCGGAACCGGTACGCGAGCCAGCGCATCTCCCGGGCGCCGTGCGGGATCTCGAGTCCGTTCCAGTAACCCTTCTCCATCTGACTCACTCCGTCCAGCAGCCGGCCCAGGGGCCGGCCGATGAGGAGCTCGTAGGTGACGTAGAGCGACAGGAGGATGGAGGCGACGGCCACGACGAGGCTGAGGGCCCAGTTCCTCCAGCGTCGATCCACCATGGCCTGGAATTCGGCGCCGTCCTGCCATACCTCCAGCGTGCCGCGACCGCCCGGGAGGAAATCCGTCGCGACCCGGATCTGCGCGCGGAGCGAGCCGGGGGGCGGCACCTGCAGAGGGCCCGGGAAGAGCGACTCCACCGGGACGCCGGAGACGCCTCGGAGAAGGGCGTGCAGGTGCTGGTACCCTCGCTTCGAGTGCGCTTCCTCGAAGGCCGCAAGGCGTTCCCGGATCGCCTCGGGACCGTGAGACGCCTCGATGTCCGACGCGAGGGGCGCCACCGCCAGTCCCATGAGCCGTTCGCGATCCTCGTGGGAGTGTTCCACCTCGTTCCTCTGGAAGAAGAAGGTCAGGGACCCGAGAACGAGCGTCACGACGACCGAGGTGGAGAAGCCGAGGCGCCAGCGAAGGGGGACACCTCTCTCCGGGAGGTCATTCTGGCTCATCGAGGCGAATCTGTTCACGGATCGTGCCACCGGGTCGACGGGCTCAATCGGGTCTCGCGAAGCGCTTCGCCTCGCGGGCCCTCTCCTCGGCCGTGCACGGGAAGCCGAATTCCACGTCGAAATCACAACCCGGCCGGCGCTCGCCGCGCTTGAGGCTCTGCTCTCCCTTGAACCGGTCCGGCCAGACGAGACCGAGAAAGTCTCCCGAATAGGAGCCGAACTCCGCAACGGTCGGGAGAAGGGGCGCGAGGGCGAACAGCGAGTCGCGCAGCGAAGGAGACACGAGGCCGGCGACCCTCTCGCGGAGAGCGGCGGCTTGCGCGCCGGCGAACGCGCCGAGCCCCGAGGCGACCGTTCCGCCCGCGCCCGTGAACACCACGCACGCGTCGGGGGCACGGACCGAAGCGCACGCGGGAATCCCTTCGAAAGAGGAAAGAACGAGGCGTCTCGCGAGCGTCTCGCCGTCCGGCAGGCGCCGGATGCTCTCGGTGGAGTCGCGGCCGGAGGGATCCTGAGAGGAGAGAAACACGAACCGGCCTGCCGGCGCCCTCACGAGGAGACGGGTCGTGTCTCCCTTCTCTTCCCTTTCGAAGAGGATCGAAATCTCGCACGTCTTCCCGAAGACGAAATGCCACCTCGCGGGCGCCGCCGACGCGGAAGGAGCCGTCAGCAGCAGCGCCGTGGCGATCGCCGCCGCGCCTGCCGCGCCCCTCATTTCCCGAGAGTCCGCCAGACCCGCCCCTCGATGAACGTCCGGACCATCCACCGGTCGAGCTTGCTGCCGGAGGCCTCGGCCTCGAGGACCTCGAGGGCGCGGCCGTGCGGCATCGCCTTCTTGTACGGACGGTCCGACGCCGTGAGCGCGTCGTAGATGTCGCAGACCGTGAGGGCGCGGGCCGCGGGCGGGATGTCCGGCGGCCCGACGCGGCGCGGGTAGCCCGACCCGTCGAGCTTCTCGTGGTGCGCGTAGGCGATCTGGGGCACGCGCGCGAGGTCCGGCGTCCACGGGATCGTCGACAGGAAGCGCCACGTGTGCGTCACGTGGCTCTCGACGTCGAGCCGCTCCTCGGGCGAAAGGCTCCCCTGCGCGATCGAGAGGAACCGGAACTCCTCGGGCAGGAGGAGGGTCGTCGTCCGCCCGCGCCGGTCCCGCCAGGTCCGCGCGACGAGGCGCTCCAGCGTGCCCCGCGCGTCCTTCGGGAGCATCGTCGGCTCGTTCGCGGCCGCGACCTCGTCGAAGGCGGACTCCAGCTCGCGGCTGCGCGCGCCCGCGGCCTCCGAGAGGGCCGCGACGTCGCGGTCCGTCACGGGCCGGCCCTCGCGCAAGAGCCGCTCGAGAAGCGTCCGGGCGTCCTCCGCCTCGGCCGCCGCGAGGACGTAGTCGAAACGGTCCCGGATCCTCTGCAGCCCGTCCGCCTCGATCTTCTTCGCCTTCACGAGGACGCGCTCCGGGATCGAGATCTTCCCGAAGTCGTGGAGCAGCGCCGCCGTGAAGATCTCCCGCATCTCCTCGCGCGAGAACGACACGTCTGCGTACGGTCCGTCCCCGGCGCGGTCGACGAGGCCGGCGAGCTCCACCGTGAGCGCCGCGACGCGGTTGCTGTGTCCCGCGGTCGTCGGGTCGCGCTGCTCGACCGCGACGATCGCGGCCTGTGCGAAATCCTCGAAGAGGCGGCGGATGGACGCCGTGAGCTGGTTCGCCTTGAGGCACACGGCTGCCTGAGTCGCGAGGGAGAGGAGGAGCGGGACGAGGTCCTCGGGATAGGGCTCCGGGCCCGCGGGACCGACGCGGTTCATGAGCTGGAGGACGCCGACGAGGCCGCCGCGGTGGTCCTTCATCGGGACGACGAGCATGGCGCGCGTCCGGAAGCCCGTCGCCTCGTCGAACGCGTGGTTGTGCCGGAACGGGGCTCCCGCCGGGATCTCGTAGGCGTCCGCGAGGACGATCGGCTCGCCGTTCACGGCGACCCAGCCCGCGAGGCTCTCCTCGTCCACGGGCACGGTGAGCTCGCGGAACGCGAACGAGACGGCGTCGTTCTGGGCGAGCTTGAAACGGAGCCGCCGCCCGCTTCCGGGAGCGTCCTCCACGAGGTAGAGCGAGCCCGCCTCCGAGCCCGAGAACCGCCGCGATTCCGTGAGGATCGTCTCGAGGAGCTTTTCGAGGTCGCGCTCGGCCGAGAGCGCGATCCCGATCCGGTTCAGCGCCGCGATGCGCTCCTCCGCCTGCCGGAGGCGCTCTTCCAGCGGCCGGGCGTCGGGGCTCACCGTCCGCTCCCGTACGGAGTCCGGCGGACCGGCGGCGCGACGACGCGCTCTCGCGGGAAGGTCACGCGGAACCGGCTCCCCTTCTCGCGGCCGTCGCTTTCGGCCGCGATCGTCCCGCCGTGCGCCTCGGCGATCGCGCGCGCGATCGAGAGTCCCACCCCGAGGCCCCCGTAGCGCCGGCTCGAGGAGGTCTCCTCCTGCCGGAACCGCTCGAAGACGTGCGGGAGGAACTCGGGCTCGATCCCGTGCCCCTCGTCGGCGACGACGAGCTCGAGCCCGCCGTCGTCGGCCCGCCGCGCCGTCACGTCCACCGTGCCGCCCGCGGGAGAGAACTTCACGCCGTTCGCGAGGAGGTTCCACGCGACCTGCTTGAGCCGCGCCGGATCGCCTTCGATCGCGGGAAGGTCGCGCTCGATGTGGCAGCGGATCGAGACCCCGCGCTTGGCCGCCCCCGGCGCGACGGCGTCGAGCGCGGCCGCGACCGTCTCGGACAGGCGCACGCGCTCGCGCCGGAGCTCGAGCCCGAAGTTGTCGATCCGCGACAGGTCGATGAGGTCCCCGAGCATGCGGCTCAGCGTGTCGGCCTGGCCGAGGATCGCCTCGAGCGCCCGGCGCACCGTCGCGTCGCCGCCGTTGGAGTCGAGGAGGACCTCGGCCCAGCCCACGATCCCCGTCAGGGGCGTCCGGACCTCGTGCGAGAGGTTCGCGAGGAAGTCGTCCTTGAGCCGGTTGCTCCGCTGGAGCTCCTCGATGAGGCGCGCGTTGCGAAGGGCGATCGCGCACTGCTCGGCGAGGAGCGCGAGCGTCGCGCCGTCCTCGCGCGTGAACGCCTCCGGCCTGCAGGACATGACTTCGAGGACGCCCAGGCGCTGGTCGCCCACGTGGATGGGCACCGCCATGAGCGAGCGCACGTCCGGGTTCGCGACGGCCGCGCGCGCGCGCGCCCGGGTCTCGAGCGCCTCTCCCTCGGCCAGCTCGTCCAGACCCTCCACGGCGGTGAAGACGGGCCGGTTCTCGCGGAAGGCCCGGCCCGCGCTCTTCAGGCGGCCGACGGGCCGCGGGGCCGTCCCGCCGCCGTGGAGCGTCATGACCCCGACCCCGAAGACGGCCGCGACGGAGAGGTTCCGTCCCGCAGCGTCGGCGACCCACGCGACCGCGCCGTCGGCCGTCGGGAACGCGCGCGTCGTCTCCTCGACGACCGACGTCAGGACGTCCGGCGCGTGCAGCCGGAAATTCAGGAGCTGCGTGGCGCGCGCGACGGCCTCGAGGACGCGCGTGCGCTGCTCGTAGGCCCCGACGAGCTCGGCGAGACGCAGGGCGAGCGCCGCGCGCTCGGCGAAGGCCGCGACGTTCCTCTCGTCCGCTTCCGAGAACGCGCCGATCAAGCCCGCCTGGAGGTCGAAAACGCCGATCACGTGCTCGTCGAGGACGAGCGGGACGACGAGCTCCGATCGGGCGTCGGCCCAGCCGACGACGTAGTCCGGGTTCCGGGAGACGTCCGGCACGTTCACGGGCCGCCCCGTTCGCGCCGCGAGGGGGATGAGGCCCGGCCCGTCGAGCGGAATGACGGACACCGCGTCCGCCGGGGACCACCACTTCCCGCGCCGGCCGAACCGCACGAGGGCGTTCCGTTCGCGCTCGACGAGAAGGAGGCTGCAGGCCTCCCGGCCGAAGTGCGTCGCGAGGGCGTCGAGGACCTGCGTCAGGAGGACGTCCCGGTTCGCGGTGCGCGTCAGGAGCGCCCGCGAGGCGTCCGCGAGGCTGCGTGCCTCGCGCATCGACTGCGCGACGGCTTCGGCCGTGCGCCTCTGCTCGAGCGCGACGCCCACGAAGTCCGCGAGAGACTGCAGGGTCTCGACGTCGTCGAACTCGATGCGCCGCGTCTCGTCGCGCGTCGCGACCGCCATCACGCCGATCGTCCGGCCTGCCGAGCGCAGCGGGAAGAGCCCGACGGAGCGCGCACCGATCCGGACGAACCGGTCCCGCGACGGGCTCGCCG
Source organism: uncultured Acidobacteriota bacterium (assembly GCA_963839295.1). Taxonomy (GTDB): domain Bacteria; phylum Acidobacteriota; class Thermoanaerobaculia; order UBA5066; family UBA5066; genus Fen-183. The sequence goes on along the minus strand of CAWIUK010000006.1, from coordinate 26,293 downwards.
GCTCGAAGCGCACGTCCGTGAGAATCGTCGGCTGACCGGACTCGAGAACGCGGAACGAGTACGTCGGGACCTCGGGCGAGAGGGCGATGTTGTCCGTGAAGTCGTCCTCGTGGGTCCCGCCGTAGCCGCCCACGCCGGTGAGGGCGTCGCCCTCGGGCGTGAGGAGCGAGAAGACGGCGATCGGGTAGAGCAGCGTCTCGCGCAGGCCCGTGAGGGCCGTCTCGACGACGTCCTTCACCGTCGTCGAGCGCTGGACGGCGGAGGCGAGGTCGAAAAGGACGGACAGGCGGTCCCTTTCGCGACCCAGCTCCTCGACGAGCTCCGTCTGCTTGAGTGCCGCGGAAAGGTGGTGGACCGCGGACTCGAGAAACGCGACGTCGGCGGCGGGCCAGTCGCGGCGGCGGCCGACGGTCGCGGCGGCGACGAAGCCGCGGAGGACGCCGTCGATCCCGATCGGGACGAGGAGGAGCGATGCGATCCCCTGGCGGCGGAGCTCGTCCGACCGGTCGGCGAGCTCGGGCTCGGCGAGCGCGTCGGAGGCGACGATCGGCTCGAATCGTCGGAGCGACGGCGGGATCCCGGGAGCGGTCCCCGGCGGGACGAGGCTCGACAGGGGCGGCGCGCCCTCGACGGCCCACGCGGCTCTCGCGACGAGCGCCGCCGGGTCGCCTTCTCCCGCGATCAGGAAGAGGGTGAGCCGGTCGACGTCGAGGATCCGGCCGATCTGCGAGACGGACCAGTTCAGGAACTCCGGGAGCTGCACGCCCTCGACGAGCGCAAGCGCGAACTCCGAGAGAAATCGGTCCCTCACGCTGCCCTCCGCGGCCGGACGGCCTGTCTCGGCCACGACGGCGGATTATGACGCGGCGGCCGCCCGCCGCCTTCAGCGCGCCGTGAGGAGGGGGCTGAAGACGAGGTAGGGGTTCACCACGAGGGCGCGCCCGCCGGACGCGGCGTCCTCGTCACGGAAGATCGCGAAGTGCAGATGCGGCCCGCCGATCACGTGACCGGTCGCCCCGACGTCGCCGAGGCGCTGCCCTTTCACGACGTGGTCCCCCGGCCGGAGGCCTTTCTCGTGCTTCGCGAGGTGTGCGTAAAAGAACGTATAACGGCCGGACAAGTCCCGGAGGTACACGACCTTCCCGCCCCGCTTGTCGCGGCCCAGGCGCTCGATGACGCCGTCCGTCACGGCGAGGACGGGCGTCCCGCGCGGCGCCGGCAGGTCGATCGCGTGGTGTTTCTTCTGGCGGCCGCGCTTGGCGAAGAACGTGTCGCGGAACTTCGCCCGGTCGAAGGCCTCGAGCGGGATCGGGAAGTCCGCCGCGAGCAGCCCGGCGATCTCGTCCTCGGGCAGCGAGGCGGGCCGGCTGTTCGTCTTCCGCACGACGAGGCCCGTGACCTTCGTGACGAGGTTCCTCCAGAACGCGAGCTGGGCGGGCGAGAGGTTCCCGGCGGCCGGCGGTTCCGGCTCGGCGTCCGCCGGTCCGGCTTCCTCGTCGGGGTCGTCCTCGTCCTCGGCGCGGACGCTCGCCGGATTGACGGGCCGCTTCAGCCACGCGAGATCCGCCGCGTCGGCCGAGGAGTAGCACGCGCCGCTTTCCGGGTCCCGGGCGGGACACGGCGGCGCGCTTCCTTCTTTTTCCGCGCCTTCGGATGACGCGACGAGCACCGGCGGCCCGGCGGGCGAGGCCGACGCTTCTCCGGCCGCGCCCAGCGCACCGGCGAGGGCAGCCGCGAGGAGAAGGCTCAGCTCACCCTCTCGAGGTACTTGTCGTCGCGCGTGTCGATCTTGATGACCGTCCCCGCCTCGACGAACTGCGGCACCTGCACGACGAGGCCCGTCTCGAGCCTGGCGGGCTTGTAGGACGCCGACGCCGTCGCGCCCTTCATGCCGGGCTCGACCTCGACGATCCTGAGGTTCACCGTCGTCGGAAGCTCCACCGAGACCGGGTTGCCGTCGTAGAAATCGATCTCGATCACGGTCTCCGGAAGGAGGTACTTCATGGACTCGCCGACGACCTCGTCGTCGAGGCGGATCTGGTCGAACGTCTCCTGGTTCATGAAGTGGTGGCCCTCGGAGTCCGAGTAGAGGTACTGCATCTGATGCGTGTCGAGGGAGGCCTTCTCGACCTTGTCCTCCGACCGGAACCGGTGCTCGTTCATGGCCCCGGACTTGAGGTTCCGGAGCTTGGCCTGCACGAATCCCCGGAGGTTCCCGGGCGTCTTGTGCAGGACGCTATGCGCCCGGTGCAGCTCACCGTTGTGGATGATGATCATTCCCGGACGAATTTCGGTTGCGGAAATCATTGTTACTCCGAGAGTTCTGGAATCGCCCGCGGCACGGCTTGCAGGGGGCGACGACACCACCCGGCCCGGACCAGCTGACAGGAAGGGAGCCTAACCCAGCCTCCGACGGAAAGACAAGCGGCCCGGGTCGGACGACCCGGGCCGCGGAAAGATCGGAAAAATGAGGACCCTTACTTCTTCGTCTGGACGAAGTGCGTCCGGCGGTTCTTCGACCAGGCCGACTCGTCGTGGCCTTCCACGAACGGCCGCTCCTTGCCGTAGGAGATCGTCTTGAGCTTCGCCTGGTCGACGCCGAGCGAGACGAGGTAGTCCCTCGTCGCGTTCGCGCGGCGGTCGCCGAGGGCGAGGTTGTACTCGCGGGTCCCGCGCTCGTCGCAGTGACCTTCGAGCAGGAACTCCGCTTCGGGGTGCGCCTTCATCCAGCCCGCGGCCTTGTCGAGCTTCTCGCGCGAGTCCGGCCGGATGTCCGCCTTGTCGTAGTCGAAGAACACGTCCTGGACGTACCCCTTCTCGATCGGGTCCTCGACGACGACGACCGGCGGCGGCGGCGGCGGCGGGGCCGGAGCCGGCGGGGGCGGCGGCGGCGGCGCGCACGTGAACTTCACGGACGCCGTTTCGCGCCGCTTGCCGTTCTGGGCGATCGCCCAGCTCGTGACCGTGTGGGGACCCGTTCCGACGTCGTTGAACGTCGCCGTGAGCGGAACCTTGTCCGCCGGGATCATCTGCGAGGGGCCGCCGTCCATGGAGATCTCGTAGGCCTTCGGCGGGAAGTAGCAGAAGTCACCGGCGATGGGCGTCACCGTCACGGGCACGGCGCGGCAGGCCTCCGCGGAGAGCGTGTCGCCGTCCACCGGCGCCGTGAACTTGAAGCCGGGGCCCGTCTTGCACGTGCAGGCGCCAAGGAACAACGCGGCGGCGGCGATCAGGGAGATGCCGGCGCGTCGCGCGAGGGATCTGGAATCGGTCGCTTTCACGTCAATCCTCCTGTTCAGGGCATCGGGTCGAGGCGCGACGGGCGCTCGAAGCGCAGGACGGGCTCGGCAGGGCCGGGCGTCGCGACGGCGCGGTGCGGCTGGATGAACGCCGCGAGGTCACGCGCGAAGTCGAGCGTGAAGATCTGCTCGATCGCCATGGCCTTCTCGGCGTCGGTCATCGGCGACCAGACATACGGCGCCGTGTAGGGTCCGGAGAGCCCGCCGTTCGTCCCGCCCGCGAGGAGATACGTGCTGAGGTCGGGCTCGGCGAGGTGCGTGTTCGGGAAGTTCGCGTTGATGAACTTGACGAGCTCGTCGGCGAGGATCGCGTAGCCAATCGGCGTCAGGTGGAACCCGTCGTACGAAAAGAGGCCGCCCGTCAGGTACGCCGAGCTCACCTTCATGAGGCCGAAATCGTAGCCGGCCTTGAACTTGGAAAGCACGGCATTGGTGTCGAAATACTTGTACCCGGTCGCCGCCGCGGCGGCCTGGAGGGCCGTGTTGTAGTCGGCGCCGCGCTGCCTGAGCAATGCGACGTCGGAGGCGTAGATGAGGGCGCCCGGGTGGTTCGCGTCGATCGCCGACGCGGGCAGGGGGTTGTTGCACTTCGGGAGCGTGGGCGCCACCGCGCACGGGATCCCGTAGCCGTAGGGCAGGTACGCCCCGGCGTTGAGAGTCACGAGCGTCGTGTTCGGGATCGGGCAGGCCGGGACGCCCGCCGGGCAGCCCTTCGGCCCGAGGAGCGGGATCGGGTGGCCGGCCGGATCCAGGACGAGCTTGCCGCCGACCGTCAGGTACGGCGGGAGCGTGGTCGCAAACGGGATGTTCGTGACATCCGCGACTCCGAAGACGACGCCGTTCTTCTGCCTGGCCGCCAGCTTCGCGAGCGCGGCGTTGGCGTCGGCGGTGTACTGCGCGAGCGGCGTCACGGTCACGCCGTCGATCACGGTGCCCGAGAGGACCGCGCCGAGGTAGTCGTTGCCCACGTCCTCCAGGAAGACGAACGTCGGATTCAGGGAGTTGGCCTGGTCGATCGCGGACCCGATGTTGAAGACCGCGTTTCTCAGGACGAGGTCGATCGTGCTGGCGCACGTGCCGGGACGGGCGTTGGAGCCGGTCGTGGCGTACAGCATGTCGTGGATCGCGCAGCCGCCGACCGAGAGGTTGTTGTACGGCCGCGGGAGCGCGAGGTTGGCCGGCGTGCCCGTGGAGGGCTCGGTGCCGAACGACGGCGCGAGCGACGTGAGCACCATGCAGCCGCCGAGGCCGGGGTCGTTGACGATCGGCTGCTGGTAGTCCACGCCGTTGGCGCGGGCGAGGACGGCGCCCGGCGAGTCCACCTGGACGCGCTTCGTGATGCAGTTGGCCGAGAAGCCGGCTCCCTCGGAGTCGCCGACCCAGACCATCCGGGTCAGGTCGACCTGCGCGGCGGCGGGCAGGGCCGTCGCGGCGGCGAGGGCGGAGGCGCAGAGGAGGCGGAGGAGGGCGTTCGGAGTCTTCATGTTCGTACGGGCTCCCTCAGAAGGTGCTCTTGAAGCCGACATTCGGGAGAATCGCGAACGTCTTGTATGTCGCGCTGAAATTGTCCGAGTTCGTCGTCACCGTGCGCTGGTGGAACCAGAGGAACAGGGACGAGAACTGGAACTCGAAGTGTTTCATGAGCGGGAAGCCGGCGCCGATCGTCAGGCCCGTCCGGTTCGCGTCCGGGAGGAACGGCGAGACGTCGGCGTCGGGCTGCGGCGTCTGGTCGTAGAGGAAACCCGCCGCGACCCACGACGTCGTCGACGGCTTGTAGAGCATGCCGGCGCGGATCGTCCACGTGTCCCGCCAGCCGTGAGGGAGGACTTCCGTCGGAAGCCCCTGGATCTGGAGGACGGTCTGGTCGAACACGCCCCACATGGTGTAGTTGCCGTCCACCTCGAACGAGAGCTTCGGGGTCACGTCGTACGCGACGCCGAACGCGGTGACGGACGGGAACTGGAACGTCGTCGACGCCGGCGTCGCCTTGCCGAACGGCAGCTGCTGGGAGACCGCGGCGTCGAACTGCGGGTAGCCCGTGAGGATCTGGCCGAACTGCGCGTCGCCCGACAGGTCCACGTTGACGCGATTGTGGTAGGTCGCGCCGATCCGGAGCCGTTCACAGGGCTTCAGGAGGAAGCCGGCCGTCCAGGTGAAGTCCACGGGCGTACCGGTCGAGATGATGCTCGCGTGCGCGATGTCGGTGTAGCGCATCGTGTACGGATTCACGGCGCCCAGGTTCTGGCTCAGCTTGATGTCCGTGAACCGGGCCTCGGGGCCGAATCCGATCCCGAGCCAGTCGGTGACCTTGACGGCGATCTGCGCGCTCACCGCGAGCTGCCGGATGTCGTCGCGCTGGTTGATGAACCGGCCGCGGAACGTGTCCGGGTTCTGCCACGGGACGCCGAGGCCGTTCGGCGACCAGAAGCCCCCCGAGATCTTCACGTCGTCGCTGAGCGGGAGGACGGCGTAGCCGTATCCGAACCAGTACGGGGACTTCTTCATGCTCGCCGAGTAGCCCTCTCCGGGATAGGGGTTCAGGCCGTCGAGGCGGGCCGTCGGACGGAGGACCAGGAACGCGCCGCCCATCATCGTGGTTTCGGTGGCGAACGCGTTGCCACCCGGGTTGTAGAACATCGCCGACGGGTCGTCGGCCGTGGCGACGAAGGCGCCACCCATCGCGTTGCCCTTAGCGCCCTGCTCGAAGAGCGCGAACCCCGCGGCCTCGAGTCGGGCCGCCGGGAGGGCGACCGCGAGGCCGACGAGCACGAGTGCCGCCAGCCGGGTCCCAATCGCTTTGAACACCGGATCCTCCTTCACGTCGCTTTCGGAAAAAAACGGGTAAATGATCGTTTCGGTGCCGATTCTACAGATAGCCCGGAGTCTTTGACGTTTGTGCGGCTGCGTCAAGGGGCAGGCCGCATCAGGGGCCGCCCGGACGTGCGTCAACGCGGGCGCGCCGCGAGCGTCGCGACCACGACGGCGCCCGGCCCGGCGTGGGCCGCGAGGACCGGGGTGATCTCCACGACGAACTCTTCGGCCCCCGGCCGCCGGCCGAGGAGCTCCCCCGCGATCCTCTCGGCCAAGTCGGCGGCGTCGGCGTGGGCCACGGCGAAGACGGGCGCCGGGACGCCCCGGGAGGCCCGCAGGGACTTCTCGACGAGCCTGACGCAGGCCCGCGGGAAACCCCGGGCCGCTCCGCCCGCCCTCGCGCGGCCGCGGGAATCCAGAGTGAGGAGGGGGACGACCCCGAGCAGATCGGCCAGCCGGCGCTGGCCCGGCGAGACCCGTCCCCCGCGGACGAGGGAGTCGAGGGAGGGCACGGCGGCCAGGAGCCGGACCCGGGAGGCGGCGTCCTCCGCCGCCCGGACGACCTCGGCGAGGCCGGCCCCCCGCGCGGCCGCCTGCGCGGCAGCCCGCACGACGAGGCCCTGCGCGACGGACACCGCCCTCGAATCCACGACCTCGACCGGGGCGAAGCCCGGCTGGCCGCGCAGCGAGGCCGCGGCGACCCGGGCGGCCGAGAACGTCCCGGAGAGGGCGCCGGAGACGTGGATCCCGACCACGGGCGAGCCGTGCCCGGCGAGCGCGCCGTAGACCTCCCGGAAATCAGCCGGCGGCGGCTGGGACGTCCGCGCCACGATGCCCTCCTCGCGCAGGCGGCGGTGAAACGCCGCCGGCGTGATCGTGACCCGGTCGAGGAAGGTCTCCCCGCCGACGAGAAGGCGGAGCGGCACGAGCGCGACGTCCTCGCGCTCGAGGAACGCGTCCGGCAGGTCGCAGGCCGTGTCCGTCACGATCGCGACGCGCCCGGCCGGCCGCGCGCGGCCGCCGCCCGCCGCGTTGCGCTGCGCGCGCATGTCCTCGGCCTTCGTCTCCTCGATGCGCCCGAACCGCCGGGCGACCTCGACGACGTCCTCGGGCCGGTTCACGTGGACGTGGAGCCTCACGCGCGTCGCGCTCCCCACGACCGCCAGCGAGTCGCCGAACGGCGCCGCCGCACGGCGGAGGGCGTCCCGGTCGATCCCCGAACCCGACAGGAGAACCTCCGTGCACCAGCGGAACAGGAGCGTTCCCTTCGCCTCGTGGATCCGGGCCTCGACGCGGTCCTCCGGCACGGGCCGCGCCGGAGCGCCGCGGACCGCGTAACCCGCCGCGACGCCCTCGAGGAAGTCCACGAAGCCCTGTCCGCCCGCGTCGACGACGCCGGCCTTCCGGAGGACCGCGAGCTGATCCGGCGTTCGCGCGAGCGCGGCGCGCGCGGCCGGGAGCGTGGACGCGAACGCGGCGGCCCAGTCCCCGAGCCCCGCGGCGCGCCCGGCCTCGTCCGCCCACGCCGCGATCACGGACAGGAGAGTTCCTTCCCTCGGATTCGCCATGGCGCCCCGGGCCGCGCCGGCCGCCGCGAGGGCGGCGCGGCCGAGCGCCGTCGGCGGGAGGCGGGCGTCGCCGCGCACGGCCTCCGCGAATCCCTCGAGGGCCTGCGCGAAGATCGCGCCCGAGTTGCCGCGCGCGCCGAGGAGTGCCTCGTCCGCCGCGCGGCGCGCCACCGCCTCGAGACTCCGCTCGCGCGTCCCGCCCACGGCCGCAGAAACGCGCTCCAGCGTCGAGGCCAGGTTCGAGCCCGTGTCGCGGTCGGCGACCGGAAAGACGTTGATGCGGTCGATCGCCTCGCGGCGCAAAGAGACCGCGCGGGCCCCGGCCACGAGGGCGCGCGCGAAGCGCCGCCCGTCCAGGTACGCAACGCGGACGCCGGGCACGAAGAGAATTCTATTTGCTTCGGAGATTTCGGATATTTCCCGGCCGGCCGGAGTCAAGGGTCTTCGACCGCTTCGCGGCGCGCGCAGCGCGCTCTTGACACCGGCCAGCCGGGCAAAGATTTCCTGCTATCGGCGGCTGCATCAGCAGCCGCCGCATATAAGAAATCTCCTCTTCGTGCTCTTTCCCCTACCTCACCGGCGCGCGCAGGACGGGAGCGAAGTTGCCCGGCCGGCTCGCTTCGCGGGCCGCGCCCGCTTCGTCGAGCCGGCGCACCGGCGTCGTGTGCGGGGCGCCGTGGACGATCTCAGGCGAGGTTTCGCACTCCTTCGCGATCGCGATCATTGCGTCGATGAACGCGTCGAGCTCTTCCTTCGGCTCGGACTCCGTCGGCTCGATCATGAGCGCGCCCGGCACGATGAGCGGGAACGACATCGTCGGCGGATGGAAGCCGTAGTCCATGAGGCGCTTGGCGACGTCGATGTTGTGGAGGCCGTTCGCGGCCTGCTTCTTGTCGTCGAAGACGACCTCGTGGTAGCTCGGCGCGGTGTACTTGAGATGGTAGAAGGGCTCGAGCTTGCGGCGGATGTAGTTCGCGTTCAGGACCGCGTTCTCGGCCACCTCGTGGATGCGGTTGCCGTACGAGACGATGTACGTGAGCGCCCGGACGAGGACGCCGAAGTTCCCGTAGAACGTCCGCATCTTCCCGATCGTGTCCGGGCGGTCGACGTCGAAGCGGAAGACGCCGCCGTCGTTCTCGACCGTCGGGACCGGGAGGAACGGCACGAGCGCGGGCGCAACGCCGACGGGTCCCGCGCCCGGGCCGCCGCCGCCGTGCGGCGTCGAGAACGTCTTGTGCAGGTTCATGTGCATGACGTCGACGCCCATGTCCGCGGGCCGCACCTTCCCGACGAACGCGTTGAAGTTCGCCCCGTCGAGGTAGAGGTACGCGCCCTTGTCGTGGACCATCTTCGCGATGTCCAGGATCCGCTCCTCGAAGACGCCGAGCGTGTTCGGGACCGTGATCATGAGCGCCGCGACGTCCTCGTTCAGCTTCGAGGCCAGCTCCGCGAGGTCGAGCGTGCCGTGCGCGTTCGAGGCGAGCTCGACGACGTCGTAGCCCGCGAAGTGGGCCGTCGCCGGGTTCGTGCCGTGCGCCGAGTCCGGGACGAGGACGTTCTTGCGCGGGTTGCCCCGCTTGACGTGCGCGGCCCGGATCATAAGGGCGCCGGTCAGCTCGCCGTTGGCGCCGGCCGAGGGCTGGAGCGTCACGCGCGCGAAGCCCGTGAGCGCCTTGAGCGCCTGCTCGAGCCGCCACATGAGCTCGAGGTTCCCCTGGGCGAGGTGTACGGGCGCGTAGGGATGGGCGTCGTTGAACCCGGCGAGGCGCGCGATCTCCTCGTTGATGCGCGGGTTGTGCTTCATCGTGCACGACCCGAGCGAGTAGAGCGCCGTGTCGATCGCGAAGTTCATCTGCGAGAGGCGCGTGAAGTGGCGGACGACGTCCACCTCGTTCGCCTCGACCTCGCCCGCGACCTCGGCGCGGTGCTGAGCCCCGAAGAGACGCTCGGGGTCGGCCGCGGGCACGTCGAGCGCGGGCAGGAGGACGCCCGTGCGGCCCGTCCTCTTCACGTCGAACAGCGAGCCGAAGCGGCGGCGCCGGTCGAGGCGCGCGTCCGTCCGGACGATGGTTTCGGTTGCGAGGGCGTCGCTCATCTCAGAAGCTCCTCAGGACGGCGAGGAGGCCGTCGAGGCCGGCGCGCGGGACGCGCTCGGTCACGGCCACGAGGAGGAGGTCGCGGTGCGCGGAGCCGAGCGGGTCGAGCCGCGCGTACGGGACGCCCGCGAGGATCTTCTTCTCCTCGGCACGGCGAAGGACCGCGTCGACGCCCGGGCCGCAGCGCAGCGCGATTTCGTTGAACGTCTTCCCGGAGAACGCGAGCGAGAACGGGCCCGGAAGGGCCTTCACGCCGGCCTTGAGGTACTCGGCCTTCGCGAGGCACTGGAGCGCCGTTTCGCGGAGGCCCTGCTTGCCGAGCGCCGAGAGCGTCATCGTGGCGGCGAGGGCGAAGAGGCCCTGGTTCGTGCAGATGTTGGACGTCGCCTTCTCGCGGCGGATGTGCTGTTCGCGGGTCGAGAGCGTGAGGCAGTACGCCGGCGCGCCGTCCGCGTCTACCGTCTTGCCGGCGAGGCGGCCCGGGATCTGGCGCTTGAAGGCGTCCCGGCACGCGAGGAAGCCGACGAGCGGCCCGCCGAAAGAGGGCGGGACGCCGAACGAGGCGGCCTCTCCGCAGGCGATGTCGACGCCGCGGGCTCCGGGAGGTTGGAGGACCGCGAGCGAGAACATCTCGTTCACGACGCCTATCGCGAGCGCGTTCCTCGCGTGCGCGGCGGAGGCGAGAACCTCCCAGCCCTCGACCACGCCGAAAACGTTCGGCGACTGCACGGCGACGGCGAACGTCGCGTCGTCCACCGCGGCTTCCAGCGCCGCCGGGTCCGTCGCGCCGTCCGCTCCGACCGGGACCTCGACGATCGCGAACGGGAAGTTCGCGAGGTACGTCCGGAGACACCTCCGGTACTCGGGGTGGATGCCCTGCGAGACGACGACCTTCGTCTTCTTCTTCGTGAGGCGCTCGGCCATGAGGACCGCCTCGACGAACGCGGAGGCGCCCTCGTACATCGAGGCGTTCGCGATGTCCATGCCCGTCAGGAGCGCCACGTGCGTCTGGAACTCGTAGACCGCCGTGAGCGTTCCCTGCGAGACCTCGGGCTGGTACGGCGTATAGGCGGTCAGAAACTCGCCGCGCAGGAGGAGCTGCGAGACGAACGCCGGGGAGTGGTGGCTGTAGAGGCCCGCGCCGAGGAACGAGGTCCAGTCCGAGAGCGACGCATTCGTCGCCGCGAGGGCGCCGAAGTCGCGGCGGACCTCGATCTCCGAGGAGGGCGGCGGGAGCGGAGGCGCCGCGTGCTGATACACGGCGCGCGGGACGGTCGCGAAGAGGTCGTCGACCGACGAGGCTCCGACGGCGGCGAGCAGCTCGGCGCGCTCGTCGGGGCTGTTCGGGATGTAGCGCATCGGGTGTTCCTTCGGCGGCGCCTCACGCCGCGGGGGTCAGGCCTTGGCTTCTTCCTCGACGAACTTCTCGTAGGCGGCGGCGTTCATGAGCGCGTCCATCTCCGCGTCCGACGAGAGCTTGATCTTCACCAGCCAGCCGTCGCCGTGCGGGTCCTCGTTCACGGCGCCGGGTTCGTCCGCGAGGACCTTGTTGGTCTCGAGGATCTCCCCGGCCACGGGCAGGAAGACCTCGGAGACGGCCTTCACGGACTCGATCGTTCCGAATTCCTGTCCCGCGTCGAAGATCTCGCCGGTGTCCGGGAGCTCGACGAAGACGATCTCTCCGAGCTCCTTCTGGGCGTGGTCGCTGATGCCGATGGTGCCGACGTCCCCGTCCACGCGGATCCATTCGTGGCTCCTCGTGTAGCGGCGGTCGTCCGGATAAACGCTCATGTCCCTCTCCTGCTCCCGCGGTGGATCCGCTAGCGGCGCTTGTAGAACGGCGTCGGCACGACGACGGCCGGAACCCCGCGGCCGCGCACGTCGATCGTCAGGACCGTCCCGGGCGCGGACTTGTCCGCCGGGACGTAGGCGAGGCCGATGGGTTTGCCGACCGTGGGCGGCTGGGTCCCGGACGTCACGACTCCCGCGGCCCCGCCCACCTGCACGGCGTACCCGTGGCGCGCGATCCCGCGGCCCGTGACCTCGAAGCCGACGAGCTTGCGCGGGACGCCCGCTTCCTTCTGCTTCGCGAGGGCCTCGCGTCCCGTGAACTCGCCCTTCTTCATCTTGACGATCCAGCCGAGGTTCGCTTCCCACGGCGTGTGCTCGTCGTCGATGTCGTTGCCGTACAGCGCGAGGCACGCCTCGAGGCGCAGCGTGTCGCGCGCGCCGAGCCCGGCGGGCAGGATGCCGTGCGGCCGGCCCGCCTTCAGGATCGCGTCCCAGACGTCGCCGGAGTGGTCCGGGTGGAGGTAGACCTCGAATCCGTCCTCGCCCGTGTAGCCCGTGCGCGAGAGGAGAGCGGGCACGCCGAGGACCTTCCCGGGCTCGAAGCGGTAGTAGGTGATCCGCGCGAGCGGCGTTTCCGTGAGGGTCTGCAGGATCGCCTCGGCGCGCGGCCCCTGGACGGCGAGTTGCGCCCAGACGGGCGACTCGTCCTCGACCGCCGCGCCGACGCACTCGGCCGTCTTCGCCCACGCGACGTCCTTCGGCGTGTTCGAGGCGTTCACGACCAGGAGATAGTCGTCGGCCGCGATGCGATACGTCAGGAGGTCGTCCACGAACGTGGCCTTCGGCGTCAGGAACGCCGAGTACTGGACCTTGCCGTCGTCGAGCGCCGCGACGTCGTTGCACGTGAGGCGCTGGACGACCTCGAAGGCCTTCGGGCCCCTGACCCGGATCTCCCCCATGTGCGAGACGTCGAAGAGGCCGGCGCGCTCGCGGACGGCCCGGTGCTCCTCGGAGAGGCCGGAGTACTCGACGGGCATGTCCCATCCGCCGAAGGGGACCATCTTGCCGCCGAGCGCCCTGTGCCGTTCCCAGAGCGGGGTATGGCGGAGGGCCGGGGCAGGATCCGTGGAGGGAACGCTCATCGCCGCGTCGCGACGATAGTGCCCACCCCCCGAACCGTCAACCGATACAGATGCACCTCGGCGGATAATCAGGGAGGTGGGAAGCGCACGCGACGCCGAGTTGCTCTCCGGAGCGCGCGCCCGCCGCGTTTTTGCCGCGGGAGACGAGATTCCGGACAGCGCCTCCCCTGCGGGAGTCCTTCTCTTCCTGACCGGGACCGCGGGCCTCCTCGCCGAGACCCCGTTCGGGCCGCACCCCGTCGCGCGGCTCCTCGCCCCCGCGCTCGCCGACCTGCGCGCCGCCCTCGGCGGCTCGCCGGGCGTCTCCCGGCTGAGGCCCGACGCGGGGGCGACGGCGGTCTTCCTCCCGGCCGGCGACGTCCTCGCCCTCGTCTTCGACGCCGGTGAGGCGGGAGGAGCGTTCCGCCGGCTCGCCCTCGCGAGCCTCACCACCGCGATCCGGGACACGAACGGCTCGCTCGGCCGGTTCTTCGAGGGGCTCCCGGCGCGCCCGGCGCCGCCCGACCCGGCGCGCGCCCGCACGATCGACTCCGAGGTGGACCTCGCCCGGGCCCGGGACCTCTTCGAGACGGCGGGGCTCGACCCCGCGATCCTTCCGGCCCTCGGCCTCACCGCGAAGACCGTGCTGCCCGGCGCCGCGCTCATGAAGGCGGGCGACACCGGCCACGAGGCGTTCCTCCTCGTCGACGGGAAGCTCCGCGTCTCGCTCGACATCGCGGGCGCGGGCGAGGAGGCCCTCGCGATCCTGAAGCCCGGCGAGATCGTCGGCGAGATGCCGCTCGTCGACGACGCGCCGCGCTCGGCGGACGTCTACGCGCACGGCGGGCCGGCGGTCGTCTACGTCCTGACGCGCGAGGTCTTTCAGCGGCTGCTCGGCAGCGGCGCGCCCGAAGGCGCTCCCCTGCTCGGGGGCCTGACGGTGCTCCTCGCGCGGCGGCTGGAGCAGGTGATCAAAAAGGCGGCAGGCTTCCGCATTCTCGCAGGACCGATTTGAGGAAGAGAGAAGAGAAGATCTCTTAGAAGGGTGACAGGCGCCTGCGCCTCAGGGACCGCGCCGGCGATCCCGCTGCGCCTGCGCTCACCAGACCTTCGAAGAAGATCTCCTTACTGCTTCTTGAGTTTTTCCTTGATCGTCGCGCGGATCTCTCCGGCCGTGGGCGCGACCATGAGCCGCACCGTCTTCGGCTCGTGGCCGGGCGCCGCGAGGCCGATCTGGTAGACGGCCATGTCGCGGAACATCATCTCGTCCTTCGCCCACTTCGAGGCCGGGCCGTACTCCTTGCCGTTCACCGAGACGATCGCGTCCGGCGGCTCCACGTTGAAGAGCACGGCGCCGACCGTCTTGTAGTTCGGCCTGTGGAAGTTGCCTTCCGGCCCCGTCGGGCCGTCCGGCGTCCCCTTCGGGAGGTCCTCGTCGATCGTCACCTTGTCGTCGGTGGCCGTCGCGCGGACGACGACGTCCACGAGCAGGTCGCGATGGTCCGGGGCACAGATCCGGATCCGGTGCTGACCCTCCAGGTTGAACGTCAGGAGCGAGCCGCCCCCGGCGTCGTCCCAGTCGTCCGAGATCCCGATGTAGTTCCCGTCGAGGAAGACGCGCGCCTGGCTCGGCGACACGTTGATCTTCAGGAAGCGGCGGATCGTGACCGCGAGGTCGGCGGTCTTTGCGGCGGGCGCGGAGGGTTTCGCGGCCGAGGCGGCGGACGACGCCGTCGCGCTCGAATCGCCTGCGGGCGCGGCCTTCGTCCGCGCCTTCTTCGGCGCGGACGGAACGGAGGCGGCCGCCGGCGGCGCGGGTGCGCCCGCAGGCGTCTCGACGACCGCGACCGCGGGCCCGGCCGTGGACGGCGGGGAGACGGACGCGGCGGCGGACGAGGCGGGTGCGGAGGATCCTGTCTCGGCCGGCGGCGCCGGAACGTCGGCCCTGCCGTCGGAAGGGCCGCCCTTCCTCGCGAGGAAGACGCCGCCCGCCACGGCGACGAGGGCCGCGAGGACGGCGGCGCCGAGAACGGCGGGCGAGAGGCCCTTCTTCGGCCCGGGCGGCGGGACCTTCGCTCCGGCCTTCGCGGCGAGCTCGCCCATCCGGCGGCCCGTCGTGATCGTCGGGGACTCCGAGTCCTGCACCGGGATCGGCGTCGTGACCGGGAGCGGGGCGGCGCCCGCGGGCCCGGGCGGGACGATGGCCATCGCCGCGGTCGGCGCCATGGACGAAGCGGCGGACGAACCGGAAGGCGGCGGGACCACCGGCGCGGACGGCGACGACCGCCCGCGCTTGAGCCTGCTGTCCGAGTAGTTCGCGGTCGAGCCGACCGCCGAGAACCCGAGCGCCTCGCGCAGGTCGTCCGCGAGCTCGGCGGCGTCCGAGTACCGGTTCGCGCGATCCTTCGCGAGACAGCGGCGGACGATCGCCCCGAGGCCCTCGGGCAGGTCGCCGGCGACGACGGCCGGGTCGGCGGGCTCCTCGTGGAGGATCTGGTAGACGAGCGTCGTGAGCGTGTCGGCGGGGAACGGCTTGCGGAGCGTCACGGCCTGGTAGAGGACGACGCCCAGCGAGAAGATGTCGGTGCGCGCGTCGAGCTTGTCGCCCTTGATCTGCTCGGGCGACATGTAGGCCGGGGAGCCGACCATCTGGCCCGTGGACGTGAGCTCCGTGTCGCCCGTCAGGAGCTTGCCGATCCCGAAGTCGGTCACCTTCGCCGAGAGCGAGGGCGTCAGGAGGATGTTCGCCGGCTTGATGTCGCGGTGGAGGACGCCACGCTCGTGCGCGTGCGCGAGGGCCTCGGCGACCTCGGCGACGACGCGGATGCGGTCGCGCATCGCGAACCCGGCCGGGTCGGCGAGGCGCTGCGAGAAGCTCCCGCCCTGCACGAGCTCCATCGCGAGGTAGAGCATTCCCTGGTCCTCGCCGACGTCGAAGACGGTCACGATGTGCGGGTGCTGGAGGCGCCCGGAGATCTTCGCCTCCTTGAGGAAGCGGGCCTTGGCCTCGTCGGCGCTGAAACTCTTCTCCGCGTCGTCGAAGCGGATCGTCTTCAGCGCGAGCTCGCGCTCGATCTGCGGGTCGCGCGCGAGGTACACGACGCCCATCGCGCCTTTCCCGAGCGTGCGCAGGATGACGTAGCGACCGATCTTTTCAGGCTGCAATGAGACTCCGGCGCCGGATTCTAACGGACGCCCGCGCGGTCCCGCCGGTCAGCCGCCGGACGGCTCCTCGTCGGTGATCAGATCCGAGCCAGGCGCCGCCTCGTCGTACGCCTTCTCGCGGCGGGCGAGCTCTTCTCGCGCCTCGGCGACGCGTGCGGCCGGGACACCGACCTCGATCCCCGACAGGTCCTCGCTCTCGGTCGGCGTCTGGTGGAAGCTCTTGTCCACGACGCGGGCCGGGATGCCACGGCTCTCGAGGAACCCGGCGATGAGCGCGGCCTCGGATTCGTTCGCCGCCGACGCGACCCCTTCCCAGCGCTCTTCGTTGACCGTGCCGTCCATGTCGGCCTCCTTCAGGTGACCACCCGGATCGCGGGTGAGCCCGCATCCGCCTTCGAGAATCGTCCCACGATTGCCGCCGGAGCGTCCCCCGCCCCGCGCAGCGCCGCCACGAGAGCCTGCGCCTGCGATTCCCGGACGGCAAGGAGCAACCCTCCCGACGTCTGGGCGTCGGCCGCAAGGAGAAGATCGGCCTCCTCGACGCCCGGCGCCACCTCGAGCCGGGGCCGCGCCGCCGCGAGGTTCCGCCTCGACCCGTCCGGCGCGAAGCCGCGCGAGACGAGCCGCCGCGCGCCCTCGAGGAACGGCAGCGCCGCGACGGAGACCTCCGCCGACACGCCGCCGGCGCCGAGCATTTCCTTCAGATGGCCGAGCAGGCCGTAACCGGTCACGTCCGTCGACGCCGACACGTCGAAGGCGTCGGCGGCCCGGGCCGCGGAGCGGTTGAGGCGCGCCATCGACGCGACCGCGGCCGCCTCCTCGTCCGGCGCCGGGCCCTCGCCGCGGCCGAGCAGCGCGCGCAACGAGCCCTCGCGCAGCACGCGCGCGCGCATCGCGGACGTCAGGATTCCCGTCCCGAGCGCCTTCGTGAGGACGAGCGCGTCGCCCGGCCGGGCGCCGACGTTGCGTCGCAGACGCGAGGCTTTCACGCGCCCCGTCACGGCCATCCCGTAGACCGGGACGTCGAAGTCCGTCGAGTGGCCGCCGAGGATCGGGATCCCGGCCTCCTCGGCGACCGCGGCACCGCCCGCGAGGATCTCGCCGAGAACCTCCATCGGGAGCGCCTTGACCGGGAAGCCGACGAGGTTGAGCGCGAAGAGCGGCTCGCCGCCCATCGCCCAGATGTCCGAAAGCGCGTTCGCGGCCGCGACGCGGCCGAAGTCGAACGGCGAGTCCACGACGGGCGTGAAGAAGTCGGTCGTCGCGAGCAGGCACTCGGCGTCGGCGTCGCCGGGATCGCCGAGGCGGAAGACGGCAGCGTCGTCGGAGGATTCGAACCCGACGAGAGCGCGCGGGTCGTGAACCCGCGGCAGCGCTTCCAGCAGTTTCACCAGGTCAGACTGACCCAGCTTGCACGCTCAACCCGCCGACGACGCGAACGTCAGGATCGACGGATGAGCCTTCGCGGCTTTCTCCATGGGGAACAGTGTACGAGGGAAGAGAAGAGATTTCTGCTATCGGCGGCTGCATTCGCAGCCGCCCGAGAAGGGAATCTGGGCCGGCTGTCCGGTGTCAAGGGTCTTCGACCGCTCCGCGGCGCGCGCAGCGCGCCCTTGACTCCGGACAGCCGGGGAATATTCGTTCCGCCGGCGGCCGCAACGCGGCCGCCGCATAGCAGAGAAATATTCTCTTCTCTCTCTACGCGTCGCCGCCGACGAATGACTCGCCGAGCTGCCGCAGGACCATGTTCGCCG
Source organism: uncultured Acidobacteriota bacterium (assembly GCA_963839295.1). GTDB lineage: Bacteria > Acidobacteriota > Thermoanaerobaculia > UBA5066 > UBA5066 > Fen-183. The sequence continues at coordinate 8,688 of CAWIUK010000006.1, read as the reverse complement.
CGACGCCCGCGAGGGCGCCGACGATCGCCTTGCCGCGGTACCGGCCCACGAGGAAGCCGACCGCGGCCGCGCCGACGAGGCACGGGATCGGGTACTTGCGGACCGTCTCGAGGGCGGTCTTCTGCCACTCGCCGGACGCGATGAGGCCGAACGGCTCGCCGAGCGCGCCGACCGGGCCTTCCGGCGAGGCGCCGTGCGGTGCGGGCGGGCGGGCGGCGCCGTCCATCAGTCGTCCCTCCGCCTGAGGAGAAGCCCGAAGGCGAACCCGACGCCGAGCGCGATCGCGATCGACTTCCCCGGGTTGTCGCGCACGTAGCCCGCGACGTTCGACTTCACGTCTTCCCACTCGGTGTCCGCGATCTTGTCGCGCAGGGCGCTCGCGCGCGCCTTGACGCTGTCGGCGACCTCCGAGACGCGCTCGCGCACCCGGCCCGCGCCCGAGGCCGCGGCCTCGCGCGTCGCGTCGATCTTCTGCTCCACCGCCCGGGCGGCGTCTTCGACGGTTGTGTTGGCCATGGGGCCCTCCTTCGGGAGGCGGAATCTTGTCACAGCCCGCGCATCGGCGGAAGGTTACGATGGGAGGCGGCATGCACCCCACGACGGCGCAGATGAGGCTCGCCCGCAGCCCGGAGCAGAACCTGTCCGAGACGCTGAGGGTCGTCGGGCGGGGCACGGTGCGCCGCTTCTGGGACGCCCGCGGTCTCGACCTCGCCTCGAGCCTCGCCTACTCGTCCCTGCTCACCCTCGTCCCCCTCATCGCGTCCGTCACCGTCCTGACGTCCACGTTCTTCGGGCTCTCGGGCGTCGGCATCTACCGCATCCTGCGCCTCGCGCTCCCGGGCGCGGGCCGCGAGGTCGTCGCGGACCTCCAGACGCTCGTGCGGTACGCCTCCGTGTCCGGGACGGCGACGATCTTCTTCCTCGTGACGTCCCTCAGGACCTATTTTCTCGTGGAAGGCGCCGCGCAGGCTCTCTGGGGGACGACCGTCACGCCGCGGCCGCCGCTCCGCCGGATCGGGGCCGCGCTCGCCGTCATGATCCTCGGGCCGATCGCGATCGGCGTCCTGACGTCCTTCCTCCTCGAGACCGGGGCGGGCTTCTCGGGCTTCCGTCCGCTCGGCTCCATCCTGACGCTCGTCCTCCTCGTCTACCTCTACCGGACGCTCCCCGGCGCGTCCGTCCGCTGGGGCCCGGCGCTCATCGCCGCGACGTTCGCGGCGGCGACGATCACGGCGCTCCGGATGGCGATCACGCGGGGCGTCGCCCAGCTCGCGGGGGGGGGCGCCGTCTACGGCCCGCTCACGGCCGCGATCGTCTTCGTCGTCGCGGTGGGCTTCGTCTTCGTCCTCTTCCTCCTCGGGATCTCGCTCGCGCACGCGATCCAGTTCCGCGCCGAGTTCCTCGACCACGACGCGCTCGAGGAGCGCACGGAGGAGGGAGGGCGGCTCTACGAGTCCGTGCGACTCCTCCTCGTCCTGACGGTCGCGTGGCGGAACGACCGGGCGACCCGGACGCTCACGGCGCTCGCGCACGAGCTTGGGGGGCCCGAGTCGGACGTCGTCCCGCTGGTCCGCGACCTTCGCCAGGCCGGACTCGTCGCGGCCCGCGAGGGCGGCGTCTTCTCGCTCACGCGGGCCCCGGAGACGATCTCGCTCTACGCGGTCGCGCGCGCGATCGGCGAATCGGCCGCCCGCGCCGTCCCGAAGGGAAACGACGCGGTCGCGACGAGCCTCCACCGCATCTTCGGCAAGGCGGCGCGCGAGGAGCGCGCGGTCCTGCAGGGAACGAGCCTCGCCGACCTCGCCACCGCGGGCACCGAGGAAGAGAATCACGTCATGAAGGGGATCACGAAGAAATGAAGGCCCTCCTGAAGTTCCTCGCCTTCTGCGCCGCGGCGGTGGCCGTCATGTACATGATCGGGGCCGGTATGAAGCCGCAACACATCGTGACGCGCCGCATGTCGTTCGCGGCGCCTCCCGAGCGCGTGTGGTCGGCGCTCCTGTCGATCCGCCAGCTGCCCGTCGACCGCTCGGACATGCGCGCGCTGGACCAGGGCACCGCGACGCGGCCGCCCGACTCGATCGAGGTCGTCGGGACGCCCGTGAAGATCGAGATCGACACGTTCCGGCCGCCCTACGGCCTCGTCGTGAAGACCGTGGAGCCCGACGTTTCATGGTCGGGCACGTGGACGTTCGACCTCGCGATCGAGAGCTCGCAGATCACGAAGCTGACGGTGACGGAGGAGGCCGAGGTGCACGGCCGGCTCCTGCGCTTCGCCGTCCGCTCGCTGAACCTCGAGGACTCCCTCCTCGACGGCATCTTCCGGGCCATCAAGCGCAAGCTCGTGGCGACGCCCGCCCCCTGACGCCCGGGACGGCGGGTTTGACGGCCCCGCGCCTTCCCGCTAATCTCCGCCTCCTCTCGGACGGGTGGGGCTGTAGCTCAGTTTGGGAGAGCGCCTGAATCGCACTCAGGAGGTCGTCAGTTCGATCCTGATCAGCTCCACCATTTACCTTCACCCGTTGCGCGGCGAGTTCGCGCCGGAGTTCGCAGGCACGAGCCAGCTGAGCATCCAGGGTTCGCGCAACAAGCCCCAGATCCCGAGGGCGCGACCTTCAGCCGGCTCTCAACGCGAAGGACAACGCGTCGCGCGGCGCTGTGCCTCTGGTCCGTCGCGGCGCTCCTGCCTTCTCGCCGCTGGACTCGAGATCGTCGGGCTGACAGCAGAGGAGATCGTGCGATGACGCTCTACACGCCGGTCCTGTGGTTCTATGCCGTGGTGGTATCGCTCGTTTTCGGTGCGAGTGTGTACGAAGCACTGGTCGTGCATCCCGCGTGGAGCCGAAAGCCGCCCGAATCCTTCCACGGGTTCGTCGGAACGCCGGTCAGCCGGATGAACATCCCGGCGTTCTGGGTTCCCGTGGCCCCGTTGTACGCGTTGAGCGCGCTCGCTGCGTTGGGTCTTGCTTTTCGAACGGGAAATCAAGGGGTAGACCTCACCGTTTCTGCCGCATGCGCCGTCGCCGGTGTTGCGTGGACCTTGGTGTACTTTCGCCCCACGATCGAACGGTTTCTCGAGGCGGGAGGCGGGAACGCTTCAACCGAACGCCTGCAAATCGAGGTTCACCGCTGGATTCGGCTCAACTGGATCCGTGCCGGGTTGGTCGCGATTTCCTGGTGGGGAGCCCTCGGCGCCGTCGCGAGGCACGGATGAAGCCGGCTCGGCAGCCCAACAAGCGGACTCGGCGTCCGTCGCCGGCACTCTAAGACGCCCTCGAGGCGGCGAGGACGAAGCCCGAACGGAACGGCGTTCATCCGTCGACTGCGGATCAGGCCTCGACCTTGACGACGGGTTCGAACACGAGCTCGGATTTCACCGAGTTCGCGACGAGGCTGTACTTCCGCGCGGACTGGAGGGCGCGACGGGCCCGGGACTCGACCGCGTCGCGCGGCTCGGCGCCAGCGGAGACGCGGATCACCGGCCGGAAGAGCAGGCGACTGAAGATCTCCGTCCGGTCGATCTCGATGAGCTTCGTTCCCTCGGCGTCGCAGTCGTACGAGAGCAGGTCGATTTTGAACCGCTCGGCCGCCCAGATGAACATGAGCATCACGCAGGTGTTGGCGGCGGCCACGAAAGCGTCCTCGGGCGTGAGGACGCCCGCGTGACCCTGCGCATCCGGGGGCGCCGAAAACTTCATCTCGGGGCCGTTCCCGAGCGTGAGGTGCCCCCAGTGCTCCCCCGTCCACCGGACCGTCGTGTGATAGGTCGCGGTCCGGCTCACGACGGGATCCGTGGCTTGATCGTGGACAGCGGTGTTCCCGATCGGCACGCGCAGGTGACGGCGGGGAGCGTCGAGGCGGGTTCGGCCTCGGCCGCGGGGAGGGCGCCCCGCCGCGAACGTCCGAGAACCTCGTCGACCATCTCCGCGAGCCTCGCCGCCGTCACGTCCACGGCGCGCTTTCCCGCGTCGTCCAGCTTCCGCCGCCCACGGGGCCTCTCCAGGCCGTTCTGACTGAGGAGGTCGGAGACGACGAGGCTGGCCGCCGGCTTGCCGGAGTGCATCTCCGTCCCCCGGGCGGCGCAGCGCAGCTCGCAGCCATCGACCGTGATCGTCGGGTGTACGCGGGCGAAGGCCCGGTCTCCCTCGCCGCCGGCCAGGAAGAGAGGCAGGCAGATGGTGACGGTTTCGCCGCGGCGCGTCTCGTGCAGCACTCGCAGCGCCGCGAGCCTCGAGACGGTACCCTCGGCGATCTCCTCGCCGGAGCAGGCGACGATTCCCGCCTTTCGGGCCGGCAGCTCAGGCATGAGACCCTCCCGTCGACTCGAGCGAGTCCAGGTCGTTTGCGATCTCGGTGGCGACGACGAGGGCGAGCTCATGGCCGTCCTCGTTCAGATCGGCGATTCCCTCCGGCTTGAGGCGGCTGTGGCGGCGAAACACGTCGAGAACCGCGACTTCGCGGGTGACCTCGCCGTGGCTGTGCCGGACGAGGCTCGCCGCACACATGTGCTTGCACCCGTCGATCGTGACGACCGGGTTCTCGCGGACGAGCCGCCCGGCCTCTTCCTCGCCGAGGACGAGCTTGGAGAGCGCCACGAGCCGCGTCGACGCCGGCCGGAGGTTCTCGCACAGCTCGTATGCCGCCTCGCGGCTGACGCTGCCGAGGGATTTGCCGATGCCGCTGCACGGGACGACGATGGTGAGACTCGTCTTGCTCAAGGCGCCTCCACCTTCTGCTTCACCTCCGCCAGCATGTACACGTGGTACGCCTGCGGGTCGAGGAGCCGGGGACGGTCCGTCTCCCAGCGGGTGGGCGCGAGCACGGCGAGCCAGCCCTTGCCGTAGGGGTCCTGGTTCACGAGCTCGGGCGTCGAGGCGAGCGCCCCGTTGACCTCGAGGACGGAGGCGGCGAGCGGCGAGGCGATCGCGACGTTCACCTTGATCGTCTCCAGCTCGGCGAGCTCCTGCCCTTCGATGAGGAGCGTTCCGGGCGCGGCGACCTTCGCGAAGGCGACATCACCGCTCTCCTGCTGCAGCAGGTCCGTGACGCCGACGAGGACGCGGGCGGGGGCCCCGGCGTCTCCCGGGACAGGCAGGACCCAGACACCTCCCTTGGTGTACATCCGGTCGGTCGCCACCCGGAACGTGAACTTGTCGACGGTCGTCTCGAGAAAGTCCGTCATGGTCAGCGTCCTCTGCCGCCGTCACTGCTTCGCGGCAGCCGGCGTCAGCCACGTCGTGATCTCGGCGGCGCTCGGCAGCCGGCCCGCGGATTTCACCTCTCCGTCGATCACGAGCGCGGGGGTCGCCATGATTCGAAACGCCATGATGTCCTCGATCTTCTCGACCTTCTCGAGGTCGGCCTGGAGTCCGAGCGTGGTGATGACCTTTGCGGCCTCTGCGTACAGCGCCTTGCACCTGGCGCAGCCGGTCCCGAGAACCTTGACCTTCATGGTTCACCTCCTGTGGGTGTGCTCATCGCGTTCCTCACGACCGCAGCCCGAGGGCCGAGAAGAAGGCCGGGACGAGGATGAGCACGCTGGCGCCGACGAGGACCCAGCCGAACGCCTTGTGAAGCCGCTGAGCCCAGACGGACGCGCGCGAGCCGAGGTACGCCGCCGCGAACCCGCTCGCGACTCCGGCCAGGAAGAGAAGGACGACGTGCCCGAGGGAGTAGGCGATCATCAACGTCGCACCCCAGGCAACCTGCCGCTCGTACGCGACGAGGGACAGGATGAGAACGAGGATCGGGGTCGCGCATGGAGACGAGAGAGTTCCCGTGAGGGCACCGAGCGCGAAGGCGCCGGTGACACCGGATCCCCGAAAGCGTCTTCCGTCGAGGGTGGGCAGGGGCATCCGGACGAGCCCGGCGAGGTGGAGTCCGACGACGGCCAGGGTGCCTCCGAGCAGGAAGGGCCAGAACCTCCCGATGTCGCCGATCAGACGGCCGGTCAGCGCGGCGACCGTGCCGAGGGCCGCGAAGCAGATGGCCATGCCGAGGGCAAATGCCAGCGAGAGCGCGACGGCCCGCCCCTTCGAGACGGCCGTCCCCCCCACGGTCGCGACGATGAGGGGGACCGCCGCGAGAACGCACGGACTGGCGGACGAGAGGAGGCCGCCGGCGAAGACGAGGAGCAAGGTCGCTGCCGGAGGCGCCGAGCCGGCCGCCGCCGCAATCCTGGGCAGCAGGTCCTCGATCAGAAAATGCCTTTATCCTTGAGCACCTTACGGAACTCCGGGAGAGAGAAGACGCCGATGTGACGGAAGACCTCGGCCCCCTTCGCATCGAAGACGATCTGGGTCGGCATCACCATCACGTTGAACTGGCGGGCCACTTCCGGATGCGCCTGGATCCAGAAATTGTGGACGCGTCCCCTCTTCCCGAGCTCCCCACGGATCTCCTGGAGGACGGGCTGCATCTGGCGGCACGGGATGCAGGTTTCTCCGCCGAACTCCATCACGACCGGCTTCCCCCCCTGGAGCGCCGATGTCAGCTCGGCTGGGGAGAGGGCCACGATGGGGCCTTCGCCGGACGGCTTGGCGGTCTCGGGGAGGGCCGATCCAGTGGCGAACAGCGCCAGGGCAACCGAGATTGCGGTCAGGAGCTTCCGGATCATGCGGACTCCTCCGGGATGATTTCTTTTCACTTCGTCACAGAGCGAAATGTAGAATGAAGAAGTGGGCCTGTCAATGATTCCCGGGAATCCGAAGCGTCCAGCCTGCCTTCCGCGGGCCGGCCGGAGGAAACCCTCCCCTGCACTCCCGGAACGATGACGGCGCCGCTCGCTTCGCTCACGCGCCTCGCCAAGGCCATGGCACATCCCGCCCGGCTGAGAATCCTCGCGATGCTCGCCGACGGGGAGCTCTGCGTCTGCCAGCTCACGGCGGTTCTGAAGCTCGCGCCGTCGACCGTGTCCGCGCACCTCGGGGAGCTGAAGCGAGCAGGCCTCATCCTCGAGGAGAAGAGGGCAAAGTTCGTCTTCTACGCCCTCTCTCCCGACCCGGAAGCCCGGCGGTGGCATCGACAGGCGATCGGGGCGCTCGGAGACGACGCGTCCGTCGCGGCCGACGGCGATCTCGTCGGGCGCATCCGCCGCGTGCCGGTCGAGGAGTTTGCGGCCTCGGGATCGGATCTGTCCTTGCTTCCGGTTCATCCCGCGACGGGCACGACGAAGACCGGCGGAAACTCCTCGGGCCGAGCGCGGAGGAAAAGCCCGTGGAAAAGAGCCTTGAAGGCCACCTTCCGGGCCTGAAGGGCGTCCGGGTGGACTCAATATATTTCTTGAAATATAACGTCCTCCATGACGAGCCCCGGCCCGCGTCCCGGCCTCGCTCTCGCCGTCGCTGCCGTGCTCTTCCTCTCCGGGATCGCATCCGCCGGCGGTGATCCGCCGGACGCGCCCGAGGGCGACTCCCGTCCGGCAGAAGCCCACGCGGCCCTCACGGACCTCGGGCTCGGCAACTTCTTCTCGGCCGGCTGGGACGAAGACTGGGCGCATCGTCACCGGTTCACGCCCGACATGGCGCTCCTGCGCGTCACGACGAACTTTCTCGAGCGGGAGTTCCGGTTCGACGCCAGCAGGACGGACGTCCGCGGGAACGCAGCCGTGGAGACGCAGACGCTCGCGAACGGCCTGATCGCCTACGGCCTCTCCCGGCGCCTCATGATCGAGGTCGTTGCCAACTACCAGTGGAACCAAAAGGACGGGGGGACGACGGCCAGCGGCAGTGGGGGCGGGGCGATTCTCCGCACCCAGCTCGTGGACACGGCCACGCTCTCGGCGGACTTCCAGGTCAAACTGGGCTTCCCGAACAAGGGCGTCGGCCAGACGCAGACGTCCGTCGCGTACGCGGTCGGGGCGTGGCAGGATCTCCATGCGCTTCTCCCTGCCCTCGGGCGGACGGGCCTCTACGAGTCTGTCCAGTACGAGACGCTGCCCGGCCCCGCCAAAACCGGCGCGAGGACCCGGGACGTCGCGGGCGACCTTTCCCTCGCGACGACCTGGACCTCGCCGGACACGAAGGGCTTCCGGAACTTCACGACGTTCGTGGAGTTCTTCGCGACCCGCGACCTCGACGGGCCCGCGTCGGGCACGACGATCGCGAGCATCACTCCGGGGATCCGGACGTGGTTCGCCCCGAAGCACTCGATCACGATCGGCGAGGATTTCCCGCTCGGCCGCCCGGGCGGCTTCTCCCGCGTGCTGCGGGCCACGTACATCATGAATTTCTGAGGCACGGCCGGGCGTGCCTAGAATGGCTCCGCCATGAAGGGCGCGCCTGGCATCCGCCTCCGGCCCCGGATCCGCGTCTTCCGAGGCCACGACGTCGTCCTCGGCCCCGGGAAGGCCGACCTCCTGGAGGCAATCCGGAAGCTCGGGAGCATTCAAGACGCGGCGCGCTCCCTCGGAATGTCCTACATGAGGGCGTGGAAGCTCGTCCAGACGATGAACCGGGGGTTTCGCGAGCCCGTCGTGACGACGGTCCGCGGCGGCGCGGCTCACGGCGGTGCCGTTCTGACGGAGACCGGAGAGGCCGCGCTCTCTCTCTACCGCAAGATGGAGGCCGCGGGCCTTCGGGCGATGGCGCCCGCGTGGCGCCGACTCAGCCGCCACATCCGGCAGTAGGCAGCACTTCGGTTCCCGCTGCGGCTCAGTGCGCCGGCGGCGCGGCTCCCTTGCGGACTCCG
>CAWIUK010000005.1:0-164134 GCA_963839295.1 uncultured Acidobacteriota bacterium | reverse complement strand
ACCACGACGAGCGCCGTGAACGGGATCGTCGGGGCGCGGCGATCAGCCGAAGTTCTTGGCGAGCGGGTCGAGACCGCGATCTTAGCGACGCCGAGCACGGCGACCGCAGCAGCCCGCCGATGGCGCCGACGATCACGCCCTCGAGGACGAACGGCCACCGGATGAACCAGTCGGTGGCGCCGACGAGCTTCATCACCTCGACCTCGCGGCGACGGGCTAGAGGATGAACGGATCGTGTTGGCGATCAGCAGGATCGAGGCGACGCCGAGCAGGACGGGCAAGGCGGCGGCGGTGATCGTCACCACATCCGTGACCGCGAGGATTTCTTCGTGTCCTTCGCGGTTGGAGACCTCTGGATCGCGGTCGACATCCGGGTCCCGCCGGCCGTGGCCTTGGCAGCGACCGCCTTGAGCCGCCAGGTGTTGTACGGGTTGTCGGGGATGACGCGGTAGGTGTCCGGCAGCGGGTTGGCCCCGAGCAGCCGATAGGCCTTGGGATTGAGCTTCGACTGCTGGGGGTAGGCCTCGCCTTGGAGATGAACGCACCGTGCGGACGTGCGGCGTGCGAAGCAGCTCCTGCGGACCCGGTCTTGTCGGCCCGCTGGCGTCGCCTTCAGGTAGATGTCGACCGCGACCTTGCTGCGGACGCTCGTTGGCGGCGCCGGTCGTCGCCTGGACGACCGGCAGGAACACGCCGAGGACGAGCACGTGACCAGCACGGTCGCGAGCGCGGCGAAGCGGGCTCGCGTTGCGCCGAAGGCGCGCAGCGCCTCGCGGAAGAAGAACCCGATGCGCATCGCCTAGAGCCGGGGGCCGGGTGGACGGAGCCCGCATCCGGCGCGCCGAATTCGCGCGTCGACTCGTCCCGCGTGTATCGGCCGGCCTCCTCGTCGCGGATTATCCGCCCGCGCGACAGCTCGATCACCCGGCGGCGCATCTTGTCCACCATTGCCTGGTCGTGGGTGGCGACGATCACGGTGGTGCCGGCGCGCGTTCCGGAAGAGCAGCTGCATGATGCTCGTCGGTGAGCGAGGGGTCGAGGTTGCCGGTCGGCTCGTCGGCGAGCAGGATCGGCGGGTCGTTCACCAGCGCGCGGGCGATGGCGACGCGCTGCTGCTCGCCTCCCGAGAGCCGCTCGGGGCAGCGACGTCGCCTTGTGCTTCAAGCCCACCTGCTCGAGGCGCTTGAGTCGGGACCTCTCGCGGATCTCCGCGTCCGACGCGCCCAGCACCTCCAGCGCGTAGCCGACGTTCTCGACCACGGTCCGGTTGTCGAGCAGCTTGAAGTCCTGGAAGACCACGCCGATGTTGCGCCGGAAAAAGGGCACGCCCTCGCGCGGCGATCCGGCCGATGTCCCGCCCGGCGACGAGGATCTGCCCGCTGGTCGGCTCCGCTCATGAAGAGCAATTTCATCAGCGTCGACTTGCCCGCGCCGGACGGGCCGGTGAGCAAGACGAACTCGCCCCTCTCGATCGAGAACGTCGCCTGATCGAGGCCGATCACCATTCAAAGAAATCTTCTCTTCTCTTCGGTCTTTCCTCTTCCTCTCTCTCCGAAAGCCTCAGATCCAGCGAGTCCAGCCGCTCCAGCGCCGACGCCGCGCCGTTCAGCGCGTCGAACGTGAAGTTCAGCTTCATGCGGTACGGGACGGACAGGAAGAGGTAGCGGACGGCCCGCGGCGGTAGCCCTTCTCGACGAGGTCGGGCAGCGTGAAGAAGTTGCCCTTGCTCTTCGCCATCTTCTCGCCGTCCACGATCAGGTGCTCGGCGTGGAGCCAGGTCCTGCACGAACGGCTTCCCCGTCGCGCCCTCGCTCTGGGCGATCTCGTTCTCGTGGTGCGGGAAGATGTTGTCGACGGCGCCCGTGTGGATGTCGAGCGTCTCGCCGAGGTACTTCATCGACATCGCGCTGCACTCGAGGTGCCAGCCGGGCCGCCCGCGGCCGAGCTCGGTCGTCCACGTCGCGGATTCGGGCTCGCCTTCCTTCGCCGCCTTCCAGACGGCGAAGTCGCGGACGTCCTCCTTCTCGTACTCGTCGTCGGCGACGCGCGCGCCGCGCTTCACGGCCGTGAGGTCGATCTTCGAGAGCTTCCCGTAGTCCGGGAACGTCGCGATCCGGAACCAGATCGAGCCCTCGCTCTCGTAGGTGTGGCCCCGCGCGGCGAGCTTCTTCACGATCTCGACCATCTCGGGGATGTGGTCGGTCGCGCGCGGGTAGACGGCGGCCGGGACGACGCCGAGCGCGTTCAGGTCCTCGAAGAAGGTCGCGATGTGCCGGTCCGTGAACTCCCGGAGCGGAAGCCCCGCGGCGACCGCGCCGCGGATCGTCTTGTCGTCGATGTCCGTCAGGTTCATGACCTGCGTGACCTCGTAGCCGAGCGCGCGCAGGACGCGGCAGAGCACGTCCTCCCAGACGAACGTCCGGAGGTTCCCGATGTGGACGCGGTCGTAGACCGTCGGGCCGCACGTGTAGAGGCCGACCTGCCCCGGCACGAGGGGCCGGAACTCCTCCAGCGAACGGGTCAGCGTGTTGTAGAGGCGCAGCGGCACGGGGCGGGATTCTCGGGCATCCGGGCTCCCGCCGCCAGCGGCCCGGCGTCGAACCCCTGTGCTATAAGGCCGCGAACGCGCATGTTCCGCACGCCTGCGGCCCCGCCGCTGATCCTCCTCGTCGACGACGATCCGTACCAGGCCGAGGTCGCGTCCTACATCGCGTACGAGCTCGGCTGCGACTTCGAGAGCGCGCTCTCCGGCACCGAGGCTCTCCAGAAGGTGGACGCGCGCCGGCCCGACGTCGTCCTCCTGGACGTCCGCATGCCCGACCTCTCCGGGTACGAGGTCTGCCGCCGCATCAAGACGGCCGCCGCGACCGCCGGGACGCAGGTCATCTTCGTCACCGCGCGGACCGAGGAGGAAGACCTCCTGCAGGGCTTCGAGGCGCTCGCGAACGACTACGTCACGAAGCCCTTCTCGGCGCGCGAGCTGAAGGCCCGCGTGAAGAACGCGCTGCGCGTCAAGCAGCTCGTCGACGCGCTGCAGCGCGCGCGCCGCAGATCCTCGAGCTCGAGCAGGAGATCGCGTCGCGCCTCGACGACGAGGGGATCTCCGGCGAGGAGATGCGGGCCCACCTGCTCGTCCCCGTCCTCGACCGGATCGCGGCCGTCTTCGGCGCGGACGGCGCGACCCTGCACCTTCGCCGGCCGGGCGTCGCCGAGCTCCACGCCTCGGCGTCGACGACCTGGCCCGGCGGCGCGCCGCCGTCCTACGTCGCGGCGCTCGCCCTCGACGCGGACCCGCGGTTCGGCCGCGCGCCGCGGCTGGCCGGCGAGCCCGACGCGGAGTGGACGATGGCCGCGGCGCCGCTCTTCGCGGGGAGCGAGCTCATCGGGACCCTCCGCGTCCACCGCCGCGGCCCGGCGCCGGCGCCGGGCGCCTCGCACGAGCTCGAGCACCTGCTCGACTTCTCGGGCCACTTCGGGCGGGCGCTGCGGCGCGTGCAGGTGCTCGATGAGATGCGGGCGAAGGCCGGGGCCTGACCTACCAGGAGCCCTGCTTCTGGCGCTTGAGGACCTTTCGCAGGATCAGCCCCTTCTTGAGGGACGAGAGCCGGTCCACGAAGAGGCGCTGGTCGAGGTGGTCGATCTCGTGGCAGAACGCGCGCGCGAGGAGGTCGCGCCCGTCCAGCGTGCGCTTGTGCCCCCGCTCGTCGAACGCCTCGATCGTGACCCTCTCGGGGCGCTCGACCGTCTCGACGAGGTCCGGAAACGAGAGGCAGCCCTCCTCGTCCCGAACCGTCCCCTCCGCGCCCACGACGATCGGGTTGACGAGGACGAGGACCTGCGACGGGTCCTTGCCCACCGAGAGGTCGACGATCGCGATGTGACGGTTCACGCCGATCTGCGGCGCGGCGAGACCCGAGTCCCGGCGCGGCCCAGCACGTCTGCTTGAGATCCTCGATGAGCCGCAGAAGGGACGGATCCTCGAAATCCGTACACGGCCTCGTTGCGGGCGACGAGCCTCGGGTCTCCGTACTTGACGATCTCGCGGACGGCCAACCGCTCTTCCTCTCCCGACACGGGAATCCCCTTTAGGGGAGCCGCTTCGGAGCGTCGAGAGTGCCGGTGACGCCCGGTCGCGGTCAAGCGTCCCCGGAGGGGGACGTGCAACGGTCCCGGCGCTGGTACGCGGGTCGCATGGGAGGGGACGGAGCTACGTCATGAGGCCACCCTCGACCCGGTTCACCCTCTTCGCCATCGCCCTCCTGGCGGCGACCGGGTCGGCCCAGGCCAGCGCGAGGGCTACACGTACCTCGCCTACGTCGGCCCCGAGGTGTCGCTCGTGTCGCCGGCGGACGAGGACTCCGCGGCACGCCTGAACATGCCGGTCCTCCCGGGAGACGTCCTCGTCACGGGAACCGGCTCGCGCGTCGAGGCGATCCTTTCCGACGGGAACGTCGTGCGCCTCGACGGGCGCTCGGAGCTCCGCTTCGAGCAGCTCAACCGCACGTACGAAGGCGACGACGACCGCACCGTCCTCGCCCTCGCGCGCGGCACCGTCGCGGTCGAGGTACGCGAGGTCTCGACCCGCGACCGCGCCCTGCGCCTCGACACGGACGACGCGACGGTCCTCTCGCCGGCCCGCTCGCTTTTCCGGGTCGACGCGGGCCGCCGCGGGACGGAGGTCTACGTCCTCGCCGGCCAGGTCGACGTGAACGGGCGCGGGGGCCGCGCCCTCGTGCGCGCCGGCGAGTACGCGTACGTCAGCGGCGATTCGGAGGTCGAGGTCGAGGCCGCGGGCGCGCCGCGGGACCGTTTCGCGAGTTTCCTCGAGGAGCGGCGCGACCGCGCCGACCGCCGCGACGTGACGCGCTACGTCGGGTCCGATACTCGTACGATTCGGACGCCGCCGACTTCGACGACAACGGGACGTGGATGTACGTCCCGTCCTTCGGCGCCGGACTGCTGGCGTCCGAACGTCCCGCCGGACTGGACGCCCTACTCGCTCGGCACCTGGCGCTGGACGCCCGCCGGCCTCACGTGGGTCTCGTACGAGTCTTGGGGCTGGCTCCCCTACCACTACGGGACGTGGGCGTGGGACCCCGTCCTCGGCTGGTACTGGATTCCCGGCGACCTCTATGCGCCCGCCTGGGTCTACTGGGCGTACGGACGCCGACTGGACCGGCTGGTGCCCGGTCGGCTGGTACGGCGCCTTCTACCAGTCGTATTACCGCTCGACTCGCCTGACGCACGGGAACGAGCGCGGCGGGCCGTTTCTCCCGAACCTGCGCGGGCAGGTCGAGGTCACGCAGATCGACCGCCGCGGCTGGAACTTCGCTCCGACCTCGCGCATCGGCTCGCGCCTCGGCGCGCGCGACGTGACGCGCGGCGACCGCGTGTCCTTCCCCCGCGGGCAGACCGTCGTCGTGACGGCCGCGCCGCTGCGCATCGACCGCGGCGCGGGCCCGGCGACCTCGATCCCCGACGCGATCCGCCGGGCGACGCTCTCCTCCGACGCTGGCGCGCGGCCCCGTGAACGAGGGCTTCACCTCCATCCTCCGCCGCGACCGCATCCTCGACGCCGCCGGCCGGGAGGAGCTTCGCCGCTCCCTCCGCCCCGTCCGCGAGTTCGGCGGCCGTGCCGCGTCGGTCGAAGCGTCCCGCCCGCGCCGCGCGCGCGGATTCCTGGCGGGACGCCTCCCACGCCCCGCGGGGCGACGGCGCGCCGCGCGCGACGGGCGCGCGCGGAGCGACGAGGGCTGGCGCGCGTCGACGACCGTGCTGCCGGCGCCTGTCGAGCGCCGCGGCGGCGAGCGACGCGAGCGGCAGGGCGACTCCGGCTGGCGCGCCCCTGCGCCGCGCGTCATCGAGCGGTCGAGCGAGCGTCCCGCGACCCGCCGGGACGACGCGCCCGCCAGGCGCGAGCGCCCCGCCGTCCGCGCGCGAGGCTCCGGCGCGGGGCGAACCGGTCCGCTCGATCGCCGGCTCCCGTGTACTCGGCGCCGGTGCACTCGGCCCCCGCCTACTCGGCGCCCGCGCCCGCGCCGGTTTCTGCGCCCCCACCGGCGCCGGCGCCGCGCCCCCGCGCAGGCCCCCGCGGCGGCCGCCGCGACGGCTAGCCGCCGCCCCGCGCCGACGCCTCTACAATCCCCACCGTGGGCATCACGGTCGTCGGGTCGAGGCTCCTGAGAGCCCTGTTCATCCTCTACGTGCTCGAGGCCGGCGCGTTCCTGAGCCTCGCGCCCTGGAGCCGCCTCTGGGCGCTCCGCGTCGTCGCGCGGGCTCCCGCGCCGGCCCACGACTCCTCGCGTCGCCCGTACTTCAGGAGCTTCCTCGTCGGCGTCGGCCTCCTCCACCTCTGGGCCGCGGTCTCCGAGATCGAGGCCTGGCGGCGCGAGCCGCGCGCGGAGGCCGGAGGCGCTCCGTGACGGACCGGGTCTCCGCCGCCGACGGCCTGCCTCCGGGCGCCGGCGTCGTCGGGCATCGGGATCGACGTCTGCGAGATCCCGCGCGTCGCGGCCGCGATCGGGCGGCACGGCGCGCGCTTCGCCGAGCGCCTCTTCCGGCCCGGCGAGGTCCGGCGCCCCCGGCCTCCCCCGCCTACGCCGAGCACGTCGCCGGCCTCTTCGCCGCCAAGGAGGCCGCGATGAAGGCGCTCGGGACCGGGATGCGCGGCGTCGCGTTCCGCGAGCTCGCGATCGTGCGGGCGCCGGGCGGCCCGCCCCGCCTCGCCCTCTTCGGACGCGCCGCGGCGCAGGGCGCGCGGCTCGGCGTCACGGGCGCGCACGTCACGATCACGCACGGCAGGGAGATCGCGGCGGCCGTCGTCCTCCTGACGGGCAGCCCCCTCTAGAATGGCGCCGCCATGACCGGAATCGCGAACGCGCTGGCGGGCAGGAAGGTGCTCGTCGTCGACGACGAGCCCTACATCCTGAAGATCCTCTCGTTCAAGCTGCGCCTCGACGGGGCTCGACCCGGTGGAAGCATCGAGCGGCGAGGACGCGCTCCGGCTCGTCCGCGAAGCCGGGCCCGACCTCGTCCTCCTCGACGTGTCGCTCACGCCGGGGCTCACGGGATTCGACGTCTGCCGCATCCTCAAGGAGAACCCGGCGACGTCCGGCATCCCGATCATCATGCTCACGGCCCGCACGCTCCCCGCCGAGCGCGACCTCGGCCTGCGCCTCGGCGCGTCGAGCTACGTCACGAAGCCGTTCTCGACGAAGGTCCTCGTGCAGGAGATCGAGAAAGCGCTCAGTTAGAGCTGAGGAGCCGCGCTGCGCGCGGCCCGAGGATTTCTTAGAAGGTAATACGGCGCGCCGCGATGCGCCGCTCTCTCGGGCTAGGCGGCGCGCGCGGCGCCGCCGCAAAGAGAAAGAGGCCCCGGCCTACCGGGGCCCCTCTTCACCTTCTAAGAAAATCTTCTTCCGTTCTCTTCGGACCTTCTAGCTCCCGACCTTCCGGTGGCCGCCGCCGTGGCTGCCGCCGCCCTTCGGGCCGCCGCCGCCCTTCGGGCCCTTGATCTTCGCGGGCCTTCGGCTTCTCGGCGGGCTTGGCCTTCTTCTCGGCCTCGCCCTCGGCGCCTTCGGCCTCTTCGGCCTTCTTCTCGCCCTTGTCCTCGCCGCCCTTGCCGGCGACGAGCTTCTTGGCCTTCTCGAGGAGCGAGGTCTTCTTCTCTTCCGCCGCCTTCGCCGCGACCTTCTTCTCGGCCGCGCGCTGCGCGAAGTCGAAGTCGATGAACTCGAGGATCGCCATCTCGGCGCCGTCGCCCTGGCGCCGGCCGAGCTTGAGGATCCGCGTGTAGCCGCCGGCGCGCTCCTTGAAGCGCGGGGCGATCTCCTCGAAGAGCTTCTTGACGGTCGTGGCCTCGGGGATCGTCTTCAGCGCGAGGCGCCGCGCGTGGAGCCCGCCCCGCTTGCCGAGGGTGACCATCTTCTCGATGAGCGGCCGGAGGTCTTTCGCCTTCGGCAGCGTCGTCTGGATGCGTTCGTGCGTGATGAGGGACGAAAGCTGGTTCCGGAACAGCGACTTGCGGTGCGCCGTCGTCCGGCCGAGCTTGCGGCCCGCGCGATTGTGCTGCATCGAATCCTCAGCGTCCCGCGCCCGTCGGGGCCTCGAGCTTCATGCCGAAGGCGAGCCCCTTCTCGCGCAGGATGTCCTTGATCTCGTTCAGGCTCTTGCGCCCGAAGTTCTTCGTCTCGAGCATGTCCTTCTCGGTCTTCTGGACGAGCTCGCGAAGCGTGCGGATGCCGGCGTTCTTCAGGCAGTTCGCGCTGCGCACGGAGAGCTCGAGCTCCTCGACGTTCGTGTCGAGCAGGGCGTCGAGCTCGCTCTGCGGCATCTCGGCGCCGGCGGCCACGGCCGCGTCGTCGGTCTCGACGTTCACGAAGATCGCGAGGTGGTCGCGGAGGAGGACGGCGGCCACGCCCACGGCGTCGCGCGGGGTGATCGTGCCGTTCGTCCAGACCTCGAGGACGAGCTTGTCGTAGTCCGTCGCCTGGCCGACGCGGGCCGCCTCGACGTGGTAGTTCACGCGGCGGACGGGCGAGTGGGCCGAGTCCAGCGGGATCGTCCCGATGGGCGCTTCGGGGTCGAAGTTGCGGTCGGCCGGGGACGTAGCCGCGGCCCTTCGTCACGGTCGCCTCGAGGCGCAGGCGCCCGCCGTCGGCGAGCGTCGCGATCGGGGCGTCCGCGTTGAGGATCTCGAGCTGGGCGTCGTCCTCGAAGGCGTCGGCCGTCACGAGGCCCTTCGTCTTGATGTCCAGGTTGAGCGTGCGCGGGCCCTCGTCGTGGAGGCGGATCGCGAGGCTCTTGAGGTTCAGGATGATGTCGGTGACGTCCTCGACGACGCCCGGCACGGCGGTGAACTCGTGCTCGACGCCCTCGATCTTGACCGCGGTGATCGCGGCGCCCTCGATCGACGAGAGGAGGACGCGCCGGAGCGCGTTGCCGACGGTCGTTCCCCACCCGCGCTCGAGCGGCTGGGCGGTGAACCGGCCGTAGTTGCCCTTCTCCTCCTCGACCTCGAGTCGGTTGGGACGCTGAAAGCCTTTCCAAAGCATGGTGTCTTCTCCTGGCCCTGCGACTTATCCGCTGAGCGGCGCGCGAGGGCTCCTGTTGGCGGCGTTACTTGGAGTACAGCTCGACGATCAGCTTCTCGCTGATGGGAATCGAGACGTCCTCGCGCTTCGGCAGCGCGACGACCTTGCCCTGGAACTGGGCGGCGTCGAGCTCGAGCCACGCGGGGATCCCGCGGCCCTTCGCGGTCTCGACCGCGGAGGCGATGAGCGGGTTCGTGCGGCTCTTGTCCTTGATGGACACGACCGCGCCCTGCGGCACGATCATGCTCGGGATGTTCACCTTGCGGCCGTTCACGCGCACGTGGCCGTGACGGACGAGCTGGCGGGCCTGCGGGCGCGAGCCCGAGAAGCCGAGCCGGTGGACGACGTTGTCGAGACGGCGCTCGAGGAGCGAGAGCAGGTTCTCGCCCGTGACGCCCCGCATGCGCTCGGCCTGCTGGAACGTGAGGCGGAACTGGCCCTCGAGGACCCCGTAGAAGCGCTTGACCTTCTGCTTCTCACGGAGCTGGATGCCGTACCCGAGGATCTTGGAGCGGCGCTTGCCGTGCTGACCCGGCGGGAAGTTGCGGCGCTCGACGGCGCACTTGTTGGTGAAGCAGCGGTCCCCCTTGAGGAACAGCTTCATTCCTTCGCGCCGGCACAGCCGGCAAACCGATTCACGATAACGAGCCACGGGAAATCAGGCCTCCGTCGATTCCGTCATTTGTCGTCTGTCCTTCTTCCCGGCCCGGAATCGAGAGCGCGGTTTACGGACGTTCGGCTTTTTAGACCCGCCGGCGCTTGCGCGGGCGGCAGCCGTTGTGCGGGATGGGGGTCGTGTCCTTGATGGACCGGATGTCGATGCCCGCGGCGGCGAGCGCGCGGATCGCGCTCTCGCGGCCGGCGCCGGGCCCGGTCACCTTCACGTCGAGGGAGCGCACGCCGTGCTCCTGAGCGATCTGGGCGGCGTTGCCCGCGGCGAGCTGCGCCGCGAACGGCGTGCCCTTGCGCGAGCCCTTGAAGCCGATGCGGCCCGCCGACGACCAGGCCAGGACGTTCCCCTGCTGGTCGGTGATCGAGACGATCGTGTTGTTGAAGGACGCCTGCACGGTCGCGAGAGCGTGCGGGATGTTCTTCTTTTCCTTCTTGGGGCCTTTTTTCTTGCCCTTGGCGGCGGAGGCCTTCGCGGCTGCGGTGGATTCAGTGGGTGTTGCCATTCATCTACCTACTTCTTCGTCGCCTTCTTCTTCCCGGCCACGGCGCCCTTGCGGGGGCCCTTCCGCGTGCGGGCGTTCGTGTGGGTGCGCTGGCCGCGGACCGGGAGGTTGCGGCGGTGGCGCAGGCCGCGGTAGCAGCCGATCTCCATGAGGCGCTTGATGTTCTGCGCCGTGTCCTTGCGGAGGTCGCCCTCCACCGTGACGCCGTCCTGGATCGTCTTGCGGATCCGCGACACCTCGTCCTCGGAAAGGTCCTTGACCCGGGTGTTGCGGTCCACCTTGGCGGTCTCGAGGATCTTGTTCGAGCCCGGGCGCCCGATCCCGAAGATGTAGGTCAGGCCGATCTCGACGCGCTTGTTCGGGGGAAGGTCGACACCTGCGATACGAGCCATTCGTGGTTCCTCTTCAGCCCTGGCGCTGCTTGTGCTTGACGTTTTCGCAGATGACCCTCACGACGCCGGCGCGGCGGATCACCTTGCACTTGCTGCAGATCTTCTTGACGGACGTGCGAACTTTCATGGTTTTCCTCGGCTCACTTGTACCGGTAGATGATGCGCCCGCGGGTCAGGTCGTACGGCGAAAGCTCGACGAGGACCTTGTCCCCCGGCAGGATGCGGATGAAGTGCTTCCGCATCTTCCCGGAGATGTGCGCGAGCACCTGATGCTTGTTCTCCAGCTCGACCTTGAACATCGCGTTCGGCAACGGCTCGATCACCGTCGCGGTCACTTCGATGGCGTCTTCCTTCGACATGTTCCTCCGTTACGCCTGGACCGCCACGGGCAGCGGGTACTCGTGGGCGCCGGGGGCTCCGGCGAGGATGGCGTCGGGCGCGTAGCGTCCGAAGCCGAGGACGACGGGACCCCGGGCCGTCGCGACGACCGTGTGCTCGAAGTGGGCCGACGGCTGCCGGTCCTTCGTGCGCACGGTCCACCCGTCCGGGTCCGTCGTGACGGCCGCGCCGCCGAGGTTGAACATGGGCTCGATCGCGAGCGTCATCCCCTCGCGGATGACCTCGCGCTTGCCGGCCGGGCCGTAGTTCGGGACCTGCGGCTCCTCGTGGAGCGCCGTCCCGATGCCGTGCCCGACGAACTCGCGCACGACGCCGTACTTCCTCTGCTTCGCGACGGCCTCGACGGCCGCGCCGATGTCCCCGATCCGCCCGCCGACGCGGACGGCCTCGATGCCGGCGAGAAGCGCCGCGTGGGTCGTCTCGACGAGGGCCCTGACCGCCTCGGAGACGGGCGCGACCGCGATCGAGCGCGCCGCGTCGGCGTAGTAGCCCTCGACGATCGCGCCGAGGTCGAGGCCGACGACGTCGCCGGCCTTCACGACCCGGTTCGCGCGACGGGATCCCGTGCACGACCTCGTCGTTGATCGAGATGCAGATCGTCTTCGGATAGCCGCGGTAGCCCGGAAACGCGGCCTTGCCGCCGCGTGAGGCGATGCCCTGCGCCGCGATCCGGTCGATCTCCTCGGTCGTGACCCCGGGACGGCACGCGGCGGCGCACTCGGCGAGCACCTCGTGGACGATGCGCGCGGCCCGCTCCATCTTCAGGATCTCGGACTTGCCCTTGCAGGTGATCACGCCACCCCCTGCCGGGCCTTGCGGACGGCCGCCGTCACGTCGCGCGGCGACGGTCTCGACGGCGCGGTCGCCGTCGATCGTCACGAGGAGGCCCGCCTTCGCGTAGAGGTCGGCGAGCGGCGCCGTCTTCTCGCGGTAGACGCGCAGGCGCTCGGCGATCGTCTCCTTCGTGTCGTCGGCGCGGCCTTCGAGGACGGCCCGCTTCAGGAGCCGGTCCACGAGCGCCGCGTCCGGGACGTCGATGAAGAGGACGACGTCCGACCTTGCCGCCCGCGTCCCTGAGGAGCGCGTCGAGCGACTTCGCCTGCGCGACCGTGCGCGGATACCCGTCGAAGATCGCCCCGCCGGCGGCGTCCTTCTCGGCGAGTCGCTCCTTCAGCATCTTCGTGACGAGGTCGTCCGGAACGAGCGCGCCGGACTCCATGATCGGCTTCGCGATCGCGCCGAGCGGCGTGCCCTTGGCCACGTGGCTCCTCAGGAGGTCGCCCGTGGACACCTGGGGAATGCCCAGCGACGCCGCGAGGCGCGACGCCTGGGTTCCCTTGCCCGACCCGGGAGGTCCGAAGAACACGATGGCGGACGGCATGGCGGCCTAGTTCCTCCGTCCGCGAACGCGGCCCTTCTTCAGGAAGCCGTCGTAGTTGCGCATGACGAGCTGGGACTCGATCTGCTGGACCGTGTCCATCGCGACGCCGACGACGATCAGGAGCGACGTGCCGCCGAAGAAGAACGAGACGCCGAGGCCCTGCGTGACGAAGTTCGGGAGATGCGCGTCGAGCCAGGGGCCGATGCCCGGAATGCTCTGGACGCGGAAGCCCATCGTGAGGAATTCGGGAAGGAGCGCGATGACCGCGAGGTAGATGGCGCCGATGAGCGTGATGCGCGTCAGGACGGTGTCGATGTAGTCCGACGTGGCCTTGCCCGGCCGGATGCCCGGGATGAAGCCGCCGTACTTGCGCATGTTCTCGGCCGTGTCGTTCGGGTTGAAGATGATCGAGATGTAGAAGTAGCAGAAGAAGATGATCCCGACCGCGTAGAAGAGGTTGTAGAGCGGCTGGCCGACGGCGAGCTGCTCGGCGATCTTCTTCATGAAGTCGCTCTTGAACGCGGACGCGATGTACTGCGGGAACTGGAGGATCGAGACGGCGAAGATGATCGGGATGACGCCGCCCGTGTTCACGCGCAGGGGAAGGTACGTGTTCTGCCCGCCGAAGACCTTGCGGCCGACGACGCGCTTGGCGTACTGGACCGGGATGCGCCGCTGCGCGCGCTCGACGAAGACGATGGCCGCGACGACCGCCGCCATGAAGACGAGCAGGAAGATCGCCGTGAAGAGGCTCATGGAGCCGCGGCGGATCTGGTCGATCGAGTTCAGGACCGCCGTCGGGAGGTTCGCGACGATGCCGGCGAAGATGATGAGCGAGATGCCGTTGCCGACGCCGCGCTCGGTGATCTGCTCGCCGAGCCACATGACGAACGCGGTGCCCGTCGTGAGGGTCAGGACCGCCATCAGGATGAACCCGAGCTTGCCGGAGTCCGAGCCCGGGATCGCGCACGGCGAGGTAGCGGCCGCTCGGCGTCGTCTGGCTCCAGAGCCAGAGCGAGATGCCCGCGCCCTGGACGATCGAGAGGACGACCGTGCCGTACCGGGTGTACTGCGTGATCTTCCGGCGGCCCATCTCGCCTTCCTTCGAGAGCTTCTCGAGGTAGGGCCAGACGACCGTGAGGAGCTGCAGGATGATCGACGCCGTGATGTACGGCGCGATGCCCATCGCGAAGACCGAGAGTCGGCGCAGCGCGCCGCCCGAGAACACGTCGAGGAACCCGAGGATGCCCCCCGAGCTCGCCTTGAAGAACTCCTCGAGCGCCGACGGGTCGAGGCCCGGCGTCGGGATGTGCGAACCGATCCGGTAGATCGCGAGGAGGCCGAACGTGAAGAGGACGCGCTTCCTCAGGTCCGGGATCGCGAAGATGTTGCGGAACGACTCGAAGATCTTCATTACGACGCGAGGACCTCGCAGCGTCCGCCGGCGGCCTCGATCTTCTTCTTCGCGCCTTCCGTGAACTTGTGCGCCGAGACGACGAGGCTCTTCTTGATCTCGCCCGTCCCGAGCACCTTGATGCCGCCCTTGCGCTTGACCGCGCCGGACTTGCGGAGCAGCTCGAGCGTGACGTTCTCACCCGCCTGGAAGAGGCGCTCGAGAGACTCGACGCTGATCGTCACCCATTCCTTGCGGAAGATGTTCGTGAAGCCGCGCTTCGGCATGCGGCGGTGGAGCGGCATCTGGCCGCCCTCGTGGCCGCGCAGGTGCGAGTAGCCCGAGCGGGAGTTCTGGCCCTTGTGGCCCTTGCCCGAGGTCTTTCCGAGGCCGGAGCCCGGGCCGCGGCCGATGCGCTTGCGCGTGGAGGTCGCTCCCTTGCGGGGGCCGAGGTTGTGCAGTCCGTGCGACATGACGTTCCTTTACGCTCCCTCGACGATTTCGACGAGGTGGCGGACCTTGTGGATCTGGCCGCGGAGGGCCGGGGTGTCCGGGCGCACGACTTCCTGCCGGATGCGCCGGAGGCCGAGGCCGAACAGCGTCTGCTTCTGGTCGACGGGCGCGCAGATGCCCGACTTCACCTGGCGGATCCGGAGGGATTTCTTGAAGGCGCGTGCGAAGCTTTCGCCTCGGCACCGGCGGCGCCGCGGGGCTCGGGACCTTTCGAAGAAATCTTTCTTCTTCTCTTCAGCTCATCAGACCTTCTCCGTGGCCTCGGGGGCCGGGGCCGCCGTCGCGGGCTCGGCGGCCTTGGCCTCCTTCGCCTCGCCGTTGCCGACGCCGCGGGCCTTCGTGATCGTCTCCTCGAGCTGGAGGTGCAGGAGGGCGTCGAACGTGGCCTTCACGACGTTGTGCGGGTTCGTCGTCCCGAGCGACTTCGTGAGGATGTTCTGGACGCCGGCGGACTCGAGCACCGCGCGGACCGCTCCGCCCGCGATGACGCCCGTGCCCTCGGAGGCCGGCTTGAGCATGACGCGGCCCGCGCCGTAGTGCCCGACGATCGGGTGCGGGATCGTCTTGCCCTTGAGCGGGACCTTGATCATCTTCTTCTTGGCCATCTCGATCCCCTTCTTGATGGCCATGGGGACTTCCTTCGCCTTGCCGGCGCCGTAGCCGACGCGGCCGTGGCCGTCGCCGACGACGACGAGCGCGGAGAAGGAGAAGTTCTTGCCGCCCTTGACGACCTTCGTCACGCGGTTGATGTGCACGACGTGGTCGATGAGGTCGGCTCCCGCGCGGCCCTCACCGAGGGCGCCGGCCGGACGGGGCGGCGGGCCGCCGGGGCCGGAGCGGCCGCCGGGGCGGTTTCCACGCGGGGGACGATTGATCGGCGCGTTGCTGCTCAAAACTTCAACCCCTTCTCGCGAGCGGCTTCCGCGAGCGCTTTCACGTTGCCGTGGTAGAGATGGCCGCCACGGTCGAAGACGACCGCGGAAATGCCCTTCGCCTGGGCGCGCTCGGCAATGAGCGTGCCCACCTTGACGGCGGCGTTCTTGTTCGCGGCGCTCTTGGCCTTGCCGCGCACGCCTTCCTCGCGCGACGTCGCGTGAGCGAGCGTCGTGCCGGCGGCGTCGTCGATGAGCTGGACGGAGATCCAGCGGAGGGTCTTGCTGACGGCGAGGCGCGGCCGCTCGGCCGTCCCCTTCACCTTCGTGCGGATGCGCGCGTGGATGCGCGTCCGCGCCTCGACCCGGCCTTTGGCTTTCTGCATGGTCAGTTCCTCACTTGCCGGTGGCCTTGCCGGCCTTCTTCTTGAGGACCTCGCCCACGAAGCGGAAGCCCTTGAGCTTGTACGGGTCCGGCGGCCGGATCCCGCGGATCTCGGTCGCCGTCTGGCCGACCTTCTGCTTGTCGACGCCGGTCACGATCACGTGCGTGACGTCCTTGGCCTTCGCGTCCGGCGCGACGGCGACCGTGACGCCCTCGGGCATCGGGAACGTCACCTGGTGCGAGAAGCCGACGCTGAAGACGACCGCCTTCCCCTTGACCTCGGCCTTGAAGCCGATCCCGACGAGGTCGATCTCGCGCTTGAAGCCCTCGGTGACGCCGAGGACCGCGTTCTGGACGAGCGCGCGGTTGAGGCCGTGGAGGGCCTTGTCCTTCTTCTCCTCGCCGCTGCGCGCGAGGACGATCGTCCCGTCCTTCTTCTCGACGGCGATCCCCGCGAGGATCGGCGCCGTCACGGAGCCCTTCGGCCCCTTCACGGTCACGGCCGCGGCGCCGATCTGGACGTCGACGCCCTTCGGCACGGTGACTGGCTTTTTTCCGACTCGAGACATGGCTTCCCTCACCACACCGTGCAGACGACCTCGCCGCCGACGCCGCGCTTTTTCGCGTCGTTGCCGGTGAGGAGGCCCTGCGAGGTGGAGACGATCGCGACGCCGAGGCCGCCGAGGACCTCGGGAAGCTCGTTCTTGCCCTTGTAGAGACGGCGGCCCGGCTTGCTGGACCGCGCGAGGCCGTGGATGACCGGGTTGCCCGTGTCGTCGTACTTGAGGTACAGACGGAGGAGGCTCCCCCCGCGGTCGTCCATGACCTTGAAGTTCTTGATGTAGCCCTCGTCCTTGAGGATGCGGGCGAGCTCCACCTTGAAGCGCGACGACGGGACGTCGGCCTTCTCGTGGCGCGCGGAGATCGCGTTCCTCAGGCGGGTCAGGAGGTCGGAGACGGGATCGGTGACGTTCATCTCGCCTTCCTCCCTACCAGGACGCCTTCGTCACGCCGGGGATGTAGCCCGCGAGCGCGAGATTGCGGAAACAGATGCGGCACATGCCGAACTTCCGGATGAAGCTCCGCGGACGTCCGCAGCGCGCGCAGCGGTTGCGCTTGCGGATCACGTACTTCAGCTTCGAGTTCGCCTTGATGATGGCGGCGCGACGAGCCATTTCGGTCGCTCCTTCGCCTATCGCCCGAACGGCATGCCGAGCTCCCGGAGGAGAACCCGGGCCCGGTCATCCGAGCCTGCCGTCGTGACGATGGTGACGTTAAGTCCCTTGGATTTGTCGATCTTGGTGGGGTCGATCTCGGGGAAGATCACGTGGTCCTTCACGCCGAGCGTGTAGTTGCCGCGGCCGTCGAAGGCGCGCGTCGGCACGCCGCGGAAGTCGCGGACGCGCGGAAGCGCCACGTTCATGAGGCGGTCGAGGAACTCGTACATGCGGTCCCCGCGCAGCGTGACGCGGCAGCCGATCGGCATGCCGGCGCGCAGCTTGAAGGTCGCGATGGACTTCTTCGCCTTCGTCACGACGGCGCGCTGACCGGCGATCCGCGTGAGCTCCTCGGCGGCGGCGTCGACGAGCTTGGCGTTCGAGATCGCCTCGCCGATGCCCATGTTCAGGACGACCT
The DNA here is from genome assembly GCA_963839295.1 of uncultured Acidobacteriota bacterium. Classification (GTDB taxonomy): domain Bacteria; phylum Acidobacteriota; class Thermoanaerobaculia; order UBA5066; family UBA5066; genus Fen-183. Next base: position 146,897 of record CAWIUK010000005.1, on the reverse strand, counting down.
TCTCCACCTTCGGGACCGCCATCGGGTTCTCGATGCCGAATTCCTTCTTGAGGACCGGGACGACCTCTTTCCGGTACTTCTCGGAAAGTCGCGCGCTCATGGCTGCTCCCCCGCCGCCCGGAGCGTCCCGATCGTCGTGCCGCTCTTCTTGGCGTAGCGGACCCACTCGGCGCCCTCCTTGCGGATTCCGACGCGCGTCGGCTTGCCGCCCTCGGGGTCGACGAGCATGAGGTTCGAGATGGCGATCGGCGCCTCGCGCTCGAGGATGCCGCCCTTGATGTTCTTCTGGGGGTTCGCCCGCGTCGCGCGCTTGATCTTGTTGACGCCCTCGACGATGGCCCGGCCCTTGTCCGGGATGACCCGCAGGACCTTGCCCTGCGCGCCCCGGTCCTTGCCGGTGAGGACGACGACGACGTCGTCCTTGCGGATGCGGCGCTTGCCGCCGTAGGTCGGCTGCTTCTTCTTCATGTTCAGATGACTTCCGGAGCGAGCGAGATGATCTTCATGAACTTCTTCTCGCGGAGCTCGCGCGCGACCGGCCCGAAGACGCGGGTGCCGATCGGCTCTTTCTCGTTGTTGACGAGGACGGCCGCGTTCGTGTCGAACTTGATGTAGCTGCCGTCGCGCCGGCGGTGCTCGCGCACCGTGCGGACGATGACCGCCTTGACGACCTTGCCCTTCTTGACGGTGTCCGGCGCGTCCGGGTTCGACTCCCTCACGGAGCAGGTGATGACGTCCCCGATGCGGCCGTAGTCGCCGGTCGAGCCGCCCTGGACCTTGATGCAGGCCAGGCGGCGCGCGCCGGAGTTGTCGGCGACCTCGAGGATCGTTCCCATCTGGATCACGACGCCCTCCCTTCCGGCGCGGGAACCTTCTTCACCGACTTGGGGGCCGCGCTGCCCGGGACCTCGGCCGTGTCGGCGACCTCGCCGTGGCCCTTCGTGACGATCGCGATGACGCGCCACCGCTTCTTCGCGGACAGCGGGCGCGTCTCCTCGATCTGGACCGTGTCGCCCGGCTGCGACTTCAGCACCCGGTCGTCCGCGAGGAAGCGCTCGGAGCGCTTCATGTAGCGGCCGTACCGCAGGTGCTTGACGAGGCGCGACACCTCGACGACGACGGTCTTCTCCATCTTGTTCGAGACGACGGTTCCGGTCTTGCGCGAGCGCCGGGTGGGCGCGGCGTTGGCCGGAGAGCCGGGGGTCGGGGTGGTGCTCATACTCTGTTCTTCCTGTTACTTCTTCTTGCTCTTCTTGGCGGAGGCGGACTTGCTCTTCGACGGGAGCCGCCTTCTTGGCGGAAGCGCCGGAAGAGGAAGAAGAAGATTTCTTAGAAGGTGCATGGGCCTTGCTCGGCGCCGCCGGCCGTCTTCTTCGTGGCCTTCGCCGCGCCGCGCGCTTCTTCGCGCCCTTGCCCGACGCAGCGGCGTGAGCCTTCGGCTTCGCGTCGCGGCCGCGCTCTTCCCACTCGAAGAAGTCTTCGTTCCCGTCTCTTCGGACCCCTCGGTATGCGCCGGCGCCACTTCGTGCGCCGCCGCCGCCGCCACCTCGGCCGCGCCCATGTGCTGCGCGGTCTTGAGGCGGGCGATGTCCTTGCGGAGCTGCTTGATCTTCATCGGGTTCTCGAGCTGGCCCGTCGCCTTCTGGAGGCGGAGCGTGAAGAGGGACTGCGTCCACTCCTTCACCTTCGCGGCCTTCTCGTCGGAGGACCAGTCGAGCATCGCCTGGATCTTCATGCTCACCTCACCGCCGCGAGGAAGGTGCGCGAGACGAACCGGGTCGCGATCCCGATCTTGTCCGCGGCGAGCTTGAACGCCTCGCGCGCGGTCTTCTCGTCCACGCCTTCCATCTCGAACAGGATGCGGGCCGGCTTGACGACGCACACCCAGCCTTCGGGCGCGCCCTTGCCCTTGCCCATTCGGGTCTCGAGCGGCTTTTTCGTGATCGGCTTGTCGGGGAACACGCGGATCCAGAGCTTTCCGCCGCGCTTGACGTGGCGCTGGACCGCGACGCGGCCCGCCTCGATCTGGCGCGCGGTGAGCCAGCCCGGCTCGAGCGCCTGCAGTCCGTACTCCCCGAAGGAGAGCTCGGAGCCGCGGAGCGCCGTGCCGCGCATGCGGCCGCGCTGCTGTTTGCGGTACTTGACCTTCGACGGCATCAACATGGGCGGTCTTCCTTACGCGACCTTCCGGCGGCTCTTGGCGCGGTGCAGGTCGCCCTTGTAGATCCAGCACTTCACGCCGATCTTTCCGTACGTCGTCCGCGCCTCCGCGAAGCCGTAGTCGATGTCGGCCTTGAGCGTGTGGAGCGGGAGGCGGCCTTCCTGGTACCACTCGGAGCGCGCGATCTCGGCGCCGTTCAGGCGGCCGCCGCAGCGGATCTTGATCCCCTGCGCGCCGAAGCGGAACGCGGACTCCATGCCCTTCTTCATCGCGCGGCGGAACGCGACGCGGCGCTCGAGCTGCATCGCGATGGACTCGGCGACGAGCTGGGCGTCCGTCTCGGGGCGCTGGATCTCGATGATGTTCACGTGGATGTCCTTGCCGAGCCGCTGCTGCAGCCGGTCGCGGAGCTGGTCCACGGACGCGCCCTTCTTCCCGATGATGACGCCGGGGCGGGCGGTCATGATGTTGATCTTGAGCTTGTTCCCGCGCTCGATCTCCACCTCGGACACCGCGGCGTTCGCGAGGTCGCGCTTGAGCTCCTCGCGGAGCTTGATGTCGTCGTGGAGGAACTTGAGGTAGTCCTTCTCGGCGTACCAGCGCGAGTGCCAGGTCCGGTTGTAGCCGATGCGGAAACCGTAGGGGTGGACTTTCTGACCCATCGTGTGACTCCCGTTACCCGGCCGAGTCCGGCTTGGCGGACGGCTTCTTCGACTTCGTCGCGCTCCTCGTGTTTCGCCCTTCCGGGCTGACCCGCGTCGGCGGCCTCGATCCGCGTCGGCCCGCTTCTCGTCAGAGGCACCTTCTTGTGCGCCCGCTCGCCGCCCGATCCTCGCGGCCGGGGCGATGCGGCGGCGCGGCGACGGCGGCCGCGACGCGGCCCTGGCGCTTCTTGACGAGCGGCTTCGGCGCCTCGGCCTTGAGGCCGGCTCCCTTCCGCGCGGCGGCCTCGTCGGAGAGGATGACCGTCACGTGGCAGAACGGGCGCGGGACGAGCCACATGCGGCCCTGCGGGCCGCTCATGAAGCGCGGGCGCGCGAACCGCTTCTTGTAGTTCGAGATCGACGCGGATCATCGCGTTGCGCTGGAGCGGCCTGCGGCCGGCCTCGTCGACCTGGATCTTCGAGACGACGAGCGCGTCCGCGTCGACGCCCGACTCGTTCTGCTGGGCGTTCGCGAGCGCGGACTCCACGAGCTTCAGGAGGTCGGACGAGCAGCCCTTGCGCGTCGTGCGCAGGGTCGCGAGGGCCTTCCCGACCGGCTTCATGCGGATGAGGTCGGCCACGAGGCGGACCTTCTGCGCGGAGCCGCGGTAGTGGCGGAGGCGGGCGACGGCTTGCATCGTTGTCCTCCTCAGCCCTTCGCCGCCGGCGCGGCGGCGCCGGAGCGCCGCGGCGCGCCCGGAGCGCCCGGAGCCCCCGGCGTGGCACCCTTCTCGATCTTGCGGCCGGAGTGGCCCTTGAAGGTGCGCGTCGGCGAGAACTCGCCGAGCTTGTGCCCGACCATGTTCTCGGAGATGTAGACGGGGATGAACTTCTTGCCGTTGTGGACGGCCAGCGTGTGGCCGACCATGTCGGGCAGGATCGTCGAGCGGCGCGACCACGTCTTGAGGACGCGCTTCTCGCCCGCTTCGTTCATCGAGGCGATCTTTTCGAGGAGCGGCGCGTCGACGAACGGCCCCTTTTTCGTGGAACGAGACATTGTTTTCCCTCGTCTCCTACTTGCGGCGCTTGACGATGAGCGCGTCGGTACGCTTGTTGTTGCGGGTCTTCTTGCCCTTGGTCTTCCAGCCCCACGGCGACGTGGGGTGGCGGCCGCCGGACGTCTTGCCTTCGCCGCCGCCCATCGGGTGGTCGACGGGGTTCATCGCGACGCCGCGGTTGTGCGACTTCCAGCCGAGCCAGCGGTTGCGGCCGGCCTTGCCGATCGAGATGTTCTCGTGCTCGAGGTTCCCGACCTGGCCGATCGTCGCGTAGCAGTCCACGCGCACGCGGCGCAGCTCGCCCGAGGGCACGCGGAGGAGCGCGAAGCCGGCCTCCTTCGCCATGAGCTGGGCGCTCGCGCCGGCCGAACGGGCGATCTGCCCGCCGCGGCCCGGCTTGAACTCGATGTTGTGGACGACGGTGCCGAGCGGGATCGACTTCAGGGGAAGCGCGTTCCCGACGACGATGTCGGCCGTCGGGCCCGACACGACCGTCTGCCCCGACCGCGAGGCCGGCCGGCGCGACGATGTAGCGCTTCTCGCCGTCGGCGTAGTTCAGGAGCGCGATGCGGGACGAGCGGTTCGGGTCGTACTCGATGGAGGCGACCTTCGCCGGGATCTCGTGCTTGTCGCGCTTGAAGTCGATCGTCGCGGTAGCGCTTCTTGTGGCCGCCGCCGCGCCACCAGGACGTCAGGTGGCCGCGGCTGTCGCGCCCGCCCGTCTTCAGCTTGCCCTTCGTGAGGGACTTCGTCGGCTCGGACTTCGTGATCTCCGAGAAATCGGACGTCGTCCGCTGGCGCATGCCCGGGGACGTCGGCTTGTAGGACTTCACGGGCATGGTGTCACACCCCTTCGAACAGGGCCGGGAGCTTCTGGCCCTTCGCGAGTTTCACGTAGGCCTTCTTCCGGTCCTGGGCGCGGCCGATCGACTTGCCGACCTTCTTGATCTTCCCGCTCACGGCGACGACGCGGACGGCGTCGACCTTGACCTGGAAGAGGGCCTCGACCGCCTTGCGGATCTCGATCTTGTTCGCGTCGCGGGCGACGTCGAACGTGAGGACGTTCTGCGCCTGGCTCATCGCCGTCGAGCGCTCCGTCAGGACGGGGCGCACGAGGACGGACTGGTGCGTGCGTCCGGTCGTCATGCCAGCACCTCCGAAACGGCGCGGAGGGCGTCCTCGGTGAGGACGATCGTGCCGGCGTTCAGCGCGTCGTAGACGTTGAGCCCGAGCGGGTCGAGCGTCGTGACCTTCGGGTTGTTCGCGACGGCGCGGCCGAGGTTCTCGTTGTCCCTGCGGTCGATGACGAGCGTCTTGCCCTCGACCCCGAGCTTCGCGAGCACGCCCGCGAAGTCCTTCGTCTTGTGCGTCGCGAGCTTGATCGCGTCGAGGAGGACGACCTTCTGGTCGCGCGCCTTCTCGGAGAGCACGCAGCGAAGCGCCGCCTTCTTCGCCTTCGCGTTCACCTTGAGCGCGTAGGAGTGCGGGACCGGCCCGAAGACCGTTCCGCCGTGGCGGTGGATCGGCGGGCGGCCGCCGCCCTGGCGGGCGCGGCCCGTGTGCTTCTGCTTGAAGGGCTTCTTGCCGGAGCCGGACACCTCGGAGCGGACCTTGGTCTTGTGCGTCCCGCGGTGCTCGCGCGCGCGGATCTCCTTGACGACCTCCCACACGAGGTGGCGGCGGAACGGCACGCCGAAGATCTCCTCGGGGAGCGTCGCCTCGCCGACCGTCTCGGCCTTGAGGTTCCGCACCTTCACCTTGAGCGAGGACGCGTCCGGCGCTTCGGAGCGGACGTCTTCGGAGCAGCGGCTTTCGGAGCGGCGGTCTTCGTCTTCTTGTCTGCCATGGCCGCTCCTTACGCCGCCGCCCCGCCGGCCTTGCGGGAGAGCTTCTTCACGATCTTGACGACCGTGTTGCGAGCCCCCGGCACGGCGCCGCGGAGATAGATGAGGTGGTTCTCGGCGTCCACGCGCACGACGATGAGGTTCTTCATCGTCGTCTGCTTGCCGCCCATGCGTCCCGACGAGCGCGTGCCCGGGTAGACGCGGGACGGGAAGGCGGACGGGCCGATGGAGCCCGGCGCGCGGTGGAACATCGAGCCGTGCGTCGCCGCGCCGCCCGTGAAGCCGTGGCGCTTCACGACGCCCTGGAAGCCCTTGCCCTTGGAGACGCCGACGACGTCGACGTGCTCCTTCTCGGCAAAGATGTCGCAGAGCACCTTGTCGCCGGGCGCGGCCTTCTCGTCGGCGTCGCAGCGCACTTCGCCGAGCGTCTTCGCCGGCGGCACGCCCGCCTTCTCGAAGTGGCCCTTCGCGGCCGCCGTGAGGCGGCGCGGCGACACGCGGCCGACGAGCCCGAGCTGGACGGCGTCGTACCCGTCGTGGTCCTTCGTCTTGCGCTGAACGACCAGGCAGGGGCCGGCCTCGACGACCGTGACCGGCACCACCGTGCCGTCGGCGTCGAAGACCTGCGTCATGCCGATCTTGCGTCCCAGGATTCCGTTAATCATGTTTCGTTCCTCGTCTCGTCTGCGACGGGACGGTTACTTCCCCATCGTCCGGATTTCGACCTCGACGCCCGCGGGCAGCTCCAGCTTGGTGAGAGCGTCGACGGTCTGCGGCGTCCACTCGAAGATGTCGAGCAGGCGCTTGTGGGTCCGCATCTCGAACTGCTCGCGCGACTTCTTGTCGACGTGCGGCGAGCGGTTGACCGTCCAGCGAGCGATGGTGGTCGGCAGCGGGATCGGTCCCGCGACCTTCGCGCCGGAGCGCCGCGCCGTGTCGACGATCTCGGTCGTCGACTGGTCGAGGATCCGGTAGTCGTACCCCTTGAGTCGGATGCGGATTCTGTCGTTGGCCATTTGACTCTTCGCTTTCCTTCGGGAGTGGTTCGCGGCGCCCCGGAAGGCCGATCAGTGTCTTTCTTAGAAGGTAAGAAACGCGCCGGGCCGGCATCCGGAGCGCTCTTCTCTTACCTCCTAAGACCAAAATCTCCGTGACCGTGCCGGCGCCGACCGTGCGGCCGCCCTCGCGGATGGCGAACTTGAGGCCCTTCTCCATCGCGATCGGCGCGATGAGCTCGATCTCGAGCTCGACGTCGTCGCCCGGCATGACCATCTCGACGCCGGCCGGGAGCTTCGCGGCGCCCGTGACGTCGGTCGTGCGGATGAAGAACTGCGGGCGGTAGTTGTTGAAGAACGGCGTGTGGCGGCCGCCCTCGTCCTTGGACAGGATGTAGACCTTGCCCTTGAACTTCGTGTGCGGCTTGATCGAGCCGGGCTTGCAGAGGACCTGGCCGCGCTCGACGTCCGTGCGCTCGACGCCGCGGAGCAGGACGCCGACGTTGTCGCCCGCCTGGCCCTGGTCGAGGAGCTTCTTGAACATCTCGACGCCCGTGACCGTCTTCTTCTGCGTGTCGCGCAGGCCGACGATCTCGATCTCGTCGCCGACCTTCACGATCCCGCGCTCGACGCGGCCCGTGACGACCGTGCCGCGGCCGGAGATCGAGAACACGTCCTCGATCGGGAGGAGGAAGTCCTTGTCCGTGGCGCGCATGGGCTCGGGGATGCTCGCGTCGAGGGCCGCCGCGAGCTCCCAGATCGACTTCGCGTCGGGTCCGTTCGGGTCGTTGAGCGCCTTGATGGCCGAGCCGCGGATGACCGGGATCTTGTCGCCGGGGAATCCGTACTTGGAGAGGAGTTCGCGGACCTCGAGCTCGACGAGGTCGAGGAGCTCGGGGTCTTCCATCATGTCGCACTTGTTGAGGTAGACGACCATCGCGGGGACGTTGACCTGGCGGGCGAGGAGGACGTGCTCCTTCGTCTGCGGCATCGGGCCGACCGGCGCCGACACGACGAGGACCGCGCCGTCCATCTGCGCGGCGCCCGTGATCATGTTCTTGATGTAGTCCGCGTGGCCCGGGCAGTCGATGTGGGCGTAGTGCCGCTTCTCGGTCTCGTACTCGACGTGCGCGAGGGCGACCGTCAGAACCTTGGTCGCGTCGCGGCGGAACGTCTTCGCGTCCGCCTTGGCGACGTCGTCGTAGGACTTGGAGACGGCGAGGCCCTTCGTCGCGAGGACCTTCGTGAGAGCCGCCGTCAGGGTCGTCTTGCCGTGGTCGACGTGACCGATCGTGCCGACGTTGACGTGGGGCTTCGTGCGCGCGAATTTCTCCTTGGCCATCTGTCTCTCCTTCGCTCCTCGCGGCTTTCTCTAAACCGAAACCTTGGCGATGATCCCCTCGGCGATCGCCTTCGGGACCTCGTCGTATCTCTCGAACTGCATCGTGTAGTTGGCGCGGCCCTGGGTGAGGGACCGCAGGGTGGTGGCGTAACCGAACATCTCGGACAGCGGGACGCTGGCCGTGATGACCTGGAAGTTCAGGCGCGGCTCCATGTGGTTGATCCGGCCGCGGCGGGAGCTCAGGTCGCCGTTGACGGGCCCGAGGAACTCGTCCGGCGTGACGACCTCGACGGCCATCATGGGCTCGAGGATGACGGGGTTCGCCTTCTTCGCGGCGTCCTGGAACGCCATCGAGCCGGCGATCTTGAACGCCATTTCCGACGAGTCGACGTCGTGGAACGAGCCGTCGTAGAGCTCGACCTGGATGTTGACCGTCGGGTAGCCGGCGAGGACGCCCGTCAGGATCGCCTCGCGGATGCCCTGGTCGATCGGCTTGATGAACTCCTTGGGGATCGAGCCGCCCGAGATGGCGTTGACGAACTCGTAGTCCTTGCCTTCCGGGTGCGGGCGCAGGCGGATCTTCGCGTGGCCGTACTGGCCCTTGCCGCCCGACTGGCGGATGAACTTGCCCTCGCCCGGCGTCTCGCGGCGGATCGTCTCGCGGTACGCGACCTGGGGCTTGCCCACGTTCGCGCCCACGTTGAACTCGCGCACCATGCGGTCGACGATGATCTCGAGGTGGAGCTCGCCCATCCCGGCGATGATCGTCTGGTTCGTCTCCTTGTCCGTGTGGACGCGGAACGTCGGGTCTTCCTGCATGAGCTTCGCGAGCGCCATGCCCATCTTTTCCTGGTCGGCCTTCGTCTTCGGCTCGATCGAGAGCGTGATGACGGGCTCGGGGAACTTCATGGACTCGAGGACGACGACGTGGTTCTTGCTCGCAGATCGTGTCGCCCGTCGTGACGTTCTTCAGCCCGACGGCGGCGCCGATGTCGCCCGCCCAGATCTCCTTGATCTCCTCGCGCTTGTTCGCGTGCATCTTGAGGAGCCGGCCGACGCGCTCGTTCGTCTGCTTCGTGGCGTTGTAGACGCCCGAGCCGGCGTCGAGGTGCCCCGCGTACACGCGGAAGAACGCGAGCTGCCCGACGAACGGGTCGGTCATGATCTTGAAGACGAGGCCGGCGAACGGGGCGTCGTCGCGCGTGTCGAGAGCGACCTCGTTGCCGTCCTCGTCGAGGCCCTTGATCGCGGGGATGTCGAGGGGCGACGGAAGGTACTCGATGACGGCGTCGAGGAGCTGCTGGACGCCCTTGTTCTTGAAGGCCGAGCCGCAGACGACGGGGTGGAGCTTGCCCGCGACGGTCGCCTTGCGCAGCGCCGCGCGCATCTCGTCCGGCGTCGGGATGTGCCCGTCCATGTACTTCTGCATGAGGGCGTCGTCGGTCTCCGCCAGCGACTCGATGAGGCGCTCGCGGTACTTGTCGTACATGGCCTTGTGGTCGGCCGGGACCTCGACGGTCTCGAATTCCGCTCCGAGGGTCTCGTCCTTGAAGTCGTAGGCCTTGCCCTCGATCAGGTCGATGACGCCCTCGAGCGTCTCGGCGGAGCCCCACGGGATCTGGACCGGCGTGGGCCTGGCGGCGAGCTTCGTGACCATCATGTCGACGCAGCGGTCGAAGTCCGCGCCGACGCGGTCCATCTTGTTGATGAACGCGATGCGCGGGACGCCGTAGCGGTCGGCCTGGCGCCAGACGGTCTCCGACTGCGGCTCGACGCCGGACACCGCGTCGAAGACCGCCACGGCGCCGTCCAGGACGCGCAGCGAGCGCTCGACCTCGGCCGTGAAGTCGACGTGGCCCGGGCGTGTCGATGATGTTGATGCGGATGCCCTTCCAGTGGCAGGTCGTCGCGGCCGACGTGATCGTGATGCCGCGCTCCTGCTCCTGGACCATCCAGTCCATCGTCGCGGTCCCGTCATGGACCTCGCCGATCTTGTAGTTGACGCCGGTGTAGTAGAGGACGCGCTCCGTCGTCGTCGTCTTGCCCGCGTCGATGTGGGCCATGATGCCGATGTTCCGGCACTTGTCGAGGGCGATATTTCTCGGCATGAGCGTTTGATCCCGTTCCGGGTCGACTGCGCCGTCGAAGCCACGGGTCTGCAATTCGCTGTCGCGAATTGGGCCGAGGCGAGGTCGCCCGGCTCACTCCCCGTGGATTCCGCACGCTTTCAGGCGTGTTCCGGGTTTCCGAAAGGACCTGTCCGGTTCTGAGGCCGGCCGGTTTCCCTTCACCCGGGATGTGGCAGTGCTACCAGCGGTAATGGGCGAAGGCCTTGTTGGCCTCGGCCATCTTGTGGGTGTCCTCCTTCTTCTTCACGGCGTTGCCCCGGTTGTTGGCGGCGTCGAGAAGCTCTCCCGCGAGCTTGTCCCGCATCGTCTTCTCGCCGCGCGCCTGCGCGTACGAGATGACCCAGCGGATCGCGAGCGAGGTCCGCCGGTTCGGCTTGACCTCGACGGGAACCTGGTACGTCGAGCCGCCGACGCGGCGCGACTTGACCTCGAGAACCGGCTTGACGTTCTCGAGGGCCTTCTTGAAGGTCTTGAGCGGGTCGTCCGACGTCTTCTGCTCGATCTGCTTCATCGCGCCGTAGAAGATCGACTCGGCGGTGGACTTCTTGCCGCGCTCCATGACGCAGTTGATGAACTTCGTCACGAGCTGGGACTGGTAGAGCGGGTCCGGGAGGACCTCGCGCTTCGGGACTTCACGGCGACGCGGCATCTCTAGTTCCTTAAGCCTTCGGGCGCTTGGCGCCGTACTTCGAGCGCGACTGCTTGCGGTTCGCGACGCCGACGGCGTCGAGCGTGCCGCGGATGATGTGGTAGCGCACGCCCGGGAGGTCCTTCACGCGGCCCCCGCGGATCATGACGATCGAGTGCTCCTGGAGGTTGTGCCCGATGCCCGGGATGTAGGTCGTGACCTCGATGCCGTTCGTGAGGCGCACGCGGGCGATCTTCCGGAGGGCCGAGTTCGGCTTCTTCGGCGTCGTCGTCTTCACCTGGGTGCAGACGCCGCGGCGCTGCGGGCACGACTGGAGAGCGGGCGACTTCGTCTTGTAACGGACGGCTTCGCGGCCCTTTCTCACGAGCTGGCTGATCGTCGGCATGGGACTTTCGAGACTCCTTCGGAACGCTTGGCGAGTCGGATTCCGGTGAAAGACGATTCGATCGAGTGGCGAACCCGGCCGCAGAGCGGCCGTTTCCCGGGCGCGACACGGCGGACGACGCCGGGCCGGATCCCGGGGAAACCCGCGAATCATAGTGACCCCCCGGGGGGCTGTCAAGCGACAAAGCCCTCCGCGGAAGGAGACTTCAGGCCCAGTGAACGGGCTTCGGGACCGCCCGTGCCCCGGCGGGCGCCGGCGGAGCCGACCCGTCCGCCGGGACGAGCCCCGGGAAGAGCTCCGCGACCCGCGCCAGGACGCCCGGCGACGTCCAGCCGGAACTGCTGCCGCTGGAGGGCCTGCGGGCTGTGCTCGACGAACTGGTCCGGAATCGCGTGCGACCGGACCCCGGCCGAAGGCAGGCCGGCGGCGTGCACTGCCTCGAGGACCGCGCTGCCGAACCCGCCCATGTAGAGGTGCTCTTCCAGCGTCAGAAGGCGGGGGCAGGCGGCCAGCAGGGCCCGCACGAGGTCGAGGTCCAAAGGCTTGACGAATCGGGCGTTGGAGACGCCGCAGTCGACGCCGCGGGCCCTCAGGACAGCCGCGGCCTGCTCGGCGACGGGCACCATCGAGCCGTACGCGAGGAGGTTCAGGTCCTTGCCCAGCGACAGGATCTCGCCCTTCCCCACCGGGATCGTCCGGAGGGTGCCGTCGAGGGGCACGCCGACGCCGGCGCCCCTCGGGTAGCGGATGCGCGAACGGCCGCCCGGAGCCGATCGCGGTGAAGAGGAGGTGCTGGAGCTCGTTCTCGTCCCTCGGCGCGGCGACCGTCATGTTCGGGATGCCGCGCGTGTAGGCGATGTCGTAGATGCCCTGGTGCGTCTTGCCGTCGTCCCCGACGAAACCGGCCCGGTCGATGCAGACCGTCACGGGCAGGTTCTGCAGGCAGACGTCGTGGATGAGCTGGTCGTAGCCGCGCTGCAGGAACGTCGAGTAGATCGAGACGACGGGCTTCAGGCCCGCCTTCGCCATGCCCGCGGCCATGATGACGGCGTGCTCCTCGGCGATCCCGACGTCGAAGACGCGGCCGGGATGCACCTTCTGGACCTCGCCGAGGCCGGTCCCCTCGAGCATCGCGGCCGTGATCGCGACGATCTTCGGGTCCTTCTCCATCATCGCGAGGAGGGTCTTCGCGAAGACCTGCGAGTACGTGGGCGCGGCGCCCGGGGAGGCGGCCGGCGCCGGCGTGCCGGGCTGGTGGAAGCGCGAGGGGTTCTCCTCGGCCTTGTCGTACCCGCGGCCCTTGTGCGTGAGGGCGTGGATCACGACGGGCGTCCCGTCCTTCGCGACGTCCTTCGCCCGGGCGAGGGCCTCCTCGAGCTCCTTGTAGTCGTGGCCGTCGATCGGCCCGACGTAGTGGAAGCCGAGCTCGTCCCAGACGAGGTTCGGGAAGAACAGCCCCTCGACGGAGTTCTTGATCTTCTTCGCGAGGCCCCAGGCCTCCTCGCCCTTCGGGAGCTTCTTGAAGAGGCCGTGCCCCTTCTCGGTGAGGCGCTTGTACACGGGGTGCAGCTCGAAGCGGTTCCGCCAGTGGGCGATCCAGCCGACGTTCTCCGAGATGGACCAGCCGTTGTCGTTCAGGACGACGATCAGGCGCTTCGGCTTGATGTGGACGATGTTGTTCAGCGCCTCGTAGCTCGTGCCCGAGGTCATCGCGCCGTCCCCGACGACGACGACGACGTAAGGGTCGTCCGGGGCGCCCTGGAGCGCGGCCGCGAGGCCCAGCCCGTACGAGAGGCCCGTCCCCGCGTGGCCGGCGGCGAACGTGTCGTGGTCGCTTTCCATGGGCTCGGCGAAGCCCGAGAGGCCGCCGGGCTTGCGGATCGTCGCGAAGCCTGCCGCCCGCCCGGTCACGAGCTTGTGCGTGTAGCACTGGTTCGACGTGTCCCACACGAACCGGTCCTTCGGGCTGCGGAACGCGCGATGGAGCGCGAGCGTCAGCTCGACGACGCCGAGGTTCGAGGCGAGGTGGCCGCCCGACTTCGTGATCGTCTCGACGATCACCTGGCGGCATTCGGCGGCCAGACGGGCGAGCGACTCGTGGTCGAGGCCGCGGAGGTCGTCCGGCCCGCCGATGGTTTCGAGAAGGGTCATCGAAGGTCCCCCGAAAGCGTTCGATCATACAGGGCGGGGCTCTCGCCCCGCGCGATCGAGCTTCGCACGCTGCTGCGCGATGCGGAAGACCTCCGGGCGGCCGACCTTCGCGCCCGGCCCCTTTTCCTCGACCCTCGCGAGCGCCGCCCACGCGAGCGCCACGGGCAGCGCGGTGAACTCGAGGATCCCGGCCGGCGCGCCGGCGCCGTGGAGCGCCTCGATGTACTCCCCGCGGCGCCGAGGTCGCGCCGCGCGAGGGCGAACACGTCGGCCCGGGGCACGGAGGCGGGCAGGTAGCGGCGGCCCTCCCGCGCGTCGTCCTCGGAGTCCTTCAGGATGTTGACGAGCTGGAGCGCCTCGCCGAACGCCCGGGCCCGCGCGCGGAGCTCCGCCGCCCACCGTTCGAAGAGAGATCTCTTCGAGTAGAAAGAGCTCCGTCAGAAGCTCTCCCACGATGCCTGCCACGGTGTAGCAGTAGCCCCTGAGGTCGTCGAGGGAGCCGAGCACGAGCCCCTCGTCGCCCGTTCGCGCGACGAAGCCGGCCATGCCTTCCGCCGACCGAGAGACGTGCGTCCGCAGGATCTCCCGCGCCTCCGGCGAGAGGGAACGGAACGCATCGAAGACGAACGGCGTCTCGGCGATCAGCTCGCGGTAGCCCGCGTGCGGCGACGCGCCCGCCGCCGTCCACGCCCGCGCGAGGCGCTCCGCGTCCGCGCGGGTCCCGGATCCGAGGAGCGCCGTGAAGTCGCCGAGCGCGGCGATGCGGTCCGCCGGCGGCCAGTGCGTCGCGTCCTCGAACGTGTCGGCGATCCGGAAGAGGAGGTACGCGACCGTGACCTCCCGGCGCGTCGGCTCGGGCAGCGGCGGGATCGAGAGCGCGAACGTGCGGCTCGTCTTCTCGAGGAGGTCGAGGAGGTCGGGCACGGGGCGAATGTTACCGGGATCCCGCACGAAAACCGGGCACGGGAAATGCCTCCATCCCTGCGGGGGAGGGGGAGTCCCATGGTTCAGGTCGAAAGTTACACGAAGAGGACCTTCGACGATCCCGCGGACCGGTTCGGGGTCTGCCCCCGATGCGGGAGAACCGGGGTCGAGCGGGAAACGGCGGCAGGACGCGTGTGCGTCCACGCCGAGTCGCTCGAGATGATGTCCGACGGCCTCCTGGTTGCACCGGTCGACTTCTGCCCGGTCGCGCTCCTCCTCCCCTTTTTCCCGACCCATCCCCGCTACATCTGAAAGAAGAAAGGCCGCCTCGCGGCGGCCGCGTCAGCGAACTGCCGCCGATCCCTTCGCCTTCCACTCCGGACGCTCGTCCCAGCCGAGCCGGTGCGCCGTCTCCTCGTTGATGGTTCCGTCCTCGTTCAGGGTGCCGTTGGCCTTCAGGCGACGGACGCTCTCCGCCGGGAGTCCCTTCGCAAACGTGTCGTCCTTCGATCGCGGCACGAACATCCGGTTCTCGACGATCGGCTGGTGATCCGCGAAGGTCTTTCGAACGCCCTGAACGAGGTAATCGAACTCGACGTCCGCCGATCCTTTGACGACGATGCGGTTCAGGTCCTTGCTCACGCACGCCAGAACAGCGAGGTCGCCGCTCGGAAGGGCCTGGACGGTCAGACCGTTCTCGCTCGTCACGATCCGGAAGTCCTCCGGCACCTCGATCGTCGCGGAACCGCCCACGATCCGCGCGGTGCCGCGGAAGTACGTCCCCGCTTCGGGTCCCTCGAGGCAGACGTACCGGATCTCCTTCGTCGGGTCCGTCGGATGCGGCTCGACAAAGTACTTCGCGCCGTCGCCGAGGAACGCGCCGTGCGAGAAGACGCCGTAGCCGGGGCCGCCAAGGTATCCGATCGTCCCGCCTGCCGCGTGCCCGATGACACCAGCGCCATTGGCGGCGTACGTTTGTCCTTCGATGGCGTTGTTATGGTCGCTCGACGCGAAGATGCCCCGCCCGGAATTGGAGTCCGCATCGATGCCGTCGCCGGAGCCCGAATTGGCCGAAACACCGGGACCGTTTGTCGATTTTCCGAGGACGCCCGCATCGCCCGTACCCGCGACGACCCCGTAGACACCGTAGCCTGTGCCGCCCAGATAGCCGTCATTGAGGGTGGCAGAGCTGTGCCCGTGAACTCCGAAGCCGTTGTTGACCTGCGTGATCCCGGAGATACCGGCGAAGCTGCCACCGCCGGTAGAGGTGCCCGTGATGACATCGGCGCCGGCCGCCGTGAGGCTCAGGGGCGCCGCAACGGACAGCTTCGAGCCCGCTGTCCCGCTTCCGGCGAGTGTGGTGTCGTGGGCGACCGACGTAAGGCCCCCGCTTCCTCCTGCAACGGCGTCGATCGTGATCGTGCTGCCGGACTGCGTCACCGTCGTGTTCGCTCCCGACGCGATCGTCAGGGCGCCGGTGAGACCATTGAGGCTCGTCACGCCGGCGCCGAGCAGGCTGTCCTTGAAGCTCATCTCGAATCCCGCCGAGTCGTTCGAGCCGGGCACGTCGCTCGTTCCGGCGATCTGAGTCCCGTAGATGATCACCCTCCCCGCGCCGCTGAGGACCTGAGCCAGGAGGATTGCGTTGGTAATGGAAATCCCGGGCGCGAAGCCTGCGAAGGCGTTGACCTGAAGGGCCTGATACGCGCCGAGAACGTACTGCTGGGTTCCCAGAACCGTCCCGGTTTCGTCCTTGACCACGACGTTGACCGTCGCCGGCTGACCCGTCGTTTCGACGAGCCCGAAGTTGTATCGGAAATTCTCCAGCGGGCCGTTCGTGATTCCCTGAAGGCGCGAAACGTCGCCCGCGCCTATGGCAAAGGCGGCCGGGATCCCCGAGAAGAAGAGCGCTTCGATGTCCTTGAGCTGCGCTCCCGGCGGCTGGTTGTACGTTCTGGACGACGCGAATACTTCCTGATCGGAGAGGATGTGGAGCGCTCCACCTCCGGATTCGTCGAGGTACGTCACGACATCGTCGATCCGCCGCGTGGCTCCCGCGCCGATCACTTCCACCTTTGTCGTCGGCGAGGGATTCGTCTGACCCTGGCGGAGGAACTGGATGCTCACGTTGGCGGTCGCATTTCCGAGATTCGTGATCCAGAGCGTCGAATAGAACTGTGCCCCGCCCGCTCCCGCGGCCCGCGCTGTCGCCGGGATGAACACGTTCGTCCCGGCGAAGCCGGCGTCGCCACGGCTCGCGAAGAGAAGAACCAAGACGGGAAGAACGAACAGTCCTCGCGCACAGCGTGAAATCATCGGGTGCTCCTTCTTGCTTGCGACACCATATCAACAGAGCCCCTTTTTGCGCCTCGGCGGTCGGAGGATCACTGGTCCGCCCTCCGACATTTGAAGCAGCGGTACTCTCCGTCCCATAACGACGGAGGTGACATGACTCTCCCCGCTCCCGGCGGCCGCGCGAGCCGCTTCTTCGTGCGTGCGGCTTCCCTTTCGTTCCTTCTGCTCGCCCCGGTCGCGGCGGCCTCCGACGCTCCCGGCGCGTCGCCGCTGAAGTTCGCCGTGTCCTTTCCGAAGGCCGCGAGCGCCGCGCCGCTCGACGGCCGCGTCCTCCTCGTCGTCTCGACGGACGGGTCGGAGGAGCCCCGCAAGCAGGTCGGGATCGACCTCGAAACGCAGCAGATCTTCGGAATCGACGTCGACGCGCTGGCGCCCGGCTCTGACGCGATCCTCGACGCGACCGTCCTCGGGTATCCGCTCGAGAGCCTCGCCAGGATCCCGAAGGGGACGTACTGGGTGCAGGCCGTCCTGCACCGATACGAGACGTTCCACCGCGCCGACGGCCACACGGTGAAGCTGCCGATGGACCGCGGCGAGGGCCAGCACTGGAATCTCGCCCCCGGGAACCTCTTCTCGACGCCGAAACAGGTCGAGATCGACCCCTCCCGGCCCGGCACGATCCCGATCCTGCTCGACCAGGTGATTCCGCCCATCCCCGACCCGCCCGCGACGATGTTCGTCCGGCACGAGCGCATCCGGAGCGAGCGCCTGTCGAAGTTCTGGGGGCGGGACATGTACCTCGGCGCGCACGTCCTGCTTCCGCTCGGCTTCGACGAGCATCCCGGCGCGCGCTACCCCTTCGTCATCTTCCACGGCCACTTCCCGGAGACGATCGAGGGCTTCCGCGAGGTCCCGCCTGACCCGAACCTCAAGCCGGTCTACAGCAAGAGGTTCCATCTCGAGGGCTACAACCGGATCGAGCAGGAGCAGGCTTTCCAGCTCTACAAGGACTGGACGTCGCCCGGCTTCCCGCGCGCGATCGTCGTCGAGATCCAGCACGCGAACCCGTACTACGACGACTCGTACGCCGTGAACTCGGCGAATCTCGGCCCGTACGGCGACGCGATCGAGTACGAGCTCATTCCGTACCTCGAGAAGAAATACCGCGCGATCGGCGCCGGCTGGGCGCGCTTCGCGTACGGCGGCTCGACCGGCGGCTGGGAGGCGATGGCGGTCCAGGTCCTCTATCCGGACGACTACAACGGCGTCTTTGCCGCCTGCCCCGACCCGATCGACTTCCGCGCGTACACGGTCGTCAACCTCTACGAGGACCGGAACGCTTACTACGCCGACGCGCCGTGGAAGAGGCTCCCCCGCCCCGGTCACCGCGATTCATTCGGGAGGATCTCCGCGACCGTCGAGGACATGAACCGGCTCGAGCTCGTCCTGGGAACGCGCGGGCGTTCGGGCGAACAGTGGGACATCTGGCAGGCGGTCTACTCGCCCGTCGGCGCCGACGGCTACCCGAAGCCGATCTGGGACAAGCGTACCGGCGTCATCGACAAGGACGTCGCGGCGTACTGGAAGGAGCGCTTCGACCTGACGGCGATTCTGAAGCGCGACTGGGACAAGGGCCTCGGGAAGAAGCTCGAGGGCAAGCTCAACATCTTCGTGGGCGAGTCCGACAACTACTTCCTGAACAACGCCGTCGTCCTCGCCGAGGACTTCCTGAAGTCGGCGAAGAACCCGCCGTCCGGCGCGTTCGTCGACTACGAGCCGCGCGCCGAGCACTGCTGGAACGGCGACCACACGCGCCCGAACGCAATCTCGCGCCTGCGTTACCACCAGTTCTTCCTGCCGAAGATCGTCGAGCGGATCCGGAAGACGGCCCCGGCGGGAGCGGACCTCAAGAGCTGGGATTACTAGGCCGGGAAAGGAAAGGGGCCGACTTGCGCCGGCCCGAAGAAGGGATTCTCAGCGAGCGGGCAGACGGAGCTGGGCCTTTTCCATTTCTTTTCTCTTCTCTCGCGCGATCCATTCGGGGCGCTGATCCCAGCCGAGCCGCCGCGCCGTGTCCTCGTTGACCGACCCGTCTGCGTTCAGAATCCCGTTCGCGACCAGGCGTCTCACGCTCTCGGCCGGGAGTGCCTTCGCGAACGTGTCGTCCTTGCCATGCGGGACGAACATGCGGTTCTCCACGATCGGCTGGTGGTCCGCGAAGGCCCTCCGGACGCCGTTGACCGTGTAATCGAACTCGACGTCGGCCGACCCCTTGATCACGATCCGGTTCAGGTCCTTGCTCACGCAGGCCAGCATCGCGAGGTCGCCGTTTGGCGTCACCTGCACCGTCAGCCCGCTCTCGCTCGTGACGATCCGGAAGTCCTCCGGCACCTCGATCGTCGCGACACCGCCGCGGATCCGGGCGGTTCCGCGGAAGTACGTCCCCGCTTCGGGCCCCTCGAGGCAGACGTACCGGATCTCCTTCGTCGGGTCGGTCGGATGCGGCTCGACGAAGTACTTGGCGCCGTCGCCGAGAAAGGCACCATGGGAGAAGACGCCGTATCCCGGGCCGCCGAGGTATCCGGTCGTTCCACCGGCCGCGTGGCCAACGACGCCCGCAGCATTACCGCCGCTCGTCCACCCTTCGATCGCGTTGTTCGCGGCGCTGGCTCCGTAAACGCCCAGCCCAGAAAGGGATTTCCCCTGCACGCCGTCTCCGTCCTGGGTTAGGGCGAAGACGCCTACACCCGAGGTCGCATACGCGTCCACTCCATCTCCGGTCCCGCCCATGGCGTTCGCAAGAACGCCCGAAAAGGGCGCGCCGAGGTAGCCTTCCCCGGCGCCACTGCGCCCATGCACTCCAGCTGCCGGGCTCGGACCATTTGTGGTGCCGTAGACACCGTCTCCCGTGCTCGACTGGCCGTGAACGCCGAAGCCGCTACTCGACACGCCAGAAACACCAGCGCCGGAGTTCGCCTGACCCAGGACGCCGGTTCCGTTGGCGTCCGTGGCGACGCCAAGGGCGCCGTAGTCGTTCCCGCCGAGGTACCCGTCCGTGTTGTAGTTGTTGCTGTGCCCGTGAACGCCGAAGCCGCTGTTGCTCTGGGTCAGCCCGTAGAAGCCGGCGACGCTCGCGCCGCTGCTGCCCGCGGTGACCACGTCGACTCCCACAGCCGAGAGGCTCAAGGGAACGGCGACGGCCAGCTTGGAGCCCGACGTCCCGCTTCCGACGAGCGTGCCGTCGTGCGCCACCGCCGTCAGGCCTCCTCCCCCGCTGCCGACGGCATCGATCGTGATCGTGCTGCCAGCCTGGCTGACCGTCGTGTTCGCCCCCGCGGCGATCGTGAGCGCGCCCGTGAGGCCGTTGAGGCTCGTCACGCCGACGCCGAGCAGGCTGTCCTTGAAGCTCATCTCGAATCCCGCCGCGTCGTTCGAGCCCGGGACGTCGCTCGTTCCGGCGATCTGAGTCCCGTAGAGCAGGACCTTGCCCGCCCCGCTCAGCACCTCCGCGAGGAGGATCGCGTTCGTCGTCGAAATCGCCGGCGAAAAGCCCGCGAACGCATTCACCTGCCGCGCCTCGAAGGCGCCGAGGTCGTACTGCTGCGTCCCGAGGCTGGCGCCGGCTGCGTCCTTCACGGTCACTCTCACCGACACCGGCTGACCCGTCGCTTCCACGAGGCCGAAGTTGTAACGGAAGTTCTCCAGGGGACCGTTTGAAATCCCCTGCAGCCTCGAGACGTCGCCGGCCCCGAGGGCGAAGCCGGCCGGAATTCCCGCGAAGAAGAGCGCCTTGACGTCCTTGAGCAAGGTGCCGGGCGGCTGGTCGTACGTCCTCGACGAGGCGAAGACCTCCTGGTCGGAAACGATGTGCAGCGCGCCGCCCCCGGACTCCCCGAGGTACGTCACGACGTCGTCGATCCGCTGCGTGGCCCCCAGGGCGATCGCCTCCGTCCTCGTGGTCGGGGTGGGGTTCGTCTGCCCCTGGCGGAGGAACTGGATCGTCACGTTCGCGGGCGCGCTCCCGAGATTGGTCACCCACAGCGTCGAGTAGAACTGGCTGCCGCCGACCCCTGCGGACCGGGCTGTTGCCGGGATGAACACGTTCGTCCCCGCGAAGCCGGCCTCCGCACGGCTCGCGAAGAGAAGGAACACGAAGAGAGCGGACGGTCGGCGGGCGCAACGAGAAAGCATCGGACGCTCCTTGTTGCGACAGGATATCAACCACACTCGAAGAAAACAGAAAGGGCCAGCTTACGCCGGCCCCGTAAGAGTCACTGCAAAGGGGGAGTCCCCGACTCCCCCTTTGAATCCCCCTACACCTCGTCGTCGAGGTCCGCCGCGATGACCGGCGTCTCGTCGTCGAAGTAGAGCTCCTCGGTCTCCTCGGGCGCGGGCGGGATCTCCTCCCGCTCGAGGACGACGTTGCGGTAGTAGTCCATGCCGGTGCCGGCGGGGATGAGCCGCCCGACGATGACGTTCTCCTTGAGGCCGCGGAGGAGGTCCACCCGCCCCGCGATGGACGCCTCCGTCAGGACGCGCGTCGTCTCCTGGAACGACGCGGCCGAGACGAACGAGTCCGTCGAGAGCGACGCCTTCGTGATCCCGAGGAGCAGCGGTCGGCCCTGGGCGGCCTTGCCGCCGGCGTTCAGGATGCGCTCGTTCTCCTCGTTGAACCGGAAGCGGTCGACCTGCTCGTCGACGAGGAACTCCGTGTCGCCGACCTCCTCGATGCGGACGCTCCGCATCATCTGGCGGACGATGACCTCGATGTGCTTGTCGTTGATGCCGACGCCCTGCGAACGGTAGACCTCCTGGATCTTGTCGGTCATGTACCGCTGCAGTTCCTTCTCGCCCTTGACCGCGAGGATGTCGTGCGGCGACGGGTCGCCCTCGGTGAGCGGATCGCCCGCCTCCACCCTCTCGCCGTCCTGGACCATGACGTGCGCGCCGCGCGGGACGAGCATCTCGCGCTTCTGGCCGTCCTCGGACTCGACGACGATCTTCTGCTGGCCCTTGACCGTGCCCGCGTGGTGCACGACGCCGGAAATCTCGGTGATGACGGCCGGCTCCTTCGGGCGCCGGGCCTCGAAGAGCTCGACGACGCGCGGCAGGCCGCCGACGATGTCGCGGGTGCGCTTCTTCTCGACGGGCTTCTTCGCGAGCGCGTCGCCGGGGTTCACCACGTCGCCGTCGGCGATCATGAGGTGCGACGGGATCGGCAGCGCGTACTTGCGCTCTTCCCCGTTCTTGCCCGTGACGACGAGCGTCGGCGCCCGCTTCTCGGTCGTGCCGGTCGTCTCGACGACGATCTTCTGCGTGAGGCCGGTGACCTTGTCCGTCTCCTCGCGCAGGTTCTCGCCCTCGAGGATGTCCTTGTAGGCGACCTTGCCGGCGATCTCCGTGAGGATCGGCGACGCGAACGGGTCCCAGGTCACGAGGAGCTGGCCCGGCTTGACCTCTTCGCCCTCGGTCACCTTCAGCGTGGAGCCGTAGGCGAGCGAGTAGCGCTCCTTCTCGCGCCCCTTGGCGTCGAGGAGGACGAGCTTCGAGTTGCGGTTGACGACGACCTCGGTGCCGTCCTTCTTGCGCACGCGGGTCGCGTTCAGGAGCTTGATGACGCCGGGGTTCTTCGCGACGTGCTTCGCCGCCTCCGAGACCCGGGCCGTTCCGCCGTAGTGGAACGTCCGCATCGTGAGCTGCGTGCCCGGCTCGCCGATGGACTGGGCCGCGATGACGCCGACCGCCTCGCCGATGTCGACGAGGTCGCCCGTCGCGAGGTTGCGGCCGTAGCACTTGCGGCAGACGCCGCGCCGCGTCTCGCACGTGAGGACCGAGCGGATCTTGACCTTCTCGATGCCGGCTTCCTGGATCTTGCCGGCGAGCTCCTCGGTGATCGTGTCGTTCGCCTGGACGAGCGCCTCGTCCGAAGCCGGGTCGAACACGTCCTCCTGGACGATGCGGCCCACGATGCGGTCGCGGAGGGGCTCGAGGATCTCGCCGCCCTCGACGATCGCCGAGACGACGATTCCGTCGATCGTGCCGCAGTCCTCTTCCGTGATGATGACGTCCTGCGCGACGTCGACGAGCCGGCGCGTGAGGTAGCCGGAGTCCGCCGTCTTGAGGGCGGTGTCCGCGAGGCCCTTGCGCGCGCCGTGCGTCGAGATGAAGTACTCGAGGACGGTGAGGCCCTCGCGGAAGTTCGAGATGATCGGCTGCTCCATGACCTCGCCCGAGGGCTTGGACATCGGGCCGCGCATGCCGGCGAGCTGGCGGACCTGCTCCTTCGAGCCTCGGGCGCCGGAGTCCGCCATCATGTAGATGGGGTTGAACTCGCCGCCGCCGACGCCGTCGGAGAGCTTCATCTCCTTGAACATGGCGTCCGACACCGTCTCGGTGATCCGGTGCCAGATGTCGATGATCTTGTTGTGGCGCTCGCCGTCCGTGATGGCGCCCTGCTGGCGCTGGTTCTCGACCTCGAGCACTTCCTTGCGCGCGCGGTTCACGAGCTCGGTCTTGTTGCCCGGGATGCGCATGTCGTCCACGCCGATCGAGATGCCGGCGCGGGTGGCGACCGTGAAGCCGAGGGCCTTCACGATGTCGAGGATCTCGACCGTGCGCTCGAGCCCGTACGTCACGAAGCAGTAGTTGACGAGGTCCTGCAGGCCCTTCTTGCGGAGCGTGCCGTTCAGGAACGGCAGCTCGGGCGGCAGGTTCGCCGAGAGGAGAACGCGCCCGACCGTCGTCTCGATGCGCGTGCGGTTGCAGGCGATCGGGTCCGTGTGGACGATGTCCTGGTCGTTGAGGACCTGGCTCTCGAGGTCGATGAGGCTGCCCGTGAAGCGCACCGCGATCCCGGCGTGCGTGTCGACCTCGCCGGCGTCGTGCGCGAGGGTGACCTCGTCGAAGCTCGAGAACACGCGGCCCTCGCCCTTGCACCCTTCCTTGCGGCGGGTGAGGTAGTAGAGGCCGAGGACGAGGTCCTGCGACGGCACCGTGAGCGGCTTGCCGTGCGCGGGCGAAAGGATGTTGTGCGAGGACAGCATCAGGACCTGCGCCTCGACCTGCGCCTTCGGCGACAGCGGGACGTGGACGGCCATCTGGTCGCCGTCGAAGTCCGCGTTGAACGCCGCGCAGACGAGCGGGTGGATCTTGATCGCCTTGCCCTCGATGAGGACCGGCTCGAACGCCTGGATGCCGAGGCGGTGGAGCGTGGGCGCGCGGTTCAGGAGGACCGGGTGCTCCTTGATGACTTCCTCGAGGGCGTCCCACACCTCGTTCGGCGCCTGCTCGACGAGCTCCTTGGACGCCTTGATCGTGGACGTGATCCCCTTCTGCTCGAGCCGGTGGTAGATGAACGGCTTGAACAGCTCGAGGGCCATCTTCTTCGGCAGGCCGCACTGGTGGAGCTTGAGCTCCGGCCCGACGACGATGACGGAACGGCCCGAGTAGTCGACGCGCTTGCCGAGGAGGTTCTGCCGGAAGCGGCCCGACTTGCCCTTGAGCGTGTCGGAGAGCGACTTGAGCGGGCGGTTGTTCGAGCCCTTGAGGACGCGGCCGCGGCGGCCGTTGTCGAACAGGGCGTCGACGGCTTCCTGGAGCATGCGCTTCTCGTTGCGCACGATGACCTCGGGCGCGCGGAGCTCGAGCAGCTTCTTGAGCCGGTTGTTGCGGTTGATGACGCGGCGGTAGAGGTCGTTGAGGTCCGACGTCGCGAACCGGCCGCCGTCGAGGGGAACGAGGGGGCGGAGCTCCGGCGGGATGACCGGGATGACGTTCAGGATCATCCACTCCGGGCGGTGGCCCGAGCGGCGGAACGCGTCGACGACCTTCAGGCGCTTGGCCGCCTTCAGGCGCTTGAGGGCCGACGTCTCCGTCTTCATGACGAGGCGCAGCTCCTCGGCGAGGTCGTCGATGTTGACGCTCTGGAGGAGCTCCTGGATCGCCTCGGCGCCCATCTTCGCGACGAACGCGTCGGCGCCGTACTTGACCTTCAGCTCGCGGAACTTCTCTTCCGTGATGAGACTCTTGATCTCGAGGTTCTCGTCCTCCGAGAGCGGGCCCGGGTCGATGACGACGTACTGCTCGAAGTAGAGGATCCGCTCGAGGTCGCGGAGCGTCAGGTCGAGCAGGTGCCCGATCCGGCTCGGCAGCCCCTTGAAGAACCACACGTGGGACACGGGTGCGGCCAGCTCGATGTGCCCCATGCGCTCGCGGCGGACCTTGGACTTCGTGACCTCGACGCCGCACTTGTCGCAGACGACGCCGCGGTGCTTCATCCGCTTGTACTTGCCGCAGAGGCATTCCCAGTCGGTGATCGGGCCGAAGATCTTCGCGCAGAACAGGCCGTCACGCTCCGGCTTGAACGTGCGGTAGTTGATCGTCTCGGGCTTCGTCACCTCGCCGAACGACCACGAGCGGATCTTCTCGGGGCTGGCGAGGGCGATCTTGATGGCGTTGAAGTCGCGGGGGCCGGGGTTCCGGAACGGGGACACCGCGCCGGCGCCGGGGAACGCGGAGGATGGCGAAAAGGCTTCCATGTATTCCTCTTCTCCTCAGACCTTCAGCAGCTCGACGTCGAGGCAGAGCGACTGCAGCTCGCGGACGAGGACGTTGAAAGATTCGGGCAGGCCCGGCTCGTCCGGCACCTCGCCCTTGACGATCGCCTCGTAGACCTTGGAGCGGCCCTCGACGTCGTCGGACTTGACGGTGAGGAGCTCCTGCAGCGTGTACGCCGCGCCGTAGGCCTCGAGGGCCCAGACCTCCATCTCGCCGAAACGCTGGCCGCCGAACTGGGCCTTGCCGCCCAGGGGCTGCTGCGTGATGAGCGAGTAGGGGCCGATCGAGCGCGCGTGGATCTTGTCGTCCACGAGGTGCGAGAGCTTGAGCATGTAGATGTAGCCGACGGTGACTTCCTGCTCGAAGCGCGAGCCCGTCATGCCGTCGTAGAGGACCGTCTTGCCGCCGACCGGGAGGTCCGCCTTGCGGAGGAGCGTGCGGATCTCCTCCTCGGAGCAGCCGTCGAAGACCGGAGTCGCGATGTTCATGCCGAGCGCCCGCGCGGCCCACCCGAGGTGGGTCTCGAGGATCTGCCCGACGTTCATGCGCGACGGAACGCCGAGGGGATTGAGGACGATCTCGACGGGCGTGCCGTCCGGAAGGTACGGCATGTCCTCCTCGGGGAGGATCCGGCTGATGACGCCCTTGTTGCCGTGGCGTCCGGCCATCTTGTCGCCGACCTGGAGCTTCCTCTTCATCGCGACGAAGACCTTGACCGTCTTGTTGACGCCGGGCGCGAGCTCGTCGCCCTTCGCGAGAAGCGTCACGCGGTCCGCGCTGACCTTCTTGATGACGTCGATCTGCGAGTCCGTGCGCTGGAGGATGAGCCGCACCTGGTCGCGGATCTCCTCGTCCTTCAGCTTGAGCCCCTTGAGCATGCGGGGCGTCATCTGGCCGATCTTCTCGACCGTGAGCTTGCCGCCCTCCTTGACGAGGACGTTGCCCTGCGAGTCGGAGACGTCCTCGAGGACGGTCCGGCCGGCGAGGAGCGACTCGATCTTCTCCTTCGCCTCGGTGCGGATGATGCGGATTTCGTCGTCGGCGTTCTTCGTGAGGCGCCCGATCTCCTCGTCGAGGATCTGCTTGGCGCGGGCGTCCTTCTGCTTCTCCTCGTCCTTGCGCGTGAAGATCTTCACGTCCACGACGACGCCCTCGATGCCCGGCGGGCACTTGAGCGAGGCGTCGCGCACGTCGCCGGCCTTCTCGCCGAAGATCGCGCGGAGGAGCTTCTCCTCGGGGGTCAGCTGCGTCTCGCCCTTCGGCGTGACCTTGCCGACGAGGATGTCCCCGGGCTTGACGTTCGCGCCGATGCGCACGATGCCGGAATCGTCGAGGTCGCGGAGCGCGTGCTCCGAGACGTTCGGGATGTCCTTCGTGATCTCCTCGGCCCCGAGCTTCGTCTCGCGGGCCTCGATCTCGAACTCCTCGATGTGGATGGAGGTGTAGTAGTCCTCCTTGACCATCTTCTCGGAGATGAGGATCGCGTCCTCGTAGTTGTAACCGCGCCACGGCATGAACGCGACGAGGATGTTCCGCCCGAGCGCGAGCTCGCCCTGCGACGTGCACGGGCCGTCCGCGAGAACCTGCCCGGCGACGACGCGGTCGCCTTCCTTCACGATCGGCTTCTGGTTGATGCACGTGTTCTGGTTCGAGCGGCGGAACTTGAGAAGCGGGTAGATGTCCGCGCCGAAGTCCTTCGTTTCGCCGTCTTCGCCCGTGATCTGGACGCGGACGATGATCCGCCGGGCGTCGACCGTGTCGACGATCCCGTCGCGCTTGCACATGACGACGGCGCCGGAGTCGCGGGCGACGACGCCCTCGAGGCCCGTGCCGACGAGCGGCGGCTCCGTGCGCAGGAGCGGCACCGACTGGCGCTGCATGTTCGAACCCATGAGGGCGCGGTTCGCGTCGTCGTGCTCGAGGAAGGGGATGAGCGCGGCCGCCACCGAAACGAGCTGTTTCGGCGAGACGTCCATGAACTCGATCTTGTCCTTCTCGATCGTGATGAACTCGCCGCCGGCGCGGGCGACGATGCGGTCCTCCGTGAACCGGCCCTTGTCGTCGACCTCGGCGTTCGCCTGGGCGATCGTGTAGTTCTCCTCTTCCCACGCGGGCTGGAAGAACGCGGTCGGGCGCCCGACGGCCACCTTCTTGTGGCCCTTCTTCAGCCGCGCGACCGTTTCCTCGAGCTCCTCGGCCTCGACGATCTGGCCCTTCTTCCACCCCGAGTCGCCGACGGTGACGATCTCGTAGTGGTCGAGGACGCGTCCGTTCTTGACCTTCTTGTACGGGCTCTCGATGAACCCGAACTCGGAGATGCGGGCGAAGCACGAGAGCGACGAGATGAGGCCGATGTTCGGGCCTTCCGGCGTCTCGATCGGGCAGATGCGGCCGTAGTGCGTCGCGTGGACGTCCCGCACCTCGAACCCGGCCCGCTCGCGCGAGAGGCCGCCCGGCCCGAGGGCCGAGAGCCGCCGCTTGTGCGTGACCTCGGAGAGGGGGTTCGTCTGGTCCATGAACTGCGAGAGCTGCGAGGACCCGAAGAACTCCTTGATCGCCGCGATGACCGGCTTGGAGTTGATGAGGTCGTGCGGCATCGCCGAGTCGATGTCCTGGTGGACGGACATCTTTTCCTTGATCGCGCGCTCCATGCGGACGAGGCCGATCCGGAACTGGTTCTCGAGAAGCTCGCCGACGCAGCGGACCCGGCGGTTGCCGAGGTTGTCGATGTCGTCGGTCTTCCCGATGTCGCGCTTGAGCTCGAGCAGGTGCTCGATCACGACGTAGAAGTCCTCGGCGGTGAGGGTCTTCTGGTCGAGCGAGGTCGAGAGGCCCTGTCCGGATGTTGAACTTGAAGCGGCCGACGCGCGAGAAGTCGTACTTCCGCGGGTCGAAGAACATGCCCGCGAAGAGGTTCTTCGCGCTCTCGTCCGTCGGCGGGTCGCCGGGACGCATGCGCTTGTAGATCTCGAGAAGCGCCTCGCGCTTCGTCTTGACGCCGTCCTTGCGGAGCGTCGCGATGAGCGTCTCGCCGATGGGCTCCCAGTCCGGGAAGATCGCCTCGACGGCGGTCGCCTGCTTGCCCTCGAGCTGGGCCGCGAGGTCCTCGGGGATCTCGGAGCCGGTCTCGAAGAGCACCTCGCCCGACCCGAGGTCGACGACGTCGGCGGCGAACAGGGCCCGGCCGAGCTTGGCCGGGTCCACGGACACCTCGACACTCTCGCCTTTCCCGAGCGACTCCTTCTGCTCGGCCGTCAGCTTGACGTCGGCGAAGATGCGGCCGTCCTTGCGGATGCCGCGGAGATGCTTGAGGCGAAGCTCTTCCTTCGGAAGGACGTCGGGCGGGAGGACGAGGCGCGCCTTGCCCTTCTCGAACGACAGCTTCACCGCCGAGTAGAACTTCTTGAGGATGAGCTCGTCGCTCTCGAGGCCGAGCGCGCGGAGGAACACGGTCCCCGGGAACTTGCGCTTGCGGTCGATGCGGACGCCGAACAGGCCCTTCGGGTCGATCTCGAACTCGACCCAGGAGCCGCGGTACGGAATGATCTTGCCGATCAGCGTGTGCGCGCCCTCGCGCGTGAAGAACACGCCGGGCGAGCGGTGGAGCTGCGAGACGATGACGCGCTCCGTCCCGTTGATGACGAACGTCCCGTTGTCCGTCATGAGCGGGATCTCGCCGAAGTAGACCTCTTCCTCCTTGATGTCCCGGATCGGCCATTCCTTCGGCGCGCCCTTGCCGGTCGGAGCGTTCTCCTTGTCGAACACCTTGAGGCGGAACGTCACCTTGAGGGGCACCGAGTACGTCGCGCCGCGCTCCTGGCACTCGGCGACCGAGTACGGGAGGCGCAGCTCGACCGGCGTCCCGCACACCTCGTCGATCGTGACCTTGTTCGGGTTCGGGTGGCCGCAGACGCCGCACTCGACGCGCGTCGCGCGCGGATCCTTCACCTTCACGATCGCGCCGCAGTGCGCGCACGGGAAGCGCAGATGCTGGAGCCCCTCGAGCCGGCCGCTCCGGGACTTCCATTCGCCGATGCGGTACGACACGAACTCGAGCGCGCACGTCTCGCGGAAGTCGCTGAACGGGAAGACGCTCTTGAAGACGGCCTGCAGACCGACATCCTGCCGTTCCTCCGGCAGGAGGTCCATCTGGAGGAAGTCCTCGTACGACTTGCGCTGGACGTCGATGAGGTTCGGGAGCGGCAGGAACGAGCGGATCTTGCCGAAGCTCGTCCGTTCCTTCTGGCCGGGGGCGAAGGTGCGTCCGATCATGGGGTGTTCTGTCCTCTCATGGCCGCGCGCAGGCCGGGGAGATGAAGCGCGCGAGGGGGCGACGAAGATCGAGGATTCGGACGAGAGCGTTGCCGGGGGAAACCAGACCCTGGTTTCCCCCGGACCCCCTTCGGGGTTACTTGACCTCGACCTTCGCTCCCGCGTCCTCGAACTTCTTCTTGATCGAGGCGGCCTCGTCCTTCGACACGCCTTCCTTGATGGTGCCGAGGTTCTCGACGAGGTCCTTCGCTTCCTTGAGGCCGAGCGAGGAGTTGACCTCGCGCACGGCCTTGATGACGTTGATCTTGTTCGAGCCGGCCTCCTTGAGGACGACGGTGAACTCGGTCTGCTCCTCGGCGGCGGCGGCGGCCGGGGCGGCGCCGGCGGCGGCGGCCGGGGCGGCCATCATCGCGGCGGAGACGCCGAACTTCTCCTCGAGAGCCTTCACGAGAGTGTTCAGCTCGAGGACGGACATCGACTCGATTTCCTTGACGAAAGTCTCGACGTTGAGAGCCATGTTCTATCTCCTGATTCTTCGGCTTATGCCGTGGTTGCTTCGGACTTGGCTTTTTGCTGGGCCACGGCCGCGAGGGTCGCGGCGACGTTGCGGTGAGGGGCGGCGAGGACCGTCACGAGGCGCCTCACCGGCGACTGCATGAGGCCGAGGAGCTTGCCGACGAGCTCGGTGCGCGACGGCAGGTTCGCGAGGGTCTCGAGCTCCTTCGCGGCGACGGGCTTGCCGTCGAGAAGGGCGGCCTTGACCTTCAGGTTCTGGTTGGTCTTTCCGAAGGCGTGGAGGACCTTCGCGAGCGCGACGACGTCCGTCGTCGAGTACGCAACGCCCGTCATCCCCGTGAAGTGCTCCTTGAGCGAGCCGAGGGGCTTTCCCTCGAGGGCGCGCAGGGCGAGCGTGTTCTTCACGACGATGTAGTCGGACTTCGCGGCGCGGATCTGGCGGCGCAGGTCCGTCACGGCCGGAACCGTGAGGCCCTTGTAGTCGATCAGGAACGCGTGGGGAGCCTTCCCCACGGTCGCCGCGAGCTCGGCGAGCTCCTCGGCCTTGGAAGCGCGGGTGGTGGTCATTTAAGCCGTCCTCCCGACGAGCTTCTCGGCGGTCGCGGGATCCACCGGGACGCCCGGGCCCATCGTCGACGAAAGGACGACGGACTTCATGTACTTGCCCTTCGCGGCGGCGGGCTTCGCCTTCTGGACCGCCGTGAGGAGCGCCTCGGTGTTCTCGACGAGCTGGACCTCGGGGAACGAGGTCTTGCCGACGGGAACGTGGATGATCGCGGTCTTGTCGACGCGAAACTCGATCTTGCCGGCCTTCAGCTCCTTGACGGCCTTGGCGACGTCGAACGTGACCGTTCCGGCCTTCGGGTTCGGCATGAGGCCGCGCGGGCCGAGCATCTTGCCGAGCCGTCCGAGCGACTTCATCATGTCGGGCGTCGCGACGAGGGCCTCGAAGTCGAGCATCCCGGCCTGGATCTTCGCGACGAGGTCGTCCCCGCCCACGAGGTCCGCTCCGGCCGATTCGGCTTCCTTCACCTTCTCGCCGGAGGCGACGACGGCCACGCGGGTCGTCTTCCCGAGGCCGTGCGGGAGCACGACCGTGCCGCGCACCATCTGGTCCGCGTGCTTCGGGTCGACGCCGAGGCGCAGCGCCACCTCGACCGTCTCGTTGAACTTGGCGAACGCCGCCGACTTGACGAGCGCGACGGCCGAGGAGACGTCGTAGAGCTTCGCCTTGTCGACTTTGGCGGCGGACGCGGTGAATTTCTTGCCACTCATGGTGTTTTTGTCTCCGGAGTCGGTCGCGTCCCGCGGGTCCGTCGGTGAGAAGCCCCGGGGCATCCCGGGCACCGGCGAACCGCGCGCCGGGAGAGGCCCGGCGCGGGAGGCTTCCGCCTCGTTGATCGCGGCGTCAGCCGACGACCTCGATTCCCATGGATCGGGCGGTCCCCTCCACCGACTTGACGGCGGCGGCGAGGTCCACGGTGTTCAGGTCGACGAGCTTGAGCTTGGCGATCTCCTCGACCTGCTTTTTCGTCACCTTGCCCACCTTCGTCTTGTTCGGGACGCCGGAGCCCTTTTCGAGCTTGGCGGCCTTCTTGAGCAGGACGGCGGCGGGAGGCGTCTTCGTGATGAACGAATACGACCGGTCCGAATACACCGTGACGACGACGGGGATGATGAGCCCCGCGTCCTTCGCGGTCTTCGCGTTGAAGGCCTTGCAGAAGTCCATGATGTTGACGCCCTGCGGACCGAGCGCGGTGCCGACGGGCGGAGCGGGCGTGGCCTTCCCCGCTTCGATCTGGAGCTTGACGTAACCGGTGACTTTCTTTGCCATGACTCTCTCGCTGTTCCTGCTGCCTTTGAGCGTTGCGCGACGTCGTTTTTCTTCTTAGAAGGTGAAGAGGGGAAGCCCCTGCGGACCGCGCCGGCGCCGCCTTTCCGCTGCGCCGCCGCCTTCTTCCCTTTCTAAGAAAATCCGAAAACCAAAATCTTCTCTCTTCTCCTAGAGCTTCTGAACCTGGACGAATTCCAACTCCACCGGAGTCGGCCTTCCGAAGATGGTGACGAGGACGCGGAGCGTCGAGCGCTCGAGGTTGATGTCCTCGACCGTGCCCGTGAACTCCTTGAAGGGCCCGTCCGTGATCTTGACCTGCTCGCCGCGCTCGTAGACATAACGCGGCTTCGGCTTTTCCTTGGACTCGGCCGTGTGGTGGAGGATCGAGTCGACCTCGTCCTGCGTGAGCGGGACGGGCGCCTTCGACGAGCCGCCGACGAAGCCCGTGACCTTCGGCGTGTTGCGCACGAGGTGCCAGGTCTCGTCGGACATCTCCATCTGGACGAGGACGTAGCCCGGGAAGAACTTCCGCTCGACGTTGCGGCGCTTCCCGGCCTTCATCTCGACGACGGTCTCCTTCGGCACGCGGATCTCGCCGAAGTGGACCTCCATGCCGAGGGCCTTGATGCGGTTCTGCAGCTCCGTGACCACACGGTCCTCGAAGCCCGAGTACGTGTGGACGATGAACCAGTCCATGTGGGGCGCCGCCGCGGCCGGAGCCGCGCTGGCCAGTTCCTGGGGATCGACTTCGCTCACCACTGCTGCCTTTATCGTTCCGTCTTCAGCCGCCGAAGGCGGCGAAGAGCTTGTTCACGAGCGGTGTGACCGCCGCGTCGACGAGGAAGAGGAAGATGCCCACGATGATCGTGTAGACGATGACGACCATCGTCGTTCCCGTGACCTCTTCCCGGTCCGGCCACGAGACCTTCGCCGTCTCCTTCTTCACGTCCGAAAGGAAGCCGCGGAAGGTGGTCCAACGTTCGCTGAGGTTCATGTCGTTTCGTTCGTCCTTCGTGTCGATTGCGTCCGTCGTCTCGTGTCTCGATGTCGTGGGCCAGGGCCGAGGTTGGCAGGGGTGCGGGGATTCGAACCCCGAACCTACGGTTTTGGAGACCGCCGCTCTAGCCAGTTGGAGCTACACCCCTGCACGTTTCCGCCGGGTAGAAAAAAGAGGTTCGATTGGAGCGGGAGACGGGATTCGAACCCGCGACCAACAGCTTGGAAGGCTGTGACTCTACCCCTGAGTTACTCCCGCTCAAGAGAGCGATTGGGCGTTCGGGGAAACATGGAGCCCACGAGCAGATTTGAACTGCTGACCCCGTCCTTACCAAGGACGTGCTCTACCGACTGAGCTACGTGGGCCCGCTCTTCCCGGGAAATGGTGGGCAGAGAGGGATTCGAACCCCCGTAGCACGTAAGTGCGGCAGATTTACAGTCTGCTGCCATTAACCACTCGGCCATCTGCCCGTCCCCGTCCTTCTTCATCCCGTTATCCGGCCCCCGGAAACTCTGCCTGGAGCTGGCGATGGGACTTGAACCCGCAACCTGCCGATTACAAATCGGCTGCTCTGCCAATTGAGCTACGCCAGCACTCGCATTCCTCCCCAGAGAGAGCTCGACCGTGCGACCCGATGACCATGGAGACACGGAGAACGCACGGCTTCGCGCACCCGGCGAGGCGCGAACTGTGGTTTATATCAGTCGGCTCGAAGCCGCGTCAAGCCATTTTCATGCCGCAGCTTCACCCCGCCGCGAGCTTTCCGCCGCAACCACTCGAAAGCAGGACGCCTGCCGCCACGGACACGTTCAACGAACCGGCGCCGGGGTTCATCGGGATCGAAATCAATCGGTCGCATGTTTCCTTCGTCAGCCGTCTGAGCCCCGCCCCCTCCGAGCCGAGACAGAGGATCGGCATCACCGGAAATGTCGACTTTCCAGAGACTTTCGCCGTCCATGGCCGCTCCGTAGATCCAGAATCCGGCCTCCTTGGCCCGCTCGAGGAAGCGGGCGGCGTTGACCACCCGCCCCACCTTGACACGCTCCAAGGCGCCCGCCGAGGACTTGGAGACGGTTTCGTTGAGCCCGGCCGAGTGCCGCTCGGTCAGGACGACCGAAGCCCCGGCCGCGGCGGCCGTCCGGAGAACCGAGCCGAGATTGCCCGGGTCCGTCACCTCGTCGAGGAAGAGGACGCAGCGCGAGCCCTTCGGACCCGCCAGGCATTCCTCGACGTCGTCGTACTCCCGCTCGGCGACGCGCGCGGCGACCCCGTTGTGCGCCCGCCCGGCGAAGCGGTCCAGCTCCTCCTTCGCGACGAGGCGCACCGGGACGCCCGCGCCGCGGGCCAACTCCTCGATTTCCGAGGCGCGCGCGTCCTTGCGCCCGCGCTGGACGAGGAGCGCCTCGACGGCGCGCGGCCTCTTCTCGAGGACCTCCCGGACCGGGTGGAACCCCGAGACGATCAACCGGACCTACTCGGACTCGTCGCCGGCGTCCGCGAGGAGGACGACGGTCGCGGCGACGCCTTCACCCCGCCCGAAATCCGTGAGGCCGTTTCCCGACGACGCCTTCACGGAGACGCGCGAGACTTCGGATCCCGAGGAGCGCGGCGATGGTGGCCCGCATCGCCTCGCGGATGCTCCGCGACGCGCGGGTTCGATCCGAGGATCGTGACGTCCACGTTCAGGATCTCCGGGTGGTCCGTGAGGTCGCGGACGTGGCGCACGAAGGCCTCCCCCGCCGCGCCCGCCCATTCGGGACGGTCCGTCCCGAAGACCGAGCCGAGGTCACCCGCGGCCGCCGCCCCGAGGAGCGCGTCGGCGAGGGCGTGGAGGACGACGTCGCCGTCCGAGTGGCCGACCGGGCCGAGCGTCCGAGGGCACCGTGACGCCGCCGAGGACGCACGGGCGTCCCGGCGCGAGCCGGTGGGCGTCGAAGCCGTGTCCGATCCTCATGGCCGTCACGCTTCCGCGCGGCCGAGCCAGGCCTCGGCCCACGCGAGGTCCTCGGGGTAGGTGATCTTGATGTTCCAGCGCGACGTCAGGACGACCGTGACCTCGCCGCCGACGCGCTCCACGAGCTCGGCGTCGTCGGTGGCCTCCGGCCCGCCGTCCTTCGCGAGGCCGCGCCGCAGGATCCCGGCCCGGAACGCCTGCGGCGTCGTCGCCGCCACGAGGTCGCTGCGCGGGACCGTCGCCCGGATCCTGCCGGCTTCGATGCGCTTGATCGTCTCGACGAGGGAGAACGCCGCGATCGCGGCGCCGGTCGCGTCGGCCGCGTCCACGACCGCCTTGACCTCGAGCGGGTCCACGAGGGGCCGCGCCGCATCGTGGACGAGGACGAGCGCGTCGTCGTCCTTCGGGTCGGCCGCCTCGAACGCGCGCGCGACGGATTCGCGACGCGTCACGCCGCCCTCGACGAGGAAAGTACGGGAGCGGTCCCGCTTTCCGAGCGCGGCGTGGAACTGGGCCTCGCAACCTCCCGGGATCGCGACGACGGCCGTGGACGACCCGCTTCGACTGCCGCGAGGCGCTCGAGCGCGTGGACGAGAAGAGGTCTTCCGGCGAGCAGGACGAGCGCCTTCGGGCCGCCTTCGTGGAAGCGGGTGCCGAAGCCGGCGGCCGGGACGAGAGCCGTGGCCTGGCTCACCGCGCGAAGACTTCCGCTTCCTTCGTCTTGAGGATCTGGTCGACCTCGGCCACGCTCTTGTCCGTGAGCTTCTGGACCTCGTCGAGCGCGCGCTTCTCGTCGTCCGCGGAGACCGCCGAGGCCTTCGCTTCCTTCTTGATTGCGTCGTTCGCCTCGTGGCGGTGGTGGCGGATCTCGACCCTTGCGTGCTCCGCGAAGCCGTGCGCCTTCTTGACGATCTCCTTGCGCCGCTCCTCCGTGGGCTGGGGCACGGGAATCCGGACGACCTTTCCGTCCGACGACGGGTTCAGCCCGAGGTCGCTCGTGCGGATCGCCTTCTCGATCGCCGGGCAGAGCGAGTGCTCCCACGGCGAGGCGAGAAGGAGCGTCGCGTCCGGCGCGGAGAGGTTCGCGACCTGGTTCAGAGGCGTCGGCGTGCCGTAGTACTCGACGAGGATGCCCTTCGAGCAGGCCCACGGAGGCGCGGCCCGTCCGGAGGTGCTTGAGCTCGTGCTTGAGCGCCTCCAGCGAGGCGTGCATCCGCCTCTCGGTTTCCTTCTTGATCTCGGTGATGATCGGCATGGCGTCTCCTTCTCCGGAGCGGCGCGTCAGGCGCGCCCCGCGTCGACCACGCTTCCCACCGGCTCGCCCATCACGACGCGACGGATGTTCCCGGGGACGAGCAGGTTGAAGACGCGGATCGGCATCCGATTGTCGCGGCAAAGAGCGACCGACGTCGCGTCCATGACGGCGAGCCGCCTCTCGAGGACGTCCTGGTAGCTGACCCGTGGCGAGAAACTCGGCGTCCGGGTTCTTCTTCGGGTCGGCCGAGTAGATCCCGTCGACACGCGTCGCCTTGAGGATCGCGTCCGCCCGGATCTCGTTCGCGCGAAGGGCCGCAGCCGAGTCGGTCGTGAAGTACGGGTTTCCGGTCCCGCCCGCGAAGATGACGCAGCGCTTCTTCTCGAGGTGGCGGATCGCGCGGCGCCGGATGAACGGCTCGGCGACGGCGCGCACCTCGAAGGCCGTCATGACGCGCGTGTGGATCGTGCGTTTCTCCATCGCGTCCTGGAGCGCCAGCCCGTTGATGACCGTCGCGAGCATCCCCATGTTGTCGCCCGTGACGCGATCGATCCCCTGCGTCGCGGCCGAGACGCCGCGGATGATGTTGCCGCCGCCGATCACGATCGCGATTTCGACGCCGAGGCGCGCGACTTCGGCGACCTCGTCCGCGATGCGCGCGACGACCGCCGGCTCGATGCCGAACGCCTGGCCCCCGAGGAGGGCCTCCCCGGACAGTTTCAGCAGGATCCGGCGGTAATGCGGTTCCACGTTCTTACTTGGTGAGCGCGGCCACTTCGGCGGCGAAGTCGCCCCCGGCCTTCTTCTCGACGCCCTCGCCCACCTTGTAGCGGACGAAGCGCACGACGGACGCATCCTTGCCGCCGCGTTCGGCGATGACCTGCGAGACCTTCTTGCTGTCGTCCTTCGCGAACGCCTGGTCGACGAGGACGACCTCGCCGTACCACTTGCCGATCATGCCTTCGACCATCTTCTCGGCGACGGCCTCGGGCTTTCCGGCGGCGATCGCCTTGGCGCGCGCGATTTCGCGCTCGTCCGCGAGCGCCTTGGCGGACGACGCCCTCGCGGCTCGCGAACTGCGGCGCAAGCGCGGCGATGTGCATCGCGAGATCCTTGCCGAGGTCCTCGGGCATGCCCTTCGTCTCGATCACGACGACGGTCTTGTCGCCGGGGTGCGCGTAGAGCGTGAGGGACGAGCCGGGGCCCGCGACGAGGCGCGCGAAGCGGCGCACCTCGGTCTTCTCGCCAAGGTCGCCCGTGAACGCCTGCAGGGACTCCGCGATCGTCGCGCCCGGGTGCGGCATCTTCGACGGGGGGGCGGCTGCGTTCAGGGCGGCGATGTCGCCGTCGGCCGCGTCGCCGAGGGCCGCGTGGCCGTGCACGAAGTTCGTGAGCGCGTGCAGCGCCTGCTTGAACTTCTCCGTCTTCGCGACGAAGTCGGTCTCGCAGTTCAGCTCGACCAGGGCCGCCACGCCGTTCGACACCGGTAGCCGACGAGCCCGTCGGCGGCGACGCGGCCGGCCTTCTTGGCGGCGGCGGCGAGGCCTTTCTTGCGAAGGATCTTCTCGGCCTCCTCCGCGTTTCCGTTCGTCTCTTCGAGCGCGCTCTTGCAGTCGAGCATGCCGGCTCCGGTCTTGTCGCGGAGCATCTTGACCATCACTGCGGAAATCGCCATGGGATCCTCTCTGACATCAAAAAAAGGCCGGCGGGGGACCAAGTCCTCCCGCCGGCCCGAATCGCGTGGATCGGGATCAGGCCTGGACGGGAACGGCGGGGCCCTCGGGCTTGGCCGCGCCCGCCTCGGTCACCTGGAAGTTCGTGGGCATCGGCTCGTCCTCGCCGTGGACGACCTTGCCGACGAAGCGCTCTTCCTGCGCATGCAGGCCCTCGAGCACCGCGTCCGCGATCTTGCCCGTGAACAGCTTGATCGCGCGGATGGCGTCGTCGTTGCCGGGAATCACGAAGCTGATGTCGTCGGGGTCGCAGTTCGTATCGACGATCGCGACGACCGGGATGCCGAGCTTCTTCGCTTCCTGGACCGCGATCGCCTCCTTCTTGGGGTCGATCACGAAGAGGATGTCCGGGAGCTCTTCCATCTCCTTGATGCCGACGAGGTTCTTCGCGAGCTTCGCCTTCTCGCGGTCGAGCTGGATGCGTTCCTTCTTCGTGAGGATCGCGTCCGAGCCCTCCACGAGCATCGCCTCGATTTCCTTGAGACTCGACTGATCGACTTCCTGATCGTCACGAAGTTCGTGAGCGTGCCGCCGAGCCAGCGGTTGTTCACGTAGAACATGCCGCAGCGGTTCGCTTCCTCGTAGATCGCGTCCTGCGCCTGGCGCTTCGTCCCGACGAAGAGGATGTTCTTGCCCTGCGACGCGACGTCCGTGATGAAGGCCGCCGC
Organism: uncultured Acidobacteriota bacterium; assembly: GCA_963839295.1. GTDB lineage: Bacteria > Acidobacteriota > Thermoanaerobaculia > UBA5066 > UBA5066 > Fen-183. Next base: position 108,535 of record CAWIUK010000005.1, on the reverse strand, counting down.
CTCGCGGAAGCACTTGAGCGTCTTCTGGAGGTCGATGATGTAGATCCCGTTGCGCTTGCCGAAGATGTACTTCTTCATCTTCGGGTTCCAGCGCTTGGTCTGGTGCCCGAAGTGGACGCCCGCCTCGAGCAGCTCCTTCATCGTGATCTGGCTCATGAATCCCCCATTACCTCTTCGAGAACTGGAACCGGGCGCGGGCGCCGCGCTGGCCGTACTTCTTGCGCTCCTTCATCCGCGAGTCGCGCGTGAGGAGGCCGGCCTTCTTCAGGGCGCCCCGGAGCTCGCCGTTGAAGAGGCAGAGCGCGCGGGCGATTCCGTGGCGGATCGCGCCGGCCTGGCCCGCGCTCCCTCCGCCCTCGACGAGGGCGACGACGTCGAACTTCTCGACCGTCTCGGTGAGCTGGAGCGGCTGGCGGATGACCATCTTGAGCACGTCGTTCGGGAAGTAGTCCTCGAAGGTGCGGTCGTTGACCTGGACGGCGCCCTTGCCGGGGCGGAGGAACACGCGGGCGACGGATTCCTTGCGGCGCCCGACGGCCTGAAACTGGAGGTTCGTCACGGGGTGCGCTTCTCCTTAAACCCGGTCAGACCGCGACGGCCGCGGGCGCCTGGGCGGCGTGCGGGTGGTGCGGGCCCGCGTAGACCTTGAGCTTCTTGAACATCTTCTTGCCGAGCTTCGTCTTCGGGAGCATTCCCTTGACGGCTTCCTCGATGACCCGCTCGGGGCGCGTGGCCCGGAGCTTCTCGAACTCGACGGTCTTCACGCCGCCCGGGAAGCCCGTGTGGTGGCGGTAGAGCTTCGCCTGTGCCTTGGCGCCGGTGAGGGCGATCTTCTCGGCGTTCACGACGACGACGAAATCGCCGGTGTCGAGGAACGGCGTGTAGACGGCCTTCGTCTTGCCCGTGAGGTGCCGCGCGACGAGCGTCGCGAGACGGCCGAGGACCTTCCCGTCGGCGTCGACGACGATCCAGCGGCGGGTGTGGTCGGAAATTTTCGGGAGCGGCGTGCGAGTGCTCACGGGAACGGTCGTCTCCGGCCTGGGCGGTAGTGGGGGTTCGACCCCGTTGGAGGATGCGGGGTCTGCCTCGCGATGCGGATTCCGGGGAGCATCGAAAGACCAGAGCCCGACGGCACACGACTCGCGGGCTTCGGACAGGAACCCGAGACCCGCAGGGCAGTGGAAAATACCCCCCCTCTCCCTCCCTGTCAAGCGAAGGACCGGCCCGACGAGGCCCGGAGAGGTCACAATAGGACCATGACTTCGCGCATCCTCGACGGCGCCGCCGTCGCCAAGATTCTCCGCGCCGAGGCCGCCGCAGGCGCGGCGCGCCTCGGCCCGAAGGGCGTCGTCCCGGGGCTGACCGTCGTCCTCGTCGGGGACGACGCCGCGAGCGCCGTGTACGTCCGAAACAAGGAAACCGCCGCCAGAGAGGCCGGTTTCGCGGGCCGGACCCTTCGCTTCCCGGCATCCCTCCCCGAGGCGGACCTCCTCGCGACGATCGGCTCTCTCAACCGCGACGACGCCGTGGACGGCATCCTCGTCCAGCTGCCGCTGCCGAAGCACATTTCGACGCCCCGCGTGCTCGAGGCGATCGACCCGGGGAAGGACGCCGACGGCTTCCACCCGGAGAACGCAGGCCGCCTCCTGCAAGGAAAGCCCGCTCCCGTGCCGTGTACGCCGGCCGGAATCCTCGAGCTCCTGAGGCGCGAGAACGTCCCGCTGCGCGGGGCCCGCGCGGTCGTCGTGGGCCGGAGCGACATCGTCGGCAAGCCGATGGCGATCCTCCTGCTCCGGAGCGACGCGACCGTCACGATCGCCCACTCGAAGACACGCGACCTTCCCGGGCTCTGCCGCGAGGCGGACCTCCTCGTCGCGGCGATCGGGCGGCCCGGCTTCGTGACGGGCGATTTCGTCAAGGAGGGCGCCGTCGTCGTGGACGTCGGGATGAACCGGGTCACCTCGCACGCCGACCTCGAGCGCTTCTTCCCGGGCGATGCGAAGCGCGCGGCAGCCTTCGAGAAGAACGGCTCGACGCTCGTCGGAGACTGCGACCCCGCGACCGCGTTCCCGAGGGCCTCGCGCTACACGCCGGTGCCCGGCGGGGTCGGGCCCCTGACGATCGCCCACCTGCTCCTGAACACGCTCCGGCTCTGCGAGGCGCGGCGCGGATGATCCTGAAGGTCGGGCTCACGGGCGGCCTCGCGTCGGGCAAGAGCACCATCGCCGAGGGCCTCGGCAAGCGCGGGATCCCCGTGCGCGACGCGGACCGGATGGTCCACGAGCTCTACGCGCCCGGTGCCGCGGGCGCCCGGGCGGTCGAGCGGGCGTTCGGGCCGGAATTCCTCGCGGCGGATGGATCGGTCGACCGCCCGAAGCTGTCCATGGCCGTCTTTCACGACAAGGAGGCGCTCGCGAAGCTGAACGGCCTCATCCACCCGCTCGTGCGCGAGGCGCAGGCGCAGTGGTTCGAGGAGCTCGCGGAGAAGGGCGAGCCGCTCGGGGTGATCGAGGCGACGCTGCTCGTCGAGACCGGCGGGCGCGAGCGTTTCGACGTCCTCGTCGCCGTGTCGGCGCCCGCGGACGTGAGGCTCCGGCGCGCGATCAGGAGGAGCGGAGAGACGGACCCGAACGAGTTCGTCAGGCGGATGACGGCCCAGTTCTCCGACGCCGCGCGCGAAGAGGTGTCCGACATCGTGATCCGGACGGACGGCACGCGCGAGGAGCTCGAAGAGAAGATCGACCGCCTCGCCGAGGACCTGCGCGCCCGCGCGGCCGACGCGGGGGCCGGCCGCCGCAGCGGGTTCTTCAGCCGGCCGGGCTGAGGACGGGAGAGAGCGAAGAAGAAGATTCTTAGAGGGTGGGTGAAGCGCACGGCGGCCGACCACGCCACTGCGCGGACCACCGCTCCAGCCCCATTCACCCCTCTAAGAAATCCGAAGAAGGCGTCCCAGTTCCCGGAATGCGCTTGCCCGATGCGACGCCGCGTTCTTCTCTTCCATGGTCATCTCGGCAAATGTCCGCGTCTCCCCGTCCGGAATGAACAGCACGTCCCATCCGAAGCCACCTTCTCCGCGCGGGTGCAGCGCGATCGAGCCCTTCACGCGGCCCTCGGCCACGAGCACGTCCGGCCCGCGCTGACCCGGCCGCGCGATCGCGAGAACCGAGACCGCCTCGGCGCTCCGGTCCGAGAAGCCGTCGAGCATCTTCGCAAGGCCTTCCGGCCCGAGGGCGCCCGACGTGATCCACTTCGTGAGCGGCCCCGGGAACCCTCCCCAGCCGGCGACCGCGAGCCCGGAGTCCTCGACGAGGACGGGCACGCCCAGGGCCCGGGCCGCCACGATCGCCTTGGCCCGCGCGACCTCGCGGAAGTCGAGGGACTGGATCTCGGGAAGGTCGACGGCGTGCGCGGCGACGGCCCGGCCGAGAAACACGGACGCTTCCCGCGCCTTGCCGGCGTTCGAGGTCACGAAGACGAGGCCGGCGAGCGGATCGGTCACGCGATCGGGACGGGGCGTCCCGCGGCGTCGATCTTCAGGCGGAATGCGGTCATCCCCTTCGAGAGGCCCTTGAGCTTCTGCTCGCCGAGCGGCTCGAACGCGAACGCGTCGCCGGCCTGCCGGGCCGTTTCCCCGCCCACGACGACTTCGTTGGGGCCGGCCACGGCGGACTCGAGGCGCGCCGCGACGTTCACCGTGTTCCCGAGGACGGTGTAGTCGACGCGCCGGTCGGACCCGATGTCGCCGACGAAGGCCCTGCCGGTGTTGACGCCGACGCGGACCGCCACGGGGCGCTCGCCCCGCGCGGCCCGCTGGACGTTCCATGCGAGGAGGCTCTCGACGAGCTTCGCGGCCGCGGCGACGGCGCGCCGCGCGTGGTCGGGCTGCGGGATCGGCGCGCCGAAGAACGCCATGACGGCGTCCCCGATGAACTTGTCGAGCGTCCCGCCCTGCTCGAAGATCGCGTCCGCCGCGAACGTGAAGACGCGCTCCAGGAACCTCGAGACTTCCTCGGGGTCCATCGTCTCGGCGGAGGACGTGAAGCCGACGATGTCCGCGAAGAAGACCGTCACCTCGCGCGTCCGCACGCTCTCGACTCCCTGCGGCCCTCCCGTCACGATCTCGTCGACGACACCGGGCGAGTGGTAGCGCGAGAGGCGCTCACGGATTCGCTCCTCGTGCTCGATCCGGCTCTGGAGACGCGCGCGCTCGATCGCGACGGCCGCGAAGTTGCCGAGGGCCGTGAGGAGGTCGAGGTCGTCGGCCGTGAACGTGCCGGCCTTGAGCGGCGTGTCGACGTGGAGCGCGCCGATCACGCGGTCCCGGTCCCACAGGGGCACGCACATCGCCGACCGGATCTGCTGGATCCGGATGGACTGGCCCGCCTCGAACCGGTCGTCGGCGAGCGCGTCGGACGTGAGGACCGCGACGCGGTCGCGCACGACGGAGTCGACGATCGTGTGGGAGAAGGACGCCTCGGCGTCGGGTCCGTCCGTGCCGCGCCGGCGCGCGAGCGTCGGGGTCGGCCGTCCGTCGGCCTCGAGCAGGACGACGACGGCGCGTTCGGCCGGCAGAAAGTCGAACAGCAGGTCGACGACCTTCGAGAGGATCTGCCCCACGTCGCGCGCCTCGATGAGTGTCCGGGCGACGAGGACCATCGCCTCGAAGACCTTTTCCCGCGTCGCGGGCCGGCGGCCCGCCAGCGTCCCGGCCAGGTCCTCCTTGACCTTCGCCGGCGTCGGGGCGTCGAAGCCGAAGTCGCGGTTGAAGTCCGCGATCGACCGGACGAACGTCGCGCTCGAGTCGCTGAGGGAAACCGGGGGCCGCCCGCTGAAGGTCGGCTGCTCCTTCACCGTGAGCGTGAACGTCCCGATCGTGAGGACGTCGCCGACGTGGATCTCGGCTTTGGGCGTGAACGCGCCGTTCACCTTGAGGCCGTTCGTCGACTTCAGGTCCTCGATCGTCCAGGCGCCGCCGCTCTCGGAGAGGAGCGCGTGCCGGCGCGAGACCGAGAAGTCGTTGAGGGCGATCCCGTTCTCGCTCGAGCGGCCGATCGACACGTCCGCACCCGACAGCAGATACCGACGGGTCTGGCCCTCGACCTCGTAGACGAGCTCCATGAGCGGCATGAGAGGAGCGCGATTATAGGTGCGCCCCGGTCAGTCCGGAGGCGGCTCGCGCTCGGGACGCAACGCGAACTTGACGCGGATCACTTTCCAGACGGCGACCGGCTGGCCGTCCACGCGCGCGGGCCGGTAGGTCCACCTCCGGACGGCGTCGACGGCCGCCTCCGTCATCCCGAAGGGCGCCTGGGACACGACCTCGATCCGGCCGATCGTGCCGTTCGCCTCCACGACGACGCGCAGGACGACGTCTCCGCCCGCTTTCAGCCGCTTCGCCGCTTCGGGGTACTGCGGGTCGGCGCGCGTCACGAGCACGGGGAGATCGGATCCTTCGGGGAGCGCGGTGAGAGGAGCCGCGGGAGTTCCGGCCTGAAGCGGCGGCGCGGCGGTTGGAAGGGACGCGAACCCGCCGGACGGCGCGATCGTGGCGCGCGGCGTCGGGCGCGTCTCGCGATCCGGCACGCCGAGGGACTGGACCTCGGGAGCGACCCCTTTCCCCGGCGGGCCTCCCGGCGCGGGCGCGAGGGCCGAGGGCAGCAGCCGGATGGACCGGGCCGGCACGAACGCGAGCATCTTTCCCGCGAGCCGCACGCCGAAGAAGTCGTGGTCGGCGAGGACGACCTCCACGTCGTCGCCGTCCTCCAGCGTCCCCCATCGGGCCGCGCCGTAGTCGGGAGCGAGCAGGATCGGGCACGGCTCGACGGCGCGTCCCGGCTGCGGCCCGAAAGAGCTGACGGCCTCGGCGCGCGCCTCGCGGGCCTCGCGGTCCGCGAGCCGCTCGACGGCCGCGGCGGGCACCCAGACGTCGCCGCCCGGGCCCGAAACGCGCAGGGAGTCCCCCTTCGTCTCGCGGATCCTCACCAGAGTCCCGCGCGTGAGGGTGGCCGTGACGGCCGACTTCGCGCCGGACTCGGCCCGGCCGGGGACCTTTTCGAGCGTCACCACGGCCCGGTCGTCGCCTGCCGCGGCGGGCACGCCCGGCCCCGGCGCCTTCCGGCACCCCGGCGCGAGCACGAAGGTCGCGGCGAGAACGGCAGCGGCGAAGTAAGGCCGGCGGAGGGTCAGGGTGCGCCCATCAGGGTGACGAGGATCGCCTTCTGGACGTGGAGGCGGTTCTCGGCTTCGTCGTAGATCACCGAGCGCGGCCCGTCGCAGACATCCGCCGCGACTTCCTCGCCCCGGTGGGCGGGCAGGCAGTGCATGAAGACGGCGTCCCGGTGGGCCCGGGCCATCAGGGCGTTCGAGACGGTCCAGCCCGCGAAGTCCTTGGCGCGCTTCGCCTGTTCGGCCTCCTGACCCATCGAGGCCCAGACGTCCGTGTAGACGACGTGTGCGCTCTCCACGGCCTCCACGGCGTCGTTCGTCACGAGCATCTTCGTGCCGGCGGCCGCGGCGTCGGACGTCGCGTTCGCCGTGACGCCCGCGTCGGGCTCGTAGCCCTTCGGCGTCGCGATCGCGACGTTCACGCCGCACTTCGGCCCGCCGTACATGAGCGAGTGGGCCATGTTGTTGCCGTCGCCGACGTACGCGAGCTTCAGGCCCTTCAGGCTCCCGAACTTCTCGAACATCGTGAAGTAGTCCGTGAGGGCCTGGCAGGGGTGGAGGAGATCCGTGAGGCCGTTGATCACCGGAACGGTCGCGAACGCGGCGAGATCGGTGACGGTCTTGTGCGCGAACGTGCGCGCCATGATCCCGTTCACGTAGCGCGAAAGGACCCGCGCCGTGTCGGAGACGGGCTCGCCGCGCCCGAGCTGGATGTCGCGCGACGAGAGGAACTGCGCGGCGCCGCCGAGCTGCGTCATCCCGGCCTCGAACGAGACGCGCGTCCGCGTCGAGGACTTCTCGAAGATCATCGCGAGGATCTTCCCGGCCAGGGCCTCGCGGTAGTCGAACGGCCGGGCCTTGACGTCCGCAGCGCGCCCCAGGAGCGCGCCGACTTCCGCGGACGAGAGTTCGTGGATCGAGATCAGGTCTTTTCGCTTCATGTCCCTTCCATTCTCACACCGGTTCGCGCTCGAGCGGCATCGTCATGCAGCGCGGCCCGCCCCGCGCGCGGGAGAGCTCGGGAGCCGACATGAGGATCGCCTGCTTTGCCGGTCTCTTGCGCTCGAGCGTCTCGCGCCCGAGCAGGAGGTCGTCGTCCGAGAGGATGCGGTAGCCGTGCCGCGCGAGCTCGTCCGCGGTCCGGATGTTGCGGTCGTATCCGAGGACGAGGCCGGGCGCGAGCGCGAAGAGGTTCGCGCCGTCCGTCCACTGCTCGCGCTGCTGGTCGATGGGATCGGCGCCCCCGCACGAGATCGGCTCGAGTTCGATCCCGTGCGCGCGCAGGGCGGACAGAAGGTCGGGCTTCGTCGTCCAGGAGACGTCGCGCCCCGTCAGGTCCGCCTCGTAGACGTCGACCTCCTCGGCGCCGCCGGGCAGGATCATCGGCCCGTGGCAGAGGCACTCGCTCTCCGAGAGACGCGTGAAGATCGTGTCGAGGTGCATCGTCGCGCGCTGCGGCGGGATCGCGACGACGACGATGCGCTTCACGTCCGAGCCCTCCTCGCGGAGGGCCTCGGCGAGGCGCTCGATCGTGATCTTCTCCGTGCGCTCCGAGTAGCCGATCACGAGCGTCTCGGCCGAGAGGACGAGGACGTCGCCGCCCTCGAGCGTCGGCCGCATGCGGGCCAGCGAAAGGCTCCGCTCCTCCGCCGCGAACTCGCGGAACCAGAACGCGTCGGTGCGCCGGCCGAACCGGGGGTGGAACGCGAAGATCGCGCCCGAGAGGAGCGGCTCGCGCCAGCGGGCGCGCGTCGCCATCGCGCTTCGGATGACGCGGCTCCCGAGCACGACGGACGGGTCGCGCTGGAAGAACCAGTTCGGGACCGGCGGCAGGAGGTAGAGCGAGTCGAGCGAGCCCGTGATCTCCGGCCTGGGCCGCTCGATCCCTTCCACGAGGCCCGCGGTGAGGCGGTCGGCCGGAAGGTCGTTCAGGGCCACGAGGAGGGCAGGCGGCCACGAGAGGAGCCCGGCAAGCTCGCTCAGGACCATGTTGCGTGCATCGGCATCCAGAAGGACCTCCTCGAGAAGGTCCCGGGCCTCGAGGACCTCGTCGGCGACGAACTTCAGGATCTGCCGGAAGCGCCGGTGCTCCTCGCGCGCGCGGGCCCCGAACAGGATGTCGTCGAACAGGAGGTCCTGCATCATCGACGGGACCATGCGGTCGATCTCACGGCCGGGCTCGTGGACGAGGACCGTCTTCAGGCGGCCGATCTCGGAGTCGATGGCGAGCGTCATGGCGGGCGCGGCCCGGAGCCGCCCCGGGATGCTAACCTGAGGCCTTCGGGGAGAGCGCATGGAAGAGGTCGCCTTCGTCGTCTGCCTGAACTGCGACACCCCCTGCTATTCGTTCGAATACGACGAGCGCAAGGGCATCCTGAGCGCGTTCTGCGCCGTCTGCGGGAACGACGAGATCAAGGAGTTCCGTCTCCCGTCGGACGACGAGGTGGAAGAGGAATGAACGGATCGCCCGCGGACCGGTGGGAAAACCCTCTGAACACGCGTTACGCGTCCGGGGAGATGTCCTCGCTCTTCTCGGCGCGGTCGAAGTTCACGGCGTGGCGCCGCCTCTGGCTCTGGCTCGCCGAGGCCGAAAAGCAGCTCGGGCTCCCGATCCCCGAGGCGTCCCTCGAGGCCCTGCGCGCCCACCTCGTCCCAACGGACGCCGAGCTCGACGCCGCGGACCGCTACGAGCGCGAGACCAAGCACGACGTCATGGCGCATCTCCACGCGCTCGGCGACGTCGCGCCCGCCGCCAAGGGCGTCCTCCACCTCGGCGCGACGTCCGCGTTCGTCGGCGATAACGCGGACCTCCTCCTCCTGCGCGAGGCGCTCCGCCTCCTGGCCGCGAGGACGGTGCGCGTCATGGGACGGCTGGCCCGGTTCGCGCGCGCCTACCGCGAACTGCCCTGCCTCGGGTTCACGCACTTTCAGGCCGCCCAGCCCACGACGGTCGGCAAGCGCGCATGCCTCTGGCTGCAGGACCTCGCCCTCGACCACCGCGAGCTCGTCCGGCGGGCCGACGAGCTGCGCTTCCTCGGCTGCAAGGGCGCAACGGGGACTCAGGCCTCGTTCGTGGCGCTCTTCGACGGCGACGCGGACAAGGCCGAGAGCCTCGACAAGCTCGTAGCGGAGAAGGCGGGGTTCCCCGACCGCCTCCTGATCTCGGGCCAGACGTACACGCGCAAGCAGGACGCCCTCGTCCTCTCGGCGCTGGCGGGGCTCGCGGCCTCGGCGTCGAAGTTCGCGAACGACGTCCGCCTCCTCCAGCACCTCAAGGAGGTCGAGGAGCCGTTCGGCAAGAAGCAGGTCGGCTCGTCCGCGATGCCGTACAAGCGCAATCCGATGAAGTGCGAGCGGATGAACGCCCTCGCGCGCTGGCTCCTCTCGATCTCGGACAACGGGAACTGGACCCACGCGACGCAGTGGTTCGAACGGACGCTCGACGACTCCGCGAACCGCCGCCTGGCGCTCGCCGAGGCCTTCCTCTCGGCCGACGCGATCCTCCTCCTGTGGGACTCCGTCGCGGACGGCCTCGTCGTGCACCCGGCGGTCGTCCGCCGCCGCCTCGACGCGGAGATCCCGTTCCTCGCGACCGAGAACATCCTCATGGCCGCCTCGAAGAAGGGCGGCGACCGGCAGGCGCTGCACGAGAAGATCCGCGTCCTCGCGCAGGCGGCGGGCGACCGGATGAAGAACGACGGCGGCGAGAACGACCTGCTCTTCCGGATCGCGGCCGAGCCGGCCTTCGGCCTCACCCCGGCGGAGATCCAGGCGGCGTCGGACCCGGCGCGCTTCATCGGCCGGGCGCCGGAGCAGGTGGACGAGTTCCTCGAGACGGAGATCGAGCCCATCCTCGCGACGGACCCCAAGGCCGCCGCCGGCGAGACCCACGAAGAGGTTCGCGTTTGAAGAAAAGAGAAGAGAAGATCTTCATTGAAGGTGAATAGGGCGGCTGCCCCCGGAACGGCCGTGGCCGCATGGCGCCGCCGGCGCCTCCCTCCCCTCTTCACTTTCAAAGAAATTCTCCTGGTGCTCTTCGGACTTTCCATCTCGGCGTGCTCATCGACGCCTTCCGCGAAGACGTATGTCCCTCCGACGCCCACTCCCGGCGCCGTCGAGCGCGGGCTGGCGTCCTGGTACGGGAAGGAGTTCGACGGGCTGCCGACGGCCTCCGGCGAGACGTTCCGGCCCGAGAAGGTCTCGGCCGCGCACCGCACGCTGCCGCTCGGCACGCTCGTCGAGGTCACGAACGAGAAGAACGGGAAGACCGTCCGCGTGAAGGTGAACGACCGCGGCCCGTTCGTCGCGGGCCGCATCGTCGACCTCTCGAAGGCGGCCGCGGCCGAGATCGGCTCCGTCGGAGACGGCGTGGTCCCGGTCACGCTGCGCGTCGTGACCCTCGGCGACAACTCGCGGATCCGCGCGCGGAGCGACGAGCCTCCCGCCCCGACGACCGCGAACACGGCCACGAGGGGCGCGCCCGCGGCGTCCCCGACGGCATCGGCCCGGCCCGCGACCTCCGGCTGGGCCGTTCAGGCGGGCGCGTTCGGCTCGGAGGAGAACGCGCTGCGCCTTCGCGACCGCCTCGCCGCGCGCTACCCGACCCCGTGGGTCGAGGACTACAAGGGCCTCCGGCGCGTGAAGTTCGGCCCGTACGCCTCGCGCGACGAGGCCGAGGCCGCGCGCGACACGCTCGGCGAGATGGGCCTCGCCGGCATCGTCGTCGAGACCCGCTGACTCAGCGCCCGCGGACCGGTCGCTGGAACGCGCTCCGGACGAGGCGGTCGAGGAGCGGCCCGAGCGGGAGGCCCGAGACCTCCCACATCTTCGGGAACATCGAGATCGGCGTGAATCCGGGCAGGGAGTTGATCTCGCTGACGAGGATCCGGTGCGTCCCGCGCTCGAGGAAGAAGTCCACGCGGGCAAAGCCCTCGCCCCCGAGGACGTCGAAGGCCCGGGCTGCCAGGCGCCGGATCTCCTCGCGGAAGGTCTCGGGCAGGTCCGCCGGGACGACGCTCCTCGAGCCGGAGTCGATGTACTTGTCGTCGTAGTCGTAGAACTCGTGGCCGGGCACGATCTCGCCCGGCAGCGAGGCCTCCGTCGGGCCGCCGTTCTCGCCCTCGAGGACGGCGCACTCGATCTCGCGCGCGTCGACGCCCTGCTCGGCGAGGACGCGGGAGTCCACGAGGAGCGCGACCTCGACGGCCTTCGCGAGGCCCGCCTCCTCCCGGACCTTCGTGACGCCGACGGACGAGCCGGCGCACGAGGGCTTCACGAAGACCGGATAGCCGAGCCCGTCGACGCGCGTGACGAGGGCCGCGCGCGTCGCCGGAGACGCCCACTCGGCGCGAGAGAAGCCGACGTACTTCACCTGCGGAAGCCCCGCGGCTCCGAACGCCGCCTTCATGAAGATCTTGTCCATCCCGACCGCCGAGGCCGCGACGCCGCAGCCGACGTACGGAATGCCGAGCGCCTCGAAGAGGCCCTGCACCACGCCGTCCTCGCCGAACGTGCCATGCACGATCGGGAAGAGCACGTCGGTTCCGCCCGCGTGCCACGCGGAGAAGAAGGAGTCGACGACGTCCGCCGTGGGGGCCGGCCGGCTTCCCGGCTTCACGCCGTCGAGCAGGAGGTCCTTCGGAGGACGCGCGAGCTGCCGGTCCATCTCGGCCTTCGACGCCTGCGGCCCGTGCCAGATCCCGTCCTTCCCGACGAAGATCGGGACGGCCTCGTACGCCTTCCCCGGCAGGTTCTCGAGGAGGCACCTCGCCGAGAGGAACGACACGCCGTGCTCGCGCGACGGCCCGCCGAAGACGACGCCGACGCGCGTCTTCGCCCGCACGCGCGGCGCCGTCACGGCGTCACCCGACCGTCACGAGCCGGGCCGACTCGACGCCCTCCAGCCCCGAGAGACAGCTCACCAGGTCGGGCCCGAGGCCGCCCGCCGGCGGGTCCACCCGCACGACCGCGGCCGCTCGCCCGCCGCTCCCGCGCGCGAGCGCAAAGTCGACGATGTTCACGCCCTTCTGGCCGAGGCACGTGCCGATGCGCCCGATGACGCCGGGGACGTCCCGGTTCGAGAGGACGAGCATCGTCCCCTGCGGCTTGAATTCGAGCGAGAGCCCGTCGAGGGAGACGATGCGTCCGTGCGAGTCGCCGAAGAGCGTCGCCGAAACGCTGCGCGACCCCCGGGGCGTCTCGACGGCGACCGTCAGCAGGTTCGCGTAGCCGGACGCTTCCTCGCGCACGGAGTCGGCGAGCGCGATGCCGCGCGCCTTCGCGACGGCCGCGGCGTTCACGAGATTGACTTCCTCGACACCCGAGAGGACGCCCTTGGCCGCCGCGACGACGGCCGCCTTCCGCGCGCCTTCCGGCACGCCGGAAAGGGTCACCGCGATGCGAGTCGGAGGCGCCTCCGCGGCCTGGCCGAGGAAGGCCCCCGCGAGCTCCGCGAGGCGCATCCAGGGAAGGGCGGCGTGCGGGTCGCCGCCCGCCGGGAACGGCAGGTTCACCGCCGCGACGAACGGGGATCCCTTCAACGCCTCGGAGAGCATCTCGACGGTCTCGACGGCGACGCGGTCCTGCGCCTCGACGGTCGAGGCCCCGAGGTGCGGCGTGCAGAGCACCTTCGGGTGCTTCATGAGCGTGAAGTCCTTCGGGGGCTCGACGGAGAAGACGTCCAGCGCGGCCCCGCCGAGCTGCCCGGATTCCAGCGCGTCGACGAGCGCCGCCTCGTCCACGAGCGCCCCGCGCGCGCAGTTCACGAGGAGGGCGCCCTTCTTCATCTTCTCGAACTGCATCGGCCCGAGGAGGTGCTTCGTCTCCGCGCCGCCCGGCGCGTGGAGCGACACGACGTCCGAGGCGGCGAGGAGCTCGTCCAGCGACACCGGCTTGACGCCGAGCTCCGCCGCGCGCTCCGGCGTCACGAACGGGTCGAACGCGAGGAGGGTCAGGTTCCACGGCCTCAGGCGCGCCGCGACCCGCGACCCGACCTGGCCCAGCCCGACGAGTCCGACCGTCTTGCCCTGCAGCTCGGTGCCGACGAACTTCGTGCGCTTCCATTCCCCCGCCTTGAGCGAGGCCTGTGCCTCGGGGATCCGGCGCAGGAGCGAGAGGAGGAGCGCGATCGCGTGCTCCGCCGCGGAGACGACGTTCCCGGACGGAGCGTTCACGACGAGGACCCCGCGCTCGGTCGCGGCCTTCACGTCCACGTTGTCGAGGCCGACGCCCGCGCGCCCGACGACGCGCAGTTTCTTTCCCGCCGTCAGGAGCTCCTTGTCGACCTGCGTGGCCGACCGGACGACGAGGGCGTCGTAGTCGCCGATCGCCGCGAGGAGGGCCTCGCGGGAGAGGTCCGTCCTCACGTCGGCCACGAGCCCCGCCGCCTTCAGGACGGCGAGGCCCGTTTCCGAGAGCGGTTCTGCGACGAGGACGCGAGCGCTCACGCGGGCACGGCGGCTTTTGCCCGGAGAGCGGCGACGGCCTCCTCATGGGCCTTGAGGTAGTTCTTCACGGAAAGGACGTCCACGTCGCCCATGTGGCCGATGCGGACGTTCGTGGCCTTCAGCTTCCCGTAGCCCGAGCCCGTCGTCCACTTCGCGGCCTTCAGGGCCTTGTTGAGCTCCTCCGCGTTGACGCCCGCGGGCGGGACCATCGACGTGACCGTCGGGGACTCGGCGCCCTTCTCGGCGAAGATCGAGAATCCGTTCCGGCCGCACCACGCGGCGACCGTGCTGCGCATCTCCTCGTGGCGGGCCCAGCGGTTCTCGATCCCCTCGGCGAGGATGTGGTCGAGCTGGACGTCGAGCGCGTAGAGGAGCGGGAGGCACGGCGTCGTCGGCGTCTGCTTCTTCTTCGCGAACGCGTCGATGTCGACGAGGTCGAGGTAGAGGCCCCGGAATTTTTTCTTCTTTGCGGCCTCGAGCGTGCGGTCGGACATCGCGAAGAGCGCGAGGCCCGGCGGGAGCGCGAAGGCCTTCTGGGAGCCCGTGAGGACGACGTCGAGGCCCCAGGCGTCCGTCTCGACCCTCGTGCCGGCGATGGACGTGACGGCGTCGGCGAACACGAGCGCGTCGGAGTTCTCGCGGACGACCTTCGCGATCGCCGCGAGGTCGTTCAGGACGCCCGTGGAGGTCTCGCTATGGACGACCGTCACGGCGGCGTACCGTTTCGCGGCGAGCTTCTTCTTCACCTCGTCGGGCGGGATCGGCTTGCCCCACTCGGCCTTCAGCGTGTCCGTCTCGAGACCGAGGCGCTGGGACATCTCGCCCCACTTCTCGGAGAAGGCGCCGTTGCCGAGGGAGAGGACCGGGCCCTCCACGCAGGAGACGAGGGCCGCTTCCCACACGCCCGTCGCCGACGCGGCGAGGGTGTGGGCGTGCCCGGGAGCGGTCCGGAAGACCTTCGGAAGCTTGTCGAGGATGCGTCCGTAGAGGTCCATGAAGGCCTGGGAGCGGTGGGAGAGCATGGGGCCGGTGAGCGCCTGCAGCACCTGCGGCCGGACCCACACGGGGCCCGGGTTGAAGAAGCGCACCTGGCCGGCGGAGCCGGTGGTCGAATCGAAGTTGCTCATGGGGGGATTCTACGAAAGCAGGAGGGTGGAGAGTTCGTTGAGATCGCTTATCAGAAGATCGGGTGAAACCGCCCGCAATTCCGCTTCCGTGGCGCTCCCGGTCGAAACGGCGACGACCGGGATGGCCGCCGCCCGGGCCGTGGCCACGTCGACCGGCATGTCCCCGACGTAGACGCTCTCGGGCCCCTTTGCGCCCATCGTCGCGAGCGCCATGAAGACCATGTGCGGGGACGGCTTCGGAGGAAATCCCTCGTCCGGACCGCCGACGAAGGCGAACCGCCCGAGGATGCCGAGCTCCTTCAGGATCTCGCGGGAAAACCGGGCGGGTTTGTTCGACGCGATCGCGATCGGAATGCCCGCCTCGCGAAGTCGACGCGTCACGGCGTCGGCGCCCGGGAGGAGCGTCGAGGCCGTCGGCCCGACCGCCTCGTAGCGGTCCCGGAAGATCTTCACGCCGGCCGCGACGTTCTCCGCCCCCACGGCGCGGGCCACGAGCGACTCGAGGCCGTGGCCCACCATGCGGCGCGTTTCGTCGGGCGTCACGGGGGGGCGCCCGAACGCCGCGAGGACGAGCGAAAGGCATTCGTGGATCGCGGCATACGAGTCGAGGAGCGTGCCGTCGAGATCGAAGACGACCGCACGGGGCGGGACGGGGACCGCCGGCACGTCAATCCACGAGCAGGACGATCTTGCCGACGTTCTCGTTCGCGGCCATGCGGCGGTGGGCCTCCGCGGCGTTCCGGAGCGGATAGGCGCAGTCGATCACGGGCGCGAGGCTGCCGTCCGCGAACGCCGGCAGGACGTCCCGGACGAAGGCCTGCGTGAGCGCGACCTTTTCCTCGAGCGGCCGCGCCCTCAGCGTCGAGCCGATGATCCGGAGGCGCTTGGACAGGACCGCGCGCAGGTCGATCTCGGCGCCTGGGCCGGCCATGCTCGCGATCAGGACGATGCGGCCGCCGCGCCGGAGCGAACGGATGTTCGGCGAGAAGAGCGGACCGCCGACGGAGTCGAGGACGAGGTCCACCGACTCCTTGCCGAACGTCGCTTCGATCCTGCTCAGGAACTCCTGGCGCGACGTGTCGACGGCGAGGTCGGCGCCGAGCGCCACGAGCGCCTCGCACTTCTTCGCGGAGCGCGCGGTCGCGACGACGGAACAGCCCGCCCGCTTCGCGAGCTGGATCGCGGCCGTCCCCACGCCCGAGCCGGCGGCGTGGACGAGCAGCCTCTCCCCCGGCTTGAGCGAGCCCTCGACGAAGAGGTTCAGATAGGCCGTGAACCAGGCTTCGGGAATCGCCGCGGCCTCCGCGAGGGACAGGCTCGCCGGCACGGGCATGAGCATGCCGCGCGGAACGGCAGCCTTCTCGGCGTAGCCGCCGCCCGACAGGAGGAAGAACACCTTCTCGCCCGTCCCCTCGACCTCCCCCGCCGCCTCGAGCCCGAGGATCTCGGACGCCCCCGCCGGCGGGGGGTACTTGCCCGCCGCCTGCAGGAGGTCGGCGCGGTTCACGGCCGTCGCGCGGACGCGGACGAGGACCTCGCCGGGACCCGGAACGGGATCGGGCGCGTCGCCGTAGACGAGTGCTTCGGGACCGCCGGGCTTCGGGACGAGGATGGCTTTCATGGGCTGAACACCCGGGATCTTCTTAGAAAGAGAAGAAGGGAACCAGAGACTTCTTCGAAAGTGAACCTGGGGACGGAGGAAGCGTGCGCGGTGTGGCGATCGGTCACGACGGCCAGGACGTTCGGATCCGCCTCGCACAGCGGCGCACGGCCCGTCGCGGCCCGGCAGACTTCGACCTTCGGGTACCCCGATTCGCCGCGGAATCCCTCGACGACCACGACGTCGCAGTCGCGAAGCCCATATTCACCTTCTAGGAAGACGGATAGAGCCGGCTTCTCGTGCGCGAAGGCGTGGACCGCGCTCCGGCGTCCGGCGACGAGGACCGCCGGCTCCGCCCCCGCCGCCTTGTGCCGCTGCGAGTCCTTGCCCTCGATGTCCGTCTCGTACTCGTGGTCCGTGTGCTTGAGCGAGCCGACCTTCAGCCCGGCCTTCACGAGCGCCTCGATGAGCTGGACGGCGACGGTCGTCTTGCCCGACTCGTGCGCGCCGGCGACGAGGAGGACGGCCGGAGAATTTCCTCGAGTGTAATAGAGCAGGTGCTCGCGCCGGTCCGCGTCGAACTCCGCCTCGTCGCGGGGGAACGTCGAAATCCAGCCGTCCAGCGGCTGGCCCGCGTCGACGAGCTTCCGGTATGTCGGCGCGCCCGTCAGAAGGTCGATCGCCGGGACGTCGTCGCGGTACTCGTACGTCTCGGTCCGCCACCGGAAGCGGGCGGGGTCCATGTCGCGGAGCGCCTTCACGAGGCGCAGGTACGTCTCGTACGGCCGGAACGCCGCCGCGTCCGTCACGTGCCCGTGCACGCCGCCGCAGGTCGCGCCCGCGTGCTTCTGGAACGTCGGGATGAAGACGTGTGGACGGAAGACGACGCCGGGCATCGCGAGCGCGTTCGCGCGCTCCGCCGCCTCGTCCGCGTCCACCCACGGAGCGCCGACGATCTCGAACGGCCGTGTCGTCCCGCGTCCCTCCGAGAGGTTCGTCCCCTCGACGAGGCAGGCGCCGGGGTAGACGAGCGCCGTCTCCGGCGTCGGCATGTTCGGCGACGGCAGGACCCACGCGGGCGTCTCGGCGATCTCGCGCCGCGTCGGCGCGCGGCCGGCCTTCCGGAGCGGGACGACCGTGAGGTCGCAGCCGAAGCCCTGCGTCGCGTTCGTCCAGCGCGCGATCTCGCCCGGCGTCATCCCGTGGCGCACGGGCACGGGGTAAAGGCCGACGAACGAGAGGAACGGGGCCTCGGGGAGGTTCCCCTCGACGACCTCGCCGCCGAGAGGGTTCGGCCGGTCGAGGACCACGACCGGGATCTTCCGCTTCGCGCATTCCCTCATCACGAGGGCGATCGACCAGACGAACGTGTAGTAGCGGCTCCCGACGTCCGGGAGATCGCAGACGACGGCGTCGAGACCCTCGAGGTGCTCCGGCTTCGGCGCGAGGTCGTCGAACGTCTCGCCATAAAGGGAGATCACGGGCAGGCGGGACGGCTCTCCCGGCCCGACCGCCTCCATGTCCTGCGCCGCGCCCGTCAGCCCGTGCTCGGGGCCGAAGAGGACTCGCACGTCGAGGCCCGCAGCGAGGAGGGCCTTGGGCGCGGGGACGAAGTCGAGCGTGACGGAGGCCGGGTTGCAGAGCAAGCCGAGGCGGCCACGCGGGCGCGCGGCGCCGCTGGCGAGGAGGACGTCGAGACCGGACTCGAGGCGCGTCACGCCCGCGAGTCTAGCCGGACCACGGACGTGCTGCGTCTGTCGAGCGCTCTATGTCTCCTGGCGAGCCGGCGCGCGGTATCCTTTCCAAAATGCGCGGACGGGCCAACGAACGCCGGCTCTTCGACGGCTCGCCGGATCGCGTTCCGGTCGTCGTGGCCGTGCTTCCCGCCTACCGGACCGCCTCGTCGATCCGGGCCGTGATCGAAAAGATTCCAACGAGCGTTCGCCACGTGATCGTCGTGGACGACGCCTCCCCGGACGGCGTGGGTGGCGCCGTCTCCGCCATCGGGGATCCGCGTGTCCTTCTCGTCTCTCACGACAGGAACCGGGGCGTCGGCGGAGCCATGAAGACGGGATTCGATCGTGCCCTCGAGCTCGGAGCCGACATTGTCGTCAAACTCGACAGTGACGGTCAGATGGACCCCGCCCTGATTCCGTCCCTCGTCGCGCCTCTCGTCGACGGCCGTGCGGACCTTTCGAAGGGGAACCGGTTCGCGGATCTCGCAGTCATCAGCGCGATGCCGCCTCTCCGCAGGGCAGGCAATCTCGCCCTGTCCTTTCTCGTTAAGGCGGCCTCGGGCTACTGGAGCCTCTTCGATCCCTGCAACGGGTACATTGCCGTCACAAGAGATCTTCTCCGCGACATCCGGCGCGACCGGCTCGCCGACCGCTACTTCTTCGAGATCAGCCTGCTCTGCGAGTCGTACCGCGCCCAAGGCGTCGTCGTCGACGTCGCAATGCGCCCTCGCTACGGCGACGAGATCAGCTCGCTGAGCCCCACGCGTTCCCTCTTCGAGTTTTCGGGACGGCTCCTCGGGCGAATTGTGAGCCGGATCGGGTTCGCCTACTTTCTCCGCGATTTCAACGTCGTGTCCGTCTTCATCTCGGCCGGCGTTCCGCTCATGGCGTTTGGCGTGATCTGGTCGGCATACCACTGGTACCGCTCGTGGGCCACGAGCGTGGTGGCAACGACCGGGACGGTCATGATTGGCACGCTCGCGATCATTCTGGCGTTCCAGCTGCTTCTGCAGGCGGTCGTTCTCGACGTGCAGAACGAACCGGGCCGTTCACAACGTTGACGCGAGCCGCGCCCGAGCCGACGAGCCGCCAGAGGCCCGGCCCCTCCGGGACCTGCCCGATCTGCTACGGGACGAGTCTCCGCCAGTCGATCGCGCCTCCTGGCCTCGCCGTCGCCCGCTGCCGCACCTGCAGCCATCGCACCGCAATACACGAAGCCGGAGCAGGCCCCGGCATCGACTACCACGAGCAATACGAGGGCGGCGTCTTCCTCGAGGCGCTGCGCGCGACGAGAGTTCGGCAGGCCGGGCGCCTCATCGACCTCCTTCGACGGCGCGTCCCGAACCTCTCTCACCTGGTCGACTACGGCGCCGGAAGAGGTTGGTTCCTCGAGGCTTGCCAATCGGCGGGAATCGCGCCGATCGCGGGCGTGGACACGTCGCAGGTCTCCGTGCAGGGCTTGCGGGCGTCCGGCATCGAAGCCCATCGGTTCTCATCCGACGATTCCGAAGCCGACGCCTTGTCGCGGCTCTCGTTCCGCCCCCGCGTCGTCAGCCTTCTGGACGTCCTCGAGCATTTTCCGCCTGAAGAGCTCCAGACCCGGGTTCGGAACATCGTTGCGGCATGCGGCAGGGAGCTCGAGCTCGTCGTCGTGAAGGTGCCCGTCCCCGGCCTCCTTTACGCCGGCGCCGAAGCCTTCTGCCGGATCGGCTTCTCGGGACCGCTTCGTCAGCTCTACCAGGTGGGGACCTGGCCCCCGCACCTCAACTACTTCTCCCCCTCTTCCGCCGAAATGCTCCTCGCGTCGGCGGGACTCTCCGTGATGGAACGCACCGGTGACCCCGACTTCGAACCGGGTTATCTCGGACAGAGAATGGGCGCCGCCCAGCCGTTGCTGCGGACCGCAGCAAGAATCGGTGGCGAAGTTCTCGGCGCAGCGATCCGCATCACCGGGAGTTGGGATTCCGCGGTCTTTCTGGGGAAGCCCGCCCTCGCCTAAGGACGCCGCGCGAGCCGCTCCTTGATCGTCGTCACCGTCTGGGCGTCTTTGTAGCCCTCCGCCATCTTGAGGGCCTTCTCCCAGTACGGGCGCGCCTCGGCGGGCTTCCCGGCACGATCGAGCGCCATCGCGAGCTGAAACGTCGCGCCGTAGTGGGTCGGGTTCAGCTCGAGGACTTTTCGAAACTCCACGATGGCCGCGGCGGCGTCCTTCGTTCCGTAAAGGGCATCCAGCCCCGCCTTCATCGCCGCCTCCTCGGGCGACGGTCCCGGCAGCCCGAGCCGCGTGCGCGCCGCGTCGGCCGTCTTCTCGTCCTTGATCGCCTCGGCCATCGCGAGCGATTTCTTCCAGAAGGGTCGCGCTTCCACAGGCTTTCCGCTACGGTCCAGTGCCATGGCAAGCTGAAAATTGGCCCCGTAGTGCTCGGGGTTCTTCGCGAGGACCTTCCGGAAATCCCTCGCCGCGGCTTCCGGATCGCTCCTTGTGTAAAGCGATTCGACGCCTCTCGCCATCAGGGCTTCGGGCGTTTCCTCTGGCTTCGAGCATCCCAAGGCCGCCCCAAGAACGATCACGAACAACAGAAGAACCCCTAGGCTCCGTGTATGCTTCATGCCGTCCGGATCATACGCGCAGGCTCGACGCGGACGTGGGACAAGGCAACCAGAAAACGCCGGAAAGCACTGGACTTCGGGACCAGATGAGCATGAGCGTTCACGCCGCGGAGAGGCGCGTGGAGGCCCTGCTGCCCTTTCTGGTGTCGGCCTTTGCGCTTTTCATGCTCGCGTCGTTGGTATGGGGCTTTCTCAACCCCTTCTTCTTCGGCTCCGACGTCCGCACCCTGAAGGGCATCGACTTCTTCAGCACACCCAAGGCCTTCCGAAACGTGCTCGAGGGCCGAAGCATGTACGACTCCTGGGGAGGACCGGCCTACGGGCCGTACTCGACGTGGTACCTCATGCACCCGGCGTTCACGGTCTTCGTCGCCTCCTTTCTCTCGATCTTCGAACCCTGGGTCAGCTACGGGCTCTTCACGCTCGTCTCGTCGGGGATTCTGGTTCTCTGCGCCCGCATCCTGTCGTCCCTGACGCCCGACGCGTTCGAAAAGCGCCTGATGTACGTCTTCTTCCTCTGCTCCTTCGTGACGTTCTGGCTCCTTTACGTCGGGAACATGCACGTCTTCCCGGTGCTCGGACTGACTCTCGTCCTGGCCGGGATGTACGAGCTCGCGTACGGGGACGGAGGACACGACGCCGGCAGCGCCCGGAAGAGGATCGCTGCGGGACTCCTGATCTCGCTGTTCTCGAAGCCGCTCCTCCTGCTGGCGCTTCCGGCCCTGCTGGTCAATCGCGCGACGCGCCGGGTCTCGCTGCGGTGTCTTGGCGTCTACGTGGTCGTATCACTGGCATTTCTCTTCACGCCCGCCCTCAACCCGGAATCCGTCGGATTCGAAAGAATGATGCGTGTGGCGCTGGACCCGGAGTTCGTCCGGCGCCATCTGGACATCTACGCAAATCGGTTCGCGCTGAACGAGTACATGAAAGACAACGCCATCCACTGGCTGAACCTCGTCGCGCAGTCCGGGGCGAGCTTCAACCACATCGACATCTTCTCGCTGTCAGCCTTCGTGGATTCCGCCCTCGGCACGAACCTCCCGGGCTGGCTGTACAAGGCTCCCCTCTTCGTCGTCCTGCTGCTGTCGGCCGGACTGCTGCTCGTGAGGGACGAGCGGGAGCGGCTCCGCCTTTCGACGCTCGTCATCATCGCCAGCACCTTCACCTTCTTCCTGAGCTACAACACGGTCTGGGAATACCAGTACGCGGCCCTCTTTCCGTGCGTGGCCCTGCTGTTCCTGATGGCTCGACGGCGGCAGATCGGCGGAAGGCTGGCGCCTGGGATCCTCGGACTGTGCCTCTTTTATTACCTGCCATCGCCCTACGTCCTCGTGCGGGGCGGGGGGCTGGGCATCGCCGACATCAACTGGATCCGGTCCACGAAGGTCGTTCCGTCCCTGATCTGTTTCCTGTGGCTGGTCGGCGTCGTGGTCGCCGGGATCCGAGCGTCGGCCCCCCGCGAGCGACCAGACGCCGTCAAACAGCCGCCCCAGCCGCCGCGAATCCTCGTACCCGAGCGGACAGGCCGGAAACGCGGCTTCTCACTGGCCTTTTTCCTCGCGGCCGCGTGCGGCTTCGGTCTTCTCTTCGCGGCGTACTCCAACATCTTCGGCAACGCGTTCCATTTCGACGACAGCCACGTCGTCGTGAACAACCTCTACATCCGCAACCTCGCAGACGCGGGGCGGTTCTTCACGGACGTCAGAACGACGAGCGCCCTTCCCCAGAACCAGACGTACCGCCCCATCGTGACGCTGAGCCTCGCGGTCGATTACGCTCTCGGGCACGGCCTTTCGACCCGCGTCTTTCACCTCGACCAACTCCTCCTTTTCGCCCTTTTTGGCATCGCTCTCTTCATCTTCTACCTCCGGGTCATGGAACGCGCCTCCCCCGGTCCCCTGAACCGGTTTTTCGCGCTCTTCGCGGCGACCCTCTTCTGCGTGCACACGGCGAACACCGAGACGATGAACCTTATGCACGCGCGATCGGAGATCCTGAGTGCGCTCGGCATCGTGGGCGGGTTTCTCGTCTACCTTGGCGCGCCGCGCCTGCGGCGCTTTCAGCGCCATCTCGTGCCCATGGCCGCGGGGGCCCTCGCCAAGACGCCGGCTGTCCTTCTCGCACCCCTGCTGTTCGTCTGGGAATTCCTCGTGCCGGGCTCGGAGCAGGCGGCTCCGCGCTCGTCCGGCACTCGGCTGAAGTCGGCCATGCGCGCCACGGCGCCGGCGTTCGTGGCGGGCATTGCGCTCTTCTGGTTCATCGAAAAGAGGATGGCGCCGCCCACCCTGAACTACGGCGGCGGGGACAGGATCGCGTACGCCCAGACCCAGCTCTGGGTCTGGCTCCACTACCTGCGGCTCTTCGTTCTTCCGGTGGGCCTCTCGGCGGACACGGACCTGACTCTCATTCCCGTCTGGTACGACACGCGCGTCATCGTGGGAGCCTGCGTCCTCGCGGCGCTCGCGTGGGTGGCGCTGCGGTGCTCGAGGCTGCCGCGCGCGTGGCCGGTGACGTTCGGGCTCGCCTGGTTCGCGATCGGGCTCCTGCCGACCTCGAGCGTGATTCCCCTGGCCGAGCCGATGAACGAGCACCGCGTCTTCCTGCCCTACATCGGACTCGTTTTGGCCGCCGTCTGGGGAGCCCGTCTTCTCCTCGCGGGGCGGGTTCGACACAAGCGCGCGATCGGCACCGTTTGCGTCGCGGTTCTCGCGGCCCTCGCCCTCGGCACACACACCCGCAATCAGGTCTGGCGGACGGAGGAGACGCTCTGGGCGGACGTCACGACGAAGAGTCCCGCCAACGGCCGGGCCTGGACGAACTACGGGACGGCCTTGATGGCACGCGGCGCGTACGCGAAAGCCCGGGAGTGCTACGCGCGGGCTGCGCTCCTTACACCCAGCTACTGGACGCTCGAGATCAACCAGGGAATTCTCGAAGATGCCGTGGGCAACGCGGCGGCTGCCGAGGCGCACTTCAAGAGGGCGATCGTGCTCGGACCCGGACAGCCAGACACCCACTACTTCTTTGCGAGCTGGCTCGTCCGGGCTGGTCGCGGGCCGGAAGCCCGCGACCAGCTCGAGACCGCTCTCCGTCTCAGCCCCGGCGCGGCTTCGACTCGCGGCCTCCTGATGGATCTTCTGGCAGCCATCGGCGACTCTTCGGGCGCCGCGGCTCTCGCCCGGGAGGCGCTCGCGGTCGACCCCTCGAACGCCCGGGCGCGGTTCTACCTGGACGGCGGATTTCCTCCGGACTTCGGCACGGACGCCGCCGCGCGCCGCCAGTCAGGAATCTCTCTGGGGCAGAAAGGCGAGTACATCGCCTCGGCGCTCGCGTATCGCGCGGCGCTGCTCCTCGAGCCGGCGGACGCCGACTCTCTCAACAACGTCGGCTGGACGTTGGGAAAGCTGGGGTTCTTCGCGCAGGCCGTCCCGCCGCTCGAGAGGGCCCTGGCGATCCAACCGAGCCACACGCTTGCGCGAAACAACCTGGCGTGGGTGAAGGGACAGATCAGGTAAGTAATCGCTGGAGATCGGTAGAGCGACCAAGCGGCGACACTCGCGGGAGCGATACGGCCGCGACGCCTTCGAATACGAATCGGCCGGCCCGAGCGGCGGCTGTTATCAGGGCTTTCCGGAATCTCAGCTAGTTGCCGATGCAGTGGTATCCCACGGTCGGCGTACCGGTTTGTGCATACACCCTGAATGAAGTGCCGTCCACTGGCGTCAACCGAATACGAGCGCTTGTATTGGTCATGTTTACGGCTGTGCAAACATAGCTCGTCCCGCTCGTGAACGTCGCCGATCCACTCAGCGTCACGGTGACCCCGGCAACCGATGACACAACTGTTCCGATGACCGCATGCGGCGCGGTGACCGGAGTACCCGTGTTCCCATACACCCACTCCGCAGTCGGACCCGTCGAGCCGGTCGCACCCGTCGGGCCGGTCGCTCCGTTCAAGCCGTTGGTTCCGTTAGTACCGGCGGCGCCCGTCGGTCCAGTCGCTCCAGCTGCACCTGTCGCACCGACAGCGCCCGTTGGGCCGACGACGCCAGTCGCACCGTTCGCTCCCGTGCTGCCAGTCGCTCCCACCGCACCGGTCGCACCGACAGTTCCCGTCGGGCCCACGACGCCAGTCGCACCGTTCGCTCCCGTGCTGCCCGTCGCTCCGGCTGCACCTGTCGCACCCACAGCTCCAGTTGGACCGACGACGCCAGTCGCACCGTTTGCTCCCGTGCTGCCAGTCGCTCCGGCTGCGCCCGTCGCACCCACAGCTCCCGTTGGGCCGACGACGCCCGTCGCACCGCTCGCTCCCGTGTTACCAGTGGCTCCCACCGCACCGGTCGAGCCGACTGCTCCCGTCGGGCCGACGACGCCCGTCGCACCGTTCGCTCCCGTGTTACCAGTGGCTCCCACCGCACCGGTCGAGCCGACTGCTCCCGTCGGGCCGACGACGCCAGTCGCACCGTTCGCTCCCGTGCTGCCAGTCGCTCCAGCTGCGCCGGTTGAGCCGACAACACCCGTCGGACCGACAGAGCCCGTCGCACCGTTCGCTCCCGTGCTGCCAGTCGCGCCAGCTGCACCGGTCGGGCCGACGACGCCAGTCGCACCGTTCGCTCCCGTGCTGCCGGTCGCTCCAGCTGCACCGGTCGCACCCACAGCTCCCGTTGGGCCGACGACGCCCGTCGCACCGCTCGCTCCCGTGCTGCCAGTCGCGCCAGCTGCACCGGTCGGACCGACGACGCCAGTCGCACCGTTCGCTCCCGTGCTGCCGGTCGCTCCGGATGCGCCGGTCGAGCCGACTGCTCCCGTCGGGCCGACGACGCCCGTCGCACCGTTCGCTCCCGTGTTACCAGTGGCTCCCACCGCACCGGTCGAGCCGACTGCTCCCGTCGGGCCCACGGAGCCGGTCGCACCGTTCGCTCCCGTGTTACCAGTGGCTCCCACCGCACCGGTCGAGCCGACTGCTCCCGTCGGGCCGACGACGCCAGTCGCACCGTTCGCTCCCGTGCTGCCAGTCGCTCCAGCTGCGCCGGTCGCACCCACAGCGCCCGTCGCACCGACAGCGCCCGTCGGGCCCACGACGCCCGTCGCACCGTTCGCTCCCGTGCTGCCAGTCGCTCCAGCTGCGCCGGTCGCACCCACAGCGCCCGTCGCACCGTTCGCTCCCGTGCTGCCAGTCGCTCCAGCTGCGCCGGTCGGACCGACGACGCCAGTCGCACCGTTCGCTCCCGTGCTGCCAGTCGCTCCGGCTGCACCGGTCGGACCGACGACGCCAGTCGCACCGTTTGCTCCCGTGCTGCCAGTCGCTCCGGCTGCGCCGGTCGCACCGACAGCGCCCGTTGGGCCGACGACGCCAGTCGCACCGTTCGCTCCCGTGCTGCCAGTCGCTCCAGCTGCGCCGGTCGCACCCACAGCGCCCGTTGGGCCGACGACGCCCGTCGCACCGTTCGCTCCCGTGCTGCCAGTCGCGCCAGCGCACCGGTCGCACCGACAGCGCCCGTGGACCGACGACGCCAGTCGCACCGTTCGCTCCCGTGCTGCCAGTCGCTCCGGATGCGCCGGTCGCACCGACAGCGCCCGTTGGGCCGACGACGCCCGTCGCACCGTTCGCTCCCGTGCTGCCCGTCGCTCCCACCGCACCGGTCGAGCCGACAGCGCCCGTCGGACCGACAGAGCCCGTCGCACCGTTTGCTCCCGTGCTGCCAGTCGCTCCGGCTGCACCGGTCGGACCGACTGCTCCCGTCGGGCCGACGACGCCAGTCGCACCGTTCGCTCCCGTGCTGCCAGTCGCGCCAGCTGCACCGGTCGGACCGACGACGCCAGTCGCACCGTTCGCTCCCGTGCTGCCGGTCGCGCCAGCTGCACCGGTCGCACCCACAGCTCCCGTTGGGCCGACGACGCCAGTCGCACCGTTCGCTCCCGTGCTGCCCGTCGCTCCCACCGCACCGGTCGAGCCGACTGCTCCCGTCGGACCGACGACGCCCGTCGCACCGTTCGCTCCCGTGCTGCCAGTCGCTCCCACCGCACCGGTCGAGCCGACTGCTCCCGTCGGGCCGACGACGCCAGTCGCACCGTTCGCTCCCGTGCTGCCAGTCGCGCCAGCTGCACCGGTCGGACCGACGACGCCAGTCGCACCGTTCGCTCCCGTGCTGCCAGTCGCTCCGGATGCGCCGGTCGCACCCACAGCGCCCGTTGGGCCGACGACGCCCGTCGCACCGTTCGCTCCCGTGTTACCAGTGGCTCCCACCGCACCGGTCGAGCCGACTGCTCCCGTCGGGCCGACGACGCCCGTCGCACCGTTCGCTCCCGTGCTGCCAGTCGCGCCAGCTGCACCGGTTGAGCCGACAACACCCGTCGGACCGACAGAGCCCGTCGCACCGTTCGCTCCCGTGCTGCCAGTCGCTCCGGATGCGCCGGTCGAGCCGACAGCACCCGTTGGGCCGACGACGCCGGTCGCACCGTTCGCTCCCGTGCTGCCCGTCGCTCCAGCTGCGCCGGTTGAGCCGACAACACCCGTCGGACCGACAGAGCCCGTCGCACCGTTCGCTCCCGTGCTGCCAGTCGCGCCAGCTGCACCGGTCGGACCGACGACGCCAGTCGCACCGTTCGCTCCCGTGCTGCCGGTCGCTCCAGCTGCACCGGTCGCACCCACAGCTCCCGTTGGGCCGACGACGCCCGTCGCACCGCTCGCTCCCGTGCTGCCAGTCGCGCCAGCTGCACCGGTCGGACCGACGACGCCAGTCGCACCGTTCGCTCCCGTGCTGCCGGTCGCTCCGGATGCGCCGGTCGAGCCGACTGCTCCCGTCGGGCCGACGACGCCCGTCGCACCGTTCGCTCCCGTGCTGCCGGTCGCTCCAGCTGCACCGGTCGCACCCACAGCTCCCGTTGGGCCGACGACGCCCGTCGCACCGCTCGCTCCCGTGCTGCCCGTCGCTCCCACCGCACCGGTCGAGCCGACAGCACCCGTTGGGCCCACGGAGCCGGTCGCACCGTTCGCTCCCGTGCTGCCCGTCGCTCCCACCGCACCGGTCGAGCCGACTGCTCCCGTCGGACCGACGACGCCCGTCGCACCGTTCGCTCCCGTGCTGCCAGTCGCTCCCACCGCACCGGTCGAGCCGACTGCTCCCGTCGGGCCGACGACGCCAGTCGCACCGTTCGCTCCCGTGCTGCCAGTCGCGCCAGCTGCACCGGTCGGACCGACGACGCCAGTCGCACCGTTCGCTCCCGTGCTGCCGGTCGCTCCGGATGCGCCGGTCGAGCCGACTGCTCCCGTCGGGCCGACGACGCCCGTCGCACCGTTCGCTCCCGTGTTACCAGTGGCTCCCACCGCACCGGTCGAGCCGACTGCTCCCGTCGGGCCGACGACGCCCGTCGCACCGTTCGCTCCCGTGCTGCCCGTCGCTCCCACCGCACCGGTCGAGCCGACGACGCCAGTCGCACCGTTCGCTCCCGTGCTGCCGGTCGCTCCAGCTGCACCGGTCGCACCCACAGCTCCCGTTGGGCCGACGACGCCCGTCGCACCGCTCGCTCCCGTGCTGCCCGTCGCTCCCACCGCACCGGTCGAGCCGACAGCACCCGTTGGGCCCACGGAGCCGGTCGCACCGTTCGCTCCCGTGCTGCCCGTCGCTCCGGCTGCGCCGGTCGCACCGACAGCGCCCGTTGGGCCGACGACGCCAGTCGCACCGTTCGCTCCCGTGCTGCCAGTCGCTCCAGCTGCGCCGGTCGCACCCACAGCGCCCGTTGGGCCGACGACGCCCGTCGCACCGTTCGCTCCCGTGCTGCCAGTCGCTCCCACCGCACCGGTCGAGCCGACAGCGCCCGTCGGACCGACAGAGCCCGTCGCACCGTTTGCTCCCGTGCTGCCAGTCGCGCCAGCTGCACCGGTCGGACCGACGACGCCAGTCGCACCGTTCGCTCCCGTGCTGCCAGTCGCTCCGGATGCGCCGGTCGCACCGACAGCGCCCGTTGGGCCGACGACGCCCGTCGCACCGTTCGCTCCCGTGCTGCCCGTCGCTCCCACCGCACCGGTCGAGCCGACAGCGCCCGTCGGACCGACAGAGCCCGTCGCACCGTTTGCTCCCGTGCTGCCAGTCGCTCCGGCTGCACCGGTCGGACCGACTGCTCCCGTCGGGCCGACGACGCCAGTCGCACCGTTCGCTCCCGTGCTGCCAGTCGCGCCAGCTGCACCGGTCGGACCGACGACGCCAGTCGCACCGTTCGCTCCCGTGCTGCCGGTCGCGCCAGCTGCACCGGTCGCACCCACAGCTCCCGTTGGGCCGACGACGCCCGTCGCACCGCTCGCTCCCGTGCTGCCCGTCGCTCCCACCGCACCGGTCGAGCCGACAGCACCCGTTGGGCCCACGGAGCCGGTCGCACCGTTCGCTCCCGTGCTGCCCGTCGCTCCCACCGCACCGGTCGAGCCGACTGCTCCCGTCGGACCGACGACGCCCGTCGCACCGTTCGCTCCCGTGCTGCCCGTCGCTCCCACCGCACCGGTCGAGCCGACTGCTCCCGTCGGGCCGACGACGCCAGTCGCACCGTTCGCTCCCGTGCTGCCAGTCGCTCCCACCGCACCGGTCGAGCCGACAGCGCCCGTCGGACCGACAGAGCCCGTCGCACCGTTTGCTCCCGTGCTGCCAGTCGCGCCAGCTGCACCGGTCGGACCGACGACGCCAGTCGCACCGTTCGCTCCCGTGCTGCCAGTCGCTCCCACCGCACCGGTCGAGCCGACAGCGCCCGTCGGACCGACAGAGCCCGTCGCACCGTTCGCTCCCGTGTTACCAGTGGCTCCCACCGCACCGGTCGAGCCGACTGCTCCCGTCGGGCCGACGACGCCAGTCGCACCGTTCGCTCCCGTGCTGCCAGTCGCTCCAATCGGTCCCTGCGCACCCGTCGCTCCCGTCGGCCCCGTTGGCCCTTGCGGCCCCGCCAGCCCCGACGCCGCGATCGTGATCGTGTTGCCGGACGTCGTCAGCGTGATGTTCTCTCCCGCCGCGAGCGTCAGGTCGCCCGACAGGCCGTTGACGCTCGTCACCCCTGCGCCGGCGGCCAGGAGCGAGTTCCTAAACGACATCTCGAAGCCGGCCGAGTCGTTGCTGCCGTTCGCGATCTGGGTCGCGTAGACGATCACCCTGCCGGTTCCGCCTGTGACTGTCGCCACGAGCAGGGCGTTGGTGGTCGCGACGTTCGGGACGACGTCCGTGACGTTGTATTGGAGCGCCTCCCAGGCAAAGAGGCTGTAGTCCTTCGCGCCCATCTCGACTCCGAGGGCGTCCTTCAGGGAGACGTGAACCGTGGCCGACCCGCCCTCGAGGTTGACGAGCCCGAAGTTGTACCGGAAGTCCTCGGTCCCTCCCTGCGTGATGCCCTGGAGCTGCGACGACTGCCCCAGCGAAATCGCGAAGCTCGACGGGATGCCGCTGAAGAACAGTCCGTAGCTGTCCGCGTCGCGGCCGCTGGCGGGCAGGTCGTAGGTTCGGGAGGTAACGAGAAGCGATTGGGACGACGTGATGCGCACCGCTCCCGCAGCGCCCGTCAGCCCGAACAGCGTCTCGACGACGTTGTCGTAGCGACGCGTCTCTCCGGGAGCAAGGGTGTCCATGAACGTCTGCGGTGACGGGTTCGACTGTGACTGCTGATAGAGGACAGCCGTGAACGGCGTCTGACTCTGCGAGAGGTTCGTGATCCAGATCGTCGAGTAGTACTGGCTTCCGTACAGGCCCGCCGAACGCGCCACCGCGGGCACGACGATGTCGGTCCCCGTGAACCCCGCCCGCGCCACGGACGCACCAAGAAGGAGGGCGAGGCACGTCGCGCCGAGGGTGGCGCGCACAAACCCGACCTCATAGAGATCGCGTCTCAGCCCTTTAGAGAACACATTTAATTGTAGCAAGGGAGGTGCCGCGGGGTTCGAGCGCCGGGGAACTGGGCCCGAACGCCGTGTTCCCCGACAGCATCCCGATCTCGACTCAGGAGCTGCACCCGGACCCGACAGTAAGTTGTAGCTGGAGGCGACAGTCTCTAGTAGGCCAGCCGCTCCAACCTTGCACCGCGGTAGTAGAGCGCGAGAATCGAGTCCCGCGTCTCGCCCCGCCTCGCCCGGACGATCGCGCCCGCCTGACAAAGGCCCGCGCCGTGGCCGGTGCCGCGGCCGCGCAGGAGGTAGGCCGCGCGCGATTCCTCCACCTCGAAGTCCGTCGAGCGCACCGAGGTCCAGCCCCAGAGGCCGGACGCCGCCTTCCGGAACTCGAACCCGCGCACGACGCGCGAGGCGCCGCCCGGAGCGGCGAACCGGACCATGGAGACGCGCCGGCTCTCGTCGTGGCCGTAGACCTCGAGGAGACGGCCCTCGGGGAAACCGACCGTGGCCGCGAGGGACGGCAAGTCGCGGCGCGCGAGCGAGAAGGTCCAGACAGCGCCGGGCGCAGAAAGGCAGGCGTCGTCGTCCACGGGTTCGAGATCCGGCGTCTCCTCGTCGTCCCACACGTCGCGGGGGCGAGCCGTACGCCCGCCGCAGACGGCGTGGAACGGCGCCGCGATCACCCTGCCGCCCTGGGCGAGGACGACTCCCGCCGTGGCGGCCGCCGCGGCGCGCGACGGGGGCGTCGCGGCGAGGAGCCCCTTGTAGACCTGGCAGTGGGTGCCGTCGCAGAGGTCGGCCCCGTCCTCGGCGTGGCGTTCCGCCCGCGCGACCGCGTACGAGCGGGCCGCGACGGCCTGAGCCTCGAGCGCCGCCGCCGGCGCGTGGGCCCCGATTTCGGGCGGCAGCACGGCCGCGACGTAGTCCTCGAGCGGGACCTCCTCCACGTCTCCCGAGCGCAGGCGCAGGATCCGGCGCGAGAGTACGGAAGAGGCAGCGGCGCGCGCCGATGCGGCGAGGCCGACGAGCGTCGCGAGGAAGTGGCGCCGGTTCAACGGGTCGATTGTAGGGGGAAGTCAGACCCGCTCGACACGGGCGGGGTGGACGTCGCCGGCCTCGCCGCGCAGCGTGGTGACCGCGTGCGGGAGGACGTCCGCGACGGATTCGAGGCATTCGACGGCCCCGCGCGGCGAGCCGGGGAGGTTCACGACGAGGGTCCGCTCGCGCACGGCCGCGACCTGCCGCGAGAGGATCGCGACCGGAAGCGTCGCCCGCGTCGCCGTCCGCATCGCCTCCGCGATGCCGGGCACCTCGTAGGCCGCGACGGCGAGCGTCGCCTGCGGCGTCACGTCCCGCGGCGAGAGGCCCGTCCCGCCGGCGGTCAGGACGAGGTCCGCGGCGCCGATGTCCGCGATCCGCTTGAGGTTCCACTCGATGTCGTCGCGCTCGTCCGGGAGGATCGTCTGCTCCACGATCGAGGCGCCCGGGAGGAGGCGTCGGACGGCCTCCGCGACCGCGGGGCCCGTCCTGTCGGCGCGCTCTCCGTCGTACGAGCGGTCGGAGATCGTCAGGACCGCGACGCGCACGGCAGCCTCAGCCGCCGATCTCGCTCATGTTCCGCGCGTGCAGCGGGAGCATCGCCTTGTCCATCCCGACGAACATCGGGTGGCGCTCCTCCTTGACCGTGGCCGCGTGCTGGACGAGAGCGGCGAGCTCCTCGTCGGTCGCGCCCGCGCGCATCGGCTTCAGGATGTCGACGTCCGCGTGGCCGAAGAGGCAGCCCTTGAGGAAGCCGTCCTGCGTGAGGCGCATCCGGTTGCACGTGTCGCAGAAGCGGTCCGAGATCGGCGTGATGAACCCGATCGAGCCCGTGTGCGCGCCCGCTGCCGAGCGGACCGCGTACTCGTCGGCGGGGCCTGCGACGAGCGTCTTCTCGATCGGCGTCAGGACGTAACCCGCGGCGGCGAGCCGGTCCCACACCTCGCGCCAGCCGATCCAGTCCTCGTCCTTCCAGGCGTTGTCGCCGAAGGGCATGAACTCGATGAACCTCACGCCGAGCTTCTTGTCCTTCGTGAGGGCGGCGAGCGGCAGGATCTGGTCGTCGTTGAAGCCGCGGATCACGACGGAATTCACCTTGACGGAGTCGAACGGGAGCGCGAGCGCCATCTCGATCGACTCGCGGACCGGAGCGTAGTGGTCGCGCCGCGTCAGCTTGCGGAAATGCTCCGCCTCGGCGGCGTCGAGCGAGACGTTCACCTTCGTGAGGCCCGCCGAGAGGAGGCCGTGCGCCATGCGGGGAAAGAGGACGCCGTTCGTCGAGAGCGCGATCCCGCCGGGGAAGCCGATCTCGGCGAGGTCCCGGACGATGTCGACGAGGTCGGGGCGCGTCGTCGGCTCACCGCCCGTGAGCCGGATCTTCTCGATCCCGAAGTCGTGCAGGAGGCGCGCCGCGCGCCGGATCTCCTCGCGCGTCAGGAGGTGCGGGAGCGGCCGGAACTTCTGGTCCTCCGGCATGCAGTAGACACACCGGAGATTGCACCGGTCCGTGATCGAGATCCTCACGTAGGTGATCCGGCGCCCGTGACCGTCGACCAGGTTCCTGACCATCGCCAGGCGGAAGTCTAGCCCATACAGGACCGGCCCGGTGCCATATCCATGCGGTCCTCGGGTAGTCTTCCGCCGTGCCGCTTCTCGACCCCGTGAGGGACACGTTCCGCGCGATCGCGGTCACCGTCGTGCCGGAGGCTTCCGCCCTGGACGAGGAGGGCTGGAGCGCACTCGAGGCTCTCGTCGAGAAGACCCTCGCGCCGCGCCCCGCCGCCGTCAGGCGGCAACTCGTGGCCTTCGTCCGCGCGATCGAGCACCTGCCGCGCCTGCGCTGGGGGCGCCGCTTTACGGCGCTGTCCCCGGACGAGCGCGCGCGCTTCCTCGCGGGCCTCGAGCGCGCGCCCGTGCTCCTCCTGAGGCGCGGTTTCTGGGGCCTCCGGACGCTCGTCTTCCTCGGCTATTACGCGCGGCCCGAGGCGGCCGCGGAGATCGGGTACCGCGCGGACGCCCGGGGCTGGGAGGCGAGGCGCGCATGAACACGAGGGGCTACGACGTCGTGGTGATCGGCTCCGGCGCCGGCGGGGGCACGGTGGCCGAGGGCCTCGGTCCGCTCGCGCGCGCGGGCTATCGCATCCTCGTCGTCGAGCAGGGCCCGCGCCTGCGCGAGGACGAGTTCACCGGGAAGGAAGCCGACATGGCCGACGCCCTCTACGAGGACGGCGGCGGGTTCCTGACGGCGGACGGCGCGATGACGCTCGCGTTCGGCCGCGCCTGGGGCGGGTCGACGGTCGTCTACACGGGGACGTCCCTGATCGCCCCGAAGCGCGTGATCGACGGCTGGGGCGTGCCCGGCCTCGCCCATGCCGACGTCGAACGGCGGTCGCGGAAGTTCATGGACGAGAACGGCGTCCACCTCCTCGAACCGGACCTCGTCAACGAGAACAACCGCCTCTTCATCGAGGGCTGCACCAAGGCGGGCTTCCGGGCCGAGCAGTTCCCGCTCAACCTTCGCGGCTGTAAGGGCTCCTCCCTCTGCAACCTCGGCTGCCCGAACCAGGCCAAGCAGGGCACGCACCGCGTCCAGCTCCCGGCGGCGCTCGCCGACGGCGTCCAGGCCGTGACGCGAGCCGAGGCGCTCCGCATCGACGGGAACCGCGTGATCCTCCGCGTGACGGCGCCTGCCCCCGGCGAAAAGGGCGAGCCCTCGGAATGGGAGCCCGGCGAATACGCCGTAAGCGCGAAGGCGATCGTCGCGGCGGGCGGCTCGATCGGGACGACCGCCCTCCTCCTGCGCTCGGGCCTCGGGCCGTCGCTCCCCCGCCTCGGCGCGGGCTTCACGTGCCACCCGGCGCACATCCTCGTCGCCGAGCACGACCGCCCCATCACGAACGACGTCGGGCACCCGAAGAGCTTCTACCTCGACCGCGCGGTCGAGGAGGGATACGTCCTCGAGACGTGCATGTACTTCCCGTTCATCACCGCGAAGAACCTCACGGGCTTCGGCGCGCCGCACGCGACGCTCATGCGCGCCTTCCCGCGCCTCCAGATGATCCTCGTCCTCGCGTGCGACAAGGCGGTCCCCGAGAACCGGATCTCCGTCGACGCGGACGGCAAGGCCGTCGTCCACTACGCATTCACGAAAGAGACGGTCGCCTCGCTCGTGAAGGCGACGCGCGCGGCCGCACGGATCTTCTTCGCGGCCGGTGCCCTCCGTGTCCACGCCCCGTCCGCCGACCCGCCGCTCCTCGAGCGCGCGGAGGCCGGCGCGATCGACGCGCGCGTTTCCGAGCGGCACTTCCGGACGGGCCGCATCTCGGTCTCGGCCGCGCACCTCATGGGCGGCTGCGGGATGGGCTCCTCGCCCGCGGATTCCGTCACGGACTCGTGGGGCCGCGTGCACGGGCGGCCGGGCCTCTTCGTCGCGGACTCGTCCCTTTTCCCCGACTCGCTCGAGATCAACCCGTACCTCACCGTCATGGCCGTTGCGGACCGCGCCGCCGAGCGCATCCGCGAGGACGCCGGCGCGCTCCTCGGCACCCCCGGGAGCGCGCCGTGAAGAGGACCGGCGCCGAGCTCGTCGTCCGCGCGCTCGAGGACGAAGGGATCGCGCTCGCGTTCGGGATCCCCGGCACGCACAACATCGAGCTCTGGGACGCGCTCGCGTCCTCGGAGTCCGTGCGCTCCGTCCTCGTCACGGACGAGCAGAGCGCGTCCTTCATGGCGGACGCCGCGTGGCGCGCCTCGGGCCGCATGGCCTGCGTGAACGTCGTGCCGGGCGCCGGGCTCACGCACGCGATGTCCGGAATCGCCGAGGCCTTCCTCGACTGCGTTCCGATGCTCGTCCTCGGCTGCGGAATCCGGCGCGACACGGGCCGGGCCTTCCAGCTCCACGACGTCGACCAGCTCGCGCTCGCGCGTCCCGTCACGAAGGCGCAGATCCTCCCGTCCTCGGGCGCCGACCTTTACGACGTCGTCCGCCGCGCCTGCCGGATCGCGCGCTCGGGGACGCCCGGCCCCGTCTTCGTCGAGGTGCCGGCCGACCAGTACCTCTTCCGCCACGAGACCGAGATCGTCCCGCCGGCGGCCGAGCCTGCCGCCGCCGCTCCCGCGGACGCCGTCGAGCGCGCCGCGGAGATCCTCCGGGCCGCGAAGAGGCCTCTTCTCTACGTCGGACTCGGGGCGGCGAAGGCGGACCTCGTCGCCCTCGCCGAGCGTCTCGAGGCGCCCGTCTCGACGACGTTCCAGGGCAAGGGCGTCTTCCCCGAATCGCACCCGCTCTCGCTCTGGCCGGGGTTCGGCGACGCCGCGCCGGCGTTCGCCCGCGACGTCGCGGCCTCGTGCGACGCGACGCTCGCGATCGGCTGCCGCTTCGGCGAGGTCGCGACGGGCAGCTACGGCATGAGCCCGCCGCGCCCGCTCGTCCACGTGGACATCGACCCGTCCGTGCCCGGCCGGAACGTCCCGACGGAACTCGCCGTCGCCGCGGACGCGGCCGCGTTCGTCTCGGCTCTCCTCCCCCGCCTCGACCGGCGCGCGCCCGACACAGGCCTGAGAGACCGGATCCGGAGCGGCCGTGCCGAAGTGGACGCGGACCTCGCGCAGCCCTCGGACGGGCGGGTCTCTCCGCACCTCCTCCTGCGCGCCCTGCAGGAGACGTTCGGCCCCGAGACGGTCTTCACGTCCGACAGCGGAAACGGGACGTTCCTCGCGGTCGAGGGGCTGCGCCTCGAGAAACCCGGCCGCCTCCTCGCCCCCGTCGATTTCTCGTGCATGGGCTACGCGGTTCCGGCCGCCGTCGGCGCGAAGCTCTCGTGCCCCGGCGCGCCCGTCGTCGCGCTCGCCGGCGACGGGGCGTTCCTCATGACCGGGCTCGAGCTCCTGACGGCCGCCCAGAACGGCCTCGGCGTCGCCGTCTTCGTCCTCCGGGACCGCGAGCTCGCGCAGATCGCCCAGTTCCAGGCCACCGCCCTCGGCCGGAAGGCGTCGAGCACGATTGCCGACCACGACCTCCTCGCGCTCGCCCGCGCGCTCGGGGCCGAGGCCCTGAGCCTGCCCACGGACGCGTCGATCCGCTCCGTCGTCTCGAGCGCGAAGGAGTTCGCGGACGCGGGGCGCCCGGTCCTCGTGGACGTCGCGATCGACTACTCGAGGAAGACGTTCTTCACACGCGGCGTCGTGAAGACGAATTTCCTCCGCCTGCCCTGGGGCGACCGCCTGCGGTTCGTCGCGCGCGCGCTCGCGCGGAAGCTGCCGGGGCGCTGACGCCGCGGCGCCACGCGCCGCTCCTGCCGCCCGCCTTCTCGAGGAGCGCGACCGGCCCGATGACGATCCCCTTGTCCGCGGCCTTGCACATGTCGTAGAGCGCGAGCGCGGCCGCGGACGCCGCGACGAGCGCCTCCATCTCGTAGCCCGTCTTTCCCGTCCCGCGGACCTCGGCCGTCAAGGCGACGGCCCGGCGCGCGGCGAGACGCTCGACGGTCACGTCGACCGAGTCGAAGACGAGCGGATGGCAGAGCGGGATCCACTCGGCCGTCCGCTTGGCGGCCTGGATCCCCGCGAGGCGCGCAACAGCGAGCGCGTCGCCCTTGCGGTTCTCCGCGGCGTCGAGCGCGGCCCAGCCCGTGCGCCCGAGCGACACGACCGCGACGGCCCGCGCGAACCGGACGGTTTCGCGCTTCCCGGAGACGTCCACCATGCGGGCGCGCCCCTCAGCGTCGAGGTGGCTCAGCTTCGGCGCCCGCTTCTTTTTCGGCATTCTCGTAGTCCTCCGGCGTGTTCACGTTCAGGAAGTTCGCAGGCGCCCCCCCGGGGAGCGCGGCGGTCGCGTCCTCCGGGATGAGGACGGTGCGGATCCGCTGCAGCGCGCCGACGAGCGCGTAGTCGCCCGCGGCGAGCCGCGCGAGGAGCGGCGCGTGGGCCGACCGCCGCCAGACGGCGCAGAGCGGCTGCGGCACGCCGCCCGACACGGGCACGACGGCGTCGGCCGGGAGCGCGTCGGCGATGCCGAGCAGGGCCGCGAGGAATGCCTCGCCGATCCGCGGGATGTCGGCCGCGAGGACGAGGTTCGTGTCGTCCGGCGAGAAGGCGAGAGCCGCGGCGACGCCGAACGCGGCCGCGGCCGGCGCGGCTCCGTCCTCGAGGAACGGGTACGGGGCGCCCGCGAAGAGCTCGGGGTGCTTGCCGACGAGCGCGGCCCGTCCGCAGACGCGCGCGAGCTTCGCGGCCTGGTGCAGCGCCATCGGCTGGCCGTGGTACGGCAGCAGCGTCTTGTCGCGCCCCATGCGCGACGACCGCCCGCCGACGAGAACGAAACCGTACGCCACAGTGCCATGATGCTATCGGAGACGAGATCTTCTTGGCTTCCCTCTCATTCGGCATCGTCGTCCCCGTGGGCGCCGGCGAAGCTCCACCACCGGCGATTTTCTTCGAACGGGTCACCGGGGAACCGCCCTTCGCGCGACCGGTTTCGCTCATCGCCGCGGCGCACCCGGGGATTTCTTCGAACGTGCGTGAGGCCTTCGCGCGGGCCGGCGCCCGCGTTCACCTGTCCCCGGCGCCGCGAGGCCAGCGCCTCCGCGAGGCGGCGGCTCTCTTACCCTTCGAAGAATCCTCGGTCCTTCTCTTCGTGCATTGCGACACGCTTCTGCCCGCCGGCTGGGATGCGCTCCTCCGCGCCGCGCTCGCGCGGGGCGCCGCGGGGGGCGCGTTCCGGCTCGCGTTTGCCGGCGGCAGCGCGCGCATGGCGTGGGTCGCGTGGTGGGCGAACCTCAGGACCCGGTTCACGCGCGTTCCGTACGGCGACCAGGCGCCTTTCGTCAGGCGCGACGTCTACGAGCGCCTCGGCGGCCACGAACCGTGGCCCGTCCTCGAGGACTGGGACTTCTCGCGGCGTCTCGTGGCGGCGGAGGGACGCGCGCGCGTCGCGCTGCTTCCGGTGTGCGTCGAGACCTCGCCGCGGCGCTATCTCGAGAACGGCGTCGTGAAGACGGTTCTGAGGAACTGGGAGATTCTGAGAAGGGTGAAGAGGGGCGAAGCGCCCGAACGACTGGCGGCGCTCTACCGGCGATGAGGGCCGAGGCCGCTGGCCCTCTTACCTTCAGAGAAATCTCCCGGTCCCTCCGGTCCCCCGATCCTCGTCAGTGCTTGAACTTCGAGGCGTCGAGGCACGGCCCGACGGTTGCCGTGATCTCGGACTCCGCCTTCGCCCCGTTCTTGTCCTTCACGACGACCTTGAGGCGGACGGGCCCTGCCACCGTGAACGTGTGCGTGATCGACCACGGAGCGGCCGCGCGCGTCCCGATGACGGCCCACGTGCCCGCCAGCTTCCCG
Organism: uncultured Acidobacteriota bacterium; assembly: GCA_963839295.1. GTDB lineage: Bacteria > Acidobacteriota > Thermoanaerobaculia > UBA5066 > UBA5066 > Fen-183. The sequence goes on along the minus strand of CAWIUK010000005.1, from coordinate 69,617 downwards.
GGCTCGAGGAACTCCATCGTGTGCGGCTCGCAGCCGTGAAACGTCGGGACGGCCCGGAGCGTCGTCTCCTTGCCCTGGCAGATCGCCCCGTTCGCGAACGGCGACTCCCACTGAACGGCGGGCGTGAGGCAGGCGACGGAGACCGGTGCGACGACCGCCCGGAACTCGACGACCTCGATGTCGAACGACGCCGTCGCGTCCACGCCGGCCGCCGAGTCGATCCACGCATCCATCGTCGCCGGCTTGGGAACCCCTCCAAGATGCAGGTCCAACTTGTAACGGCCGGGAGTCGTGAACGTGACTCCTCCGAACGGGTACTCGCCCGCGACTCTCCCGCTGATCTCGAGGTGGTTCGAGTAGGGGCGGACGTCCCTGACGGGGGCCGTCGTCGTGAACGACAACGAGAAGCAACAGAGAGTCCGGTCCGCGAATACGAGCCCGTGGATCGAGACCGCGTCGCCCACGAACACGCGGTGCGACGGGAACGGGGCCCGGCGGCCTTCCCGGTCCGCGGGGACGGCGAGGTCGACGTCCCGGATCTCGACGGCTGCCCCGGCGACGGCGGGCGCTCCGAGCGCGGCGAGGAGAAGGGTGCCCGCGAGGAGGCGGCTGAATCCCATTGCGTTCTTCCTTTCCGTCGGTCCCGGTGCCCTCGGCTCCGTCGTCAGTGCTTGAACTTCGACGCGTCGAGGCACGGCCCGACGTTCGCCGTGATCTCGGACTCGGCTTTCGCCCCGTTCTTGTCCTTCACGACGACCTTGAGATGGACGGGTCCTGCCGCCGTGAACGTGTGCGTGACGGACCACGGAGCAGCCGTGCGCGTCCCGATGACCGCCCACGTGCCCGCCAGCTTCCCGGGCACGAGGAACTCCATCGTGTGCGGCTCGCAGCCGTGAAACGTCGGGACGGCCCTGAGCGTCGTCTCCTTGTCCTGGCAGATCGCCCCGTTCGCGAACGGCGACTCCCACCGGACGGCGGGCGCGAGGCACGCGACCGAAACCGGCGCGACGACCGCCCGGATCTCGTCGACCTCGATGTCGAACGAGGCCGAGGCGTCGCCCGACTGCGAGTGGACGGACACGTCGAGCTTGTAGCGGCCCGGAGACGTGAAGGTCGCGGCCCCGACCGGAATCCGGTGCGTGTACGGCGAGGGGCTGGCCGTCAGCAACCCCGTCTGCGGGACGTGCTGCGTGAGCCCCGTCACGGGCGCCGTCGTGGACCAGGAGGTCGACCAGCCCTGGACGTTCCCGTCGTGCCAGAGAAAGACGTTGATCGAGGCCTGGTCCCCGACGAACACCTTGTGCGAGGGGTCCGGGGCGCGGCGACCGCCCGGGGCCGCGGGCACCGAGAGGTCGACGTCGGTGATCCTCATGGCGGCGTGCGCGGCGAGAGGGGCGGCGAGAACCGCCAGGAAGAGGGCGTTCCGGAGGAGTCGGCTGCGGCGCATGGGCGGCGTCCTTTCTCTCTTGGGGTCGTCGGAGAACGGTTCGATGACGAAAAGGTACGGGCCCGCGGCCGGCTCTTCAAGGGGGACCGCTGGTCACGGAGCGCCAATCGCCCGTCTGCGAGCGCCAACGGCTCCCGTCGGGCTCACACGAGCTTGAGGATGTGCCCCATCTTCGCCTTCTTCGTGGCGAGATAGTCGCGGGTCCCGTCCGTCGGCGCGATCTCGAGGGGCACGCGCTCGACGATCTCCAGCCCGTAGCCGTCGATCGCGACGTACTTGGCCGGGTTGTTCGTCATGAGGCGCATCTTCTGGACGCCGAGGTCGCGCAGGATCTGGGAGCCGATCCCGTAGTCCCGGACGTCCGGCGCGAAGCCGAGCTTCTCGTTCGCGGCGACCGTGTCGAGCCCCTGCTCCTGGAGCTCGTAGGCCCGGAGCTTGTTGAAGAGGCCGATCCCGCGCCCTTCCTGCAGGAGGTAGAGGAGGACGCCCTTGCCTTCCTTGGCGATCTGCGCCATCGCGAGCTGGAGCTGGGCGCCGCAGTCGCAGCGGCCGGAGGCGAAGACGTCGCCCGTGAGGCACGCCGAGTGGACGCGGACGAGGACGGGCTCGTCCTCGGCCCATGTCCCCATCACGAGCGCGACGTGCTCCTCGTTCGTGACCTCGGAGCGGAACGCGACGGCACGAAACTCGCCGTAGGGCGTCGGGAGGACCGGGGCCGCGATGCGGTGGACGAGGCGCTCCGTCCGCATGCGGTACCGGATGAGGTCCGCGACGGAGACGATCGGAATGCCGTGCTTTTCCGAGACGAGCAGGAGGTCCGGCACGCGGGCCATCGTCCCGTCCTCGTTCATGATCTCGCAGATGACGGCCGCGGGCGCGAGGCCCGCGATCCGCGCGAGGTCGACGGAGGCCTCGGTCTGGCCCGCCCGCTTGAGAACGCCGCCCTTCTTGGCCCGGAGCGGGAACGTGTGCCCCGGCCTGAGGAGGTCGGACGGCCTGGACTTCGGGTCGACGAGCGTCAGGACGGTCGCGGCGCGGTCGGCCGCGGAGATCCCGGTCGTCGTCTTGCCGCGGGCCTCGACGGAGACGGTGAAGGCGGTCCCGTAGTTCGACGTGTTCTGCTCGACCATGGGGTGGAGGTCGAGTTCGTCGCAGCGCTCCTCGGTCAGGGACACGCAGACGAGGCCACGCCCTTCGCGCGCCATGAAGTTGATCGCGGCGGGCGTGACGTGCTCGGCCGCGAGGCAGAGGTCGCCCTCGTTCTCGCGATCCTCGTCGTCCACGATGATGACGAACTGGCCCTTCCGGTAGGCCGCGGCGGCGTCGGCGACGGAGACGAATCCCACGGGTCTTCCTTTCGGCTCTCTCGGAGCGCAGGACGCGCCCGGCGTCAATTGTACCGGGAGGCTCCACCGGGTCCCGCCTCGGGGCGGAAGCCCTTGAACGGATGGTCCGCGAGCACGGCGCGCTTGCCGACCTCCTTCACGAGGGTCCGGAGGAAGCCGTCGAACTGGTTCGCGGCCGGGACGAACGCGCGCGGCGCGCGCTCGCGCGAGAAGCCCGCGTGGAACCGCTCGAAGAGGGACCAGTCCCGGAACATGAGGTCCCGCATGCCGCCGCGGCGGAAGCTCTCGATCTCGGTCACGAGGGCGCGGAGCGTCTTCTGGCCTGGCGTCTTCAGGAAGTCCTGCGTCGCGCGCAGGAGATGGCCGAGCTCCTCGCGCAGGCGGAGGCTCTGGTCGAGCCGAGCGCGGTACTCGGGGAAGAGCGCCCGGGCGTCGATCCCCGACGAGAACGTCTCGGCGAGGCCGATCACGCTCTGCTGGAAGAGGTCCCGGAAGAGGCTCGCCGCGTCCTCGAGCCGCGCGAGGACCGCCTCGGGGTCCTTCGTGAGGGCGACGCCGACGAGCTCCACGTCCATCGCCTTCTTCGTCTCGGCCCCGAACGCCGCGGCGAGGCGGTCGAGGCCTTCGGCCTCCTTCGTCCCGTCCTCGAACCGCGGGCGCAGGCGCCGCGTCACGTACGAAACGAACGAGTCGCTCTCGGCCTTCAGGAGGCTGAAGATGAGGAGCGCGCGCTTGCGGGTCGCGGGCGTTTCGGCCGCCGAGGGGACGCGCTCGGCGACGCGCAGGCCCTTGAAGAGCGCCACGAAGAGCGTTGCGAGCGCGCCGCGCTGGGACGGGTCGGGCAGGCTGCCGAGCACCCGGGCCAGGGACTGCTTGGACTCGCGGTCGAGGACGGGCCGCAGGTTCTCGCGGAACAGGACGCCGAGGTTCGGATCCTGCCGGAGCGTCCCAACCACGACCCTCCCGAGCGAGAGGTACGTCTGGAGCGGGATGAAGGGCGCCTTCGCGAGCTCGTCGAGGATCTTCGTGAAGTCGTCGAGCGTCTCGACGACGCGCGCGAGCTCCGTCGTCCCGTCGCCCCGCCGACGCCCGCCGGGCCGCTGCACCTGCGTGTCGAGGTAGAGGAGGAACGAGGCGAGGTCTTCCTGCCCCTCGCCCATGAGCTGCGTCGCGATGAGACCCATGTGCGCGACGCCCGAACGGGCCGCCGCGACCTCCTCGGCGTAGTTCTTGAGCGACGCGTGCGAGCGCTCGAAGGCCGAGAGGGGGAGGCAGTCGATCTGGAAGAACCGCTCGAGCCCCTTGAGCCACATCTCGAGCTCGAAGAGGTAGTCGTACTTCACGCGGTTCGAGAACAGCGCGGACGTCTCGAGGACGGTGAAGCGCGGCATGTGCGAAGGAATTGTAAGCCCGGGCTCAGAACGGATAACCGACCGCGAACGCGAAAGCGCCCGCGTCCTCGCCGGGCTTGCGGTCGAGCTTGATCCCGTACTCGAGCCGGAGCGGCCCGACCGGCGTCATGTAGTGGACTCCGATCCCCGCGCCGAACCGGACCTGCCCGACCTCCACGCTCTTCGGGTCCACCCAGACGTTGCCCGCGTCCACGAAGAACGCCGCCTGGAAGCCGCCCGTCACGGGGACGCGCCACTCCGCGTTGGCGATCAGCATCGTGTTGCCGCCCACGCCGATGCCGTCCGAATTGAGCGTCTGCCCCGCGATGCCGAGGTTGTCGAGGCTGAACGCCCGATGCGTCGACGACCCGCCGGCGAAGAAGCGCTCGGGGACCGGGATGATGAGGTTCGGCGAGCAGTTCCCCCCGCTGGGGTCGGGGCAGGGCGCGTAGTTCCAGATGAAGCCGGCGCGGAGCGAGAACGCGAAGCGCGTCTTTCCCCACGGCCGGTAGAGCCCCGCCTGGGACAGGACCTTGAAGAAGTGCGCGTCGGCCGCGAGGAGCGGGAACGCGTACTTGAGGTCGGTCCCGAGCAGGAACCCCGCCCGCGGGTTCAGCGGGTCGTCGCGCTTGTCCCACGTCACGCCGCCCGAGACGGACGCGATCCGGCTCTCCTGGTTGCCGCGCTGGTCGGCGCCGAGGCCCGGGTCTGCGGACGGCGTCACGATCTCGTACTGGAGGCGCATGCCCGTGCGAAGGGTCTTCGACAAGCGGTACTCGCCCTGGAGGAAGGTGCCGACGCGCTTGACGTTGTACGCCGTCGAGGGCACGTCCGTCGCCTGGTACACGGCGAACGACACCGGGACCTTGCCGCTGAAGAGGGAGCGGTCCCGGGCCGTGAAGATGAGCCGCGGATCGATGTTCGAAACGCGTCCTTCGACGCCCACGTCGAGCGCGCGCCCGAAGAGGTTGTTGTACGTCACCGCGAGGGAGAGGCGAAGGGAGAGCTGGTCGCTCAGCGAGGCGTTGTTCTGCGGGTTGTATTCGGCGCCGACCGCGTACGTCAGGCTCCACGGGCGCGCTTCCGAGACCGTGACGAGGACGCTGCGCGACATCGTCTCGGGGTCCGTCTCGAAGGTCGTGACGTCGATCCGGTCGAAGATGCCGAGGCGCGCGAGCGCCTCCTGCGTGTCGAGGAGCTTCGTGAGCGAGAAGGGGCTGCCCTCGGCGTTCGCGAGGCGGTCCTCGACCACGAACGGCTTCGTCTTGCGGATGCCTCGCACGATCGTCTTGCCGAAGAGGACGGGCTTCCCCTCCGTGACCGCGTACGTCACGTCGGCGCGCTCGCCTTCCGGCGGCTGGGGCCCGGTGAAGCGCGTCGTCGCCTCGACCCTCGCGTCGACGAATCCGCGGTCCACGTAGAGCGACTGCAGCAGCGCCGCGTCCCCGCTCACGGCCGACTCCGAATACGGGACGCCCGGCTTGACGGAGAGGCGCGGGACGAGGTCCTTCTCCGGAAGGAGCCGGATCCCCTCGAAAGCCCTCCGGCGGACGACCGTCCGGACGCCCTCGTCGACCGCGAACGTGACGTCGAGCGTGTGCTCGCCCGTTCCGTCCGCGACCGCCGGCGGGTCGACCCGCGCACCCCGCCATCCGCCCTCGCGGTAGAGCGTCGCCAGCGCATCCCGGTCGCGCGCCGCCTCGTCGCTCACGTACCGGCCGGACTCGAGGATGCCGCGCGGGACCGTCTCGAGGGCCGACGAGACCTTCTTCGGCGGGAGGCTGATCGCGCCCGGGACGCTCACGCGCGCGACGCTCCATCGCGCGCCCTTGTCGATCGTGAACGTCACGGTCTCGCGGTCGGGCTGCGTGTCGAACGCGACCTTCACGGACGCCTTCGCGTATCCCTTCTCCTCGTACGAGCGCTTGAGGGCGACGCGCAGCCTCTCAACGGCGTCCTCGTCCGGCGGCTCGCCCTTCCGCCACGGCGAATCCGCGTGCTTGCGGACGACCGCCTCGTCCTCTCCCGTGACTTCGAGGACGACGAGAGGACCGACGAACACGGTGTAGCGGGGCGAGACGACGGCCGTTGCGGCGTCGTATCGCTCGTCCCCGAGGCGCACCTCGCCGCGCGAGTAGCCCCGGCGATGGATCTCTCTCTCGAACCTCTCGGCGTCCTCGCGCGCGGCCGCCTTCTTGTACGGCTTTCCCGTCTTCAGCCTGGCCTTTGCGCGGAGGACCTCCGCGGTGAGCGGCGCGAGGCTGCCGTCCCACTCGGGCGCGCCCGCGATCGCGCGGGGGCCGGGCCGGACGTCGAAGCGGACGTCGACGCTCGTCTCGTCCGCACCCGCTTCGACGACGGCCGAGACGACGGCCTCGAAGTAGCCCGCGTCCCTCAGGACGCGCCGGGTCGACGCTTCGAATCCCGGCAGGCGGTCCGCCTCCCAGGAGTCGCCGACCCCGAGGCCGAGGGCGTCGAGCACGCGCCCGCGCGCCGGAATTCCCTTCGTGACGGTGAGAGAGGCAATCCGGGGCGCCGCCGCGAAGACGACGACGACCGCCACCCCGTCGCCCGAAGCGGCCGCCTCGACGGCGAGGTCCGAGAACCGCCGCGTCGCGAAGAGGTTCCGGAGAGAGAGGCGCACCGCGCCCTCGGTCAGGGTCTTGCCGGGTCCGAGCACGGTGAGACCCGCCATGCGCTTCTCGTCGAGAACCCGGTCGCCCCGGAACGACAGGGACGTGACGGTCTTTCCCCAGAGGCCGTTTTCGGGAACCGTCGCCGACTTCGCCGGCGCGGCGGCGAGGACCAGGACGAGGAGCGCGGCCCAGCCGCCGGCCGCCCTCACCGCAGCCGCTGCCGGAAGCGCAGCTCGACCGAGTACACGCCGAACTCGTCGAGCAGAGCCTGAAGGTACGCGGTCGACGAGAGCTGATAGTTCAGCGTGATGATCTGCTGCTGGTTGCTGGAGAGGACGAACGAGACGGTCGCGTTGAAGTCCTTCCCGAGAGACTTGCCGACGGTGATGCGCGGCGCGTCGAACGTCGTTCCCGTCGAGAACGCGGGGTCGATCTGGAAGCGGTCCAGCCGGAAGAACTCCTTCGTGCGGCTCGTGACGGCGTCGGACGCGAGGCTCGCGAGGAGCTCGCGCGCCGCCTTCGAAACGGATTCGTCCGAGGAGACCGGGGCCGGGCCGATCGGGCCGCTGGCCGCGGAGGCCGACGGAAGGTCGCCCGTCGCCATGAGCGAGACGATCTGCGCCTCGGAGAGCTGCGGGTCCGACGAGAATCGCGGCGCGAGGCGCGCCGCGGTGCCCGTGAGGCCGAACGTGACCTGGTACCTGCCGATCGTGCCGCGGGCCTCCATCTCGAAGAACGGCTCGATCCGGATCGGGTTCGAGAACAGGATCCGCCCTGACAGGAGGTCGTAGCGCTGGCCCTGGAGCGTCAGGCGGCCTCCCTCCTCGGCGCGGATCTCGCCGAAGAGGAGCGGGTGGGCCCACGTCCCCCGCGCGAAAAGCTCGCCGGACGCCTTCAGGCGCGCGACGTTCGTCCGGACCTCGATCGACTCGGGCGGCGCGACGAGCCTCACGTCGAGCGTCACGGCGTCGAGGGCCGTCGGGTTCGCACCGACGGTCGCGACGCGCTTTCTCTGGAGGAGCGCCGCGAGGTCGATCGAGAAGTCGCGGTCGTAGAGCGCCCGGTCGAACACGAGCTCACCGCGCACGGCGCGCGGCTGGGAGTCGCCGAGGACGAGGAGGTTCCCCGAGAGCGTCGTCCGGAACCCGTCGAAAGGCGCGACTTTCACGTGCGAGACGAGCGCGGAGACGCGCATCGCCGTGGGCTTCCAGCCGTCGAGGGCGACCGTGCCCCCGAGGTCGACGGTCCCGCCGGCGAAGCGGAGCGCGAGGTCGCTGATCGTGACCTTGCCCTCGCTGAACAGGAGCGAGCCGGTCGCAGATTCGAAGGCGACGCCGCCGTCCGGGCTCACGACGTCCAGGCCATCGAGGGCCGCCCGGCCCGTGACGACCGGCGAAGCGGCGGTCCCGCCCAGCCGGGCGTCCAGGGTTACCCGGCCCGCGAACTTGAGCGGCGCGAACGCGGGCGCGAGAAGGGATGCGTCCACCGAGCCCGTCGCCGCGACGTCGAGCGCGTGCGGCGCGACGAACTGGGCACTGCCGGAGAGCGTCACGGAGGTCGGGACGCCCGAAGACGCGTCGGGCCGCGCCGCCTCGGCCAGCGTCAGGCGCTCGAAGAAGACGCGGCCGCCCGATACCTTGAGCGGCGTCCCGCCGCGCAGCGTGAGTGTCCGCCCCCAGGCCGTGAACTGCGCGGCCGAGACCACGCCTTCGCCGTCGAGGTCGGCGAGCGACGCGCCGGGCTTCAGCGACGCCTCGGCGCTCACGCGGCCGTCGAACTTCGCGTCCTCGGGCAGCCCGAAGATCCCGGCCAGCGGGGCGAGGCTCGGGAAATCGGCGCGCACGCTCCACCGTCCGGCCGCGCCGGCGTCCTTCGGAGACAGGATTTCGAGGACTCCCTCCTCGGGCGCCTCCGCCCGCACGCTCCAGGCCCCGCGGTCCGCGCGCGCGTGGACCTCGATCTCGCGCTTCGCCCGCGCGAGCGGCTGGCCGTCGAACGTCGGAACCGCGACAGAGGCGTCCGCGGTCAGCGTCGGCGAGCCGATCAGGCCTTCGCCCGAGGCATGTCCGGTCAGGAGACCGCCCACGGGCGCGTCCGAGAGCGCCGCGACGCGGCCGGCGGGCAGGTCCTTGACGTCAAGGTCGAACCTGTACCCGCCGTCGGCGTACCGGTAGAAGCCGCCGCCGGTCACGCGCGCGTCGCCGAGCCGGCCGGACGCGCCTTCGACGGCGACGCGGTCGTCCTGGAACGCGAGGACTCCTTCGAGAAGGTCGAGCTTCTGCCCCCAGACCGAAGCGTCCGAGAGGAGGAGCGGGATGCGCCCGTGGATCGCGGGCGTCACGCCGTCGAGCGGGAGCCGCCCCGTCGCGCGACCGGAGAGGGGGAGGTCGAGGTCGAGGAACGCGAGCACCCTCTCGAGCGGCCACTCGTGGAAGTCGCCGACGAGGCCCTCCAGCCGGTAGTGCCCGTGGAGCGCCCCGCCGAAGCCGATCTTCCCCTCCAGGGAGAGGTGGCCGCCGCCGTCCCGCGCCGCGAAGGGCGCGAACGTCGCGACGTTGCGGTCCACGGTGAAGCTCGCGGACGCCTCGCCGAAGCGCACGCCGCGCAGGACGAAGTCGGAGGCTTCCATCCGGCCCTCGATGCGCGGGTCCGAGAAGTCGCGCGTGAGGCGCGCCGAGAGGTGGCCGGAGCCGCCGAGCTTCAGCGGAGGCTCGAGCGGCTCCTTCTGGATCGCCGGGTACCAGTTGTCCGCGAGGCGTTCGAGCTCGGCGAGGTCGCCCGTCGCCACGTCGAACGTGAGGTCCGGCTCCCAGGAGCCGAAGCGAAGCGAGCCGTCGAGGCGGACCTTCGCGCCGCCCGCGGTGGCGAGCGGCATCCCGTCGAACAGGATCCGGCCGTCCTTCACGCGGATCGGGCCGCCGCCGGAGACCGGGATCGGGAAGCGCCCCTTCAGCGCGGAGGCGCGGCCCGGGTCGGCCGCGAGCGTGAGGCGGCCCGCTCCGTCCGCGTGCTCGATGCCGCCCGGCCCGAACGTCAGCGTCGCCTCGAGGCCCGCGCGGGCCATGAAGCCCGTGCCCGGGAGACCCAGGTCGGCGAAGAACTGCTCGAAGTCGATTCCCTTGCCGCGCACCGCGATCTTCACGGGGAGAGGCGGACGATCGAGCCGATCGAGCTGGACGAGTGCCTCCAGCGTGCCGCCTGCGTAACTCGCGCGCGTGACGTCGACGAGCAGCCCCCTCGGGTCGAGCCGGAGCGTCCCCTCGCCGGACATCGGAAAGACGGCGAGACGCGAGGCCGGGAGGTCGAACGCCGCGCGGATCCGCAGGCCTCCGGGATCGCCGAAGCGGAGCGCTCCGTTCAGCCGGACGGGTCCCGTGAGGGGCAGCCCGAGGCCGAAGGCCGTCCCGAGCGTTTCCCCGTTCGTTTCGACCTTCGCGACGAGCGCGAGGACCGGCTTCCTCAGGTCGTCGACGCCGCCCGCGGCCTCGACGGAGATCTTCGGGCCCTTCAGGCGAAGGCCCGTGAGGTGGGCGCGCCCGGGCGCCAGCGTGACCTCGGCGCCGATCGCGAACTCGAGCGTCTCGTTGTTCTCGAGGCGGAAGCTCCCCTGCCGGCACGCGAGGACGAGGTGCGTGACGGACAGCGTGCGTCCCGCCCGCGCCGTGAGCGCCGCGTCCTTGAGGAGGGCGTCGATCTCGGCCTTCCACTCGCGGAAGCGGAAGGACGCGCGCTGGATGACGGCCTCGTGGAGCTGGATGTCCTTGCCCCCGCCTCCTCCCCCGCGGAGCGCGCGGAGGATCGGGTCGACGTTCGTGGAGCCGTCCGGGAACACCTCGACCACGACGCGCGGCGCGACCACCCGCAGCTTCGAGAGCTCGATCGTGTTGCTCGTGACGGCCGGGATCCCTCGGATCTCGATCTCCGACGCCGAGAAGAGCGGTCCGGCGAGCGACCGCCGGTCGTTCGCGATCGAGACGTCGCGCACGAGGAACGAGAACGGCAGGAGCGCGAGGTCGAAGCCGCCGATCTCCACCCTCCGCCCGATCTGCGCCGAGAGGACCCGCTCCGTCTTCCGCCGCATCGCGTCCTGGAAACGGTGCGACCGGAAGACCGCGTACAGGACGAGCACCGAGAACACGAACAGCAGGGCGAAGAGCCGGACGAGACGGACCTGCGTGAGGGTCAGCTGCGGGAGGGTCGGGATCGGTCGCCGGGCCATCTCCCCTCGCTAGCGCGACGCGTTGTCCCGCTCGCCGCCGAAGGAGAGCTTGCCCGACAGGACGTCCCAGAAGGAGCCCGCCGAGGCCCGCACGAGCGAGACGGTTTCCCGCGCGCGGGAGATCGCGATGCGCGTCGCCGCGCTCACCGGGAACCCTTCCTGCCCGTCGAGCGTCAGGAAGACGCCCGTCGCGTCCTCTTCGACCCTCAGGTCGAGCCGGACGGAGTCCGGCAGGACGAGGGGGCGGAGCGACAGGGTATGGGGGCAAATCGGCGACAGGACGAGGGCCGGCATCGTCGGCTCGAGGATCGGGCCGCCGGCCGAGAGGTTGTACGCGGTGGAGCCCGTGGGCGTCGAGACGATGAGCCCGTCCCCCCGGTAGCGCGAGACCGTCCGGCCGTCGACGTCGACGCGGATCGCCGCGATGCGCGCGAGCGCCGACTTGCCGAGGACCGCGTCGTTCACGACGCGGTAGACCCGCGCCGGCCGCCGCCCCTCCGCCACCGACACCGACAGGAGCCGCCGCTCCTCGAGACCTGCCGTGCCCGCGAGCGCCGCCTCGAGGATCTCCTCGTAGTCGCCGGGGCTGCACGTCGTCAGGAACCCGAGGGTCCCGATGTCGATCCCCAGGATCGGGACGCCCGGCATCGGGTGCCGCGCGACCGAGAGGAGCGTGCCGTCGCCCCCGAGCGTCACCAGGAGGTCGACGACGCGCGCGATCTGGGTTCGGGCCGTCCCGCCGTCCCCCTCCCGGGCCGCCGAGGACTCGAGGTCGTGCACGACCTCGTAGCCGCGCTTCGTGAGGCGGCGATCCAGCTTCCGGGAGAGCTCAAGCGCCTCCTCGCTGGTGTATCGGGTGACGAGGCCCACCCGGCGCACCCGCGAAGCGCTTCTTTTTCGGACCGTCACACCGAAAGTGTAGCGGGATTCCTCCGGAACGCGGCGAGGTATTCCACGTTGCCGTCGGCGCCCGTGATCGGCGACGGAACGACGCCCCGGGGCTCGAGGCCCAGGGACGCGGCCGCCGCGGCGACGCGCGCCACCGCACGGGCCCGCACGGCCTCGTCGCGGACGATTCCGCCCCGGCCGACCTCCCCCCGTTCCGCCTCGAACTGCGGCTTGACGAGGACGAGGACGTCCGCCGCGGGAGCGAGGAGCGGCACGGCGGCCCTGAGAACGAGCGTCAGGGAGATGAAGGAGAGATCCCCGACGAGGAGGGACGGCTCCTCGGGGATTTCGCCGCGCGACAGCAGGCGCGCGTTGACCTTTTCCCGGAGCACCACGCGCGGATCGCCCCGCAGCTTCGCGTGCAGCTGTCCCCACCCGACGTCCACGGCGTACACGCGCGCGGCCCCGCGCGCGAGCAGGACGTCCGTGAAGCCCCCGGTCGACGCTCCGAGGTCGACACAGACGCGCCCGGCGGGGTCGATGCCGAAGTGCGTCAGGCCGAACGCGAGCTTGACGCCCCCGCGGGAGACCCACGGATGCTCCGGCTCGCCGACGGCGACCTCGGCCGTGTCGTCGACGGGCGTGCCGGGCTTGACCCGCTCTTTCCCGGCGACGGCGACGCGGCCGGCGAGGATGAGGGCCTCGGCCCGCGTGCGCGACCCGGCCAGGCCGCGCTCGACGAGGAGGACGTCGAGCCTCTTCTTCTTCAGATCGTCACCATCACCTTGAGCACGTCCCCGCCGCGGCGCGCGAGCCGGAACGCCTCGGCGGCGTCCGCGAGCGGGACGCGGTGCGTGACGAGACCGGACGCCCGCACGACGCCGCGCTCGATGAGCGTCAGCGCCTCGCGCAGGTCACGCGCGCCGGAAGAATAGGAGAAGAGAAGGGAGAGATCCCGGAGATACAAAGAATGAGGGGAGAGGGTCCACGTCTTCGAGGGTTCGACCGGCGAGTAGAAGACGACGCGGCCCGCCGGGGCGGCCACGGCGAGAGCCGACCCGACGGCGCTCTCGGCCGTCGGCAGCACGAAGATCACGTCCGCGCCGGCGCGATCCGGCCTCTTCACCTTCTCAGAAAAATCTTCTCCCGGCTCCCCCGCCAAATCGAACCCGAGCCGAAGCGCATGTGCGCGGCGGGCCGGGTCCGGGTCGCACCCGATGAGAACGCGTGCGCCCGCGTCCCGCGCGACGAGGCCGAGGAGGATTCCGTTCGCGCCGAGGCCGATGACGGCGACCGCGTCGCCGGAGCGGACACGCGCCCGCCGTACGGCCTTCACGGCGCAGGCGACCGGCTCGGCGAGCGCGCCGTCCTCGAAGCCCATGGCGTCCGGGAGACGGAACACGTCCGTCGCGACGGCGGCCGCCTCGACGCGCACGAGCTCCGCCAGGCCGCCCGGATCGAGGCGGTTCTTCCTCCACGCGGCGCACTGCACGTCCTCGCCCTCGAGGCAGGCCGGGCACGTCCCGCAGGCCGCATGGTGGTGCACGACGACGCGGTCTCCGGGCGCGAACGGCGCGGCCTCTCCCGCCTCGGCCACGACGCCGGCCGGCTCGTGCCCGAGGACGGCCGGCGCCTTCGTGGCGACGTACCAGCCGGCGGTGTCGCTCCCGCAGATCCCGACCGCCTTCATCGCGACGAGGATCTCGCCTGGGCCGATCGCGGGGACGTCGCGCGTCACGACCTCGACGTCGTCCACCGAGCGCACGAGCGCCGCCCTCATCGTCCTCAAGGGATCACCGCCACCTTCAGCGCGGTCCCGGCGCGGGCGAGGTCGAACGCGGCCTGCCACTCGGCGAGCGGGCGGCGCGCCGACACGATCTCCGCGGCGGGAATCGCGCCGGAGGCGAGGAGTCGGAGCGCCTCGTCGACCTCCCGCGGCGTGTAGTGGAACGAGCCGACGATCGAGACTTCGCGGTAATGCACGGCGTGCGCGTCGACGGCGACGCGCGCCCCCGCGGGCAGCCCCGCGAAGAGGAGGACCGTCCCGCCGTCGGCGGCAAGCGCGGGGAGCGCGGCGATCACGTCCGGGTCGCCGGTCGTGTCGATGACGAGGGAGAAAGAAGACCGGGGATTCTCTTTGAAAGTGAAGAGGGGCCCGGCGCCGCTTTCGCGCGTCGAGGGAGCGATGGGCGTCGGCAACGGCGGATCTTCTTCGAAGGTGAACGAGGGATTCGCTCCGGCGGCGTCTTCCCGCGTTGTGCTGCCGATGCGCGCCACTCCGGCCATCTTCCTCTCGAAGAAAGCGAGTCTCTCCGGCCGCCGGCCCGCGACGACGATCCGGCGTTCCGCGCCGTTCTTGTCTTTCCCCCTCAAGGAAAAGAACAGCATCGCCGCGATCGGGCCGGTGCCGGCGACGAAGACGTCCCCGCCCCGCGCGTCTCTCACGCGGTTCAGACCGCGCACGACGCTCGCGACCGGATCGAGGAGAGCTGCAGTCTCGTCGGGCATTCCGTCCGGGATCCGGCGGAAGCCGCGCGTCGCGAGGCGAGCGGGCACCAGAAGGAAATCCGCGAACGCGCCGAAGAGCGGCCGGTCGAACGCGGTCTCGCAGAGGTTCTCGCGGCCCCCGAGGCAGGCCGCGCACGCGCCGCACGGCGCCGAGACGGCCGACGTGACGCGCGCCCCCGGCTCCCACGCCGCGCCGGTGCCCGCCTTCTCGACGACGCCCGCCCACTCGTGGCCGAGCGTCAGCGGGAACGGGATCTTCGGGTGGCCCCGCCGCGCGATCTTCAGGTCGGTCCCGCACGTGAGCGCCGCGCGCACCCGCACGAGGACCTCGCCCGGGCCGGGTTCGGCGACCGGCACGTCCCGGAGCACCGGCGTCCCGGGGGCCTCGCAGACGAGCGCGCGCACGGAGGGAGCGTAGCAGGGGCGCACGGGAGACGCGTTCGCAGGACGAACGCGCGCTTGACTGCCGGCGCGGCCCGACGCAGTCTCCCGCGCGCATGAGCGACCGCTCCGCGTCGAGCTGGGCCCTTCTGTCGATCGCCGCGGCCGTCGTGACGATCGGCCTGAAGGTCTGGGCCTGGAAGATCACCGGCTCGGTCGGGCTCCTGTCGGACGCCGCCGAGTCGGGCGTGAACCTCCTCGCGGCCCTCGTGGCGTTCTGGGCGCTGCGCCGCGCGAGCCGCCCCGCGGACGCGACGTACGCGTTCGGCCAGACGAAGGCCGAGTACTTCGCGAGCGGGTTCGAGGGCCTCATGATCCTCGCGGCCTCCGTCGCGATCGCCGTCACGGCCGTCGAGCGCCTCCGGAGCCTCCAGCCGATCGAGAACGTCGGGCTGGGCCTCGGGATCTCGGTCCTCGCCTCCGCGGTGAACGGCGTCGTCGCATGGATCCTCCTGCGCGAGGGCAAGCGGCTCCGCTCGATCACGCTGAGAGCCGACGCGCAGCACCTCCTCACGGACGTCTGGACGTCCGCCGGCGTCCTCGTCGGGGTCCTCCTCGTGAAGCTCTCGGGGTGGCTGATCCTCGACCCGGTCGTCGCCCTCCTCGTCGCCGCGAACATCGTCTACACGGCGGTGCGGCTCCTGCAGGAGACCGGGTACGGACTCCTCGACAAGGCCATCGGCGAGGACGAGCAGGCCGCCCTGTCGGCCGCGCTCGCCGCGTTCCACGAACGCGGGATCGTCCTTCACGACATCCGGACCCGCCGCGCGGGCCCCCGCCACTTCATCCAGATGCACGTCCTCGTTCCGGGCTCGTGGACCGTCAAGCAGGGACACGACGTCTGCGAGGAGATCGAGCGCGGGGTCGCCGGCGCGCTGCCCGGGAGCACGGTCACGACCCATCTCGAGCCCCTCGAGGATCCCTCGTCGTGGGACGACCGCGGCCTCGACCGGCACCTCTGAGGGTCAGGGCCGGGCGAGCGGCCCGCCGGGAGCCGTCAGGAACGCCGCGAGCGCTCGCGCGAAGCGGTCCGACCCTTCGGGCGAGAAGTGGACGGGATCCTGGAACGCGGCGTCCGGAAACGCGCCGTCGGCGAACGGGTCGAGAAACAGCGCGACGCCCTCGGTCCCGAGGCCGCGCGCGACCGCGTTGTACCTCGCGAGCCCGGCGAGGTAGCCCGCGGAGGTGAGCCCGGGCGTCCAGCCCTCGAGCCACGCGCGGTCCTCCACCTCGTGTCCGGCCCGGAGCCGCGCCGTCTGCGCGACGAGAAGCGTGCGCGCGCCCTGCGCCCGCGCCACGGCGATCGTCGAGCGGAGGTTGCGTTCGTAAACCGCGACCGCGGCCGCGGGAATGTCGTCGCGCTTCGGGCCGCCCGCCCAGGCATACGAGGGAGCAAAGCCCTCCCCCGGCGAGGCGGCCCCGGCAGGACGCAGACGCCCGAGGAGCGACTCGAGAAAGACCGAGCGGGAGACGAGGCGGACCGGCACCGGCGCGACGCCCGTCACCCGCGGAAGGATGTCGGCGTGTCCGACGCTGTAGTCGGGATAGAACGGGACGTGCCCGGCGGGCTGCAGGTCGTTCACGCCGGAATAGACGACGACGAGGTCGGGCCCGAGGTCGACGTCGCGGATCTCGAGGGACACGAGGCTCTCGAGGCTCGTCCAGCCCGGGAACCCGGCGTTCGCGACGTCCACGCGGGGCGCGAGAAGCGCCCCGAGGCGCGCCGGCCACGTCGAGGCATCGTCCGGCGCGAGGAGGTCGAACGTCGTCGAACCGCCCTCGCACACGATCCGGAAGACGCCGGGCGGCTTCGGGACCGCGAGGTCCCGCACGTTCGTCACGCGCTGGCCGCGCGCGTTGAAGTGGACTACCTTGCCGGCCGCCTCGAGCGTCGCGTCCGGCCGGCCCGCGACGATCAGAAGGGGGTGCGGGCGGTAGGCGCTTCCGACCTTCTCGACGAACTTCGTGTAGGCCTCGACCCGGGTCTCGGGCCACGCGCCGGTCTTCGCGCGCAGCGCGACGCGGCACCCTCCCTCGAGCGCGAGGAAGAGCAGCAGGGCGATCCCGAGAGGCACGAGGACGTTCGCGGCGAGCGTGCGCAGGAATTTCACGGGGCCCCGATTATGGAGCGACGAGGCGCCGCGCCGCGTAGACCGCCGCGATCGGGACGAGCGGGAGGCGGTACCGGTCGTCGCCCGACTCGGCGCCCGCGCTCACGGCGACGACGTAGAAGAACGTCCCGAGGAGCGCCGCGTGGACCGGGGCCGGGACCTCGCGCCACGAGGCCCGCACGCCTCCCGCGGCCGCAACCCAGAGCGCCGCCAGGAGAAGGGTCAGGACGAGCGAGATCGCGAAGAAGACCGGCGCCGCCGGGCGGAGCAGCGCGACGACGCGACCCACCTCCAGGTTCTCGTAAGCCTCGAGGAGCGCGAGCCCCGGAGTCACGAACCCGAGGCGGACTCCGAAGATGAGGGACGGCGGCGCCAGGAGAAGGAGCGCGGCGCCCCGGGCGGCCGCGACTGCGGCCAGGACGGGGTGCTCCGCGAGGATCCGGATCGCCTGGCGTCTCCAGCGCGCGTCGAGTTCGGGCAGGCTCAGAGACGACGTCTCCGGGAACAGGTCCGCGTACCGCCGCCCGCCGAAGATCTCGCGCTCGGTGCCGCCTCCGGTCCGGAACCAGCGCTCGCGGTTACCGAGCCGCTCCTGCATCTCCGTGAGCGGCACGCCCTCCGCCCATGCCGCGGCGGGCGCCGCCCGGTAGAAGAGGAGCTCGCTGCTCGCGATCGGCGACAGCGCGAACGTCCCCGCGCGCGCGAGGTTCCGCGCCTTCCAGCCCCCGACGAGGACGACGGGAGCCAGAAGGAAGAGCGCGACGGACCGGAGCGGCCGCGCGCTCCGCGCGACGAACCACACGAGGACGGCCGCCGGGCCGAGGAGGTAGTACGAGATCGGCCGCACGAGCGTCGCGAGGGCGAGCCAGAGCCCGGCGGCGGCCGCGCCGCGGGGCCGGCCCGCCGCGAGCCCGGCGAGAGACGAGACCCCCAGCGTCAGGAACAACGTGAAGGGCGTGTCCGAGAGGATCGACAGCGAGTGCAGGAACGACCCGGGCTCGAAGGAGACGATCGCGGCCGCGGCGATGCCGGCCCGCGGCCCGAAGAGGCGGGCCGCGAGCGCGGCCGTCGCGAGCGCGGTGCCGAACGCGAAGAGGGCGCCGACGACCGACGGCGCCCACGGCGCGGTCGAGACGGCGCGCGTCGCGGCGAGGATCGCGGGATACCCCGGCGTCCGGTTGATCTCGGGCTCGGGTGCGGCCTCGGGAGACGGCGAGAACGTCCCCCTCTCGAGGAGAGCCCGCGCGGGTCTCAGGTACGTGCCCGTGTCGATGAACACGAACGCGTCCGGGTGCGAATGCCGGATGACCGCGAGGACGGCCAGCTTCGCCGCGAGGGCCGCGGCCGCGAGCAGGAAGGCCGCCCGGGGCGGGCCGGCTCCGGCGTTCACGCCTTCGCCGCGAGGTGCCGCGAGCCCGGCGCGACGACGGGCTCGCCGCGAGCGCAGAGAGGACACGAGGAGGCCTCCCATGCGGGGACCTCGAGCGACAGGAGCGCGCGGTACGGAACCCCGTCGACGTCGGGTGCCTTCTCGGCGGCGGCGCGCCGGTCGACGATCGACCCGCAGACGACGGGCACCGCGCCCGCCTTCCGGAGGACGTCGAGGACCTCCTTCGTCGACTTCCCCGTCGTCACGACGTCCTCGACCACCGCGACGCGCTCGCCGTCCTCCAGCGCGAAGCCGCGCCTGAGGGCGAAGACGCCGTCCGTTCGCTCCGTGAAGATCGCGCGCAGGCCCAGCGCCCGTCCGACCTCGTGGCCGATGATGACCCCGCCCATCGCGGGCGAGACGACGACGCCGGGACGCTCCGCCGCGAGGAGGGCCGCGAGCGCGGCCCCGAGGACGCCGGCGCGGTCCGGGTGCTGGAGGACCTTCGCGCACTGGAGGTAGCGGTCCGCGTGGAGGCCCGACGAGAGCCGGAAGTGACCCGAGAGGAGCGCGCCCGTCTCCTCGAAGTGGCGGCGGACGGCCTCGGGCGTCACGGCTCGGCCCCCTCGCGGTCGCGGCGCAGGCCGTACCGGTCGATCTTCTTGTAGAGGTTCGAACGGGGCGTGTCGATGGACTCCGCGGTGCGCGTCACGTTGCCTCCGTTCTCCGCGAGCTTCGCGACGAGGAAGAGCTTCTCCGTCTCGTCCTGGAACTCCTGAAGGGTCCGGATGGCCGCGAGGCGCTCCCAGGCTCCCGCGGACGCCGGGTCCACGACCTTGCCGCCCCGCACCGTGACGGGCCCGGTGTCTCCCGCCGGGGCGGCGGCGCCCCCGTCCACGTCGGCGGCGTCGAGCACGTCCGCGTCGGACATGATCATGAGGCGCTCCACGTGGTTCTTGAGCTCGCGGACGTTTCCGGGCCACGGACGCGCCGCGAGCGCCTCGAGCGCCGCGTCCGTGAAGCGCTTCGGCCGGTAGTTGTTCGTTCGAGCGAACTGCTCGGCGAAGAACGTCACGAGCGACGGGACGTCCTCGCGCCGCTCCGCGAGCGGCGGCGTCCGGAGGACGAGGACGTTGAGGCGGTAGTAGAGGTCCTCGCGGAACTTCCCCTGCGCGATCAGCGTCGTCAGGTCGCGGTTCGTGGCGGCGACGACGCGGACTTTCACCTTGACGACGCGCGGGCTCCCCACGGGCTCGACCTCGCCCTCCTGCAGGACGCGCAGGACCTTCGCCTGCGCGGGCGCCGACATGTCCCCGACCTCGTCGAGGAAGATCGTCCCGCCATCCGCCTCGACGAATTTTCCCGTTTGCTTGCGGTCCGCGCCCGTGAACGAGCCCCGCTCGTGCCCGAAGAGCTCGGACTCGATGAGCGTGTCCGGGATCGCGGCGCAGTTGACCTGGACGAACGGACCCGCCTTCACGAGCGACGAGTCGTGGATCGCGCGTGCGACGAGCTCCTTGCCCGTGCCGCTCGGCCCGACGACGAGGACCGTCGCCGGCGTCGGCGCCGCCTTCGCGATGTCCGCGAGGAGCCTTCGCATCGATTCGCTCGAGCCGACGATCCGCCCGATCCCGAGGCGCGACTTGAGCTCGAGGTTCTCGCGCGCGAGCCGGCTCGAGTCGAGGACCCGGCGCAGCGCGTTCAGGACGTGCTCGGAGGAGAGCGGCTTCTCGAGGAAGTCGTCGGCCCCGGCGCGCACGGCGTCCATCGCGGTCTTCACGTCGCCGTGGCCAGAGATCATGACGACGGGAGTCGCGATGCCGCGCGCGCGGAGCTTCGCGAGCGTGTCGAGGCCGTCCTGCCCGGGCATCTTGATGTCGAGAAGGATCGCGTCGTGGTCCGGCGCCTCGGACACCGCATTGACGCCCGACGCGACGGCCGTGACCTCGTAGCCCTCCTCGACCAGCAGCGTGCGGAGGGACTCGCGAATGTCCGCTTCGTCGTCGCAGACGAGAATCCGGCGCGCCATCGGGACGATCCTAGCAGCCCGAACGGTGAGGATGATTCAGCTGCGCTATGGAGCGCGAGGGGCGCCCGCGGGAAGCTCGTCGCGGGAACGACGAGATGAAGACCGCCCGCGACGTCATGATCCATCCCGTCTTCGCGGTCCGCGAGAACTGGACCGTCCGCGAGCTCGCCGCGTACTTCACCGACAAGACCATCTCCGGCGCCCCCGTCCTCGACGGCGCGGGCCGGCTCACCGGAGTCGTGAGCCTGTCGGACATCGTCGACCAGGTCACGCGCGACCGCGAGCCCGCATCGGGGCGGTCGCGCGGATGGGAGGATCGCTTCAACCCCGAGGACCTGAAGTTACTCGCGATCGAGGACGGGAGCCGCCTCGTCGCCGAGATCATGACCCCGACGTTCTTCACGATCCCCGACTCGACGCCGCTCCCGAAGATCGCCCGGACGATGGTCGCCGGTCGCATCCATCGCCTCCTCGTCACGCAGAAGGGCCACGTCGTCGGGATCGTCACGACGCTGGACCTGCTGCGCGAGCTCGCGGGGATGGGACAGAAGGCCCGGCGCCTCGCGCGGCCGGCGAAGCGGCCGCCTGTCCGCGCGCGCAAAGCCGCCGCGAAGAAGCGCTAGGCCGGATCCCGCCGGGTCGTGAGGACGGCCGCGCCGCCTGGTGCCGCTCCCGGTCGCGCGTCATGACGTACACCTCGATGCCGCGGCCCCGCGCGATCTGGATCGCGACGTGGCCCGCAGCCCCGAAGCCGTAGATCCCGAGGCGCGCGCGAGAAGGAGGTCCGCGAAGCCGCCGTCCACGGTCCACCCCGTGAACTCCGGCGCGAGGCACAGGTTCTCGCGGCCCGAGCGGCAGAAGCGGCACGCCCCGCAGGCGGCGTGAAGCCACGCGACGCCGACGCGCCTGCCGAGGAGGGCCTCCGCACCGTCTCCGGCGCGGATCACGCTCCCGACCGCCTGGTGGCCGGGGACGACCGGAGACTTTCGCAGCGGGAGGTCGCCCTCGACGACGTGCAGGTCCGTCCGGCAGACGCCGCAGCACGAGACGGCGAGGAGCACCTCACCGGGCCCGGGCGCCGGGTCGGGGACCTCCTCGAGGACGAGCGGGCGGGTCGCGACAGGGGCGGGCCGGTGGAGCCTCAGGGCGCGCATGCGGGGAACCTAGAGCCGGATCCGCAGCGGCGCCAGCGGGGAATGATGCGCTTGCTTCATTGCCCGCGGGCGCGACTCGGTCTCGACTGGAGGCGGATCGTAAGATCGACCGGCCCACTCTCGGACAAGGAGCCCTCCATGACGGCGGAATCGGCGGCGAAACCCGGCCTCGACCTCTCCCAGTCCCAGCAGGCGGCGATCGAGAAGCTCGCCCGGGACGAGAACGTCATCCACCCGCCGATCTGGATGGCGCGGGACGCCGCGATCCGCAACGACGTCGTGGAGCGCGAGCACGCCCTGCTCGCGCCGGACGACTTCTGGGCGGAGAAGGCCGCGGCGATCGAGTGGATGGAGCCCTGGAAGGAAGTCTGCCGCTTTCATCCGCCGAACCACGAATGGTTCATCGGCGGCAAGCTGAACGCGACGGTCTCGTGCATCGACCGCCACGTGTACGGCGACAAGCGCAACAAAGCCGCCCTCCTGTGGATCGGCGAGGACGGCGAGGAGCACGCCTACACGTACAGCCGGCTCTACCGCGAGGTGAACCGCTTCGCGAACGCCCTGAAGCGCCTCGGCGTCAAGAAGGGCGACCGGGTCATCATCTACATGCCGCTCACGCCCGAGGGCATCGTGACGATGCTCGCGTGCGCGCGCATCGGCGCGATCCACTCCGTCGTCTTCGCCGGGATGGGCACGCAGGCGCTGAAATCGCGGATCGAGGACTGCCGTGCGAAAGTCATCGTCTGCTCGGATTTCACCTTCCGGCGCGGCAAGAAGATCCCGCTCAAGCCGACGATCGACGAGGCGGTCCGCGACCTCGTGTTCGTCGAGCACGTGGTCGTGCACCGCCGCGGATCGCGCCCCGGCGACGCGGCCGTCACGTTCGAGAGCGAGCGCGAGCACGACTTCTACGACATCCAGCATGCGCGGGAGATCCACTGCCCGCCCGAGCCGATGGACGCGGAGGACCCGCTCTTCATCCTCTACACGTCGGGGACGACCGGGAAGCCGAAGGGCGTCGTCCACACCGTGGGCGGCTACATGGTGGGCGTCACGTATCTGGCGCGCGCCTTTTACCAGATCAGCGACCGCGACATCTACTGGTCGACGTCCGACATCGGCTGGATCGTCGGCCACTCGTTCATCGTCTACGGGCCGCTCTCGGTCGGCGCGACGATCTTCACCCGCGAGGGCGTGCCGGACTACCCGTCGGCCGACGTGACGTGGGAGCTCTGCGAGCGCGTCGGCGTGAACATCCTGTTCACGGCTCCGACGGCGATGCGCATGTTCATGAGCCACGGACCGGAAGCGCCCGCGCGCTACGACCTCTCCCGCCTGCGTCTCATCGCGTGCGCGGGCGAGCCGCTCAACCCCGAGGCGCACCTCTGGGCGCAAAAGCACCTCGTCGGGCAGTCCGGCGGCATGGTCGTCGACAACTTCTGGCAGACGGAGATCGCGGCGCCCGTCCTCGGGACGCTTCCGACGTTCGAGGCGCGGCCCGGCAAGGTCGGAAAGCCGCTCCCCGGCGTCGCGGCCGACATCGTCGACAAGGACGGCAAGTCGCTGCCCGACGGCCATGGCGGCCTCCTCGTCCTCAGGCGCCCCGTGCCGTACATGCTCCGGACCGTCTGGGGCGACCCCGCGCG
Source organism: uncultured Acidobacteriota bacterium (assembly GCA_963839295.1). GTDB lineage: Bacteria > Acidobacteriota > Thermoanaerobaculia > UBA5066 > UBA5066 > Fen-183. The sequence goes on along the minus strand of CAWIUK010000005.1, from coordinate 46,432 downwards.
CTACGAGAAGTACTGGGAGACGATCCCCGGCTGTTACACCTGCGGCGACATCGCGGTGCGCGACCACGACGGCTACTTTGCCGTCCTCGGCCGCTCCGACGACGTCATGAACGTCGCGGGCCACCGGATCGGCACCGCCGACGTCGAGGGCTCGCTCCTGCGCCACCCGGCCGTCGCCGAGAGCGCGGTCGTCGGGCTCCCCGATCCCATCAAGGGCGAGCGGATCAAGGCGTTCGTCGTCCTCAAGGCCAGCGCGCAGACGGGACCGGGCCTCATCGGCAGCCTCAAGGACCACGTCCGGCAGGACCTCGGCCCCATCGCGGTGCCGCACGACATCGACATCGTGGCCTCGCTCCCGAAGACCCGGTCCGGGAAGATCGTGAGGCGCTACCTCAAGGCGAAGGAGATGGGCGAGGACCCGGGCGACCTCTCGACGCTCGCCGACTGACCCGACCGACGAAGCCCGCGCCCTACGAAGCGACGGAAGGCGCCGGCTTGGCGATCATCCGGTAGAAGAAGTCGTCGTGCTCGGCGTCCGGGACGGCCGCGTCCTTCTTGATCGTGCAGTGCTCGCAGTCGATCCCGGGCCGCTGAGCCTCGAACTCGGCTCGCACGCCGGCCGCGACCGCGCCCGAGCGGATCTCGTCGAAATCCTGCCGGGCGATGTTTCCCAGGGGCGCGCGGGTCCACGAGATGCACGGCATCACGTCGCCGTTCGCGTGGATCGCAACCGTGTTCCACGGACGCCGGCAGGTGAGCTTCGCGCCCGCCGCGTCGAACACCTCGATCAGCGTCGGCTGCCAGCGGAGCACCCCGACGTTCTGGACGCCCGTCCGCGCGCACCACCGGTCGAGGCGCTCGCGCACGCCCGCGATCTTCTCGAAGAAGGCCTGGCTCGACGTCCCGGTGTCCAGCGCGTTGCTGAACCTCGCGATGCTCCTCACGTCTATCGCCTCGGCCCCGAGCGACGCGGCCAGCGCGAGGAACGCGTCGAACTGGTCGATGTTCGTCTCGCTCAGGACGTGGTTGATCCTGAGCTGCGGGACGGAGGAGCCCATCTCGCCCCGGATCTCCATGAACCGGCGGACGTTCCCCGTGACGCGCTCGAAGTTCGAGCCGATCCGGATCGCCTCGTAGACGTCCTTCGTCGCGCCGTCGATCGAGACGGCGAGGCGCGAGACGCCGGCCTCGACGAGACGGCGGGAGATCGTCTCGTCGAGGAGCATGCCGTTCGTGATGACGTCCACGAACGGAACGCCGCTCCCCTTCACGATCTCGAGGCGCTCGGCGAAATCGCGCGTCATCAGAGGCTCGGTCATGCACGAGAGGGCGAGGTAGCTCGCTTTCGGGAAGATCTGCTCGGCGATCCTGCGGAACACCGCCATCGGCATGTCGTACTTCGAAAGGCCGGCCACGCGCGGGTCGCTGAAGCCGCACATGCGGCACTTCAGGTTGCACTTGTTGTTCTGGTCCATGAAGACTTCGAACGTCCGGGCTTCCGTCTCCAAGAGGTCTCCTCCGCCGCCGTGCGCAACGCGGGCCGGAGAATGATGGCACGGCCCCGCGACGATCCCGGGCCGGAGGGCGCCGATTCCGCGAGCGCCCGGAAATGAGACGCCCCCGGCCGGAGCGGCCGGGGGCGTCTCGAGAGGAACGGAAGCCGTTACTTCTTGTCGATGGAGATGGTGAGCGAGCCGGTGTAGGTCAGGGCGACCTTGTCGCCGACCTTGTACCCCTCGGCGTTCTTGGCGTTGCGGATCTTGACGGTCTGGCTCTTGCCGTCGGCCGTCTTGAACGTCACGGACGGGACCGCCATGTCGAGGGCCGCGATCGTGACGACCTTCGTGACGTAGGCCGACCCGCCGCTCGTCGTCTTCTTGGCGGCGAGGGCGTCCATCTCGCCCGGCTTCGCGATTCCGACCGAGAGGGTCTCGGCGTAGGTCAGCGTGACGACGTCGCCCGTCTTGACCTTCTCGAGCGTGAAGTGCTCGGGGACCTCGACGACGGAGACGTCGCCGGTCTCGTCCTTGACCGTGACTTCCTTCTTGGCCTTGTTGACGTCGAGAACCGTGACCTTGACGGAGGTCGTGTCCGTGATGGTCTTGGGCTGGGGCTTGGCCTCCTCGGCGCGGGCCGTGAGACCGAAGCCGACGAGCGCGGCGAGGGCGAGGGTGAGGATCGGACGCTTCATGGGGAGTTCCTTCTTTCTTCTTTTGATCGGGCGTTGCCCGGCCGGAATTACCCGCAGCATATGTCAACCCGCCGGGAGCGCACCCGATCCGTTTGCATCATGGGCGGGCGCCCGGCATGAAGAATGGCGGAAGCGTGTCGGAGTCGAACCGACCCGCCGCCCCTTCCGGAGCGGGCACGCTGGTTTTGAAGACCAGGAGGGCCACCGGGCCCCATGCGCTTCCGCGGCGGATCTTACCGGGAGGAGCGTCCGGACCGGCAGAGGAGGTCATCTCGCGCGGCCGATCTCCCTCCCCGTCCGCTCGTCGAAGACGGCCGCGCCGGGCGGGGCGTCGGACGAGAGGCGCGCGGCGAGCCGCCCCACGCCCGCCACGGGAATCGTCAGCGTCTCGCGCGTCTCCCCCGCGGCGCCTCGGACGAGGACGGGAGTCTCCGAACGGCCGAGGCGGAAGACGAGGCGGCCCTCGGCGCCCGGGATCGCGGCCTCGGCGCGGTCGAAGACGAGGCCCGAGAGGCGGCGCGGGTCGACCAGGACGGGTTCCCTGGGCTCGAAGAGGAGCAGGACGGCGTCGCCCCGGACGACGGACCTCACGGCGCCGGCGCGGTCCGGACTCGAGGCGATCTCGAGGAGCGCGCGGCGGTCGTCCGAAGACACCTCCCCGAGCCGGGCCTGGAACGCCGAGACGCCCAGCTCGCGATAGACCGCGATGGCGTCGAAGACGCCGTTCGCCCGGCCGCGCCGCTCGAGCCAGTAGTGGATCGGCGGCGCGAACGACTGGATCCCGATCAGGATCCGCCGGCGGTGCGAGAGCTGTTCGATCCAGCTCCTGTTCGCCACGTCGCCGTTGTACGGGAAGTCGCCCACGACCGCGTCGTCCGGAAGCGCGCGCAGGACGTCGTCGAAGGGCGACCGAGGAGGGAGCTCGATCGCGGGCACGGGCCGGGGCCAGACGTCGGCAAGGACGAACAGCGCCGCCGCGGCGACGAGGGCGCGGCTCCCGGTGCGCCGGAACGCGCGGCCGAGAAGCAGGGTCGCCGCGGCGGCGACCGCGAGGTCGAACCACTGGTCCCAGCGATGGAGGCCGCGCAGCGAGCTGAAAACGGGCAGCTCCGCGACGAGCCTCCAGGGTCCGGGCGCGAGCGGGCGGCCGGCGAGCCGGATCGTCGGACCCAGCGCGCACAGGAGAGCGACGAACGCGAGAAGGAGCCAGACGCGCGCGTCGCGTTCCGGGCGGCGCCGCCCGCCGGGCGCCGGCGCGAATGCCGCGCGGCCGGACGCGGCGAGGCCGAGCGCGAGGAGGAGCGTCAGCGTCGGGAAAAGCGCCGAGGCGCCCTCCGGCAGGCCCGGCACGAGCCGGTCGAGGACGGCCCGCAGGGGACCCGAGAAGACGCCGTGGTGGGCGAGCGAAAGGAGGTCCGCGGCGTGGCCTTCCATGACGCGGACGGAGACGCGCGCATCGAAGTCGTCGGCCAGCCGGAAGAGCGGGCGGTAGACCCAGGCGAGAGCGAGGGCCGCCGCGAGGCCGAGGCCGGCGAAAAGCGGCAGCCGGCGGCGCCTCGATCGAACGGGAAGGACCGTCACCGCGAAGACGAGTCCCGCCATGACGGACCCCAGCAGCAGTCCGTAGAGACCTCCGAGCCCGAGCGCGAGCCAGACGGCCGCCCACAGAAAGGCGTCCCGCTTTCTTCCCCGGTCGAAGTACCGGAGCGCGAAGAAGAGACCGAGCGGGACGATCCCTGCCCAGACCGAGTCGAGCACGCCCAGGTTGTTCAGGCGGGCCGGGCCCCACGCGAAGAGGACGGCCCCGAGCAGGGCCGCCCAGCCCGGGCCGGCGAGGCGCGAGAACAGGAGCCCCGCGCCGAGCGTCGCGAGGACGCAGCCGACTGCGAACGGAACGTCGTACCCGACGGCCGCGGAACCGGAAAGGCGGGCGAACGGCCAGCCGATCGCCGCCTCGATCGGGTAGCCGTCGCTCAGCCCCCAGGTGTTCGGATATGGCGGGAATACCCGCTCGTCGACGTTGAACGGCCGGCCCGTCTCCCACCTCCACCAGGCGCGGCCGAGGACGGCCGTCGCCGTGACGGGATCGCCGTACCCGCAGCGCCCCTCGGGCCGCCCGCACGGCACCGCCGTCGCGACCTTCGTGACGACGGCGGGAAAGTAGAGGACGGGCGCGAGGAGCGCGACGGCGACGAGAAGGACCCGGAACGACCGCGGCCGAAGAACGCCCCAACGGCGCGGTCGTTGCCCTCTCGTGTCCATGGAGACACGAGGATCCTACAAAAGGGGCGCCGAAGCGCGAGTGGACCGCCGTAGAAGCCGAACGTTCTCTTCCTTCTAACGGCCGTCCCGCGAGCGCCTGACGAGAAGCACAGCGAACACCACGAGCACGACAATCAAGGCAGGGACGAGCCAGTAAGACCCCATCCCGCCCATTCCAAGCCATCCTCCGTCGTGCATCACGTCCGCCCTTCGCGTTTGGCCTGCACCCCTCCTGCGGGGACGTACTGCCCAGGGTCCTTGTCGAACTTCGCCTTGCAAGGAGCGGAGCAGAACACGTAGGCGTTGCCGGCATGCGTGCTCTTGTGGGGAGACTTTTCGTCGACGGTCATGCCGCACACAGGGTCTTTTGCCATTCTTGGCCTCCTCAGGCGAGCGGTGTCTTCAGGCACCTCGGCGGATGAAGCCCCGCAATTCCGCTGCCATCGTCGTTACAACGCGGCCCGCCGGAGCCTCAGGGCGTTCGCAATCACCGAGACCGAGCTCAGGCTCATCGCGGCGCTCGCGATGACCGGAGAGAGGAGAAGGCCGAAGAACGGGTAGAGGACGCCGGCCGCCAGCGGAATCCCGAGCGAGTTGTAGACGAACGCGAAGAAGAGGTTCTGCCGGATGTTCCGGATGGTCGCGTGGCTCAGGTGTCGCGCGCGCAGCAGTCCGGCGAGGTCGCCTCCGACGAGGGTCACGCCCGCGCTCTGGATGGCCACGTCGGTTCCCGTCCCCATCGCGATGCCCACGTCGGCCGCGGCCAGCGCGGGCGAGTCGTTGATGCCGTCGCCCGCCATCGCGACGATCCGGCCCTCGCTCTTCAGCCGCGTCACGGTCCCCGCTTTTCCGGCCGGAAGCACGCCCGCGACGACCTCGTCGATCCCGAGCTCCCTCGCCACGGCCTCGGCGGTCGCCTTCGCGTCGCCCGTGAGCATGACCACTCGAATCCCGAGGGCGTGCACCCCCGCGATCGCGGCGCGCGTGGAAGGCCGGATCGGGTCCGCCGCGGCGAGGAGCCCGGCCGGCTTCCCGTCCACCGCGACGAACAGAACAGTCTGGCCTTTCGCGCGGGCGGCGTCTGTTTCTGCGAGGACCTCGGCGGCGAAAGGAGAGGAGAGGCGAAGAGAAGATTCCTCGAAGAGTGAAAGAGAGCCGACGGCGACCGCGTGCTCCTCGACCCGAGCCGTAGCGCCCCTGCCGGCGATCGCCTGGAAGTCGCGCGCTTCGGCGAGGATCAGATTTCGTTCCTTCGCAGAAAATACGACGGCGCCGGCGAGCGGATGCTCGCTCGCGCGCTCGACCGACGCAGCAAGGCGAAGCAATTCGTCCTCTTTCCACCCTTGTACGGGTCTTAACAAAACGATTTTCGGTTTTCCCTCCGTCAGCGTGCCCGTCTTGTCCACGACGAGCGTGTCCACCTTTTCGAGCCGCTCGAGCGCGGCCGCGTCCTTGAACAGGACTCCCGCCCCCGCGCCGCGGCCCATCGCGACCATGACGGACATCGGCGTCGCGAGACCGAGGGCGCACGGGCAGGCGATGATGAGGACGGCGACCGCGTTCACGAGCGCGTGGACCAGGCGCGGTTCGGGCCCGACGAGCGCCCAGACCGCGAAGGTGAGCGCCGCGACTCCGATGACGGCGGGAACGAAGACGGCCGCGACCTTGTCCGCGAGGCGCTGGATCGGCGCCCGGCTCCGCTGGGCCTCGGACACCATCCGCACGATCTGTGCGAGGACGGTGTCGCCTCCCACCTTCAGGGCTTCGATGACGAGGGCGCCGTTTCCGTTCACGGTCGCGCCGGTCACGGCGTCGCCGGCCTGCTTGGCGACCGGAACCGGCTCGCCGGTGAGCATGGATTCGTCGACCGCGCTCGTTCCCTCGACGACGCGGCCGTCGACGGGAACGCGCTCGCCCGGGCGCACGCGCACGCGGTCCCCCGCCTTCAGGCGCTCGATCGGAACGTCTTCGTCGGCTCCGCCCGCGTTCACCCGGCGCGCCGTCTTCGGCGCCAGGCCGAGAAGCGCCCGGATCGCGTTCCCGGTGCGGTTCCGCGCGACGAGCTCGAGGACCTGGCCGAGAAGGACCAGCGTCGTGATGACGGCGGCGGCCTCGAAGTAGACGTCGTGAATCGGGGAATGGGCCGAAGAGACCGAAGAGAAAGAATTGCTCAGAAAGGGAATCAGAAAACCGATCGCCTTCACCGAGCTGTACGCGTACGCCGCGCCGGTGCCGAGCGCGATCAGGGTGAACATGTTCAGGTTGCGCGTCTTGACGGACGTCCATCCGCGCTGGAAGAACGGCCAGCCGGCCCAGAGCACCACGGGCGTCGAGAGGAGAAGCTGGAGGAGCAGGTCCAGCCGCGGCGGGATGGCTCCGATGAGCCCGGGCGCCACCACCGCGCCCATTTCGAGGGCCAGGAGCGGCACGGTGAGCACGACGGCGACCCGCAGCCGCCGCTTCATGTCCACGAGCTCGGGATTCGGGGCGTCATCCAGCGACACCGTCTTCGGCTCGAGCGCCATCCCGCAGATCGGGCAGGCGCCCGGCGACGACCGGACGATCTCGGGGTCCATCGGGCACGTGTACTCGACGACCGTTCCGGCGGGCGCCGCCGGTTCCATCGCCTCGCGAGCGCCCCCCGAGAGGTATTTCGCCGGGTCCCGGCGGAACCTCTCGAGGCAGCCCGCGTTGCAGAAGAAGTAGTCCGTGCCCTCGTGAGAGGTCGAGTGCTTCGTCCGGGCCGGGTCCACGGCCATGCCGCAAACGGGGTCCTGGACGGTTCCGGGCGGGGGCAGAGACGGAAGCGTCGGAAGGTTCATCGGTTCCATCGTGGTCCTTTCGGGCTCAAGCCGCGACGGCGTCGGCGGCGAGAGGCGGCGTCTGCCCGCCCGGCAGGTCGCGCTGTTTCCAGAGAATGTAGACGGCCGGATAGACGAGGAGCTCCAGCGCGAACGACGTCACGAGGCCGCCGACCATCGGCGCCGCGATGCGCTTCATGAGGTCGGCGCCCGCGCCCGTCGACCACATGATCGGGATCAGGCCGAAGAACGCGGCGCAGACCGTCATCGCCTTCGGCCTCACCCGCTTGACCGCGCCGTGGATGATCGACTCGACGAGGTCGGCCCGGTTCCGAAGCAGCCCCTTCGCTTTCGCTTCCGCATGCGCGAGGTCGAGGAAGAGCAGCATGAAGATGCCGGTCTCGGCGTCGAGCCCCATGAGGGCGATCATCCCGACCCAGACCGCGATGGACATGTTGTAGCCGAGAAGGACCAGGAACCACACGGCGCCGATGATCGAGAACGGCACCGCGAGAAGGACGATCATCGTCTTCATCGCCGACCTCGTGTTCGCGTACATGAGCAGCCAGATGAGGACGAGCGTGACCGGGATGACCACCTTCAGGCGCTCCTTGACCCGGATCATGTTCTCGTACTGGCCGCTCCACTGCAGCGTGTATCCCGGCGGCATCCTGACGTTCCCGGCGACGGCTTCCTTGGCCTTTTCGACGTACCCGCCCACGTCCTCCTTCGACGTGTCGAGGTCCACGTACACGTAGCCGGACAGGAGACCGTTCTCGTTCCGGATCATGGCCGGCCCGCGCACCTGGTGAATCGACGCGAGCTGGCCGAGCGGCACCTGCGCCCCGGACGCCGTCGGGACGAGGACGCGCTGGAGCCGATCGAGGTCCTCGCGCAGCTCGCGCGAGTAGCGCACGTTGACGGAGTAGCGCTCGCGGCCCTTGATGACCGTCGTGACCGTCTCGCCGCCGATCGCCGTCATGATGACGGCATTCGCGTCGTCCACGGTCAGGCCGTACCGGGCGAGCGCGTCACGGTTCAGGTCGAAGTCGACGAAGTAGCCGCCCGCGACCCTCTCGGCGAACGCGGAACGCGTCCCCGGGACGGCCTTCACGGCCGCCTCGATCTCCGCGCCGATCCGCTCGATCTCCTTGAGGTCCGCGCCGAACACCTTGATCCCGATGGGCGTCCGGATCCCGGTGGAGAGCATGTCGATGCGCGCCTTGATGGGCATCGTCCACGCGTTCGTCGTCCCGGGGATCTTCAGCGCCCGGTCCATCTCGTCCACGAGCTCTTCGTGGGAGATGTGGTCGCTCCACACGTGGCGGAAGACGCCCGCGAGCCACCCCGGGGCCCACGAGGAGTACCAGCGGTCCTTCGCGCGCCACTCGGACTCCGGCTTGAGAATGACGGTCGTCTCCATCATCGAGAACGGCGCCGGGTCCGTGGACGTCTCCGCCCGGCCGGCTTTGCCGAAGACGCGCTCGACCTCGGGGAACGACTTCAGGACGCGGTCCTGCACCTGGAGCAGCCGTTCGGCCCCGGTCACCGAGATTCCCGGCAGGGTCGTCGGCATGTAGAGGATCGAGCCCTCGTACAGAGGCGGCATGAACTCGGACCCGAGCTTCAGGAAGGCCGGGACCGTGGCGACCATCGCGAGGACGGCGATCGCGATCGTCTTCTTCGGGTGGCGAAGCACGGCGCGGCACGGCGGCTCGTAGAGCCGGTGGAGGACGACGCTGATCGGATGCTTCTCCTCGGCGTAGTACGTCCCGACCGCAACCTGGTTGACGACCCAGGCGAGCCACTTCGGACGGAACGAGAAGCCGTCCATCCGCGCGAACAGCATGCGGATGGCCGGGTCGAGCGTGATGGCGAGAAACGCCGCGATCGCCATCGCGAGGTTCTTCGAGAACGCGAGCGGCTTGAAGAGCCGGCCCTCCTGGTCCACGAGCGTGAAGACGGGCAGGAACGCGACGGCGATGACGAGGAGCGAGAAGAAGACGGACGGGCCGACCTCCATGAGCGCCTCGAGCCGGATCCTGTGGAAGTCTCCGGGCCGCCCGCCGTCGTTCCACTGCTGCAGCTTGTGGTACGCGTTCTCGACCTCCACGATCGCCCCGTCCACGAGGATGCCGATCGAGATCGCGATGCCGCCGAGCGACATGATGTTGATGCTCAGTCCCATCGCGTGGAACGGGATGAACGCGAGGACGACGGAGATCGGGATCGTCACGATGGGGACGATCGCGCTCGGCACGTGCCACAGGAACACGAGGATGACGAGCGAGACGACGACGATTTCCTCGATCAGCTTGGACCGGAGGGTGTCGACGGAACGCTTGATGAGGTCCGAGCGGTCGTACGTCGTGACGATCTTCAGGCCCGGGGGGAGCGAGGGCTCGATCTCCTTCAGCCGGGCCTTCACCCGGTCGATCACGTCCAGCGCGTTCTCGCCGCTGCGCATCACCACGATGCCGCCCACCGCGTCGCCCTTTCCGTCGAGGTCCGTGATCCCCCTCCGGATCTCCGGCCCGATCGACACGCGCCCGATGTCGGCGACCGTCAACGGCGTGCCCTTCTCGTTCGTCTTCACGGCGATCTTCCCGATGTCCTCGACCGACTTCAGGTAGCCGCGGCCGCGGACCATGTACTCGCGCCCCGAGAACTCGATGAGGCGCCCGCCGATCTCGTTGTTGCTCTTGCGGATCGCCTCGACGACGGACTCGAGCGGCAGGCCGTACGCCGAGAGCGTGTTCGGGTCGAGCGTGACCTGGTACTGCTTCTGGAAGCCGCCCACGCTCGCGACCTCCGCCACGCCCTGCACCGACTGCAACGCGTACCGGAGAAACCAGTCCTGGTACGAGCGGATGTCGTCGGTCGCGTTCTTTCCGCTCTCGTCGACGAGGGCGTACTGGTAGACCCAGCCGACGCTCGTCGCGTCCGGGCCGAGCTCGGTCGTCACGCCCGCGGGGAGGCGCGACTGGATCTTCGATAGGTACTCGAGGACGCGCGAGCGCGCCCAGTAGATGTCCGTGCCGTCCTCGAAGATGACGTAGACGTACGAGAAGCCGAAGTCCGAGAAGCCGCGGATCGTCTTCACCTTCGGGGCCCCGAGAAGAGCCGCCACGATCGGGTACGTGACCTGGTCCTCGAGGATGTCCGGGCTGCGATCCCAGCGCGAAAAGACGATGACCTGCGTGTCCGAGAGGTCCGGGATGGCATCGAGCGGCGTCCGGCGTATGACGCCGACCGCGAGGACGATGACGATCGCGTAGACCGCGATGACGAGAACCTTGTTCTCGGCCGAGAACCGGATGATCCGCCGGATCATCTCGCCTTCCCCATCTCGGAGATGGCGGCCTTGAGCCGCGACTCGGAGTCCACGAGGAAATTCGCGCCGCTGACGACGACCTCTCCTTCGGTCAGGCCGCCGCGGACCTCCACGATCCCCGCGCTGCGGTCGCCCAGCGTGATCTCGCGCGGAACGAGCGTCCCGCCGCCTCGCGAGACGAAGACGATGTTCCGCGTGCCGCTTTCGAGAACGGCGTCCTCCGGGATCTGGAGCACGCTGCGCGGGCGCGCGTGGATCGTGACGTCCGCGAACATCTCGGGCTTCAGCTCGCCCTTCGGGTTCTGCAGCCCGATTCGGACTCTCACCGTGCGTGTCTTCTCGTCGACCTCGGGATAGATGTACGAGACGGTTCCGTCCCAGGAACGGCCGGGCCAGTACGAGAGCGTCATCGTGGCTTTCTCGCCGAGCGAGAGGCGGGGCAGCTCGTACTCGTAGACGTCCGCGAGGAGCCAGACCTCCGAAAGGTCGAGGATGTCGAAGAGCGTGTCGGCCGGCATGACCTTCATGCCGTGAAAGGCGGTCCGTCCCGTGACGTACCCCGAGATCGGCGCGTAGACCGGCAGCGCGCGGATCGGCTCGCCGCTCTTCTCGATGCGCTCGATGTCGGCCGGCGCGATCTCCCAGAGGATCAGGCGCTGTCGCGCGGCGGACAGCAGGTCGCGCCCCCCCTGGGCGACGGAAGGGACGCCCGATTCTCCGAGCGAACGCGACGCCCCGAGCGCCAGGAGATACTCCTCCTGCGTGGCGTAGACCTCGGGGCTGTAGATGAATGCGAGAGCCTCGCCCTTCTTCACGAACTTGCCGGTGAAGTCGGCGGTCACGTGCTCGACGAAGCCCTCGTAACGCGTGTGGACGTGATGGACTCTGCGCTCGTCGGCCGCGACGCGTCCCGTCGTCCGGATCGACGTCTCGAACGGCGCCCGGGTGACGGCGACCGTCTTGAGGCCGAGCAGGCTCTGCTTGCGGGCGTCGATGCTCACGGTGGCGAGACCTTCGGGCCCCGGAGGTCCCGACCCTGCATCGGCCTCATCGGCGTAAACGGGCACGAAGTCCATGCCCATCGAGTCCTTTCGGGCAACGGGCGACGTCTCGCCCGTTCCCATCGGCGAGCGGTAGTAGAGCAACCTCCTCGGGCCGCCGGCAGGCGTCGCGGCAGGCGTCGCGGCGGGAGTCGCGGCGGCCGGCGTGGCGCCCCGGCCGCCGCACGACGCGACGAAGAGCACCGCGACCGCCGCGAAGGCGAAGGCGCACAGGAAGAACGGGATCCGTCGACGGAGATTCATGGCGGCTCCTACGTCCCCGCGGATCCCGCAGCGGAAGGAGGCTGCGAGCCCGCGGCGCCGGCGGCGGTTCGGTCGAGCGAGGATTCCTTGAGGTCCGCGTCCGCGCGCAGGAAGGCCGCAAGCCTCCCGGCGGCGGCGCGCCGGTCCTGGTAGAGCGTCCCGAGCGCCTCGAGGACGGTGACGAACGGAACGGTGCCGGTGCGATAGCCCGCGAGCGCGGCGTCCACGGAGAGCCGGTCCTGGGCGAGGACACCCTCGGCGTCCAGCCGCACCTCGTCCGCGAGCTGCCGCATCCGGATGAGACGCTCCTCGACGCGCGCACGCGCGATCGCCCTGAGCGCCGACTCCGCCTTCGCCGCGGATTCGGCGAGTCCCTGGGCCTCGGCGACGAGCGGCCGGGTCCGCGCCCCCGCGAAGAGCGGGACGGTCACGCCCGCGCTCGCGGACCACATGAGCGGCAGCGACCCCCGGTTCATGTACGCCGCCGTCACCACGAAGTCCGGCTGCGTCCCGCGCTTTGCGAGGTCGGCCGCGAGCCCGGACCGCTCGCGCAGCGCCGCGGCGTCGTGGATCTCGGGCGTTGCGTCGACGGCCCTCGCGACGGCTTCGTCCCGCGCGGGGACGTCGAGCGGCATGCCCGGGACGAGACGAGCGCCGGCGGGCACGGCGGCCTCCGGCGGAAGGTCGAGAAGGCGGCGCAGGTCCGTGAGCGCCGATTCCTCCGACGCCTGGTCCCGCCGCCTCTGCTGGAGGAGGCGCGTCCTCTCGCTCTGGGCCCGGAGCACGTCCTGCTGCGTCCCCATTCCCGCCGCATAGCGGGCGCGGATCGTCTCGTCGATCTGCCGCCACGTCTCGATCTGCTCGTCGACCAGACGCTCGTCCTCCCGCGCCTCGAGGAGGTCGGCGTGGGCGCGGCGGACGGCGCCTGCGAGAGCGAGAGCCGCGCGCTCGGGCCGGAACCTGGTGCGGGCCGCGTCGGCATTCGCGACCTTCTCCGCGGCCCCGAGCTTTCCGGGGAACGGAAAGGCCTGCTGTGCCATGAAGATGAGGCGCGACATCGGCTCGGTGCCGAGCGAGATCGCGGTTCCGTCGTTCTCGTATCCGACGGAGAGCATCGGGTCGGAGAGGACGCCGGCTGCCGGTGCCCGCGCCGCGAGCGCGGAAGCCTCGGTCCGCACGGCCGCGAGCTCGGGATTTCTCGCGAGCGCGGCGGCGACCAGCGCGTCCGCCTCGGCGGTCGCGGAGGGGGCAGGAGCCGGGAACGCCGGGGGACTTTCTTCGAATGAGGGGCCGGCGGCGGCCGCTCGAATCCCGCCGACGCACACCGTGACCAGCAACCCCGCAGCGAACACCGCTCGCGCGCGGGCACGGGACCTTCTAAGAAAATCTTCACTCGTCCTCTTGGTCATGGGGCCACCTCGTCGAGAAACGCCTCACGGAGCCGCGGCAGCGCGGCGGGGAGAAACGCTCGACGAGGGATCAGACGAGGAGGACGGAGAAGAGGAGGAAGAGCGGCGCCGAGCGCGCGCGCGGCGCGACCGAGGCCGCGGGCGCGGGTGCGGCGGGCGCCTCGGCCACGACCAGGAGAGGCGGCGCCTCGGCGGGCCCGGGAACGGGCACGGCAGCCGCGTCCACGGCGGCCGGGGCAGGCGGCGGAACCGGCTTCAGCGCGCAGGGACACGGCGCGGAGCCGCCGTCGTCTCCCATGCCCGCGCAGCAGTCCATCGGCGCCGGGCCCCCGCACGGGGCGGCGGCCGCGAGGCGCGCGGCGGGCGCCGCCACGAGGGCGGCCGTGAGCGCGGCGAAGGCGAGAACGCGTCGCATCCCGTCCATTCTACGCGCCCGCGTCCCGCACCCCATGATGCAGGCGCTTCGGGCCTCCGCGGCCCGTCACTTGCGCGTCAGGAGGACGGATCCGTTCATGGCGCCGCAGCAGGCTCCCCCGCCCGTCGCGTCGCCCGCGTACGTGCCCGACAGGCCGCCGTCGGCCGTGAGCGTCATCGTCCCGCTCGCCGAGCCGCCGCACGGCGAGAACCCGAGCGCGAAGACGAGCGTCTGGCCGCTCACGTTGCCCGTGAGCGTCCCGACCCCCGGCGCCTGGGCGACGACGGTACAGCCCGTCTGGAAGAGCGTGACGTCGACGTTCGTCTTCGAGCCGCACGAGTCCGTGAACGTCCCGGCGTATTCGCCCGTGAGCGGGACGCACGAGGTCGGCTGCGTCGGCATGTCCGTGTTCGAGCAGCCGGCGAGGGTGGCCGACGCGAGAACCGCCGCGAGAAGCGCCGACCTCACGCCGCCTTCCCGCCGCGCGCGGCCGCGAGGCGCTCGACCGTCCCGACGCAGTCCTTCGCGCGGTAGGCGCGGCCGCCGGTCTCGAGGAGGACGCGGTCGAAGCCGCGGCACAGTCGGATGAGCCGGCCCGCGTTGCCGCGCGTGACCGGAAAGTCCATCGCGAGCGAGAACCCGTCCGGGGCGTACCCGCGCGGGGAGGCATCGGCGCGGTGCCGCTTGACCACGGCCAGCGACGAGACGACCTCCGCCTCCTGCTGCAGGACGAGCGCGCGGGAGAAGGCCTCCTCGGCCGTCTCCTTCGGGACGAACATCTGGTACTGGATGAAGCCGCCCGGCCGATACGCCTCGTTCCAGCCCGGCACGTAGTCGAGCAGGAACGAGTACGCGACGAGCGACTGCCGGTAGCGCGCGCGTCCCGCGAGGCGGCCCGCGAGGAACTTCGCGGAGTTCACGAGGCGCATCTGCGGGCCCCGGGCCGTGAGCTTCAGCCCGAGGAGGAGGAGCGGGACCGGGAGCGGCCCGGTCTTGATGTCGGCCACCTGCTCCTCGACCGAAAAGCCCGCGGGCTCGCCGGGGGCCGGGACGTGCTCGTTCGCGACGTGGACGACGCTGCGGCCGAGCGAGCGGCCGGCCGCCCAGCAGTCCATCCAGCCCACCACGTATTCCCAGTCGTCCTTCGCGCCGTCGATTCCGGCGAGCGTCGAGGCGATGTCCTTCGTGGCGAAGGCCTCGACGTCGAGGTATCCCGACCGGGCCTTCTTGAGGTGGAGCGCGACCTCCACGACGGGGTCCGCCGCGCGCGCGTTCCCGACGACGTCTCCCATCGCGGGGGTCCCGGCCGCGACCTCCTCGAGGGAGCCGTTCGCGCGGAGCACGGTGACGGACTCGAGATGGTCGCCGATCGTCCCGCGCTTCCAGCCGTTCTTCCCGTGGACGTTCACCGCGACCGCGCCGCCGAGCGTGACGTGCATCGTGCCCGTGACGACGGGCGGCCAGAGTCCCTTCGGGATCGACGCCTTCCACAGCCCGCCGAGCGTGAGGCCCGCTCCCGCGCGAACGAGCCCCGTCTCCGCGTCCAGGTTCCGGATCGCGTTCAGCCGCGTGAGCTCGACGACGGGTCCGTCCGAATTGAGCGCGGCGTCGCCGTACGAGCGCCCGGCGCCGCGGAAGACGGGCGTCTCGCCGCGGGCGCGGCAGCCCGCGAGGACGGCCGCGAGCTCCTCGACCGACGACGGCCGATAGACCGGAGAGACGCTGAAGTTGTAGAGGCCGAAGCCCTCGACCCGCTCGGGAGCCGGGCGCGCGAGATCCGTCATGCGGGGCCCAGTCTCTTGAAGACGAAGCGCGGCACGTGGTGCAGCGCGAGGCCGAAGAGCCCCCAGCGCCGGGTGACGTAGAAAACCTCGTGCCGCTTCTCGAGCCGGTCGGCGATCGTCCTCGCCGCGGCCTCGGGGGAAACGACCCAGAAAAGGCCCGCCTTGCCTTCGAGCATCCGCGTGCCGACGAAGCCGGGCTTCACGGTCGACACCGTCACGCCGAACGGGAAGAGGCGGTTCCGGAGCCCCTCGAGGAACGTCGTGAGCGCCGCCTTCGACGCGTTGTACGCGGGGTTGCCCTTGCGGCCGCGGTCGCCTGCGATCGAGGAGATCGCCGCGAGGTGCCCGCGGCGCGCGACCCGGAAGTAGTTCGCGGCGAGGCCCAGCATCCGGACGGCCGCGACCGCGTTCACGTTCATCGTCCCGGCGTCGCGCTCGGGGTCGCACGCGATGCCGTCGCCCGCGGGCATCACCCCGGCGCCGTAGAGGAAGAGGTCGCAGTGGCCCGTCGCCTCGAGCGCCTCGCGGAAGGCCGGCTCGATCCGCGCGGCGTCTGCGAGGTCGCAGACGACGCCGTGGATCGTGGCCGCCGGGTGGCGCGCCGAGAGCTCCGCGACGAGAGCCCGAAGCTTCTCCGACGACCGTCCGAGGATCGTGACCCAGCAGCCGCGCGACGCGTACTCGAACGCGAGCGCGCGTCCCAGGCCGTCCGTGGCCCCGACGAGAATGACTCTCTTCACGCGAACTCCCCGCCCATCTTACGGCCCGTCACGGCCAGAGGCGCTCCTTCTCCTCGTGCCAGTCGCGCGTCACGTCGAGCCAGAACGCGAGGCCCGCGTGCGCGCCGAAGGGCGCATAGAGCCGCGCCACGCGCGCGTCGGGGACCCTGCGCCCGCGGAACCGCAGCGCGGACACCTTCTTGCGCGACCACGAGTCGAGGCCGAGCTTGCCGTGCCGCCCGAGGAGACGCCCGAGCGTGTCGGCCGCGTACGGGCCGAAGCCCTTCTCGGCCCGGATCTCCGCCTCGACGTCGGCATCGGAGAGCGCGGCGTCCTCCCAGCGCGAGAGGTCCAGGGCGCCGCTCGCCACTCGGTCCGCGAACGCCGCGAGGTAGGGGGCGCGGTAGCCGAACTTGAGCGCCTCGAGCCGGCGGGCCGTGAGGCCCGCGACGAACGCGGCGGGCGGGAACGCGCCGGCCCGGTCGAAGCGCTCGATGAGGTTCCGGACCATGACCTTCGTGAGGCCCCACGTGCAGTTCGTCGTCGCGAGCACCTTCACGGCGTCCTCGAACAGCGTCGGCGCCCGCAGGATGCGCCCCGCCCCGCGCCGGGCGATCCACGCGAAGCGCGGATCGCCGGCGCAAAGCGAGTGGAAAGAAGAAAGTTCCGCTCGGAGGTCGAGGACACGGTCGAGCGCACGACGGACGCCCGCGCGAGACGGAACGTCCGAAGAGACCCGAAGATTTTCTTCGAATGGCGACTGCCGCTCACCAGCGGGCTGGGCGCGCCGAGCGGCGCCGGCCTCGCGGCTTGCTCCCGTTCCCCTCTTCACCTTCGAAGAAATCTCCCGCGCCGGAGGCGCGACCATCGCGGCCGTCGCAACCAGCCTCCCCGCAGCACGATGAACTTGCACCTGCACGGGATCTTCACCTTCTAAGAATCTGAATCCCAGGATCCTCTTCTCCGCGTCCCATCTGAACGGGGGCAGGTCGTACCAGCCGTGGCTGCGCACGACGAGGTCGAGGTCGAGCGCGGGAAGCGTCAGCCTCAGAACGGGCTCGCTCCCCCGATGCCCGGGCCCGGCGCGCCCCCGCCGCCGTGCGGGCAGCGCTGTTTCGGCTCGGTCCCCTCGAGGAATACCTCGTCCAGCGACGCGGGGCATTCCTCGGTGACGAGCAGGCCCGTCGTCGGGTCGATCGACGCCGTCACGACGCCCGGCGTCCTGGGGAACGGCGTCTCGAACCAGTGCGACGGGAGCCGGCGCACGAAGTCCGCCCAGATCGGCAGGGCCGCGTGCGAGCCCGAGAGGTTCAGGCCGCGGTTGTCGTCGAATCCGACCCACACCGCGACGAGGAGGCTCGGGGAGAAGCCCACGAACCACGCGTCGCGGCCGTCGTTCGTCGTGCCCGTCTTCCCGGCGAAGATGCCCTGCGCGCCGAGCCGGCGGGCCGAGCCGCCCGTCCCGTGGTCCACGACGCCCCTGAGCACCGAATCGAGGACCGAGACCGCGTCGGCGTCGGCGCCGCGCGCGATGGGCTCGTCCTTCGACTCCATGCGCCGGAGGGACGGCGTCACGAGGCCGAGGAGCGCGTTCGGCTTCACGCGGAGGCCGCCGTTCGCGAACGTGCAGTACGCCGCCGCGATCTCCATCGGGCTCGTCTCGAAGGCGCCGAGCGCGAGCGACGGGTACGGCTTGAGCGGCGACGAGATCCCCGCGCGCCGCGCCGTCTCGACGATGTCGGGCAGAAGCGTCCGCCCCGGCTCCGTCGCGGTGACCGCGATGCGCACGGTCGGCACGTTGATGGACTGCTCGAGCGCCTGGCGGGCCGTCATCGTGCCGCGGTACTCCCCGTCGTAGTTCTTCGGGGACCACGTCTCGTCCTCTCCCTTGCCCCACACGAGGGCGATCGGCGAGTCCACGTAGAGCGAGGCCGGCGTGATCGGCGGGACGAGGTCGCGCTTGCCGAACGCCGCCAGGTAGACGAACGGCTTGAAGAGCGAGCCGGGCTGGCGGCGCGCCTGCACGACGCGGTTGAACTGCGAGACCTGGTAGTCGCGCCCGCCGACGAGCGCGCGCACCGAGCCCGTCGAGGGGTCGAGCGCGATCAGCGCGGCCTGAAGCTGGTCCTCCTCCCCGCGGGGGCGCAGGCGCTTGAACTTCTTCTCGAGCTCCTCGAGCCCCTTGTGGACCGCGGCCTGCGCGGCCTGCTGCATGTCGGGGTCGAGCGTCGTGAAGATCGACGAGCCGTCCTCCTTCGAGAAGCCCGGGACCTCCTGGGCCTGCTTCAGGACGAAGTCCACGAAGTGCGGCGCGACGACGCCCGTCGGGGGCGAGGAGATCCGCGTGAGCGGCGCCGCGCTCGCGGCGTCGAACGCCGCCTTGTCGATCTTCTTCTGCTCGAGCATCCCCCTGAGGACGACCGCGCGCCGCTGCCGCGCGTTCTCGGGGTTGCGGAACGGCGAGTATTTGCCCGGCGAGGAGATGAGCCCGGCGAGCATCGCGGCCTCCGGCAGCTCGAGCCGCGAGACGCCCTTGCCGAAGTAGAAACGCGAGGCCTCCTCGACGCCCGTCACCGAGACGGAGCCGCGCTGGCCGAGGTAGATCTCGTTGAGGTACGCCTCGAGGATCTGGTTCTTCGTGTACTTCGCCTCGAGGATGACGGCCATGAGCGCTTCGACGGCCTTGCGCTTGAGCGTCCGTTCCGGCGTCAGGTACATGTTTTTGACGAGCTGCTGGGTCAGCGTCGACGTGCCGCGGACGCCCGCGCGCCGCGTCACGCTCTGCAGCACGGCGCCGACGAGCCGCCGAGGGGAGATCCCGGCGTGCGTGAAGAAGTCGCGGTCCTCCGTCGTGAGGATCGCGTCGAGCAGGATTTTCGGGACCTGGTCGAGCGTGACGAGCGTGCGGTCCTGCATCTTCTCGTCGAAGACGGTCCCGACGACCTCGGGCTCGAAGACGACGTACGGCAGCGGCGAGGCGTCCTCGGCGCGCCGCACGGACGCGACGCGGCGGCCCGAGAACTCGAGGACCGCCGGGACGCCGGGGGTCTTCCCCCAGGCCGTCTCGCGGTCGTTCACCGAGACCGTGATCCGGCCCGGCGACAGGGCGTACTGCCCCGGCAGGAGCGGCGGCTTCGGCACCTCGGCGTAGCGCAGGCGCCCGAGACGGCGCGTGACGTCCTCGGGCGCGAGGGCGTCCCCGGGACGCACGACCCACACGTCCGAGTAGAGGCGCGTCGGAAGGCTCCAGCGCCGCCCGTCCATCGTCCGCGAGACGACCCGGGAGAAATAGAGGACGACGACGACGGACGCGGCCGCGAGGAGGACCGCCGTCGCGCCCGCCGCGAAGAAGACCGGCCGCGGGATCCGGCGGAGGAGGCGCCCGGACCAGGCGAAGAGGGTCCTGAGCCGCGCGGCCGCGGCCGCGCCGAGGGCCTTCAGGCGCCCAAGGACCGCCGTGAGGGCCGCCGGACGCGGTTCGGGCT
This sequence comes from uncultured Acidobacteriota bacterium, assembly GCA_963839295.1. Taxonomy (GTDB): domain Bacteria; phylum Acidobacteriota; class Thermoanaerobaculia; order UBA5066; family UBA5066; genus Fen-183. The sequence goes on along the minus strand of CAWIUK010000005.1, from coordinate 26,728 downwards.
CGTTCACCGCGGCGAGTCTAGCCGACGGGCCCCGGTGATAAACTGCGATTGAATCTCAATGGTAGCTTTCGCGGAGCTCCTCCGCCGGTTCGACGCCGTGCCGGGCCGCATCCCGCTCGGTGCGCTGGAGTCCGCGCTCGTCGACCTCTCGATCACGCTGGACGACGTCCGCCCGCACCTCGTCTTCGGTCCCGACACGTACCGCCGGAACCTCGTCCACGCCGGCCCCGGCTACCAGGCGCTCGTCCTGTGCTGGCGGAGCGGCCAGCGCAGCCCGATCCACGACCACGCGGGCTCGAGCTGCGGCGTGCGCGTCCTCTCGGGCGAGGCCGTCGAGACCGTCTTCGGGAGGACCCGCGCCGGGATGGTCTACGCGGTCCGCTCGGTCGTCCACGGGCCGGGGAGCGTTTGCGCGACACAGGACGCGGACATCCACCAGGTGTCGAACCTCGCCGACGACGGGGGCGACCTCGTGACGCTGCACGTCTACTCGCCGCCGCTCCTGAGCATGGGAACGTATTCGCTCTTCGACCCGAACGCGCGCCCGTTCCGCGAGCCCGTCCACGAGGAAGCGCTCGTCGACGGCGGCGGGATCTGAGGGCGTCAGGCCGTCGCGCGGAGCGCGCCGCTCTCGCGGGAGGCGAGCGTCCCGTCGGCATTCATGACGAGGAGCTCGGCTTCCGTGATCCAGGCCAGGTGCCGCGCCGTCCGGACGGCTTCGTCCCGGGCCTCGAACGTGGCCATCGGCTGCCCGCTCCCGACCTCGTGGACGAACCAGCGGCCATCCTCGAACACGACCATGAACCTCATGCGAGATGCGGCCATCGAAAACAGTTTCGGGCCCGGCGCCGGGCGGCGCCAGAGCATGATCATGTCCCCCGGCCTTCGCCGTGTAGGCTAGGCCGGATGCCGGTTCCCCACCGCGACGCCTCCGTCTCCGTGCACGTCGTGCGGCACGACGGCGACGCGGTGCGGCGGGACCGGGACTTCCTCACGGCCGAGGAGCCTCTGGAGATCCGCCTGCGCGAGGAGGGCGTCCCGGCCTCGCGCTTCGTCGTCACGATGCGCACGCCCGGCGACGACGAGGACCTCGCCGTCGGTCTCCTTTACGGAGAGGGCGTGATTTCGGGGATCGCCGACGTCCTCGCCGTGGCGCCGCCCGGGGAGCCCGGGCTCGCAGCGGCGCTCGAGCGCAACGTCCGCGTCGTGACGCTCGCCCCGGGCGCCGCCCGCAACGCCCCGAGGCGCGCCACGGTCATGGGGTCGGCCTGCGGCGTGTGCGGGCGCACCTCGGTCGAGGACGTGATCGCCCTCGCCGAGGCGGCGCGCGCGCGCGCGGCGCACCCCGCCTCCGGAGCGGGCGCGCCCGGATTCGCGATCCCGGCCGCCGTCCTGACGCGCCTGCCCGACGTCCTGCGCGCGCACCAGTCCGTCTTCGCGTCGACGGGCGGCCTCCACGCGGCCGGTTTCTTCGAGGCCGACGGGACGCTGGTGGTCGCACGCGAGGACGTCGGCCGGCACAACGCGACCGACAAGGCCGTCGGCGCCCTTCTCCGGGAACGGCGCCAGACGCCGCCCGTCCTGCTCGTCTCGGGCCGGCTCGGCTTCGAGATCGCCCAGAAGGCGGCCCTCGCGGGCGCCCGCGTCGTCGCGGCGGTCTCGGCGCCGACGAGCCTCGCCGTGGAGCTCGCCGAGGAGGCCGGGATCACGATCGTCGGGTTCCTGCGCGGCCCGCGCTTCAACGTCTACGCTCACCCCGAAGGCATCCGGGAATAGTCCGGGTCATTCCTCCACGGCCCAGCGCGCCCCCTCCGCCCGGTGAAGGCGGACGGACACGCTCGTGGGGTTCGGGAGAGCGCCCGGCAGGCGCGGATCCACGCACGAGAACCCGGCGCTCCAGAAGGCGGTATCGCCGTCGCGGTGGACGAGCTGCGCTCCCGTGAACGTGCAGCGCGCCTGCGCCGCGTCGTCGCTCGGGTAGGCCTGCGCGGCCGCGCGCCTGGCGAGCGCGCCCGCCAGGCGCGAGACGAGCAGGTTCATCTCGGCCTCGTCCCGCGCCGCCTCGTCGACCGGCGCCCGCGTCTCCACGGGCGCCGCGGCGGGCTCCCGGCGCTCGATGCGGATCGGGGCCTTCGTGTCGAGCGTCTTCCCCATCCAGAACATGAGGAGCGCGATGAACGCGAGGCCGAGTCCGGCGAAGACCCAGGTGCCGCGACTCTCCATGGCGGATTCCTACTTCAGCAGGTTGTCGTCGACGAACTTCAGCATCGCGAGGAACAGGAAGTCCTGGTTCTTCTTCTTGGAAAAGCCGTGGCCCTCGTCCTTCCCCAGCAGGTACCACACGGGCGCGCCGGCCTTCCTGACTGCGGCGACCATCTGCTCGGCCTCCGTGTACGGCACGCGAGGGTCGTTCTTCCCGGCGACGATGAACAAGGGCTTCGTGATGGCCGACGCGCTCGTGAGGGGCGAAATCCTCTCGAGGAACGCCCGCATCTTCGGATCGCGCTCGTCGCCGTACTCGACGCGGCGCAGGTCGCGGCGATACGCCTCCGTGTGCTCGAGGAAGGTGACCCAGTTCGAGATCCCGACGATGTCGAGCGCGCAGCGGAAGCGATCGTTGTAGTGCGTCATCGAGGCGAGCGTCATGTAGCCGCCGTACGAGCCGCCCGTGACCATGACGCGGCCCTTGTCGAAGCCCGGTTGCGCCGCGATCCAGTCGAGCAGGGCCCCGATGTCCTTGACGGAGTCCTCGCGCAGGACGCCGTTGTCGAGCTTCACGAACGTCTTCCCGTAGCCCGTCGAGCCGCGCACGTTCGGGAAGAGGAGCGCGACGCCGAGCTCGTTCACGAGAAAGTTGTTCCGCCCGAGGAAGCCGGCCTGCGTCTGGGCTTCCGGCCCGCCGTGGATGTTGACGATCACGGGGCGCGGGCCCGCGAACGACGGCGGCGGGCGGTAGAGGAGGCCGGTGATGGCCCTTCCGTCGAAGCTCTTCCACGAGACGATCTCCGGCTCGACGAACGCGTTCGCGTCGAGGCCGCCCGTCTCGCTCTCGGTCCAGCGGTTCAGGGCGCCCGTGTTCGTGTCGACCGCCCAGGCGTCCGAGGGCGACTTCGCCGACGTGAACGTGAACCCGAGGTTGCGCCCGTCGGGGCTCCAGTGCAGGCCGCCGATCGTCCCGAACGGAAGCTTCGGGAGCGGGATCGGCTGGCGGGTCTTCACGTCCATCGCGTGGAGCGTCTCGGCCCCGGCCTCGTTGACGGTCCACGCGAGCTTCGTCCCGTCCTCGGACAGGTCGAAGGACTGCACGTCCCAGGACTGGCCCGGCGTGAGGACGTCCACCTTCCTCGACACGACGTCGACGGCGACGAGCCGCCGGAACTCCGAGCCGGCGTCCGTGATCGTGTAGACGGTCTTCCCGTCCGGCGAGAAGCGCCCGCCTCCCCACGCGACCTGCTCCTTCGACTCGGGCGAGAAGCGCGTCTTCGCGCCCGTCGCCGCGTCCACGAGCCAGAGGCGCGACTCGTTCACGGAGATCCCCTCGAGGACGAGGAGCGTCTTCGCGTCCGGCGAGAAGTCCACCGGGATCCAGCTCTCGCCGGAGCCCTCGAGGACCATCCGGTCCGTCTTCGCCGGGTCGGACGGGTTCAGGACCCAGATGTCGCCGTGCTTCCCCGTGCGTTTCGTGGACGAGTAGGCCATCCACGCCCCGTCCCGCGTGAACGCGCCGGCCTGGTTCCGCGACTTGCCGTCCGTCAGGAGCGTGATCTTCCCCGTCCGGTCGTCGCGGAGATAGAGCTGGTACCACTCGCCGCCTCCGACGTCCTTCGAGAACACGACGTCGGCCGTGCCGGGGCGGTACCGGGCGCCGAGGACGCGCTCGGGATAGAACGTGAGCTGCGTGCGCGCCGCCCCGGGCGCCTTGACGCGGTGGAGCTGCGGGACGTCGCCGAAGCGCGTCGTGACGAGCATCTCCTGCCGCACCGGGTTCCAGGCCTGGAAGGACGCGGCCCGGGACTCCATGTAGGGCAGCGCCCGGCCGAGGAGCGACTTCGGAACCGCCGGCAGGCCGTCGAGGACGAGCGCCTCGTTCGGCACGACGACGTCGTCGGCGCTCCGCGCCGGGACCGAAAGGAAAAGAATGCTGCTTAGAAAGAGAATGCCCGCGCGGCCGCGGGCGGTGCCGCGCGGCGAGATCCTCGCGGCGGGTTTCGGCGCTTTTCTTAGAAGGGTGAGTGGGGCCGATGCCCGCCCGCCGCCGGTGCCGTGAGTGAAGCGCATCGCAACCTCCACCTTCTAAGAAATTCGAATCCGACTCCGAATCCGAATCTTCCTCTTAGACAAAGACCTCGATCTTCTCGATCGTCATCTCGTCCCCGAGCACCGTCGCCTGCTCGCCGACGGTCTTCCCGAGGAGCAGCTTGCCCAGCTCGGACAGGTACGAATAGACGCCCGCCTCGGGCCTCGAGTCCCACGGGCCGAGAAGGGTCACGGTCTTCTTTCCCTTCGGCCCCCCGAGTGTGACGCGCGCGCCCGGGCGGATCTCGCCCGTGTCGATCGTCGCGGGGTCGAGGGCGCGGGCCTTGCCGAGCTCCTCCTGGAGCTTGCCGGCGCGGGCCGAGAGGAGCTGCTGCTTGTCGCGGCGGGCCTTGTACTCGAAATTCTCCGAGAGGTCGCCCTCGGCGGCCGCGAGCGCGATCCCCTTCGTGTTCTCGGGGATCTGGACCTTGAGGATGTCGTCGAGCTCGGCGCGCTTCCTCTCGATCGCCGCGGCGGTGACGAAGAACGTGTCGTCCTCCGCCTTCCGGAGGTCCTTGAAGCGCATCTCGGCCGCCGCGAGGAGGCCGTCGCGGCGCAGCGGCTCGAGCTCGTGGTGGCGCGAGAGCCCCTGCAGGAACGTGCGCGCCTCCTCCACGGAGGCCTGCTTGACGAGCCAGCCCGCCACGAGGCCCGTGCGGTCGAACATCTCGCGCACCTTCGTGCGCAGGCCGCCGAGCTCCTCCCACGAGATCGCGTCGAGAAGCCGGCCGAGGACGTTCGGATTGAGGCGCGCCCGAAACTCGTCGTCCGTCGCGGAGCGCTGTGCGAACCAGACGAAGGCGCGCGGACCCGAGCGCGGGTTCTTGAGGAGCTTGTCGAGCGTCCGCTCGCGCGTCGCGGGGTCGGTCTCCGCGAGCTTCCTGTCGATGAGCTCGATCGTCCGCCCGTCCTCTTCCTTGAACATCCACTCGGCGAGGACGGCGGGGGCCTCCGCGGGCTTCTCCCGGACGAGGATCTCGAGGGCGCGCTCGCGGATCGTGCGGTCCGAGAGCCGACCGAGGAGGGCGAGGGGCTGCGCGAGAACGTGGCGCTCGACGTCGGCCGCGTGGGCGATGCCCGGAATCTTCTCGACGAGGACGGCGATCTCGAACGCCGTCGCCGAATCCCTGTCCTCGAGCGCCTCGGCGTCGGCGACGAGGAGCTTCGCCATCGCGAGCGCGAGGTCGGCCGAGCGCTTCTGGTTCTTGCGGAAGAGGTCCAGGCGGTCCTTGAGGGATGCCCTCTCGAACTTCGCGAGGAGCGTCGCGTCCGCGGCGTCCGCCGAGTCGGACCACTCCACGGTCGCGCTCTTGCCGCTCCCGTGGACGACGACTTGCGGGTTCTTCTTCGCGGCGGTCCACCACGAGGTCCAGGCCTCCTCCGCGACGAGCCCCTTCACGGCCTCCTTGACCTCGGTCATCGTCAGGGCGCGGCCGAAGGAATCGATGAGGTGCTTGAGGGCCGCCCCGGGGTCGGCGACGACGCGCACCTTCAGCGCGTCCGGCGCCGTGAACTTCTCGTTCAGAAAGTGGTCCGGCGGGAGCGACACGAGCTGGCGCGACGCGATGCCGATCGGGACCGCGACGCCCTTGGCGGCCTCGAAGTCGAGCCGGACCACGTTGAGCGCGAAGTTCGTCTCGACGACCTTGCCGGCGCCGCGCCCGGCCATCGCGAAGACCTTTCCGGTCTCGAACGGGAGCCAGGCCTCGGCCTTCTCGGCGCGGGCGAGGCCGTCGGCCGGGTCCTTGGCCTCGCGGAACTTGAAACGGCCGAGGAGGCTCGGCAGCGAGGCCACCCCGGGCCACGCGGCCGCGAGCACGTCCTCGAAGAGGCGGTGGAAGCCGTCGGGCGTCGAGGGCGTCGCGCCGGCGCGGACGGCTTCCTTGAGGATCGTCCAGCGGAGCTTCGGCGCCTCCGGGTCGTTCGACTTCTTCAGGGCGGCGTCGGCCGCTCCCGCGAGGACCTGCAGGCGCGGCTTCTGGCCCGCGCGCGCGAGGCCGCGCAGGGCGCCGAGGATCGTCTCCTCGTTCAGGAGCGGATCGGCCAGCGCCTCCTGGAACACCGTTTCGACGAGGTCGAACCGCTTCTCCGAGAGAAGGCTCTGCAGCGAGGCGCCGCCCGTCAACCGAGCATTCCCTTCTTGAGGTCCTCGGACGGCGGCTTCGGCCCGAGCCAGAGCGCGAAGAGGGCCTCCGCGAACTCCTTGCCCTCGATGAGGCCGAGAGCCTTGTCGCCGAGGGACACGGTCGTCCCCTTGCCGGGGGCGTAGGAGAACGAGAGGGTCTGGGTCTCCTTCATGTCCGGGAGCAGCCCATAGAGCTTCTCGATGGCGGCCTTCTGGGCGGCCGCCTTTTCCCTCGCGTTGGCCTCGAAGCCGTCGACGAAGGCGTCCTTGAGCTGGCTCTTCGAGACGTCGCGCAGGAACGTCATCCGGACGGCCTTCGCCTGGTCGGAGGCGAGGATCGCGGCGGCGTCCTTCGAGGGCGTCTCGAGGTACAGGCCGCCGACGTAGACCTTGAAGATGGCCTTCTTGCGCAGGCCGAGTCCGTTGAGCTTGAGCGTCTTGTCGCCCACGGAGAGCGTCTCGGGCATGCTCACGCCCGCGAGCTCCTTCGCGGAGGCGGGGCGGCCCGGGACGGCGGCCGCGAGCGCCGCGGCCGCGAGCACGAACAGAGTGGAGCGTTTCATCGAATTCCTCCTCAGACCGAACGGCGATTCTAGCTTTGCTTCGGACCCGAGCGCTTCGTCAGAGGACGAGGCTTTGGAAATGTTGTTATTTCTTAGAAAGTGAAGAGAATCCGGATGGACCGCTACAGCAGACGAGGTGGACGATGCCCAGCCCGCGGCCCCACTCACCTTCTAAGAGGAAACCCGCGAAACGGCCCGCGGGGCGCCAACAGGCGACGAAACGGGTCTCCCGGCCTGCGCCGGGTCCGAAAGCAAGGAAATCCTCTTCGGTCCCCGCGTTCCCGACGCTTCTCGTCGCGTTCGACTCGATCGAGGTGAAAAGCGGCGGCTGGCCCGGCGACCCCGCGCGGGCGGCGGACCTCTCGCTCATCCTCCAGCTCGAGATGCCGTCGGCCGCGGCGCCCGGCGCGGCGCTCGCCTCGGCGCGCCTGCCGTTCCGGGCGGCCAGCGGCCAGACGGTCGCCGCGTCGGACCTGCCGCCCGACGCGTCGGGGAGGCCCTTCTTCGGCAGGCCCGTGAACGTCTCGAACCACGTGAACCTCCACGCGCGCCTCTTCGTCGACCGCACGAACGCGATCGGCCCGATCCTCGGCGCGGCCCTGAACACCGTGATCGGGACGTTCGTCGGGCAGATCCCGCTCCTCGCCTCGCCCGTCCGCGACGTCCTCCACATCCAGGTCGGGAACGTGATCTCGACGGAGCTCGCACGCGCCACCGCGATCGTCCCGTCCGACGAGTCCATGCAGGGGACGCACCCCGTCACGATCGCGCTCGTGGCGCCTCGCACGATCCCGGGCGTCTGGGCGCCGGCCGGAAGCCCGGAGGGCTATCGCAAGGGCCTCGTCGTGCAGGAGGGCGACCTCGTCGCGCTCCTCCACCTGACGCTCACCCTGGCGCGGCCGGCCCGAGGCTGAATCAGGGGTGCGTTGGGGTCGGGGTTCCCGCGAACGCCGTGTTCGTTGGGACCGGCGTCACGGGCGTCGGCGTCGCGGGCAACGGCGTCTGCGTGGGAGGCACGGGCGTGAAGGTCGGAGTCGGAGGGTGCGGCGTCGACCCCAACCCAAGGGTCGGCGTCGGGCTGGGTGGCGTCCCGGTGACGATCGGCGTCGGAGTGATGGGGTAGGGATTCGGGAGTGTGGGGGTCGCCACCGGCGTCCCGGCGACCGGAGTGAACGTTGGTGTGAAGGTGAATCGTCCGTTCCCGGGCTCCGTCGGCGTCTCGCATCCGGGAAGCCACGAGCACAGGATCCCCATCGCCAGCACGCTCCAAACGACCGCGGCCAGGCTTCGATTCACGGTGGTCACCCCGCTCGCTGGATTCTCACTGGGAGTACCCGTTCGCGTCGATGATGAACTCGGTTGCGGCGGTGGCGTCGTACGGGTGAGGCGGAACCGCCGATCCCGCCGCGTTGCGGCCTGACACCCCGGCTCAGCCCCGGATCTCGCCGAACTTCGCGACGCGCGCGAACTGGTCGCGGATCGCCCTCAGGAGCGCGATCCGGTTCGCCCTCACGTCCTCGTCCTCGGCCATGACGAGGACCTCGGTGAAGAAACGGTCGAGCGCGGGCCCGAACGACGCCATGATCGCGAGCGCGTCGTGGAAGCGCCGCTCCGCGAGGAGGTCGTCGACCATCCCGCGGGCCTGCAGGAAGTCGCCCGCGAGCGCCTGCTCGGCCTCGTCCGTCATCTTCGCGGGGTCGGGCTCTACGGCTGCGTCGGGCGTCCCGGGCGACTGGGCCAGGATGTTCTGCATGCGCTTGAACGCGGCCGCGAGCGGCGCGAAGTCGGCTTCTTTCCGCATCGCGTCCACGGCGGCGACGCGCTCGGCGGCGTCGGCCGGGTCGTGCGCGTCGGCCGCGAGGACGGCGTCGATCGTGTCGGCCGCATGCCCGGCCCTCTCGAGGAGGAAACGGAGCCGCTCCGTCAGGAACGCGGAAAGCTCGGGGACGACCTCGTCCCGCCCGCGCGCGAGCGCGCCGTGGAGCTGGAGGGCGTCCGAGATCGCGACCGGAACGTCGAGGTGCCAGTTCCGGTCGAGGAGGATCTTCACGACGCCGAGCGCCGCGCGGCGCAGAGCGTAGGGATCCCGCGAGCCCGTCGGGACGAGGCCGAGGCTGAAAAGGCCCGCCAGCGTGTCGAGCCGGTCCGCGAGCGCGACGGCGGCGCCGACGGCGCTCCGCGGCGACACGTCGTCGGCGGAGGCGGGACGGTACTGGTCGTAGATCGCCTGCCAGACCTCGTCGCGCTCCCCTTCCCGCCTCGCGTAGAGGCCGCCCACGACGCCCTGCAGGTCCGGGAACTCGCGCACCATGTCCGTCACGAGGTCTGCCTTCATGAGACGGGCGGCGCGCACGACGGAGGACGTGTCGGCGACGTCGAGACGCGCCGCGAGGCGCTCGGCAAGGTCCTGAACGCGGCCCGTCTTCTTGAGGTAGTCGCCCAGCGTCTCCTGGAACTGCAGGCGCCCGAGCCGCGAGAGGCGGTCCTCCAGCTTCGTCTTCCCGTCGTCGTCCCAGAAGAAGCGCGCGTCGGCGAACCGCGCCGACGTGACCCACTCGTTGCCCTGCGCGATGAGTCCCTTCGGGTCGCCCGTCTGGTCGCACACCGCGAGGAACGCGGGCAGGAGCGCCCCGTCCCTGCGGATCGGGAGCATCTTCTGGTGCTCGCGCATCGAGGTCACGAGGATCTCCTCGGGGAGCTCGAGGAACGCCTCGTCGAACGCGCCGCGCACGAGGCCCGGCCACTCGACGAGATGGGACCATGCCTCGAGGAGCGGCGCGTCCGCGGCCGGCGTGCCGCCGATCTCCGCCGCGAGCGCCTGCGCCTGCTCCTCGAAGCGCGCGCGGCGCGCGGCGAGGTCGGGCTCGACGTGGGCGGCGCGGAGCTTCGCGAACCAGTCGGCGATTCCCATCACGACGATCCGGCCGCCCGCCAGCGTGCGGTGGCCGTACGTCGTGCGGCCGCTCTCGACGCCGAAGAGGTGCATCGGGACGACGAGGCCGTCGAGAAGCGCGACGACCGAATGGACGGGCCGGATCCAGAGCGGCGTCCCGTCGCCCCACCGCATCATCCGCGGGAACGTCATTTTCTCGACGAGCGGCGGCAGGATTTCGGCGATGACCTCGGACGCGGGGCGCCCGGGCACGGTCTTTTTCGCGACGACGTAGGGACCCTTGGGGAGCTGGACGACCGCGAGGTCGTCCACCGAGACGCCCTGGGCCTTCGCGAAGCCCTCGGCGGCCTTCGTGGGTCTGCCGTCGGCGTCGAAGCCCCTGGACGCCGGGGGACCGGTGACCTCGAGCGTCGCGTCGGGCTGGCGGTCGGCGACGCCGTCGCCGACCAGGATCAGGCGGCGCGACGTGGAGTGGACGGTCAGCGTGCCGCCGAGACGGGCCTCGGAGAACGCGTTCGAGACGCGGGCGAGGAGGTCCTCGCGCGCGCCCGGCAGGACGCCGGCCGGGATCTCCTCGGCGAGGATCTCGAGCAGGAATTCAGACATCGGTCGGCTCCGCCGCCGGTTCGGGCGGCGCGTCCGGGAGCGGCGCGTCCGGAGGCGGTGCCTCGGGCTCGGCCTTCTTCGGGAGCATCGGGAAGCCCTGCGCCTCGCGCGACGCGACGTAGGCCTTCGCGCACTCGACGGCCAGGCCGCGCACGCGCTTGATGACGCCGACGCGGTCCGTCGCCGAGACGGCGCCGCGCGCGTCGAGGATGTTGAAGGCGTGAGAGCACTTCAGCGTGAAGTCGTAGGCGGGGAGGACGAGCCCGGCCTCGAGACAGCGCTTCGCCTCGGCCTCGAACTTCTCGAAGAGGGACTGCCAGAGCGCAGGGTCGGCGACCTCGAAGCCGTACTTCGAGACCTCGTACTCGTCCTGCCTCCGCGCCTCGCCGTACGCGACGCCGGGCGCCCACTCGATGTCGTAGACGCTGCGCTTCTTCGCGAGGAACATCGTGAGGCGCTCGAGGCCGTACGTGATCTCGGCCGTGATCGGCGCGAGGTCGAGACCGCCCGCCTGCTGGAAGTACGTGAACTGCGTGATCTCCATCCCGTCGAGGAGCACCTGCCAGCCGACGCCCCACGCCCCCAGCGTCGGAGATTCCCAGTTGTCCTCCTCGAAGCGCAGGTCGTGCTCCTTCGGGTCGATCCCGAGAGCGACGAGACTCTCGACGTAGAGCTCCTGGATGTCGACCGGGGCCGGCTTCATGACGACCTGGTACTGCTGGTGCTTCACGAGCCGGAACGGGTTCTGGCCGTACCGGCCGTCGGCCGGGCGGCGGGAGGGCTGCACGTAGCCGGCGTTCCACGGCTCGGGGCCGAGGACGCGGAGAAACGTCGCCGGGTGCATCGTCCCGGCGCCGACCTCGACGTCCCACGGCTGCTCGATGAGGCAGCCCTTGGACGACCAGAAAGCGGAGAGCCTGAGGATCAGCGACTGCAGGTCCATGGGAGGACGCCGAGTGTACCGAATCCCCGCTCACCCGAGGCTGTGGAGGAAACGGTAGCTCTTCAGCTCGTGCCCGAGGAAGCTCCGGCGCGCCTCGCGCACGAAATCCTCGAGGGCGTCGACGGCGCCGGGCGGCGGGGGCGCCTTCGCGAGCGCGACGAGCGGCAGCCTCCGCATAGACGCGAGAACCCCGCGCGCCGGCTCGACGACCTCCTCCTCGTCGAGGACCCCCGCGAACCTCAGGAGCCACGTCTCGAAGTAGCGCGTCGCGAGCGGCGCCGGGACTCCCGCCTCGAGCGCGTCGAGGACGTGGCGCACGAGGCGGTAAACGTCGCCCCCCAGCTCGGACTCGGGCACGAACGTGAGCGCGCTTTCCGCGATGTACGGGAGCAGCATCGCCGCCCCGGCGTTCACGGCGAGGTCGTAGGCGCTCCTCACGATCTCGAGGCCGTCCACGCGCGCGAGGTCCGCGCCCTCCTTTCTGAAATACGTCACGGCGACCTCCGTGAGGAGCTGGAGCGCCGCCGCGCGTTTCGACTTGCCGCGAGCGCCCCGCACGGCCGCCCGCACGACGCCGTGGTCCTTCGTGAGGAGGGCCGCGACGAGGTCCTTCTCGGACAGCGGGTCGAGCTTCAGAATGAAGGCCGTGGTCGAGACGAGCGCCATGCGCGGCGATTCTCCCCCCGCGGGCCTCACGGGCCTGCCGAAGGCCGTCGTCCGCCTCGGCTGGGTGTCGTTCCTGACGGACGTCTCGTCCGAGATGATCGTCCCGCTGCTCCCGGCCTTCCTCGTGACGCTCTCGGGCGTGCCCGCGACGGCGCTCGGCTGGATCGAGGGCGTCGCGGACGCGACGGCGTCCTTCGTGAAGATCCTGTCGGGCAGGTGGGCCGACCGCGCGAAGGCGAAAAAGCCGCTCGTCTTCCTCGGCTACGGCCTTTCCTCGCTCGCGCGCCCGCTGATCGGCCTCGCGCCGGGCTGGCCGACGATCGTCCTGATCCGCTTCTTCGACCGCATCGGCAAGGGCGTCCGCACCGCCCCGCGCGACACGATGATCGCGGCGGCCGCGCCGCCGGAGCGCCGCGGCGCCGCGTTCGGCCTGCACCGCGCGTTCGACAACGCGGGCGCCGTCTTCGGCCCTCTGCTCGCAGCGGGGCTCGTGGGGTGGATGGGCTTGAGCCTCCGAACGGTCTTCCTGCTGGCCGCGATTCCCGCCGCGCTCTCGCTCCTCGTGCTGGCGTTCGGGGTGAAGGAAGACGGGAAAAGAGAAGAGAAGAATTCTTTGAAGGTGAAGAGGGCAGGGGATGCCGGCGCGCCACTCGACGCGGGCCGCGGTTCCCCGCCGCCCTCTTACCCACTCGAAGAAAAAACCACCGTCTCCCCTGCCGGGTCATCTCCGGGTGCGCACGGGTCCGAAGCCACTCTTCCCCCGGTCTTCTGGCGCACCGCCGGCGTCTTCGCGCTCTTCGCCCTCGCCGCTTCGTCCGACACGTTCCTCCTCCTCAAGGCGAAGGAGATCGGGATCGCCGCCGCATGGCTCCCCCTGATCTGGGCGTTCTCGAACGCCGTGAAGTCCGCTCTTCTCGACGTGGGGCGGCGGGCTTTCGGACCGGTTCGGCCGAAAGCGCGTGCTCCTCGCAGCCTGGACGCTCTACGCGGCCTGTTACGCGGGCTTCGCGTTCGTTTCGTCCCCGGCGCCGCTCGTCGCGCTCCTGGGCATTTACTCGCTCTACTACTCCCTCTCGGAAGGCACGGAGAAAGCGCTCGTCGCCGATCTCGTCGGCCCGGCGGCGCGCGGAACGGCGTTCGGCTGGATGAACGGCCTCGTCGGCTTCGCGGCGCTGCCCGCGAGCGCCGTCTTCGGCCTCGTCTGGCAGGACGCGGGCTCGAAGACCGCTTTCCTTCTCGGGGCGGCGATCGCCGCGGCCGCCGTCCTGGGCCTCGTGACGCTCGTTCCGCCGGGGCGCAAGGCCGGTTAAGATCCCACGCATGTCTGGACCCGTGTGGAAGCGCCTCCACCAGAAGGGCGCATGCGACTCTTGCGGGGAGACGTTCGACGAGCGGTACGCCGTCGGGACCGTCTTCGACTTCACGTTCCGGCCCGACTCGGCCTACTGCCCCACGTGCTACGCCCGCTACCGGGGCCGCGCGGACGAGCTGGACCCGGACGCGGCCGCACCCATGCAGGCGCCGCGCACCCTGTCGCGCCCGAACTCCGTCAGCGACGTCGAGTGATCCTCGAACGGTTCAAGGGGTCGCCCCTCCTCCCGATCGCGGAGAAGGTGGCCGCGGGGAGACGCCTCTCGTTCGAGGACGGCGTCGCCCTGTTCGAGTCGCCCGACGTCCTCGGCGTCGGCGCGCTCGCGAACTGCGTCCGCGAGAAGAAGCACGGGAACACCGGCTACTACAACGTCAACCGGTACCTGAACCCGACGAACCTCTGCTGGGTCGACTGCGCGCTTTGCGCGTGGGCGCGCAAGCCCGGCGTCGACGGCGGGTACACGATGTCGATCGAGGAGGCCGTCCGCGAGGCCGCGGCCGGCTGGCACGACGGGATCACGGAGCTCCACATCGTCGGCGGCCTCCACCCGTCGCTCCCCTACTCCTGGTACCTCGACCTCCTGCGTGCGCTCCGGGCGAAGTTCCCCGGCGTCCACCTCAAGGCGTGGACGATGGTCGAGGTCGACTGGATCGCCCGCGTCGCGAAGAAGGACGTCGTGACGGTCATCCGCGAGCTGAAGGACGCCGGCATGGATTCCTGCCCGGGCGGCGGCGCGGAGATCTTCGAGAAGCGCGTCCGCGACGTCATCTGCCGCGACAAGATCTCCGGCGAGCGCTGGCTCGAGCTCGCGAGGCTCTGCCACGAGAACGGCGTCAAGACGAACGTCACGATGCTCTACGGCAGCGTCGAGACCGCCGAGGACCGCGTCGACCACCTCGTGCGGATCCGCGACGCTCCAGGACGAGACGGGCGGGTTCCTCGGCTTCATCCCGCTCGCGTTCCACCCCGAGGAGACGCAGCTCCCCGACCTCCCCGCCGCCACCGGCATGACGGACCTGAAGGTCATCGCCGTCTCGCGCCTCATGCTCGACAACGTCGACCACGTGAAGGCGTACTGGGTGCAGATCGGCGAGAAGCTCGCCCCGGTCGCGCTCCACTTCGGCGCGGACGACCTCGTCGGCACGGTGATGGAGGAGACGATCACGCACGCCGCCGGCGCGACGACGGAGGCGGGCCTGACGCGCGCGCAGATGGAAGGCCTCATCCGCGGCGCGGGCCGCGAGCCGTTCGAGCGCGACGCGCATTACGAGCGCGTCGTCCGCGACGCCGACGGCCGGGTGCTGCGAGCCAACCGGCACGACTTCGCGGCGGCTACGCTCGACCCGCCGTTCTGCCCGTCACGGATCTCCTTCGAAGAGCCTAGTTCGGCGCCGCCTCCAGCTGCTTCCTGATCGCCGCGATCGTTCGGTCGCTCACCTGCTCCTTCGGCAGTCCTTCGGCGTACGCGAGCATCTCGGCCAGCGTCTTCTTCGCCGCCGGAGCGGCGCCGCTCTTCGTCAGGATGTCGACGCGCGTCCGGTAGACGACGAGCTTGCTGGGCCCGTACGCCCGCGCCATCGCGCGGTCGGACGCGGCGAGGGCCTCGCCGTACTTCTCCATCGCCCCGTAAGCGATCGCGAGACGCTGCGGCGGGTTGTAGTCGCCCGGGAAGTCCTTCTCGGAGAGAAGGAGCGCCGGGACGACGCGCTCCGGCTGGCCGAGCGCGACGCACACGGACGTCCGGTGCGCGTCGAAGACCGTTCGCTCAACCGGCGTCTTCGCCTTCGCGGCCTCGCCCTCGAGGTACCCGGCCCAGTCTTCCAGGAACCTCTTCGCGCCCGCTTCGTCCTTCGCGGCCTCCCGCTCGTCCGCGAGCGAGCTGAAGACCGACGACACGTCGTCGGCCGCGAGGCCCGTCTTCGGGCCGGCGACGACTTCGCGCGCATTCGCTGCCATGGCCGCGACGAGCTCCGCCTTCCGTGCGTCGCCTTCCTTCATCCCGAGCGCGCAGTCGAGCCCCGAGCCCGCCACGTTCGCCGCCGAGGGCGTGCCCTTCAGGCGGGGAAACGCGTCGCGCGCGGCCGCCGCGCAGGATTCGCGCTGCCCGGACGACGAGAGCGCGAAGAGGAACGACTCGACGACGCGCGGGTACGACGCCTCTCCCGGCTTCAGGGTCTCGAGCGCCTTGCCGTAACCGGCGCCGGCCTCGGCGTACTTGCCTTCGGCGTAGAGACGGTCCGCTTCGGCGAGCGCCGTCGCGGGCCCCCGGCCGCCGCCGGCGGCCTTCGCGCCGTCGTCGAGGACGCGCAGGAGCTGCGGGACGGTTGCGCCTCCGGCCCACCGGAGGACGATCTTCTCGGTCGCGGAGTCGATCACGTAGAACGAGGGCCACACCCGGACCGGGAACTTCCCGAGGAGGGCGGCGTTCTCACGCTTCTCGGTGTTGACCGAAAGCCAGACGAACCGTCCGGCCTGCCGCCCGAGCGCCTTGTCCGTGAAGACGAAGGCCCTCATGGAGCGGCACGTGTGTCACCAGGGCGCCCAGGCCTCGAAAAAGATCGGCTTCTTCGCGGCCTTCGCCGCCGCGAGCGCCTTCGGGTAGTCGTCCGCGATGAAAGGCAGGACCTCGCGCGGCGCCGGCGCGGGTGCGTTGGCGAGCGCCGCCGGAGCGCCTGCGAGGGCGGCGGCGAGCGCCGCCCGGAAGAGTGTCGTGCTCATGCCCGGACTATACGGCCGGCGGGCGGGCGGGTTGCGGAGGGGCGGGAGCAGCTCTCTAGAAGCTCATCGCCACGTAACTGCCGTCCGACGTCACGTTGTCGTTGAGGACCGCGTATGCCGCGAAACGCGACGCGCCCGAGAGCTTCTCGACCTTCGCGTAGCCGGCGCTCGCCCCGAGCGCGGCGAGCGGCCGCCCGAACTGGAGCCACTGGCCGGGGCCGAGCGTCTGGTCGACGGGCGTGCCGAGCGTGGAACCGTTCGCGCCGTAATAGGTGATCCGCAGCGTGATCGCGTCCGCCGCGTCGCCCCGGTTCACGACCGCGAAGTTCGAGCGCTGCGCCGCGTTCTCCTGCAGTCCGTAGACGAACGCCGCGCCCGTCGCGCACTGCGCGGCCGTCAGGCCCGGATAAAAGAGGCCGTACGACCCGGCGGGCGCGAGCGGGACGAACGTGCGCGCGCCGACGCCGAGCGCGCCCGCGGGCGTACCGGACGGAGCCTGGACGACGAGCGAGCCGCCGACGTTCCGCCCGTCATTCTCGATCGGGAGCGTCCCGCGGAGGAACGCGATCGTGTCCGGCAGGATGCGCTGCTCGCCGGCGGCGAGGGCGAGCGCGACGTTGCCCGAACCGCTGCCGAAGCCCGCGGCCGCCGTGTAGACGAGGGTGAGCGGGAGAGGAGACGGCGTGAGGTTCGTGAGCGTCAGCTCCGTCTTGAACCGCGCGCCGAGCCCCTGCACGTCGAGGACGACCGGCACGAGCCGGTCCCCGCCGGAGGCGTCGCCGTCGAGGAGAGGCGGGATGTACGAGCCGTCCGACGTAACGGCGTCGTTGAGGACTCCGTAGGCGCTGAAGGGGGACGCGCCCGAGATGCGGGTAATGACGGCTATTCCCGAGGCGGCCTGTGAGAGCAGCGGCTCATTGAACTGCGTCCAGCCGTATCCCGCGAGCGTCTGGTCCGAGGGGCTCGTCAGCGCCTCGCCGTTCGGACCCACAAGCTGGATGTGGAGGGTCACGGGATCGGGCCCCGCGTTGACGACGGCGAGATTGCTTCGTTGCGTCGCGTTCTGCTGAAGGCCGATGATCGTCGCCTTCGTCGTCGTCGTGGACGCCGCCGGCGCGTAGAGACCGAACGTCCCGCCGCTCCCGAGCGGGTCGGCCGTGAACGAGCGCGCCCCCGCCGCGACGAGGCCCGCGTCCGCGACACCGCGGAAGGTCGCGAGGAGGGTTCCGACCTGCGTCGAGCCGTCGGCCGGGATCGGGAGGCCCTGCCCGCGCAGCCAGTCGACGACGCCGGACAGGACCCGCATCTCCCCCGCCGCGAGCGTGACGCGCGCGAAGCCCGAGCCCGACCCCTGCGAGGCCGTGTACGAGAGGACGACGTCGGTCGGCGCCGCCGCGCGCGAGACGAGCGTGAGGTCGGAGGTGTACCGGCTGCCGCCGAGGCCGGCGGCCTCGAGGACGACCGGAACGAGGAGGCTCGTCGCCGCGCCGCCCGACGCGGGAACGGTCACGTCGACGGTGAGCGTCGCCGAGCCGGCGCCGCCGTTCGGGTCCCGGGCGGTGAGCGTGACCGCGTACGAACCCGGCAGCGCGTACGGATGCGGGATCGGAGAAGCTCCCGTCGCGCCCTTGCCGTCGCCGAAGTCCCACGCGAGCGTGACGGCGTCGCCGTCCGCGTCCGTCGCCGAGCCCGTGAACGTCACGGGGGCGCCGGCCTCGAAGGTCGAACCCGGCGTGGGACTCGTGATCGTCGGGACGGGCGCGTGATTCGAGACCACGGTCGCGCGCGGCGTCGAGACGAAGAGGTCGAGCACGCCGCCCGAGTCGTCCGCCCACGAGACGACGAGCGTTCCGTTCGCGCCCGCGGAGACGGCCGCGCGCCCGGGCCCGCCGATGCCGTCCGCGGGGTCGCCCGCGCTGCCCGAGAAGCCGCCGTCCGACGACAGGTTCGCGGGCGCGGAGAACGTCTTTCCGCCGTCGGTCGAGCGCGCGACGAAGACGTCGCTCTGGACGTCGCTCGCGTCGAACTCCTCCCACGCGACGTCGATCGCGCCCGAGGCCTCGAACGACACGGCCGGCACGTACGACTGGTCCGCCGCCGTCGACAGGAAGACCGGGCTCGAGAAGGCGGCGCCGCCGTTCGTCGAGCGCAGGAACGTGATCTGGCGGTTCTGGAGCGTGCCCGCCACGACCGGGCGCGTGTAGAACGCGAGCCCGACGCTGTCGTCCGGCCCGGTCGCGAGGTCCGGGACGAAGGCGAAGACCGTGGGGTCGCTCACCGTCGTGGTGTTCGCGAACGCGGCGCCTGCCTTCGACGTCGCGAGCCGGATCACCGACGTCGCCCCGACGAGGACGGACGTCTGCCGCGTCCACGCGAGCCAGGCGTCGTTCTTCGAGTCGATCGCGAGCCCCGGCCGCGCGAGAACGGCCGGCGCGTCGGAGATGGACCGCGGCGACGTGAAGCTCGTCCCCGCGTTCGTCGAGCGCGACCAGTCCACGACGAACGTGCCCCCGACGTCGTACCAGGCGACGACGACGTTCCCGTTCCGGTCCGCGACGACGTTCGGCAGGGCCGCTCTCCCGCCCGTGGCGCTCACCGCCGCGGGCGTCGAGAACGTCGCCCCGCCGTCCGTCGAGCGCGCGAAATAGACCCGCGGGCTCGTCTCTCCTGAGGCGCGACCCGACCAGACGACGAAGATGCGGCCGGTCGGGTCGATCGTGAACGCGTTCTCGTATGCGGTGGAGCCCGCGGCGTTCAGCTTCAGGGGCGCCGAGAACGTCGCCCCGCCGTCCGTCGAGCGCCGGTAGAAGACGTCCGAGCCCTGCACCTGCGCGGCGTCGTCGTCCGTGACGGCGTGCAGGACGCCGGAGGCGTCCGCCCTGACGGAGCCGGTCGAGAATCCGGCCGACCCCGTCACGTTCACGGGCGGCGGAATTCCCCGCCGGGGGTCCGTCACGGTGAGCCGCACGCGCGTCCCGCGGACGAGGCCGCCGGACGCAGCCGCGACACCCAGCACGTAGTCGCCGGGGGCCGCCGAGGCCGACGCCGCGACCGTGAGGCGGACGGTCTGGCCCGGAGTCACCGTCCCGCTTGCGAGCGACGGCGCGAGGCCCGCCGGCACGACGTCGGCCGAGAGCGCGAGCGCGCCCGCGAAGCCGTTCACGCCCGTCGCGGAGAGGTCGAATGTCGCGGTCCCGCCCTGCGGCACCGCCGCATACGTGCCGAGCGCCGACAGGTGGAAGTCGGGGGCGGTCGCGTCGAAGCTCTCCGGAACCGCGGCCGCGTAGACGTCCGCGTCCCCCGAGCGTTCGTCCGTCCAGCTCGCGTAGAAGGTCGCGCCGTCGGCCGCGAGGCCGTCGTACGACGCGTGGCCGTTCCCGGCGAGGCTGTGCGGCGCAGGCCCCCACGCCGAGTTGCGGTCCGTGACGAGGAAGTTCCTCCCCCAGGTCTGGCCGCCGTCGCGCGAGATCGCCATGAAGACGTCGTTCAGCGCGTCCCGGGCGGAATCGTTCCGGCGGTCCGTCCAGCGCACACCGACCGTGCCGTCGGGCAGGGCCGCGATCGCCGGGAAGGCCTGCGACGTCGCCGTGCCGTCGTCGTTGAGCTTTCGCGCCGCGGAGAACGTCGAGCCGTTGTCGGTCGAGCGCGAGGCGAAGACGTCCGACCGGTCCGTCGTGGCGCCGCTCGACACGGCCGCCCAGGCGACGTGGACGACCCCGTTTCCGTCCACGGCGAGCGACGGGCCGGGATTGGACGCCGCGGCGCCGCCGCCCGCCGTCAGCGGGCCCGCGGGCTGGTACGTCGCGACCGTGTGCAGCGGGAGCCAGTTGTTGCCGCCGTCCGTCGAGCGCGTGATCGAGATCCCGTTCGGCGAAAGGTGCCCGTCCTCGTACGCGACGTAGACGTCGCCGTTCGGCGCGACCGTCACGGCCGGGTGGTCCACCCACGTGCCGTCGATGATCGAGAGGATGGACGGCGGCTGGAACGTCTGGCCGTCGCTCGAGGAGGCGCAGAGGATCGCCGTGTCGCCGGCATTCGAGAAGATGTACGTCCACACGACGTAGACGGAGCCCTTTCGCGGGGACGAGGCCCCGGTGTCGACGGCGACGCGGGGCCGGTCCATCACGTCGTAGCCGTTCAGGACGTACCCCGCGGGGGACGCGATCCCCGTGGGCGGGAACGTCCGGCCCCCGTCCGTGGACTTCGCGAGGGCGATGTCCGTGGGGTCCCCGCTCGGCGCCTCGAGGAACGCGTAGTAGACCTCTCCGGCCGGTCCGATCGCCACGGACGGGCTCCCGTAATAGAAGGTGTCGGCCGGCGCCTGGATCCGCAGGTGCCTGAACGTCGCGCCGCCGTCGTTCGAGACGCCGTAGCCTGAGGCCGCGTTCGTCGTGTCCTCGAAGCCCACGAAGACGAGCGAGCCCCGCGCGGCGACGGACGTCGTGCGGCTCATGTGGTGATCGACGTCGAGCGCGGGGTCGTTCACGCGGACGTTCTGGCGCGGCGCGGCCGCCGCCGCCGCCGCGAAAGCAGAAGGTGCCGCGCCCGCGCCCACCCGTGGCGCCGGCCTCCCCGTTCGCGCCGGGGCCGGCGCGAGGCCGTTCGCGGCGAGGACGGCCTGCCGCGCTCCGGGCGAGAGGCGTTCGAGGACGCCCGGCTTCAGCGCCCAGGCGAGACGCGACGGCTTCGGGGAGGGCGCACCGGGCTCGGGGAACGACGACGGACGGGAGTCCGGAGAGGTGGCCAGCGCGGGAAGCGAAACCGCGACGAGAAGCAGGATTCCGAACCGCCGAGCGCTGGACATGGGCCTGGACCCTCCACGAACGAACCGGGGCGAGCGCCAGCAATTCTCGTTCACGCCGCGGCGTCCCCTCCGAGGGGCGGCGGCCGTCCGCGCGCTTCCCTCTCTTCACTTTCAACGAAAAGCGGCGACGCCTTCGCGCCGCCGCTCCACGAAGCAGAAAAACGAGACGAGTGCCCTACTCCTCCGGCTTCACCGCCGTCAGGAACTTCTGCGTCTGCCCGCGCGGCCCCTGGCGCTGGACGTAGAAGCGGATGTACTTGCCCTTGGGGGCCTTCTTGATGGCGGCCTGCATCTCGTCCACCGACCCGACGGCGGTGCCGTTCACCTCGAGGATGACGTCGCCCTCCTGGAGATTCCCGTCGGCCGCCGGGGACACGGGCTTGACGTGCGTGATCACGACGCCCTTCGACGTGTCCTTGTCGATCCCGTACGCGCGGCGGGCCCGCGGCGTCAGGTCGTCGATCTCGAGGCCGAGCATCTTCTGGCGGGAGGTCGCGCCCTCCTCCTCGCCTTCGGCCGCCGGCTTCTCGCCGTCCTCGGGCCGCGTCTCGAGCGTCGCGACCGCCGTCTGCTCCTTGCCGTCGCGGATGTAGCCGATCGTGATCTTGGCGCCCGGGGCCTTGCTCGACACGTAGTCGATGAGGTCGCGGTTGGTCTTGACCGTGACGTCGTCGACGCGCGTCACGACGTCGCCGTACTTGAGGCCGGCCTTGTCGGCGGGCTTGCCCTTCTCGACCGACTGGACGAGCGCGCCCTCCGCGGCCTTCAGGCCGTAGGCCTCCTGCCATTTCTTGTTCACGGACTCGATGTTGACGCCGAGGAACCCGCGCACGACCTTGCCCTTCTTGAGCTGGGGCAGGAGCCGCTTCGCGACGTTGATGGGCACCGCGAAGCCGATGTTCTGCGCGAAACGGGAGATCGCCGTGTTGATGCCCACGACCTCGCCGTTCACGTTCACGAGCGGGCCGCCGGAGTTCCCGAAGTTGATCGCGGCGTCCGTCTGGAGGAGGTTCTCGAAGGCGCTCGTCGCGCGAGAGAGGCCCGCGTAGCGGCCCTTGCCCGAGAGGACGCCGACGGTGACGGACTTGTCGAAGTTGAGCGGGTCGCCGATCGCCATGACCCACTCGCCGACGCGGATCTTGTCGCTGTCCCCGAGCCTCACGGTCGGGAACGGCTTCGTCCCCTCGATCTTGAGGAGCGCGAGGTCCGTCGCGGGATCGCGACCGACGACCTTCGCCTTGTAATCGTCCTTGTCGCCGACCTTGACCTCGACCTTGTCGGCCCCCTCGATCACGTGGTTGTTCGTGAGGATGTAGCCGTCGGGCTCGATGAGGAAACCCGTGCCGCCGGAGAGCTGCTTCTGGTCCTCGTCGTCATCGGAGCCCTTCTTCTTCGGGCCGTCGGGGCCGAAGAAGAACTCGAACGGGTCCTGCCCGCCGTCGCCCCCGAAGTTGTGGTACGAGCGTCTCCTCTTGTCGGCCTTCACGATGTCCGTCGCCGTGACGGAGACGATCGCAGGCTCGATCTGCTCGACGATGTCGGCGAAGGAGGGAAGGGCGAGGGCGGTCCCGCCGGCGGCCTTCGCCGACGGCGCCGGCGCGGACGCCGCGGGCGCGGCCTTCTGGGCCGTCGCGAGGCGGGTGAGGTCGAGGCTGCCCGCGAGGATCATCCCGAAGACGACCGATCCGGCGAGCAGGGCGGCGAGAGAGAGAACTTTGGTTTTTGTGCGCATACCGTCCATGGATGATAGGCCCTCTTTGGTCGCCGGCCGGTGGGGTCGCCGGCGCCTCTCAGTCCCTGATGGCAAGGTTCGTGCCGGGTCTTCCGCGTCACAAAGGCGCGGGTCGCACGTTCGTCAGCGCCGGCCGGCCGGCTCCACGTCCTCGGGTCGGATGTTGTAGAAGAACGTCACCGTGACGCCCTCGCGGTCGTGCCCGAGATCGGAGGGCAGCGGCCGGAACGGCGACGCGTGCGAGATCGCGAGGAACGCGGCGTTGTCGAAGGGCGGCACGCCCGAGTTCGAGAGGATCCGCTCGGCCTCCACCCGCCCGTCCTTGAGGATGTAGAAGCGGATCGTGAGCCGGCCCTTCACGCCGTATCGCGCCAGCGCCGGGACGTCCCAGTTGCGCTTGATCTTGCGGATCATCTCGGCCGCATACGCGCCCCAGTCGTAACCGACCGTGTCGAACGAGAGGGGCCCGGAATCCACGAAGCCGCCGTCGCGGTCGTAGCCGCCGCCGCCTTCCCCGCCCTGCCCGCCGTCCTGCTGCGCGGCGCGCTTGGCGTCCTGCGCGCTCATCGAGCCGACGTCCAGGGACGGGAGCCCGCGCAGGCGCCGCGCGTTCGCGCGTTCCTCGGCCGTCGGCGGATCGCTCATCGGGGCGGCCTGTGCGAGGTCCGTGAGCTTCTTGCCGACGTCGCCGGACTCCTCGCCTCGGGCGGGACGCGGCGCGGCGGGCGCCCCCGGCCGGCCCGCGTCGAGGTCCCGGATCCCGGCCTGCGGGTAAGCCTTCGGAACGGGCATCACGGGGAGCTGCTGGTCGCCGCCATGCGCCTGGCGGTTCATGTCGGACGGGAGCGGCCGCGGCCCGGGCTGACGGGCCTTCGGACCCGGCGCCGGGAAGAGCTGGATCGGGATCGTGGGGTCCGGCGGGGTCGCCTGCATGAGGGCCATGATGCCGAGCGGGTCCGACTGGTCCTCGGCGCGCCTCTCCGGGAGCTTGATCGTGAGGAGCGCGATCACGAGGAGCAGGTGGAGGATGATCGAGAGCGCGAACGCGCGTTCCGTATTGATGCGCCAGTCGCGGGCCGTCGACCGGGCGCGCACGCCGGGCAGGAACTCGGGCGTCTCGGCCTGCGCGACGACCGAGAACGGGTCCTCCTCGGGCGCGAGGCCCTGGGGAGGCGGCCACGGGGCGAGGTCTTCCTGGCCTTCGACGGCTTCGTCGTTCAGACGAATGACGGTGAGATCGCTGATGGAATATCCCCTCGAGAGGGCGTCCTGTTGTCGCGCGGACGGCTCGTATGGGAAGTCCGTGCCACGCCCGGCCGGCATGTTAGCGGCTTTCGCGCCTTGCCCGCCGGCAGCCCGGCGCCTATAATGACGTTGCAGCTTTCAAGGGGCTTGAAAGAGGGCATACGCCCTCTTTTTTTTGCCCCATGCGGGCTGCAGGAAGAGCCCGAAGACGACTGGATGACCGCACGGGACCTGCCGATCGACGCGGGGACGGGAAGCCTCCTTCGCGGGCGCCTCGGGGCGCTCGGGCTGGAGCTCTGTCACCTCGACTGGCTCCCGGGCCGCG
Organism: uncultured Acidobacteriota bacterium; assembly: GCA_963839295.1. Lineage (GTDB taxonomy): Bacteria > Acidobacteriota > Thermoanaerobaculia > UBA5066 > UBA5066 > Fen-183. Next base: position 2,440 of record CAWIUK010000005.1, on the reverse strand, counting down.
GCCGCGCCACCCTGACGCTCTTCATCGACCGGCCCGGCGGCGTGACGCTCGAGGACTGCGAGACCGCGTCGCGCGAGGCCTCGGCGATCCTCGACCCGCTCGAGGAGAGCCTGCCCGAGTACGTCCTCGAGGTTTCGTCGCCCGGGCTCGACCGGCCGCTCTGGACGCTCGCGGACTGCTCCCGGTTCAAGGGCAGCCGCGTGACCGTGCGCCTCGCGCGCAAGGTCGAAGGAACCGCGAAGCTCAAGGGAATCCTCGAGGATGTCCGCGAGGACTCCCTGACGGTCCTTGATGAGGATCAGAAGCGACGCTACACTGTGCGATTCGGCGACGTCCGGATCGCGCGGCTCGTCCCCGAACTGTAAACCCGACGGAGAACACGACACGATGAGCACCCAGCCCCCGACGGACAACGGCCCGGCGCCCGAGAAGAAGAAGACGAAGGCGCCGAAGGGCGCGGCGAAGCCGCGCGCGAAGGCCGCGAAGGCGGCCAAGGCCGCGGCGGCTCCGCCCGCCACGAAAGCCGACGAGATCATCGAGGCCCTCAAGGCCGCCGCGCGCGACAAGGAAATCGAGTTCGACCGCCTCGTCGCCGCGCTGGAAGAGGCGATCGCCACGGCCGCGCGCAAGGTCTACAAGGTGAGGGAGATGTCCGCCCGGTTCGACCCGGCGACGGGCCTCCTGACCGCCTGGACGCCGTACCGGGTCGTCGAGCAGAAGACGAAACCCGAGGAACCCGAGGCCGAGGCCGTGCTCGACCCCGACGACGTCCCGCTCGGAGCCGCCGCGGCGCCCGTCCCGGCGGCGGCCTCTGCGCCCGTCGACCCCGACAAGGAGATCCGCCTTCCCTGGATCGAGGTCCTTCCGGACGAGGCGCAGGCGCTCCTCGCGGGCGAGCTCGCGGGCCAGAGCTGGCAGGTGGTCCGCAACCCGAAAGGCGAGGAGTCGACCGGGGACGAGGAGATCATCGACGCCGCGGCGATCGGGCTCGGTGACGAGATCCGCCTGTACCGCTCGACCGAAGGGCTCGGGCGCATCGCGGCGCAGAGCGCCAAGCAGGTGCTCTACCAGAAGCTCCGCGAGGCCGAGCGCGACAACATCTACAACGAGTACTTCCCGAAGGTCGGAGAGCTCATCACGGGGACCGTGAAGCGTTTCGAGCGCGGGGACATGATCGTCGACCTCGGCCGCACCGAGGCCGCGATCCCGCGCGAGCACCAGTCGCGCGCGGAGCGCTACACGCAGGGCGAGCGCGTCCGCGGCGTCCTCGTGGACGTCCACAAGAACCCGAAGGGCTCGCAGATCATCCTGTCGCGCACGGCGCCCGAGCTCCTCATGCGCCTCATGGAGATGGAAGTTCCCGAGATCTACGACGGCACCGTCGTGATCCGCGGGTGCGTCCGCCAGCCCGGGGACCGCGCGAAGGTCGCGGTATCGTCGCGCGAGCGCGACGTGGACCCGGTCGGCGCCTGCGTCGGAATGCGCGGCGCGCGCGTGCAGGCGATCATGCGCGAATTGCGCGGCGAGCGCATCGACATCATCCAGTACTCGGACGACCTCATCACGTACGCGCAGAACGCGCTCTCTCCCGCGAAGATCACGCGCGTCTCGGCCATGCCGGCCGACGACGAGGCCGAGCCGGAGATCGGCGCGGACGGCGAGCCCGTCGAGCCGGTCCCGACCCTCGAGTGCATCGTCGAGGAGGACCAGCTCTCCCTCGCGATCGGCAAGCGCGGCCAGAACGTCCGCCTCGCCGCCGCGCTCATCGGCGCACGCATCGAGATCAAGAGCGAGCAGGCCGTCAAGGCCGAGGTCGCCCAGGCCCTCCAGCGCATGCTCATCGCGTCTCAGCGCCGCGGCACGGCCCTCTCCGAGGTGCCCGATCTCGACGCGGCTGCCGTGACGGCCTTCGAGGCCGCCGGATTCGGCAGCGTGGGCGACCTCCTCGACGCCGCGCTCGGCGAGGGCGAGAACCCGCTCGCGGCCGTGGCGCTCGAGCCCGCCACCCGCGACGCGGCCGTCGAGACGGTGCGCGCCTTCGACGAGGCCCCCCCCGATGAAGAAGACGAAGAAGAGACCCTCGAGTTCCAGGAAACCGGCGACGAGGAGTCCTCGTCCGCTCCCGTGACGGAGACTCCCGAAAAGTGAAACCGACCGCCGCGAAATTCACCGTCGCCCAGCTCGCGAAGATGATGGGCAAGCCCCCGAAGGAGGTTCTCTTCCTCCTTCAGGGCATCGGCGTCGACGTCAAGACCGCGGACTCCGTCCTGGACGCCGCCACGGCGACCGCGATCCTCGCGGGCAAGACGCAGGCGCCCAAGAGCCTCATCGTCCGGCAGGCGCCCACCGCCCCGTCGGCCGCCGCGCTCGCGACGGCCGCGGCCGCGAAGGCCAAGACCGAGCGCGCAGCGCTCAAGCGCATCAAGATCGTCGAGAAGAC
>CAWIUK010000004.1:0-55217 GCA_963839295.1 uncultured Acidobacteriota bacterium | reverse complement strand
TCCGGGAACCGCCCCGGACAAAAAAATGCACAGCCTACCCAGGGAGGCATTTTTGATCTTCCCCGGGAATTTGAGCCCCGCCAGAGGCGCTGTCAAGGGAATTGGATGCATCAGTAGAAGGAACGCGGAATCAAGCGTTTACGGGCTCGCCGCCGCGTCCCGGCCGGGTCGGAACCGCAGGGCCTCCGCCACTTCAGAGGTCCCGATTCCGGATGCCCCGGCGAGGTCGGCGATCGTCCTCGCCACGCGCAGTACCCGTTGGTAGGCCCGGGCGGACAGCGTCAGCCGGTCCACCGCTCGGTCCAGGAGAGCCCTGGCCTCCGCGCTCGGCTTGAGAGAAGCCCGTCCGGTCCGGCCGGAGAGAGCGGCGTTCACGAGGCGTGGGTCGCCGGTGCGCGCGAGCTGCCGCCCGCGGGCGGCCACGACCCGGGCCCGCACGGCGCTCGTGGGTTCACCGTCGCCGTCCGCTCCGAAGTCGGAGGACGAGAGGGCGGGCACCTCCACGTGCAGGTCGATCCGGTCGAGCAGCGGGCCCGAGATCTTCCGGCGGTAGCGGGCGACATCGCGGGGCGAGCACGAGCAGGCGCGGCGAGGATCGCCGCGAAAGCCGCAGGGACACGGGTTCATCGCCGCCACGAAGAGGAACCGGGCCGGGAACGTCCGCGCCCCGGCCGCGCGCGCGACGGAGACGACGCCGTCCTCCAGGGGCTCGCGGAGCGCCTCGAGCGCGTCGCGCCGGAACTCGGGAAGCTCGTCCAGGAAAAGGACCCCGAAGTGGGCGAGCGAGAGCTCGCCGGGACGCGGATCCGGTGCCGCCCCCCGCGAGCGCGGCGGCCGACGCGCCGTGGTGTGGGGACGCGGAATGGCCGGTGGACGAGCAGCCCGCTCCGCGCGGGCAGCCGCCCCGAGACGCTCCAGATGCGCGTCACCTCGAGGCTCTCCTCGCGCGAGAGCGGAGGCAGGAGCCCCGGGAGCCGCCGCGCGAGCATCGTCTTCCCGGAGCCGGGCGGGCCCGCCATGAGGAGGTTGTGTCCGCCGGCCGCGGCGATCTCGAGCGCGCGCCGGGCGACGGCCTGGCCGCGCACGTCGGCGAGGTCCGGCTCGGGCTTCGGATCCGCGCGCGGCCTCCTCGGCCGGCACGGCCTTCGGGAGCGGGAGTCTTCCGAGAAGGTGGGCGATGGCGGCACCGAGATGATCCGCGGCCCGGACGTCGAGACCCTGAATCGCCGCCGCCTCCCGGGCGTTCTCCGTCGGAACGACGATCTGGCGCCCTTCGCGGAAGGCCGCCTCCGCGAGGGCGAGAACGCCGGGCACCGGCCTGAGGGCTCCGTCGAGCCCGAGCTCGCCCACGAGCATCGAGCCCGCGAGCGCCTCGGCGGGGACGTCGCCGTTCGCGGCGAGGATCGCGAGCGCGACCGCGAGGTCGAGCGCCGTGCCCGACTTCGGGAGGTCCGCCGGCGCGAGGTTCACGACGACGCTCCTCGGCGGGACGGGGAAGCCGACGTGCCGGAGCGCCGACCGGATGCGCTCGCGGCTCTCCTTGACGGCGGCGTCCGGAAGGCCGACGAGCGTCAGGCCCGGCAGACCCGCGCCGATCGCGCACTCGACGACCACGGGACTCCCGTCGAGACCCACGACCGTGGCGGAATGCGCACGCGCGACCGTCATGCGGGCCCGCGGTCAGTTCAGGACGGCGAGCGTCAGAGTCAGCGTCTGGCCGGCCCTGAGCGAGCGGGCCGAGCGGAGGCGGTTCTCGCGCAGGATCGCGTCGATCGTCGTCCCGTACCGCGCGGCGAGCGCGTAGAGCGTCTCCCCGGCCTTCACGGTGTGCCGCACCTTGCGGGCAGCCGGCGTCTTCGCGGACACCGCGCGAGGCGTCCTCCTCGAAGCCCTCCGCCGGCATGTCGACGCGCGCCGGGAGCGCAGCGGCGGAGACGGGCGTCGCCGTCGAGGGAGCGGCCGTGAACGGGCCGACGTCCGAAGCGCGCGTGATCGCGGAAGCGGGCGTCGGGACGGCGCGGATCTCGCCCTGCGGGGCCGTCGACTTCGCGGCGACGCTGCTCCTTCGGACGGGGCCTGCCGCGGGACGGCACGACGAGGACCATGCCCTTCCGGAGCCGGGCGGTCCGCGGGAGGTCGTTCCAGTCGCAGAGCTCCGCGACGGACACGTGGGCGCGCGCCGCGACCCTGTGGAGCGTCTCGCCCTTCCGGACGATGATCCGCTTCTCGGCGACCTCGGGCGCCGCCGGGAATCCCGGGAGGCGCGCTGCGACGAGAGCAGCCGTGCCCCGCGGAACGCGGAGGTCGTACGAGCGGAGGCCGTGGGGCGTGGACCGCGTCTTGAGCTCGCTGTTCAGGAGCTGGAGATCCGGGAGCGTCGCGCCGACGACCTCGGCCACCCGCGCGAGGTCGACGGGCTTCTTGACCGTCACGGCGTCCCAGGCGAGCGGCGGATCGGGGACGACGTCGAAGCCGAAGCGCGCGGGGTCCTTCGCGATGAGCGCCGTCGCGAGGACGAACGGGACGTAGTCGCGCGTCTCGCGGCGGAGGGTCGAGCCCTGCGTCAGGCCCCAGAAGTCGCGCGCGCCCGTCCGCTGGAGGCTCTTCAGGATCTTGCCTTCGCCGGCGTCGTACGCCGCCATTGCGAGGTGCCAGTCCCCGAACATCTCGTAGAGATCCCGGAAATACGCGGCGGCCGCGCGCGTCGACTTCACCGGGTCGCTGCGCTCGTCGTAGGCGCGCGTCCGGTGGAGGCCGTAGCGCCGGCCCGTCCCGTCGATGAACTGCCAGAATCCGTGCGCCGCGGCGCGGGAGTGCGCCTGGTACTTGAAGGCCGATTCGACCATCGCGACGTAGACGAGGTCCTCCGGCAGGCCCTCTTCCCTGAGGATCCCGCGCATGAGGTCGATGTAGCGTCCGCTGCGCTTGAGGGCGGACGCGAACGCGAGCGGCGATCGGAACTGGTAGAACGCGACGGCGCTTCAGGACCTGCTCGTTCACGACGATCGGAATGTCGAAGCGCAGGCGCCCGCGGGGGCGGCGCCGACCTCCTTCTTCGCCTCGTCGAACTCCTCCGGGCTCGCGGTCGGGGACGCGGCGACCAGGCTGTCGCGCGGGTCCTCCGCGGGCGGCTCTCGGGCTCGGCGGGGCGGGCGGCGTCTCGACGACCGGCTGGTACGCCGCGATGCTGTCCCAGAGCTGGCCCGCGAACGCGAGGTCGGAGGCGTTGCCGGGCGCTCGCGCGGCGCGGAACGCCTCGAGCGCGCCGCCGAACGCCTCGTGGGCGCAGGCGCCGTCGCCCGCGAGCGCGAAGGCCTTCCCGCGGTAGAAGAGATCCGTCGCCTGGGTGCGGGCGGCGAGGGCCGAGGCCTCGGGCGACGGAGAAGAGGGCGCCGCGGCGCGTTCCCGGCGGGCGCGGACGCGCAGCCCACGGCCGCGAGCGCCCCGAGGGCGGCGAGGAGGCGTGCGGCCCTTCATTCGGCGCGCACGTTGAACCTGAGGGAAAGCAGGAGCTTCTGGAGTCCTTGACGCCGGCGAAGCTCGACGTCGAACCGCTTCTCGGCGCCGATCGATGGCGCCCGGCGTCGTCGCCGAACGAGAGGCCGACCGTCACGCGCCGGCTCTTCGCGAGCGCCTCGCGCGGCACGAGGACCTCGAAGCTCTGCGCGACGTCCTTCTTGTGGTTGCGCGTGGAGCCGAGGAGGTCGTCGAGCGAGACGTCGGCGGCGCTCTCACCTTGACCGACGGCGGCGACGCCGGCTTCTGGGTCGCGATCTTCCGGAGCTTCTCGAGCTCGGAGAGGATGTCGACGTTCGACCGCACGCGCACGTGCTTGACGGACGAGTCGGGGGGCGGCTCGTCGGGAGGCGGCTGGATCTCGGCGAAGCTCACCTCGGCGGCGGGGTCTTCGGCGGGCGGCAGGTTCGCGGCCTCGAACGGCGCCTCGGGTGGCGGCGCCTCGGCGACGCGGGCGGCGGCGTGACCGGCGGCGGCGTCAGCGCCGCGAGGCTGGTCCCGGACGCGCTCGCGGCGTGGAGGTCGACGCCCTGGCGATGGAGGGACTGCAGGCGCTGCAGGCGGGAGATCGTCGAGTCGAAGAGCGTTCCGTGCGGCGGAAGCCGGCGGCGCGCCGGCGCTCTCGGGCGCGCCGAGCGAATCGACCGCCGCCGTGATCCCCGAGACGTGTGCGCCCGGATGCCGGGGCGTGAAGCGCGGCGGCCGGGATCGGCGCGGCGTCTCGCCGGAGACGACGACCGTCGGCCGGCGCTGCTCGACCGACATCCGGCCCTTCAGGGAGCGCAGCGTGAGCTTCGAGATCGCCTTGAGCGTCTCGAAGACGCCCGTCCCGTTCGTCGCGGACGCCTCGTACCACTCGACGGCGCGGTCCGCGTTCAGCGACTCGTTCAGCTCGTCGATCGACAGGATGTTCTGGAGGTCGCGCTTGTTGTACTGGAGGACGAGCGGGACGCTCTCGAGCGTGAGGCCGATCTCGGCGAGGTTCTCGCGGAGGTTCCTGAGGCTCTCGACGTTCGGGTCCCGCATCGGGCGCTGGGAGTCCGCGACGAACACGATGCCGTCGACTCCCTTGAGGACGAGCTTGCGGGTCGTGTTGTAGAAGACCTGGCCGGGAACGGTGTACAGCTGCAGGCGGGTCTTGAAGCCCCCGATGACCCCGACGTCGAGCGGGAGGAGGTCGAAAAACAGCGTCCGGTCCGTCTCGGTCTCGAGACAGACCATCTCCCCCGCGACGTGGGCGCCGTGCGCCCGTAGATCACGTGGAGGTTCGTCGTCTTCCCGCAGAGGCCCGGACCGTAGTACACGATCTTGGCGGCCATCTGCATCGTGGCGTAGTTGAAAAAAACCATCGAGTCCTTCGGCAAACCTCCCCGAGCGGAGTAGCTTGCATATTACACCGGCGGGCGGCTGCGCCCTGTGCGCGGCGGCACGGAAGCCCGGCGCGGCGGCCCGGCGGAAGGCGTTGCGCGCGTTTGTTATCATTCGGCGACTCGGAGTCCGGAGTCTTCGAAGGTTTTCTCAGGAGGCGCGTTTCCGCCGAATATGAGCAGTGAATTCAAGGGGTTGGACGGCCGATCCCGCGAGGTGCTCGCGTCGGTGATCGTCGCGTACATCGAGAGCGCCGTGCCCGTGTCCTCACGCCAGCTCACGAAAGGCGGAAGTTCGGGCTCTCGTCCGCGTCGCTGAGAAACGCGATGGCCGACCTCGAGGACCTCGGCTTCCTCACGCACCCGCACGTCTCGGCGGGCCGGGTCCCGACGGACCTCGGGTATCGGCGCGTTCGTGACGCGAGCTCATGACGACGCGCCTCCCGAGCGCCGACGAGCGCGCCCGGATCGCCGAGGAGCTCGCGCCCGAGCCGTTCGAGACGGACCGCTTCTTCCAGGCGACGTCGCGCGTCCTGTCCCGCCTGACGGGAGAGGTCGGCGTCGTCGCGGCGCCCGCCTCGGCCCGCTTCGTGCTCGACTCGGTCCACTTCACGCGTCTCACCGAGCGGAAGATCCTCGTCGCGGAGGTCTCCGACGCGGGGCTCGTCGAGAGCCGCCTCATCGAGACGCGCGACGACTTCGCCCAGGCCGAGCTCGACGCGATCTCGCGCCGCCTCACGGTCGACTACGCGGGCAAGACGCTCGACGAGATCCGCGCACTCCTCCTCGAGCGCGCTCGCGGAGGAGAAGGCCGCATGGACCGCGCGCTCGCCCGGACCCTCGAGCTCGGGCGCCGCGCGTTCGCGGAAGGCCGCCCCGAGGGCGACGCCGTCTTCGTCGACGGGACCGAGTCGCTGCTCGAGAAGCCGGAGTTCCGCGGCGACGTCGAGGCGCTGCGCCGCATGTTCCGACGCCTTCGAGGAGAAGGCGCGTCTCGTGAGCCTCCTGACGGATTGCCTCTCGTGGAGCGGGGCCCGCGTCGTCATCGGCTCCGACAGCGCGTTCACGGGCGAGACGCAGACCGCCGTCGTCACGGCGCCGTACCGCAAGGGCGACCGGGTCCTCGGCGCGCTCGGCGTCGTCGGGCCGCGCCGGATGGAGTACGAGCGCGTCGTGCCCCTCGTCGAGGAGCTCGGCCGCTACGTGAGCCACCGGCTCACGGAGGGAGCGGCGTGAGCGGCCGGAAGCGGCACGAGCGGACGACGACGAGATCATCTTCCTCGAGACGGAGAGCAGCGACGCCGTCGCGAAGGCGCTCGAGGAGGCGGAGCGCGCGATCGAGGCCGTCGAGGAGCGCCACCGCCAGAGGCTGGACGAGACCGTTCCGGCCGATCCGCCGCCTCCGCGTCCCGGCTCGCGCCGCCCGGGCCGGACCCGAGAGCTCGCGCGGAGGCTCGAGAACGAGCTTTCCGCCGCGCTCGACCGGTCGCGCCGCGCGAACGACGAGCTCGAGGGCACGAAGGAGCGCGCGATCCGGGCCGAGGAGGAGGCGGGCCAGCTGCGCGAAGCGCTCCTGCGCAAGTCGGCGGACTTCGACAACCTCAAGCGCCGGACGGAGAAGGACAAGGCCGACTACTTCAAGTTCGCGCTCGCCGACACGTTCCACGATCTGCTCGGAGTCCTCGACAACTTCGAGCGCGCCCTCGCGCACCGCGGCGATGCGTCGAGCGAGGATTTTCAGGCGGGCATCGACATGATCGCGCGGCAGCTCGGCGACGCTCTGCGCAAGTACGGCCTCGTGGAAGTCCCGGCACTCGGGCCTGTCCTTCGACCCGAACGTCCACGAGGCCGTCGTGAACGAAGAGACCCCCGACGCCGCCCCCGGAACCGTCCTCGAGGTTTACCAGAGGGGCTACATGCTGAACGACCGCCTCCTGAGACCCGCACGCGTGAAGGTCGCCGGCGCGCCGGGCCGGGAGAACGGGACGGCGAAGGAGGCCGCTCTTGGCTAAGGTCCTCGGGATCGACCTCGGGACGACGAACTCCTGCGTCGCCGTCGTGGAGGTGGGCTCGCCCCAGGTCGTCCCCAACCGCGAGGGCGCCCGAACGACGCCGTCCATCGTCGGCTTCACGGAAGACGGCGAACGCCTGGTCGGGCAGATCGCGAAGCGCCAGGCGATCACGAACCCGACGCAGACGATCTACGCCGTCAAGCGACTCATCGGGCGCAAGTGGTCGGACGCGGAGGTCCGTCACGCGCGCGAGCACCTCTCCTACACGCTCGTCGAGGCTCCGAACGGGGACGTGAAGATCCGGGTCCGGGACCGGGACTACTCGCCCGAGGAAATCGCGGCGTTCGTCCTGCGCGAGATCAAGGAGTTCTGCGAGGAAGCGCTCGGCGAGGAGATCAAGGAAGCGATCATCACGGTCCCGGCCTACTTCGACGACTCGCAGCGGCAGGCGACTCGCGACGCGGGCCGGATCGCGGGCCTCGAGGTCCTCCGGATCATCAACGAGCCGACCGCGGCGGCGCTCGCCTACGGGCTCGAGAAGAACCGCAAGCAGGAGACGATCGCCGTCTACGACCTCGGCGGCGGGACCTTCGACATCTCGATCCTCCGCATCGACAACGGGATGTTCGAGGTCCTCTCGACGTCCGGCGACACGTTCCTCGGAGGCGAGGACTTCGACCGCGCGATCATGGACTGGCTGCTCGCGGAATTCCTGCAGTCGAGCGGGATCGACCTCCGCCAGGACCGCCTCGCGCTCCAGCGCCTCAAGGAAGCCGCCGAGAAGGCCAAGTGCGAGCTCTCGACCGCGCTCGAGACGATGGTCGCCCTCCCGTTCATCGCCTCCGACGCCTCCGGCCCGAAGCACATCAACAAGCTCCTCACGCGGGATACGTTCGAGGCGCTCGCCGCCGAGCTCATCGCGCGCACGGAAGGCCCCTGCAAGAACGCGCTCGAGGCTGCGGGCCTCTCGCCGGACCAGGTCGATACGGTCATCCTCGTCGGCGGCCAGACACGGACGCCGAAGGTCCAGCAGATGGTCGAGACGATCTTCGGCAAGCCGCCGAACCGCTCGATCAATCCCGACGAGGTCGTCGCCGTGGGCGCGGCAATCCAGGCGGGCGTACTCCGCGGGGACATCAAGGATCTCGTCCTCCTCGACGTCACGCCGCTCTCGCTCGGCCTCGAGACGCACGGCGGGATCTTCGTGAAGCTCATCGAGCGCAACTCGACGATCCCGACGAAGAACACGCAGATCTTCACGACCGTGGCCGACAACCAGACGACGGTCGAGATCCACGTCCTGCAGGGCGAGCGCGACATCGCCAAGGAGAACAAGTCCCTCGGCAAGTTCCAGCTCGTCGGCATTCCGGCCTCGGCCAAGGGTGTGCCCCAGATCGAGGTCACGTTCATGATCGACTCGTCGGGCATCGTGAACGTCTCCGCGAAGGACCTCGCGACCGGCAAGGCGCAGGGCCTCCAGATCAACCCGGCGGGCGGCCTTTCGCAGACCGAGATCGAGAAGATCATCGAGGAAGCGGCCTCGAACAAAGCGACGGACAGCAAGCGCAAGGAGATCCGCCAGCTCAAGAACAAGCTCGAGGGGATGATCGCCGCGAACGACCGGATTCACCGGGAGTTCGGGAACCTCCTGCAGCCCGACGAGAAGGACCGCGTCCAGCGCACGCTCGAGAACGCGCGCGAGGTCCTCACGGGCGACGAGCGCGGCCCGATCGACGACGCGATGATCGACATGAAGGGCGTCTCGCGCATCCTGACGCAGGCGATGCTCTACAAGCCGGAGTCCAAGGAGCGCCGCACGGGTGGCGACGCCGACAAGACCGACAAGAACGCCGAGAAGCCGGCCTGACCGCCGTCCCGCAGGATCCCCCGTGAGCACGTCCACCCGCGACTATTACGAAGTACTGGGCGTCGGCCGCGACGCGTCGAGCGACGACGTGAAGGCCGCGTACCGCAAGGCGGCCCTCCGCCACCATCCCGACAAGAACCCGGGCGACGTCGCGGCCGAGGAGCGCTTCAAGGAAGCGGCCGAGGCCTACGCCGTCCTCTCCGATCCGGACAAGCGGGCGCGCTACGACCGCTTCGGCGTCGAGGGCGTCCGCGGGGCCGGCGGCGGCACGGGATTCGACCCGAATCAGTTCGTCGACTTCGCCGACATCCTCGGGGACTTCTTCGGGTTCGGCGGCGAGTCGTCGCGCGCCGCGCGCCGCAACGGCGAGGACCTGAAGGCCGACGTCTCGATCTCGTTCGAGGACGCCGCGTTCGGCGCCGAGGTCACCGTCCCGCTCCAGCGCTACGAGCCCTGCGAGAGCTGCCGCGGCCGCGGCGGGAAGGGCGGGGCGTCCGCCGTCACCTGCCCGACGTGTCGCGGGCAGGGACGCGTGCAGTACCGCCAGGGGTTCTTCGCGGTCGCGCGCCCGTGCCCCGAGTGCTCGGGCTCGGGAGAGAAGGTCAAGGACCCCTGCCCGGACTGCCGGGGCGAGGGGCGCGTCCGAAAGTCGCGCTCTCTCACGATCGCGATCCCCGCGGGCGTCGACGACGGAGCGCGGCTGCGCCTCACCGGCGAGGGCAACTCCGCGCGCCCCGGCGGCCGCCCGGGGGACCTCTACGTCCTCATCTCGGTCGCGCCGCACGAGATCTTCCGGCGCGACGGCAACGACGTGATCCTCGCGTGGGCCGTGCCGTTCCCCCTCGCGGCGATGGGCGGCTCGCTCGAGGTGCCGACGCTCCACGGCGCGGCGACGTTCGACCTCCCGGCCGGCACGGCGGCGGGACGCGTCTTCACGCTCCGGGGCAAGGGCGTCCCGCGCCTCGACGGCCGCGGCAAGGGCGATCAGCACGTTCTCGTGACGATCCGCGTGCCGAAGAAGATGACGCACGCACAGAAGGAAGCCGTCGAGAGGCTCGCCGCCGCGTTCGACGGCGAGGCCGGCGCGCCGACGAAGGACGAGAAGGGGTTCTTCGAGCGCCTGAAGGACTTTCTTGGGACGTAGGAGGGGGGCGCCGGGGGGAACGCGACATGGAGTGTTCCCCCCGGTTCTCCTCGGAACATGGCACAAGCGGTTCGCATAGAGATTCCGGCGGAACTCGCCGCGACGCTCGAAGAGAACGAAGATTTCTTAGAGGGTTTAGCGGGGCTGGAGTTTTCGGCGGCGGCTGCGCCGGGCGGCGGACTGTTCGTCTGGGTGGACCGGGACGACGTTGAGGAGGCGCTTGCTCACCTCGCCGCGCTCGGCGCCTCCGGCCTGCCCACTTTCAAAGAAGAATTCACTGATTGGGTGAGCGCGTCCGCCGCATTGAGGAAGTCCGTTCTCGTCGACCGCTATCTTCTCGACCCCCACGACGGCGATCTCGCGACGCCCGCGCCGCCCGGCGTCCGCCGGCTGTTTCTCCCCGCCGTCCGCGCCTTCGGCACCGGATCGCACGAGTCCACGCGCCTCGCGGTGCGGCTCCTCCTCGCCGAGGACCTCGCGGGCGCCCGTGTCCTCGACGTCGGCTGCGGAACCGGGACGCTCGCGTTCGTCGCGGCGCTCGAGGGCGCCTCGCGCGTCGTGGCGTTCGACCTCGACCGCGAGGCCGCGTTCGCGACGCGCGAGCAGGCCCTCGCGAACGGCGTCCCGCGCGTTTCCGCGTTCGCCGGGCCTCTCGACGCGCTCGCGCCCACCGCCCGGTTCGACGTGATCGCGGCGAACATGATCCACGAGGAAACCGCGCCCCTCCTTCCCGCGCTCCGCGCGTGCCTCGCGCCGGGAGGCAGGCTCCTGTGCTCCGGCCAGCTCGTCGAGAGGGAAGGGGAGTGGGAGGATCTGCTTCGGAAAGAGGGCTTCCGGAAGGTGCGCTCGCTTCGGGAGAACGAGTGGCTCGGGACCGCGTGGGCTTCTTCGAATGAGTAAGAGTGAGGACGCCCACGCCCGCCCGCCGCGGGTGCTCGTACCCGATCTCGCGGAGCACCTGGCGAGGCCCGAAGAGCACGAAGAGATTTCCTTGAAGGTGGAAGAGAGAGAGCACGTGCGCTCGAGGCGCCTCAGAGACGGGGACGAGGTCGTCGCACTCGACGGGAAGGGCCTGCGGCTGCGCGCGACGCTTACTCGACGCGGGACGGCGATCGCCCTGGCCCGATTACCTTCTAAGAAAATCTTCTCTTCTTCTCTTTCTTCGGTCCCCCTCCCCGGCGAGCCCGCGAACCGCGTGGTCGTCGCGCTCGCGTGCGCGGAGCCCGCGCGCGTCGAATGGGCGATCGAGAAGGGAACCGAATGCGGCGCCGCGGGCTTCGTCCTGCTCGACGCCGAGCGCTCCCAGCGCGCGCACGTGGCGGTGCTCGCGAAGAGGATTCCGCGCCTCGTGCGCATCGCGGAGGAAGCGACGAAGCAGTGCGACCGCACGCTGGTTCCCTTCGTCGAAGGTCCGAAGAGCACGGAAGAGTTTCTTAGAAGGGTAAGAGGGGAGACGCTCGTCGTACCGGACCCGGCGGCGCCTGCGGGCAGTCCCCGCGCCATTCCGGGCGCCGTGTCGGTCGTCATCGGCCCCGAGGGTGGCTTCGCTCTGGCCGAAATCTCTCTATTCGCAGAAAAATCCCCGGTCTTCCTCTCTCTCGGTCCCCGCATCCTCCGCCTCGAGACGGCCGTGGTCGTCGCGCTGGCGCGGTTGGTCGATCCGGGCTGATCGAGCGGCCGGAATTCCGGCGCTTTCGGATAGGATCGACGCCCGGAGGCCGGAATGAGCTTCGAAAAGGTCAAGAAGATCTGGATGAACGGGAAGCTCGTGGATTTCGCGGACGCGAAGATCCACATCTTCACCCACGCGCTCCATTACGGCTCCGGCGTTTTCGAGGGCGAGCGCTGCTACAACACGGCGCGCGGCCCCGCGATCTTCCGGCTGGACGAACACCTCGACCGGCTTTTCTGGTCGGCCAAGATCTACCGGATGGCGATCCCGTACACCATCGACGACCTGCGCGAGGCGACGCTCGAGGTCGTCCGCGCGAACGGCTTCCCGGCCTGCTACATCCGCCCGCTCGTCTACCGCGGCTACGGCTCTCTCGGCGTCAACCCGTTCCCGAACCCCGTCGACGTCGCGATCGGGTGCTACGAGTGGGGCAAGTACCTCGGGGCGGAGGCGCTCGAGAAGGGCGTCGACGTGTGCTGCTCGTCGTGGATGCGCATCGCGCCGAACACGATGCCCGCGATGGCGAAGGCCACCGCGAACTACGCGAACAGCCAGCTCATCAAGATGGAGGCGATCACGAACGGGTACCACGAGGGAATCGCCCTGGACCACAACGGGCGCATCTCCGAGGGCTCGGGCGAGAACCTCTTCCTCGTCTGGAAGGGCCGCCTCTACACGCCGCCGCTCTCGGCCTCCACGCTGCCGGGCATCACGCGGCTCTCCGTCATCCAGCTGTCGCGCGAGCTCGGGTTCCAGATGGAGGAAAAGACGATTCCGCGCGAGATGATCTACGCGGCCGACGAGATGTTTTTCACGGGCACGGCGGCCGAGATCACGCCGATCCGCTCGGTGGACCGCATCCCCGTCGGAAACGGGACGCGCGGTCCGATGACCGAGGCGATCCAGAAGTCGTTCTTCGACATCGTCGAGGGGCGCGTCGAGGACCGCTACGGCTGGCTCACGCCCGTGTCCGCGGGCGTTCCCGCCGGCCCCGCCGCTCGCGGATGAGCTCGGCGACGATCGCGACCGCGATCTCCTCGGGCGTCTCGGCGCCGATGTCGAGCCCGATCGGGCTCCTCGCCCGCGCGAGCTCGTCCTCGGTCCATCCCTCGGCGCGGAGGTCTCCGAAGAGCGCCTTCTTCTTCGCGTTGCTTCCCATCATTCCGAGATAGGCGACGGGGACGCGGCGCAGCCGGCGGAACGCGAAGCCGTCCGTCACGTGGCCGCGCGAGACGATCGCGACCGAGTCGGTCGGTCCGGGCGCCGGCAGGTCCGAGTAGTCTTCCTTCACGCAGACGAGCGTCGTGCCCTCGGGGAAGGCGGCCGGATCCAGCTGCTCGGGCCTCTCGTCCGCCACGCTGACGGCCCAGCCCGCGAGCGACGCCGCGCGGGCGAGCGCGCGCCCGCAGTGTCCGGCGCCGACGACGAGGAGCCGCGGCGCCCGCTCGAGGACCTCGAGGAGGATCGTCACGGTTCCCCCGCACACGGCGCCGAACGCGTTCGGCCCTTCCGGGACGAAGTCGTAGAGGCGCGTAAAGGGGAGGCCGTGGTCGGCGAGGAGCCGCCGGGCGTCCGCGATCACGAGGGACTCGAACTTGCCGCCGCCGACCGTCCCGCGCGTCGTCCCGTCGGGCAGGACGAGCATGCGCGCCGTCGCCCCGCGGGGCGTGGAGCCCGTGGCCGCGACGACGGTCGCGAGCGCGGCGCGGCCGTGCGTCTCGAGGATCGCCGGGAGATCGAGGAGGACCTTCGTCACGTGCGCGCTCCGGCGAGGGCGGTAGCGGCGGCAAGGTCGGCGGGCCGGTCGACGTCGGCGAGGATCGTCTCGTCGAAGCCCTCGAGGTGGAGCACTTTCACGTCCGGCTCGGCGAACAGGCGGTTGAGACGCGCGTCGGCCGGCCACGTCAGGACGCGCGCGGCGAGAGCGGCAGGGATCAAGAGCGGGTGCCCGCGCCGGCGGCCGCAGACGGGGACGAGGAGCGTGCGGGAGTCCGCCTCCGGCAGGTTC
This sequence comes from uncultured Acidobacteriota bacterium, assembly GCA_963839295.1. Lineage (GTDB taxonomy): Bacteria > Acidobacteriota > Thermoanaerobaculia > UBA5066 > UBA5066 > Fen-183. The sequence continues at coordinate 41,631 of CAWIUK010000004.1, read as the reverse complement.
GTCGCCTCGAGGACCGTCCGAAGAGAGGATTCCTGAGAAAGGGGATGTCGGCGGGGGACAGGGCGACGTGCGTCGACTCGGGCCTGATCGCGGCGAGGCCGCATCGGACGGACGAAAACATGCCGGCTTCCCAGTCGGGGTTTTCGACGAAGCGGACGGGAGCGGCGCGCCCGCGCCAGGCGTGCCCGCCCCGGAGCCGAGCCGCTCTCGCGCGCTCCGGCGGAGCTCTCGCTCTACTTCCACTCGAAGAAATCTCTCTTCGATCGCTCCCGAAGGTCGGCGGCTCCGTGACCCGAGCACAACCACGATCTCGGCGAAGCCCGCGCCGCGCCACGTGTCGATCACGTGGGCGAGCATCGGCCGCCCTTCGGGCGGCACGGGCGCGAGCATCTTCGGCGAGCCGAAGCGCGTCGAGGCGCCGGCGGCGAGGAGAACCCCGGAGACGTGAACGGGCACGCCGGTCAGCCTTCGCCCTCGAAGCAGCCCCGTCCGGCGCGGCAGTCGTCGAGGCAGGCGGGCTGGCCGTCCGGGCCGACGGGCCCCATCACCTGCAGGCACCAGTACGCGGCCGAGGTCGAGGGGTGCTCGCGCGCGTGCTCGTCCCACTCGCCCGTCGCGACGAACATCGTCTTCGTGCGCAGGTGCCGGCAGCGCAGCGCGGGATCGAGGGCGACGGCGTCCGAACCGCCGAGACCGCCCGGCGCGCTCACGACTCCGCCTCCGCGTCCACGGGCAGACCCGCGGCCGCGAGGAGCGCCCGCCGGACGGTGGCGGCCACGATCGGAAGCTTGTAGGCGTTCTTGCCGAGCGGCGTCGCGCCGTCGAGCGCGGCCTCTCCGGCCTTCGCCGCGAGCGGCGCGTCGACCTTCCTTCCCTCGACGAGGGCCTCGGCCGCCTTCGCGCGCCACGGCACCGGCGCCGCGGACCCGACCACGATCCTCACGTCCCTCGAGACGCCGCCCTCCTCGCGCCACGAGACGGCCGCGTCGGCGAGCGGCCAGTCGAAGGCCTGCTTCTGCTTGATCTTCCGGTAAGCGGACCGCAGGCCCTGCGGCCTGTCGACGTGGATCTCGACGATCAGCTCGCCCGGCTTCAGGGAGTTCTCCGTGAAGATGTCGACTTCGGGCCTCTGGAAGAAGTCCGCGGCGGCGATCGTGCGGCCGCCGCCGGCCGCGAGCGTCTCGATCCGGGCGTTCAGGGCCACGAGGGCGACGCCGGCCGCCGACGGGTGGACGATCGCGCACGTGTTGTTCCCGAAGACCGCATGGAACTCGTTCTCGCCGGACTTGGCGAGGCACTCCACGCCGCCCTTCTTCAGGCACTGGAACTCGGACGACCGGAAGTACCAGCAGCGCGGACGCTGGCAGAGGTTGCCCGCAAGCGTCGCCGCGTTGCGGATCTGCGGGGTCGCGGCGCCGAGACACGCGTCCGCGAGAGCCGGGAAATCGGACTTCAAGGCCTCGGCGATCGTCGACAACGTGACGAGAGCGCCGATGGAAACGCCGCCGGAGGATTTCTTCTGAATGGAAGAATGGGCGGACAGCCGCCTGAGATCCACGACCTGGTCGGGGGCGAGGTTGTATTCCTTCAGTCGATCAAGGAGCTCCGTCCCCGCTCCCTTTGCCTCAGAAGAGATCTTCTTCTCGTTCGCGGTTGCCAGCAGCTGCGCCGCTTCCTCCCAGCTCTTCGGCTGCAGCCTTTCGAAGCTCTTCATGCCCTCACCTCCCGCGCCGGCACCTTCCCGAGCGCGTCCAGGATCCTCGCCGGCGTGATCGGGAGCGCCGTCGGCCGGATGCCCGTCGCGTGCGCGATCGCGTTCGCGACCGCGGCGGCCGTCGGCACGGTGGCCGGCTCGCCGATGCCGCGCGCGTGCGCGTTGTTCCTGCCGGGGTAGAAGTCCAAGACGAGCGGGACGATTTCCGGCGTGTCCTTGCTTCCGAGGACCTTGTAGGACTCGACGTTCGGGTTCATCACGCGGCCCGAGCGCTCGTCCACGACCCGCTCCTCGAAGAGCGCGTAGCTGATGCCCTGCAGGATGCCGCCGCGGATCTGGCTCTCGACGCCCGTCCTCCAGACGGGCTGGCCGCAGTCGTGAACCGCGACGACCTTCTTCACGGCGACGACGCCGGTTTCGACGTCCACGACGACCTCGGCGAACTGCGCGCCGAAGAGCCGCGTGTCCGCGCCGTCGTAGTCCTTCGCACGGTCGCCGGTCGCGACGAGCGTCTCGCCGGGCAGGCGCGAGCAGACCTTCCGAAACTCGGCCGTCTTTCCCTTCGCGGAGAAGACGCCGTGTGCGAGCGTCACGTCGGGCTCGGGCGCGCCGAGCACCTTCGCGGCGACGGCCACGAGCTTCTCGCGCGCGTGGACGGCGGCCGCGCGAACGGCCGGGATGAGCGACCCCGTCGTCACGGAGCCGCCGGACGCGGGCCCGAACGGATAGCGCGAGTCGCCGATCTTCACGCGAAGCGACTCGACGGGCAGCGCAAGCTCCTCGGCGACCACCATCGCGATCGGGTTGCGCACGCCGCCGCCGATGTCCTGGACGCCGTTCTCGACCTCGACGGTGCCGTCCCGGTGGATCCTCACGAGGACCTGCGAGCCCGGGGCGACGAACGTGTACCAGACCGACGCCGCGCAGCCGAGGCCCCGCCGGAGCGGGCTGCCGGCCGCGGCCGCGGCTTCGTTCGCCTTCGTGAGGGCCGCGCGCCGGGACCAGCCGAACTCCTTCGCGCCGATCTCCCACTCGGCCCGGCGCACCTCGGAGGGATCGTTCTTGAGGCGGAGAGCCAGCGGGTCCATTCCGAGGCGGGTGGCGAGCTCCTCGAGCGCCGTCTCGACCGCGAAGCAGCCCTGCGGGTGGCCCGGAGCGCGCATCGCGCAGCCCGGGCCGAGGTGCGTGAAGACGTCGGACTCGGCGACCTTCACGGCGGGGAAGCCGTAGGCGGCCTTCACGAAGCCGCCCGTGCCGGTGCCGGTCGCGACGCCGGCGGTGCCGAAGCTCTCGTATTCGGCGGCCGTCACGGTGCCGTCCTTGCGGTAGCCGAGCTTCACGCGGTTCCACGAGTCGGGCCGGTTGCCCGCCGCGAGACTCTCCTCCTTGCGGTCGAGCGCCATGAGGACGGGCTTGCCGGCCTTCTTCGCGAGCTTCGCGGCGAAGATCCCGTAGTCGCCCGCGCCGAACTTCGAGCCGAAGCCGCCGCCGGTGAACTCCGCGCGCACGATCACCTTGTCCTTCGGGAGCTTGAAGACCTCCGCGAGCTCGTCTCGCACGCTGAACGTGCCCTGCGTCGAGGCCTGGACCTCGAGCGTGTCGCCGACCCACTCGGCGAAGAGCGAGTGCGTTTCCATGCAGACGTGGTTCTGAACGGTCGTCGTCGTGACGACTTCCAGCGTGCCCTCGGCCTCGGCGAAGGCCTTCTCGAGGTCGCCCCTGCCGGAAGTCTTCGGACCGCGGACATTGCCGGTCTGGGGCAGGGCCGCCGCGGCGCCGGGCTCGTCGCCCGCCGTGCGCTTTTCCTCGACGGCCTTCTGGAAGACGAGCGTCGAGCCCTCCTTGCGGGCAGCGGCGAGGCTGACCGTGTGGGGGAGGACGTCGTACGTCACCTTCACGGCGCGGAGCGCGTCCTCGGCGGCGGCGGCCGTCGGGGCCGCGAGAGCGAGGACCGCCTCGCCGTGGTACCTGACCACGTCCTTCTTCGGGTTCTCGACGACGACGCCGGGGATCTTCCCGGCGGCCGAGGTGTCGATCGAGAGGATCTTCGCGTGTGCGTACGGCGAGCGGACGATGCGCGCGTGCAGCATTCCGGGCCGCCTCGCGTCGTGCGTGTACACGGCGCGGCCCGTGACTTTGACCGGGCCGTCGAGGCGGGGACGGCGCTTGCCCGTGATGGGGCGTTCGCCCATCGGATACGGCGGCGGATCGCCGGGAGAGAGGACCACTGAGATTTTCTTAGAAGGGTAGGGGGGCGCCAGCCCGACCTCCACGGTCACCGTGCTCGCGGCCGCTTCGGGCACCTTCTCAGAAATCTTCTCTTTCCCCTTCTTCTCTTCAGCCATGCTTCACCCCCGCCTTCGAGGCGGCGTCGCACGCGGCGAAGACTCCCGTGTAGGTCCCGCACCGGCAGAGGTTGCCGGCGACGGCTTCCCTCACGTCGTGCGCGGAGGGGTGCGGGTCTCTCGCGAGGAGGCCGGCGCACGAGACGACCATTCCCGGCGTGCAGAAGCCGCACTGGAGGGCGTCGGCCTCGACGAAGGCCTTCTGGATCGGGGACAGCGACTCGGGCGAGCCGAGCCCCTCGATCGTCGTCACCTTCCGGCCATCCGCGTCGTGGACGAGCGTGAGGCAGGAGTTCACGGCGAGCCCGTCGAGCAGGACGGTGCAGGCGCCGCAGGCGCCGCGGTCGCAACCGACCTTCGTGCCCGTCAGGCCCCATGAATCGCGCAGCGCCTCGGCGAGCGTCGTGCGGGGTTCGAAGGCGCCCTTCTTCACGGCGCCGTTCAGCGTGATGCTGACCGGCAGGCCGCCCCCGGCGGCGTCCGGTCTCGCACGGTCCTCCGCGAGCACGGCAGCGCCCGCAGCGGCGGACGCGACGGCGGTCGTTGCGAGGCCTTTGATGAGTCCGCGCCGGGTGAATCCGCCGGCGGTTTCGGGTCGGTCCTTCTCTTCGGCCATGACCCCTCCTCGAACGCCCGGAACTATACCGCCGCGGAGGTGAGATCGGATCGCTTTCGTTGACTGGAAGTGCCTGAAAAGCCTATCCTTGCTGGAATTCCGGACACGTCGGGAGGGCACCGATGCACATCAACGACCTCCTCAAGATCTCGGTGGAGCGGAAGGCTTCCGACCTCCATCTGAAGGTCGGGGCCCACCCGATCATCCGCGTGGACGGCGAGCTGATCCCGCTGGTCGACCTCAAGAGGCTCATGCAGGAAGACACGATCGCGATGGCCTTCTCGATCATGTCGGCGCGCCAGAAGGAAAAGTTCAAGAACAATTTCGAGATCGACATCGCCTACTCGGTGCCGGGCCTCGGACGATTCCGCTGCAACATTTTCCAGCAGCGCGGCACGGTCGGCCTCGTCTGCCGCGTCATCCCCGCGCGCATCCTGACGATCCGAGACCTCCTGCTCCCGCCCGTCCTCGAGAAGATCTGCGAAGAGACGCGCGGGCTGATCCTCGTGACGGGGACGACGGGCTCGGGCAAGTCGACGTCGCTCGCCGCGATGATCGACTACATCAACTCGACGCGCGCCGAGCACATCATGACGATCGAGGACCCCGTCGAGTTCCTCCACCGGGACAAGAAGTCGATCATCAACCAGCGCGAGCTGGAGGTCGACACGCGCTCGTTCGCGTCCGCGATCCGCGCTGCCCTCCGCCAGGACCCCGACGTCATCCTCGTGGGCGAGATGCGCGACTTCGAGACCGTCGAGACCGCGCTCGTGGCCGCCGAGACGGGCCACCTCGTCATGTCGACCCTCCACACGATGGACGCGACGGAGACCGTCAACCGCATCATCTCGGTCTTCCCGCCGCACCAGCAGAAGCAGATCCGCCTCCAGCTCGCGGCCGTGATCAAGGCCGTCTGCTCGATGCGCCTCCTCCCGCGCGCGGACGGCCTCGGCCGCGTGCCCGCCGTTGAGGTCATGATCGCGACGAACTACATCCGTGACTGCATCGAGAACAAGGAGAAGACGAAGTACATCACCGACGCGATCAAGGCCGGCACGTCGCAGTACGGCATGCAGACGTTCGACCAGTCGCTCTTCCAGCTCTACAAGACCGGCCTCATCACGCTCGAGGAAGCCATCCGGCGGTCGACGAACCCCAACGAGTTCAAGCTCAAGATCCAGGGGATCCAGTCCACGTCGGACGTCGCGAACGAGCTCATGGAGGGGTCCCTGCAGGCGCCGGAGGGCGTGGGACCGCGGGACGCGGACTCGCCCTTCGACTTCTCGAACCAGTCGTCGGGGTAGGGACGAGGCGCGTCCGGTCGTGGCGGAGCGACGGGGACCGAAAGTCTCCGATCCCCGAGCCGCTGCGCTCGCAATTCTGGCGATGCGCGCGCACACGCGTCGCGAGATTCGCAGAAAACTCCTCCAAAGGGCGTTTCCCGAAGCCGACGTCGAGGCATGTCTGGACGACCTCGCCGCCCGCGGCTGGCTGAACGACGCCGCCACGGCAGCGGCGCTCGCGTCGGCGCGCTCGCGGGGGGGCCGGGGACGGCTGCGGATCGCCTCGGAGCTCGCGGCGAAGGGCGTCTCGCGCCGGGACGCCGACGCAGCGCTCGCGGGGCTCGACCCGGCCGACGAGGCCCGGGCCCTCCGCCGCGCGCTCGACCGGCGCGCCCGCGCGCTGCCGGCCGGATTGACGCGGCAGGCGCGGTCGAAGAAACTCTTCGATCACCTCGTGAGGCGGGGCTTCGCGCCGTCCGCCGTCCTCGAGGCGCTCCGCACGAAAGGCGAACCGACCGATGACGACCCCTGAAGGCTGGACCTCCCGCAAGGTCCGCGAGACGTTCCTCTCCTATTTCGAGGGCAAGGGACACGCGCGCGTGGCCTCCTCGTCCCTCGTTCCCGCCGAGGACCCGACGCTCCTCTTCACGAACGCGGGGATGAACCAGTTCAAGGACCTCTTCCTCGGGCGGGAGACGCGCGCGTACGTGCGCGCGACGTCCTCGCAGAAGTGCGTGCGGGCCGGCGGCAAGCACAACGACCTCGACAACGTCGGGTACACGGCGCGCCACCACACGTTCTTCGAGATGCTCGGGAACTTCTCGTTCGGCGACTACTTCAAGAAAGACGCGATCGACTTTGCGTGGGAGCTCGTCACGTCGAAGGAGTTCTACGGCCTCGACCCGTCGCGCCTCTGGGCGACGGTCTACACGAGCGACGACGAAGCGGCGGAGCTCTGGGCGAAGTACCTGCCGAAGGAGCGCATCGCGCGCTTCGGCGAGAAGGACAATTTCTGGTCCATGGGCGACACCGGCCCGTGCGGGCCGTGCTCGGAGCTCCACTACGACCAGGGGCCGTCGGTCCCCGGCGACGCGACGCCGAACGGGAGCGGCGACCGCGTCATGGAGATCTGGAACCTCGTCTTCATGCAGTTCGACCGCGACGCGTCGGGCAAGCAGACCCCGCTCCCGAAGCCGAGCGTCGACACGGGCGCGGGCCTCGAGCGCATCACGGCGATCCTCGAGGGCAAGAACAACAACTACGACACGGACCTGTTCGCCGGGATCATCGCGAAGATCGAGGAGATCTCGGGGAAGACCTACGCGGGCGGCATGGCGGTCGAGGATGCGCCGTTCCGCGTGGTCGCCGATCACGCACGGGCGGCGGCGATGCTCATCGCGGACGGCGTCATTCCCTCGAATGAGGGAAGGGGATACGTCCTGCGCAGGATCGTCCGGCGCGCCCTCCGGTACGGCCGCAGGCTGGGCCTCGGGACCGCGAACCCCTTCCTCGAAATGCTCGTCGAACCCGTCCTGACCACCTTCGAAGGAATTCACTTCGGGACGGCGAGCGAGGTGGCTGCCGCGAGCCGCACGGCGCGCGCCACGCTCTCCGAGGAAGAAATCCGCTTCTCGAAGACGATGTCCGTCGGCGCGGACCGCGTCGGCGAGGCGATCTCGGCGGCGCGGCGCGAGGGGCAGACGACTCTTTCCGGCGCGGCCGCGTTCCGGCTCTACGACACGCACGGCGTTCCCCTCGAGCTCATCGAAGAGATTTCGTCCGATGAAGGCGTCAAGGTCGACGTGGCAAGCTTCGAAGGCGAACTCTCCGCCGCGCGCGAGCGCAGCAAGGGCGCCTCGAAGTTCGAGCACGATGGCGGCCTGCCGGCCGACGACCAGATCGACCCGGCGTGGGCGACGGAATTCCGCGGGTATCCCGAACAGGATTTCGTGCGGCTCGAGGGCGCAAAGGTGCTCGGGCTGCTTGCGGAGAAGACCGGGGAGAAGATCGGATTTCTTGGAAAGGGGGAGAGGGGCTGGTGCGTTCTGGACCGCACCGTCTTTTACCCGGAAGGTGGCGGTCAGGTGGCGGACCAGGGCAGCCTGTCGTGGGCGCCAGACGGCGCCGCGACGGTCCTCGACACGCGCCGCGCTCCCAACGGCCGCAGCACCCTTCACCTTCTCGGAATCTCTTCCGGTTCTCTTTCTCCCGGGCAAACGGTGAGCCTCGCCGTCGACGAGTGGACCCGCCGAAAGACGCAGGCGAACCACACGGGGACGCACCTGCTGCACGCGGCGCTCCGGAAGGTGCTCGGCGAGAGCGTGAGGCAGATGGGATCGCTCGTGGCGCCCGACCGCCTGCGGTTCGACTACGCCGCCTCGCGCCCGACGACCGCCGAGGAGATCCGCGAGATCGAGCGCCTCGTGAACGAAGAGGTCCTGCGCGACCTCGAGGTGTCCAAGGCCGTCATGTCGATGGACGAGGCGAAGAAGAAGGGCGCGATGATGTTCTTCGGCGAGAAGTACGGCGAGCGCGTCCGCGTCGTGGACGTGCCCGGCTTCTCGACCGAGCTCTGCGGCGGCTGCCACGTCGGCCGGACGGGGGAGATCGGCGCGTTCAAGGTCCTCTCGGACAAAGGCCTCGCGGCCGGCGTCCGCCGCATCGAGGCGGCGACGTCGCTGAACGCGGTGGAAAGACTCCAGAAGGACGAAGAGATCCTGGCGAACATGGCTCACACGGCCAACGTCACGCACGACGAGCTGCCGGCGAAGCTGAAGGACGCTCTGGATTCTCTTAGAAGGAAAGACAAGGAAATCGCGGCGCTGAAGCGCGACCTTGCGTTGGCGGGTGCGGGGGGAGGCACATCGGGCGCGCAGACGCACTCCGATGCCTCTGGACATTCACCTTCTAAGAAATCCTCGGGCTCTTCGGACGGTTCCTCTGGAGACGTCGACGGGATGGAGGACATCGGGGGCGTGAAGATCCTTGCCCGCCGCGTGCCGTCCCTTCCCACGAACGAGCTGCGCAATCTCGCGGACTCGTTCCGCGGGAAGCTGAAGTCGGGCGTCGTCCTCCTCGGCACGGAGTTCGAGGGGAAGGTCACGCTGCTCGCGGCGGTCACGCCGGACGTCGTCGGGCGGGTCTCGGCGCACGAGCTCGCGCAGGCGATGGCGCCCCTCGTCGGCGGCAAGGGCGGGGGCAAACCCGACCTGGCCCAGGCCGGCGGGAAGGACGCGGCGGCCATCGAGCCGGCCCTGGCAGCGGGCGTCGCCAGGGTCCGGGAGAGGCTCTCGAAGCCGGTCTCTTGAGCCTTCGTCTATAATTTGCAGGCCATGTCCTTCGGACGTTTCGCCGCCCGGGGTGCGTTTGCGGTGTCGCTGTGCGCGACGGCCGCTCTCGGCGACGTGCATCTCGTCCGGCAGGCGGACGGCTCGGCCCTCATCTTCAACGACGCGATCGGGAGCGGCTGGCGCGTCAACGGCGCGGCCCCCTCCGATTCCTACCTCGTGGACCGGCGCGCGGCGCCGTCGCCCTTCGACTCGATGATCGAATCCGAGGCCCGCGCCGCCGGCATCGACGCGGCGCTCGTGAAGAGCGTCATGCTCGTCGAGTCCAACTTCAACCCGAAGGCCGTGTCCCGCAAGGGCGCGCGGGGCCTGATGCAGCTCATGCCGCAGGCCGCGAAGCGCTTCGGCGTTTCCGACCGCTTCGACGCCGGGCAGAGCATCCGCGGCGGAGTCCGGTACCTCGCGGCGCTCCTCGCGCAGTTCCGGGGGGACGTCGCGCTCGCCCTCGCGGGCTACAACGCGGGCGAGAACGCCGTGACGAAACATGCGGGCGTTCCGCCGTACGCCGAAACGCGGGAATACGTCCGGCGGGTCCTCGTCGCGCACCACGGGACGTCCGTCCCCGCCGTCGGCGGAGCCTTCCGCGGCGTCCCGACGGGCTCCGTACGGCGCGCGTCCGTCGCGGCGCCCGTGACGGTCTCGCGCGTGGACGGGACCGCGGTCTTCTCGAACACGGGCGACGTCGCTTCGGCGCGCCCCGCTCCCGTGCTCGGGCGCGTGCAGTAGGGGACGGCATGGCGTCGCGCGGCTCCGAGACGACCCGGGCTTTCCGCCCGGCACCCTTCTTCGACCACGGCCTGTTCCTTCTCCACCTCAACCGGGGCAAGGAGGAGATGTCCCGCGGCCACCACGAGGCGGCCCGGCGCGAGTTCGACGAGGCCCAGCGCCTGCGGCCTCAGGACCCCGAAGTCCTCCTCAACCTCTCGATCACGCTCTTTCACCTCGGCCAGTTCGGGGTGGCCGAGGCCAAGACCCGCGAGCTCCTCCAGGAGCACGACGATTCGGTTCCGCTGCTCTTCAACCTCGGCCTCATCCTGTTCAAGTCGGGCCGCGACGCGGAGGCGAAAGAGCCGCTCGAGAAGGTCCTCGCCCTCGCACCGGCCCACCGGAAGGCGCACTTGACGCTCGGGCTGATCGCGCAGCGCGCAGGCGCGTACGACACGGCGCAGAAGCACTTCCGCCTCGCGGGAGCCGAGCTGAAGGACGGCTCCGAGGGCGACGACTCGGTCGCCCGTACGGCACGCGCCGCGGCGGCCGAGGTGCGCGCCGCCGCCCTGAGCCCGTCCGCGGGCGCGAACGACACGCGCCCGGCGGCTGCGGCGAAGGACGATACGAAGCCCACGCCGGTCGTGAAGCCGGAGCCCCTCGACTCGCTGGCCTCGAGCGGCAAGCGCAACCTCGTGAGCTCCGGCGTCCGGCCGCGTTCGGGGAGCTTTCCGCGCGTCGACGTCGCGCCGCCTGTGGGCCCGTTCACGCCGAAGCCCGGCGGGTTCCTCTCGGCGGCGTGCGTGGGCGGCCTCAGGGTCCGGCGAGGGGTCGTCGTCGGCCGGCAGGGCATCTCGGCGCTCGCGACGGACGGACGGCTCGCCGGTCCGCTCGCGGGCATCCTCGTGGCCGCGTCGGGAGACGGGTCCCTTCTCCTCGCGGACCAGGGCCGCGTCCCGTACCTGAAGTCGCTCTCCAACGAGTTCCTTTCGGTCGAGACGGGCCGCCTCCTCGCCTTCGACGAGCTCCTCACGTACCGCGAGGACCCTGCCTTCGAGTACCGCGACAAGATCGCCCAGCCGTTCCTCAGGCTCTTCGGGACGGGAACGGTCGCGCTCTCGGTCGTGTCCGAGCCCGCGCGCTTCGAGGTCGAGCGCCAGAACCCGTTCACGATCGCCGCGCGCGCGGTCGTGGCGTACGGGGGAGACCTTGCGCCGGAGCTGATCGAGGAGTCGGACCCGATCGCCGGCCTCGGGGCGGGTCCGGTGCTTCGCTTCGTCGGCTCCGGGTTCGTGCTCGCCGACGCTCGTTGAGCGGGTAAGGTCCGAAGGGCAGCGGGATTTTCTGAGAAGGTAAGAGGGCAGGCCGTCGCGCGCGCCGTTACGTGCGGCGCCGGAGTTCGGTCTCGGTCTGGTCCAGAAGCTTCTCGACCACTGCCGCGTCCTCGTGCTCGGCGTAAATGCGAATGATGGGCTCCGTGCCCGACAGGCGGTGGAGGAGCCAGCCCCTCCCGCCGAAGAGGAGCTTGACGCCGTCGAGGTCCTCCACGCCCGTCACGGCCTGCCCGGCGCGGGCCCGGGGCGGAGACGTCCTGATGTCCGCGACGAACGCCTTCAGGACGGGCATGGGGAGGTGGAGATCGCGCCGTCCGTACGCGAAGGCGCCGTGGGTCGCGTCCTGCTTTCTCAGGAGCGCATCGAACGACCCGCCCGAGTGCGCGATCGCCTCGAGGACGAGGAGCGCCGAGAGGACGCCGTCTCGCTCGGGAAGGTAGAAGGAGACGCCGAGGCCGCCGGACTCCTCGCCGCCGATCGCCACCTCGCCCGACATCATCTTCTCGGCGATGTACTTGAAGCCGATCGGCGTGACGTGGAGCGGGACGCCGAGGCGGGCGGCGACCCGGTCCAGGAGGAGCGAGGTCGAGAACGTCTTGGCGATCCCTCCCGAGATCCGTCCGCGCTCCGTGAGGCTCTCGGCGAGGAGCGCGAGGATCCGGTGCGGCGTGACGAAGACGCCGCCGCCGTCCAGGACGCCGAGGCGGTCGCCGTCGCCGTCGCTCGCGAGGACGACGTCGTACGCCCCGCGCGCCAGCGCGTCCCGCGACGCCCCGAGGTTCTCCGGGATCGGCTCGGGGTTCACGCCCCCGAAGAGCGGGTCGCGCGCCGCCCGGAGCGTCGTGACGCGGGTCGGATGGCCCGCGCCGACGATCTCCTCGAGGAGCGTCCCGGCGGCGCCGTGCATGGCGTCGAAGAGGACGCGGAGGCTCGCGCGCCGGATGGCGTCGAGGTCGACCGCGGCCGCGATCGCGGCGCCGTACGGACCGCGGAGGTCGATCTTCTCGACGGCGCCGCCCGTGCGCGGGGGGAGCGGGCGGTCCGCGGCGCGGGCGACCGCGCCGTACGTCGCGGGCGTCGCGCTCCCGCCGAACCACGACTTGACCTTCACGCCGTTCCAGAGGGCCGGGTTGTGCGACGCGGTGATCGCGAGGCCGGCCCTGAGGCCGCGGGAATGGACGTGCCACGACGCGCAGGGGGTCGGCACGGGCCGGTCGGTCAGGAGGACGCGAAAGCCCTGCGACGCGAGGCGGGCCGCGCTTTCGGCCGCGAATTCGGGCGAGAGGAAGCGCGTGTCGTGGACGAGCGGGACCGTCCAGGGATCGCCGGGCTCGGTGTTCTCCGGCGAGACGTTCCAGGCGCCGGCGGCGTCCACGACGCGCAGGACCGACGCGAACGTGAGGTCCCGGGCGATCTGGCCGCGCCAGCCGTCCGTCCCGAAGACGATGGAAGGCGCGGACATGAGCAGGCGGATTCTCGGTCCCGGAGGGCGGGCTGTCCAGCGCGCGCGGATCGCGGGGTCTAGAATCGCCCCCCGGTGTTCTTCAACGTCCCCAACGCCCTGACCCTCCTCCGCATCTTTCTCGTTCCGCTTCTCGTCGTCCTCCTCCTCACGAAGCTGCCGGCGCGCGAGTACATGGCGCTCGCCGTCTTCCTCCTCGCGGCGATCACGGACTGGGCGGACGGCTGGTTCGCGCGGAAGTACAAGAAGGTGACGACGGTCGGGATGCTCCTCGACCCGATCGCCGACAAGCTGCTCGTCTCGGCCGCGCTCATCTCGCTCGTGGACCTCCAGGAAGCGGACGCCTGGGCCGTCTGCATCATCATCGGGCGGGAGTTCGCGGTCTCGGGCCTTCGCTCGATCGCCTCGACGCACGGGATCACGATCTCGGCGAGCACGCTCGGCAAGTGGAAGATGGGGACGCAGATCGCCGGGATCTCGCTCATGATCCTCGGCGCCAAGCTCGACGACATCGGCCTCTGGCGCAAGACGGGCCGCGCGGCCCTTTACGTCATGACGGCGATGGCTTTGATTTCCGGCTTCGACTATTTCCGGAAATTCCTCAAGCCGCTCCTGTCGATGGAGCGGACCGAGGAGACGTGACGCGGCGGAAGACGGCCTTCCGGATGGGCCGGCCGCTCTTCACGAACTTCAGCTCGTAGTTCGTGCCGGTCGACCACTCGCCGGCTTCCTCGTCGGAAAGCCTCGCGAGGAGCGGTTCGGCGGAGAGGACCGACTCGATCACGTCCCAGTACCCGGCGTGGTCCGAGGCGACGCGCAGGAGTCCGCCCGGCTCGAGCGCGCGCGCCGCCGCCGCCGCCCACGCGGAGTCCACGAGGCGCCGCTTGTGGTGCCGCTTCTTCGGCCACGGGTCCGGGAAGTAGACGTGGAGAGCCGCGAGGCAGCCGGGCGGAAGGCGCGAGGCGACGAACGCCTTCCCGTCGAGCCGTTCGACGCGGAGGTTCGTGAGGCCCGCGCGCTCGGCCTTGAGGCGCACGATGGCGGCGTACTCGGCTTCGATCTCGAGTCCGAAGAAATCGCGGCCGCCGTCCGAGGCGGCGGCGCTCAGGAGGAAGCGGCCCTTGCCGACGCCGATTTCCATCTCGACGGGCGCCGTCCGCCCGAAGATCGCGGAGAAGTCGATCGGCCCCGCCTCCGGACCCTCGCCCGGCAGGAACACCTTCGGCGGCGGGACCTTGCCGAGGTTGCGCGGCCCGGTGCGCGGCGGCCGCGGCGGCACGACGGCCCCGGAGCGCTTGAGCGCGCGGCGGATGGACGGACGGCTCACGTCAGACGACCAGCGCCTTCGGGATGACGAGGACCCGGACGCCGACGTCGCCGAGGACCCGCGCCTGGCACGCGAGCCTCACGTTCGGGCCCAGCTCGTAGGCGATCTCGTTCTCCTCGAGCGGGGAGAGATTCTCCGCCCCGACGACGACCTCGACGCGGCACGTCGAACACGTGCCCCCGCCGCCGCAGACCCGCCCGATCGGCACGCGGAGCGCGTCGGCCGCGGCGAGGACGGTCGTGCCGGCGGCCACCTCGGAGCGCCGGCCCTCGTTCAGGAACACGATCTTCGGCATCAGAGCCGGGCGATGACCGCCTTGGCGTACGCGGCGGTCGTGGCCGTGCCGCCGACGTCCCGGGTCTTCGCGCTCCCGTCGGCCATCGCGGCGTTGAGGGCCTTCTCGATGCGCGCGGCGCGGTCGTCCTCGCCGATGTGGCGAAGGAGCATCGTCGCGGAGAGGAGGAGGGCGGTCGGGTTCGCGATGCCCTTGCCCGCGATGTCGGGCGCCGAGCCGTGGACGGACTCGAACACCGCGCACTGCGTCCCGAGGTTGGCGCCCGGCGTGATGCCGAGGCCGCCCACGAGGCCGGAGGCGAGGTCGCTGATGATGTCGCCGTAGAGGTTCTCGAGCAGCAGCATGTCGAACTGCTTCGGGTTCATGACGAGCTTCATGCACGCGGCGTCCACGATGACGTCGTCGGCCTGGATGTCCGCGTACTCCTTCGCCACCGTGCGGAAGCAGTCGAGGAAGAGGCCGTCCGAGAGCTTCATGATGTTCGCCTTGTGCACGGCCGTGATCCGGCGGCGGCCGTGGGTCCGGGCGTACTCGAACGCGAAGCGCGCGATCCGGGTCGAGGCCTTCTCCGTGATGATCTTGATCGACTCGACCACGCCGGGCACGACCACGTGCTCGATGCCCGAGTAGAGGTCCTCGGTGTTCTCGCGGACGACGACGAGGTCGAGGTCGCCGTAACGCGACGCGACGTTCGGGAGGTTCTTCACGGGGCGGAGGTTCGCGTAGAGGTCCAGCGCCTGGCGGAGCGAGACGTTCACGCTCTTGTAGCCGCCGCCGACCGGCGTCGTCACGGGGCCCTTGAGGCAGACCTTCGTCCGGTGGACGGACGCCACGATCTCGGGCGGGAGGGGGTTGCCGGTCGCCGCCAAGGCGGCCATGCCGGCGTCGTGGCGCTCCCAGGTGATGGGGGCGCCTGCCGCCTCGAGGATCTCGACGACGGCGGCCGTGATCTCGGGGCCGATGCCGTCGCCCGGAACGAGGGTCACGATGCGATTCTTCGGAGTCACGTTGGGGAGACCTTTCGGTTGTCGGCGACGCCGGCGGGCCGCGGGGCGTCCGGTCGGAGGATGCGAACGCGCTCGATGGCCCGGGGGGTCGCGCGCTCGACGAGGAACTCGACGCCTCCCGTGCGCGTCCGTGCGCCCGCGCGGGGAATGCGTCCGAACTTGCGGAGAAGGAACCCGGCGACCGTTTCGGCCTCCGGATCGTCGAACGAGACCTTGAGGTCGCGCTCGAGGGAGGCCAGAGGATACGCCCCTTCGACGAGGAGCGACGTCCCCTCGGCGACCGGCGGCCGGGCGGGCTCGTCGTGCTCGTCGAAGATGTCCCCGACGATCTGCTCGATGAGGTCCTCGAGCGTGACGAGGCCGGCGACGGCGCCGCTCTCGGCGACGACGACCGCCATGTGGAAACGGCGGCGGCGCATCTCGCGAAGGAGGTCCTCGGCCCGCTTGAGCTCGGGGACGAAGACGGCGGGCCGGAGGTAGCGGGAGACGTCGAAGCCCTCCTCCTCGGCGTCCGTCACGTCGAAGAGGTCCTTGACGTGGAGGATCCCGACGATGTCGTCCTCGTGCCCGCGCGTGACGGGGTAGCGGCTGTAGCGGTGCTCGCGGCAGACGGCCTCGACCTCGGCGAACGTCGACGCGATGCCGAGCGAGACGATCCGCGCGCGCGGGACCATCGCCTCGCGCACGGGCTTGTCCCCGAACGCGAGCACCGCGTGAAGGAGGTCGCTCTCCTCGCGCTTGAGCCCGCCCTGCTCGCGCGAGAGCGAGATCACGCTCT
This sequence comes from uncultured Acidobacteriota bacterium, assembly GCA_963839295.1. GTDB lineage: Bacteria > Acidobacteriota > Thermoanaerobaculia > UBA5066 > UBA5066 > Fen-183. The sequence goes on along the minus strand of CAWIUK010000004.1, from coordinate 25,418 downwards.
TGACGTCCTCCTCGGTGACGTCGGCCGACTCCTCGACGCCGAACGGCCCGAGGATCCAGCGGGCCACGGCGGAGAGGAGCGTCGTGGCGGGGGAGAGGAGCCTCACGAACGTCTCGATGGGTCCGACGAAAAGGAGCGAGAGCGCCTCCGGCCGGCGGGCGGCGAGCGTCTTGGGCGTGACCTCGGCGACGACGAGGAGGAGGATCGACGTCAGGACGGTGGCGACGAGGACGCCCCATTTCTCGCCGACGGCCGAGATCGCGAGGCCCGCGCCGAGCGACCCGGCGGCCGCGTTCGCGAGCGTGTTCCCGACGAGGAGCGTCCCGAGGGTCCTCGGGAGGTCCGCCCGCAGCCGCTCGAGGCGCTCGGCGCCGCGCCGCCCCTCGGTCTTCATCCGGAAAATCGCCGTGTCCGTGACGGACGTGATCGCGGTCTCGGCCGACGAGAAGAAGGCCGAGCCCAGCGCGCAGAGGACGTAGAGGACGAGGAGAAGGCCGTCGTTCACGCGCCGCCTCGCGAAAGCGCCCATCCGGCGCCCCGGGGCTCGACGGCGAAACTCTCGAGCGTCTCGCCCGCGCAGGGCCCTGCGACGCAGAACCCATCCTCGACGGAGAAGAGGGCCCCGTGGTTGCGGCAGGCGAGGAATCCTTCCTCGGTCAGGAGCGGCTCGCCGCCCCGGTCGAGCGGGATCGGGACGTGGGGACAGACGTTCCGATACGCACGAGCGCCGCCGTCCGGCGTCGCGACGAGGATGCCCGAGACGACGCCCGCGCCGTCCACCCGGGGTTTCCGGAACGCCAGGGCGCGAAGCGAGGAGAGGAATTCGGAGTTTTCGATGAAAGGGGTGCGGGAGGCGTGCTCCCGAACGAGGGCGAGGCCGGCCGCGGACTCCGTGTTCGCGAAGGTGCCTTCGCCATCGGCCTTTTCGAGGAGGCGCGAGAGCGCGGGCGCGTCCGCGGGAGGCATCGGAAGGACCTTCGCCTCGGCGCCCGTGCACCAGCGCACAGCGTCCACGGTCACGGCTCGAGGCTCGCCAGCAATCCCATTCACTTCGAAGAAAAGCAGCGTGACGTGGCGCGAAGAGTCGCCCGGCGCGGCGCCGGCCGTCGTCTCGAAGTGGAACGGAGCGAGCCCCACCGGCGTGACGTCCATCTCCTCGCGCCACTCGCGCACGAGCGCGGCCTCGGGCGTCTCGCCGGCCTCCACCTTGCCGCCGGGGAACTCCCACAGGCCCGCCCAGGCGCGGCCCGCCGGCCGGCGCGCGAGGAGCAGCCGCCCCGCGCGCACGAAGACGCCGGCCACGACGAGCAGCGTGCCCGGCGCGCCGCTCACCGGCGCACCGCCGCGCGCGCGTTCCGCGCGAGGCCGCTCCACGTGGCGCGCCAGATCGCGGAGCGGAAGAAACGCTCGCGGAAGCCCTCCTCGTCGAGGGCGAGAATCTCCGCCGGATCGAGCGAGGCCGCGGGGCCGCGGGCGGGCCCGGCCGGGTCGAGAGCGGCGTTGAACGGGCAGACGTCCTGGCAGTCGTCGCAGCCGAAGAGGCGGCCGCCCAGTGCGGCCTCCTCGGAGGCCGCGAGGGGCCCGCGCTTCTCGATCGTCAGGTACGAGAGGCACTTCGCCGAGTCGAGGACGCGCGGTGCGACGAAAGCCTGGGTCGGGCAGGCCTCGAGGCACGCCGTGCACGAGCCGCAGCGGTCGGCGCCGTCCGCGAAAGGCGCCACCGACGGCGCGAGCGTGACGTCGGTGAGGATCTCCCCGAGGACGACATGCGATCCGACGCCCGGCACGATCAGCATCCCGTTCTTGCCGATGAACCCGAGGCCCGCGCGGACGGCGATCTCGCGCTCGAGGAGCGGCGCCGTGTCGACGCAGACGCGGTAGTGCGAGCCCGTCGGCGCGAGAGGCCGGAGGTCCTCGACGACCTCCTTGAGGTGCCGGCGGACCACGCGGTGGTAGTCCTCCCCCCGGGCGTAGGCCGCGACGTTGCCGCGGCCGGTGCCGGGCACGGCGCGCGCGACCGCGACGACGGACTTCGCGAACGGGAGGATCGAGTCGAAGCGCATGCGGGCCGCCGCGTCGCGCTCGAGGTAGGCCATCTCCGCGTGCCGACCCTCGCGGAGCCAGTCCCGGAAGGTCTCCCACGTCACGGGCCTGGCGGCCAGGAGGATCCCCGCGGCCGCGAAGCCGCGGGCGCGCGCCGACGCCACGGCGGCCCGCGACAGGGCGGCGGGGTCGTCGGGTTCGGGCGGGGGAGGGCGGCGCGGAGCACGCGCCACGGCAGGCCGCATAAACAACCAGTCTAGCAACGTCTTTCGTATGATCGACGGCGATGCCGCAGTTCCGAGTCGCTCACCTGTACCCCGTCATTTTCCTGCTCGTCCTCCTCCTGGCCGTCGGCGGCCTGAGCTACGTGGTCCTGCGCCCGTTCTTCGCCGGCATCCTCTGGGCCTCGGTGGTCGCGGTCGCGCTCTGGCCCCTCTGGACGAAGGTGCGCGCCCGGGCCGGAAACCGCCAGAGCCTGGCGGCCGGGCTCTTCGCCCTCGCGGCGGGGCTCGTCGTCCTCCTGCCGGCCGTCCTCCTGGGCGCGGCCATCCTGAACCAGGCGGCGGGCGCCGCCACGGCCGTCGCGGCCAGGCTGCGGGCCAGCGACATTCACTCGTGGAACGACGTCCTCACGATCCCGGGCGTCGACCGTGCGATGGACTGGGCCCGCGACACGCTGGGCCTTTCCGCGGACGAGCTTCAGACGAGGGCTCTCGAAATCGCGAAGAAAGCCTCTTCGGTGCTCGCGTCGGCGGGCGGAGCCGCCGTGCTCTCGTTTCTCGACATCCTGATCACCTTCATCCTCACGCTCTTCCTGCTCTTCTTCCTTCTCAGGGACGGCGAAGACATGGCGGAGGCCCTCACGGACCTCATTCCAATCGACGACGCCGAGCGGCGGCGGATCGTGCGCTCGCTCGGCAGCATGCTCGAGTCCATCTTCAAGGGCTCGCTGCTCTGCGCGATCATCCAGGGCACGTCGGGCGCCCTCGCCTGGGTCGCGGTAGGCCTGCCGTCGGCGGTCCTCGCGGGCGTCGCGATGAGCGTCCTTTCGCTCCTTCCGGTCGGGGGGACGGCGATCGTCTGGGGGCCGGCGCTCGTCGTCCTCTTCGTCAAGGGTCGCACGGGGACGGCGATCGCGTTCCTCGTCTGGAACGTCCTCGTGACGTCCACGCTCGCGGACAACGTGCTCAAGCCGATGCTGATCGGAAGGCAGGGCAGCGAGCTCTCGACGCTCCTCGTCTTCCTGGGCGTCTTCGGAGGCCTCACGTCGTTCGGCCTCCTGGGCGTGTTCATCGGGCCGATGTCCCTCGCCGTGGGCGTGATGCTCGTGAGGATCCTGCGCGAGATCGCCCGTGCGTCCCGCGCGGCTAGTGCAGAAGCTTGACCACGAGGACCTGCAGGACGGCCAGCGTCGCGCCGACGATCAGGGCGAGAAGGAGCCAGGGCACGAGATGGTCGTACGTCCGGGCCAGGTCCGCGATCTTTCGCATCCGTTCTCCTTTGCTCACGGGACCCAGTCCGCGAGGAAGACGTTCGTCTCTCCCGGCTTTCCATTGTGCCGATTCGAGCAGAACGCGAGGCGCCGGCCGTCCGGGGAGAACATCGGGAAACCGTCGAACGTCGGGTTGAACGTGATCCGCTCGAGCCCGGCGCCGTCCGCGTCGACGGCCCAGAGGTCGAAGTTCCGGCCCTTCGGGTCCGCCGCGTTCGAGCAGAAGATGATCCGGTCGTGCCCGCCGCGGAAGAAGAACGGCGCGAAATTCGCGGCGCCGTTCGACGTGACCTGGCGATCCCCGGTACCGTCGGCGCGCATGACGCGGATCTCCAGCGTCGTGGGCCTGATGAGGGAACGGGCGAGGAGCGCCTTGAAGCTCTCGACGGCCTTGGGCTCCGTCGGGTGATGCGCGCGGTAGACGAGCCACTGGCCGTCGTCGGAGAAGAACGCGCCGCCGTCGTAGCCGACCGTGTTCGTGAGCCTCTTCACGTTCGAGCCGTCCGCGTCCATCACGTAGAGCTCGAGGTCGCCGTCGCGGGCCGACGTGAAGACGATGTGCCTGCCGTCCGTGGAGATCGTCGCCTCGGCGTCGTACCCGGGCGTCGACGTGAGGCGCTTCGGCCCGGAGCCGTCGGCGTTCGCCGCGAAGATGTCGTATTCCGGAAAGAGCGCCCAGACGTAGCCGTGCGACATGTCGGGCGGCGGCGGGCAGGCGTCGCCACCGAGGTGCGTCGACGCGTAGAGGATCCGCTTGCCGTCCGGGAAGAAGTACGCGCACGTCGTCCGGCCCTTGCCGGTCGAGAGCAGGCGCGTCGTCTTCTCGGGTGCCGCGACGTCCATCTCGAAGATCTGGTCGCACGCATGGGGCGGGCGCGTGGACTGGAAGATGAGCTTCTTCCCGTCCGACGACCAGTAGGCCTCCGCGTTCTCGCCGCCGTCCGTGAGCTGGCGGACGTTCGCGAGGTGCCTCTCGCCCTCGTACGAGAGCGGAGAGCGCGTGCCCTCGAACGGGTTCGGCGGCGGGCCGTCCGCCGCGGACGCGGCGAGACCGGCGAGGGCGGCGGCGGCGACGGCGAGGGAGCGGCGCAGGTTTCTCATAAATCGCGCTTAATATAAGCGAGAGATGAGCCCGAACAAGGACGACGCGGCCGGGCGCGACGTGGCCGCCCTCGCGCGGGACCTCGTCCGGCAGATCGGGGCCATCTCCTCGAGCCTTTCCGCGGGCCTCGAGTCCCGGTCCGGCGCGGCGCCCTCCGGCTCCGGTGCGGTCGGCGGCCCGGCCTACGAGTGGCCGCGGGCGCTGCTCGAGAACGCGGGCCGCTTCGTGAGCCCGGTCCTCCCGGCCGAGACCGCACTGCGCCCGCTCAAGGCCGCGCTCCTCAGGCTCCTCCGCGTCGTCACGCGAGACCAGACCACGTTCAACTCGGCGGTCCTGGAAGCGGTGCGCGGCGCGCTTCTCGAGACCGAGACGGCCCTGCGCGACGTCGCGGCGTCGGCCGGCGCGGCCCGGGACGCGGCGCGGCGCGCGGAAGAGGCCGCCGGCCGCGTCGGCGCCGAGGCCGCCGTCCGGCTCGCCGACGCCGTCGCCGTCCTCGAGGCGCGCCTCGACGCGGAAGCGGGAGACCGCGGCGCCGTCGAGCGCGACCTCCACGCCGGACTCGGCCGCATCGACGCCCTCGAGAAGGACCGCGACGCGCGGTTCGAGGCGCTCGCGCGGGAGAGAGAAAGAACACGCGAAGAGACGGGGAGCATTCTTCGAAAGGTGGAAGAGGCGGGCGAAGGCCTCAGGATGCTGCGCCTCGACTGGTCTTCCCTTCGAAGCAATCTGCAGAACGTCGCGGGTGGCGCGGCAAGGCCGGACGCGCGAGGGTCCGAAGCAAAAGGCGGCCTGCGCGCCGACGACCCCCTGCGCGCGGGCCTCTACGTGGATTTCGAGGAACATTTCCGCGGGAGCGAGTCCGAGATCCGCGAGCGGCAGACGAAGGACGCGGCGCTCTTCCGCGGGGCGCCGGGGCCGGTCGCGGACCTCGGCTGCGGCCGCGGCGAGTTCCTCGAGGCGCTCGCCGAGGCGGGCGTGAAGGGGATCGGCTGCGACGCGAACCCCGTCATGGCGGCGCGCGCCAAGGAGAAGGGGCTCGCGGTGGACGCGGCCGACCTCTTCGCGTGGCTCGCCGCTCGGGCGGACGGCTCGCTCGGCGGCGTGACGGCGTTCCAGGTCGTCGAGCACCTCGCGCCGTCGTCCCTCTTCGACCTCGTCGAGCTCTCGGCGCGAAAGCTCGCGGCGGGCGGCCGGGTCCTGTTCGAGACCGTGAATCCCGAATCCGTCTACGCGATGCGCTGGTTCTGGATGGATCTCACGCACGTGCGGCCGGTCCCGGCGCCGTCGCTCGCGCAGCTCCTCACCGCCAGCGGCTTCCGGGACGTGAAGGTGGACTTCCGCTCGCCGGTGCCCGAGAGCGAAAGCCTCCCGGCGGACGCCGCGAAGGACCCGCGCTTCGCGCCGGTCGCGCGGCTCCTCTTCGCGCCCCAGGACTACGCCGTCACGGGCGTGAAGTAGGCCCGCGCATGGCCCGCATCCTCGTCTGCAACGCGCAGGTGCCGTTCGCCTCGGGCGGGGCCGAGCGGCACGCCGACGGGCTCGTGCGCGAGCTCCGCGCGGCGGGGCACGAGGCCGAGCTCGTGCGCCTGCCGTTCAAGTGGTACCCGCGCGAGGAGATCCTGGCGTCCGCTCTCGCATGGCGCCTCCTCGACGTCTCCGAGGCCGACGGCCGGCGCGTCGACCTCGTGATCCCGATGAAATTCCCGTCGTACCTCGTCAGGCACGAGAACAAGGTCGTCTGGCTCATCCACCAGTTCCGCCAGGCGTACGACCGGTTCGGGACGGAGGGCAGCGACTTCACGGCGTCGGCCGCCGACACGCGCTGGCGCGAGCTGATCGCGGACGGGGACCGGACGGGCCTCGGGGAGGCGCGCAAGGTCTTCACGAACGCGAAGAACACGGCCGACCGGCTCGCGCGTTTCAACGGCATCGCGGCCGAGGCGCTGTACCACCCGCCGCCGCTCGCGGGGCGCTACCGCTCGGAACCTTCGCAGGGCTTCGCGCTCGCCGCGGGCCGGCTCGACCCGTGGAAGCGAATGGACCTCGCGATCGGCGCCGCGGCGGCGGGAAAGTTCCGGCTCGTGATCGCGGGAGACGGCCCCGACCGGAGCCGGCTGGAGACGATCGCGATCAGGAGCGGGGCGGACGTGCTCTTCGCCGGGCGCGTGTCGGACGACGACCTCCTGACGCTCTACGCGACGTGCGGAGGCGTCGTCTTCCCTCCGGCGGACGAGGACTACGGGTACATCGCGCTCGAGGCGTTCCTCTCGAAGAAGCCCGTCGTGACGTGCACGGACTCCGGCGGTCCGCTGGAGTTCGTCGTGGACGGCGAGAGCGGCAGGATCGTCGCCCCTGATGCGGCCGCGATCGCGGCCGCGACGGCGGATCTGCTCGCGAGCGCGGAGAAGGCCAGGGGATTCGGAGAAAGAGGCTTCGAAAGGGTAAGAGGGATTTCCTGGGAGACGGCGGTGCGCGCTCTCCTGTCGGCTGGTGGAATCGGGTGAGGGTCGAAGAGAGATTTCTATGAAGGTGGAAGAGGCAGAAGGCGGCGGTGCCGCCTCGAGGGAAGCGGCCGCGCTCTCCGTGGGCTTCATCGGGCCGCTGCCGCCCACGCGCTCTGGCATCGCGGATTACGACGCCGAAATCCTCTCCTCACTTTCGAAGAAATCTTCTCTTTCCCTCTCTTCCTATGAGCCCGACGAGGCCGCGAGGGCGCTGGGCGGGCGCCACGATGTCCTGCTCTTCCAGATCGGCAACGACCCGCTGCACGCGCCGTCCGTCGAGGCGCTGTGCGCGCCGGGCCGGAAGACGCCGGCCGTCGTCGTCCTGCACGACTTCGTCCTGCACCACCTCTTCGCCGCGGCCTACCTCGACCGGGGCCGCGAGGCGGACTACGCCCGCGCGCTCGACGCCGCGCACGGGGCCCGCGGCCGCGCGTTCGCCGAGCAGGGGAGGCGGGGTCCGCGAATCCCGGTGTGGGACCTCGACCCGTGGGCCTTCCCGATGTCGGCGGCCGTCGTCCGGGCGGCCGACGCGGTGATCGCGCACTCGGCGCTCGTCCGGGGCGCGGTCCTGCGCGAGAGCCCGAAGGCCCGCGCCGTGGAGATCCCGCACCACGTCGTCGAGGCGCCGCGCACCCCGAGGGACGCGGCGCGGCGGGCGCTCGGCCTGCCGCTGGACCGGCCCGTCGCGGCCTCGCTCGGCGTCGTGACCCCCGCCAAGAGGATCGGGAAGATCCTCGAGGCTCTCGCGCAGCTTTCGCCGGACCGCCGCCCGTTTCTCTTCGTGGGCGGCTCCGTCGGGAACGACGACCCGCTGCACCGTTACGTCGACGCGCACGGCCTCGCCGGCGACGTCGCCTTCGGCGGCTACCTCTCGGAAGAGGACTTCTGGCGGGCCGCCTCGGCGGCTGACTTCGGCGTCAATCTCAGGCACCCGACGATGGGCGAGACGTCCGGCGCGGTCTGCCGGCTGGCCGGCTTCGGCCTGCCGCTCGTCGTCTCCGACACGGGATGGTTTCACGAGCTGCCCGACGCGTTCGCGTCGAAGGTGCCCGTGGGCGGCGATGAGGTCGCGGTCCTCGCGGCGGCGATGGAACGTCTCGCGTTCGACCCGGAAACCACGCGCGCTCGTTCGGCCTCCGCGGTGCGCTGGGGCGAGGAGCGCAGGCCGGATCGCGTCGCCGAAGCCTACGGGGACGTCCTTCGGGAGGCCGCGGAAGGGTTTGCGCGCCCGCGGGGGCTCGCGGGCTTCGTCGCGCACTCCCTCGTCGAGATCGGCGTGGGACGTCCGGGACCGTTCGGCAGCGCGAGCCGGGAGCCCGACGCGGCGCTCGTCGCGGCGGTCGCGAGCCGCGTGGCGCCGCTGCTGCCGGAGACGGCCGAAGAGACGAAATTTTCTTAGGGGGAGAAGAGAAGACCGGGAGATTTCCTAGAAGGTGAACCGCGCGGTGGCTGCGCTTGCACTACAGCCGCAAGGCCTTCGCAACCTCGCCCGGTGGGTCGCCGCGCTCAAGATGCTCCGCCGCCTGCCTGATTTCCCTTCTAAGAAAATCCGTATTGACTCCCGCGTAGGCGTCACCGAATTGCCCGAGCTTGCTTTCGGCGAGGGCAAGGAGCCGTGTCCCCGGCGCGGCGTTGCCGCGCGTCAGGTGGACGCAGGCGGCGGCGAGCTGGATGAGAGCCTGAAGGAACAGCCTCGATTCACCCTCGGACTCCATCCAGAGCTTCTCCCACTCCTCGTGCGCCTCGAAGAACCGTCCCGCGCGGAATTCCTCGAGACCCCGGACGACGAGAGGGTGCGAGGACGGATCGGCGGTCGCGCTCAGCCGCGTGCCCCGGAGGAGCGAGCCAGCCTGAGGAGGAACGCGTCGACCGGCATGTAGCCGTCGAAGCGGCCGACGACCTCGCCGTCGCCGTTGACGAGGAGGAACGTCGGGAGCCCGCTCACGCGGTAGCGGGCCGCGACGCTCCGGCCGCCCCTGTCGGCATCCACCTTGATCGGGATGTATCCGAGGAGGGCGGTCTGAACGCGCTCATTCGTGAAGACGTCCTCGTCCATCCGCGTGCACCAGCCGCACCAGTCCGCGTAGAGGTCGACGAAGACGAGCTTCTTCTCCGCGCGGGCCCGGACGAGCGCCTCGTCGAAGGAAAGAGGGGTAAAGGGGAGTGAGACCGAGGCCGGGGAATTCTGCGAATGGTCCGGAGGCGTGTCCGCCGAGGACGCGCGTTCCTCGCGGCCGCGGCAGCCGGAGGCGGCGAGGGCGAGGAGTACGCCCGCGGGCAGCGCGGCGAGCGCCACGAGGACGACGAGACGTTTCAGACGCGACGGTTCCCTCTTCACGTTCAGAGAATATCCCCGTGGGCTCTTCACGTGCCGAGCAGCCCCCGTCGGGCGAGATCCTCCTCCAGCGTCCGGGCGTTCCGGACGACGAACGCGTCGAGCCCGAGTGCTCGCGCCGCTTCGACCATCTCGGAGCGGTCGTCCGCAAAGACCGCCTCGCGCGGCGCGGCTCCCGCGAGGGCGAGCGCGGCCCCGAAGTGGGCGGGATCGGGCTTGCCGGCGCCGACCTCGAAGGACAGCGCGCGGAGGGGGAGGAGCCTGGTCAGCTCGGGCGCGACGGCGAGGACGCCATCCCAGTGGAGCGGGTTCGTGTTCGAGACGAGGACCGGCGTCACGTCCGGCGCGAGGCGCGGGAGGAGCGCGAGGGCGCCCTCGTCGCGGAGGAAGATGTCCCGCCAGGCCGGGATCCAGACGGAGTCCGCGAGGCGGGGAAGCCCGGCGGCGCGCTCGACGGCCCGGAAGAATCCGGGCGCGTCGATCCGGCCGAGGTCGAAGTCGCGCTCGAGCGGACCGAACACGTGCGTACGGAGCGCCGCCGCGGGAACGCCGGTCGCCGCCTCGAGCCGCGCAAGCGTCAGCCCGTGGTCGAAGGAGACGAGGACGTTCCCGAGGTCGAGGAGGAGCGCGCGCGGCACGGCTACGGCTGCGCCGCCTGCCCGGGGAGCAGGTACGGGTCGCCTGTGCGCAGGTCCGTGAGCGTGGCGTAGCAGAGCGCCTTTGACCCGTTCGAGAGGTTCACATAGACGTTCAGGCGCCACGGGCCGCCCTGAGGCGGGCTCGACGAGGCGAAGTCCTGGTTGAAGACGTCGTTCATCTGGTGCAGGGAGTACGGCGGCACGGTGACCACCACCGTCTTGTAGACGTTTCCGACGGAGTCGACGAGCTGGACGCCCGCCTCGAGCGGGATCGCGGTCGGATTCATCACGACGGCGTTCGTCCTGTGGTTCGCGTCGTTGACGAGGCCCGTCACGTAGAGCTCGCCGTAGACCGTGTTGTCGAAGCCGAGCGCGTTGCGGAGGGCCTGGCCGGGCGAGAACTCGCCGTACGTGCCCGCGACGGCGCCGGCGACGTTGTACGTGTTGCTCGTGACGATCACCGGCTGGCCGACGGCAGGGGAGCCGCTCCGGCTCGCGCTCACCTGCAGGAGGCCGTAGCTCGATGCCCTGCCGAAGTACTGGGACACGATGTCCGAGAGCGTGACGGACTCCCGCGGGGCGAGGTCCGGCGTGATCACGATCCCCGGCGAGGACGTTCCGTCGGTGTCCGCCTCGGTGTAAGTGAGGTTGACGGTCGCGGCGAACGCGGGATCGGGGTTGAAGATCCAGACGTCGGTCCGGTAGACGCCCGACGCGCCGTTGATGTGGACCGCCGGCAGGAAGGACTCCGCCGAGACGATCGAGTCGAGCGCGGCGCGGCCCGCTGCGCCGCGAGCCGGAGCCGGTACGGTGGCCCGCGGCCGGGGAGAAGGGGACTCTGAGGACGGCTCGACGGCTCCGGAGCGCGCGGCCGCGAAAAGCGTCCCGACGACGAGGGCGGCGAGCCGTGCATGGTTCTTCATGGTCGATCTCCGGTCCGCATCATCGCAAGGGAACCTCCCGAACGCCCGGCCGGAAAAGAAAAACGCCCCGGCAAGCCGGGGCGTTCTCGTGCTCCCGAAGGGAGCGGGGCCTTACTTCTTGGCGGGCGCGGCGGCGGTCGCAGGGGCCGACGTCGTCGTGGTCGTCGTGGTCGTCGTGGCCGTCGTGGCCGTCGTGGCGTCCGGAGCCGTGGTGGTCGTGGACGTGGAGGTCGTCTTCGTCTCTTCGACGACCTTGGGGGCCTCGGCCTTGACCTCGGGCTTCTTCTCCTCGGGCTTGGAGCAAGCGACGAGCGACGTGGCGAGGGCGACGAGGGCGAGGGCGGACGTGAGCTTCTTCATGATCTGGTTTCTCCTTCGTTTCGTTTCGTTCTTTTCGAACGTTGCGCCTGAGGCGTCTTCTTGATCGAGTTGATCGAGGTCCAGAGTATAGGTGCAAGTGGCGTGCGCGTTCGGGAGGGCATACTCCAACCCCGACGGAACGCACTCCGCCTCGAGCTTCGAGAGGAGGATACGGGAAACGCCAGTTCTGTCAAGCCTGTCAGTGACTTGGACCCGAATCGACGCCTGATACACTCCGCGCGTCGATGTTCGAGTCCCTTTCCAACCGGCTACAGCGTGTCTTCAAGGAGCTGCGCGGCGAAGGCCACCTGACGGAGTTTCACGTCGACGAGGCGCTCAAGGAGATCCGTACGGCGCTCCTGGAGGCCGACGTCAACTTGAGCGTCGTCAAGGACTTCACGGCCGCCGTCCGGGAGAAGGCCGTCGGTCAGGAGGTCCTGAGCTCCTTTTCACCCGCCCAGCAGGTCATCAAGATCGTCCGGGACGAGCTGACGGCCATCCTCGGCGGGCACCAGGCGCCGCTTGCCGTCAAGAAGCGGCCTTCCGTGATCCTCCTCGTCGGGCTCCAGGGCTCGGGCAAGACGACCACGGCCGCCAAGCTCGCTCTCCACCTCAAGAAGAGCTTCGGCAAGCAGGTCCTCCTCGTGCCGGCCGACGTCCAGCGCCCCGCCGCCACCGAGCAGCTGCGCACGCTCGCGAGGGAGAACGGCCTCATGGCGTTCGACCCGAAAGGGGAGCCCGATGCCGTGATCCGGGCGCGGTCGGCCGTCAAGGACGCGAGGCTCTTCGGCTACGACGTCGCGATCGTCGACACCGCGGGCCGGCTCCACGTCGACGAGGTCCTGATGGACGAGGTCGCCAGGATCCGCGAGGCCACGGATCCCGACGAGATCCTGTTCGTCGCGGATGCCATGACCGGCCAGGACGCGGTGCGGTCGGCCGAGGCGTTCGGGGCCCGGCTTCCGCTGACGGGCGTCGTCCTCACGAAGACGGACGGCGACGCGCGCGGCGGCGCCGCTCTTTCGCTCGCGAGGGTCGTCGGGAAACCGCTCAAGTTCACGGGCACCGGGGAGAAGGTCGCGGACCTCGAGCCCTTCCACCCCGACCGCGCCGCGTCGCGCCTCCTCGGCCTCGGGGACGTCATGACCCTGATCGAGAAGGTCTCCGCCGAGACGGACGAGGCCGCCGCCCTCCGCGCGGCCGAAAAGCTGCGAAAGAACACGTTCACGCTGACGGACCTGCGCGAGCAGATGACGCAGCTCAAGAAGATGGGGTCGCTCGGCTCCCTTCTCGGCCACCTCCCGAAGGTCGGGCCCATGAAGCAGCTCGCGAACCTCGAGATCCCCGAGGACGCGACGAAGAGCCTCGAGGCGATGATCGACTCGATGACTCCCGCCGAGCGCGACGACCCGAAGGTCCTCGACGCGAGCCGCAAGAAGCGCATCGCGAAAGGCTCCGGCACGAGCGTGCCCGAGGTCAACCAGCTCCTCAAGCAATACCTCTCGATGAAGAAGATGATGAAGGGCGCCGCGCGGATGCGCGGCTGACATCCAGGAGAAAAGGAAAGCCATGCTCAAGATCCGTCTGCGCCGCGTCGGCGGCACGAACGCCCCCGCCTACCGCATCGTCGTCTCCGACGGCCGCCGCACCCCGACCGCCAAGGTCGTCGAGGAGCTCGGCCACTACGACCCCACGAAGAACCCGCCGACCCTCACGTTCGACCGCGAGAAGGCGAAGGCGTGGATCGCGAAGGGCGCCGCCGCTTCCGAGACCGTGCGGAAGCTCATCGCGAAGCCGGCCTGAGGCCGGGCGAGCGCCGCGCGTGGCCCCGCCGGACGACCGCGTCGTCATCGGACGGGTCGTGAAGCCGCACGGCCTGAAGGGCGAAGTCGTCGTCGAGGTGTTGACGGATTTTCCGGAGAGATTTGGCGAAGGGTCGAGCGTCGATCTCTCGCTCGAATCCGACGCCGTCCGCCCGGCGCGCATCCTGTCGTCGCGGAGCCACGGCCAGCGTCTGTTGATTTCCTTCGAAGGAATATCCGACGTGGCGGCTGCGGAGAAGCTGAGGAATGCGGATCTGAGCGTGAGCGCGCAGGACGTAGCCGTGCGTCCGCCGGGCTACGTTTATCACTGGGACGTGCAGGGTGCGGTCGCGGTCGACGCAGAGGGGGTTGAGGTGGGCCGCGTGACGGATCTCGTCGACGTTGCGGGACGGCCGCTCCTCGTCCTCGCGACGCCGCGAGGGCCGCGCGAGGTCCCGTTCACGGCCCCCATCGTCGTCTCCGTGGACGTCGCCGGCAGGCGCGTCGTCCTCGACCCGCCTCCTGGCCTCCTCGACTAGGGCGTTCGCGATGCGCTTCGACGTCCTCACGCTCTTCCCGGGATTCTTCGCCTCGCCGTTCGACGAGTCGCTCGTCGGCCGCGCCGTCGAGGCGGGTCTCCTGGATCTCCGGGTGGTCGACCTGCGCGACTTCACCGACGACCCTCACCGCAAGGTGGACGACGAGCCTTACGGCGGCGGCCCCGGAATGGTCCTCACAGCGCCGCCCGTTTTCGCGGCCGTCGAGGCGCTCCGGGCCGAGGCCGGCGCCCCGGCGCCGCACGTCGTCCTCCTGTCCCCGCAGGGGAGGAGGTTCGACACCCCGCTCGCGAAGGAGCTCGCCGCGCGCCGGAGGGTCGCGCTCGTGTGCGGCCGTTACGAGGGCATCGACGAGCGGACGCGCCAAGCCGGTCTCTTCGACGAGGAGATCTCGCTCGGGGACTTCGTCCTCTCCGGCGGGGAGGTCGCGGCGCTCGCCATCGTGGAAGCCGTCTCGCGCTACGTGCCCGGCGTCGTCGGGGACGCCGGAAGCGTCCGAGCCGACAGCTTCGAGGACGGCCTCCTCGACTACCCCCACTACAGCCGGCCGCGCGAGTTCCGGGGCTTGTCCGTTCCCGAGGTCCTTTTCTCGGGGCACCACGAGAAGATCCGGCGCTGGCGCCGCGAAATGCAGCTTCGCGCCACGCTCGAGAGGCGGCCGGACCTGCTCGAGAAGGCCGCCCTCTCGCCCGAGGAAAGGGCTTTGCTGGAGAGGGTTGCGGCCAAGCCGCGATCCACGTAACATTGTCCTTCACGGGTGAACGTTCCGGGGTGCGGGTGTACGTGTCCCTGCCTGATTCCCCTGTCAGTAAGGTGTTGGAGGTTCCGCGATGACGGACAAGCTTCTGATGGCCGAGAAGGCCGGACTCAGGTCGGATGTTCCCCCGTTCGCTCCGGGCGACACGGTCAAGGTGCACGTCAAGGTCAAGGAAGGCGAGAAGGAGCGCATCCAGGTCTTCCAGGGCCTCGTGATCGCACGGAAGGGTGGCGGCGTCCGCGAGACCTTCACGGTCCGGAAGATCTCCCAGGGTGTCGGCGTCGAGCGCACGTTCCCCGTGCACTCTCCGGTCCTCGAGCGCATCGAAGTGGAGCGCCACGGACAGGTCCGCCGCGCGAAGCTGTACTACCTTCGCGAGCGCCGCGGCAAGGCCGCGCGCATCGCGGAGAAGCGCGACAACTAGGCTCCACACTCCCCTCCGCGGGACGTCCCGGGGCGGGGTACAGTCGAGGCACGATGGGACCTGGCGCCGGCCGGAATGCATGCGACCTGGGGTCTGAGAGGGAGCGTGTCTCCGCGCTGTTCCGCATCGAGGAGGACGCCCGCGCGGAGGGCTACCGCCTGATCGCCGGCGTCGACGAGGTCGGGCGGGGCTGTCTCGCCGGGCCGGTCTACGCGGGCGCCGTCGCGTTCGAGAGGTCCGAGCCCCTCCTCGGGCTCGACGACTCCAAGGCCCTGCTCCCCGAGGTCCGCGAGGACCTCGACGGGCGCATCCGCGCCTTCGCCGCCGGGGCCGCGGTCGGAGCCGCCACGGCCGCGGAGATCGACGCCCTCGGCATCGTCGACGCGACGCTCCTCGCGATGCGAAGGGCCCTCGAGAATCTCGCCCGCGCCGGCGCCGTGCCGGCGCTCGTCCTCTTCGACGCGGTCGCCCTGCCGGGCCTCGACGTCCCGCAGCGGGCCTACATCCGGGGCGACGCCCGGGTCGGCGCGATCGCGGCGGCGTCGATCGTCGCGAAGACCGCGCGCGACGCGCGGATGGACGAGCTCGACTCCGTCTTCCCGGTCTACGGTTTCTCGTCCCACCGGGGCTACGGAACGCCCGAGCACCTCTCGGCGCTGCGGCGCCACGGGCCGAGCCCCGAGCATCGCCTCACGTTCGACCGCGTCCTCGTGCGCCGCCGCGCCGGGGCGCCCCGGGCGGCCTGACGCATGGCCGGAACGAAGCGCGACGCGCTCCTCGCCTCCGCCGAGAAGAGCCTTCAGAAGGGGAAGGTCGACTCGGCCCTCAAGGACTACCTCAAGGTCCTCGAGGAGACGCCGGGCGACATCAACATCCTCAACAAGGTCGGCGACCTCTACACGCGCCTCAACCGCAACGAGGAGGCGATCCCGTACCTGACGCGGATCGCCGAGCACTTCGCGCGGGACGGCTTCTTCCTGCGCGGGATCGCGATCTACAAGCGCATCAACCGCCTCGACCCCGCGCGCCTCGACGTCTACGAGAGGCTCGCCGAGCTCTACGCCAAGCAGGGCCTGACGACGGACGCGAAGAGCCAGTACCAGGTCCTTGCCGACTACCACGCCCGGAACGACAACGCGATCGGCGCCATCGGGATCTACCAGAAGATGGTCCAGATCGACCCGCAGAACATCCAGCTGCACGTCAAGCTCGCGGACTTCCACACGCAGGCGCGGCGCAAGCCGGACGCGCTCAAGGAGTACACGGTCGTCGCGGCGCTCCTGCGCGACCGCGGCGCCGTCGACGAGGCGATCCAGGTCTACGAGAAGGCGCTCCAGATGGCGCCGGACAACGTCGAGGTCCTGCGGTCGTTCGTGCCGCTCCTCGTCGGCGCGTCCCGGGCCAAGGAGGCGCGCCTCTTCGTCAAGCGCGCGCTCGAAACGACGCCGCGTTCGGTCCCGCTCTTCCTGCTCGCCGCCGAAGCCGCCCTCCAGGACGGCGACGTGAAGGACGCGCAGGAGTGGCTCGCCAAAGCGCAGGCGATCGAAGCGTCGAGCGACGAAGTCCTGCAGCTCGCGGTGCGCGTCCAGCAGGCGGGCGGGGTGGCGACGCTCACGTTCGAGGCGGCCGCCGCCCTCGCGGACCAGGCCATGCGCCGCGGCGAGGCGAAGAAGGCCCTCGGGATTCTCACGCCGCTCGCGGAGGCCGCTCCCGCCCGCGAGGACGTGCTCACGCGCGTCGTGCAGGTGGCCGAGGCGGCCGGCGACCACGCGGCCGTCGTGCGCTGGCGGTCCGCGCTCGTCGACCTCCACAAGGCGCAGAACCGGATCGGCGACGCCGCCGAGGGCCTGCGAACGCTCCTGAAACTGGTGCCCGACTCCGCGGAGTTCCGGACGCGGCTCTCCCAGCTCGACCCTTCGCTCGGCCGAGGCGTCGAGCGCAGCGGCTCGCGCGAACGGCCCGTGATCTCCCCGCCGCCGGCGCTCGAGACGAGCGCCCCGCGGAGGCGCCCGGCGCCGGACGCTCCCGCGGCCCCGCCGCCCTTATTCGAGGAGACGACGCCGCCGGTGGCCGCGCAACCGGCGGCTCCGTCCCTCGAGCTGGCCGCGCCGCCGCCCCTCCCGCCTCCGGCACCCCGCGCGGCCGCCGCCGAGCCCGAGCCCCCCGGCGAGTTCGTGTTCGAACTCGAGGACGGGGACCTCGTCCACGATCCGGGCTCCACGGGCCCCGTGCCGGCGGCCGTTCGCCGTCTCTCGCAGACGGGCGCCCCGGCGTTCGACCGCTCCGCGTCCGGCAAGCGCCCCGTCTCGTCGCCCGCTCTCGGAGCCCTCGAGAAGCTCCCGGAGGTTCCGCCGCTCTCGACGGCCCCGAACTTCGGCTCGGCCGCGCCGGACGAAGCGGGTTTCGAGTGGGGCGCGTCGCAGCCGCTCCCGGGCGGGGCTGCGGTCGGCGTGCCCCCGGCCGAGGAGGCGGAGCCCGCGGTCGAAGTCGAGCCCGCCGTCGAAATGGCGGTCGAGGCCGAGCCCGCCGAAGAGGCGGTTGCCGCGCCTGCGCCACCGGTGGAGCCCGCGGGAGAGCCCCTGCCGGCCGCCGCGGAGGAGCCCGCCGTCGTCCTGTCGTCCGACGCCGTCGAAGGCGCCCTCGGCGAGGCCGAAGTCTTCCGGAAGTACGGCCTCTACGACAAGGCGATCGAGCACCTGCGCACGGTCCTGAAGCGAGCGCCCGATACGCTCGCGCTCCGCGAGAAGGTCTTCGAACTCGCCCTCGAGGGCGGCCGGCGAAAGGTCGCGCTCGCGGAGGCCGAGAGGCTCAAGGACCGCTACCGGACCGACGGGCGCGAGGACCGCGTGGCCGCGATCGACGCGCTCCTCGTCGAGCGGACGTCGGCCGAGATGGGGGCGCCCGCGGAAGCCGAGCGCAGCGCGACGGGGTCGAAGCCGCGGGAGCGCGGATCCCGGACGCAGGCGCCTCCGGAGCCGCCGCCTGCGCCCCAGCCGGCGACGCCCCCGGCGACGTCCCCGCCGACGGAGGAGGAACCGTCGGCCGAGGAGCTCCTCGAGATCGACTTCTGCCTCGAGCAGGGAATGGTCGTCGACGCCTCCGAACGCCTCCAGGCGCTGGAGCGGAAGTTCCCGGGTCACCCGCAGATCGCCAAGCGCCGGGCGCGCCTGGACGGCGGCCCCGGCGAGGACGCGAGACCCGCGCTCTCGGACATCCTCTCGGAGGATTTCGAGTCCGTCCTCGACGCCGAGCTCGGCCGCGCGCTGACGGACCAGATGGCCAGGGGCGCCGAGGAGCCGGCTCCGCCAGAGGCGCCGGAGGCTCCCGCCGGGGCTCCGGTCCTCACGGACGAGTCCGCGCTCTTCTCCGACGAGCAGGAGTTCTTCAACTTTGCCGGAGAGCTCCAGTCGGAGATGCGGCAGGAGTCGAACGCGGCCGAGGCGTCCGTGGACGCTTCCGGGCGCGAGATCCCGCTCGAGGAGATCTTCCGGGAATTCAAGAAAGGCGTCGAGCAGCAGCTTTCGCCCGAGGACTACGAGACGCACTACAACCTCGGGATCGCCTACAAGGAGATGTCGCTCACGGACGAGGCCATCAGCGAGTTCCAGCGCGCCTCCAAGAGCCCGCAGTACGCGGTGGAGTGCTGCTCGATGCTCGGTCTCTGCTTCCTCGAGAAGGGGATGCCCCAGCTCGCGATCAAGTGGTATCGCAAGGGCCTCGAGGCCCCGAACATCCGCGACGACGACCGACTCGGGCTCCAGTACGACCTCGCGAGCGTCTACGCGGGTCTCGGCGACCGCGACAACGCCTACAAGACGTTCCTCGAGATCTACGGCGCGAACGCGTCGTTCCGGGACGTCGGCGAACGCCTGCGCGAGCTCTCGCCGGCGTGAGCGCGTCGCCGGTTCCCGCCGGGTCGCCGCTCCTCTCCGTCCGGGCGCTCACGATCGCGGTTCCGGGCCCCACGGGCGAGGAGGCGACCGTCGTCGACGGCATCTCCTTCGACGTCGTCCCCGGCGAGATCGTCGCCCTCGTCGGCGAGTCCGGCTGCGGCAAGAGCCTCACGGGTCTCGCCGTGCTCGACCTCGTCCCGCCGCCCGTCCGGATCGCGTCCGGGGAAGTGTTCTTCGAAGGGCGCGACGTGCGCACGCTCTCACCCCGCGAGAAGGAGACGGTCCGCGGGGGCGGGATCGGCCTCGTCTTCCAGGAGCCGGGGAGCGCCCTCGACCCCGTGCGGTCGATCGGCTCGGAGCTGGTCGGCGTCCTCCGCCGGCACCGCGGTTTCTCGCGCGCCGAGGCGAGGGCGGAGGCCTTGAGGTGGCTCGAGCGGGTGGCGCTGCCGGACCCCGAGCGCCAGATGGACGCGTTCCCGCACGCGATGTCGGGCGGCATGCGCCAGCGGGCGATGCTCGCCCTCGCCCTCGCGGGAGGCCCGCGCCTCCTCGTGGCCGACGAGCCGACGACGGCGCTCGACGTCACGATCCAGGCCCAGATCCTCGACCTGCTCCTCGGACTCCGTCGGGAGCTCTCCCTCGCGATCCTGCTCGTGACGCACGACCTCGGAGTCGTCGCCGAGGCCGCCGATCGCGCCCTCGTCATGTACGCGGGCGAGATCGTCGAGAGCGCGTCCGTGAGGGACCTCTTCGACCGTCCGGCGCACCCGTACACGCGCGGCCTTCTCGCGTCACGCCCGGCCGCCGGCGAGGCAGGCCGCGGCCGGCGCCTCACGGCGCTCGCCGGGACGGTGCCGGAGCCCGGGCTGCGTCCGCGGGGCTGCGCGTTCGAGCCTCGCTGCCCGGAGGCCTTCGGCCGCTGCCGGGCGGCGCGGCCGACGCTCCTGCCCGCCGGCTCGTCCGAGGCGGCGTGTTTCCTCGTGGACGCGCCCGCGGAGGTGCATCGGTGAGCGCGCTCCCGCGCCCCGACGGGGAGGAGCCGCTGCTCTCGGTCCGCGACCTCCACAAGGCATTCGTCCGGCACGGCGGCCTGCTCGCGCCTTCCGTGCACCTGGCGGCGGTGAACGGCGTCGCGTTCGACTTGCCGGCCGCGAAGACGCTCGCCCTCGTCGGGGAATCCGGGTCCGGGAAGAGCACGACCGCGCGCCTGATCCTGAGGCTCCTCGTGGCGGACCGCGGCACGGTGCTCTTCGGCGGGACCGACTGGATGGCCCTCGGCTCGGGGGAGCTGAACGCGCGGCGACGCGAGATGGGCGTCGTCTTCCAGGATCCCGCAACGTCCCTCGACCCGCGCCAGTCGGTCGCCGAGATCGTGGGCGAGCCGCTTGTCATCCATCGGCTCGGTTCGCGCGTCCAACGGGCCGAGCGCGTCCAGCGGCTGCTCGCCGCGGTCGGATTGCCGGCGTCGGCGCTCGGGAGGAAACCCCACGAGTTCTCGGGAGGCCAGCGGCAGCGGATCGCGATCGCCCGTGCTCTCGCGACGGAGCCTCGTCTCGTCGTCCTCGACGAGCCGGTCTCGGCGCTGGACGTGTCCGTTCGCGCGCAGGTCCTCAACCTGCTCCTCGACCTCCAGCGCGACACCCCGTCGCGTCCCGCATACCTCTTCATCGGCCACGATCTCTCCGTCGTCCGCTGGATCGCCGACCGGACCGCGGTCATGTATCTCGGACGAATCGTCGAGGAAGCGTCCACGGAGGCCCTCTTCACGTCGCCGCGGCACCCGTACACGGCGCTCCTTCTCGCCTCTCAGCCGCGCCGCCACCCCGGCGACGCCGCCGCTCCGCTTCGGGCGCCCGGAGAACCGCCGTCTCCCGCGGCGCCGCCTCCGGGTTGTCCCTTCCACCCCCGTTGCCCGTCGGCTCGTCCCGTGTGCTCGCAGGAGGCCCCGAAGCTCCTCCCGGACGCCGCCGGGGAGGGCCGCGCGGTGGCCTGCCACGCGCCGCTCGAAACGTGAGGAAACCCGTCTGGCGGAAACCTTTCCGTGCGAATGACGTACTGAGGAAAGGTGCCCGTCCTCTATCATCGGCTTTTGCTTCGAGGAGGTTTTCGTGAGTCCTGAGCAGAACCCCGGCAGCTCCAGGCGTGCCGGACGGCGAGCGGCCGCGGCGGCCCTCGCCCTGATCCTGTCCGCGGGCCCGGCCCTTGCGGTCGACACCGTCTCGGTGCCGGTCGCGTCGAAGGCCCGCAAGGCGATCCCTCTCCCGACGGGCGACACGATCGAGCTTTCGCTCCAGAGGACCGTCGAGCTGACGCTCCAGAACGTGCTCGACCTCGACGTGGCGGCCTACAACCTCGAGGAGTCGAAGTTCGGCATCCTCGCGGCGCGCGGGGCGTTCGACCCCGGCATCGAGGTCGACCTCGGCGCGACGGACACGCAGTCCCCCACGACGGTCCGCATCCAGTCGCCGCAGACGAAGACGGAATACGGCAACGCGTTCCTCACCGGGCTCCTCCCGTACGGCACGACGTACGACGTCGGGTTCCAGAACACCTACCGCAACTCGGAGATCCCGGGTTTCACGACGGTCAACCCGACGCTGTCGAGCAACCTCGCGCTCAACGTCACGCAGCCCCTCCTCCGGAACTTCGGGCGGGACGTGAACGAGAGGCTCGTCGTGCAGGCCCGCATCGGCCAGGACACGAACGCCTTCGCGTTCCTCGTCGCCGTCCAGACGGCGATCCAGACCGCGGACGGCGCGTACTGGGACCTCGTCTTCGCGGTCGAGAACCTCAAGGCCAAGAAGGAAGCGCTCACGATCGCGAAGGACCTCAACCGGATCACCCAGATCAAGATCGACGTCGGCGCCGCGGCGCCGATCGACATCGTCCAGACCGAGGTCACGATCGCGCAGCGCGAACAGGACATCATCACCGCCGAGGGCCTCATCGGCGACGCGCAGGACCGCCTCCGGCGGCTCCTGAACGTGCAGTCCATTCCGGACTGGAACCGGCCGATCGTGCCGACGGACCGGCCGGAACGGGTCAAGCTCGCGCAGCCTTACAAGGCCGACGTGAACGAGGGCTTCGAGATGGCCCTGAAGACGCGCCCGGAGATCCGGCAGGCGATCCTGAACATCGAGTCGAAGAAGGTCACGTACGTCTACCAGAAGAACCAGTACAAGCCGCGTCTCGACCTGGCCGGTGGCTACGGAGCCTCGGGGCTCGGGGCGCAGGCTCTCCTGACGAACCCGGACGGGAGCCCGGTCCAGCTCAACTACTCGGACGCGCTGACGCAGATCGCGCACAACGACTATCCGGCCTGGAACGTCGGGGTCGTGTTCGCCGTTCCGATCGGGAACCGCGCGGCGAAGGGCAACGTCGCCATCGCGAGCACCGACCTCGAGCTCGCGCGGACGAACCTCGCGATCGCGAAGGCGAACCTCAACGTCCAGGTGCGCGCCGCCGGCCGGGCGGTCGACATCGGGTACCGCAGCATGCTCGCCGCCGACAAGGCCCGGGAGCTCGCGGAGCGGAACCTCGACGCGGAGAAGAAGAAATACGCGAACGGGATGTCGACGACGTTCCAGGTCGCGAGCGTCGCGAACGACCTCACGACGGCCGTCACGAGCGAGCTGCTGGCGATCCTGACCTACCAGAAGGACATCACGGCCTGGCACCAGGCCATCGGCGACCTCCTGCCCGACCGGAACGTCGTCCTGACCGGGCTGCCGGTCTCTCTCAACCCGGTTCCGGCCGAGGAGGGGGCGGTCAGGTGACCGACGCCGCCGGGCTCGCTCCGGGCCCCGCCCCGTCGCCCGCTCCGGGCATCGGCGCCGTCGCGGCGATCGTCGGCACCTTCACGAGGCCGTCCGACACGTTCGGGCGTCTCGTCGCGCGCCCGACGTGGTGGCTTCCGCTCCTTCTCACGGTCCTCGCGACGGCGGGCTCGTTCTGGATCGTGATGCCGAAGATCGACATGGACCGCACGATCCGCGAGTCGATCGAAAAGCGCATGGAGAAGAGCGGTCGCACGGTCTCTCCGGAGGTCGTCCAGAAACAGGTCGAGGCCGCGAAGAAGATGACGACCCTCTACCTCGGCATCGCGGTCGCGGGGTCGGTTCTCTTCTTCTTCGTGATCGCCCTGGTCTTCTGGGGCGGCGCCAGGGCCATGGGCGCCGACGCCCGGTACACGCAGCTCCTCGCGATCTGGGGCCACTCCGGGCTGCCAAGCCTGATCGGCGTCCTGGTCTCCATCCCGATCTTCCTGCAGCTGCCCGACGCCTCCCTCACGCAGGAGGCCGCCCAGAGCGTCCTGAAGTCCAACGTCGGCGCCTTCCTCGACGACTCGACGCCGGCCGCGCTGCGCGCCCTCGCGTCGTCGGCCGACCTCTTCTCGATCGCGGTCCTGTTCCTGCTCGTCCTCGGCTTCCGCCGCCTGCCGGGCCTCTCGAAGGGAGCCGCGACGTGGACGCCGATCGTCCTCTGGGGCCTCGCGATCGCTCTCAAGGTCGCGTGGAAGGCGGTCATGGGGTGAAGCCGATGCTCATCGAGATGCGCGACATCGAGAAGACGTACTCCGTGGGCGAGGAGAAGGTCCGCGCCCTGCGCGGCGTCACGTTCTCGATCGACCGCGGCGAGTACGTCGCGATCATGGGTCCGTCGGGCTCCGGCAAGTCGACGCTCATGAACCTCATCGGGTGCCTCGACACGCCGACGGGCGGCGAGTACCTCCTGAACGGCGCACAGGTGCAGTCGATGACGGACGACGAACTCGCGCGCATCCGCAACCGCGAGATCGGCTTCGTCTTCCAGACGTTCAACCTCCTCGCCCGCACGAGTGCGCTCGCGCAGGTGGAGCTGCCCCTCGTCTACTCCGGCCTCCCGAAGAAGGAGCGCCGCGAGCGGTCCGAGAAGGCCCTCGAGCGCGTCGGCCTCTCGGACCGCGCACATCACAACCCGAACGAGCTCTCGGGCGGCCAGCGCCAGCGCGTCGCGATCGCGCGGGCGCTCGTCACGGGACCGTCCCTTCTCCTCGCGGACGAGCCGACCGGCAACCTCGACTCGGCGACGGGCGAGGACATCATGCGGCTTTTCCGCGAGCTCAACGACCAGGGCAACGCGATCATCCTCGTCACGCACGAGGAAGACATCGCGGCGCACGCCCGCCGGATCATCCGCATCCGCGACGGCCGCATTTCCGACGACCGGCCGAACGACTCGAGCCGCGCCGAGCTCGTCGCCCGCGCCAAGCGCGAGGCTCTCGAGGGCGCCCTCCACGAGCCGTCTGCGATTCCTGCGCCTCCGGCCTGACCGGCGGGCACCGGCTACACTCGCCGGGTGCTCGCCGACGTCCTCGCGCTCGTCCTCCTGCAGCTCGCCGCAGGCGTCCTCGTCTTCACCCTGCTCACACCCTCGAAAGACCTCTCCGGAGGTTTCTTTGCTCTGCACGGAGGCATTGCCGCCGCCTGCCTTTCATTGGCGTGGCTCGTCTCGGGGCACGGGGGATTTCTTCTTAGAAGGTGGAGTGAGCGAGGCTCAGCTGCCGCGGGCGGGGCGGCGGGAAGCGGCGGCATTGAGACGCTGCTGACGCCGGGGCTCCTCTTTGCCCTGGCTGTCGGCGCAGCGGTGGCCGCAACTCTCGTCGCGCGCGTCGCCGCTCCCCCTGCCCTATTACCTTCTAAGAAAATCTTCTTCTTTCTCTCGGTCTTCTCTTCGGTCACTCTCCTGATCTCCCGCACCGGCGTCGAGCCGTTCGCCTCGCGCCCCGCTCTCGGCGCGGGCTGGCTGGCGGCGGGTCTCGTGCTCGGCGCGCTGCTGTTCGGCGGCGTCGTCTGGGCGATGAACCTCGGCCACTGGTACCTCGTCTCGAAGTCTCTGCCGTTCGGCCTGCTCGTGCGGGCGACCGAGGCGCTCGCGCTCCTCGCGCTCGCGCGCACCGTTCTCGCGCTCGTCGCGCTCGGGTGGCTCGCCCGGACGTCGCACGGGCCTGCCGGCGACGCCCTCGCGGACCTCGTCGACCCGATGCGCGACGGGTTCTTCTTCGGCTCGCGGGTCGTCTGGGGCCTCGCGGCGCCGCTCGTCCTGGCGCCGTTCGTCGTGAAGACGGCGCGGATGAAGTCCAACCAGGCGGCGACGGGCCTCCTCTACGTCGGCGTCGTCTTCGTCCTCGTCGGCGAACTTCTCGCGGCCTACCTCACGCTGCGGTCGGGGCTGCCGGTCTGATGCGCGTCGCCGTGTATTGCTCGGACTGCATGGAACGCATCGAGCTTCCGCCCCCCTCGCAGCACCGCGCCGGCGAGGTCAGCTGCTCTTCACCTTCCAAGAAATCTTCAATTGCTTTCCTTCATTCCTCGGCAGTGGTCGTCGGAGAACGGGTCGACCAGTGCTCCCGCTGCAAGTCGACCGCGTTCTACGTCCAGAAGGACTTCGACCAGCGGCTCGGCTGCGCGATCCTCGCGTGTGGCGCGGTCCTCGCGCTTCTCGCGGCGTGGAAGTTCGGCGGGATCTGGCTCGTGCCGGTGCTCCTGGCGCTCGCGGCAATTGATTTCGTCCTCGCTCGGCGGGTCCCGCCCGTCGTCATCTGCTACC
>CAWIUK010000003.1:0-501695 GCA_963839295.1 uncultured Acidobacteriota bacterium | reverse complement strand
GGGCTGCGCGCCGAGTGCGTCGGTAACAACTACCTCGACGAGGCTCACGCGCTGAGCGCCGGCCAGAAGGCGCAGATGCGGAGGATGGGCTGGTCGTCTCCCCGGAATACGGAATCCCCGAACTTCTTCCGGGACTTCGACCGGCCGGTCCCGTGCGCCGACGCGGCCCGGATGGCCGTGCGCGCGCTGACCGAGGTGTTCGACATCCCGCATCCGGGCTCTCTCCTGTACAAGGCGTTCGACAAGAAGGACCGGACGATCCTGGTCCCGACGCTCGGGCTGAAGCGCGAGCGGGACACGGCTCCCGCGCCGCCGCCCGAAAAGCCCCGCGAGGACACGGTGCAGTAGGGGGTGGTGTGGGCTAGGCGTAGGCGAGGCGGCCGCGGGCCTCGGGGATGTCGCGCCCCAGCTCTCTTGCGGTCTCGAGCCACTCGTGAATCGCAACCTCAGCGGCTGCAAGCGCTTCGGCATAGGTGGGGCCGTCGGCCGCACAACCCGGGAGCTCGGGGACTTCGGCGACGAACGCCTCGTCCTCTTTGCTCCAGTAGATGATGACTTCGTAGCGGGGGCTCATGGCTCGGTCACCAGCTTATACCGAACGAGTACGGTTCTCACCTGCTTGACCTGGTAGGGCTTGGCCTT
Organism: uncultured Acidobacteriota bacterium; assembly: GCA_963839295.1. Classification (GTDB taxonomy): domain Bacteria; phylum Acidobacteriota; class Thermoanaerobaculia; order UBA5066; family UBA5066; genus Fen-183. The sequence continues at coordinate 501,053 of CAWIUK010000003.1, read as the reverse complement.
GCCGGCCTTTTCTTGCAGGTTGAGGATCTCGGTGACGCCGGTTCGCCAGTAGATGTGGTGGCTTCCGCGGATGCGGTATTCGAACCCGAGGCTCTGGAGCAGTGTGCAGAGATCGGCAAACCGGATGTTCGCGTCCGACGCACCTGACAGCACCTGATTGAGCAGTCGGTCGTGACGGGTCACGGTCTGAAAGTTAGCACGCTCGCCGCGCATTCACAGGCGCTTCCCGGTGCGCCGGGGCCTGCGCCTCAGTTCAGCGGCACGCCTCTTGAGGGCGGCGTCGGCTGCCGCCAGCCTGCCGAGGAAGACCCGAAGCTCCTTTGCGGCGAAGTAGCGGGGGTTGATCTCGAACAGACGTGTGCGCCCGACGAGACGCCCCGCGATGAGGCCATCGCGCTCGAGGCTAGCGAGGCCCTTTTGTACGACCGAGAGCGGCGATACGAGGAGCCGGGCCAGCTCGCGCGCATAGCTCTGCCCGAGCAGCTCGAAGGCGATCAGGAGCCGCGTCCTGGTCTGGGATCCGAACGGAGAACTGACCGCCATATGCGGTCATATGACATCTCTTTACGGTCGTAGTCAAGAGGAACTGGCGGGTTCGGGGAGGAGGCGGACATTCGATGTCCGCCACTGGCCGCCATCTTCTGCTCATGACTCTCACCGGAAGACGACTCGATTTCCCGTCGCAGCCCCGCGGGAGGGCGCCGCTCGGCGCCTGGCCCGCCTTCGAGAAGAGGCTCGCCGAGACGCTCGGTGCGCTGGAAGAGGATCAGTATCTGGTCGTCTCGGCCAAACGCGGCTGGGCGTACGTGCAGTTCGCGGCGCAGGGGTCGTACGGGCTGCGCGCCGAGTGCGTCGGCAACAACTACCTCGACGAGGCTCACGCGCTGAGCGCCGGCCAGAAAGCGCGGCTCGGGAAGATCGGCTGGTCGTCGCCCCGGAAGGCGGAGTCCCCGAACTTCTACCGGGACTTCGACCGGCCGGTTCCGTGCGCCGACGCAGCCCGGATGGCCGTGCGCGCGCTGACCGAGGTGTTCGAGATCCCGCATCCGGGGTCTCTCATGTACAAGGCGTTCGACAAGAAGGACCGGACGATCCTGGTCCCGACGCTCGGGCTGAAGCGCGAGGAGCCCGGATGCGGCTGACGATCGAGGGCCGGGAACTGAGCTCCGACCTCTACGCGGACCTCTACCCGCCTGAGCGCGCCGCCGACCACGGTTCGCTTCTCGTCTTTTTCAGCGGAGCGAGCGGCGAGCGGCGATACGAGGAGCGGCGCAAGACGGAGCCGAGGATCGTCGTGGAAACGTTTCGGGCGTCGGCGCCCGAGGCCGCTGCGTGGGCGCTCCTGGTCCTTCCGCCGCCTCCTGCCCTGACGGAGAGAGGCCCGGGCCTGCGCCGGATCGTGCTTGGGCTCGTTTCGGCGTTCATCCGGGCGGGGGCGCGCTCCGAGCCGTCGACCATGGCGGCCGTCGGCATGTCTTATGGGGCGATGCTGGGCTGCGCGCTCACGCTCGAGGAGCCGAGCTGCAGCCGGCTCGCAACTCTTGCGGGCGTCGGGATGACGGAGGTCGTCGAGGCGGCGCCGGCGGGCGCAGTCGCCGGGAAAGCTTTCAAGTGCTTCGTCAACGACGAGGACCCGTTTTCCGAACGATCTCACCATTTCGCGGCGTTCATGGGAAAGGCCGGCCGCCGCGTCGAGGTCGTGGAACGGAAGGGCGAGCACGCGTTCGTCGATTTCGTGATGAACGGTTCGGCGGCGGAGGCGTTCAGGTTTGCGTTGACGGGTGGCTAGACAGGAGGCCGCGGGGCTGAAGCGCCGACTCCGGCGGCCTCCCGCGTCATAAACTCGCGGACTCATGACGACAGACGACTCGGGCGGCCTGCCGTCCGACGGGGAACCCACCCTCGACCGTGACCCGTCGCGGCCGCCGGCGGCCACGGCTGCCGCCGTCCTGCCGCACGAGATCGGCGGCTTCCGCATCCTCGGAAAGCTCGGCGAGGGAGGGATGGGGATCGTCTACGAGGCCGAGCAGCGCAGCCCGCAGCGCCGGGTCGCGCTCAAGATCGTGCGCGGCGGGCACTTCGTCGACGATCAGTACCTCCGGATGTTCCGGCGCGAGACCGAGACGCTCGCCCGGCTCACGCACCCGAACATCGCGGCCCTCTACGAGGCGGGCCGCACGGACGACGGCCAGCACTTCTTCACGATGGAGCTGGTCCTCGGCGAGACGCCCGCCGCGTGGGCGCGGCAGCACCTCGGCGGCGACAAGCCGAGCCCGGCGCAGATCCGCGAGCGCCTGCGGCAGTTCGTCACGATCTGCCAGGCCGTCAACTACGCGCACCAGCGCGGCGTCATCCACCGCGACCTGAAGCCCTCCAACATCGTCGTCACGGACGCCGGCCCGAAGATCCTCGACTTCGGCCTCGCGCGCATCACGGACGCGGACGTGGCCGCGGCCACGGTGATGAGCGAGGTCGGCGTGATCCACGGAACGCTCTCGTACATGAGCCCGGAGCAGACGCGCGGCGGCAGCCGGGACATCGACCTCAGGACCGACGTCTACTCGCTCGGGGTCGTCCTCTACGAGCTTCTCTCCGGGACGCTCCCGTACAGCACGCGCGGCATGTCGGTGGTGCAGGCGATCCGCGTGATCTGCGAGGAGCCGCCGAGGCCGCTCGAGCTCGATGCCGACCTTCAGACGATCGTCGCCAAGGCGCTCGAGAAGGAGCCGGACGGCCGCTACCAGAGCGCCGCGGCGCTCGCGGAGGACGTGGAGCGGTACCTCGACAACCAGCCGATCCTCGCGCACCCGCCGAGCACGATCTACCAGCTGAAGAAGCTCGTCTCCCGGCACCGCGCGATGGTGGGGGCCGCGGGCGTGATCGCGGTCCTGCTCGTGGCGCTGGGCGTGACGCTGGTCGTGCAGGCCAGGCGCGTCAGCCGGGAGCGCGACCGCGCGACGGCCGAGGCCGCGAAGGCGAGCGCGATCGACTCCTTCCTCCTCGAAGCCCTGGGCGCCGCCGACCCGTGGGCGAAGGGCTCGCGCAACGTGTCGCTCCTCGACGCGCTGAAGCAGGCGCAGGGCAAGGCGCTCACCGCGCTCGCGAACCAGCCTCTCGTCGAGGCGTCCGTGCTGCAGACGATCGGGACGACGTTCTCGAACCTCGCCGAGTACCCCGAGGCCGAGAAGGCGCTGAAGACGGCGCTCGGCCTGCGCACGAAGGCGGCGGGGGGGAAGAGCGCCGAGGCCGCGGAGTCGCTGTCCGCTCTCTCCCAGATGTACGCGCTTTCGAAGAAGTGGGACGAGGCCGAGAAGTCCGCCCGCGAGGAGCTCGAGATCGTCCGCGGCCTCCACGGGGCGGAAAGCCTCGAAGCCGCCGCGGCCATGAACGACCTCGGCACCGCGCTCGCCGGAGCCGGGAGGCTCGCGGACGCCAAGGCGACCGCCGGGGTGATGGAGAAGATCGCGACGAGCCGCCGCGCGGACGGGAAGCCCGCGGGAAAGCCCGACCCCCGGAAGGTGGAGGCGGACGCGCTCAACATCCTCGGCGTCGTCGCGACCGCCGAGGAGGACTACCCGGCCGTTCTCGCCCTGGCCCGGAGGCGGCTCGAGCTTTCCAGGCAGACGCTGGGCGAGCGGCATCCCGAAACGGCGCAGGCCCTGAGCGACGTCGCCCTCGGCCTGATGTACACCGGCGACTTCGCCGGCGCCGAGCGCGCGTACGCCGAGGTCATCGAAGTGGACACCGCGCTCCTGGGGGAGGACCACCCGGAGGTCGCGTCGGCGCGCGAGAACCTGGGAAACGTCTACTTCCGCAGCGGCCAGCTGGACAAGACCGCGAAAAACCTCGAGGTCGTCCTCGCGATGCGAAGGAAGGCGCTGGGCGACGACTCGGAGCCCGTGGCGCGGACGCTCGCGAACATCGGCACCGTCTACCTGCGAGCGGGGAACTACGAGGCCTCCGTGAGGACGTACCGCGAGGCGGTGGAGCGTCTCTCGAAGAAGGTCGGCCCCGACCACCTCGACGTCGGGACGACGCTCGCGGGCATGGGCCAGGCCCTGCGCAAGCTCGGGAAGTACCCGGAAGCCGAGGCCGCGTTCAAGCGCGCGCTGGACATCCAGGTGAAGGTGCTCGGCGAGGACAACGCGGCCCCGCAGCGGACGATCAAGGCGCTCGCCGGCCTCTACACGGACTGGAAAAAGCCCGCGCAGGCGGCGGCATACACGGCGAGGCTGAAGCCGGTTCCGGCGACGCGATAATCTGCGCAGAACACCCGACGACGCCCCCGAGGGGAAGATGACAGCCATCGACAAACGCAACCTCGTCGCCCAGTGGGCGTTCGACACCCGGCCGGTGCTTCTGCGTTTCCACCTGTGGCTGGAGGACGTCGAGCTCGAGCGCTCCCAGCCCGAGCCCGTCTCGGACCACTCGTTCACGCCCCGCGGCATCGCCCGGTGCCTCGCGATGACGTCGGCCGCCACGGCGCTCGGGACGCGCCTCTTCGGCGGCTACGGCGAGGGGGCCGGGGCGGACAAGGCGGCGCTGAACCAGGCGAAGAAGTCGGCGGACGCGATCAGCGCCTACGTGATGAGCGAGGGGCTCTGGCACCTGACGCGCACGCTTCCCGAGAACCACGCGATCATGGTTTCCCTCGGCGAGGGGCTGATGCCGAAGGCGGGAGAGACGCCGGAGATGGGCGCGAACCCGCTGCTGGGCTTCGGCCGCGTTTACGCACGGCCCGAGGTGGCGCGCGTCCTCGACCGCAGGGTGCGCCGGCTGCTGAACGAGCCCGGGCACTCGTTCGAGCAGTTCTACGAGTGGCTCAAGGCGCGGGGCATCACGATCTGGGGCGCCGCCGTGGACACGCTCGAGAACACGCAGCGTTTCGCCGAGGGGAAGGCGACGGGCCCGATGTCGGTCTTCCATCTCTTCGACTCGCCGCTCGTCCTCGCGCGCCCGTACGAGTCGTACATGGGATGCCTCACGGTGCCGCGGCGCGTGTCCGAGGCGGCCGACCGGGCCTCGCTGCTGCTCGACTACCGGACGCCGCGCGCGCAGGTGGCCGAGGCGATCGAAAAGGCCTATCCCGGCGTCAAGCGCGGGAACATCCACGTCTGGACGCTCCGGGGCAAGAGCCGCGTAGGGCGGCTCGGAGCGCTGTGGGAGGAGTGGGCCGCGCTGGGCGTCCACCTCGTCGAGGAGGGCTGGAAGGCCCCGTCGGGCTTTGCGGTGTTCACGGACTCGGGGACGTACGCGCCGACGTTCCTCATCGGGAGCTGGGCGGATGCGAAAGGAGAAACGCACGTCTTCCTCTGCGACGGCTACGCCGCCACGGCCGAGGCGATGCAGGCGGCCAGCCTCGCGGAGGTGCTGGACGTCGACGCCTCGATGGCGCTCTTCTCGCCCGGCTTCGAGTACCCGTGCGGCACCGAGGGGCGTGTGATGGCGCTCGACCCCAACGGGCCCGATTTTGCGAAGAGAATGCGCGAGGCGCTGGGCGGGCGGGACGTCGATGCGGGCCGGGTCTTCTCGTACGCGGAGGCGATCCGCGAGGCGAAGGACTGCAACGTGCCGACGGGCCGGCCGGTCCTCAGGCCCGACGACTTCGTCCCCGAGAAGAACTGGCGGGTGCTCGCGAGCGCCGGCTACATCTGCGACGACCCCTACACCGGGACGCCCGGCGTCACGCGCGTGGACGACGGCGTCTACCGGGTGACCACGAGGCTCGCCGCGCGCCACGCCTCGAGCCGCATTACGTTCACGTTCCGGCTGATGGAGCCGCTCGACAGGGCGTGCCACGTCTTCAGCCCTCTCCTCGTCCGCTTCATGTCGGGCGTGGACCACACGACGCGCCCGGTGAAGATCTCCGACTCGGGCCGCATCCGCAACGAGCTGCAGACGATGTTCTCCCAGGCCCTCGAGCACGACGGCGACGTGATCCGGATCCACTTCAACCGTCTCGACGAGAAGGTCGTGCCGCCCGACAAGCAGGCGACGATCCTGAAGGTGCTGGAGTGGTACCGGGCGAATCACCCGGTCTGGTTCGACTGGCTCGAGATCGGGGACACGACGCCGAGGATCTGAGGATCACGACCGATGGGCGCGCGGACGTCTATCGATGGAGTTCCTCGAGCCGTATGCCCTTGCCCGCCGGAAGCGTCTTCCGAGCCGCCGCGATGCGCTTGAGGAAGCGCGGCCTCGTGGTCGAGGCAACCTTGCGGCCGCGGGGTTCGTGCCGCCGCGCGAGTCTGGCCTTGTTGAGCTCGTAGTCGGCCTCGAGCCTGATCCAGAGCTCCGCACTCGTCCCGAGGGCGTCCGCCAGCTCGAGTGCGGTAGCCCCGGTGATCCTCTTCCGGCCGCGGACGATCTCGTTGATGGCTTGAAGCGGCCGATGCATGAGTCGCGCAAGGCGGGACTGGGTGAGGCCTCTCGCTTCCAGCTCCTCGGCGAGAACGTCTCCTGGCGGGATCGCGAGGTCAGGCCACGCGCGTTCAGTCGCCATAGTGCTTGCTCACTTCCTCGACGCGAACGATCGTCCACGCGTCGTCTTCGAAAGCCACGACGAGCCGCTCTCGGTCGCCGAGACGGATCGCGTACTGGCCACGGCGGTCGCCCTTGAGGGGGTGCATTTCCAGAGCCTTCAACGCGAAAAGATCCCGGCCATCCCTCGCGGCCCACAACGTATTGATGCGCTGGATGTATGCACGCCCCACCTTTTGGCCCCATTCGCGTTGCGCGAGCCGGATCTCGCGGTAGCAGCGCTCGAGCCGGCTGGTGGCGAAACGGACGACCACTCGGGCGGACTCTAGCCTTTCACCCTAAGGGTGTCAAGCCGAAGACCGGGCCCTACCGCGCCGCGCGGCGGTACGTGCCCACGAGGTGCGCCTCGGCGAGGACGTGGCCCTCGATCGCCTTCTCGAGCTCCCGCCTGGTGGGCGAGACGAGGATCAGCTTCGGGACGTCGAGCGCGTAGAGGCGGAACGCGTACCGATGCTCGCCCGCGGGCGGGCAGGGGCCGCCCCAGCCGAACCCGCCGAAGTCGTTCCCGCCCGCGGCGGCGCCGGCAGGGAGGCGCCCTTCCTCGAGCGCGGCGGCGCCGGCCGGCACGTTGAAGAGGACCCAGTGCGTGAAGTTCGACGCGTCCGGGTCGTCGCAGACGACGGCGAAGGACAGCGCCGTCGCGGGCGCGCCGGTCCACGCGAGGGGCGGCGAGACGTTCTCGCCGTCGCACGAGTGGCGCTTCGGAATCGCGCCGCCCGGCTTGAAGGCCGTCGACGTGAGCGCCATGCCGTGGCTGCGATCCCTGCCGCCGCAGGCGGCGGCGAGGAGAGGGAAGAGCGAGAGGAGCGCCAGGTGAACGCGCATGGGTCACCCCCGCGAGGAGCTGGTGCAGGAGAGCTTACGCCGGGCGAGATGCGCGCGGGGCTGCCGGAGAGCGGCGAGTGATGAGTGGTCGGGATGGTTGCACGTGGAGGGCCGGGGATACAATTCCCTTCGTGACGCGCGAAGACCTTCTCGCCGCCGCCTTGAAGCTGCCGTTGGACGAGCGGGCCGCCCTTGCGGACCACCTCCTGCGAAGCCTCGACGAGCTGCCGGAACCCGAGCGGAAGAAGCTCTGGCTCGAGGTATCAGACCGGCGCCTCGCGGAAATGCGAGAAGGAAAGGTCCGCGAGATCCCGGCAGACGAGGTCTTCGCCCGTGGCCGGGCCGTCACGTCCCGCTAAGGCTCGCTTTCACCCCGAGGCGCAGGCGGAGTACCTCGAAGTAATCGCCTATCTGGGGCCCCACGCCCCGAGCGCCGTCGAAGCCTTTACGTCGGACGTGCAGGAAGCCGTGGACTTCATCCAGAAGTACCCCGAGGGAGCGCCCGTCGAGCGAGGTAGCGTCCGCTGCAAGCTGCTGCGAAGGTTCCCCTACGAGCTCTACTACTCGCCGGAGGCCGACTTCGTTCGGATCCTGGCGGTCGCTCACCAGCGGCGTCGGCCCGGCTACTGGGTCGACCGGGGGTAGAGTCTGGGCTCCGTGGAAAAGGTCAGCGTGAACAAGGGCCTCCTGGTCGGGGTCGTGGCCGTTGCTGCCATCTCTCTTATCGCGCTGGCGTTCGTGCTGGGGCGGGAGTCCGGATCCGGCAGCGTCCCTGCGCCGACGACGAGGATCGAGCGCGTCGTCCCGCGAACACAAGAAGAGCCGCTTCCGCTGCCGACTCCGGCCGCCGCGCCGTTCGCAGAACGAGCAGAGACGCGGCCCACGTTCGGGTCCGTGGCGGCTGCCCCGGCGCAAGGCGTGACGGCGCAGACGGCGGCGGTGCAGGCTCCGGCCCCGGCCGACGGCGGGCGGGGCAGCGCCGGGTCCGAGTCGGAGCGGGCTTCCGTCGTCGCGTACTTCGACGCGGTCGACCACATCCAGTCGGGAGCCATGAGCGGCGAGACGGAAGGCATCGCCAACGAGATGGCGGCCGCGCTCGCGAACGGCGACACGTCGGGTCTCGACAAGCTGGCCCGGCAGACGGAGGCGACGAAGGCGAGCCTCGCGGCCATCACGCCGCCGGCGTCCTGCGCCACGTTCCACCGCGAGAGCCTCGCGAGCCTCGACGACGCGCTGGAGGTGGTCCGGTCCCTGAAGGCGGCGCTGGGATCACCCGACCCCTCCGCGGAGTTCGCGAGCGTCGCGGCGCGGGCCAACGCGCTGCGCGCGCGGGCCGACGTCCTTCAGAAGGAAGAGCAGGCCCTCCGCCAGCGCTACGGGCTGAAGCGCTGACCGGGTCGGTGCCTTAGGTGACGAGGGTGTCCTAACGGGCCACGGCGCGCGCGATCGCGCGGGCCGGTGTCCCAGTCGCGAGGAGCGAGCGGACGATGAGATCCAGGCTGACCTGCGGGTCGGCGCTCTCCATTTTTGCGACTCGGGACTGACTCGAGCCCAGCTTCGAGGCAAGTGCCGTCTGTGAAAGCCCCTTCTTCAGGCGAGCCTTCTTGAGCTCGCGAGCGAGGCTAAGCTTGATTTCGATATAGGCGGATTCCTCCGCGGTCAGGCCGAGAAAAGTCCCGGCGGATCCGAATTTCCAGCCCTTCTTCGTGAGCCGCGCTCTCTTGGTCTTGTTCACTTGATTACTCCCTGTCCCATGTCGCAAGGCGCCGCGAGCAGGCCGCAAACACGGGTTTTGGCGTGCGTTGAGTGCCTTTCTTCTCGACTCCCAGAATCAGGATCGCGTCAGGCCGAACTGCATAGAAGATCCGCCAGTCGACGTTTCCATCGGCCACACGCAACTCGTGGCAGCCCTTTCCAATTCCCGGCATCGGTCGCGAATCCGGGAGCGAAAGCGCGTCCCCCTGCTGAAGGCCTCTTAAGAGGTATCCCGCGCGAACCCGCCCCTCCTCCGAAAAGGGCGGAGACTTGATTTCGCCGTGCATCCACGCGAGGGGTTTCTCGGGGAGCTTCATTTTATCCGTGAAAAGGTTACGGTGGTGCGCCGGCTATGTCAAGTCTGACATAACGTTCCCGGTTAGAAGAGCCCCTGTGGCGGCTTGCCGGTCCTCTCGTCCAGGACCACGCACCCCTTGTTTCTCTTCATCGCGCGGACGTACCGGTACCGGCGGAACTCGCCGAGGTCGGCGCTCGCGACCATCGTCCTCGTCTTCAGCCGGGCCGCAAGCGCCTGGGCGAGGACGTCCATGACGATTCCGTGCGCGTCGCGCACCGTCCCCATCGCCGAGCTCCAGGCGTACGTGCTGCTCCCGAGGACGAAGTTGTACGGGCGGAACGAGCGGCCGGCGAAGTACTCGGGGTCATCGCGGCGCTCGGTGAGGCCGATCTCGATGTAGTTCAGGAGCCAGTACGGCTTGCGGTTGACGAGGAGCAGGAAGTCGTCCGCGAGGATCTTCAAGAGGTCCTTCTTCGTGCCCTCGAACCTGACGAAGACGTCGATCCCGATGCTCATGGCCGAAGTCCTCCGCGCCGCTTCGAATGTGGAGCGGGAGCCCGGACGACGGATGTCCGGGTGTGAGGGACCGCACGAACGGCGATACGCCGCCTTTTTGGACGGCTACGTGAGACGATGTCTCAGTCAGGAGCACCCATGACGTCCTCGCGGTTCCTCGTTCTAGGTGTCGTGTCGTTCGCCCTCGGCGCCGTCCGGCCCGCGCCCGCGTGCCAGGTCGTCAAGTTCCAGATCGTCGGAGGGCTCGAAGATTCCGGAAACGTCATCGCGGGGCACAGGGTCGACTTCCAGGTCTGGTTCGACCGGCCCGTGGTCGACGGCAAGGTTCTGCGGGGCACCCAGGTCGGCTCTCTTCGCATGGACTTCGGCGACGGCACCGTCGAGGACACCGGCGTGAAGACGTTCGACGCCCCGAGCACTTACGACTTCGGAGGGGCCACCTGGACGTTCTTCCTTCACGAGTACAAGAAGGTGGGCACGTTCACTGCGTCGCTCACGGGCGGCGGCGTCCAGCCCTGCGCCATGGACGGCGGTCTGAGCTATCGCATCCCGGTCGTCAGCGACATGACCGACATGACGAAGGCGAAGCGGTCCATGACGATTCCCCCGGCCGACGACAGGCTCAAGACCCCCGTGAAGCCGAAGACCGCGGTCCTCCTCGTCCCGACGCCGCCTGCCTACGTCGCGGCCGGCAGGGCGAGCGCGGCCACGCGCTCGCTCGGCTCCGTCATCTACGGGCGCGTCACGGGGGCGTCCGTCTCGTATTCGGTCTACGGAAACGTCCTGAGCGTCGACGGCGACGGGCGCTGCGCCCTCAAGGTGTTCGAGACGATGGCGGGGAGACCGCTTCGAACCTACGACTACAAGGGCCCCCTTCCCACGAAGGTCACGATGCTGAGCACGCTCCCGGGAATCCACGTCCTTAAGGTCGAAGGGGACAAGTCTTCCGAGAGCTGCGGCGGGACGGCCAGCGCGAGCGGCGCGGTCGCGCTGAAGTGAGGAGGCCGCCGATGACGCGCTCCGTTCTCGCCGCCGCGGTCGCCGGGTTCGCGCTTGCCGTCGCGGTTTCCGCGGAGGCGGCGGACACCAAGCTGATGGGCGACTCCAGCTCCGGGCCGCTGACCCCGAGCGGCGCCGCGTGCCCGAAGGGCAAGTACCTCGCCGGCGTGAAGCCGTTCTGGGCCCCCCAGATCAACAACATGGAGACGCTCTGCGGGGCGATGGAGGCGGACGGCGCCTGGAGCGGCATCCCGACGATCGGGCCGGAGATCATGGACCCGTCGGCCCGCGTGGCAGGCGCCGGCCAGGGCCAGCAGGATCTCTTCTGTCCGCGGGACTCGTGGGTCTGGGGATACCAGGGCTACTCGCAGACGAACGGCATCAACTCGATCACGCAGCTCAGTCTGAGCTGCCGGAACGTGAAGACCGGCGCGATGACGACGGTGTCGACCCTCATCATGCCGGGCGTCTCGCAGCTCCAGGGGCCCGCGGCGTTCTGCGACGAAAGCTCCGTGGCGACCGGGGTCTACGGCTCCACGCACGACGGAGACATCATCCAGTTCGGGTTGCGATGCGGCGCGACGCAGCCCGCCCTTCGTTTCACGCGCATGCTGACGAGCAAGGTGGACAAGACCCAGGCGGCGAAGGCGGCGCTCGCGACCGAGCCGAAGGTGACGAACGCCCTGAAGGGCGGGACCATCAGCGACCGGGAGCGGTCGGCGCTCGTGCTGAAGACGTCGCAGGTCTTCGCGCCGCCGCTGACGGCCGATGGCGCCCACGTCTTCCACTGCCAGATCGTGGGCGGCATGCCGTGCGGCCAGGCGCCCGCCGACGCGTTCTGCAAACTGCAGAGTTTCACGTCGGCCAGGAGCTTCAACACAGGCCTCGAGAGGGTGCGGGCCGAGACGCTCGGCGGCCAGAAGTGCACGGCGCACGAGTGCGACGTCTTCACCCGGATCGAGTGTGTGAGGTAAAAGACGTCCCTGGAGGCATCTTGAAAGGGACTCCGGCCCGGTACGCTCCCGTCGAGGAGAGGCTCGCGTTCGGGAAGAGCCGCCGCCGCGTGCTGCCGCGCACCGACCAGGGCAGGTCGAAGGAGTGGGCGGGGCGCCCCGACCCCCTCGCCACGCTGCTGAAGGCGAGCCGCGGGCGGCTCCCGGACCTTCTCCCGATCAAGTGGGGGCGGATGGCGGCCTCGCCCTTCGGCTTTTTCCGCGGCGCCGTGCCGGTGATGGCGCTGGACCTCGCGCGGTCGCCCGTGACGGGGATCCGCGTCCAGATGTGCGGCGACGCGCACGTGCGCAACCTCGGCGCGTTCGCCGCGCCGGACGGCCACCTCGTCTTCGACATCAACGACTTCGACGAGACGATGCCCGGGCCGTGGGAGTGGGACGTGAAGCGCCTCGCGGCGAGCCTCGTCCTCGCGGGCCGCGAGGCGGGCGACGGCGATCCGCTCTGCGCGGAGGCCGCGGAGGAATTCGTCCGTTCCTATCGCACGGCCCTGAAGGCCTTCTCACTCATGTCGGCGCTGGATCTCGCGCGGTTCGAGATCCGCCGTTACCGCCGCGGACCGGTGGCGCGGGTCCTCGCGATGGCCGAGCGCGCGACGCCGCTGCACTTGCTCGAGAAGCTCACCGTCCCCTCGCGCGGCGGCGTCCGCCGGTTCGCGAAACGCCGGCCGCTCCATCAGCCGCTCGAGCCGGCCCGGGCGAAGCGGGTTCTCGGGTCGCTGAAGGCGTATCGCGACACGGTGAGCGACGACCGCCAGCTCGTCCTCGACGCCTATCGCCTCGTCGACGTCGCCTTCAAGGTGGTCGGGACCGGAAGCGTCGCGACGCGGGACTACGCGGTCCTCGCGTTCGGAGACGGCGTGGACCATCCGCTGTTCCTCCAGGTCAAGGAGGAGCCGCGCCCGAGCTACGCGGACGTCCTGCCAGGCGCGGTCCGCCCCGCGCACGAGGGGCGCCGCGTCGCGCAGGGCCAGCACCGGATGCAGACGGTATCCGATCCGTTCCTCGGGTGGACGACGTTCGAAGGCCGCCACTACCTCGTGCGGCAGCTCGCGGACCACAAGGCCGCAATCGAGCCGGCGCAGCTGAAGGGCCTCGCACTGAAGGAGTACGCGCGGGTCTGCGGGGAGCTCCTCGCGAAGGCGCACGCCCGCACCGGCGACGCGGCGATCCTCTGCGGCTACTGCGGCGAGACCGACCGCCTCGACCGCGCGGTGGGGAAGTTCGCGATCGCCTACGCCGACCGGACGGAGTCCGACCACGCCCGATTCGTGAAGGCGATCAGGGCCGGCCGGATCCGGGCGCGGACGGGGATCTGAGCCTCGCCCCCGCTACTTGAAGTAGCCCGAGACGTCGAGGACGACGTCGAGCGGAGCGGCGGAGAGGTTCGTCATCTGGATGCTGCCCTCCGGCGAACCGGTGACGAGCAACAGGGTCCCGAGCGCGCGCGTCCGGCCCGTCGCGAAAGGCACCAGCGAGATGTTCAGCCCGATTCCGGCAGGCCCGACCTGCAGGGACCCGTTTCCTCCCGGGCTGACCACGGTGACGTTGGCGGCGACCGAGATGGCGCCGGACGGCACGCCGCACTTGCCGCTCACGGTGAAGACGCGCGTGGCGTTCGCGGCCAGCGACGGGGCGTCGGCGGCCTGGCGCGTGTCGAGGACGCGGCAGGGCGGCAGCGTCATGTACGACGTGTTTCCGGGGTTGGGAACCCAGGCGATGAGGTGCGACGCCTCGTCCGTGAGGTACACGTGCCCCTGCACGACGATCGGGCTCTCCCAGTGGATGCCGCCGACGTTCGTCGTGTCCGACCAGAGCGTGCTGCCCGTCGTCGGGTTGAGGGCGTGCAGGACGCCCGTGCCGGCGTAGTAGAGGATGCCGTCCGCGAGGATTGGAGAGAACCCGCCGGCCGCGTTCGTCCACTGCGGGACGAGGGTTGGAGCGCCCAACGGCGAGAGAGTGAGCTTCAGGCCCGAGATCCCGCTCCCGTTCGCGATGAACACCCAGACGCCCTGGTCGGCCGGGTTCACCCACACCGCCGGCTGCGTCAGGACCTGGCCGCCCTGCGGGACGTTGATCAGCTGCAGCTCGCCGCCCGTGTGCGAGGGGCCGCCCTGGCCGCTCAGGTCGTCCCGGTTCAGGAGTCTCACCTTGGCGTCCTTCCCGGACTGGACGGCGAGGTGCGGCGGAACGCTCGCCGGCACCGGGGGAAGGATCGCCGGCGCGGTGCTCCCGATGTCCGCGTCGGAGCTCTGCAGGGACGCGAAGTTCGTGGGCGTGTAGGTGTCGACCGGCTTGCCGCTCACGCCGGTTCCGTCCGGGTTGAGGGAGAAGACGGTGTCGCCCCAGCCGAAGGTCGTCGGCGTGAACGTGCCGTTTCCGGTCGCCATGAGGATGCGGTCGTTTTCGGGGTCGTAGACGACGCCCGGCCGCGCCCAGATCGCGGTCTGCACCTCGCCGCAGTCGGGGGTCCCGGGCGAGATGACGAAGTGGACCGCCTGGTTGCTGCACTGGGCGTTGAAGACGTTCTGCGCGCCGGTCGCGAGGTCGATCGCGGTCACGTGCCCCTGGTAGTCGCCCGCGTCGCCCGGGTAGCCGCCGTTCGCGACGTAGAGCCGCGTCGCGCCGCTCTTCGCGGTCGCGAACCCCAGCGCCGCGGAGCCCTTCTCGACGGAAGGCTTCGTCGTCGCGAGCTCCGGCCAGCCGCCGGTCGTGATTTCCGTGCCGTCGCCGACCTGGTACTTGTGCGCCTTGCCGTCCAGCCCGTACGAGTAGACGTACAGGCGGCTCGGGTCGATCGCGGGCGAGGACGTCGTGTAGTTGGGCCCCGTCGCCGGCTGCTTCGACCACACGGTCGCGCCGGTCGCGGCGTCGACGGCGAGGAGGATGCCGCTCTTCGTCGTCAGGAAGAGCAGGTCCTTGACGCCCGATGGAGTGGTGACGCCGACGAGGAACGCGGGCGCGCCGTCGGCGACGGCCGGAAGGGTCACGCGGTAAAGGAGATGCAGAGACGAGACGTTTCCGGCGTGGATCGTCGTCTCCTGGTCGTTCACGCCGGTGTGGCGGGAGTCGAAGCCCCACTGGAGCCAGTCGGCCGCGCGCGCGGACGAGCCGGCGAGGAGACCTGCCGCGAGGACGAGAACCGTCGTGCGCCTCAAAGTGCTCCCTCCCGGGTTGTAGTGTTCCCATCCCCCGCGACCCGCCCCCCGGTTCATTCCCCGTGCGCCTCCCCGTGCTGGCTGATGTTGTCTCCGTCGCCCGGCTTCAGCTCCTGGAACACGGCCGCGGAGAGGACCGTCATCGCGCCGAGGACGAGCAGGGCGAGGTGGATGCCGTGGAGGAGCTCGGGCGGGTGTGACCGGAACCTGTCCGGGATGAAGATCGCCGTGACGAGCGACGCGGCGGCGACGCCGAAGCTCAGCGACATCTGCTGCATCGTGCTGGCGATCGTGCTCGCCATGCTGGTGTCGCCCGCGGCGACGTCCGCGTAGCCGAGCGTGTTCATGCTGGCGTACTGCAGTGAGGCCGCGGCGCCGAAGACGAGCGAGAGAACGACGATGACGGCGATGGGCGTGTTCGCGCCGACCGTCGCGAAAAGCGCGATCGCGACGCCGATGAGGACGGTGTTCGCGAGGAGCACGCGCCGGTAGCCGAAGCGCCCGAGGATGCGCGGCATCGCCGTGCGGATCCCCATCGCCGCGATGGACTGCGGCATGAGAAGGAACGCCGACTGCACGGCCGTGTAGCCGAGGCCGACCTGGTAGAGAAGCGGGAGGAGGAACGGGATGCCGCCCGCGCCGAGGCGCGTGATGAAGCTGCCGGTGACGGACGACCGGAACGTTCGGAGGCGGAAGAGCGCGAGGTTGAGCAGGGGATACGGGGCGACGATCGCGTGCCGGAAGTACGCGCCGAGCAGGACGACCGCGAGGACGAAGAGTCCGAGCACCTCGACCGCCGAGAGCGTGTGCTCGCCGAAGACCTCGAGGATGTAGGAGAGGAGGCCGATGCCGCTCCCGAAGAGGACTCCGCCGAGGACGTCGAGCTTCTCGACGCGGTCGGCGCGGTAGTCGGGGAAGCGGCGGAAGACGAGCGCGAGGCCGAGGAGGCCGATCGGCAGGTTGACGAAGAAGATGACGCGCCAGTGCAGGTACCCGACGATGAGGCCGCCGGCGACCGGCCCGAGCATGGGCCCGATGAGCGCGGGGATCGTCACGAACGTCATCGCGCGGACGAGCTCGGACCGCTCGAACGTCCGCACGATCGTGAGGCGCCCGACCGGCACCATGAGCGCGCCGCCCATGCCCTGCAGGATGCGGCAGGCCACGAGGACGTGGATGTTCGTGGAGAGGCCGCAGAGGAGCGAGCCGAGCGTGAAGATGCCGATCGCCGTCGCGAAGACGCGGCGCGTGCCGTACCGGTCCGCGATCCACCCGCTGACCGGGATGAAGACGGCGAGGCTGAGCGTGTAGCTCGACAGGACCGACTTCATGCTGAGCGGCACGACGCCGAGCGCGTCGGCGATCGTCGGCACGGCCGTGTTGAGGATCGTGGTGTCGAGCGCCTCCATCAGGAACGCGACCGCCACCATCCAGGGCAGGATGCGTTTCACGGCGGCGTCGGGCCGGGAGGACACGGGGGAGCGGGCGCTCAGCACGGCTGCTTTGGGCGTCTCGTACGGCCAGTCCGACGCCGCGCCGCCTTTGCCGCGCGGACTTCATCGGCAAATTCCTCGAACGCTCGGCGCGCTCCTTCACGTGCACTCCAGGAACGGATCTGTTCGAGATCGACGGAATGGCGCACCGCGACGGCAACCGCTGCCTGAAGGCTCTGGCGGTCCTTCCAGTGGTAGAACGCCGCAAGGCGATCTCGGCAGGAATCCGTGGCGGAAAGCAGAACGACGCGCACGCCGGCGATCGACAGCTCGGCAGGATTCACCGCCAGGTCGGAGCCGATCGACAAGGGCCCCCGTGGAAACTCGACGAAGAACGGTGTGTCGGGGTGGTCGTAGGAATCTCCATGTCGGACAAAGCCGGCTTTCGCCATCGCCTGGTCGAGCGCCTTCTGGGACGTTGAGGACTGGAGGATCAGATCGAGATCCTCGGAGTGATATTCGCCCCCCGAGTAGATTGTCGCGCAGGCGCCTCCAGTCAGGACCGCGTGAATGCCCGCTTCACCCAGAGCCTTCGCGACGGCGGCGGCGACCTGCCTCAGTGAGGAGCGTGCGGTGATCTTCAGAGACGCTTTCCTGTCCGCCGCGGCCTCCGCCTCATCTCGGCCACGCGAGCCTTGAGGTCGCGGTCGGCGACGGTGAGTCTTTCGAGATAAACCCGCAGCTCTTTCGCGGCGAAGTAGCGCGGATTGACCTCGAAGAGCCGCGTTCGGCCGAAGAACCGGCCGACGATCATGCCGTCGCGCTCGAGGCTCACGAGACCCTTCTGCACGACCGAGAGCGGCGAGCCCAGCAGCCGGGCGAGCTCACGCGCATAGCTCTGCCCGACCAGCTCCAGGGCGAGCAGGAGCCGCGTCCGGGTTTCGGAGCCGAAGGGTGAGCTGACCGCCATAGGCAGTCATATGACATCTAATAGAGGTCGCTGTCAAGGGCTCGAGAGCGTCGTTCGGTGCGCGTTCCACCGGCCGGGGGCGACGAGCATGCACATGCGCGCGGGGTTCGCGATGCGCTCGTTCGCCATCCAGGCTTCCGCCCCGGTCCGGAGCTTCTCCCCTTCGGCCCCGCCCAGGAGCTCGCCCTGGCGGACGCGGGCCACGGCGGCGAAGAGGCCTTCGTCGGCGGCTTCGAAGCCGGTCTCGGCGGAGGCGAGGAGCCCGACCGCGGCCTGCGTGTCGCCGCGGAGCGCCGCGGCGGAAGCCCGGATCAGCTCGGCGAGCGGGTTGCTCCAGGGCATCGCCTCGCGCTCGATCCGGCCGGCGTCCCGCTCCGCCAGACGGAGGACGCGCTCGGAAATCTCTCCGACGGCCACGGCCGCGATGGCCGCCCGCGCGCGGAGGTGGGCCGACTCGAGGAAGACGAGCTGCGTCCTCCGCACGAGGGACCGCTGGAACGCGGGCCAGCCGGAGACGACCCTCTCCCACGCCGACTTCGCGTTCCCTTCGTAAAGGTCGATCTCCGTCTGCCCGAAGAGGTCGAAGTAGTGCTGCAGGTGATAGCCCTTGTGCGACCAGCGCGCGAGCATCTCGCGGATCTCCTGCCGGGCCTTCTCCGGCCGGTCCTGCGCGAGGAGGACGTGGTACGAGACACGCGTCCGGAGGTTCGTCTCGAGGTAGAGGTCGCCGCGGGCCTGCGCGTCGGTGAGGTACGAGGGCAGGCGCCGCGAGAGCTCGTCGAAGCGTCCCATGAAGACGAGCGAGCGGAGCGAGTAGAAGCGGGCCGTGCCGAGCTCCCACGCGACGCCCGTGCACCGGTCCCGGAGGATCCCCTCCGCCTTTTCGAGGAGCTCCTGCGCGTTGTTCCAGCGGCCCTCGAGATAGAGGGCGAACCCCGAGGCCCACGTGGCGAACCCCAGCGCCTGCGGCGTGCCGATCCGCGTCACGAGCGGCGCCATCTCCTTGCGGATCTTCTCCGTGCGCCACCGGCTCCGGCCCCCGTCCGCGGCGCTGAAACCCATCTCGAGCGCGAGCGCCCGCGCCACGCGGGTGGGCTCTCCCGCCCGGAGAGCCAGCAGGAGCTGGCGGACCTGGAAGGCGTAGCCCCGGACGGTGTCGATGATTCCGAGGCCTTCCGCGACGGTCCGGCACGCGTCGATCTGCATGAGGTCCTCGGCGGAGATCTGCGACGCGTCGTGCTCGCGGAATCCCAGGCCCCGCACGCGCAGCCACGCCCGGCGAAGCAGGATCGAGACGAGCGCCCTCTTGGGCCCTCCGGGCAGCCTCATCCCGACCGCCTTCAGGACGTCCCCGATGGCCGTCAGCCCGCGGTCGACGTGACCGCTCCTCAGGAGCTGCTCGGCGGCGCGGCGCCTGAGGTCCAGGTTCTCGGCGGCGGTCGCGCCCCGGGTCGCCGCGATGTACGCCTCGGCCGATTCGGCCCCCCGCCCGGCGTTCGCGAGCGCGTCTCCGAGGCTCGCGCGAAGGGCGCGCGTCTCGCTCTCGGCCGTGCTCAGGTTGAGAGCGGAGAGGTAGAGCCGGGCCGCACGGTCGAAGGCGAGCGTCTCGGACGCCTGCCGGGCGGCGCGGGTGATGTAGTCCCGGGCCATCTCGGGCTCTTCCGCCGCGTGGAAGTGGAGAGCGAGCGTCTCCGGGTCTGCGAATCCCCAGGCTTCGAGGGCGTGCGCGAGCCGCTGGTGATGCGCCTTCGCGGACTCGGGAGAGAGGCCGCGGACGACGGTTTCGCGGACCTGGTCGTGGGCCGTCTCGAGCATCTCCCGGCCCTTCAGCCTGAGAGCCCGGGTCAGCTCGTTCGCCTGGAGCGTGGACAGGGCCGCCGTCGCGCGCGCTTCGAGATCGGCGGCGCTCAGGGCCACGGAGCGCTCGAGGGGCTCGCCCGCGACGGCCAGCATCTCCAGCAGTCGGCGCGCGTCGTCCGGGAGAAGCGCGACGCGGCTCGCGATGAGCTCGTGGAGGGTGAGGGTTCCGGCCGCGCGCCCCCCGCCCCGCTCGCCGAGCGACGCGTGGACGAGTTCGTCCAAAAGAAGCGGGTTTCCGCGCGACTCGTGGGCGATGGAGCGGGCCGTCTCCGCCACGCCCCGGCCGCCGCCGAGGAGCCTCCGCGCGAGATCCTCGGCTTCGTCGGGAGGGAGCTCCGACACGAAGAGCTCCTCGGGGTTCGAAAGCGGGTCGTCCTCGCTGGGCGGCACCTGCGCGGGAAGGAACGACCCCGACGCCGTGGCGCTCCGGCCGTCGCTCCGCTTGCATCCGATCAGGAGGAAGGCCGGCGCGTCGGGAGGGCGGACGATCGATGAGAGCAGCGCGGCGCCGTCCACGTCCCCCCACTGAAGGTCGTCGATGAAGAGCACGAGCGGGACCTTGTCGGCAAGGCGCCCGAGCAGCTCGCGGAGGGCGCCGACCGCGCGGCGCCGGAGCTCCTGCGAGTCGGGGATCTCGGACCCCTTGCGCCTCGCGCGCGAGACGGCTTCGACCCGCCTGAGGACCGGAAAGAGCCGCGCCAGCGCGAGGACGTCGCGCGGAAGGAGCGCCTCGGCCTCGTGGGCGGGAAGAGCCCGCAGGTACTGCGTCAGCGCGTCGATCAGGCTGTCGAGAGCCTTGTAGGGCATCGACTCGCGCTCGTAGCAGCGCCCCGCAAGGACGACGCACGCCGGTTCTCTCTCGCCGAGCTCCTGCAGGAAACGGCGGACGAGAGTGCTCTTTCCCATTCCGGAGGGGCCGCGCACGAGGATCGTCACCGCGCGCCCCTCCTTCGTCCTCGCGAACGCCTCGTGGAGGGCGGCGAGCTGGTCCTTTCGTCCGACGAACGGGGCGGTGTGAGACGGACGCGTGCGGCGCCCCGTCGAGAGCTTCGGCCCGGCCTCGCCGCCGCGCAGGCGGCGAAGGATCTCGGCGCCCGAGGGGCGTTCGGCCTCGTCGCGGCGGAGGAGCTCGCAGCAGAGCCGGTCGAGATCCTCCGGGACGTCCCGCGCCCGTTCGTGCGGCGGAACGACTTCGACCTGAAGCTTCTGCGTCAGGACCTCGACCGGGTCCCCTTTGAACGGCCGGCGGCCCGTCAGCGCCTCGTAGAGCATCACCCCGACGCTGTACCAGTCGCTGGCCTCGCCGGTGACGCGGCCTCTCGATTGTTCGGGGGACATGTACGCGGGCGTTCCGGCGGCGTGCAGCCCGGAGCTCTCGTCCAGCGGGAAGGGCGTCGTCTCCGTGATGAGGCCGAAGTCCAGGATGACGACGCGCCCGTTCCGGGCCACGAGCACGTTTCCGGGTTTGATGTCGCGGTGGATGCGGCCGGCGCCGTGAAGGGCGGAGAGGCCCTCGGCGAGCTGCAGGAACGCGGAGCGCAGACGGGTCCAGTCGGTCGCGGCCGGCGCGGCGGCGCCGGGAGGGGTCGGGGGCAGCTCGGCCGTGTCGAGCTCGCCCAGGCCCGCCGGCGCGGTTGCCGCTGTGCTCCTGACCTTCGGCTGCGCGCCTTCCCGCAGGTGCGCAAGGAACGTCACGCCATCCACCAGCTCCATCGTGAAAAACCACCGCTCGCCGTCCGTCATGAGCTCGTGAAGCTCGACGAGGTTGGGGTGGGTCAGGTCGGTGAGCGCGCGAAACTCCTTCTTGAAGCGGTAGATCGCGGCGGGGTCGGCCTCCTTGAGGACCTTCAGCGCGACGGACGCCCCGCGCTCGCGGTCGAAGACCTCGTAGACCGTTCCGTAAGAGCCGAAACCGAGGCAGCGCTGGACCGCGAACCGGTCCGTTCCCGCGAAGGTGTCCGTCTCGGCGCTCAAGTCCGTTCCCGCGATTATGGTCGTCCTTCACGGCCTGTTTTCTCGGGACGGCACGAAGGGGGCGGGGGCAGCGCGGGGCAGTGAGCGGTGTCCTTCGAGCAAAGCGTGGTCCCGTCCGGGAGCCGGACGCGGAATCGAGCGGGGACCGTGAGGCTGTCCGGCCTTTCGAACAACGGTCCGAGCCAGAGCGCGGCGTAACGCCGCCACAGGACTTCCGGCTCCGCGGCAACCGCGGGGGCGCCTCCGGATGAATCCGCGGAGACCGCACCGGGCCTGTCCGCTCCGTAAAGGAGTGTCGTGACGAAGCCGGAGCCGGCTCCGTCGTCGGGCGTCCCGTTTGCGACCCACGGGGTCCACTCTCCGGACCTCATCTGGTCGATCGTCACGACCCGGCAGCTCGTCGCGCGGAAATCGTCCGGGACCGTTCCGTGACCGGCCCCGCCGCCGCTGTCCCGGGCGGCTTCGTTCCACGAGAACCAGGGGAGGTTCCGCGCGGGCGATTTCCCGGGGCCCGACTCCACGAGGATGTCTTCGAGCTCTTCGTCGGGTGCGGCCCGCATGTCGCCGCAGAACGAAGGCCCGAACGGCTCCTTGTCTCCGACTTCCTTCTCCGCGGGGCCCGGGTGGTACGTCAGCGTGATTCGCGGAGATCCCGGCGGATACGGGACGCCGCCGTCGCGGAGCGCGGCCAGCCGGCACGCGAAGAACGCCCCTTCGTCGGGCCCCCACAACGTGGACGCTCCCATGTAGTCCTGACGCACGTACTCGTCGTGGCTCGCCACGTAGGACGCGTACTCGTTGGCGAGGCCCACGAGCTGAACGAGGTCGGGTTCTGCAGGCGAATCGTTCCCGGCGAGAGCGCCGCGGATCCGAGCCCCGACGAACGTGCTCGCCTCCGCGGGAATCGCCGCGATCGTGAGCCGTCCGAGCGCCACGACGGAAAGAGGGAGCGACGGCGGAAAGTCGGCGAGCTTGAAGATGACCGACGTAAGCTTCAGGGTCCTGACGTACGCGGAGTCGAGGGCCGGCAGCTTCGGGCCTTGCCCGTGCCGGGGCCGGTCGCGGACCGCCTCGCGCCATCCGAGGTCGTAGAGGATCGTCCGGTCTCCCTCGCCGCCTCCCAGGCCGGCCGCGCCGCCCAGGGGCTTTCCGGACAGACGAACCGTTTCGCCGCGCACCGAGCACGTCGCGCCGGCGTCATCCTTCGTGTCGTCCGTGGCCGCCACGGGCACGCGTTCGGACCGGACCTGGATCTCGGGCGACGCTCCGAGGTCGATTCCGGGCCGCGTCACGACGTCGCCGATGCTCGCCGCGAAGCTCCGGGCCAGGTCGCCGACGCGGCGAACGTCGCGCGTCGGCCGGCGCGCCGTGACGTCGCCCTCCGCGCCGTTGAAGAAGCCGACGACGGAAGGATGGCCTCCCTCGGCGTCGGCCCGCTCGAGCAGCCCCGCGGCAAGACCCGTGAAGTCCGGGCTGTAGATCGGCGCGCTGTGCAGGAGAACGGTCGGGTGCACGGCGAAGAACACCATGAGTCCGGCTCTCTCTCCGCCGCGCCGCACCTCCAGCACGCTCGTCCGGCGGTTCAGGGCGCGGACGCGGGGGCAGCCCCCGAGGTCCCAGCCCGTCTCTGGTTCCCCCGGGCCCGGCTTGCAGGCGCCGTTTCCGCCGTTCCCCTTCTCGAGATCGTCCATGAACGGCCGTGCGTTTCGATTGAGCAGAAAGACGTCGGGCGAACGGTTGAGGACGATGTCGCCGACGACGCCCGTGTGAAGCGTGAGGGTCGCGGGTCCGTGCGTTCGGGCATCGCGCTCGGCCTCGTGCACGGCGTCCGTCACCCGCGACGCCAGGAAGTTGAAGAGCGCGTCGTCGTAGCCGGGGAACGCCGAGCCGAATTTGTTGTAGAGCCTGGACGTCATGTAGTTGCCCGGACCCTGATGCGTGTGAGTCGCCGCGATGACGAGGGCGTCCGCGGGAATGCCCGGCCCTCTCCGATGCCCGAGCTCTTCGGCCACCATGTCCCGGAGCCCGCCGGGAACGGCGAACAGGTCGCAGCTGACGAAGACGACGATTCGCCCGTTCACGTCCTCGAAGAAGAAGGCGCGGGCCCAGAGCCTGCCCCAGTGACCTCGCGAGAGGTTCCCGGCCGGCCCGTGGCCGCCGGTGGGAAAGCCGGGGGGCGGCGTGATGTCCACCTTGGCGACTCCCGCCCGAAACGCCCTTTCCGACGGCGGGGCCGTCGGCGGGACGGGAGGCGCTACCGGAGGGACGTCGATCCGGAGTTCCGCCCCGGCCGGCTCGTGCGTCACGAGTCCGATGACCGAGTTGACGTTGCAGCCGGTGAGCGCCGCACTCAGCACGATTCCCGCGACGAGAGGCATCGTCGAGCACCGCATGAACGATCGCATCGCCTCGCCACCCCCTTCGCCGGGGCGATTGTCGACACCGGGACGGCGGGCGCACCTGCAGGAACACGACCCGCCGTCCACGGAACGCAATCGCTCTCTGTCTAGTTGGACAGCTCAGGGGCCCGATTTGACCCGGACTCGATCGCAGGAGACGTCGTTTTCAGGAGCGTGCCCCGGTGCTCCCCCGCCGGATCCCCTCGATCGCCCGCTCGCAGTCGTCGTGGATGCGCTGGCGGTCGAGGTGGTACTCGCCCTCGGCCTTCTCGCGTGTTTCCGGGTCGGGCGTCTTTTTCATCGAGTCCCGGAAGAGGATCTCGCGCTCGGCGAGGCGCGAGGCCGCGATGCGGCGGGCCTCGGCGATGGCGTCCTTCTGTTGCGGGGTCAGCGGCGCTTCTTTCGTGCCGGCCTCGCGGTCCTCGGCGTCCAGGCGCTCCATCGCGAGCTCGAACGCGGTCTTCGGCTTGTCGCCCATGACCCCTTCTACACCGAATCTCCCTCGGCGGTGGCGACGCGGTTGCGGCCGGCGTTCTTCGCCGCGTAAAGCGCCTCGTCGGCCCGCTTGAGGCACGCCGCGAAGGACTCGTGGGGGTCGCGGAATCGCGCGAGACCGATCGAGATGGTCGAGCGGACGGACACGCCTTCGCGGCCCTCGACCGAGCGCGCCGCGAACGCGGCGCGCCATTCCTCGGCGCGTTTCATCGCGCCCGGGATGTCGGCGCGGGGCAGGACGACGACGAATTCCTCCCCGCCGGTGCGGCACACGAGGTCCGAGGAGCGCACGTGAGCGAGGAGGACGTCGGCGAGCTGCAGGAGGACGCGGTCGCCCACGCCGTGGCCGTGGACGTCGTTCACGGACTTGAAGTGGTCCACGTCGATCGCGGCGACGACGATGGCCTCGTTGGAGCGCCGGGCCCGCGAGATGTCGCGCTTCATCGTCTGCTCGAGGTAGCGGCGGTTGTGAAGGCCCGTCAGCGGGTCGCGGACGGCCTGCTCGCGGAGCTGCGCATTCAGGCCCTCGATCTCCGACAGACGCTCCGCGAGCTCGCGGTGCGCGCGCTCGAGCTCGTGCTGGATGCGGCGCTGCTCGGTCACGTCCTGCTTGATCGCGATGAAGTGCGTGATGGCGCCGCTCTCGTCGAGGACGGGCGCGATCGTCTGCTGCTCCTGGTACTCGGTGCCGTCCTTGCGCCGGTTGATGATCGTTCCGGACCACGAATCGCCGCGCGTCACGGTCTGCCAGAGGTTCGTGTAGAACGACGGCTCGTGCCGGCCGGACTTCAGGATGCGCGTGTGCCGGCCCACGAGCTCGTCGGAGGAGTAGCCCGTGATGGCGCACGCCGCGGGGTTCACCCACGTGATCGTGCCGTCGCGGTCGGTGATGACGACGCCGTTCGCGGCCGAGCGCAGCGCCGTGGCCTGGACGCGCAGCGCGTCGGGGCCGCGCGAGGCGCCGCGCTGGTCGCGGACGGCGCAGGCGACGAAGGTCCCGCCGGCCAGCGTGAACGGGCTCAGCGAGATGTCGACCGGGATCTCCCGGCCGTCCGCGCGCCGCGCGAAGAGCTGGAGCCCGCGGCCCATGGGGCGCGGGTTGGGATGAGCGAAAAAGCGCTCCCGCTCCTGCCGGTGCCCGCCGAATCGCTCGGGCAGGAGCGTCTCCACGTCGCGGCCCCGGAGGGCGGCCGGATCGTGGCCGAGCAGGAACCCGCAGGCCGCATTCGCGAGGACGATCGTTCCGGAGCCGTCCACGACGACGATCGCGTCCGCGGCGGATTCGAACAGCGCCCGAAACAGCGTTCCGTCGTCGATGGCGCGCTGCGGCATGAGGCGCGGATTCTAGCGCCGCGTCGACCGGGGGCGCCGGGGTCTCGCGGCCGGCCTCCGCTCCTCCGGTCCGCGTGCGATGCGCGCGGCGCTCTGTGTGGCCGCGGCGCCGCGGTAGGCCTCGGCGAGGAGGCCCGCGAGCATCTTCCAGCTCGTCTTCCCGTCGAGCCGGACGCCCACCCATCCGCCCTTCCCGACGTACGGTGGGACGTAAAAGCGCTTCGGGTCGGACGCGACGAGTTCTTCCTGCGCGCCCTCGGGGGCCTTGAGCCACACGCCGGCAAAGCCGACGCCGTGGTGATCGTCCACGAACATCGCGAACTGCCGGTCGCCCACGCGGAACGAGGGCGCCGACCACGCGACCTTCTCGTACGCGCCCGGGAAGCCGAGGCAGACGGCGCGGAGGCGGTCGAGGGCGTTCATCGCCCGCCCATTCTATGTAGACGGCGTCGCAGGTTCTTGAGCGACGCGTGTGAAGCCGGAGGGCTCGCCGCTCACTTCCCGCAGGTGACGCCGCCGAACGCCGATTTCGCCGGCAGCGTGAGGTCGAAGGCGGCCTCCCACGAGTACTGCAGGCCATCGCTGACCTTTCCGCCCGTGAAGAGGCCGGAGAGCTTGTCGCCCGGCGCGGCGGTTCCGGAGAGCTTCGCGATCTTCAGGATCTCCTTGTCCTTCGGCAGCTCGAGCACCCACTGCCGGCCGGAGAACGGGGCGCCCGCGACGTTGATGCCCGTCTCCACGCTCTTCACCGAGGCGGCGGACGCGGCGGGCTGGCCGGCGCCGGGGCAGAAGGCGAAATGGATCAGGGTGCGCGACTTCCCGTCGGCCGTCTTGTCGGAAGGCGACGAGCTCTCCTGGAACCCGGCGATCTCTTTTGCGGAGAAGGGAGCGTCCGAGAACCACAGGGTGACGCTGTGCTCGCCCTCGTAGACGGCCGCAGCGCAGTGCGTCATGGTGACGGGCTTCCCGCCGAGGACCGCCTTCACGCGGCACGTGTCCGCGGCAAGAGCGGGAGCGGAGAAGACGAGAAGACCGGCGAGGCAAACGGCGCGACTGCGGTCGAGGTGGTTCATGAGGCGATTCTAGAGCGGTAGACTCAATCGCACATCTTGAAGCGCGTCCTCTTCTATGCGGCAGTGGGTGGGGTCCTGATCGCGGGACTGCAGTTCCTCGAGTATCAGCACTTCGTCCGCGCGTACCCGGGCGAGGTCTACGGGGGGCTCGTCGCGGTGATCTTCACGGCCGTCGGCATCACCCTCGGCTTGAGGTGGACCCGGGCGAAGGAAGTCGTCAGAGAAGTCGTCCGCGAGGTCCGGATCCGCGAGGACGGCCCGTTCGTCCGGAACGCGGAGGCGCTGAGGCAGTCCGGCCTGACGCCTCGCGAGCTCGAGATCCTCGGTCTGATCGCCGAAGGGCTCAGCAACCGCGAGATCGGGGAGAAGGTGTTCGTCTCGGAGAACACGGTGAAGACGCACTCGGCGCGCGTCTTCGAGAAGCTCGGCGCCGCCCGGCGGACGCAGGCGGTCCAGGAAGCCAGGCGGCTGGGGCTCATCCCGTGACCAAAGGGGTCATCGAAAGGGTGAAATGCGCCTCCGGGGGCGCGAAATCACACGAAGGAATGACGACAGGAACGCCGGCGCGGCCCCATGTTGCGGGGCGAAAGGGGCTTCATCAATGAAGAAGATCGTCTGGACGTTCGGCCTGATCGCGGGCGGGATCCTCGGGGGCATGACGGCGGTGCTGACCCCGCTCGGAGCGAGCGGGGCCGTGAGGCTGGACCACGCCGAGATCTTCGGCTACACGATCATGGTCCTGTCGTTCCTCCTCGTGTTCTTCGGGATCCGGTCGTACCGCGAGAACGTGGGCGGCGGGAGCATGACGTTCGGGAAGGCGTTCCAGGTGGGGATCCTCGTGACCCTCATCGCGTCCGCTGCCTACGTGGTCTCGTGGGAGATCGTCTATTACAACTTCGTCCCGGATTTCGGGGACAAGTACGCGGCGCACACGCTGGAGAAGATGAAGACGGCGGGGAAGAGCGCCGAGGCGATCGAGGCGGCGACGAAGGAGATGGCCCGGTTCAAGGATCTCTACAAGAACCCTCTCTACAACGTCGGCATGACGTTCATGGAGGTGTTTCCGGTGGGCCTGATCGTGACGCTGGTGTCGGCGGCAATTCTCCGGCGGAAGGCGCCGGCCCCTTCTGCCGCGTAGCGAGGAAGACCGCGATCGTCCACGTGGGCGCGAGGTCGACGACGGGCACGATCTCGAGCGCGAACGCGGGCAGGAACGCCCAGTGCCAGCCGACGAGCGCGACCATCGACGACGCCGACCACGACGTCGAGCACGGCGTCGAAGCCCGCGGGCGCGCCGCCCGCGAAGAGCGGCATGAGCCCGAGCTGAACGGCGTCGGCGGCGACGGCGATGATCCGCGCGGCGAGGACGCGACCCCGGGACTTGTCCACGCCCGGACGTTAGGCCGGGCGGCCGGATGCGGTCAACCGCGGTGCGGGAGAATCGGGCATCCGGACGCTTCTGCTCCTCGCGGTCCTTCTCCTTGCGCCGCCGCTCGCGGCGTCGGGTCCGACGCGGCTCGTCTTCGAGCCGCAGCCGGGGCTCCCCCCGTCCGCGAACCGGCTCGCCGAAGGGCAGCGGCCGTGGGTCGCGAGCGAGATGGATCTCGTGGGACTCGACGCGCCGGGGCCGGACATCCGCGTCGTCCTCGCTCCGGAATCCTCGCCCCTCGCACGCGAGATGCCGGCCTGGGTGACGGGGTACACCGACGGCGTCTCGAACGTCGTCGTCATCCTCGCCGAGCGCACGCCGTCGTACCCGGACGGCGGCCTCGAGGAGGTGCTCGCGCACGAGGTCGCGCACGTCCTCATCCACCGCGCGGCCGGCGGCCGGCGCGTGCCGCGGTGGTTCGACGAGGGCCTCGCGATGCTCGCGGCGCGCTCGTGGCGGCTGCGCGACCAGACGGAGCTCGCGATCGGCCTTCTGGGAGGGCCGCGCGTGCCGCTTTGGAAGCTGGACGACCTCTTCCAGGGCGACCGGCGGCAGGTGGAGCACGGCTACGCGCTCTCCGGCACGCTCGTGCAGGATCTTCTCGAACGCTACGGCCCGGCCGTGCCGCGGATCGTCCTCGCGCGCGTCGCGCACGGAGACACGTTCGACGAGGCGCTGCGCGGGGCGACCGGCGCGACGTCGATCGAGATCGGCGAGGCGTTCTGGGAGCGGCAGGCGACGCTGAAGCGCTGGATCCCGATCCTCACGAGCACGGCGGCGCTGTGGTTCGCGATCTCCGTCCTCGCGATCGTCGCGGCGATCCGGAAGCGGCGGCAGCGGGTGGATCTGGAGGAGGCGCCGGCGGAGCCGGCGGTGGGCCCGGACGAGCCGCCGCCACCGGACGAGGTCGTGAACTGACGGCGGCTCCCGGGCTCCACCGAGACGCGATCTCCCCCCGAAACGTGCCTCAGGCAGAAAAGGGGGTATACTCTTCGCGTTCGCCCTCCTATGTCCTGACGGAGCGGACCGAGAACCGAAAGGTCCCCGTCGACCTCAACCGTCCCCTCCCCACCATCTTCCAATCGCGCTCGTCCAACCGGCCGCGCGTTCTTTCAGAGGAATCTCATGAAGCTCTACGTCGGAAACCTGTCCTACTCTGTCAACGACTCCACCCTCAAGTCCCTGTTCGAGCCCTTCGGCAACGTCGAGTCCGCCCGCGTGATCTCGGACCGCGACACCGGCTCCTCCAAGGGGTTCGGCTTCGTCGAAATGTCCGACGAGGACGCCAAGAAGGCGATGGGCGCCCTGAACGGCCGCGACCAGGACGGCCGCGCGCTCAAGGTCAACGAGGCCAAGCCCCAGGAGAACCGCGGTGGCGGCGGTGGCTTCGGCGGCGGCCGCAACCGTTACTAAGTAACGATTCGACCTCGTTCTTTTTCGGCGCCGGGCGGAAACGCCCGGCGCCTTTTTCTTGTGCGCCGCCGGGGCGAGGCTAGACTCCGGTTCGCGGGAGGACCGACGTGCCGTATCGCATCATGTACTCCTCCCAGGCCGCGGCCGGGCTCGCCACCCCCGAGCTCGAGGGGATGCTCGCCGAGTCGCGGATCCGCAACAAGGCGCACGGCATCTCGGGAGTCCTCGTCTTCGTCGACGGCGCGTTCCTGCAGATCCTCGAGGGGGAGAAGGACGACGTCCTCGACCTGATGGCACGGATCGAGCGCGACCCGCGCCATCACGACGTCAAGGTGTTTTCCGAGCAGGAAGTCGACGAGCGCGCCTTCCCGACGTGGAGCATGGCCTACCTCGGCGCGAGCGCCGCGGACGTCGCGAGGTGGGCCGAGCTCGAGGGCGCCACGACGATCGCCGGCGTCCTCGCCTCCCTCGAGAGCCGCCCCGGCCGCCTGCCCGGGATGGTGGTCAACATCCTGAAGGCGCTCGCGAAGAGCTAGCCGGAAGCGCCCGCGGGATCAGGGCTTCGCGCCTCCCGTCCACAGACTCTTCGGCATCAGGCAGTGGACGCTCTTCTTCGCGTCCGACATGTCGCCCAGCCGGCAGTCCATCGCGAGGCTCGCGAGGCCGTAGGCGTCGAGGCGCGAGAGGCCCTTCTTCTCCTGGAGGAGGCCGATCATCGCCATCGAGGCCGTGTCCATCGCCCTGTTGAGGTCGGGGTCGGTCGCGGTCGTCACGAGCTCGGCGGCCGTCTCGGCGACCGGGCGCGCCGGGAGTCCTTTCGACGCGCCGGGGTCCGCGACCATGCAGTAGACGCCTTTGAGGATGTTCACGACCTCCGAGACGCGGCAGTCCGCGACGGCCGCCATCGCCGTGGGCGCCTTCTCGGGCGTCGCGCGCTTCTCGTCGACGAGGAACTTTGCGGTCTCGGCCTTCAGGATCTCGAGCGCCCTGTTGAGGTCCTTGTCGTAGCCCATCGTGATCCAGGCGTCCTTCGTCCGGATGCGCGGCCACGAGAGCGGCCTGCCCTTCACGACGTCGACCGTGACGTTGAACTCCTTGAACGCGGTCTCGAGCGCCGTGAGGTTCACCTCGCCGTTCCCCTGCGCGGCGTGCGAGTCGCCGGACCAGAGAAGTGCGCCCGGGACGAAGACGGGCACGTAGAGCGTCGTCCCCTCGGTCAGCTCGCGGATGTCCATGTTCCCGCCGAACGGCCCGGGCGGAACGCTGCTGTATTTGCCCGGCTCGGCGCGCGCCACGCCGATCGTGCCCGGGAACGGGCGCAGCGGGATCTCGATGCCGGGCGCGAATTCGGCGACCCTGCGCTCCCAGTCGAGGTAGAGGTACTTCACCTGGCCGTCCGCGAACTCCTTCGGGAACTCGCCGAACATGCCGGGGATGTTGAAGTTCGTGCCGTACGCGCGCGGCACGATCCGGTTGATCTTCACGGAGAGGACGTCGCCGGGCGCGGCGCCGTCGACGTAGATCGGCCCCGTCACGGAGTGCGGCCCGCGGCCGGGGTTGTCGGTCCGGAGCCTCTTGATCTCGTCGATCGTCGTCCCGGGGACGATCTGGTTGTGCGAGTGCATCAGCGTTTCCATGACGACGGTGTCGCCCGGGCTGACGTGGAGGACCGGCGGCTGCGCGTTGTCGAACCAGCCCCACTGCGTGGTCTCGAGCGTCGCCGGAAGGAGGTGGACCTTGCCGGGCAGGCGCGAGGCCGGCACGACGCGAAGATGCTCCTGCGGCGTGAGCTGCAGGGCGGCGGAGGCCGCGAGCGCGAGGCCGGCGGCGAGGAGGAGGAACGCGGGGCGGACCGTTCGGGTGCGTTTCAACGAGGACTCCTTCATCTCGGTTTCACTTCGCCGCGAGCTTCACGGGCGTGGCCGGCTGCCGGAGCGCGTTCCGGCCCTTGAGGCAGAGGTCGATCGCGAGGCCGAGAACGAGGAGCGTGAGGCTCCCGACCCCGAGCGAGATGCCGAGGACCGCGTCGAGCCCGGCGCCGGCGATGCGCGCGCGCGGCGACACGGCGATCAGATCTCCGCCCCCGCGAGGGAGGGGGCGAGGGGCGTGACGGCGGCCTGGTCCGCCTCTCCGGTGCGGATGCGCCAGACCTTCTCGACGGGGAGGACGAAGACCTTGCCGTCGCCGACGTCTCCGGTCCGCGCGGACTTCAGGATGGCCTCCACGGTCGTCTCGACGAAATGGTCCGAGACGCCGATCTCGAGGCGCACCTTCTCGGCGAGCTCCATCTTCACCGTCGTCCCGCGGTAGGTCTCCACGCGGTCGGTCTCGCCGCCGTGTCCCTGTACGCGGCTGAGCGAGAGCCCGCGGACGTCCGCGTCGAAGAGGGCCCTCAGGACGTCGTTGAGCTTTTCGGGCCGGACGATCGCGACGACGAGCTTCACGCGGCACCTCTCTCCGTGGACGGCACGCCGAGCGGCAGGCCTTGCGCGGCCGGCGACGCGGAGAGGACGAGGATCGCGCCCTCCCCGGAGCCGTAGGCCTCTTCCCCGTGCTGGCTGACGTCGAGACCGAGGCCCTCGTCGCGTGCGGAGGCCTTGATCGGGACGAGGAGGTTGACGAGCTTGAGGAGGACGAACGTGCCCGCCGCGCTGAAGGCCAGCGTGACGAGGACCGCGAGCGCCTGGACGAGGAGCTGGCGCGGGTTGCCGAAGAGGAGGCCGTCGGCCGTCCCGTTCCAGGCTTTCTCGGCGAGGACTCCCGTCAGGAGGGCGCCCACGGTGCCGCCGAGACCATGGGCGGCGACGACGTCGAGCGAGTCGTCGAGGCGCGTGCGCGCCCGCCAGAGGATCGCGAAGTAGCTCGGGAACGCGGACAGCGCGCCGAGCGCAAGGGCGGAGAGCGGCGACACGAAGCCGGCGGCGGGCGTCACGGCGACGAGCCCGACGACGATCGCCGTCGCGGCGCCGACGGCGGTCGCCTTGCCGCCGCGCTTGAGGTCGAGGAGCGTCCAGACGACGAGCGTCGCCATCGGCGCGAGGAACGTGTTGACGAACGCGAGAACGGCCGAGGTGTTCGCGGCGAGCGCGCTGCCGCCGTTGAAGCCGAACCAGCCGAACCACAGGAGGCCCGCGCCGAGCAGGACGAACGGCACGTGGTGGGGGAGCGTCGCCTGGCGGGCGTAGTCCTTCCGCGGCCCGAGCATCATCGCGGCGACGAACGCCGCGGCCCCGGCGTTGATGTGGACGACGGTGCCGCCGGCGAAGTCGAGCGCGCCGAGCT
Source organism: uncultured Acidobacteriota bacterium (assembly GCA_963839295.1). Taxonomy (GTDB): domain Bacteria; phylum Acidobacteriota; class Thermoanaerobaculia; order UBA5066; family UBA5066; genus Fen-183. The sequence continues at coordinate 468,292 of CAWIUK010000003.1, read as the reverse complement.
TCCCGAGGAATCCTCCTCCCCACACCCAGTGCGCGACCGGCGCGTAGACGGCGAGGGACCAGAGGACGATGAAAAGGAGGTACGCGGGGAAGCGCTTGCGCTCGACGATCGCCCCCGAGATGAGCGCGGCCGTGATGATCGCGAACGTCCCCTGATACGCCATGTAGAGGAGGTGCGGGATCGTCGTCGCGAGGGGCGCCGGGCCGAGGCCGACCCCGAACAGGAACGCGTACGAGAGGCCGCCGGTGAAGCCGGCGCCCGGTGCGAACGCGAGCGAGTAGCCGAGGAAAGCCCACGCGACGCCGACGAAGCCGAGCGCGGCGACGCTCATCATCATCGTGTTGAGCGCGTTCTTCGAGCGGACGAGACCGCCGTAGAAGAACGCGAGCGCGGGCGTCATGAGGAGGACGAGGGCGGTGGCGACGAGGACCCAGGCGATGTCGGCGGCGTTCATGCCGCGCGCAAAAGCAAGGCGCGTGCTCAGAAGACAGAGAGAGGAAAAGATCTTCTTAGAAGGAAAGAAAGGCGAGCGCCGTCAATGGTTTGCGCCGCCGCGGCTCGTCGCTCTCGAGGGCGACAAAAATGTCTTTCTTTCTAAGAAATCCTACTCTTTCGTCTTCTCTTATCTTGGTCTTCCGCGGCGCCGCGCGGCGCGCGGCGCCTACGCGCGGAAGCGCGCCGCGTCGATCCCGTGGCGCCGCAGCCGGTACGCGAAGATGCGCTCGGTCGTCTGGAGGAGGCGCGCGGCCTTCGCGCCGTTTCCCCGCGCGATCTTGAGGGCGTCGAGGAGGAGGTCCTTCTCGTAGGCCGCCATCGCGCTCCCGAGCGACTGGCGCGGCAGGGTCCCCGAGACCTCGGCGGTCTGCAGGGTCGGCGGGAGGTGGTGGGCGTGAAGGACGCCGCCGTCGCAGACGAGGACCGCGCGCTCGATCGCGTTCTCGAGCTCGCGCACGTTCCCCGGCCAGTGGTAGCTCATGAGGACGTCGATCGCGGGCGTCGAGATCCGCCGCACGTCCTTCCGGTGCCGGGCCGCGTACTTCTCGACGAAGTGGTCCGCGAGGAGCGGGATGTCCGGGCGGCGGTCGCGGAGCGGCGGGACGAAGACCGTGAAGACGTTCAGGCGGTAGAAGAGGTCCTCGCGGAACGCGCCCTTCGCCATCGCGGCGTCGAGGTCGCGGTTCGTCGCGGCGACGAGCCGCACGTCCACGTGAATGGGCGTCACGCCGCCGAGGCGCTCGAACTCGCGCTCCTGCAGGACGCGCAGGAGCTTGACCTGCGTCGAGGGCGAGAGGTCGCCGACCTCGTCGAGGAAGAGCGTGCCGCCGTCGGCGAGCTCGAACCGGCCCTTCTTCTGGCCGCGCGCGTCCGTGAACGCCCCGGGCTCGTACCCGAAGAGCTCGGACTCGATGAGACCCTCGGGCAGCGCGGCGCAGCTCACCCGCACGAAAGGCCTGCCGGCGCGCGGCGAACTGTAGTGGATGGCGTGCGCGACGAGCTCCTTGCCGGTGCCGGACTCCCCGCGGATGAGGACGGTCGTCGCGCTCGGCGCCGCCTGCGCGACCTGCTCGTACAGCTCCTCCATCGGCCGGCTGTGGCCGACGATGTTCTTCAGCTCGTAACGGCCCTTCAGCTCGCGCTTGAGCTTCGTGTTCTCGTCGAGGAGGCGGCGGCGCTCGGCCTCGACGAGCCGTTCGACGCGCAGCGCCTGGCCGACGAGCGACGCGACGACCGCGAGGAACGACGTGGCCCGGGCGAAATCGCGCGCGGCGTCGTAAGGGAGCGCGAGGGAGAGGACGCCGACCGTGCGGCGGTCGAGCGTGACGGGCACGCTCACGAGGCTCAGCTCGTGCTTGCCACCGGCGGCGGCCGGGAACGGCTCGTGCGGGGACCTCAGGAGCGGCTCCTTCGAGACCTGCGGGACGACGATGGGCTTTCCGCTGGCCGCGACGCGGCCCGTGACGGCCTCGCCGGACTTCAGGCGGGCGGACGCGCGGCGGGCCTCGGGGATCCCGGCCGAGGCGTCGAGGCGCAGCTCGCCGGACGCCTCGTCGAGGAGCATCGCCGCGGCGCCCGCTGCGCCGTAGACGCTCGTGAGGACGGCGAGGGCGGCCTCGAGGGACGAGCGGAGGTGCGCGCTGCCGCCGAGGACGAGGGAAAACTCGTGGAGAGCGGCCAGTTCCGGGGCCTCGGCGTGGGCTGTTCTCGGGCGCCGCACGACAGCATCCTACAACATTGTCTGGCCATCGTCCTGGAACGACAGAAATGTTCCAGGGCGCCGAACGTCAATCCGGGTACGGCGACGTGAGGAGCGCGGCCATCGTGCGCATGCCGCTCAGGTAGTGGCCCACGCGGAGGTTCTCGTCGTACGTGTGCTGGTTGTTGTCGGGGTTGACCGTGGGGACGACGACGAACGGCGCCTTCAGCGGCGCGACGATCTCGTGCGTCGGGAGCGTACCGCCCATCATCCGGATGCGAACGGGCGGCGAGCCCGGCCACGCGCCGGCGACCGCGGTGGACGCCCAGCGTCCGACGGGTGAATCGAAGGGCTGGCGCGCGGCGTCCTCGGGCAGGTGCGCGACGAGCCGCGCGAGCTTCGGCCACCGCGCGCGCTCCTCGTCGGTGGGGTCCCGTTCGACGAGGTGCCAGCCCTGCACCTCGACGTACTTCTTCAGGAGGTCGAGGAGAAACCCGGGGCCGGACTCGACGGTCGTGCGCAGGTCGAGCTCGGCGACGGCGTCGCGCGGGACGACGTTGGCGGCCTTCTCGCCCACGCTCGCGGAGGCGAGGCCGCGCACGTTGAGGGACGGGTACTGGAGCGACTCCTCGTACGTCGCGCCGACCTTCTCCGGCCGCGCGATGCCGATGCGCGCCCGGAGCGCGGCCTCGTCGTCCGGCACCTCGGCGAGGATCCGGCGGTCGGCGTCCGTCAGGCGCGTGCGGCCGTAGTAACCCGGGATCCTCACGCGCCCGTCCTCGTCCTTCATCGTCGCGAGGAGGCTCGCGAGGCGCATCGCGGGGTTCGGCGTCCAGTTGCCGTAGTGCCCGCTGTGCAGCGGCGCGCGGGGCCCGTAGACGGTGAGCGTGGCGGTCACGACCCCGCGGTTGCCGAAGACGATGGTCGGACGGCCCGACGCGTGGACGGGGCCGTCGAGAAGGACGACGGCGTCGGCCGAGAGAAGCAGCGCGTTCGCCGCGACGACGGCGGCGATCCCGGGCGAGTTGACCTCCTCCTCGCTGTCCAGGAGGACCTTGACGTGGACGGCCGGGTCGATCCCCTTCGCGCGCAGGACGTCGAAGACCGCGAGGAACATCGCGATCGGGCCCTTGTCGTCGGAGGACGAGCGCCCGAACACGCGGAGCTCGGGGTCGAGCGGCGTCCGCGTCAGCTCGGCGCGGTCGACCTCGGTCCACCGGCCGTCCGGACCGCGGCGCTTGACGACGGGCGCCCAGGCATCTTTCTGCGCCCACTGCGACGGAACGACCGGCTGGCCGTCGAAGTGGATGTAGAAGAGGACCGTCTTCTGCGGCGTGAGCGCCGTGCCGTACTCGGCGAAGACGAGCGGCCGCCCGTTGTTCTCGAGCTCTCGCGCGACGAACCCGCGCCTCGCGAACGCGGCCTCCAGCCACAGGGCGTTCCGCTTCACGTCTGCGGGCTGGATCGAGTCGTTCGGAAGCGCGAGAAGCTCGAGGTACTCGGGAAAGCTCGCGACGGCGGCTGCCGCGATCGCGTCGTCGTCGACGCCGGGCGGAAGGGCCGCCCGGACGGACGGAGCCGGCGCGGCGAGGGCGGCGAGACAGAAGACGAGGATCGTCGGACGCATGCTCAGGCCTCCCGGGGGCGACTCTACCGCCAAGAAGACTGCCCTCGACTGGGGATCCACGACGCGCACGGCCGTCGTCTCCTTCTCGTTCTTCGGAAGCCCCTCTTTATCAGAGGCTTGCACCGGAGATCGCGAGGCTTCGCCGACTCGGACTCAACGCTCTCTTGAGCAACGTCCCGAGGCACGAGAGCGCGCGCCTGGACGCAACCTCAGCTGGCCTTCAGAAGAGGTCTCGGCAGACTCTGAACGTGGCCCGCGGCTGCGTACAGATCGACAGCCTTCTGCGCGTTCATCCAGAAGTCAGGCGAAGTCCGAAAGGCCGCACCGAGCCTCAGCGCCATCTCGGCCGAGACGGCGCACCGGCCGTTGACGATGCGGTTCACGACCTTGACGTCGCACCTCAGGTGGTCGGCCAGGACCCTCTGGCTGAGCCCGAGAGGGATGAGGAACTCCTCACGGAGAATTTCCCCGGGGGACGTCGGCTTGCGGCGGCGCATGCGGTCACTCATCTTCATACCTCGGCTCAGTGGTAGTCCTTGATGTCGACGTCCGTCGGGCCGGAGGAGGTCCAACGGAAGACGACTCTCCATTGGTCGTTGATCCGGATGCTGTGAAAGCCCAGCAGGTCTCCCTTCAGAGGTTCGAGACGGTTCCCTGGAGGAGAGGCGAGGTCCGACAATTGAACCGCGTAGTCCAGCATGTCGAGCTTACGAGCCGCGACCTTTGCAACGCCCGACCACCTCACCCCGGGACCGAGTCGGCCCTTCCGAAAGAACGATTCCACGACGACGTTGGCGAAGCCGCGAATCGCCATCGACCGCAATGTACCGTCATGCGGTATACCGTGTCAAGGTATATCGACCTTCCAGACGCAGGAAGGGGCCGAGGGGGGACCCGTTTGCGGGTCCCCCCTCGATATGGTGGACACGGTCGGAAAGAATTCGAACCGCGTCCATGGTCGCGCTTGCGTTCCCGTTGACCGAGGCTGAAGCCCCCCTTTATCAGAGGCTTGCGCCGGAGATCGCGAGGCTTCGCCGACTCGGGCTCAGCCGTCGCCGGATCGGGACGGAGCTCGGGATAGACGACAAGACGGTCGAGAAGGCGCTGCGCTGGGATCAGAGCCTATAGCCCGTTAAGCATGGCCGGTTCTTTCCGCGGGCGCGGTGGCGACCACGGCGCAGGCGACCCTTCCCTCGGCCTCAGGGCTGTCGCCCAAGCCGCCATCGGAACCCCGCTCAGAGTTTTCGCCCCTTCGCAGGCTGTCCTGATAGCAAGAAGGTCTTCGGGTACTTCCCTTCGCCGCAGACCTTGAACGAACCGAAATCCTTGTACCAGAGGCCGTCCGGGGCATCGGGCTCGGACTCTCGCCAGAGCTTCAATTGATAAAGATCTTCGACGGTGATCTTTCGCTCACGCAACCTGTCGAACAGGTGGTTCCGCAGCGCCGGGGGGAGGTTCTCCCATTGGATTTTCGGCATCAATCGCCGAAGGTCATGCGGGCGAGGTCTTCCTTGAGGCGTTTCTGTTCGGCCGTGTCGGAGGACCGCGCCAACCGGTCGGCCAGATCGAAAAAGAGCCTTTTCTCGCTCTCTCGGACTTCAAGGCCAGCCTCGATGAGGTCAACGACGACACGATTCGCGCTCGTCCTCCTCGTCTTCGCCAGGGCCTTCACGCGGCGAGCGACTCGAGGCGGGAGGCTGACGCTCTGGCGGACCGACTTTTCCAGTGTTGCCATGCGAGTAGAATACACCAGAATGAAGCTATTTGCACCACGGAATCGGATAGCGCCCCTTGCCTGGCCGTGCGCGCGTTCGCCATCGTGAAGGCGTGAGCGCTGCCGAGCGCGCCCGCATCGTCGCCAGGGCGTTCTCGGTGAGAAAAGGCCGAGGGGGGATCCGATTGCGGATCCCCCCTCGACATGGTGGAGGCGGGGGGAGTCGAACCCCCTGCCGGTGAAACCTTACTCGTTGCAGTGTAGAGACTTAACCTCACGCGCTACCCCCAGGTGTCCGTGTTGTGTCCGTGTTTGCGAGTGGAGAAGACCGCGACGTTCGACTCGGTGCTCAGCGAATCGACGTACTTACGGCGAAGCCGCAGCGCCTCGAGCTTGTCCTCGGTCGTCGTGATGTTGTAGCGGCGAAACATCGCTCTCGGTCTTATGGCCTGAGATGCTCATCGCGACCGCCTGTGCGACGCCGGCGCGGATCATGTCGCGCACGGCGGAGCGCCTGAAGTCGTGGAAGAGTCTTCCCGGTAGTCCTGCCTTCGTGAGCGCTTCGGCCCACCAGCGCCTGAGTGTCGTCTCGGCCGTGAGCCGCCCGTCGAGATGAAACACGAACTCTGAGATGGAAGTCGCGCCGTTCTCCTTCTTGAACTCACGCCGAGTCCAGCACCGCTCGATCAGGATCCACGTAGGTTCTCGTCCAGGGGAAGAACTCGCCCCTCTCCGTTCTTCGAGTCAGGGATGGTCCAGAGCCTCCCCCTGGACAGGATGGACATCGTCGGTTTCAGTCTGATGTTCGAGCAGACTCCAGCGTCAATCGCTCTCGCGCAGCGCCTTCGTAAACTGCGTCCGAACCTGACGATCCTTATGGGGGGCGCGGGCTGCGACGGCGAAATGGGTCCTGCGCTTCTGGAGGCCTACGACTTCATCGATTACACGGTCTCCGGAGATGCCGACCATAGCATCGTAGAGCTAGTCCGCGCGATTCGGGAGGGCAAGAGCCTCGAATCAATTCCCGGCTTGGCCCGGCGAGTGGATGGCCGCGTCGAGGCCAATCCAGCACGTCCGACCACGGACCTTGACGCGCTTCCGATCCCGGACTTTCAGGAGTTCTTCGACGAACTGCGGCGCTCCCCGTTCCGAAAGACCGTCAAGACTCCAATTGTTCCTTTCGAGACGTCGCGCGGCTGCTGGTGGGGACAGAAGACTCTCTGCACGTTCTGCGGCCTCAATGGAACGGGAGTGGGATTTCGCAGAAAGAGTCAGGAACGGGCGACGGAGGAATTGCTCACACTTATCGAGACCTACCGCACGACGAATCTGATGGCCGCGGACAACGCTTTGGACATGCGGTCGTTTAAGGGTTTCCTTCCGGCCGTTGCGGCGCTTCGCGCGAAGGAAGGGCTCGACCTCTCCCTCTTCTACGAGGTGAAGTCCAACCTCCGGAAGGATCAGATCAAGTTGCTGGCCGATGCTGGAGTCCGCTCCGTACAACCCGGTATCGAGAGCTTCAGCGACCACATCCTGCGGCGCATGGATAAGGGAGCGACTGGCCTCCAGCAGGTTCAGTTCCTGCGTTGGTGCGAGGAATTCGGTATCAGACCGCTCTACAACATCCTGGTCTACAACCCCGGAGAGACGGTCGAGGACTATGAGGAGATGACGGACATGCTTCCCTTCATCTCGCATCTCCTCCCGCCAGCTAGCGCTCCGCTCCAGATGATGCTTCAACGGTTCAGCCCCTACTTTCTCAACCCCGGTCGGTTCGGCATTCGCGACGTCCGGCCCCAACCGGTTTTGGCCTATACGTACGGGTTGCCAGAGCCGCTCCTCGCCCGGATGGTCTATAACTTCGAATACGATCACGACGACAAGCAGAATGAGTCGCTGCGCAAGGCTGCCCAACGCTTCATCAACGGCGTCATCGCGTGGCGTCGCTCTTACCGCCCTTGCACGCTCGTGTACCAGCGCGGCCGTGGCTTCGTGAAGATCCTGGACGCGCGCAACGACAAGAAACGAATCGTGACCCTCACAGGGAGACAGGCCGATATCTTTCTCGCGTGCGACGCGCACCGCGGGGTTCGGATGCTTCAGAATCAGTTTCCTGATCTCGCTGAGGCGGATCTTCAGTCCTTCTTGGACGAATTGGTGCTCGCTCGTCTGCTGTTGCGAGACAGGAATGGCCGCTACCAAGCGCTGCCGATTCATACTCGCGTCTCGGAGTTGTTCCTGTGAGTGCCGACGCGAAGCTCGCGAGTGGGGTTACACTGGATAACTCGCAGAGTTGCGGTATGCAGGGGTCGGCACGCCTTGCCTCCTCGGTATTCCTGCTTCGTGTCACGGGCGTTCCGGTCGCGATGCTCGAGTCTCTAGCGGTGCCGGAGACGGCGGCGCTTCTTGGCGCGGCACTCGATGCCGAGGAGACACTCCTAGCCCAGAGGGAAGGGATCTCCGCGACTCTCGCGCACGCGGTTCCGGTTGCGAGCGCTGGTTCAAGCAGGACGTCGGTGTTGAACGTTCGTCGGGGGCTGTTCAACCTTCGGCTGCCGGCCGAGGACGACATCGAGAGAGCCTCGGCGTACCTCTCGTCGGAGGACGGTCGCGCGATACGGTTGTTCCGAGACGCGGTCTCGCGATACCGCACCGGGCTCGCAGAGCTTCCCCTGCTTCTCGAGCGTGAGATGGTCAAGGTTAGGACACGGCTTCGGCCATGGATCTCCGACGAAGACTTCCTTTCCGGACTTACGGTGGCTAGTCCCACGCTCCACGACGAGGTGGGAAGGTGTCTAGCGGCCAACGCACGGGGGCAGGGCCAGCGGCTGCGGAAGCTCGAGGGCGGGCTGATACGGTACCTAGTGCGCGCGGCTACAAAAACAACCCCGTTCAGCCGACTAACGCCGCTCGCGCGTGGTGATTGGTCTGCTAGTGGCCAGTTCTTAAGGCCCGGTCGAGGCCTGGACGCACTCACGAAGGAGGCATGGGTCCAGCTCAGCGTTGGATGGCTCGCTACGCTCGAGCACTTTCTAGCCACCCAACGCGGCTCAAGGGACGCGATGCCGGTGCAGCGGAATCCGGCGCTCTTCTCTCGGGATGGTCGAACCGCTTTCCTGCGCCGCAAGCCGTCCGGGCGAACGGGTGGAATCATCCAGAACAGCGAAAGCGTTATGACGCTTGGTGCGGAATCCACTCGTCGAAGCGCTGCTCGAGGTACTTTCGCGCGACGAGCCGATGCGATTCGACGCACTGGTAGCCGCGGCCTGTCACGTCATCGGCGGGTCAGCCGCCGAGGCTTCCGAGTGGATTGAGAAGCTCCTTGAGGTCGGACTCCTCCAGATTGGCTATCCGATCCCGACCGGGGTCCCCGACCCCTGGGGCCACCTTCAAAAAAAAAAAAAAAAAAAAAAAAAAAAAAAAAAAAAAAAAAAAAAAAAAAAAAAAAAAAAAAAAAAAAAAAAAAAAAAAAAAAAAAAAAAAAAAAAAAAAAAAAAAAAAAAAAAAAAAAAAAAAAAAAAAAAAAAAAAAAAAAAAAAAAAAAAAAAAAAAAAAAAAAAAAAAAAAAAAAAAAAAAAAAAAAAAAAAAAAAAAAAAAAAAAAAAAAAAAAAAAAAAAAAAAAAAAAAAAAAAAAAAAAAAAAAAAAAAAAAAAAAAAAAAAAAAAAAAAAAAAAAAAAAAAAAAAAAAAAAAAAAAAAAAAAAAAAAAAAAAAAAAAAAAAAAAAAAAAAAAAAAAAAAAAAAAAAAAAAAAAAAAAAAAAAAAAAAAAAAAAAAAAAAAAAAAAAAAAAAAAAAAAAAAAAAAAAAAAAAAAAAAAAAAAAAAAAAAAAAAAAAAAAAAAAAAAAAAAAAAAAAAAAAAAAAAAAAAAAAAAAAAAAAAAAAAAAAAAAAAAAAAAAAAAAAAAAAAAAAAAAAAAAAAAAAAAAAAAAAAAAAAAAAAAAAAAAAAAAAAAAAAAAAAAAAAAAAAAAAAAAAAAAAAAAAAAAAAAAAAAAAAAAAAAAAAAAAAAAAAAAAAAAAAAAAAAAAAAAAAAAAAAAAAAAAAAAAAAAAAAAAAAAAAAAAAAAAAAAAAAAAAAAAAAAAAAAAAAAAAAAAAAAAAAAAAAAAAAAAAAAAAAAAAAAAAAAAAAAAAAAAAAAAAAAAAAAAAAAAAAAAAAAAAAAAAAAAAAAAAAAAAAAAAAAAAAAAAAAAAAAAAAAAAAAAAAAAAAAAAAAAAAAAAAAAAAAAAAAAAAAAAAAAAAAAAAAAAAAAAAAAAAAAAAAAAAAAAAAAAAAAAAAAAAAAAAAAAAAAAAAAAAAAAAAAAAAAAAAAAAAAAAAAAAAAAAAAAAAAAAAAAAAAAAAAAAAAAAAAAAAAAAAAAAAAAAAAAAAAAAAAAAAAAAAAAAAAAAAAAAAAAAAAAAAAAAAAAAAAAAAAAAAAAAAAAAAAAAAAAAAAAAAAAAAAAAAAAAAAAAAAAAAAAAAAAAAAAAAAAAAAAAAAAAAAAAAAAAAAAAAAAAAAAAAAAAAAAAAAAAAAAAAAAAAAAAAAAAAAAAAAAAAAAAAAAAAAAAAAAAAAAAAAAAAAAAAAAAAAAAAAAAAAAAAAAAAAAAAAAAAAAAAAAAAAAAAAAAAAAAAAAAAAAAAAAAAAAAAAAAAAAAAAAAAAAAAAAAAAAAAAAAAAAAAAAAAAAAAAAAAAAAAAAAAAAAAAAAAAAAAAAAAAAAAAAAAAAAAAAAAAAAAAAAAAAAAAAAAAAAAAAAAAAAAAAAAAAAAAAAAAAAAAAAAAAAAAAAAAAAAAAAAAAAAAAAAAAAAAAAAAAAAAAAAAAAAAAAAAAAAAAAAAAAAAAAAAAAAAAAAAAAAAAAAAAAAAAAAAAAAAAAAAAAAAAAAAAAAAAAAAAAAAAAAAAAAAAAAAAAAAAAAAAAAAAAAAAAAAAAAAAAAAAAAAAAAAAAAAAAAAAAAAAAAAAAAAAAAAAAAAAAAAAAAAAAAAAAAAAAAAAAAAAAAAAAAAAAAAAAAAAAAAAAAAAAAAAAAAAAAAAAAAAAAAAAAAAAAAAAAAAAAAAAAAAAAAAAAAAAAAAAAAAAAAAAAAAAAAAAAAAAAAAAAAAAAAAAAAAAAAAAAAAAAAAAAAAAAAAAAAAAAAAAAAAAAAAAAAAAAAAAAAAAAAAAAAAAAAAAAAAAAAAAAAAAAAAAAAAAAAAAAAAAAAAAAAAAAAAAAAAAAAAAAAAAAAAAAAAAAAAAAAAAAAAAAAAAAAAAAAAAAAAAAAAAAAAAAAAAAAAAAAAAAAAAAAAAAAAAAAAAAAAAAAAAAAAAAAAAAAAAAAAAAAAAAAAAAAAAAAAAAAAAAAAAAAAAAAAAAAAAAAAAAAAAAAAAAAAAAAAAAAAAAAAAAAAAAAAAAAAAAAAAAAAAAAAAAAAAAAAAAAAAAAAAAAAAAAAAAAAAAAAAAAAAAAAAAAAAAAAAAAAAAAAAAAAAAAAAAAAAAAAAAAAAAAAAAAAAAAAAAAAAAAAAAAAAAAAAAAAAAAAAAAAAAAAAAAAAAAAAAAAAAAAAAAAAAAAAAAAAAAAAAAAAAAAAAAAAAAAAAAAAAAAAAAAAAAAAAAAAAAAAAAAAAAAAAAAAAAAAAAAAAAAAAAAAAAAAAAAAAAAAAAAAAAAAAAAAAAAAAAAAAAAAAAAAAAAAAAAAAAAAAAAAAAAAAAAAAAAAAAAAAAAAAAAAAAAAAAAAAAAAAAAAAAAAAAAAAAAAAAAAAAAAAAAAAAAAAAAAAAAAAAAAAAAAAAAAAAAAAAAAAAAAAAAAAAAAAAAAAAAAAAAAAAAAAAAAAAAAAAAAAAAAAAAAAAAAAAAAAAAAAAAAAAAAAAAAAAAAAAAAAAAAAAAAAAAAAAAAAAAAAAAAAAAAAAAAAAAAAAAAAAAAAAAAAAAAAAAAAAAAAAAAAAAAAAAAAAAAAAAAAAAAAAAAAAAAAAAAAAAAAAAAAAAAAAAAAAAAAAAAAAAAAAAAAAAAAAAAAAAAAAAAAAAAAAAAAAAAAAAAAAAAAAAAAAAAAAAAAAAAAAAAAAAAAAAAAAAAAAAAAAAAAAAAAAAAAAAAAAAAAAAAAAAAAAAAAAAAAAAAAAAAAAAAAAAAAAAAAAAAAAAAAAAAAAAAAAAAAAAAAAAAAAAAAAAAAAAAAAAAAAAAAAAAAAAAAAAAAAAAAAAAAAAAAAAAAAAAAAAAAAAAAAAAAAAAAAAAAAAAAAAAAAAAAAAAAAAAAAAAAAAAAAAAAAAAAAAAAAAAAAAAAAAAAAAAAAAAAAAAAAAAAAAAAAAAAAAAAAAAAAAAAAAAAAAAAAAAAAAAAAAAAAAAAAAAAAAAAAAAAAAAAAAAAAAAAAAAAAAAAAAAAAAAAAAAAAAAAAAAAAAAAAAAAAAAAAAAAAAAAAAAAAAAAAAAAAAAAAAAAAAAAAAAAAAAAAAAAAAAAAAAAAAAAAAAAAAAAAAAAAAAAAAAAAAAAAAAAAAAAAAAAAAAAAAAAAAAAAAAAAAAAAAAAAAAAAAAAAAAAAAAAAAAAAAAAAAAAAAAAAAAAAAAAAAAAAAAAAAAAAAAAAAAAAAAAAAAAAAAAAAAAAAAAAAAAAAAAAAAAAAAAAAAAAAAAAAAAAAAAAAAAAAAAAAAAAAAAAAAAAAAAAAAAAAAAAAAAAAAAAAAAAAAAAAAAAAAAAAAAAAAAAAAAAAAAAAAAAAAAAAAAAAAAAAAAAAAAAAAAAAAAAAAAAAAAAAAAAAAAAAAAAAAAAAAAAAAAAAAAAAAAAAAAAAAAAAAAAAAAAAAAAAAAAAAATTTTTTTTTTTTTTTTTTTTTTTTTTTTTTTTTTTTTTTTTTTTTTTTTTTTTTTTTTTTTTTTTTTTTTTTTTTTTTTTTTTTTTTTTTTTTTTTTTTTTTTTTTTTTTTTTTTTTTTTTTTTTTTTTTTTTTTTTTTTTTTTTTTTTTTTTTTTTTTTTTTTTTTTTTTTTTTTTTTTTTTTTTTTTTTTTTTTTTTTTTTTTTTTTTTTTTTTTTTTTTTTTTTTTTTTTTTTTTTTTTTTTTTTTTTTTTTTTTTTTTTTTTTTTTTTTTTTTTTTTTTTTTTTTTTTTTTTTTTTTTTTTTTTTTTTTTTTTTTTTTTTTTTTTTTTTTTTTTTTTTTTTTTTTTTTTTTTTTTTTTTTTTTTTTTTTTTTTTTTTTTTTTTTTTTTTTTTTTTTTTTTTTTTTTTTTTTTTTTTTTTTTTTTTTTTTTTTTTTTTTTTTTTTTTTTTTTTTTTTTTTTTTTTTTTTTTTTTTTTTTTTTTTTTTTTTTTTTTTTTTTTTTTTTTTTTTTTTTTTTTTTTTTTTTTTTTTTTTTTTTTTTTTTTTTTTTTTTTTTTTTTTTTTTTTTTTTTTTTTTTTTTTTTTTTTTTTTTTTTTTTTTTTTTTTTTTTTTTTTTTTTTTTTTTTTTTTTTTTTTTTTTTTTTTTTTTTTTTTTTTTTTTTTTTTTTTTTTTTTTTTTTTTTTTTTTTTTTTTTTTTTTTTTTTTTTTTTTTTTTTTTTTTTTTTTTTTTTTTTTTTTTTTTTTTTTTTTTTTTTTTTTTTTTTTTTTTTTTTTTTTTTTTTTTTTTTTTTTTTTTTTTTTTTTTTTTTTTTTTTTTTTTTTTTTTTTTTTTTTTTTTTTTTTTTTTTTTTTTTTTTTTTTTTTTTTTTTTTTTTTTTTTTTTTTTTTTTTTTTTTTTTTTTTTTTTTTTTTTTTTTTTTTTTTTTTTTTTTTTTTTTTTTTTTTTTTTTTTTTTTTTTTTTTTTTTTTTTTTTTTTTTTTTTTTTTTTTTTTTTTTTTTTTTTTTTTTTTTTTTTTTTTTTTTTTTTTTTTTTTTTTTTTTTTTTTTTTTTTTTTTTTTTCTAGTCCTTGTGGGTTGGGGGTGGTGCCGAATTGCGGCCGAGCCACGACCTTCGCCGCGCTCCGCGATCCCTTACGCGCTGGCGCTGTTTGCCGGTGGCGTCCTTGTGCGCGTTGCGTTCGCAGGCGTATTTGGCACGTGAGGGCGTGCCGTTCGCATCCGTTGCGTGCTGTCGGTGACATGGCGCTCGCCCCGTGTTGTAGCCTGGGTGTGTGTGGACGGTTGCCTAGTGCTCGGCCCGCGAGAGGGATGGGCCTCGACGCGAAGTGCTAGGGGCGGAGGACCCGACAGTGGCCAAGGGCGAGAAAGGGTTAGACCTCCGCGCGATCAGTCGGGCCGCCTTCATCACGGCGCTCGCCATTGCATTTCCGACGGTGTTTCACGCGGCGAAGCTCGGATCGGCTTTCCTTCCGATGTACCTGCCGATCCTTGCCGGAGCGTTCTTCCTTCCGCCGGGACACGCGGCGGTCGCCGGCGCTGCTGCGCCGCTGCTTTCCGGGCTTCTCACTGGGATGCCGCCGTTCTATCCCCCTGTGGCGCTCTGGATGGCGGGAGAGCTCGCCGTCGCCGGAGCAGTCGTAGCCATATCGAACGTCAGGTTCAGTATGAGGCCAGTCCTCAGCGTCGCAGCTGGGCTTCTTGTCGCGCGGCTTGCCCAGGCGATTCTGGTGTTCGGAAGCGCTTCTCTAATGGACTTGCCGCCGCGCGTTCTGACTCTCGTCGCCTTCGTGGCGTCGTAGCCGGGTTGGTCCTCGCACTGGTCGCCATACCGGCCGCCATCGAGCTGCTCCGCCGGGAGGCGAAGTGAGTGGCTGAAACGCACTTGGGACGGCCGGACGCGAGGACCGCTCTTTCATACGGCTTCGTGTCCTTCGCCTCGGCTTTTGCAGGGCCTATCCCCGCAGGAGGAGTACTGGTCCTGACGGTTCTTCTCGCCTGGGCGACGCGGACTTCGTGGAAGCGCATCTGGCCCCTCCTTGGGTCCTGCGGGCTGTTTGTAGTTCTCGTGCCGCTCTCACCCGGTCCGGTCGCCCGCGTTATGTTGACGGGCTCGGCGGTCTCCTTCGCCGTCGTGGTGGCGGTCTCCTCGGTACGCTGGGACCATCTCGTCGCAGCGCTCCAAGGCTTCCGACTAGGACACGCGCCGATCGCATACATTTCCCTGGTGCTCGCCCATCTCGATGACGCTGGGGTCGACGCAGCGGGCGCGGTCGACGCGCTCCGTTTGCGGGGCGGGTTCCGCGGCCTTCGCGGCATCGGCCGTTCAACTCCGTTCCTCCTCGCGCGAACACTCCGTCGAGCCTTCGAGAGGGCCGACCGGACCGCGGACGCCCTTGATCTTCGCGGGTTTTCCGGTCGCCTGCCGCCTCTTGAGCGCTACCGTCCCGGCCGGGCGGATATCCTTCTTGCAGTGGCCTCGGTTGCCGCTCTCATAACCGCCATCGCGAGCCTTGCATGGAGCCGTTGAGGCTCATCCTGGAAGGGGTTAGCCACCGCCATCCAGGGGCCGTGCGTGAGACACCGCGGGCGGTGTCGGCTGTCCTCGCGGCGGGGAGCAAGACGCTTCTCGAGGGGCCCGTCGGCGCAGGAAAGACAACGCTCCTTCGCCGAATCGCTGGCCTCGAGACCGGCGCCGGCTTCGTGCTCATTGGCGATCGTCCCGTGGAGGCGGCGACCCTTCACCAAACGCGGCGAGGAATGGGATTCCTCTGGCAGACCCCCGACGACGGCCTGTTCCTCCCCGGAGTTCTCGAGGACGTCGCCCTCGGTCCCGTCAACGACGGCGTGGCGCCGCGCCAGGCGAGAGAGCGCGCGGAGTCCACCTCGACAACTAGGCGTTGGGGATCTCGCCCCTCGCGAGATCTCGACTTTGTCGCATGGCGAGCGTCAGCTAGTTGCCCTCGCCGGGCTCTTGACTCGCGAGTCGGGCCTCCTCCTCCTCGACGAGCCACTCTCATCGCTCGACGCTCCGTCCCGCCAGCGCGTCCTCGCGGCCCTCGGGTTCCACCCGGCCACCGTCCTCCTGGCGACGCACAGAGCTCCCGAGACGCGTTCGAGTGGGTTCGCGGGAATGCGGCTGAGATTGAGGTTGCCTACGCTTGACTAGAGAAGCGCTCCACCAACGCTTTCGGTCTGTTAGGGGAGCGTTCTTTAACATCCTGAACCTGCGCCACGAGAAGGGCGAAAAGGGAATTGCGGCATGGTCTAGCGGCGCAATGGGATTGCGGCGGGCGCTGGCGCACATAGACCATAGCCTTGGCCATCGTGAGGCCCCTCATTTATCTGGGGGGCACTCTTCAGGTACGCGGACATACGCCCCGCAACCACTTCCATCCGAAGAGGATCGTGTCCTGAGATCATTTGAAGTTCTCAGTTTCTGACCTGAGAACAGTTCGCCCAGCCGACCGAGTGCGGAGCCACTCTTCTCCCCCGCGAACTTCGAGATGGGTTCGCGGTTAACACGTACCCCGCGATCCACGTCGCGGGGTTTCGTGTCTAAAGGGCGTGTAGTCAGAAGGGTTTGCGACGGTGCGCCCGAGAGGCCCGGTTCTCTGCCGCGAAAACAGAGAACGGCAGGCCGCGCTCGCAGGGGCTGAAATCGTCCCCGAAGCCGCTCTCCGTCGCCCCGAAATGTCGAGAGCGGCTGAGAGCGGTTAACAGGTCGGACGGGACGAGGCCGCGCTGGTTAACAGCTTTTTTTTTTTTTTTTTTTTTTTTTTTTTTTTTTTTTTTTTTTTTTTTTTTTTTTTTTTTTTTTTTTTTGCAGGCAGCGGCTCCGGCAGCGGCGACGCCGTGCTCTCCCGATTTGAAGACTCTTCTGTTTCGATCAGAATGGGGAACTCGGCGCATGGCTTTAGAGCGCGGAGGCCCGTGAGGGAGACGGCAAAGTTGAGGCTCTGACCACCAGAGAGGCTCATTGTGGTGATTCCCACTAGTTCGGCTCGAGAATTAAAGAGACCGCCCCCCGAGCTTCCTGGCGAGATCGCCGCTGTCGTTTGAATGAGCTTCTGCTCTTCGATGTTTCTCAGTTGGCTCACGACTCCCTCGGAAGGGTGCCCTCGAGTTGAAGCGGCGCGCCGACGGCATAGACCCTGGATCCGACCTCCGGCTCGCCGGACGCCTTCTTAACGGGCGAACGCCTGACGGCAAACCCAGTGCAATCTCGGCAAGATCCTGATAAGGCGCGCAAGCGGCCGGCCGGGCTATAAAGGAGCGGACCTTCCCCCCGGCGCTCGCAACCCTTACGTCGAAGAAGCTGCCTCCTTCCACGACGTGATAGTTCGTGAGTACATGACCGGTGCTGTCAATCACTACGCCGCTGCCGGTCTTCTTTGGCTTTCCGTCTTTATCGGAGACGACGATGGAGACAACGGAGGGAGACACCTTTCGGTAGAGGTCTGGGGCGGATAGCTCGTACCCCGGCAGGGGCCGCACCGCACCAAGGAGCAGCATAGGAGAAGGCTCGTCAGGAGGGGTCTGATCAATGCAGCTTGAGCATAGCGCCCTCGCGAAGGTGCGAATGGCGATCGCCGATGAGCCTGCTCGGGTTTAGCGCCCCGAAATGTCGAGAGCGGCTGAGAGCGGTTAACAGGCCGGGCGAGGCGACGTGGCGCTGGTTAACAGGACCCTCCATCATTCGGGGACGTGAGCCGAGCGCCCACGCCATCTATTTCGGAGAAGTCGTGGCGAAACGAAGACGACCACCGAGTGACAGCGGAGGAATCATTCCGACTTCGTCGGACTTGTCCCTCTACGCTTCGTTCTCGGACGAAACAAAGACAGACAGTCGTCTGTCCCTCGGCTATCGAGCGACGATCAACGCCCAGATCCGGCCTCAAGACTCTCTCGACTGGTACTACACGCTGGCGACCCTTCTTTCCCTCGGCGATGAAGAGCTGAAATCCAGCGTAGCCGTCGAGCGTTTTCAGTTCTTACCTGCTGAAATTCGACGGAAAGTGAGGGCGGGTCTTTCCAACGTCAGGATCCACATTTTCGATGCGAAGCCATTCGCTCTCGAAATCAGTGACATCCTTCACGACATTACGGGTTCACATTTTCCGCTTCATATGCTGCGACGGCTGGAGAGAAGCGGCGAGGAACGGATGAGGTCAGAGGCTAGACGCCTACTCTCCTTCGCGAATGCATATGTCTTGGATCGTGTGACCCGCTTCTTCCCTGCGGAGCGCCTCTCCGCCCAACTGGAATCCAGCGCCCTGGACCAGTTCGAAGAATCCGACCTTCGAGAGCTCGGCATTCCGTTCCGTCGCCCGAGGCCGATGGGGCGGGCCTTGAGTCGGGTCAAATCGGGCGGGGAGCACGTGACGCTTCACGAAGTGGATCGGGCGCTCGCAGAGGGAGCTAAGGCCTCCGCTGTTCTTACGGATGTGCAGACGCGGCTGGAGCAGCTGCCCGAGACCGTCAACGAGTGGCCGGTGTTTCCACTCAGTCGATTTGCACGGCTTCAGGTTGTACGGGAGGTCAGTAAGACACACGTCTTCGATGAAGGAGACTCGAGGGGACTTGAAGGCGTCGAACAGCAGAGGGAGCGAGTCATCACCGCCGCCCTCGACTCGTCCGAGCGAATCTGGGAATGGACGAAGAGGGGACGATGGAGATGAGCTCGAAGTCCTCCCCGCCATTCGGCTGCCGATATTGCAGCGGGCTTTGCGCGATCAGCCTATGAACGGGGTGGACTTGTCGGCGTCATGAGTCGGTTCAAGGAGGTTACCTTCAACGGAGAGCGGGCGACTGAGAACAACCTCTCCGAGGTGATGGGACGGATGCGCTTCATGGTCATGTACTGACCTGGGGTGAGCGGCCGACTCCGTCACTACTTCCTACCAGGCAGGTCCTTCGGCCGCGGTTGTCTCTGAGCGCGTGGAAGGGGGTGAAGCGTGCTCGGGTCGCATCGCTCAAACCCTGCGTTGAACCACTCAAAATCGCCGCCGCCCGGGAGTACCAGCTCGCTTCCAAGAACATACCTCTTCCCGTCGCCGACGAATCCGAACACCCGCGCAGGGCCGATTCGGCGAAGACCTACAAGCTGTGGAGGGCCACCGGACGATAGGTCACGGCCAGAGGTGAGCGCGTCACAAAAAGCGGAGAAGACGGCGCGACTTGTTCCTTGGCTTGACGACGACTGCCAGTCTCTATGGGCCGACTCGACCGAACGCGAGCCGCTGCCGAGATTCAGGAGCATCGCTGATTCGTAAGGGAACTGTATCGGGCCTGTGGTTGCCCATTGACCTTTATCGAAGACGAGGCGGTAAAGCGAGAACTCGCTGTCCATCCCATGACGCCCGCGGCTCGCATAGACGAGTTCAAACCTGAGAGTCATGGCCGCCGTGTAGGTCGCGAGCGACGCGTCAATAAAGTCGCGAAGCAACACGACCTTCTCTGAAGCAGGCAGCGCCACGTCGATGAGAAGATTTCGGTCCAGCAGGTCCAAGGCCTGTCCAAGTAATTGAGTCGGGAAGAGCACATCTCCGCAATAGCCGAACATTTCGGGGTGAAGTTTCGAGGCGAAGACTTTGCGGCCCCGGTCCCAGCGCGCACTCGTTGAATGCGGCGTCGCTGGCCAAGTGATACGACTGTCCGCTGCTATGTAGATCGAAGCAGGCCCGCGCTGATCCCGACCGAACCACGAAACTAGTGTCGTCACGCAGGCTGTAGCGTATATCCTGGAGTGGCGCCCTAAGGTGGCGCCGAACGTCGGCAACTCCCGGACTCTCCATCACAGTGAGGGGAGGCCGAGGTGACTAGCCCGCCCCGGGAAGCTCCCGGGGCGGGCTATCCGGGTCCGCTGGATCGCCTATGTGACGCCGCTGCCGATCCCAATCGATCGTGATCACTAGGCCTCTGAATCCCCTTTCGTTCATAGGCGCGCCCGTCTCTCCGTCGAGGAAGAGAACTCTCTCCTGCAAATCCGGGGCGAGCAGCGTCAGGTCCAAGATCTGCGTCATCCGCGCACGTGTCACTCCAAGCCTTCGCGCCGCCTCCGCCTGATCCCGAATCTCACCTTGGTCGATCGCTCTGAGGTTCATGTGCGCGAGTGCGAGCATGACCGCGACTCGCGCCGGTCGACGGCTCGGTTCCAGCGGCGCTTCCGCGCTGAACCCGTTCCCGTGCCCACGACGTACCCGATGCAGCTCACCCGTGACGACCTGCGTCGCCGGCTTCCCGGTAGTGCTCACGCCGAGATCGCCTCAAACGGCTCCGGCAGCCCCGCACACAGGTCGACCATGACGACATGCACCTTGTTCGCGGGCTCGTCGACATCAACCCGCTGAACGACTGCCCGTAGCAGCCGCCCCCGGTTCTCGGGCGTCAGGACGTCCCAGATGGCCGTGAAGTCGTTCAGGCACCGCGCCACCCACGAGGCGTCTATCTCGGTCTTCTCGATCGCGGCGAGCTCGCGCTCGACCGTCGCCAGCCGCCTCTCGCAACGCCCCAGCTCGTTTCCGATGCCTTGTAAACGCTCCTCGGCCAGCCTGCGCGCGACGCCGTCCACGTCGGCCATCGTGGCGAGGAGCCGCTTCCCTTCGGCGGACAGCGCCGCGATCTGCGCGGGCAGCTCCTTCCGTTCGGTCTGGAGGTCCTTCCTTCGGCCCCTGGGGACCGGCGCGATCGGCCCAGCCCGAAGGGCGGTCGCGCGAGGATCTCGGGCGCCCCCGGAAACCCCGGGTGTCCGTGTTGTGTCCGTGTTCTCCCGGACACTAGGCCGAATAGACGGCAAAGGGGGACCCCCCCGGGAGTGGCCTAAACCTTTGGGTTTTGGCCCTCCCGGGGAGTCTGGTGCAGAGAAGAATGGTGGAGGCGGGGGGAGTCGAACCCCCGTCCGAAGCGCCCGAACGTCGAGATTCTCCACGCTCAGTCCGGACTTGTTTTTTTAGCCGCCGCGTCTTCAGGTCCGGACGACCGGGCGCGGCAGCGATCCTGAGCTTCTCGGGCCATCTCTTCAGGCGGCGGAGATGATCCCCAGTCCGGCTTTCGCGTCAAGCGCCGAGGCGCCCCGGACAGGCTCCCCGGCGCCCGTCACGGCTAATTAAGCCGCGAGAGCGTAATCGCTGTTGGCGATTGAATTTGACCGTCGTTTTTACGAGCGAACGGCCGTGCTCGGCGTGCTCCTCGATCGCTGAATGCCCCGTCGAAACCGGGACGCCCCCGACCGTGATCCGTGAGCATAACAGGTCGGCCCGTGGGCGGACGGGACCCGGAATCGCCATAATTCGCGGGTGACGCGAGCCCGGATCCGGCCTTTCGCCCTTCTGCTCGCCGCGGCGCTCTCGTCTTTCTTCGGGGCTTCGCCCGCCGCGGCGGAGGACGCGTCCCTCGTGCGCGAGGGAAAGCCGCCCGCCCCGATCCGCGCCGAGGAACGCGACGGCCGGACGTACCTCCTCGTGAGCGACGCGGTCGTCGCCCTCGAGGGCACGATCGCGTGGGACGAGAGAACGCGCTCGTACGAGGTGAGGATCAAGGGCCGCACGGCCGTCTTCGGCGCCGACACGCCGATCGCGGTCGTGGACACGAAGGTCGTGAACCTCTCCTCGCCCGTGCGCACGTCGAGCCTCGGCGCGTGGGCGGAGCCGGAGTTCTTCCTGAAGGTGTTCGGGCCGCTCACGGGCCAGACGCTCGCGTGGGACCGGGCGGCGCGCACGCTCTCGGCGAAGAGGTCCGACTTCGTCGAGATCGCGGTCGAGCCCTCGGTCGCGGACCTCGGCGACGTCACGAAGGTCGTCCTGAGATTCTCGCAGTCGCCGTCCTACGCCGTCGAGACGACGCCGGACCAGGTCGTCCTGCACTTTCCGGGTGCGCGCCTGACGGCGCCGTCGCCCGAGCGCCTCCTCGACTCGCCCCGCGTGGCCCGGCTTCTGGTGAGAGGCGGCGAGCTGACGATCGTCTTCCGCGAGAAAGGCCTCACGGCGAACGTCTACGCGCTCGGGGCGCCGCCCCGCCTCGTCGTCGACGTCGCGCGCCCCGCCGGCGCCGCGTCGGCGCAGCCCGCGGCGCCGGTTCCGGCGCCTGCCGCGGCGAAGAACGTGAAGACGATCGTGATCGACCCCGGCCACGGCGGGACGGAGGAGGGCGCGAAGGGGCCGGGCGGCTCGCTGGAGAAGGACGCGACGCTCGCCCTCGCCAGGACGGTCGCGGAGACGCTCCAGCGCCGCGGGTACCGGACGGTCCTGACACGCACGACGGACGCGACCGTCGGCCTCGACGACCGCTCGGCGGCCGCGAACGGCGCGAAGGCCGACGTCTTCCTCTCGCTCCACTGCAACGCCTCCCGCGCGCCCTCCGCGCACGGGACGGAGGTCTACTACCTGTCGCTCGACGCCTCGGACCGCGCGGCGGCCGCGCTCGCCGAGACCGAGAACGCCGCCGCGCCCGCGGGCACGCCGAGCGCCGAGAAGAACTCCGCGGTACGCGACCTCGACCTGATCCTCTGGGACCTCGCGCAGAACCAGCACCTCGCCGCGTCCGCGCGCCTCGCGGAGATCGTGCAGGCCGACTTCAACCGGCTGCTCGGGATCACGACCCGCGGCGTGAAGCAGGCGCCGTTCCGGGTCCTGATCGGCGTGAACGCGCCGGCCGTGCTCGTCGAGGTGTCCTTCATCACGAACCCCGACGAGGAAAAGAAGCTCACGTCCGACGAGTTCCGGCGGCAGGTCGCCGACACGCTCGCAGGCAGTCTCGAGACCTACTTCCGGACCGCCGACGGCGTGGCTCCGGTCCCCTACGCGCCGAAGGCCGGCAAGAGCTGAGGCCGCGTGGCCCGCCGTTTCGCGCTCGCGCTCGTCGCGACCCTCGCCCTGCTCCTCGGCGCGTTCCTCGTGATGCGCTCGCTGCGCACGCCGAAGCAAGGCGCGTCGCCCGTCCCGGCGCCACGCCCGACGGCCGTCGTCCCGCCGACGCCGATCCCGGCGCGCAACGTGACGCTGTTCTTCGAGTCGAAGGCCGGCGACGGCGTGCTGCACCCCGAATCGCGGGACGTCCCCGCCGCGTCGGACGACGTCGCGTTCCTGCGCTCGGTCGCGGCGGGCGTCGTCGAGGGGCCGCGCAGCGAGGACCTCATGCGGCCGTTCCCGGACGGCTGGACGCTGCGCGGGGCGTACCTCCTGCACGACGGCGTCGCCGTCCTCGACCTGGCGCCGCCGCGCGCGCCCGCGCCGCCCGACGCGCCGGCTCCCGGGCCGGGCGAGCCCGCCGTCCCGGCGTCACCCGCGTACGTCAGGTGGCAGGCCGGCGCGCACGAGGAAGACGCCGCGGTTCAGGCACTGGCGGTGTCGGTCTCGAGGAACATGACCGGCGTGACGCGCGTCGTCCTCCTCGTCGGCGGCGAGCCGGCCGACACGCTCGCGGGGCACGTCGACCTCGCTCACCCGATCGCGCCCGACCTGACGCGCGCCGCCGAGGAAACGCCGCGACCAGCGCAGGCGGCGCCGCCGACGCCGTCGCCGACACCCGAGCCGGCGCCGACGCCGTCTCCCGCGCCGCCCAGGCCGCCGAAACAGACGAAGCCGCCGCCGCGGCCGAAGGGGGAAACGACGTGAGCGACGAACGGCCCATCGGGCTCTTCGACTCGGGTGTGGGCGGGCTGACCGTCCTCGACGCGATCGCCCGCCGCCTTCCGCACGAGCGCCTCCTCTACCTCGGCGACACGGCGCGACTGCCGTACGGGACGAAGTCCGCCGAGACCGTGCGGCGCTACGCGCGGCGCGCGATCGGGTTCCTCCTCGACCACGGCGTGAAGGCCGTCGTCGTCGCGTGCAACACGGCGTCGGCGCTCGCGCTCGACGCGATCGTGGAGATGTCGCCCGTGCCGGTCGTCGGCGTCGTGGCGCCGGGCGCCTCCGCGGCCGTGGCGGCGGCGCGTGCCCGTGAGGCCGGAGGCGAGCCGCGCGGCCCGATCGCCGTCCTCGCGACGGAAGCGACCGTCGCCTCCGACGCCTACGGCCGCGCCATCCGCGCGCTCGACCCCGGCCGCGAGGTCCTGCACACCGCCTGCCCGCTCTTCGTGCCGCTCGCCGAGGAGGGCTGGACGGAGAACGAAGTCGCCCGCGCCGCGGCCGCGCGGTACCTCGGGCCCGTGGCCGTGTCGGGCGCGCGCGTCGTCGTCCTCGGCTGCACGCACTATCCGCTCCTCGCACGGACGATCGCCGAGGCCCTTCCGCCCGGGACGACGCTCGTCGACTCGGCGCACGCCGCGGCGGACGCGCTCGAAGCCGCGCTCGGACCTTCCGCGCGCCGCGAGGGGACCGAGCCGGGCGAGACGCGCATCCTCGTGACGGACGCCTCGGATCGGCTGCGCCGCGTTGCCGGACGATTCCTCGGCCGGCCCGCGGCCGACCTCGCGCTCGTCGACCTGCCCGTCTGAGAGAAACGCCCGCCCGGGAGAGCCGAGGCGCACAATCGCGCCGTGAAGCACACCTCCTCTCCGGGCCGCACGGGTGGCCGTGCCGCGCTCTCGCTCCGTCCCGTCTCCATCGTCTGCGACCCCGTGCCCCACGCGGAAGGCTCGTGCGTCATCACGCAGGGCAAGACGCAGGTCCTCGTGACGGCCACGGTCGAGGCCCGCGTCCCGCCCTTCCTCCAGAAGACGGGTCTCGGCTGGATCACGGCCGAGTACGGGATGCTCCCGCGCGCGACGCACGAGCGGACCGCGCGCGAAGCGGCGCGCGGGAAGCAGTCGGGACGCTCGCTCGAGATCCAGCGCCTCATCGGGCGCGCGCTGCGCGGCGTCGCGGACCGCTCGTTCCTCGCGGACCGGACGATCACGCTCGACTGCGACGTCCTCGTGGCGGACGCCGGGACGCGCTGTGCCTCCGTGACGGGCGCGTACGTCGCGCTCATGCTCGCCGCGGGCGCGCTCTACAAATCGAAAGCGATCCGCGGGAACCCGCTCCGCGAGGCCGTCGCGGCAGTGTCCGTCGGAGTCGCCTCCGGGCCGGAGACGGGGCAGCGGACCGTGCTCTTGGACCTCGATTACTCCGAGGACTCGACGGCCGAGGTCGACTTCAACGTCGTCGGGACGAACTCGGGGCGCCTCGTGGAGGTCCAGGGCACGGCGGAGAAGGAGCCGTTCGACGAGGAGATGCTCGCCGCGATTCTCGCCGCGGCGCGGCGCGGCCTCTCGGAGCTCTTCCGCGTCCAGCGCGCGGCGCTCGAGGGGCGCGTTCCGGACTCGTGGCTTCCGGAGCTCCCTCAGGCCCGCGTGAAGAACTTGCGCAGGACCTCGGCCAGAAGCTCGGGGTCTTCGAGCAGGGCGTAGTGCCCCCGGCCCGGGAGCTCGAGGAACGTCGCATCGGGGCGCGCCCGGAGAATCGCTTTCGCGTCCTTCGGCGGCACGAGCGGGTCGCGCTCGCCGGTCGCGACGAGGAGCGGCATCGTCGTCCCCTCGAGACGCTCGGAGAGGGGCCGGGCGCCGAGGACGCCATCGACGGCCTTCTCCGTCCCGAAGGCGACGTCGCGTCCATACGGTCCGGTCTGGGCCTCGACCGCGCGGGAGACGAACGCCTTCTTGCCGGGAGCGTCGCCCTCGAAGCCGTACGCGGCGGCGTTTCTCAGGGACGACTCGGGGACGCTCGCAAGGATCGCGCGGCGCGACATCGCCTTCCACTTGAGCGTATCGGTGAAGCCGTAGGACGCGGCGCCGAGCGGCGAGACGAGGGCCACGGCGGCGACGCGCTCCGGCGCGAGGGCCGCGATCTCGCCGGCGACGCGCCCGCCGAGGGAGTGCCCCGCGAGGAGGACCCGCCCCTTCGGGAGCGTGCCGATCACCCAGCGGGCGAGCGCCGCGGGGTCGCCGTCGCCGGCCGGCTTCGGGTTCCGGAACGAGCCCGGCAGGTCGGGCGCCTCGATCACGAAGTGCCTCGCGAGCGGGACGCCGGCGTCGGCCCAGTCGGCCGAGCAGCCCCCGAGCCCGTGGAGGAGGACGAGGGTCGGTTTCGACTTCTTGGCGGCCATCGCGGAGAATGCTAGCGGAAACGGGGCGTAGCGCAGCGGTAGCGCGGCTGCTTTGGGAGCAACAGGTCGCCGGTTCGACCCCGGCCGCCCCGACCAATCACTCAGGGCCGCGGGACCTTCGGCGCGTCAGGCCTTCAGCAGCTCGAGCGGCGGTTTCGCACCCGTGATCTCCCGGATGGCCGGGCCCACGAGGGCGACGTCGTCGCTGATCACGCTCGCCGCGCCGAGGCGCGCGAGCTGGGCGGCAAACGCGGGGTCGTTCACGGTCCAGCAGTGGACGCCGAGGCCGTCGGCCTTCGCGCGCGAAAAGAGTTCGTCGGTGACGAGGCCGGCCTGCGGGCCGATCGCGCCGCAGCCCTTCGGGAGGTCCGGCCAGAGGGCGCCGTCGGGGCGGCGCGCCGTCGCGTCGTAGTTGAGGCACGTCTCGATGCGCGGCTCGATCTCGCGGATCTTCCGGAGCATGTCCGCCGAGAAGGAGAGGACCACCGCGCGGTCGAAGAGGCGCAGCTGCGCGATCAGGGCGGCGACGCGGAACTCGAGGAGGCCGGGCCGCGGCGAGGGCCCCGCCTTCATCTCCACGAGGAAGCGGCCGGTCGACCCGTAGCGCAGCAGGAGGTCGCGCAGCGTCGGGACGAACCCCCGGAACCCGCCGCGCTCGACGGGCAGCTCGGTGAGCTCGGGGATCGTGACGGTCGCGAGCGGGACGCGGCGCCCGAGGAGAACGACCTCGGAGTCGTGGTGGACGACGGCCTCGCCGTCCAGCGTGAGGCGGACGTCGAGCTCGAAGCCGTCGGCGCCGTCGGCCTCGGCCCGGTCGAAGCTCTCCGAGGTGTTCTCGAGCGCCTTCGTCGGGGACCCGCGGTGTCCGACGACGCGCGTGATGCCGCTCCGGAAGAAGTTCATGGGAAGGATTATCCTCGCCTCCCATGTCGCGCGCCGTGCGTCTCCTTGTGGAGGGTCCGTTCGCGGTCCCGATCGCGACGATCGACTGGCTCGTCTCGCGCGAGAACCCGGGAGTGAGGGTCGTCGCGTTGCGCGAGCTGCTCGCGCGGCCGCCGAAGGACCCGGACGTGCGCCGCGCCCGGCAGGCCCTCGGACGCGACCCGTTCCTCCGCGACCTCCTCGCGCTCGCGCGAGCGCGCCTCACCCCGTCGCCGCCGGTCCCCCTCGAGCGCCGGTACGACGGCGGGATGTGGCTCGCCCTCTTCCTGACGGAGCTCGGCGCCGACGAGTCGCAGCCCGTCCTGACGCACGCGGCGGACGTCCTCCTCGCGCGCTGGGAGAAGGCGTTCGTCGAGATCGAGCGCGGCAAGGTCGAGGACCTCGACGTGCCGCTCTTCGGGGCCGCCCTCCGCGTCCTCGCGCGGACGGGCCACGGGGCCGACCCCCGCGTCGTCAGCGGGGCCGAGGAGATCGCGCGCCGCGCCCGCGCCGGGAAGGGCCGGACGGTGAAGGACCTCCTGCTCCTCGGCGAGCTGCCCGAGCGGGCGCGCACGGACACCATCCGGAGCGCGATCGCGTTCCTCGAAACGCGTCTCGTCGAGGCCGAGATCCCGGGGGCACTCGCCGCCGGCGCGACGCCCGAGATCCTGAAAGCCGGCTACCCGTGCGGCGACGAGACGGACCTCTTCGAGATGCTCGCGGCGCTCAAGTCCGTGCGCCCCGCGTCCGCGCCGGTCGAGCCGAGCGTCGCGCGGGCTCTCGCCGCGATCGTCGCGAAGTCGGACCATCGCGCGCGCTGGAAGCTCGAGCGCCCTCGTCCCGAGCGTCTCCCGCTCTCTCCCGAGCGCACCGGCGACCCGTCGCGTTGGGTCACGCTGCGCGCCCTCACGACCCTCCAGCACTTCCGCGGTCTCGCCGTCCCCAGCGCGAGCCCGTCCCGGAGGTCCCAACGGAAATGAGACGTCCCGCCACGCTCGTCGCCATCGCCATCGCCCTCGCGCTCGCCGGCTGCTCCGGCGACCCGCTCGGCGGGCCCGTCCGCGTCTCGACGCACGGGTACCGCGCGCGCGTCACGTTCAAGACGGACGGCCTCGAGACGGACTCGTACGAGATCGCCGTCCGTGGCCCTCTCCGGCGAAGGGGCCTCGGCGACGGGCCGGCCCTCGTCGTCGACACGGCCGCGAAGAAAGCGTGGCGCCTCGCGGCCGGCGGGAAAGCGGCCGCGCCGGTCGAATTCTCCCGGGCGGAGAAGGAGATGCCCGCCGGCATCCCGCTCGAGCCCGGATTCGACGAGAAGGCCGAGGCCGCGCGGCGCTCTCTCACGGTCTACCACCGCGAGGGCGACGAGGTGTTCGCCGGCCACGCGTGCGCGATCTGGCGCTACGACGACGACCCGTCCGCGCTGAACTCCCCGATGACGACGTACTGGGTCGCGACCGACCTCGACGGCCTCGTCGTCCGCTGGGAGCGCGAGGTCCCGTCCCCCGGCGGCCAGGGCACGAAGGTCGTGATCAACCTCACGGACGTGCGCGTCGGGGCCCCCCCGAGACTGTTCACCCCGCCCTCCTGAGACGCCGGCTCAGCCCTTCCTGTTATGCTTCGCGCCCTCCGGCGCGCCCGGAGGATTACGCGGAGGAGTGTTTTCCGATGAAACTCGCCAGAACGGTCGCGACTGCGCTCGGGATCATGGGACTCGCCCTCACGGCCGCCGCCCAGACGCCGAAAGACCCGAAGTCACCGGTTCCGGGCTTCCCGGACGGCCGCGGCCCGTCGGGCCCGGTCACGCTGAAGATCGTGTCGCCCAAGCCGGACGAGGTCGTCGCGATCCCGCCCGCCGAGGCCGGACAGCCCGCGGCCACGGGCGCGCCCGTCGAGGTCAAGATCGAGCTCGCGGGCTTCGAGACGTTCCAGGACCCGGCGACGAAGCTGGGGCAGTACGTCGCGCTGATGCTCGACAACTTCCCGACGGTCTTCGCGTACTACGACGTCACGAAGCCGTGGGCGTTCAAGAAGATTCCGAAGGGCACGCACACGCTGCGCGCGTTCCCGATGCGCCCGTGGGGCGAGTCGATCAAGGAAGACCCCGCGTTCGCGGCCGTCACGTTCTCGGTCGGCGAGAAGGACGGCAAGAACGTCCTGGAACCCGGCGCCCCGATCCTCACGGTCGTGTCGCCGCGCGGGAAGGTCAAGGGCGGGACGGGCAAGGTGCTGCTCGACTTCCTCGTCACGGGCTGCCCGATCGCCGAAAAGGCCGCCGTTCCCGAGAGCTGCCGCGTGCGCTACAAGATCGACACGGAGAAGGAAGTCACGCTCGCGAAGGAAGAGAGCGTCTGGCTCGAGGGCGTCCCGCCCGGCAAGCACGCCTGGGTCGTCGGGATCACGAAGGACGAGAAGATCGTCCCCGGCCCGTTCACGCTCGCGCAGGGCTCGTTCGAGCTCGAGGCCCCGGGCAACCCCGCCGCGCCGCCCGCGGCGCCGCAGGGCAAGGCGACCGGCCAGTAAAATCCACCGGATGAGCCTCGTCTTCGGCGGCGCGGGGACGCGTCCCTGCGCCGTCGATCCCCCTCTCGTCCTCGCGCCCATGGCGGGGATCACGGACATGACGTATCGGCTGCTCCTGCGCCGGATCGGAGGGGTGGGCCTCGTCACGATGGAGTTCGTGTCGTCCGAGGGGCTCACGCGCGGCAACAAGCGGACCGAGCGCCTCCTGCGCTGGGACCCGGCCGAGCGGCCGCTCTCCGTCCAGATCTACGGAGCGGACGCCGCGCGCATGTCCGTAGCCGCGGCGCGCGTCGAGGAGATGCGGGTCGACGTCTGCGACATCAACATGGGCTGCCCCGCGAACAAGATCCTCAAGGGGTGCGCGGGCGCCGGCCTCATGCGCGACCTCGGGAAGGCGCGCGCGATCATCGCGGCCTGCAGGAAAGCGCTCCCGACGACGCCGCTCACGGTGAAGTTCCGGCTCGGGTTGAGCGACGAGACCGAGAACTACGTCGAGCTCGGACGCATCTGCGAGGGCGAAGGGGCCGCCGCCGTCGCGCTCCACGCCCGCACGGCGAAGCAGATGTACACGGGCCGCGCGGACTGGTCGAAGATCGCGCGCCTCAAGGAAGCCGTCGCGATCCCGGTCGTCGGGAACGGCGACGTCAACTCGGCGGAGGACGTCCTCGCGATGTTCCGGCAGACGGGCTGCGACGCCGTCATGTGCGGCCGCGCGACGATGAAGAACCCGTGGATCTTCAAGCAGGCCGCCGAGCTCCTCGCGGGCCGCGCCTTTCGGGAGGCGACGCTCGCGGAGCGCCGCGAGGTCATCCTCGAGCACTTCCGCCTCATCCAGCGCGACCAGTCCGACGCGCCGAAGGCGATGATGTCGAAGCTCCGGACTTTCACGTCGTGGTACACGCACGGCCTGCCGAACGGCTCGGAGCTGCGCCGCCGCATCGCGAGCCTCGACTCTCCGCAGGCGTTCCTCGACGCCGTCGAGCTCTTCTTCGAGACGCACGCGGCGAGAGTCGCGGCCTGAGGGCTCGCGCGCGGCGGCCTGACCGGCCTCAGTACGTCTTTGCCTTGACCTCCGGCGCGAGCGGGCTGACGTAAGGCTTCCCGGCCGTCGCTTTCGCGAACTCGGCCTTGGCTGCAGCGACGGAAGAGGGATCCCTCAGGAGGTCCACCATCGACGCGCCGAGCACCTTCGAGGCGACGAGCATTCCCTTGACGCCGACCGGGCTCGCCGCGCACGACGCCACGTCCCAGTGGTGCCACGGGGCGCCGACCGGGCCCGTCTCGACGGCGAGCTCGATGAGCGGATACGCGGCGCTCACCTCGCCGATGTCCGACGAGGCGCCGACGCCGCGTGCGGGAGCCCACGGGAGCACGTCGCGAGAGAGACCCTTCTCCGGGATCCCGACCTCCTTCTGGATCGCCTTCGCGAAAGCCTCGTCGGCCGCGTCCCACTTCGGCGCGCCGACGCGCTCGAGCTCCCGCTGGACGAGCTTCGAGAGCGACTCGTTGTAGAGCGGCTCGCGCGTCGACGCGAGGACCGTGACCTTCGCCGTCGTCTCGGTCGCGAGGCCGGCGCCCTCGGCGGCCTTCCTCAGGCGGCCGATCATCTCGTTCACGCGCGCGCCGTTCGTGTCGCGCACGAACCACTGGACGCGCGCGTAGTCCGGGATGATGTTCGCGGCGAGACCGCCGTCCTTGATCACGCGGTGGAGGCGCGCGGTCGGGAGGACGTGCTCGCGCATGAGCGCCATCGCGTGCTCGAAGACCTCGAGCGCGTCGAGCGAGCTGCGGCCCAGCCAGGGGTTCGCGGCGGCGTGCGCCGTCTTCCCGAAGAACTCGACGTCGACGGCCGTGATCGCGAGGCGGCCGCCGGAGACGAGGTACGTCTCGGCCTCGGGGTGCCACGAGAGGACGACGTCCGTGCCCGCGAAGGCCCCGTCGCGCAGCATGAATGTCTTGCCGAGGATCTGCTCCTCGGCGGGCGTCCCGTAGACGCGGATCGTGCCGGGGAGCTTCGCGGCGATCCGCTCGCGGTTCGCGGCGACGGCGGCCGCGACGGCCGCGGTCCCGAGGAGATTGTGGCCGCACCCCTGGCCCGGAGCGCCGGGGACGGCGGGGGACTTCTTCGTCTCGCCCGCCTTCTGCGACAGGCCGGGAAGGGCGTCGTACTCGGCGAGGATCGCGACGACCGGCGCGCCGGACCCGGCGGTCGCGACGAACGCGGTCGGCATGCCGGCGACGCCGCGCGTCACGGCGAACCCTTCCTGCTCCAGGACTTCTTCGAGGAGGGCGGCGGACTGCTTCTCGTCGAGCGCTGTCTCCGCGTAGTCCCAGATCTTCCGCGAGACGTCCTCCCACCGTTTCGCCGACGCGTCGAGATACGCGTCGGTGCCGGCGGGCGGCGCCGCCGGGGCGGCGGAAGCGGCCGCGAGAGCCAGGCCGAGCGCGAGGGCGGTGGGACGGCGGAAGGACATTTGCATCGAGCGCCTCCGAACGGGGGTGTGTCGCGTGGGAAAGACAGCATACGATGGGGGGATGCGAAGGAGTCTCGCGTGGGCCCCGATCCTTCTCGTTTGCTCGGCGGCCGCGCCCGGGCAGCCGGCGGCGCCCGCGGACGCGCAGAAGAGCCGGATCGACGCGCCCGGCGTGTCCATCCCGCTGGACGTCCGCGAGCAGTACCTCGGAAAAACCGGCTCGAAGACGGCCGTGAAGTTCATCCTCTCCGTGAACCGCGGCGACCTGAAGGGGACCGCGGGGGCGCCGCGCGTCGTCTCCTTCACGCTCGCGGGCGTCGTGAACGACGCGAAGGGCGGGAACGTCGACGCGTTCCGCGTCCCGGCGGACGTCGACCTCGGCGCGGACGCCGCCAAGCCGGTCGCGATCACGTTCCTGCGCCCGCTTCCTCCGGGAACGTACGACGTCCAGTTCCGGCTCGAGGGCGTCGCCGGCCGCGCCGTCGCGACGCGCACCGTCACGATCGCTGTGCCGGAGATGACCGCCGACTTCCGCGCCGAGGACGCCGGCACCGACGCGGCCGGCCTCCCGAGCGCCGCGGCCGTTGTCCTCGAATCCGGGAACCGGCAGGCCGCGCTGCCGAACGCCGGGAACCTCGTGAAGATCCTCCCGCCCGAGACGGACGTGCCCGTCGGCCTCCTCCGGATCGGCTGCGACGTGAAGCCGCCCGTCACGCGCGTCGAGTTCTGGCTCGAGGACAAGAAGGTCCTCGTGAAGAACCGCGCCCCCTACGAGGTCGAGCTGGACCTCGGGAAGGTCCCCAAGAAGCAGACGCTCAAGGCCCTCGGCTTCGACGCGCAGGGCAACTTCGTGGACGAGGACGCCTGGGCGATCAACGAGAAGGACTCGCGGCTCACGGTGCGCCTCCTGGAGCTCCCGAAGCAGAAGTCCGCCGGCGACATGGTCGAGCTCAAGGTCGCCGTCCAGTCGATGGCGGGCGGGATGCTGACGAAGCTCGAGCTCTGGCTCGACGACGCCAAGGTCAAGGAATGGTCGGCGCCGCCGTACGTCGTCATGGTTCCCGTCGCGCAGATCCAGAAGGCGACGCTCATGCGCGCGACCGCGACGGACGAGAACGGCAGGGAGTTCACGGACCTCAAGCTCCTCAAGGGCGAGTCCCGGTTCATGTCGAAGGTCGAGGTCGACCTCGTCGAGCTGCCGGTCTCCGTGTACGACGGGGAGGGGCGCCTCGTGAAGAGCCTCTCGAAGGAGGACTTCACGGTGACCGAGGACACCGTGCGGCAGGAGCTCACGAGCTTCGAGTTCGCCGAGTCGCTCCCGCTCTCCCTGGGGATCGTGATCGACGGCTCGGGCTCGATGAAGGATGCGATGCCGATCGTCCACCAGGCCGCATCGGAGTTCACCCAGAAGCTCGTCTCGAAGGAGAAGGACCAGGGCTTCGTGATCGAGTTCCGCGAGCGGCCGACGCTCCTCGCCGCGCTGACGCACAAGGCGATCGACCTCGAGCGCGCGATCGCGGACACGCACGCGGACGGGGCCACGGCGCTCTACGACGCCGTCATCATGTCGCTCTACCAGTTCCGGGCGACGCCCGGCCGCAAGGCGGTCGTCGTCCTGACGGACGGCGACGACAACCACTCGTGGACCGACTACGCGACGCTGCGGCGGTACGCGCGCTCGGCGGGCGTGCCGATCTACTTCATCGGCCTGAACATCTCGTTCCTCGACAGGGGAATCAAGGGGCGGATGACCGAGCTGGCGGCGGACACGGGCGCCGAGGCGTTCTTCGTCGGCAAGGCGTCCGCGCTGCCGGAGGTCTACCGGAAGATCGAGACGGAGCTCCGCTCGCAGTACTTCCTGCGCTACCTGACGAACTCGCAGAAGGGCGAGAACCAGTTCCGTGCTATCGACGTCAAGCTGAAGGACCCGAAGCTGCGCGCCAAGACGATCCGGGGCTACTTCCCGTAGATCAGGCGGGCGACGGCGCGCGTGTGCGCGGCCGTCGTCCCGCAACAGCCTCCGGCGAGGCGCGCGCCGCACCGCACCCACGCGGCAGCCAGGACCGCATAGTCCTCGGGCGCCACGGCCTTCGCAAACGTGTTTCCGTACGCCGCGAGCGGGACACCGGGCGCCGCCGGCGCGAGGCGCGCGAGGTCGCCGGCGAGATCGCCCGCCGCGACGCAGTTGATCCCGAGCGCGTCCGGCGGCGACGGCAGGGCGAGGAGAGCGCGCGCGAAGTCCTCGACTCTCTCGCCCGAGAGGAGACGCCCGCGCCCGTCCGTCACGCACGAGACGACGACGGGCAGCCCGGTCGTCGCCGCCGCCCGGCCGGCGGCGACGGCCTCGCGGACCGTGTTCATCGTCTCGACGAGGATGAGGTCGA
This sequence comes from uncultured Acidobacteriota bacterium, assembly GCA_963839295.1. GTDB lineage: Bacteria > Acidobacteriota > Thermoanaerobaculia > UBA5066 > UBA5066 > Fen-183. The sequence goes on along the minus strand of CAWIUK010000003.1, from coordinate 434,650 downwards.
CGCCCGCGGCCGCGAGAGCGGCCGCCATTTCCGCGTGTTCGGAGAAGAGAATGTTTTCTTGCTTCGGAACCCGATCAGGGCGATAGCAGTCCTCAAGGGGGGCGAGAGACCCGGCAATCCAGACGCCGTCGGGGATTTTCTCGGAAGGTCGTGTGGCGCCCCGGCTCGAGCGGACGGCCCGACGCCCTGCCTCCCGCATGCCGGGGAGCGCATCCGCAATTTCCCCCTTCGAAGAAACTTCGGACGTCGCCCGCCGCGCAAGAGTCGTCGCTCTGGCGATGAGCTCGCGCTGCGAGAGGGAGCAAACCGACTTATCCAGGTTCCTTGCGTGCAGCCGGAAGCTCGCGATCGTGAGGACGTCCGCCCCCGCCTCGGCGTTCTCGCGATGGATCGTCTCGACGAGGTCTGGAGCGTCGAGGAGGGCCTGCGCGCTCCAGAGGGGCGCCGGGAGGCGGGCGGCGCGCGCGAGGAGGTCCGTCCCGAGGGCCGCGTCGAGGACGAGCGGCGGCCCCGAGCGGAGCCGGGCGCGGACGGAGTGGGCGGATGCGGAGGTCAATCGGCGTCTCCCCGGACGAGGATACCGAGTCGCCTGCTAGCATTCGGTCCATGGCAAACCGTACGTGGGCCCTCGTTCTCGGGGCCTCCTCCGGGTTCGGAGAAGCCACGTCCCTCGCCCTCGCGCGCGCGGGCCGGAACGTGTTCGGCGTCCACCTCGACCGGAAGGCGACCCAGCCGAACGTCGACCGCATCACCGCCGAGATCACGGCCGCCGGCGCGCGGCCCATCTTCTTCAACATGAACGCTGCCGACGACGAGAAGCGGGCCGAGGCGATCGCCGAGATGGCGAAGGTCCTCGACGCAGAGGGCCGCCGGGCCGGAATCGACGTCGTCCTCCACTCGCTCGCGTTCGGGACGCTCAAGCCGTTCCTCGCGGACGCCCCCGCGGACCGGATCAACCACGCCCAGATGGACATGACGCTCGACGTCATGGCGCACTCGCTCGTCTACTGGGTGCAGGACCTTCTGTCGGGGGGCCTCCTCGCCGAGGGCGGGCACGTCTTCGCGATGACGTCCTCGGGCGGGCACCGGATCTGGAAGGCTTACGGCGCCGTCTCGGCCGCCAAGGCCGCCCTCGAGAGCCACTGCCGGCAGCTCGCCGTCGAGCTCGTCACGCGGAAGATCGCCGTCAACGCGATCCGCGCGGGCGTCACGGACACGCCGGCGCTGAGGAAGATCCCGGGGAACGCCGAGATGATCTCGCGGTGCCTCGAGATCCACCCGGCGGGCCGGCTCACGACCCCCGCCGACGTCGCCAACGTGATCGTCGCGCTGTCGCAGCCGTGCACGACGTGGCTCTCGGGCAACGTGCTCGGCGTCGACGGCACGGAAGACGTCATCGGCTGAGGCGGCCATGACGGACAAGCGTCTCCTCTCCGCGGGCGCCTGCGCGGTCTTGGCGCTCGCGCTCATGGGCGCTTCCTGCGAGACCGTGCGCCCGAACGTCAAGGCGCAGTCGGACGTCCCGTCGGCCGGGAAGTTCCCGCACGGGATCTTCGGACGCTTCCTCGAGAAGGTCGTGCAGGACGGGCTCGTGGACTACGCGACGGCGTCCCTCGAGGAGTCGACGCTCGAGGAGTACCTCGCGGAGATCGCGCGCGTCTCGCCGGACTCGCACCGGCACCTCTTCCCGACGGAGCCGGATCAGCTCGCGTACTGGATCAACGCGTACAACGCCTGCGCGATCCGCGGCGTCCTGCGGTTCAACCGCCCCCAGACCCTCAAGGGACTCGAGGCCCGGTTCGATTCCGACACGAAGTACGTGCTCGGCGGACACGACCTCTCGCTCAACCAGATCGCGGCCATCGCCTCGAAGAGGTTTACCGACGCGCGCGTCCACTTCGTGCTCGTGAAGGCGCGCCGCGGCGGGCCGCCGCTCGCCAAGGAACCCTGGGACGCGTCGGACCTCGACGACCGCCTCGAGGCCGCCGCGAAGGCGTTCGTCTTGGACCCTCAGCATGTCGACTGGAAGGCTCCGTCGCTGAAGGCCGGTTTCTCGCGCGTCATCCTCGACTTCCGGGGAGACTTCGAACGGGAGGTCCCATCGACGGTGTCGGGGGACCCGCGACTGGTCGGTTCGATCAACCGCTGGCGTCCGCGTACGGACAAGGTCACGGCGATCGAGGTCTACCCGATCCCGTTCGACGAGCGCCTGAACGACATCTCGAACCGCTGATCACGATGCGCGCCGCGCGCCGCGTCGCCCCGGCTCTCCTCGCGGCCCTCGCGGTCGCATGCGGGCAGCCGCCTGCGCGCGAAGCGGCGGCCGCGCGCACGGCGGTCCCGGCGCCGCCCGCCCTCGAAGGCGGGATCCCGCTCGCGCCGGGCCTCGCGCTGACGCTCGTTCCGAACCTGCCGGGCGTGGACGGGGAGGACGTGCCCGACCTCGCGCGCCGCGAGGTGGAGATCCTCGAGATCGACAAGGGGAGGCTCCGCCTGAAGTGGACCGGGCAGGTCCGCGTCGAGAAGCGCGAGTCCGCCCGCCGCCGCGAGGACTGGGTGCGCGCGCGGGCGAACGCGCCGCGCGGCGCGACGCCCGAGCCGACGATCCCGGCGGCCTACGAGACACGCGAGGTCGGCGGGACGCTCTTCTTCCCGGACTTCGGGACCGCGACCGACCTCCTCCTGCCCGGTCTCTGGCCCGAGGGCAATGCGACGATCCCGGGGGCGACGACGCTCTGGATCTCGTCGAACGCCCGCGCGGAGCTCAAGGGCGGCGGGAGCGCGTCCGTGCCCCTCGCGGCGGCCGCGCCCGCCCTGCGCGAGCCCGCGGCGACGTTCCTGCGCCGCGCGGTGGACCTTGCCGGCAAGGCGCCGTCCAGCCGACCGGGACTGTGGACGGCCGTGCCGCCCGCGGCGTTCGGGCTCCGGGTCGACGGCGTGGACCTGACCGTCCCCGCGCTCGGCGCTCGGGACTGGTTCGCGGCCTACGCGGTCCTCGACGGCGCCTCTCCCGCGCTCGTCCTCGCCGTGCTCCCGCAGCCGGCCTCGTCGCCGCCCGCGGACGTCTTCGCCCCGGCTCTCGCGATGCGGAGTCTCCTGGGCTATCGCGTCGTCGAGATCACGCGCCCGAAGGAGAAGATGTGAGGGACGCACCGGGGCTCGCCGTCGTGACGGGCGCCTCGTCCGGGATCGGGGCCGCTTTCGCGCGCGCTCTCGCCGCGGAGGGCGGGCCCCTGGTCCTCGTGTCGCGGAACACGGCGGCGATGGAGGACCTCGCGCGGGAGCTTCGCGCCGCGCGCGGCGTCGCCGTGGACGTCCTGGCAGCCGACCTCGGGACGCCCGGCGGCCGCGACGCCGTGTGGGAGGCGACGGAAGCCTCCGGGCGGCCGGTCGCGCTTCTCGTGAACAACGCGGGCTTCGGACTGAGCGGGCCCGAGACGGAGCTTCCGATCGAGAGGGTCCACGCGCTTCTCGAGCTGAACGTCGTCGCGACGGCGGAGCTCACGCACCGGTTTCTCGTCGCGATGAAGGCGCGAGGATCGGGCGCGATCCTGAACGTCGCGTCGACGTCGGCCTTCTATCCGACGCCGTATTTCGCCGCTTACGGCGCGAGCAAGGCCTTCGTCCTGAACTTCACGCACGCGCTCCACGAGGAGGCGAAGGAGTACGGCGTCGCCGTGACGTGCCTCGTTCCCGGGTACACGAAGACGAACTTCTACGCGGTCGCGGGGATGAAGGGCGCCGAGGCGACGCCGTTTCCCGAGATGTCGGCGGAAGCGGTCGCGAGGATCGGGCTCGAGGCGGTCCGGACGCGGAAGGCGTTCGTCGTCACGCATCCGCTCGACCGCCTCTGGATCGCGTCGGGCAGGCTCGTCCCGCGCTGGGTGCCCGCGAGGCTCGGGGCGCGCTTCTTCTCGAAGATCCGGCTCGACGGTTAGTGGACGGGCGCAGCCGCGCCCCAGATCTGCTTGAGCCGCGCGTCGCGGCCGCAGCCCGACCGGTAGTAGTGGTACCGGATCGGGTTCTTCTCGTAGTACTTCTGGTGGTACTCCTCGGCCTTCCAGAAAACGCCCGCCTTCAGGATTTCCGTCACGACCGGCGCCTTGAGGACGTGCGAGCCCTCGAGCGCCTTCTTCGACGCTTCGGCGGCCCGACGCTGGGCGTCGTCGTGGACGAAGATCGCGGTCGTGTACTGGGCGCCGGAGTCGCAGAACTGGCCGCCCGCATATGTCGGGTCGACGTTGTGCCAGAAGACGTCGAGCAGCTTCTCGTAGGAGACCTTCTTCGGGTCGAAGACGACCTCGATCGACTCGCGGTGGCCCGTTCCGCCCGCGCCGACCTCGAGGTACGTCGCGCCCGCGAGCGTCCCGCCGGTGTAGCCCACGGTCGTCGAGACGACGCCGGGCACCTCGTCGAAGGGCTTCTGCATGCACCAGAAGCAGCCGCCCGCGAACGTGGCCTTCGCGAGGCCGGCCGGGGCGGGGGGCGTGGGCCGCGTGGGCCCGTCCGAACGCGCGAGGGCCGCGTAGAGCAGGAAGCCGATGAGCGGAAGCAGGAAGCGGGCGTTGCGACGCATGGCGTGACGGTCTCCGTCCGGAGGGATACGGCGGACCCTCCCCTCATGGATGCCGGAAGGGGGGCGTTCTCTTCCGTCAGAGAACGTACGGACGCCCGAAGAGTTTCGTGAGGGAGTCGGCGACCGACTGGAAGGCCAGCTCGAGGCCGGCGGCCTCCTCCTCGGTGAACCACCCGACCTCGAGCGTCTCGTCGCCCGCGTGCGGCTCGCGGCTGCCGGGGGAAAGGGCGCCCCGGTAGACGGCCACCACGACGGGCCGCCCGGGGTACGAGAAGAGGCCGAGGAGCCCCCGAAGGTCGGCGATCGCCCCGCACTCCTCGAGCGTCTCGCGCAGGGCGGCCTCCTCGACCGTCTCGCCCCGGTCCACGTGGCCGCCCGGGAAGGTCCACTTGCCGTAACCCGGCGGGATCGCGCGTTTGACGAGGAGGACGCGCTCGTCCCGGACGATCAGGACGCCCGCGGCGACTTTCGGGTCGATCCAGTGCACCGCCCCGCAGGACGGACAGACGGGCACGCTTCGCCCCGGGCCCATCTCCCTGGATTCGAGCTTGCGCGCGCACTGCGTGCAGTAGATGGGCGGCTCGTACACGGGGTCAGGCTACCGCGTTTCGGCGGGCAATCCGTGACAGGAGTCACGGCGGGGCCTACTTTGGGGTCCGGGGGACGATTCCGGACGCTCCTTGACGGGAACGGGGGACGTAACGAGAATCCACCGTCCTTGCGGGCCTCTCGCCCGCGTCCCCGGAGGGCCCTTGACCAACACACACAAGTGGACCGAAGACGACGCCCGGTGGCTCAGGGCCAACTTCGGGCGAATGGACGCCCAGACCCTGTCGCGCAAGCTGGGCCTCTCTCTCGAGGACCTCGAGAAGAAGCTCCGCCAGCTGAAGCTCGCGGCGCCCGAGCCCGAGAAAGCGCGCAAGGCGCCGGCCTCGCTGAAGGAAGCCGTGCGCGAGTCCTCGGCGGCGCGCAAGGAATACGAGAAGGCCATCGACCTCTTCCACAAGCGCCACTTCGACGACGCGGCACGGAAGTTCGAGGACCTCATCGAGAAGCACCCGGACGAGAAGGAATTCCTCGACCGCGCCCGCATGTACCTCACGGCCTGCCGGAACGGAAAGAAGGCCAAGCCCGCCTCCGCGGACAGCCCGGAGGAGATCTATCACGCGGCCGTGTTCGAGAAGAACCGCGGCAACGTCGAGAAGGCCCTCGACCTGCTCAGGAAGAGCGCGGGCCGGAAGGACGGCGACGGGCGCACCCATTACCTCGCGGCGTGCTGCTTCGCGCTGCAGGGAGACGTCGAACAGGCGCTCCAGTCGCTCAAGAAGGCGATCGCGGCCGACGACCACAATCGCATCCAGGCGCGCCTCGAAGCCGACCTCTCGGCTTTGCGCGGCACGCAGGGGTTCACGGAGCTCGTCGCGGGAGGCGCGTGACGGCCGTCGTCCTCCTGGCCGCCGGGCGCGGCGTGAGGATGACGTCGTCCCGTCCGAAAGTCCTCCACGAGGCGGCGGGCCGCCCGCTCCTCGAGCGCGCGCTCGAGACCGCTCTCGCCGTCGCGGGCAACCCGGAGTCCGTCGTCGTCGTGGTTTCGAAGGAAGACTCTTCGAAGGAAAAGACGACGGTCGGCCTTTACCTTGCGGAGAACCACGCGCGTGTCCGGGTCGCCGTCCAGGATCCCCCCAGGGGGACGGGCGACGCGGTCCGTGCCGCGCTTGCGTCCGGGGCCCTCGGCCGCGCGCAGACGGTCGTCGTCCTGTCGGGCGACGTGCCGCTCCTTTCCGCCGACGCCGTCAGAGGTCTTTGCGACGCGCTGAAGGCGGACAAGAAGGCGGCGGTGGCCGTTCTGACGGCCCGGCTGGAGAACCCCGCCGGCTACGGCCGCGTCGTGCGGGACGGCGCGAAGCGGTTCGTGAAGATCGTCGAAGAGAGAGATTCTTCGAGTAAAGAGAAGAAGATCGCCGAGATCAACACCGGCACCTATGCATTCGACCGGGCGTTTCTCGACCGGTCCCTTCCCCTCCTCACTTCTAAGAATTCGCAATCCGAGTTCTATCTGACCGACATCCTCTCGCTCGCGCTCAAGGCGAAACGCAAGGTCGTCACCGTCGAGGGCGATGCGGGCGTGGCGCTCGGCGTCAACTCCCGCGAGGACCTCGCCGAAGCGGACCGCCTCCTCCGCGAGCGCGCCGTCCGCGCGGCGATGCGCGGCGGAGCGACCATCCTGCGGCCCGAGACGGTCACGCTCGACGAGACGGTCATTCTCGAAGCGGACACGACCGTCGAGCCGTTCGTGACGCTCCTCGGAAAGACGCGCGTGGGGAGCGGCACCGTGATCGGCCAGGGCTGCGTCGTGAAGAACGCGGTCTTCGGGAAGAACGTCGTCGTGAAGCCTTACTGCGTGATCGAGTCGGCCGTGGTCGGCGACGGCGCGGTTCTCGGGCCCTTCGCGCGTCTGCGCGAGGGCACGGACCTCGCCCAGGGCGTGCACGTCGGCAATTTCGTCGAGACGAAGAAGGCGAAGCTTCACGCGGGCGTCAAGGCGAACCACCTGACGTACCTCGGCGACACGGAGATCGGCGCGCGGACGAACGTCGGGGCGGGCGTCATCACGTGCAACTACGACGGCTTCGCGAAGCACCGGACGACGATCGGGGCCGACGTGTTCGTGGGCTCCGACGTTCAGCTCGTCGCGCCCGTGACGGTCGGCGACGGCGCGATCGTCGGCGCGGGAACGACGGTGACGAAGGACGTCCCGAAGGACGGCCTCGCCGTGTCCCGCACGCCGCAGAGGAATCTCGTAGGCGGCGGCGCCGCCTACCGCGCGCGGAAAAAGAAGAGCTGACGCGATGTGCGGGATCGTGGGCTACGTCGGCGACCGCCCGGCGACGCCCATCCTCCTCGACGGCCTGAAACGCCTCGAGTACCGCGGCTACGACTCGGCGGGCCTCGCGGTCGTCGGGGACGACGGGGAGGTCCGCGTCGCGCGCAGCGAGGGCAAGCTGGGGAACCTCGCGGAGAAGGTCGCCGCGTCGCCCCCGCCCGGCCGGTTCGGCGTCGGGCACACGCGCTGGGCGACACACGGCCGCCCGTCCGAGGAGAACGCCCACCCACACCGCGACGCGTCGGGCCGCATCGTCGTGATCCACAACGGCATCATCGAAAACTTCCTCCCGCTCAAGCAGGGCCTGCAGCGCGAGGGAGTGACCTTCCTTTCGGAGACGGACACGGAGGTCGTCGCCCACGCGCTCGGGGCGGCGCGCCGGGCGGCGCCGGGCAAGCCGTTCGCCGAGATCGTCCGCCAGACGGCCGCGCGGCTGAAGGGGATGTACGCGCTCGTCCTCTTCTCGGCGGACGAGCCGGGCGTCCTCTACGCCCTCAAGTGGGGACCGCCCATCGTCCTCGGGATCGGGAAGGGCGAAAACTTCGTCGCCTCGGACGCGACGGCCCTCCTCCCGCACACCCGCGACCTGGTCTTTCTCGAGGACGGGGACCTCGCGCGGATCACGGCGGACGGGGTGACCGTGACGGGGTTCGACGGCGCGCCGCGGCACCGGCCGGCGACCTGCGTGCCGTGGGACGCGGTTTCCGCCGAGAAGGGCGGCTACCCGCACTTCATGGCCAAGGAGATCGCCGAGCAGCCGACCGTCGTCGTCGAGACGATCGGCAACAAGCTCAGCCTCGAGACCGGCTTCTTCAACGAGGAGGAGATGGGCGTCCCGATGGCCCTCCTCCGCGAGGTCGACCGTGTCCAGATCGTCGCCTGCGGCACGAGCTGGCACGCCGGCCTCGTCGCGAAGTTCCTCCTCGAGGAGATCGCGCGCGTGAGGACGGACGTCGACTACGCGTCGGAGTTCCGGTACCGCGCGCCTCTCGTCGACTCCCGGACGCTCGTCCTCGGGATCTCCCAGTCGGGCGAGACGGCCGACACGGTTGCGGCGCTCAGGGAGGCGAAGGCGCTCGGCGGCCGGACGGTCGGCGTCGTGAACGTGCCGGGCTCGGCGATCGCGCGCCTCGTGGACGGCGTCCTCGCGACGCACGCCGGGCCGGAGGTCGGCGTCGCCTCGACGAAGGCCTTCACGACGCAGCTCGTGGCCCTCGTCCTCTTCGCGCTGTACGCGAAGTCCGCCCGTTCCGGCGGAGAAGCGCCCGTCGACGGCGACTTCCTGGCCGCCCTCGCCCGCCTTCCCGCGGCGCTCCGCGAGACGCTGGACCTCGAGAGGGCGATCGAGAAGCTCTCGGCGCGCTTCGAGAAGGTCTCGCACGCCCTCTTCCTCGGGCGCGGCGCGCATTACCCGATCGCTCTCGAGGGCGCGCTCAAGCTCAAGGAGATCTCGTACGTCCACGCGGAGGGATATCCCGCCGGCGAGATGAAGCACGGGCCGATCGCGCTCATCGACGGGGCGATGCCCATCGTCGGGATCGCGCCTCGGGACGCGCTCTACGACAAGACGGCGTCGAACCTGCGCGAGGTCAAGGCGCGCGACGGAATCCTCTTCGCGCTCGTGAACCCCGGCGACACGGACGTCTCGACGTTCGCGGACGAGACGCTCGTGATGCCGAAGGTCCACCCGGCGCTCCAGCCCGTCGTCGCCGTCGTCCCGCTCCAGCTCCTCGCGTACCACGTCGCCCGCCGCCGCGGCTGCGACGTCGACCAGCCCCGCAACCTCGCGAAGTCGGTCACGGTCGAGTGAGGCGCGCCGCGCGCCTCAGCGCGGCAGAAGAGTCCGCGGGTCGTTCGTGACGTTGTCGATCACGGAGGCGTAGGCGGCGACGAGGCCGCCCGGCGTCGGCGTCGACACGGCGATCCGTCCGGTGTCGAGCGTCGAGGCGCCGAGCAGCGCCGCGACGCGCGTGAGCTGCGTCATGCCGAGGGGAGGCAGGTCGACGTCCTGCGCGCCGATCGGCGTGCCGTCGGCCGCGAACAAGGCGACGTGCGCCGTGACGGGAATCCCGGTCGGGTTCGCGAGGACGAGGTTCGTGCGGAACGCGGCGTTCTCGCGGATCGGCGCGAGCGTCTTCGGCGTCGCGTTTGCGCCCTCGGCGGGAGAGAACGCAGGGAGAGCCTGGCCCACGGAGCCGCCAGAAGGCACGGGCGTCGATGTCTCGCTCTCGACGTCGACGTTCGCGGAGGACGACGTGACGAGGATCGCGCCGTAGTCCTGCGTCCTGCCGAAGAGCGAGCCGAGGACGTCCGGGTACTCCACGAGGACCCCGGCCGGGACGATCACGGGCTTCTCGTCGCCGCTCCGGCCGTCCGCGTCGTGGCCGAGGAACTTCACGGTCACGTAGGCGTCGCCCGCGCCCCCGTTCGCGAGCGTGAGCGTCGTCGTCCAGTCGCTGCCCGAGAACCCGGGCACCCGCGCGCTGGAGGGCAGGATCCACGTGGCCGCCGGATCCCCCTGCGTGAGGAAGGCGCCGTCGAAGAGGCCGTCGAAGGACGATGTGAAGGGACTGATCGTGACCGCGTCGATGCCGACGCTGAAGCGGACGCTCCGCGTGTCGGTGCCCGCGATGGCGCTCACGGTGGCGGGCAGCCAGCGCCCTCCCGAGTTGTTGTGGCTCGTGCGCCGACGGCGGGAGGGAGTACACGTCGGAGGTCCGGGAGCGACGGGGCTCCCACTGCAGGCGGCGGACGTGAAGAGCTCGAGCCGCACGATGACGCCGAATCCGAGCTGGTCGTCGGTCCGGATCAGGCCGCCCCCGTCGTACCGCCGTCCCGGCACCGCCGCGACACACTGCGAGAGCAGGACGCGGTTCACGGACTGCGAGGCACCGGCCAGCTGGAAGTGCACGCTTCCGGAGGTGCCGCTGGTCTGGAAGTCGGTGGCGGCCCACTGCGCCGACGCGCCGGCGATGAACGAAGGGTAGAACTCCTGGCGGACGTCCCAGCCCGAGAGGTCCTTGTCGAAGCCGGGGTTCACGAGGAGGTTCTGGGAAGCGGCCGGCGCGGCCGCGACGAGGGAGACCACGAAGAGAAGCCCCGGGCAGCGAAGGAATGAGCGCATTAGCCCCCCCTGATCTCATGGAAGTGGCGGCCATCCCGGCCACCTTTCGAGGGATCATGCGCCGGTTCGCCCCCGGGAGCGGCCTGAAAAGGCCGCGCCGCGCGCGCCTCAGCGCGGCAGGAGCGTCCGCGGGTCGTTCGTGACGTTGTCGATGACGGAGGCGTACGCGGCGACGAGGCCGCCGGGCGTCGGGGTGGAGACGGAGAGGCGGCCGGGGTTGATTGACCCGCCACCGAGGCTCCAGCCCACGCCCCCGATCTGCGCCGCGGCGAGAGGTTCGAGGACAACATCCCGCGAACCGACGAGGCCCCCCGACGCATCGAAGAGGTCCACATGCACGGTCAGCCTTGATTCGGTCGCGTTCGAGACCACGAGGTTGGTCCTGAAAAACGCGTCGTCGCGAACGGGCGCAATCGACTTTGGTGTTGATCCGATCAGATCGCGCATTGCGATCGAGGCGAGCACTTGCCCGAGTGTCCCGCCTCGCCGGTCTGGAGTCGAGGTCTCGGCGGAAACGGAGATGCCCGGCGAAGTGGCGGTGACGCGCAGCGGACCCCAGGCAAGACTCCGCTGGAAGAAGGTGCTGAGAACATCAGGGACCGACCAGGTGCTGCCCGCCGCGACGTTCGCGACCCGGGAGCCTCCTCCGGAGCCGTTCCCGGGAAACTCGAGATAGACACTGGCGTCTTCAGGGCCGGCGTTCCACAGGGTCAGGTCGGTCGTCCAGTAGCTCCCTCCGATTCCGTTGATAGATGCCACAGAGGGAAGGTAGGAACTCTGCGAGAGGGCCCCTTCACCGAAGAACGCGTCGTCGAAGGCCGCCGATACTCCTTGCCCGTGCACGCCGGCGGCGGCGCCGACACTCATCGTAACGAGCGCGGAGCTCGCACTGGGAGGTGAGACTGAACTCGGCGCAAAGAGGATGTACCACTGCCCGTCCGAGCCCCATAGGGTGTTAAAGGGGCGGACGCTCGACGTTGAGTGCGCCAACTCGGCGCCCGAGCAATCGGGAGTTCCGAAATACCCTACGTGAAGTTGCGGTGTCGGGATGCCGCCGACGAACGCCCAGCCGTTTGTCTTTACCCATGCCCGGAAACCATACAGCCGTCCCGGAACGATGGCGGCGCACTGGGACAGCGCCACCGAACCGGCGCCAGGGGACGCTGATGCGCTCGCGCCGAGAAGGGCGCCACCGGAGGCCAAGCCGGCGTCTCCGCCCCAGCCCGCATCCGCGGTGGCAAATCCGACGACGTTGCGCGAAACGGCCCAGCCTGAAAGATCGCGGTCGAACCCCGGGTTCGAAAGGAGGTTCGGACCCGGCGCGCCCTCGGGGGTGTCTTGCGGCAGGACCGCGCGCGGGTCGTTCGTGGTGTTGTCGATGACCGAGGCGTAGGCGGCGACGAGGCCGCCGGGGGTGGGTGTCGAGACGGAGAGGCGTCCGACGTCGAGAGACGGGACGCCGAACGCGGAAGCGACGCGATCAATCTGCGTCATTCCGAGCGGAGGAAGGACGATCTCCCGGGTTCCGAGCAGATTTCCTACGTCAGAGAGTTCGAGGTGTGCGATGACCGGGATCTCCGTGGCGTTCGCGAGGACGAGGTTCGTCCGGAAGCTCGCGTTCTCGCGAATCGGCGCGAGTGACGTCGGTGTCGCGCTCGCGTAATTCGCGGGTCCGAGGGCGGGGAGCGCCTGGCCGACGGTGCCTCCGAGCGAGGGGGTCGACGTCTCGCTCTGGACGACGACGTTCGCGGAGGACGACGTCACCTGGATCGCACCGAAGCCCTGGGTCCGCCCGAAGACCGAGCCGAGGACGTCCGGATACTCCGCGAGCGTCCCGGCCGGGACGAGCATCGACTTCGCGGGGCCGGTCCGGCCGTCCGCGTCGTGGCCGAGGAGCTTCAGCGTGACGAGGGCGTCGTCTGCGCCGCCGTTCGCGATCGTGAGCGTCGTCGTCCACGAGCTGCCGTAGGCACCGGACACCTTCGCGCTCGACGGGAGGATCCACGTGGCTGCGGAGCTCTCGCCGAAGAAGGCGTCGTCCACGTCGACGTCGACCCAGGCCGGGGCGTACGCCATGAATCCCGTCGCCCGGGCGCCGACGGAGAAAAGGGCCGAGCGCGTGCCGTCGGGGGATGTCGCAACACCGGAGGCCTGGAGCCAGGCTCCGTTCGAAGAGTGGTCCGCGCCGTCGATCACGTAGTCGAGCGAGGTGGCAGACGACGAGGCGGTCGAGTTCCCCGAGCAGTCCGCCGAGGCGAAGAAGGCGACTTTCGCTTCGCTGGCCGCGTAGAGCCTCTGGCGCGAGGTGAGGAACGACGCGCCGTATGCGACCACCTTCCCTCCTGGCAACGCGACGCACTGCGTCGCGTACGCGGTCGCCGCGCTCGTCCAGTACGCGAGCGCGTGGAACGCCGCCCCGCCGGACGCGGCGATCGCGCTCCGGTCGTTCGCGACCCAGCCTGCCGACGCCTCGACGTAGCCGGGCTGGGGGCTCGGGTCGGGCGTGATCGAAGTCGTCACCGTCCACCCCGACAGGTCCCTGTCAAAGCCCGGGTTCACGAGGAGGTTCTGCGAACGGGCGGGGAGGGAGAAGAAGGCGAGCAGCGGGATCGCAAGCCCGAGCGCCCGCCGCCGGAAGACGCGCATCAGATCCTCGGTCCTCTGGAAGTGCCCACGGTCTCGACCACCTTTCGAAGAATCTTCTCTTCCTCGTTCCCTGGCCATGAGCAGCCTGCACGGGCGACAGCCCGCTGCGCTACCATCGCGCCCCTTGGTCGCCCGCCCGGAAGATCTCCTCGAAGGCCTCAATCCCGAACAGGCCACCGCCGTCTCTCACGGCGAAGGGCCGCTCCTCGTCCTCGCGGGGGCCGGCTCGGGGAAAACGCGCGTCCTGACGCGCCGGCTCGCGTGGCTCGTGGCGCACGGCGTCCCGCAGGAAGGGCTCGTCGCCGTCACGTTCACGAACAAGGCCGCCGGCGAGATGAAGGAGCGCGTCGCGAACCTCCTCGGCACGGAGCGGCCGCGCTCGTACGTCGGGACGTTCCACTCCTGGGGCGTCCGCCTCCTGCGCCGCTTCGCGGACGAGGCGGGCCTGCCGCGCGGCTTCGTCGTGTTCGACTCGGACGACCAGCTCGCGGTCGTCAAGCGCGTCATGAAGGAAGTCGCGATCCCGGAGAAGTCCGCGACGCCTCGCCAGATCCAGTCGAAGATCTCCGCCGCCAAGAACGAGGGGATCTCGCCGGACGACTTCCCGCGCCGCTTCGGCGACTTCCTCGGCTCGCGCCTCGCGGACGTGGCGCGCCGTTACGAGAAGACGCTGCGGGCGTCCCAGGCGCTCGACTTCGACGATCTCCTCGTCCTCTCGGCGAAGCTCGTCGGGTCGAACGAGGCCGTGCGGGCGCTCCTGAGACGGAGCATCCGTCACCTGCTCGTCGACGAGTACCAGGACACGAACCGCGTCCAGGCGAAGCTCGTGAAGCTCGTGACCGGCGAGGCCGGGAACCTCTTCGTCGTGGGCGACGAGGACCAGTCCATCTACCGCTGGCGCGGGGCGGACGTCTCGAACATCCTCGAGTTCACGCGCGACTTCCCGACGGCGAAGACGGTCCGCCTCGAGCGCAACTACCGCTCGACGGCGCCCATCCTGAAGGCCGCCGGCGCCGTCGTCGCCGAGAACCGGCGCCGGCTCGGCAAGACGCTCCGGGCGACGAAGCCGGGCGGCGAGAAGGTGCGGCTCGTCGCGTTCGACGAGGAGCGCGACGAGGCCCGCGAGATCGTCGCGCGCGTCGCGGCGGCGCGGCGCGCCCGGCCGCAGGGCGAGGTGGCGGTCCTGTTCCGGACGAACGCGCAGTCGCGGCCGTTCGAGGACGAGCTCCTGCGCGCGAACCTGCCGTACGTCCTCGTGGGCGGGACGAAGTTCTACGAGCGGGCCGAGATCAAGGACCTTCTCGCGTACCTGCGCCTCGCGCGAAACCCTTCCGACGGCGTGTCGTTCCGCAGGGTCGTCAACGTCCCGGCGCGCGGCGTGGGCGCCGCCACGCTCGAGGCGCTCGAGGCTCACGCCTCGGAGAAGGGCGTCTCGCTCCTCGCGGCGACGGGCGCCCTGCCGTCCGGCATGACGGAGCGGGCGAAAAAGGCCCTGACCGAGTTCCGGGACCTCGTGAAGCGCCTCGCGGAGTTCGGGGCGGGGGAGAACAACGGCGCGGCCGCGGTCATGGCGTTCGCGCTCGAGGAGACCGGCCTTTCGAAGCTCTACGAGAATTCCCTCGATCCGCAGGACGAGGCCCGCCGCGAGAACCTCGACGAGCTCCTCGCGGCCGCGCGCGAGCACGAGCGCGCGGCGTCGTTCGGAGGCGAGGGCGACGACCCGACGATCGCGGGCTTCCTCGACGCCGTGACGCTCCGCGCCGACGCCGACGAGGCGGACGAGAAGAAGGGGATCCTCCTCATCACGCTCCATGCCGCCAAGGGCCTCGAGTTCGACGACGTGTTCCTCGCGGGGGCCGAGGACGGGTCTTTGCCGCACGCGTCCTCGCGGGACGACGACGACCAGTTCGAGGAGGAGCGCCGGCTCGCGTACGTCGGGATGACGCGCGCCAAGGAGCGCCTCACGATCTCGTGGGTGCGCCGCCGGATGGTGCGCGGCGAGTGGATGAGCCGCGACCGCTCCCCGTTCCTCGACGCGATTCCCGGGGAAGTCGTGCAATACGAAGACATGACTTCTGGCTTCGGAGGGAGACCGGGGGCGGGGACCGGGGATTCGGATTTCTCAGAAGGCAATCGGGGCCGGGGGTACGGCGGGCGGCAGTCCTACGGCGGCGGGGCGTTCGGCGGGCGCGGCGGGGCCCCCTCCCGCGGGTCGCTGTTTCCCGACTACGAAAACGAATCCCAGGAAGTTGGCGCTTCCCCCGCGGCACCTTCCAAGAAATCCCTCTTCGGCCGTCCCCCGATGAGAAACATCACCCCCGTCCGCGGCGTCATGAAGCGGACGCCGCCGCCGCCCACGGCCTCCGGCTTCCGGCGCGGGTCGAAGGTGCTGCACCCCGAGTACGGCGTCGGCGTGGTCCTGACGGTGGAGGGCTCCGGCGACGCCGAGAAGCTCGTCGTCTACTTCGACCGGGCAGGCCGCAAGAAGTTCGTCGCGAAGTTCGCGAACCTGTCTCCCGCCTGACCTTCAGGCCTTCCCGCGCTCTTTCGCCAGCGCGGCGACCGCCTTGCGGAGCTTCCGGTGGGCGTCGAAGAGGCGGACGAAGTCCGACTCGCGCCGCCCGCCCTTGGCCCGGATCACCGCGGCGAGGGCGCGCGCCTCCGCCGGCGTCCAGCCCGCGACGCCCGGCAGGATCGACACGAGCGGCGCCCAGCGGCGGAAGGCGAGGCGTTCGGCGGGAGTCCACCCGGCCGTCCGGGCGCCGAGGAGACGTGCCGCCTCGGCCGTCAGGACGGCCTCGGCCTTCTCGCGATCCGAGCCGAAGCGGGACGCCACGGCGTCGACGACGCGGAGTCCGACGTTCGGGAGCTCGACGAGGCCGATTGCGTCGCTCCGCGCCCTCCCCGCGAACCAGTAGAGGTTCTCCGAGGCGAGGGCCTTCAGGTCCGGGAGGGACGTGCGGTGCGCCGGGTCCCGGGACATCCGGCGCTCTTCCTCCTCCATGAGGGCGGCAGCGCGCGGGGCGCGCGGGACGAACCCGAGCTTGCGGTAGAACCACCACGCGCCGGACTCGAGGGCCTCGGGGTTGCCGTAGCCGCCGAGCTGGTACGGGAAGATCGTGAAGACGTCCGAGCCGAAGAGGGCGCGGGTCATGGAGAGGACCTTGCCGTAGACGAGGCCCGACTCGCCGCCGCGGAACGTCTCGAAGACGTTGTACGCGATCTCGGACGATCCGAAGAGAGCGCTCGTGAGGACGTAGCCGATCGGGACGCCGTTCTTGAGCGTCAGGAACCCGTAGACCGACTCGAGGAGGAGACGGCGCCCGGGGACGACGCCGATCGCGGCGAACGAGAGGCCGTCGGGATACGTCACGAGTCGGACGTCCTCCGGGTCGCCCCACTGGAACGCATCGAGGTCCCTCTGGCGCGCGACCATGGCTTCCTTCGCGAGGTCGAGATACCGCGCCGCGTCCCGCCGGGAAACAGCCGCGACGGAGAGAGGAGGCCGCGCGATCTCGCGGCGGACGTCCGGGCGCCCGCGGTCGAGCGGCCGCGCCTGGAAGGCGACGGGCGCCGTCCTCAGGCAGGCGTTCGTCCGGGCGGGCGTGTCCGGGCCGGCCTCCAGGACGAGCGGCAGCTCGAGAGCCTCCCAGGCCCATTCCTTTTCGAACGTGCCTTTTCCGAGCGTCGCGAGCCTGCGGACGAGGAACGCGGCGTCGGTCTCCTCCGGGCCCTTGAGACGGTTGACCCAGGCGCGCGTGCCGAGGTCGAGCTCGTCGAGGGCGGGCGTCTCGGCCCAGAGGGAGACGAGCGGCAGGAGACGCTCGAGGGCGGCCCGCCTCTCGAACGCACGCCAGTCGACCCGGAGCCTCGCGCCCCAGCGCGCGGCGAGCCAGCGCGCGGTCCCGGCGAAGAACGGGAAGCGCGTCCTCGTGCCCGCGATGCCGCTGTCTTCCAGGGCGGCGCGGTGGCGTTTCAGGTCGGGCCGACGCGCGAAGCGCGCGAGGAGAAACTCGGCCTTCGCGAGGACGAACTCGTCGTCCGGATAGGCGCGCAGGAAGCAGAGCGCCTCGTGGAGGCGCGCGACCTGCTTCGCGGTCGCCAGCCGGGCGTGCGCGAGGACGTCCATCGCCTCGCGACGGCGCGCGGCCACGGCCCGGCCCCGCTCCGTCCGCGCGCCCTCGAGCGCGCGGAGGGCGTCGGTCGGCGTCACGGGCGCGCCCTCTCTGCGGGGCCGAGCGAGCGGCCGGCGAGGAGCGCGGCCGACTCCGCGTCGGCCCACGCGAGCTCCGTCTCGAGAAGGAGCCGTCGACGGCGCCGCGCGGCGGTCGTGCCGGCCGCGGCGCGCTTGAGCTCGTCGGCGAGGAGTCCGCGGTATTCCTGGAGACGCCGCACGCGGTCGGACGGGACGCTGCGTTCGAGGAGGGCGAGGCGCGCGAGGGTCGCGTCGTGCGGCCGAGGGAGCGCGAAGGGCTCGGCGAGCCACTCCCTGAGCTCGCGCCGCCCCGAAGGCGTCACGCGGTACTCGCGTCGCGGAGGCCCCTGCGGGGACCGCCGGCGCTTGAGCGACACGAAGCCGCCGCGGAGAAGGCGGCGGAGCGACGGATAGATCTGCGAGAGATCCGCGTCCCATCCGCGCGCGGGATCCTCGGAGAGCCGCCGCTTGAGATCCCACCCGCTCGCCGGAGCCGCCGAGAGCAGGCCGAGGAGGACGTGCGAGAGCGACACGCCGGAAGTATATGAGACGTTACATACCGGCGTGCAAAACCCGTGGAGTCCGCTGTGGAAATCCGAATGGCTCCAGGCGCGTCCTGATGGGGTCCGGACAAAAAAATAAGGGGGCTGGTGTAGCCCCCGAATCCCGGAAATACCTTGGATGGAATGGTTTGAAGTAACTAAGTTACTTCTTGCCCTTCTTCGCCTTCTTCGTGCTCTTCTTCGCAGCTTTCTTCTTGGCCGGCATGGTTTCTGTCACCTCCTCACTGGCAGGTTTCGTTGACAGTGCCGGAAGCTGCGTGCTAGGTTGTCCGCCCCTCGAAGGACGGGGACTAGCGCTTCCGGATTCTGTCGACTGCCTCGATTCACTTCTTAGCGTCGAGAGTTTTCAAAAGATCTGGTTCCCGTGGGACGGCATCGTGTTTCGATCACGGCGCCGTCCCTTTTTTCTTCCTGACCGGAATTGTATAGAGGCTCGACGGCGCGAATCAAGAATTTTTTTCTTGACGAGCGAAGATTTTTTCACCCGCCCTTCTCGCCTCGCGACGGGTCTCGCGCGCATCCGGGCTAGGATCGAGCGCGGAGAGACACGGAGACAACGCGCATGACGGACTCACTCGTTCTCGCTCACTCGCCCGACTCGGACGACGCGTTCATGTTCTACGGACTGCGCGCGAACGCCGTCGACACCGAGGGCGTCGCGTACACGCACACGCTCGCCGACATCGAGACGCTCAACCGCCGCGCGCTCCTCGGCGAGCTCGCGATCACCGCCGTCTCCTTTCACGCATACGCGTTC
The DNA here is from genome assembly GCA_963839295.1 of uncultured Acidobacteriota bacterium. GTDB lineage: Bacteria > Acidobacteriota > Thermoanaerobaculia > UBA5066 > UBA5066 > Fen-183. The sequence continues at coordinate 415,905 of CAWIUK010000003.1, read as the reverse complement.
CTCGCGGACCGCTACCTGCTCCTTCCGCACGGCGCCTCGTTCGGCGACGGCTACGGTCCGTGCGTCGTCGCGAAGAGGACGGGCGGGCCGCGCACGCTCGCGGAGCTGGCCGGCAAGCGCGTCGCCGTCCCCGGGAAGCTGACGTCGGCCGCGATGTGCCTCGGGCTCTACGCGAAGGACGCGACGCCGGTCGTGATGGCGTTCGACAAGGTCGGCGACGCCGTGAACGCCGGCGAGGTGGACGCGGGCGTCGTGATCCACGAGGGGCAGCTCACGTGGAAGGACGAGGGGTTCCACCTCGTGGCCGACTTCGGGGTCGTCTGGAAGGAGGAGACGGGCCTCCCGCTCCCGCTCGGCGGCAACGCGGTGCGCCGCGACCTCGGGCCCGAGCTCATCGCGCGGGTCTCCCGCGCGCTCGGCCGCTCGATCGAGTACGCCCTCGCCCACCGCGAAGACGCCCTCACGGACGCGATGCGCTTCGCCCGCGGCCTTCCGCGCGAGAAGGCCGACCGGTTCGTCGGGATGTACGTGAACGACTGGACGCGCTCCTACGGGCCGAAGGGCCGCGAGGCCGTGCGCCTCTTCCTGAAACGGGGGTTCGGGGCCGGCCTTCTGCCGAAGCTCGTCTCTCCCGAGTGGGTGGCGGAGGTTTGAGGGCGTGACGAAAAGGGCGCGGAGGCTCGCGGCCTGGTTCCTGTTCCTCGCCGCCCTCTGGTGCGGGATGCTCGCGTTCTTCGGGGCCTTCGGCGCCCGGGTCGTCCTCGAGACGTCGCCGAGCCGCCACGCGGCCGGCGCCGTGAACAAGGTCCTCCTCGACGTCCTCGACGCGACGTCCCTCGGAGCGACGCTCCTCCTCGGGCTCGGCCTCGCCCTGTGGAACCGCGCGCGGCCCTGGACCGCGCGTGCACGGGGCTACGCCGTCCGCTTTCTCGCGATCGCGGCCGTCGCGGCCGCGGCGTCCCTCTTCGTCGTGACGCCCGAGATGATGGAGCGGCGCGAACGGATGGGCCCGATCGACCTCGTCTCCAAGGACGATCCCGTGCGGAAGGCCTGGGGCCGGCTGCACGGCGTCTCGTCGCTGACGCTCCTCGTGCGGCTTGCCGCGTCCGCCGGCGTCTTCGCCGCGGGCTTCTCGCAGCTCCCGAAGGGCGACGCCTGACCGCCGCTCAGCCGGCGTGCCGGAGGAAGAACTCCGTCCAGCGCCGCGCGTACTCGTCGGGCACGACGGCCTGCGGCTCGTCCGCGTGGTGGCAGTGGCCGCACGCGGGGACGCGCCAGAACGTCTTCTCCCCCGCGAGCGCCGCGTAGAGCCGCGGCGAGAAGCGGATCGGCACGAGCGCGTCCGTCTCGCCGTGGACGACCGTCGTCGGGCACGTCACGCGCCGGGCCGCCGCGACCGGGTCGGCCTGCGAGAGGTCGAGCCTCTCGGCTTTCTCGATCCGGCGGACGAGGATCCGGACCGGCCCTTCGAGGAGGACGCGGGGAATCCCCGTCGCACGGTGGACGTAGTGGACCGCCATCGCGCGGAGGTCGCCGAACGGCGACTGGAGCCAGAGGGCGGCGGGCGTCCGGGCGGCGGCCAGCTGGAGCGCGAGGAGGGCGCCCATCGAGCAGCCGTCGACCCCGAGGCGCGAGGCCTCGACGCCGAACCGCACGCGCACGAGATCGAGGAGGAGGAGGAGGTCGTTCGTCTCCCGGATCCCGCAGGTGATGCGCGCGCCCGTCGACGGCCGGTGGCCGCGCAGCTCCGGGACGAGGACGTTGAAGCCGAGCCGGAGCGCGCGCACGGCGTCCTTCGTCCACTCCGCGCCGCCGCCGCCCTTGCCGTGGAGGAAGAGGAGCGTCGCGCGCGTCGCGGGCCGGCCCGGCGACGCGAAGAGCGTCACGAGGCGGGCGGGCTCCTCGGGGTCGCCGTCGTGCACGAGCGTCTCGACGACGCCGGAGGGGCCCGCGGCGGCCGTCACGGCCGCATGGAACGCTTCGGGCGACGCGGTGACCGGCGCGAGGCCGACCGGCGACAGGAGGATCCCCGCGAGCGAGCGCATGCGCGGAGGCGCCGTCAGGAGGCCTTCGCCGCCTTCTTCCTGGCGCCCCCGCCGGCGCCCGCGCGGTACTCGGCGTTCTGCGGCTCGAGCTCCGCGGCGCGTTTCCACGCCGCGGCGGACCCGGCGGCGTCGCCCGTCGCGAGGAGGGCCTGCGCGAGGGCCGCCTGCGCGGGAGCGTCGCCGCCCTGCGAGAGCTCGACGGCCCGGCGCGCGTGCTTGAGCGCCTCGGCGGGCTCCTTGAGGGCGAGCGCGGTGCGCGCCGTGCGCGCTTCGAGGGCCGCGTCCAGCGCGCCTCCGCCCGTGGCGAGCGCCGCGAGGAAGGCCTTCTTCGCGTCGGCGGGGCGGCCCGCGGCCGCGCGGGCGTCCGCGAGGTCGAGCTGCCGTTCGACCCGCACGCCCGGTGCGGCGCCGTTGCGTTCGGCCGCGGCCGCGGCGTGCTCGTACGCCGCGAGGGCTTCGGCCGCGTGGCCCGCGCGCTTCTCGGCCCCGCCGAGGGCGGCGTAGAGGTCGGCGGTGTAGGGCGCACCCTCGCCGGTGGCCACGAGGGTCTCGGCGGCGACGGTGCGCGCCGTGGCGGCGTCGCCGCGCTTGCCGAGGCCCGTCACGTAGGCCGCGGCGAAGAAGCCGCGGCGCGGGTCGGTCCCGAGCCCCGGGAGGAACGTCGCGATGAGGTCGCCCGTCTCGGGCGAGTAATCGTCGTCGAGCGTCTCGATCGCGACGAGCTGCGCGAAGAGCTGGAAGACTTCGGGGCGCGCCAGATCGCCCTCCTCGGAGACGACGCGGAGCGCGATCGGCCGGAGGCGCACGCGGTCGCGCCGGACCGCCAGGGCGCCCGCGAGCCGCAGGGCCTCCTCGCGGTCCCACTTGGCCTTGAGCTTCACGAGGCCCTCGAGGAGCGGCGTCTGCCCGGCGAGGATCATCTGGCCGCCGTGCGTGAAGTCCGCGGCCTGGTAGCCGCCGACGAGGCGGTCGATCTCGTTCCCGTCGCCGTCGATGAAGACGATCGTCGGGAAGGAGAACGCCTGGTAGCGGGCGGAGACCTTCCGCCCCTCGCCCTTCTCGGCGTCGACCCGGGCGGGCACGACGGCCGCTTTCGCCCACGCGACCACGCCTGCGTCCGCGAACGTCGTCTTGTCCATGATCTTGCACGGGCCGCACCAGGAAGCGACGACATCGAGCATCACGGGCTTGCCTTCGGCCTTCGCGCGCTTCAGGACCTCGGCGAAGGGCTTGCCTTCGACGAACGGCACGTGGACGGCGGTCGCGGCAGGCTTCGCCGTCTCGGCCGCGGTCAGCGGGAGGGCGGCGACGGGGACGGCGAGGGCGGCGGCGAGGAGGTACGGGGAAGGTCTCACCCGCGGATTCTGCCTCAGAAGCCGGGGCGGAAGGCGTCGATCGGGGGCGGCGGGGGGTCCCCGGGGTACGTGACGGACTCGAGGAAGAGGCCCGACGGCGGGGACGTCCACGCGGCGCTCTTCGCCGTGCGCGTCGTCAGCATCTCCTTCACGTCCGCGACCGCGAGCCGGCCCGTGCCGACCTCGACGAGGGTCCCGGTCAGGCGGCGCACCATCTTCCAGAGGAAGTGCGACGCGCCGATCCGGAAGAGGAGGAGGTCCGGCGCCTCGGGCGGCGTCTCGAGGCGCGCGAACGCGACCTCGACGAGGGTGGAATCGTGTCCCTCCGCGTTCTCGCAGAAGCTCCCGAAGTCGTGGCGGCCCGGTAAGAGGTCGGCGGCGGCCTGCATCGCCTTCGCGTCGAGCCGGTCCTTGATCCACCAGACGTAGCGCTTGCCGAACGCCGTGCGCCGCCGCGAGATCCGGTATCGGTAGATGCGCTCCCCGGCGTCGTGGCGCGCGTGGAACGTGCGCGAGGCCGGCTGGAGGCTCAGGACGTGGATGTCGGGCGGGAGCCGGTCGTTCAGCGCCTGCCGGATCTTCCCGAGCTCGGACGGGGGCGCCTTGAAGACGCCGTGGAGCGAGGCGACCTGCGCGAAGGCGTGGACGCCGGCGTCCGTCCGGCCCGCGCCGTTCACCTTGACGTCCTTGCCGAGGACGTCGCGGCAGGCGGCGTAGAGCTCGCCCTGCACCGTCCGGGCGTTCACCTGGGACTGCCAGCCGCGGTAGCGGCCGCCGTCGTACTCGAGGGTCGCGCGGAGGACGCCGGGGGTCGTCACGGCCCCATTGTCGCCTCGAACCCGCTATCCTGCCGGTGCTCGTGCCGAGCGAGACTCTGGAAGCCGCCCGCCCCTTCACGCGCTCCCGCGACGCGGGCGCCGAAGCGCGCGCCGCGGCGGGCCTCCGGGCGCTTCTTTCCTCCCTCGAGGACGCCGCCGGGGACGCGTGGGCGGGTGCCGCTCTCGGCGGGGCGCTCGGCCGCGGCGAGGGGGCGACGCTCGTGGGACGCGACGGGAGCGGCCACCCGGCCGACCCGTTCGAGATCCTCGTCGTCCTCGACGCGCCGGTGCGCGACGTCCCCGCGATCTCCCGGCGGCTCGCGAAGGCCGCGGCCGAGACCGCGCGCGCCCGGAAGATCCAGGTCTCCGTCGCCGCCGTGGCGCGCCGTGCCCTCGCGCTCCTCCCGCCGACGCTCGCGAACATGGAGCTCGTCGCCGCCCGGCGCGTCGTGGACGGGCCGGAGGACGTCCTGCCTCCGTTCGAGGCGATCTTCCGCGGCGGCCCCGACCGCTTCGAGGGCCTGCGCCTTCTCGCGCGGACGGGCGCGCATCTCCTCGCGGCCGAGCGCCTCGTGGACCGGTCCGGGACGGGCGCGAGGGCCCGCGAGGCGCTGCGCCTCGTGCAGGGAACGGACCTCGCGCTCGGAGAGGCCGTCCTCATCTCGGCCCAGCGGTGGACGCCCGGGGTCGCCGCGCGCGAGGTCGAGCTCAAGGCGCTCGGCGCCGAGTCGCCGGACGGGCCGCGCCGGCCGGGTTTTCACGTGAAGATGAGCTGGACGCGCTTCAAGGACCTCGTCGAACGGCACCGCGTCGCGGCCGCGGCGCTGCAGGCACCCGCGGGTCCCGAGAACGTCGATGCACGCCGCCAGGTCGCGCGCGCGGGCGACCGCTTCATGGAGGTCCTGCGCCTCTTCGAGGAGGAGCGTCTCGGCGTCGACCTCCCGAACTGGACGGAGTACGCGATCGCGCTCGCGCATCGGCGGAGCGGTGCGGCCGTCTCCGAGCTCTTCGGCGAGGACGAGGAGATCGAGGACGCGGCGGGCGCGGGCCGTGTCGCGCGCCGGTCGGCGCGCACGTGGCCCCTCGCCGAGCGCGTCGCGCCCGCCGCGGCGGCGCTCGTGGACTGGGACCCGGGCGACCTTCCGATCGTGCCCGTCCTTCTCGACCTGCCGGACACGGCCTCGCGCGACGCCCTGCGGCAGCGCGCGATCTCATGGGGCGAGACGGCCTGACGCCTAGAGCCGCGACCGTCCCCGGGTCAGCGCCAGCGAGAAGTCCAACAGCGTGTTCGTGCCACGCACGGCGACGCGCTTCAGGCGGAGGGGGTCCGAAAGGTCGGACACGATCCCGCCCCGGATGACGGTCGCGGCCCGGTAGCCCGCTGCGCGCACCGCCTCGACGCTCCGGTCGTCGAACGCGCCGTACGGATAGCAGAACGAGACGACGGGCGCGCCCGTCACGGCCTCGAGCACGGCCTTGCTGCCGGCGACCTCGGCCTCGAGGTCGGCGTCGGAGAGCTTCGGCAGGGCGCGGTGCGTGGCGCCGTGGGACCCGATCTCGATCCCGGCCGCGTGGAGCGCGCGCACGCCGCCTGCCGAGAGGAGCGCGTCGCCGGGCGTCTCGCCGTCCCAGTCGTTGACGCCGCCGAGCTTTCCCGAGACCACGAAGACCGTCGCCGTGAAGCCGTGCGACTTCAGGATCGGCAGGGCGCGGGAGAGGACGCCCTCGTAGCCGTCGTCGAACGTGAGGACCGCGCGTCTCTCGCCCTCCGCCCGGCCGTCGAGAAGGTCGCGCAGCGCGACGCCGCCGATCCCGCGCCGGGCGAGGAGCTCCATCTGGCGCGCGAAGTCCCCCGGCAGGACGCGCCAGCGGTTCAGGCGGGAGAGAGGCCGGTGCGGGCCGACCTCGTGGTACATGAGGACGGGCGTGCCCGGCCGCTTCGGGCGCCACCAGTTGAAGCGCAGCGAAAAGCCGAGCCCGGCGAGGGAGAAGGCGGCGGCGGCCGCGCCGAGGGCTGCGGTCATCAACGGGCCCGCGTGAGCGCCCGGATCCTGAGGACGGCCGTGTCCTCGGCGCGGGCGTTCGCGGGTGGCTGGCGCTCGCCCCGCGCGATCGCGCGCTCGAGCTCCCGGAGCTTGACGTACTTGAGGAGCGTGTTCGCCGCCGAGAGCGCCGCGAACGTGAGCCCCGCGGTCCCGTCGAGGACTCCGAGCCTCAGGAACGCCCGGTCGAAGAACTCCCAGACGACGCGGACGGGCAGGAACGGCATCGCGCCCTTGCGGGCCGCCCACTTCGCCTCGGCGGCGAGCGTCGTGTAGCGGTCGAGCTTCTCGAGGTAGTGCGCGAGGTCGCGGTACGAGCGGTGGAGGATGGACTCGTCGAGCGCCTCGACGGGCCCGTTCGCGAGCACCTTCTCGTGGACGGGGTCCTCGGAGAAGCGCGCGCGCGTTCGGTCGTAGAGGCGCGCGGGCCTCACGACCGTGTCGCGCCCGAAGTGGAGCTCGCGCCCGAGGAACTCGAGCCGGATCGGGATCCGGAGCGCGGCCGGCGGGTTCTTCTCGGAGGCCGTGGCCGCGAGGCGCGCGCGGATCTCGAGCGCGAGGGCCAGCGAGACGATCTCGTCCGCGTCGATCGAAAGGACCCAGCGGTGCGATGCGAGGGCGGCGGCGGCGTTCTTCTGCGTCCCGAAGCCGTCGAACGCGCGCACGAGGACGATCGCGCCGGCGGCCTTCGCGATCTCGGCGGTCCGGTCCACCGTGGCCGCGTCCACGACGACGACGATCTCGTCCGCCCACGCGACGGACGCGAGAGCGGACGGGAGACGGTCCTCCTCGTCGCGGGCGATGAACGTGACCGTGAGCGGCGGGCCGACGGCATCGGGCATCGGGCGGGAGTATGAACCGGGCCTGCCGGCGCGGGGGGCGCGGGAGCGTCCGTATACTCCGCGTCGTGGCCGGCGGACGTCCTTCCGAAGATCCCGAGGCGTCCGGCCGCCTCCTCTTCGCGGCGGCGCTGGCGGCGGGCGCCCTGCTCCGGCTCATCCTCCTGGGGCGGCCCGACCTCTTCGCCGCCGACGAGGGTCGCTGGGCGGTCGGCGCGCGCAACGTCCTCGAAGGCGGCGCCCAGGTGCTCGCGCCCTCCACGACGCCGCTCGGCGACCCGGCCGGCACGCCGATTCTGTTCCCGTGGGTCCTCTCCGGGATGGTCCGCGTCTTCGGCGCCGAGGAGTGGGCGGTGCGGTTCCCGTCCGCGATCCTCGGCCTCGTGGCGGCGTTCGTCGTCGAGAGGGTCGTCCGGCGGGGGTGGGGCCAGCCGGCCGGCCATCTCGCGGGCGCGTTCGTCGCGCTCTTTCCGCCGCTCGTGGCGGCCTCCCGCGTCGCGACGGTCGAGACCACGCTCGTGACCCTGGGCCTCGCGGGCGTCATCTTCGGGATGCGCGCCTTCGAGGAGGACGTCCCGTGGGAAGGCGCGGTATCAGGCGCGTTCTTCGGCCTCGGCTTCCTCGCGAAGGGCTACGCCGTCGGCCTCTTCCTCCTCCCTCTCCTCGTCGCGCTCGCCGCGCGCCCGCGGATCTTCACGCTCGGGCGGACGAGACGCTCGCTCCTTCTGCTCGCGGTGACGTTCGTCGCCGTCGGCGGCTCGCACCTCGTCGCCGTTCTCCTTCTCAGGCCCGAGACCTTCGCGTTCCAGCTCTCGACGGCCTTCGGGGCGTCCGAGGCCGCGGCGCGCACCGCGGCGCTCCCGACGGCCTTCTCGGCCGACCTCATGTCGATCCTCCGGCCGGTCTTCTGGTTCCTTCCGGTCACGGTCCTCGGCGTCGCCTTCCTGTGGCGGGACGTCGGCGAGGACGAGATCGCCTCCGGCGCGACGGGAGGCGACCGCCGCCTCGCGCACGGGCTCCTGTGGGGCGCCTACTTCCTCGAGCTCGTGATCGTCGTCGCCGTCGCCGGGCGCTACCGGCTCTCGTCGATTCCCCTCATGCCCGCCGTCGCGACGCTCACCGGCCTCGGGGCGACCGCCGTCGTCGTCTCGGCCCGCGCGCGCACGTCGGTCACGACCCAGCGCGTCGCGGCGGGCGCGATGGGCGGCCTCCTCGTCCTCGGCGGCGTGGAGGCGGCGCGCCGGATCCGTCACGATCTCCTGACGCATCAGACGGGCGCGCGTGAGCTCGCGGCGCAGATCGCGCCGTCCGTCGCGTCCCTTCCGCCGCGCGCGATCGCGTTCCGCGCGCCCGAGCCCGATGCGGTCGCGTTCCATCTGTTCCGGACCGGCGTCGCGTGGGACGGGACGGAGACGCCCGCCTCCCTCGAGGCGGACGCGCGCGGCAGCGTCCGCTGCTGGGCGTGGCGCGAGGCGGACGGCGCGCCCGCGGCCCCCGCCGCCGGTGCGAAGGCGTGGCTGGCCGCGCACGCGCACGACGTGACCGCGGACGTCGATGCGCGCGCGGGGCGCTCGACGGGGCTCGCCGTCTTCGTCCCGGAGCCTGCCGTTCCCGCTCCGGCTGCCGCCCGGCCATAATCGGTCCCCCATGACGACCGTCCTTCTCGCCGACCGCGACGGCTCGGCGTTCGGCCCGCTCGCGCCGCGCGTCGTGCCTGCCCTGCTGCCGCTCGCGGGCGTCCCGCTCCTCGAGCGCGCGCTCGAGGCCCTCGTCGCCGCGGGGCGGCGCTCGGCTCTCCTCGTCGTCGGCCCGCGCGCGGGCGAGATCGAGCGCCGCTTCGGGAAGGGCATCCGCTGGGGCATCGCCCTCGAGGTGGTCCGGCGCGAGGACGGCGAGAGCGCAGGCGACGTCCTGCGACGGCTCGAGCACCGCCTCGACGGCGAGACGATCGTCGTGCGCGGCGACGTCGGCGCCCACGCCGCGATCGGAGAGTTCCTCGCGAAGGTGGAGGACGCGCGCGGCCCCGTCGTCGAGGCGACGCTCGGTGGCCGCCCGGCGGGGATGTGGCGCCTGCTTCCGGGCGCCCTCAAGAAGAAGGACTTCCCGCGCGAGCCAGCCGCGCCCGAGTGGAAGCACGACCCCGACTTCGCGGAGCTGGCGCTCGAGGAGGGGACCGTCCTCGTGGACGGGATCGCGTCCTACCGGCGCGCGGACGCCGCGCACGCCGGCGGCCACACCGCCTTCTCAGAGCGCGCGCACGTCGACGCGGGCGTGACGCTCGAGGGCTCGACGACGGTGGGCGAGGACGGCGCGGTCCTCTCGGGGGCCCGTCTCGTGAACACGAGCGTGCTGCCACGGACGGCGATCCCGCCGGGCGTCACGCTCGAGAACGCGGTCGTCTCGGGCAATCTCGTCGTCGACGCGGCGACGGGGCGCGCGAGCCTCCTGACGGACGTCCTCCCGGCCCGCGTGGGGACGCGCGGAAGCGGCCGGGTGCCGGGCCTCGCGGCTCTCGTGCTCTCCCTCCCGCTGTGGCCGATCGCGGCCGTATGGAGCGCGATCGCGAACGCGGGCCACGTGACGAGTCCCGTCACGCTCGCCGGGAATGCGCCCGGAGGAGGCCGCGCGCCCCTCCGGACGTTCCGTTTCGAGACGGCCGTGCCGGTCCTGCGCGACCTGCCTCTCCTTCTTGCCGTCGCGCGGGGCCGCCTCGCCCTCGCGGGCGTCACGCCGCTCACGCTCGCGGAGGAGGCCGCTCTCTCGGAACCCTGGGAGAAGGTCCGGCTCGAGGCGCCCGCCGGCCTCGTTTCCCTCGCGAGGCTCGCCGTGCCGGCGTCGGCTCCGCCCGAGGTCGCGCGCGTCGTCGACGCGTTCGAGGCCCGCCGTCCGTCGCCGCTCCTCGGCCGCGCCTTCCGCGCCCTGTTCTCGGCGCGGGCGTGGACGGCCGCGCGCGTCTGGAACCCGGACGAGCTGAGGGAGGAAAAGTCGTGACGGATCCCGGCGTCCTCGTCGTCCGCGCGCCGTTCGACGGCGCGGAGATCGCGCGCGTCCCGCGCCCTTCAGCGGCCGACGTCGAGGCGGCGGTCGCGAACGCGGCCCTCGCGTTCGAGAAGACCCGCGCGCTCCCGACGTACGTGCGCGTCGGGATCCTCCGGCGCGTCGCCGAACGTCTCGCGGCGCGGCGCGACGAGCTCGGCGCGGTCGTCGCACGCGAGGCCGGCAAGCCGGTCAGGGCCGCGCGGACCGAGGTCGAACGCGCCGCGGCGACGTTCTCGGCGGCCGCGTCGGCCCTCGAGGCCTGGAAGGGCGAGATGCTCCCGCTCGACGTGAACGCGTCTTCGTTCGCGCGGTGGGGCGTCGTGAAGCGCGTCCCGCTCGGGCCGGTCCTCGCGATCACGCCGTTCAACTTCCCGCTCAACCTCACGGCGCACAAGGTCGCGCCCGCGATCGCGGTCGGCGCGCCCGTCGTCCAGAAGCCCGCGTCGCAGACGCCGCTCTCGGCGCTCGCGCTCCAGGCGATCGTGCGGGAGGCCGGCTGGCCGGCCGAGGCGTACGCGGTCCTTCCGATCTCCGGCCGCGACGCCGAGCGGCTCGTGACGGACCCGCGCCTCCCCGTCGTCTCCTTCACGGGCTCCGGCGCGGTCGGGTGGCGGCTCCGTGAGATCGCCCCGAGGAAGCGCGTCGGACTCGAGCTCGGCGGCAACGCGGCGGCGGTCGTCCACTCCGACGCCGACCTCGACGACGCGGCCTCCCGGGTCGCGTCCGGGGCGTTCTCTTACGCGGGGCAGTCGTGCATCTCCGTCCAGAGGGCGCTCGTCCAGAAGGACGTGTTCGACGCGTTCCGCGGGAAGCTCCTCGCGAAGACGGCCGCGCTCGCCTCCGGCGACCCGCTCGACGAGAAGACGGACGTCGGGCCGATGATCGCGCCCGAAGAGGCGGCGCGTGCGGCCGCGTGGATCGAGGAGGCGGTCGCGGGCGGCGCGCGCGTCCTTGCGGGCGGCACGCGCTCGGGCTCCGTCGTCCTCCCGACGGTCCTCTCGGGCACGTCGCGCGACATGAAGGTCGAGGCGCAGGAAGTCTTCGCGCCCGTCGTCACGCTCTCGTCCTACGACACGTGGGACGAAGCGCTCTCGCGCGTGAACGACTCGAAGTACGGCCTGCAGGCCGGGATCTTCACGCGGGACCTCGGGCGCATCCAGCACGCGTGGGACGTCCTCGAGGTGGGGGCCGTGCTCGTCAACGACGTCCCGACGTGGCGCGCCGACCGGATGCCGTACGGCGGCGTCAAGGAGTCGGGCGTCGGACGCGAGGGCCCGGCTTACGCGATGGAGGAGTTCACGGAGCCTCGGCTCCTCGTGCTCCGGCCCTGACGGCCCGAAAGGAAGACCATGGAAGGCGTCACGACGTTCTCGATCTCCGCGTCCTGGGACCCCTCCTCGAAGGCAGGCCGCCTCGCGAACGGCGACGGCTCGTTCGCGACGGCTCACGCGGGCGCCGCCGCGCTCGACGGGAAGGCCGGGACCGTCAACCCGGAGGAGCTTCTCCTCTCCGCCGTGGCAGCCTGCTTCATCCAGACGTGGGCGATCTTCGTCGAGAAGCTGAAGCTTCCGATCGAGGCCCCGCGCCTCGACGCGACGTGCGCGCTGGAAAAGGACCCGGCCGGCGGCTACCGGATCACGCGGATCGACCTCTCCGCGCGGGTCCCGGCCGCGCTCCTCGAGGCGCGCAGGGCGGACGTCGACAAGACGCTCTCCCTCGCGGAGAAGTACTGCATCGTCTCGAAGGCCGTGAAGGCCTCCGTGCCCGTCACGGTGACGCCGAAGCCGGTCTGAGCCGGCGTCAGAGGTTTTTCTCGAACCACTCGGCGAGACGCTGGTTCTTGTAGAGGTTCGCCTCGCCGCGCGGCCCGTGCGCCTGGCGCGGGAGCGGCACGAAGACGAAGTCCTTGCGCGCCTTCATGAGCTCGTCGATGAACCGCATCGTGTTCTGCATGTGGACGTTGTCGTCGGACGTCCCGTGGAAGATCAGGAGCTTCGTCCCGAGGTCCTTCGCCGCGAGGAGCGGCGAGGACGCCTTGTAGCCCTCGGGGTTGTCCTTCGGGGTCTTCATGTACCGCTCGGTGTAGATCGAGTCGTAGAGCGTCCAGTCCACGACGGGCGCGCCGGCGGCGGCGCACTTGAACGTCGCGCCCGCGTGCGTCGCGGCGAAGAGCGTCATGTACCCGCCGTACGACCAGCCGGTGATCCCGATCCGCGCGGCGTCGACGTACGGCCGCTTCGCCAGCTCCGCAACGCCCTCGAGCTGGTCCTTCAGCTCCTGCGCGCCCAGGTTCTTGAGGACGGGCGTCTCGAATGCGTGCCCGCGCCCGGCCGAGCCGCGGTTGTCCATCGACCAGACGAGGAAGCCCTCCGACGCGAGGTACGCGTCGAAGCCCGCCATCCAGGCGTTCTGGACGAGCTGGGCGTGCGGCCCGCCGTACACGACGACGACGACGGGGTACTTCTTCGCGGCGTCGAAGCCGGACGGCTTGACGAGCCGCGAGTAGAAGACCGTCCCGTCCGCGCCCGTGAACGAGCCCAGCTCGACCGTGCCGGTGTCGTACTCGGCGAGCGGGTGCGGCTTGTCGTCGAGGACGGCCGTGACGGCGCCCGAGATCGAGCGGAGGACGGTCTTCGGCGGCGTCGCGGCGTTCGAGAACGCGTCCGTGAAGTGCGCGGCGTCCGGCGCGAACGACGGGGAGTGGACTCCCGGCTCGGAGGTCACCTGGACCATGGACGAGCCGTCCAGCTTCGCGACGAAGACCTGGCGCTCGCGCGGGTCCTTCGTCGTGGCCCGGAACCACACGGTCGCCATCTTCTCGTCGACCGTGAACGGACCGTCGACGACGAAGTCGCCCTTCGTGATCGCGTTCTTCACGGCGCCGCCGGCGGCGTGGCGGTAGAGGTGGGCAAAGCCGCTCCGCTCGGAGCGGAAGACGAACGAGCCGTCCTTCAGGAAGTGCGGCGGCTCGATCGAGTTGATCCACGCGGGGTCGCTTTCCTCGAGGAGTCTCTTCGGCTCGCCGCCGGCGCGCGGGAGGAGGAAGATGTCGAGGTGCGTCTGGGGCCGGTCGAGAATGAGGAAGCACAGGCTCTTTCCGTCCTGGGTCCACGACATCTCCGGGGCGACGTAGACGTCGTCCGGCGACGGCGCGAACGCGGCCGTCTCGTTCCCGGCGAGGTCCACGACGTGGACGGAAGGGATCGAGGCCGGGTCGCCCGGCTTCGGGTACTTCTCGGTCTCCACGGAGCCGTGGAGCGGCGTGTAGTCGACGATCGGGTACGTCGGGACGCGCGCCTGGTCGAGCGACAGGTAGCCGATCGCGGTCGAGTCGGGGGACCAGAAGAACGAGCGGTTGTGCCCGCGGCCCGCGAGCTCCTCGCCGTAGACCCAGTCGAGGACTCCGTTCAGCACGGCGTCGGTCCCGGTCTTCGTGAGGCGCGTCTCCTTGCGCGTCGCGGCCTCGACGACCCAGACGTCGTGTTTCTTCACGTACGCGAGGCGCGTCCCGTCGGGGGACCACGCGGCGAGCGTCTCGTCCTCGGCGTCGTCCGTGAGGCGCTTTGCCTCGCCGGTGGGCGTCACGAGCCAGAGGTCGTGGTCGAACGGGGCCGCGAACGCGTCGCCCTTCGGCGTCCAGGCGGCGCCGCGCAGGGAGAGCTTCTTCTCCTTCCCGTCGCGGTCCTTGACGGCGGGGGCGTCGAAGAGCTTCACCTTCTTCCCGGTTGCGGCGTCCATCTGCCAGAGGGAGGCGGGCCCGGCGGGCCCGCCCTCGCTCTCGACCCACACGACGTGCGTTGCGTCGCGCCAGGCGTAGCCGGTCGGCATCCGCATCTCGGAGACCTTTTCGAGCGTGAGCGGCTTCTTCGCCGGGGCCGCGGCGGGGGCGGCGGACGAGGCGGCGAGGACCGCGGCGAGGACGGGGGCGAGGAACATCACTTCGTCTCTCCCTTCGCGGCTTTCGGAAGCGGCTGCATCGTGAGCGGGTCGCGCAGCGGCACCTCGGTGAATCTCCCGCCGGTGAGGTCCCGGAATTGCACGGGATGCTTCGGGTCGGGGTTCAGGAGCTCCGACTCGCGGCCGACGACGAGGATCGTCGCGGACTCGGGCGTGAGCAGGCGCTTCGCGACGCGCGCGACGTCCGCCTTCGTGACCTTCTCGACCTTCGCCTGGTACGTGGCCCAGAACTGCGGGTCGGACGCATGGCGGCCCGTGAACTCCTCGTCCGCGAGGGCGTCCGCGACCTGGACGGGCGTTGCGAAGCGCCGCGGCAGCGTGTCGACGAACGAGCGCTTCGCGGTCTCGAGCTCTTCGTCCGTGACGCCGCCGTCGCGAAGGCCCTTCATCTCCTCGAGGACGATCTCGGAGGCGTACGCGGACGTCCGGACCTTCGACTGGAAGACGGCGCCGAACCGCCCGGGATACCAGACGCCGCCGACGAGGACGGACCCGGCCGAGTACGCGAGGCCCTCGTCGGAGCGGACGCGGTTCGTGATGCGGCTCGTGAAGCCGCCGCCCCCGAGGACGTCGTTCATGACGGACGCGGCGACGAAGTCGGGGTCCGTGCGCAGGAGGCCCGGGAGGAGGATCGAGACGCGGCCCTGGTTCACGTCCTTGTCGACGAGGAACGTGCCCGGCGGAAGCGCGTGCGCCGGCTTCGGGACCGGCGGCGCGGCTTCACCCTTGAACGGCCAGGCCGCGAGGAGCGCGTCGAGCTTCGCCGCCATGTCGGCCTTTTTGAAGTCGCCGGCGGCCGAGACGATCATGTTGCGCGGGACGATCCACTTCGCGTGGAACGCGGCGAGGTCGGCGCGCGTGAGGGACTCGATCGAGGCCTTCGTCTCCCAGCGGTTCACGTAGAAGCCCTCTCCGTAGAGGAGGACGGAGCGCTCGCGGGCCTCGATCGAGGCCGACGAGTCGTTGCGCTGCTTGAGACCCGCGAGGACCGCGTCCCCTCGGAGGTTCAGGCGGTCCTCCTGGAACGCGGGCTCCGTCAGGACCTCGCGCAGGATCGCGAGGCCCTCGTCGAGGTCCTTCGAGAGGAGGTTCAGCGAGACGACGCCGCGGTCGCCGAAATAGCCCGTGGCCGGGCCGGCGCCCGGCCGGCCGAAGGGCCGCTCGGGGTTGAGCTGCGCCGCGAGGAACGCGAGGCGCTCCTCGAGGTCCTCGGCCTTCCGCTTCTTCGTCCCGCCGCGCGCGAGGAGCCAGCCCGTCATCTCGGCGAGCCCCTCCTTGCCGGGCGGGTTCAGGTACGTGCCGCCCTTGAGGAGGATCTGGACGTTCACGAGCGGCAGGTCGTGGTTCTCGGCGAGGTAACAGACGACGCCGGACTTCGGGAGGACGACGCGGTGGTCCTTCGCGGCGGGCGGCGCCCAGACGAGGGGCCTGGCGACGATCTGCTCGGGCCGCGCGGGGATCGCGTCGGCGGCGGCGAGGGAGAAGGACGCGGCGGCCGTGGCGGCGGCGGCGAGAACGGCGGACGTGCGGAGGGTTCTCATGTTCACTTCGCCTCCATGCCGGCGGGGGCCGCGCCGGAGGGCGGCCCTCCGGGGCGCCCGGGCCGCCGCGGCGGGGCGCCGCCCTTGCGCGTGTACGTCGCGACGCCGCGGTTCTCCTTCGTGAGGTACGTCCGCGCGACCCGGCGGACGTCCTCGGCGGTGACGGCCTGGACCTTCGCCGGCCCGGCGCGGAACTCCTTCCAGTCGCCGCGGCCCTCGTTGCCCATGAGGTTGTAGAGGATGCCCATGTTCGTCTGCATCGAGCGGAACGCCTGCGCCGCCGTGTTGTTCTTGACCTTCTGGAGCTCGTCGGGCGGGACGAGGTCCTTCTTGAGCTTCTCGATCTCCGCGTAGATCGCGCGCTCGGCCTCGTCCGGGGCGTGCCCCTCGCGGACCTGCGCCTCGACGCCGAACGAGCCCGCGTACTTGCGCGCGTCGGCGCTCGCCTGGGCGCTCGTCGCGACCGGGCTGGCGCCCGCGACGAGGGACTTGTAAAGCCGGCCCGTGGTCCCGTTCAGGATCTGGGCGAGGACCTGGAGCGCGTACGAGTCGCGGTTCTGGAACGGAACCGCGTGCCAGTCGACCTCGACGCTGGGGTTCGTGTCGGCCTCTCCGTTCATCCGCATCTCCGCCTCCCACTTCGGGGGGAGGAGCGTCATCTCGGGCGGCGGGTTCTTCCCGCGCGGGATCCGGCCGAAGTACTTCGTGGCGAGCGCGAGCGCCTCCTTCGGGTCGAAGTCGCCCACGAGGACGGCCGTGATGTTGTTGGGCGCGTAAAAGAGCGCGTAATACTCGTCGGCCTCGGCCTTCGTGATCGCCGGGATGTCCGAGGCGTACCCGACGACCGGCCACGTGTACGGGTGGCCGTGCCAGAACATCTCTTCGAACGCCTCGTCCAGCCGTCCCGTCGGCGTCGACTCGGTCCTCAGGCGCCGCTCCTCGAAGACGACGTCGCGCTCGGCGTAGAACTCGCGGAAGACCGGGGCGGCGAGACGGTCCGACTCCATCCAGAACCAGAGCTCGAGCCGGTTCTTCGGCACGACGACGAAGTACTGCGTGTAGTCCGTGTTCGTCGAGGCGTTCATCCCCGAGGCCCCGCCCTTCGTGTAGATCCGGTCGAACTCGTTCTTCACGAGGAGGTCGCGCTGCTCCTTCACGAGCGCGTCGAACTCCTTCTCGAGCTCCTTGTACCGGGCCGTCTTGTTCTCGGGTTTCGTCACGTCGTCGATCTCGCCGCGGCGCAGGGCGGCGCGCATCCCCGCCTCCTCGTCGCGCATGAGGCCGCGCACGCGTTCCTGCTCCTCGATGAGCTTCTTGTCGCGCGCCGCGTCCTTCGTCCCGATCGCCTCCGTCCCCTTGAACATCATGTGCTCGAAGAGGTGGCTGATCCCCGTGATCCCGGGACGCTCGTTGGCGCTTCCGACGTGGGCGACCCAGCCGGCGGCGACGGTCGGCTCGTCGGGACGCGGGACGAGAACGAGCTTCATCCCGTTCGGGAGGACGTGTTCCTCGGCTTTCAGCTCCTGCGCGCGGGCGGGCATCGCCAGGGCGGCGAGCGCCGCCGCGAGAACGATTCTGTTTCTCATGGAATCTCCTGTGGGCACGGCGTGGGTGCCGATCCTACGCCGGACGGGCCGCCGGGAGACTCAGCGGCGCGTCGGATCCCGCCGCCAGACGGTCCGGCCCCTCCGGACCTCCTCGACGACCTTCAGCTTCTCGCGGCGAAGAGGGTCCGCGGCCGCGGGGTCGTCGGAAAGGACGGACATGTCCGCCGGGCGGCCGGTCTCGAGGGTCGCCCTTCCCGCGAGGACGTCCGCGACGAGAGCCGCGAGGGCGTCGGAACCCGCGTCGCGCGGGCCGGGCGGGAGCGCGAGCGAAGCCGTCGTGACGGCCGGGGTCGGCGCCGGCGCGGGCGCAGGAGCGGGCGCAGGAGTCTCGACGACGGCGGCGACCGCGCGCGCGGTCTCGGGCTCCTCGGGCGTGTTGAGCCGGACGCTCTCCTGCTGGAGGCGCCAGCGCTCCCCGTCGTCGAGGGACGGGACGAGCCGGGCGAACGCGGCCGCGTGCGCGGCGCCTTCGAGGACCCCGTTCGGCTCCTGGATCCGGCCGCGGCGCCGGATGACGCCGCCGGGAGGGTCCTTCGACCGCCACGAGATCCCCGCCTTCTGGAGGGCGATCGTGTTGTACGCGCCCGCGTCGCCCGTCTTCGAGACGACGATGACGGGCAGCGTGGCGGAAACCGTGTCGAGCTCCTCGCGCGTGGGCGGGCGGTGCTCCTCGAGCTTTGCCTCGTCGTAGCCGAAGCCGAGGACGATGCGGTGCCTCTTCGGGAGGCTCGAGCGGAGGACCCACATCCTGAGCGCGTCGCGGAGGGACGCGATCGTGTACGAGAGCCCGTCCGGCGGCGGCGAGACGTCGGCTGCCAGGGCCGCGAGCGGGGGGCCGGGCGTCCGCGGGACGGGCGGCGGCGGCGGGGCCTTCTGCTTCGAAAGGGGTACGGGCGCCTTGTGGATCGTCTTCGCCGCCTTCCTCCCGATCGCGGGCGAAGGCGGTGCGGGCGGCGGTGGCGGAGACGCGGCGACGCCCGCGACGAGCGTCTGGCCGTTGAGGTCGATCGGGAGCGTGAAGCGGCCCTTCCACGGCCTCTCGACGTCGGCCCGCGCGCCGAGAGCGACGATCCGGCCGTCCTTCACCGCGAGGGCCTCGGGCCGCGCGTCGCGGTTCGCGAAGATCGGACCGCCGAACCAGATGAAGTCGGCGTTCTGCGCCCGGGAGGGCGCGGCGAGCGTCGCGGCGAGACCGGCGGCAAGAACGGCGGCGGAGGAGGGCTTGCGGGGCGTCATCGAAGCGCCGATGGTAACGCCGCGGGGTTGCGAAGGCCGCCGGGCCCGAGGCGGACACGTGGTGAGAGAATTGAGCACAGGTGACATTGTTTCGCTCGGGCGAGGAGCTGTCCCTTCCCGAGTTGGCGCGGGCACAGGGGCTCTCCGCCGACACGTTCACGGTGGTCGACGTCATCCGTGGCGGGATGGGCGTCTGCGCGAAGGTCCGGCAGGGCCAGGGACCCTCCTTCGCGGTGAAGGCGCTCCCGGCGGGCGGCAAGCAGGGTGAGGCCTTCGAGCGCTTCCTCGTCGAGCTGCAGACGTGGCTGAAGCTGTCCGTGTGCGACGGCATCGTCGAGGCGCTCTGCGTCTTCACGTTCGAGGACACGCCGGTCGTCTGCTCGCGCTGGATGGCCGGCGGGAACCTGCGCGCGCACATGGCGGACAAGGACCCGGAGAACTTCTACCGGACGATCGTCCGGGTCGCCGGGGCCCTCGAGTGGGCGCACCGCGAGCACGGCATCCTCCACCGGGACCTCAAGCCCGAGAACATCCTGATCGACGACCTGAACCGGGCCGCGGTGTCGGACTGGGGCATCGCGGGGACGCGCGACGCCGAGGAACCCGGGAACGCGGACGGCACGATGGTCATCTACGGGACCGCCGCCTACGCCTCGCCCGAGCAGCTCCTCGGAGGCGTACCGCTCGACGTGCGGTCCGACATCTACAGCCTCGCGTGCCTCATGTACGAGTGGGAGACCGGGCGCGTCCCGTTCACGGGCGACTGGCACGAGATCCGGGGAGCCAAGATCCGCACCGAGGCCCCCCGCCTGTCGTCGGGCATGTTCCGGCGGTCCACCTTCGGGGCCGACGAGATCATCATGCGCGGCCTCGAGCGCGAGCGTCACGGCCGCCACGCGGACTGGAAGACCTTCATCACGGACGTCCTGAACGCCGCCCAGCGGCGCGAACTCAGGATCGGGCGCTTCGTCCCGAAGATGCGCTACCAGGCCAAGGAGGTGCGCGGCGACGTCCTCCGCGCGAAGGTCGCAAAGGGCGCCCTCGTGACGGGGCGCGGCGGCCCGGCGGTCGACGTGAGGGGAGCGAAGAAGGAGCTCGACGAGGCGCTCAAGCTCGCCGGGGAGGGGAACTGGGCCGGCGCCGTCGAGATCCTTTCCCGGGTCGTGCTCCCGTCGGTCGTGCGCGAGCTGCCGGACGACCCGCTCCAGCAGACGTCCGCGATCACGCTCGCGCGCGGCCTCCTGAAACTCGGCCGCCCGGCGGAAGCGGTCGCGGCGCTCGACGCCCTTTCGGCCGCCGCCGAGAAGCCGTCCGAGATGTTCGCGCTCCTCGCGAACGCGCATCTCAAGCTCGGAAACCCGGCGCTCGCCGAACGCGCCGCGCGCACGGGCCTCCTCCTGCACAAGACCGACGCCGGGCTTCTCGACCTCCTCCTCGCGTCGCAGAGCGTGCAGGGACTCGTCTCGGACTCGGTCGCGACGGCTCGCCAGCGCCTCGCGCTCCGGCGCGACGCCGGGACGCTTCTCGACGCCGCCGAACACCTCCTGAGGCACGCGGCGGCCGTGCCCGAGACCCGCCTGCCGGACGCCTTCGCGAACATCCACGAGGCGCTCGATCTCGCCTCCGAGGCGCGGGCGCTCGGGCTCCAGGACGCGCGGGCGCGGATCGTCCGCGCGCGGGCGCTCCTGGCGCTCGACCGCTGGCCGGAGGCGAAGACGGAGCTCGCGGGCGTCCCCGAGACCGCCGGCGCCGCGCGGCGGCGCGAGGCGGCCGAGCTCGAGGCACGCACCCTGCTCCAGCTCCGGGAGTACGCGGGCTGCCTCGCCCACTGCAACAGGGCGCTCGCGGAGTTCCCGCACAGCGCGAGCCTCGCGCGGACACGTGCCCGCGCGTTCGCGGACGGTTTCATCCTGGGCGTCGAGACGGGCGGCCGCCGCGCCGTGGACGACGCCGCGATGAGCTTTTTCGAGAAGGCGGTGGGAGACCCGTCCGCCCGGGAGCCAGGCGACTTCGTGACGCTCGCGCGCTACCGCGAGTGGACGGGACGCGCCGACGACGGAGTCGCCGTCCTCAGGGAGGGCTGCGCCGCCTTTCCGAGATCGTGGGAGATCGCGGTCGCGCTCGCGCGCCTCCTCGAGAGGAGAGGCGAGTTCGAAGAGTCGCTCGAGGTCGCGCAGGACGCGGCCCGCCTCGCGCCCTTCCGGCCGGAGGCCTGGCGCGCTCTCGCCGCGGTCAAGGGCGTCCTCGGGCCGAAGGCCGAGGCCGACGAGGCGCGGCAGAAGGGGGCGCAGGTCGACAAACGCCTCCAGGAGCTGCGCGCGAAGGCCGGCTGACGCCCTTCAGACGAAACGGCGAATGTGCTCGTTCCAGAACGGCCAGTCGTGGCCGAAGACGCCGGGCCAGAACTCGGCCGTGACGCGCTGCCCCTTCCGCGCGAGGAGGTCGGCGAACGCGCGGTTCTGCGCGACGAGGGAATCCTGCTCGCCCGTCGCGACGACCCACTCCACCTGCCGGAGGCGGTCGAGCCACTCCGCGTCCATGTTCGCGATGTAGGCCATCGGCGTGTGGTAGTAGCAGAGCTCGTCCCAGGTGCCGTCGAGGAACTGGTCGACGTCGTACAGGCCGGAGAAGCAGATCGCCTTCGTGATGCGCCCCGGGTACCGGCCCGCGAGGTTCGCGGCGTGGTACGCGCCGAAGCTCGCGCCGACCGCCACGACGTTGCCGCCCGTCCGGCTCTCGATGTACGGGAGCATCTCGTCGCGCAGGTAGCGGTCGTAGTCGTCGTGGCGATGCGCACGGTCGCGAGGCTGGGCCCTCTTGTTGTACCAGCTCTCCTCGTCCACGGAGTCGACGCAGACCAGCTGGAGGAGGCCGGCATCGACCTTGTCGGCGAGCGCGCCCGTGAGGCCGAAGTCCTCGTTCTGGTAGAAGCGGCCCATCGACGTCGGGAACATTAGAACCGGCCGGCCGCGGTCGCCGAACCAGAGGTACTCCATCGGTCGCGCGAGAGCGGAGCTTCTCCAGGAGCCGTATTCGCGTTTCATGGGCGGGGAGTCTAGCGTGGCGCAATTGCGGCGCCGCGCGCGCGTCCGCTAGGATCCTGCGCGACACGAGGGGGACCCCCATGGCAAAGAAGCGGATCGGCGTTCTCTTCGGGATGGAGGACACGTTCCCGTGGGCGCTCATGAACGAGATCAACGAGGCCGCCCGGAAGGCCGGCGACGACCTCGAGGCCGGACCGGTGAAGCTCTCGGTCCTCGTGCAGGAGCAGTCGTTCGAGGACTCCGTGATCCTCGACCGCATCAGCCACGAGGTCCCGTTCTATCGGACGTTCCTCAAGTGCGCGGTCGCCCGGGGCACCCAGGTCGTGAACAACCCGATCTGGTGGTGCGCCGACGACAAGTACTTCGACAACGTCGTCGCGCTCGCGGCCGGCGTCGCGGTACCCAGGACCGTCCTCCTCCCGCACAAGGAGAACCCGCCGAACACGACGGCGACGTCCTTCCGCAACCTCGACTTCGTGGACTGGGACCGGGTGTTCGCGTACCTCGGCTTCCCGATCTTCATGAAGCCCGCGAACGGGGGCGGATGGAAGGACGTGTACAAGTGCGACACGCCCGAGGATTTCTTCGCGGCGTACGACAAGACGCGGGACCTCGAGATGATGGCGCAGGAAGCGATCGAGTTCACGGACTACTACCGCTGCTACGTCGTGGGCCGCTCGCGCGTCAGGATCATGCCGTACGCCCCGAAGGAGCCGCACGCGATGCGGTACGCCGCGGCGGCCGGCAAGCCGGTTCCGGCCGCGATGGCCGAGCGCGTGACGAAGGACGCCCTCGCGCTCTGCCGCGCCCTCGGCTACGACCTGAACACGGTCGAGTTCGCCGTCCGCGACGGGATCCCTTACGCGATCGACTTCATGAACTGCGCCCCGGACGCGGACCGGGCGTCCGTCGGCGAAGAGAACTTCCAGTGGATCGTGCGGGAGATGGCGGCGTACCTCATCGACCGCGCGAAGAACCCGCGGCGCTTCGAGGCGACCGGGACGTGGCCGGCCCTCCTCGGCCTCGCGACGTGAGCCCCGGGGGGCCTCTCTTCACGGCGGCGGACGTCGAGCGCGCGACGGGCGCCGCCGCTCCCGCCGGCGCGCCGGCGGCGTTCGCGGCCGTCTCGATGGACACGCGCTCGATCCCGGCGGGCGCTCTCTTCGTCGCGCTGAAGGGGGAGCGCTTCGACGCGCACGCGTTCCTCGGTGAGGCGAAGGCAAGGGGCGCCGGCGCCGCCGTCGTCCGGAAGGGGACGCCCGCCGCTGCGGGCCTGCCGCTCTTCGAGGTGGACGACACGCTCCGCTCTCTCGGCGCGCTCGCCGCCTTCCACCGCCGCCGATTCGCGATTCCCGTCGCGGCCGTCGCCGGGTCCAACGGAAAGACGACGACGAAGGAAATGCTCGCGTCGATCCTCGGGACGCGCGGGAACGCGCTCGCGACGGAGGGCAACCTCAACAACGAGATCGGCGTCCCGCTGACGGTCCTCCGGATGGCGCCGGAGCATGGGGCGGCCGTCTTCGAGCTCGGGATGTCGGCTCCGGGCGAGCTCGCGCGTCTGACGGAGATCACACGGCCCGACGCGGGCGTCGTCACGCTCGTCGCCGCCGAGCATCTCGAGTTCCTGAAGGATCTCGACGGCGTCGCGGAAGCCGAGGGCGAGCTCTACCGCGGCCTGCTTCCGGGCTCCGTCGCCGTCGTCAACGCGGACGACGCCCGCTGCGTCGCGCAGGCGGAGCGGGCCGCGGCCGGCGTAAGAAAGATTCTTTTTGGTAAGAGTCTTCTGGCGGACGTTCGTCTTCTTCGGGTCGAGCCTCTCGGAGTGGAGGGCATGAAGATTTTCTTAGAAGGGGAAGAGTGGGAGGCCGGAGCTTGCCGTCTCGTCGGTGGCTCCAAGCTGCAGCGGCGCTCGGTCGAGGTCACGCTGGGGTTCGTGGGAGAGCACAACGCGATGAATGCGGCGGCGGCGGCGGCCACGGCTCTCGCCCTGTCTTTCTCATTCGAAGAAATCTCCCGCGGCCTCGCCCTCGCGAGGCCTTACTCGCACCGCTCCCGCGTCGTCCCCGGCGCCGGCGGGATCACGATCCTCGACGACTGCTACAACGCCTCGCCCGCTTCCATGGAGGCCGCGCTCGCGACGCTGGCGTCGCTCGTCGCGGGAGGGAAAGGGCGGGCGGTCGCCGTGCTGGGAGACATGCTGGAGCTGGGATCGTTCGAAGAGGACGCCCACCGGGCCCTGGGCCGCTGCGCCCGCGAATCCGGCGTCGCGCTGGCCGCATTCTTCGGCCCCCGTTCCCCTCTTACCTTCAAAGAATTCCGCTCTTCTTCTTCCTCGGCTCACTTCACCGAGGTCGAGGCGCTCCTCGCGTGGCTCCGCCCGCGGCTCTCGCCGGGGGACGTCATCCTCGTGAAGGGGAGCCGGGGCATGAAGCTCGAGCGCGTCGTCGACGCTCTGGCCGGCGCCGGGGCCTGAGCGCGCAGGCGCTTCAGGCGGTCAGGGCCGCGCGCGCCGCGAGGACGTTCCGGCGCGCTTCGGCGTGCGTCTCCGCGAGCGCCGTCAGGTGGCCCATCTTGCGGCCGGGCCGCGCCTCCTTCTTGCCGTAGAGGTGGAGGGCGACGCCGGGGACGGCACAGGCCTTTTCCCAGCGCGGAACGCCGCCCGCCCAGAGACCGCCGAGGAGGTTCGCCATCGCGGCCGGCCGGAGGAGCTCCGTCGAGCCCAGCGGCAGGCCGCAGACGGCGCGCAGCTGCTGCTCGAACTGGCTCGAGACGCAGGCGTCGATCGTGAGGTGGCCGGAGTTGTGCGGCCGCGGCGCGATCTCGTTCACGAGCAGCCGTCCGTCGCGCGTGTGGAACATCTCGACGCACAGGACGCCCACGTAGGAGAGCGCGTCGAGGATCGTTCGGGCTATTTCGTGCGCGAGATTTTCTTCTGAAAGGGTAAGAGGCGCGGGGGCCGTCGTCACGTCGAGGATGTGCCTGCTGTGTTCGTTCTCGAAGGCGGGGAAAGTGGCGACGCGTCCGTCCGCGCCGCGCGCCGCGACGACGGAAATCTCTCTTTGAAAATCGACGAAGGCTTCGAGAACACACGGCGCCCTGCCGAGACGCGCCCACGCAGCCTCCGCCTCCTTTTCATCCTTCGAAGAAATCTTCTCCTGGCCCTTTCCGTCGTATCCGAATGCGGCCGTCTTGAGGACGGCGGGGGCGCCGACGGAGGACAGTGCCGAAGCGAGATCGGAGGTCGTGCGCACCATCGCCCACGGCGTGACGGGGACATTCACCCTTCCAAGAAAGTCTTTTTCCCTCTCCCGGTTCTGGCTCACCCAGAGCGCTTCCGGCGAGGGATGAACCGGGACCAGGAGCTCGACGGCGTCGAGCGCCGCGCGCGGGACGTTCTCGAACTCGAACGTCAGGACGTCGAGGCCCTTCGCGAACGCGCGGAGGCGGTCGAGGTCGTCGTACGGCGCCGAGACCTCGACATCGGCGACGTGGCCGGTGGGAGAGTCCTCCTCGGGCGAATAGGTGTGGACGCGGTAACCCATCGCGCGGGCCGAAAGCGCGAACATGCGGCCGAGCTGGCCGCTCCCGAGGACGCCGACCGTCGAGCCGGGCGGGACGACTTTCACGGGAGCCGGGACTGCAGGACCTTCCGGGTCTGTCGTGATCGGAAGGCCGTGAGCTTCTTGCGGAGCGCGGGCCGGGTGTTCGAGAGGATCGCGACCGCGAGGAGGCCCGCGTTCGTCGCGCCCGCTTTTCCGATCGCGAGGGTCCCGACCGGGACGCCCGCCGGCATCTGCGCGATCGAGAGGAGCGAGTCGAGCCCCTTGAGCGCGCGGCTCTCGACCGGCACGCCGAGGACGGGCACGGCCGTCTGCGCCGCGAGCATTCCGGGCAGGTGGGCCGCGCCGCCCGCGCCCGCGACGATGACCTCGAGGCCGCGGGCCTCGGCGCCGGCGGCGTACGCCGCGAGGAGCTTCGGCGTGCGGTGAGCCGAGACGACGCGCGTCTCGTGCGGGACGCCGAAGCGCTCCAGCGTCTCGGCGGCGTGCCGCATCGTCTCCCAGTCGGACGTGGAGCCCATGACGACCCCGACGAGGGGCGGCGCGCCCTTTTTCATGGGCGCGATCCTACCGTGAAGGCCGGGGGCCGCTCTCAGGCGCTCCAGGCGCGGGCGGTTTCCGCCGCGAACTCCTCGAAGCGGCGCGGCGCGTGGCCGAGGAGGGCGGTGAGGCGCGCGACGTCCTCCGGGGTCGCCTTGAGGCCCTTCTCCTGGAAGAACGCGTACATGAGCCGGAAGTCGAACACCGCGAAGGCGGGGAGGAACGCGAGCGAGGCCTGCTCCCATGCGTCGAGATCGTCTCCGCCGTACGCGATCTTGCGGCCGAGGACGCCGCCCCACGTCGCGGCCGTGCCCGTTGCGGTCAGGAGGTCCGGACCGACGAGGTTGACCGTCTCGTTCCTGGCTGCGTCCGTCGTGAGCGCGATCGCGGCCGCCTCGGCGATGTCGCGGACGTCCACGCGCGAGAGGCCGGCGTCGCCGAACGGTTGCGGGTAGACGTCGTTCCCGAGCATGGCGTCCTTGTACCAGAGGTCGTTCTGGAAGAAGTTGTTCGGCCTCAGGATCGTCCAGGGAATCCCCGAGGCCTTGATCGCCGTCTCGATCGGGAGCTTCGCGCCGAAATGCGGGAGGTGCGGCGCCTCGTCCACGCGGTGGACGGAGAGGAAGACGATCTTCTTCACGCCGCCGAGCCGGCAGCCGTTGACGGCCATGAGTCCTTCGTGACACTCGCCCGCGCCCAGAGCGGTGAGCAGGAACACGGCGTCGCGGCCCCGGAACGCCGTGCGAATCGTGCCGGGATCGAGGAGGTCCCCGACGACGGCCCGGGCCCCGGCGGGCACGGGCTTCTTCGGATCGCGCGTGAGGATCGAGACGTCCGCGCCTCTCTTGAGAAGCTCCCGGACGACCTGCGATCCGACGGTTCCGGTGCCTCCGAGGACGAGAACGTTCATGAAGGAGCCTCCTAGCCCATGTGGGCGATCACCGCGTCTCCGAACTTGCTGCACGAGACCTCGGTGGCGCCTTCCATCTGGCGCGCGAAGTCGTACGTGACGGTCCGGGCCTGGATCGCGCCGTCCATCCCCTTGAGGATGAGGTCGGCGGCCTCGGTCCAGCCCATGTACCGCAGCATCATCTCACCAGAGAGCACGACGGAGCCGGGGTTCACCTTGTCGAGGCCGGCGTACTTCGGTGCCGTGCCGTGCGTCGCCTCGAAGACGGCGTGGCCGGTGACGTAGTTCACGTTGCCGCCCGGCGCGATCCCGATGCCGCCGACCTGCGCGGCAAGGGCGTCCGAGAGGTAGTCGCCGTTGAGGTTCAGCGTCGCGATGACGTCGAACTCGTCGGGACGCGTGAGGACCTGCTGGAGCGTGATGTCGGCGATGGCGTCCTTGACCAGGATCTTGCCCTTGGCGAGCTCGGCCTTCTGCTCGGCGTTCGCGGCGGCCTCGCCCTTGTCCTTCTTCGTGCGCTCCCACTGGTCCCACGTGTAGGTCTTGTCGGCGAATTCCTTCTCGGCGAGGGCGTAGCCGTAGTTCCGGAACGCGCCTTCCGTGAACTTCATGATGTTGCCCTTGTGGACGAACGTGACGCTCTTCGACCTGGCCTTGATCGCGTACTCGATCGCGGAGCGGACGAGGCGCTCGCTGCCTTCCTGCGACACGGGCTTCACGCCGAAGCCGGTCGTCGCCGGGAAGCGGAGCTTCTTGTACTGGGCGGGGAAGTTCACCTTGAGGAACTCGGCGAATTTCTTCGCGTCGTCCGTGCCCGCCGCGAACTCGATGCCCGCGTAGATGTCCTCGGTGTTCTCCCGGAAGATGACCATGTTCACCTTCTCGGGGTGCTTCACGGGCGAGGGGACGCCCTTGAACCAGCGCACGGGGCGCAGGCAGACGTAGAGGTCGAGGAGCTGGCGAAGCGCGACGTTCAGCGAGCGGATTCCGCCGCCGATCGGCGTCGTGAGGGGGCCCTTGATCCCGACGAGGAACTCGCGGAAGGCGTCGATCGTCTCGTCCGGGAGCCACGTCTGGAGGCGGTCGAAGGCCTTCTGGCCCGCGTAGACCTCCATCCACTTGATCTGGCGCTTGCCGCCGTAAGCCTTCGCGACCGCCGCGTCGAGCACGCGCACCGAGGACCGCCAGATGTCCGGGCCCGTCCCGTCGCCTTCGATGAACGGGATGACCGGGTGGTCGGGAACCTGGAGCTTCCCGCCGGAAATCGTGATCTTCTGGCCGCCTGCGGGGACCGTGGGCTTGGCGCTGGGCATGAGCGTCCTCCTTCGTTCGGGCGCGGATCATAGGGGCCGGGCGCGGAGGGGGCAACGAAGCGAATGAATCAGGCCGGGGCGCCGGACCCGCTCCCGCCGGCGGTCAGTCGGGGCGGAGACGGGCCTCGCGCGGGTACGGGAAGACGTCGACGATCTCGCCTGCGCGCTCCCGCCGCTGGGCGTCGAGCCAGAAGCGCACGCCGAGGAGGTCGGAGTGCTGCTCGAGGAAGGCGTCACGCGCAGGGCCCCTCAGGCCCATGAACGGCAGGAACTCCTCCGGGAAGACGTCGTTCTCGCCGACGAAGAACGACGCGTCGGGCCCGCCGGCCTCCTCGTCGGCGCCGGCGGGCAGCTCGCGGAAGTTCACGTCGGTCAGGAACGCGATCTCGTCGTAGTCGTAGAAAACGACGCGGCCGTGGCGCGTGAGGCCGAAGTTCTTCGGCAGGAGGTCGCCGGGGAAGATGTTCGCCTTGGCGAGGTCGCGAATCGACTCGCCGAAATCGAGGATCGCGGCGCGGGCCTTTTCCGGGGATGCGTCCCTCAGCGCGAGGTCGAGCGGCGTCAGGCGGCGCTCGGTGAAGAGGTGGCGGAGGACGACCTCGTCCCCGCGGACCTCGACGGTCTCGGCGGCGCCCGCGAGGAGCGCGTCGAGGAGCGCGGGGTCGAAGCGCGAGACGGGGAACGAGAGGTGCTCGAACTCCTGCACGTCGGCGAGGCGGCCCGCGCGCGTGTGCTGGAAGACGAGCCGGTACTTGCCGAGGACGTCCTGCCGGCTCGCGGTCTTCGGGGGCGCGAAGGAATCGCGGATCACCTTGAAGACGACGTCGTACGACGGGAGCGTGAAGACGAGCATGACCATGCCGCGGGCGCCCGGCGCCTCGACGAAGAGGTCGTCGGAGGCGGCGAGGTGGCGCAGGAGGTCGCGGTAGAGCTCCGTCTTGCCGTGCTTGTTGAACCCGAGCGCCGTGTAGAGCTCCGCGACGGGCTTCTTCGGCATGAGCGTCTTGAGGAACGCGACGAGCGCGGCGGGGTGCTCGACGTCGACGTGAAAATACGAGCGCGTGAAGCTGAAGACGATCGACGCCTCGTCCTCGTCGCAGAGGACGGCGTCGACCTCGGTGCGGCCGGTCCGGTTCAGGAGGGCGAGGACGAGCGGCCGCTCGCGGTCTCCCTTTCGGACGCGGCCTACGAGGTAGGCGCCCTTGCTCCGGTAGAAGACGGGCCGGAGGAGATCCAGCGCGTCGAACCCGGGAGAGCCCCAGGCCCGCGTGAGGACGGTGTCGAGCGCGCGGGTCGCGAGTACGGCGTCGCGGCCGGCGTCCTCCCACCCCGCGGCGAACGGGAAGGCGAGGAGCGCGCTGCGGACGGCGGCTTCGCGCCCGACGCGGGCGTCCCACGATGCGAGGAAGCGCCCCGCGGCCTCGACGGGGAGGGGCGCGGGCTCCCTGTGGACGAACTCGGCGCGGTCGTCGACGCCCACCGTGTGGAAGATCCGGCGCGAGGCCGAGTTGAAGAACGTCTCGACGAGCTCGGCGTCGAGCCGGCCGGTGGCGAGAGCCGTGAAGCGCGCCTTCATGGCGGACCAGACGCCCGGATCCTCGACGCCCGCGCCGAGGATCCGGCCGAGGTCGCCGATCGCGGGGTCGAGCGTCCGACGATAGAGCTCGAGGCGCTCGAGGGCGTCCGCGCGCACGCCGCGCCAGTCGCGTGCGGAGAAGCGCACCGGCGCGCGGCGCGTGATCGCGGCGAACTCCCGGGCGTACGCGTCCCACGCGTCGAGGAGCCGCGCGGCGCCCGAGCGGGCGGCGTCTCCTTCGCTCAGGCGGCCTTCTTCAGGGCCGCCGCGTCGAGCTTCTTGATGCCGCCGTCCGGATGGGCGCCGGCCGCCCCGCACGAGCCGTCGGCGGGATGGGTGAAGTGGATGAGGTCCCTGCCGTCGGGGACCGCGACGTACTCGCCGCGGATCCAGGCCGCGTCGCCGGGCGCGAGGACGACGGGGGCTCCGCCGCACGAGAGGTCGTGGACGACGTGGATGCGCCGGTCCTGCCGGATCGCGAGGGCCGGGTCGGACGACATGTCGCCGGGGAGGCGCTCGTACGAGACGATCGTGACGTCGAACTCGAGGAACTTGCGGTTGTTCCTGTGGGTCTTCTCCGCGGGCGCCGTCTCGACGCGGCACACGGCGGCGATCTGCGTGTGCGGGCTCTTCTTCGACGGCTTCTTCGCGGCGTGCACCGGCGTCGCCGAGAGGAAGAGGCCGAGGGCGAGAGAGAGGGACAGGGCACGCGTCGTCCTGAGCATGGCCGAATGCTAACCTCTGCGCTCCCGGCGCCCGCCTTCCGCGCGGCGCCCCACCCGAAAGGATCCCCATGCTCCGAGCCGGCATCGTCGGCCTCCCGAACGTCGGGAAGTCGACGCTCTTCAACGCCCTCACGAGGACCCGCAAGGCCGAAGCGGCCAACTACCCGTTCTGCACGATCGAACCGAACGTCGGGATCGTGACGGTGCCGGACGCGCGCCTCGAACCGCTCGCGAAGATTGCGAAGACGCCCGTGAAGATCCCGGCGACGTTCGAGTTCGTCGACATCGCCGGCCTCGTCAAGGGCGCGAGCAAGGGCGAGGGCCTCGGCAACAAGTTCCTCTCGCACATCCGCGAGGTCGACGCCGTCGTCCAGGTCGTCCGGTGCTTCGACGACAAGGACGTCGTCCACGTCTCCGACACGCTCGACCCGGTCGCGGACATCGAGACGATCGCGACGGAGCTCGTCCTCGCGGACCTCGAGTCCGTCGGCAGGCAGAAAGAGCGCCTCGAGAAGCTCGCCCGCGGCGGCCAGAAGGAGGCGAAGGCGCAGCTCGCCGTCGCCGAGAAGCTGATCCTGCACCTCGACGCGGGCAGGCCCGCGCTCACGCTCGACCTCACCGAAGAGGAGAAGGCCGCGGCGCGCGGCTTCTTCCTCCTCACGATGAAGCCGACTCTCTTCGCCTGCAACGTGGCGGAATCCGACCTCGCGCACGCCGACGCCCTTCCGCTCGTCGCGAAGGTGCGCGCGTGGGCGGAGGCGCACAGCGGCTCGGAGGCGGTCGCGATCTCCGCGAAGATCGAGGCCGAGCTCGCCGAGCTGTCGCCGGAGGACGCGAAGGAGTACCTCGCGTCGCACGGCGTCGACGAGTCCGGAGTCGGCCGGCTCATCCGCGCCGCGTACCACCTCCTCGGCCTGAGGACGTACCTCACGGCCGGCGAGAAGGAGGCGCGCGCCTGGACGATCCACGCGGGCGACACGGCCCCGCAGGCGGCCGGCGTCATCCACTCGGACTTCGAGAAGGGGTTCATCAAGGCCGAGACCGTGGCTTACGACGACCTCGTGAAGCACGGCTCGATGTCGGCGGCGCGCGAGGCGGGCGTCGTGCGCCAGGAAGGGCGCGACTACGTCGTGAAGGACGGCGACGTCATGCTCTTCAAGTTCAACGTGTAGGACGCGGGGCGTCCCGCAGGCCCGTCGCGTAGGCTTCGGCCATGTCTTCCCCCGCCGCTCCCCCGAGGGCTCCGGGCGTCCTCGCGACGGTGCGGGAGGCTCTGCGCGGCGGGCACGGCGACTTCACCGAAGGGCCGGTCGGCCGCGCGGTCGTCCTCCTCGCGATCCCGATGGTCCTCGAGATGGCGCTCGAGTCGGTCTTCGCGGTCGTGGACGTCTTCTGGGTCGGAAAGCTGGGCGCCGCCGCCGTCGCGACGGTCGGGCTCACGGAGTCGATCCTCTCGATCCTCTACTCGATCGCGATCGGCCTCTCGACCGCGGCAACCGCGACGGTCGCCCGCCGCATCGGCGAGCGCGACCGCGAACGCGCGGCCCGGACGGCCGTGCAGGCGATCGCGCTCGGCGTCCTCGTCGCCGTCCCCCTCGGCATCCTCGGCGCTCTCTTCGCGCCGCGGATCCTCGCGTTCATGGGCGCGGGGCCGGACGTCGTCGCCTCGGGCTCGCGGTTCATGGCCGTGATGCTCGGCGGCAACGTCGTGATCGTCCTCCTCTTTCTCATCAACGCGATCTTCCGCGGCGCCGGCGACGCGACGGTCGCGATGCGCGTCCTGTGGTTCGCGAACGCCGTCAACCTCGTCCTCGACCCGTGCCTCATCTTCGGCCTCGGTCCTTTCCCGCGCCTCGGCGTGACGGGCGCGGCCGTCGCGACGACGACGGGGCGAAGCCTCGCGGTCGTCCTCCAGCTCGCCACGCTCGCGCGCGGAACGGGGCGCATCACGATCCGGAGAGAGCACCTCGTCCTCGACCCGAGGATCATGCTCGCGCTCCTGAAGCTCTCCGGCGCCGCGGTCGTCCAGTCGCTCGTCGCGACCGCGAGCTGGATCGGCCTCGTGCGGATCCTCGCGGCCTTCGGGAGCGCGGCGCTCGCGGGCTACACGATCGCGATCCGCATCGTCGTCTTCGCGATCCTGCCGGCATGGGGAATGTCGAACGCGGCGGCGACCCTCGTCGGCCAGAACCTCGGCGCCGGGAGGCCCGAGCGTGCGGAGCGGTCCGTCGTCCTCGCGGGCCTCTACAACATGGCGTTCCTCGGCTCGGTCGGGCTCGCGTTCGTCCTCTTCGCGGGCCCCCTCGTCGCGGTCTTCTCGTCCGATCCCGCAGTGCTGCCCGTCGGCACGCTCGGCCTGCGCGTGATCGCGGCCGGGTTCCCGTTCTTCGCGTGGGGGCTCGTCCTCTCGGGCGCACTGAACGGCGCGGGCGACACGTGGACGCCGACGGTCATCAACTTCGCCGTCTTCTGGCTCCTCGAGATCCCGCTCGCGTGGGTCCTCGCGACGCGCGCTCTCCTCGGGCCGCGGGGCGTGTTCTTTGCGATCGCGCTCGGCTTCGCGGCCTACGCCGGCTTCGGCGCCGCCTTCTTCCGGCGCGGAAAGTGGAAGGAAAAGAAGGTCTAAACTCCGCGCCCATGCATCCGGGACATCGGCGCGCGTTCAACGCGGCGTTCACGCCCGCTCTCGCGGAGGGGTATGCGGACGACCTCGTGCGCCGGGCCGGGCGGACGGCGGGCTTCCGTCTCGCGGAGACGCCCGTCTTCCTGACGCCGGAGCTCGACGCGGCGCTCGCGAAGGCCGCGCGCGAGATCGTCGCGCAGCTTTCCGCGCCGGACCTCCTCGCGCGCATGAGGGGCGCGATCCCGGCACGCTGGGCGACGCCCGGGATGGACGCGCTCCCGTCGCTCGCGCAGGTCGACTTCGCCGTCGTGCGCCACGAGGGGCAGCTCGTCCCGCGCCTCATCGAGCTGCAGGGGTTCCCGTCGCTTTCCGCGTTCGAGGTGCTGCAGGCCGACGCCTGGAACGCGGCGCTCGCGCAGGTGCCGGGCCTTCCGAAGGCCGCGTGGAGCCCGTTCTTCTCGGGCCTCGGCCGCGCCGGCTTCGTCGACCTCTTCCGCCGCACGGTCGTCGGCGCCGAGGATCCCGCCGAGGTCGTCCTCCTCGACCTCGAGCCCGACCGCCAGAAGACGGCGATCGACTTCGCCGCGACGCGCGCGCTCCTCGGCGTCGACAGCGTCGACCCGCGCGAGCTCGTGAGGGAAGGGCGCCGCCTCTTCCGCACGGCCGGCGGACGGCGCGTGCCGGTGAAGCGCATCTACAACCGGATCGTCTTCGACGAGCTCATCCAGTCCGGCGCCCCGCTCCCGTTCGACCACCGCGACGAGCTCGACGTCCGCTGGGTGCCTCACCCGAACTGGTACTGGACGTGGTCGAAGGCCTCTCTCCCGTTTCTCGACCACGAGGTCGTCCCGAAGGCGACGGTCCTGTCCGCGTTCGGGCCGGTCCCGGACGACGTCGCCGCGCGGTACGTTCTCAAGCCCCTGTTCTCCTTCGCGGGCGGAGGCGTGAACGTGGACCCGACGCCGGCCGACGTCGGCCGGATCCCCGAGGCCGATCGGGCGCGCTGGGTCCTGATGGAGAAGATCGCGTACGACCCGTGCCTGACGGCCGCGGACGGCGGCGGCGTGAAGGTCGAGATCCGCATGATGTTCTTCCGGCCCGACGGCGACGCCGCGCCCACGCTCGCGCTCAACCTCTGCCGCCTCTCGCGCGGGAAGATGCTCGGCGTCGACTTCAACAAGGACTTCACGTGGGTAGGGTCGTCCGTGGCCCTCAAGCCCGCGTGACCGCCGCCCCCGACGCCGGCGCGGGCCGCCGCCGGCTCGTCGCCGCGATTCTCCTCGCGGGCGTCGCGCTCCAGCTCGCGGGCCTCCTCGTCGCGGCCGCGGGGACCGACCTGCGCGCGCCGCAGTCCGAGGACATGGTCCCGTTCACGTACCTTCTCGCGACGATCGCGTCCGTCCTCGCCGCGGTCGTCGCGATGGCGGGCTCGGTCCTCATCCTCTCGCTCACGCTCGGCACGGCCGTCCAGCGCTCGCATCTCGGCTCGATGATCCTCGCGGACGAGGACTTCCGGACCGCCGTGTCGGGCGCGATCGTGACGATCGTCGCGGCCTGCCTCGCGCTCCTCGCGGCGCACCTGCCGCCGGTCTCGCACAACGCGGTCGCGATCTTCCTGCTCTCGGCGGGCGGCGTTCTCGAGTTCGGGGCCTCCATCCTGGGCCTCGCGTGGCTGTTCCGTCGCATCCCGCGCCTTCTCACGCAGGAGAACCTCCTCGAGAACTCGCTCGCGCTCGTGGGCGCGGCGTACCTCGCGGCGCAGGAGGACCGGCTTCTCGGGTCGGGCGCAACCGCGCAGGGCCGGCTCGACGTCCTGAACGACCTCATCTTCTCGTTTCGCGTGTACCCGGTCGAGACGGACGACCCGCTCGTGACGGTCCACGACGTCCTCGAGAACGTCCTCGCCCAGAGCCCGGCGTCCGTCGTCGCGACTTCGCTCGGGCAGGTCTCGGCGCGGTTCACGGCGCTCGCGGGGGAGACGCACGACCAGATCTTCCAGCTCCTCGTGACGCCGTGGCTCGCCGAGCTGCGCGTCGCCGTCGTCAAGCGCGGCTCGCCGTCCGTCGCGCTCGCGTTCTTCGACCTGTGGGCGGACGTCCTCGTCGCCGCGCGCGAGAGGAAGATGCCGGGGTTCTTCGCCCACTCGGCGCGTCCGTTCGTCGCGTCGCTGCGGCACGTCGCGCACGCGGGGCTCTTCGAGGAGGCGGGCGGCCGCGTGCTCCGGCCGCTCGTCCGGGTCATGGGGGCGGCGGGGAACGACCTCGGCGCGCTCGGGCCGTGGGCGGGCGCCCTCGTCGCCTGGATGCGCGAGGACGCCGAGAAGGGCCGCGGCGAGTGGACGCGCGTCCTCTGGAACCCCGTCGAGACCGTCCTCGACCGCGCCCTCGAGGACCTCTCACGCGACACCCCGCTCCTCGGCGCGCTCGTCCACGGCCTCTCGGGCGTGGCGCGCGCCGCGGGCCGCGCCGGGATCGAAACGGGCGGCGGAAATCCGTTCGCGCTCAAGATCGCGATGCGGATGCGCCGCGCCCAGATCGATCTCGCCGAAGTCGCCGCCGCCGCGGGGCCGGAAACCCGGGAGCGCGTGCGCGACCGGATCGTCCTTCTCGGGGAGCCGATCGCGGCCGTCGTCGCGCTCGCGGGAAAGCGCCCCGAGCTCGCGGATGCGGCGGCGCTGCTCTCGTCCGAGCGCCTCCAGGACGAGCGCGACGGCGAGGCCTGACGGGCCCTAGACGACCGCGAGGCCGGCGCCCCAGTGCAGGCCCGCGCCGAGCGCCGTGAACGCCACGAGGCTGCCCGGCTTCGCCTTCCCGCCCGCGTTCGCCTCGTGCCAGGCGATGGGAAGCGTCGCGGCCGTCGTGTTGCCGTACTTCTGGATGTTGTTGAACACCTTCTCGTCCGGCAGGCCGAGGACCTTCTGCGCGGCCTCGTTGATCCTGAGGTTCGCCTGGTGCATGAGGAGGAGGTCGAGGTCCGCGAGCGTCCGGCCGTGGGCGGCGAGGAGATCCTGGACGGCGGCGGGCATCAGGGTCGTCGCGAGCCGGAAGACGTGGCGGCCCTCGACGATGGGGATCAGTCCCTGGTTCTCGGACATCTCCGGCGTGAAGAACGGGCGCGACTTGCAGCCGCCTCCCGGCACGTAGAGCTTGTCCCAGTGGCTGCCGTCCGTGTACATCGCGAAGCCCAGGAAGCCCCGACCATCCCGGGAGGAGTTCGCCTCGAGGACCATGGCGCCCGCGCCGTCGCCGAAGAGGACCGCGCGGTCGCGCATGCCGGTTGCGCGCGCGTACCAGAAGGGGTCGCACGGGCCGGGCGTCTTCCCGAGCATGACGTCCCACACGGATTCCGGCCACGGCATGAGCCCGCTGTGAACCTCCGCGCCCACGAGGAGGACGCGGTCGTACATCCCGGACCGGATGAACGCGTCGGCCGTCTGGAGACCCGAGAGGAACCCGGCGCACTGCATCCGGATGTCGAGCGCATGCGTGGTCTTCAGGCCCAGGTGGGCCGCGAGGAGGCCGCCGTTGCCGGGGAAGTAATGGTCCGGCGTCATCGTCGCGAAGACGATGAGGTCGATGTCGGAGGCGGCGAGGCCCGCGTTGGCGAGCGCGGCCTCCGCGGCCTTCGTGCCGATCTCGGCGGAGCCGATCCCGGGCTCCACGAAACGGCGTTCCCGGATGCCGGTGCGCGGCACGATCCACTCGTCGGTGGTGTCCATGATCCGGCCCATCATCTCGTTCGTGTAGACCTGCGGCGGGACGTACATGCCGGAGCCCCGGATCACGGTCGTACGGTCCTTCTTCGCCGGCGGCGTCAGATTTTTCACGCGGCGGAGTCTACCGGAAGGATTCCGGCCGCGTTTATGCGGAAGGAGCCGGCCGGAGGACCGCGACCGTCGCGCCCCAGCCCCCGCGGTCCGGTGTCGCGTCCTCGAACGAGAGGACGACCACGGACCGCGCGAGGGCCCGGCGCACGATCCCCCGCTGAACCCCGATTCCGCGGCCGTGGATCAGGCGGACCTCCCGAAATCCCTTCGCCGCGGCAGCCGCGACGTACTCGGCGACGGCCTCCGCAGTCTCACCGGGGCGGAACGTGTGGAGATCCAGCGTGTCCTCGACGGGGTGCACGACGGGCGTCTCCGGCATGTCGCCGTCCACCGTCCTAGAATAGCGTCCGCCAAATCAACGAGGTGAAAACGATGAAGCGAATCGTCTCCGCGGTTTCTCTGCTCGCCCTCTTCTCGGCGTCGGCCGCCCTCGCGCAGGGCGCGAAGCCCCGCGTGGCCGTCCTCGAGTTCAAGAACAAGGCCTCGAACTACACGTGGACCTGGTACGAGGCCGGGCGCGGCGCGCAGGACATGCTCGTGACCGAGCTCGTCAAGACCGGCAAGTACCGCGTGATCGAGCGCGAGCAGCTCGCGGCCATCATGCGGGAGAAGAACCTCTCGCTGTCGGGCGACATCGACCCGCGGACCGCGATCCAGATCGGCAAGATGCTCGGCGTCGAGTACCTGATCGCGGGCGCCGTGACGGAGCTCGGCACGACGGACCGCGGCGCGAGCGTGCCGGGCGGCCTCGGCCGCTTCGGGGTGCCATCCGTGAGCGTGCGCTCGCAGAAGGCCGAGGCTGCGCTCGACGCGCGCGCGTTCTCGACCTCGACGGGCGAGATCGTGTGGGCGGATACGGCGCGGGACGAGACGTCCGACGCGAGCGTCTACGTCGCGGGCGCGGGCGGCGGCGCGTCGGACCACGGCAAGGTCGACAAGCTCATGCGGCCGGTCGTCCAGAAGCTCGCGGCCTCGTTCGCGAAGGCCGACGTGAAGACGTCCGGGATCGGCGGCAAGGGCGACGCGTCGGGCATCGTCGGCAAGATCGCGAACGTGGAGGGCGGCACCCTCTACGTCAACGTCGGGTCCGAGGGCGGCGTCAAGGAAGGCGACGAGTTCACGGTCTTCCGCGTCGGCAAGCAGATCAAGGACCCGGACACGGGCGAGGTCCTCGGCGCCGAGGAATCGAAGGTCGGCCGCGTGCGGATCACGGCCGTGAAGGGCGCGCGCCTCTCGATGGCCTCCGCCGTCTCCGGCAGCGGCTTCCGCGCGGGCGACACGCTCAAGAACTAGCGGTCGACGAGCGCCCGGGCTTCCTGCACGCGCGGCGAGCGGGGAGCCCGGGCCTGGGCCTTGTCGAGCTCGGCGCGGAGCTCGCCGCGCGCGTCCCCGAAGGCCAGGCCCATGACCCACTCGGCGTCCGGACCCGGGTTCGGGCCCATCGCGCTGACTTCCTCCGCCACGAAGGCCATGACGCGCGTGTCGGCGGCCGGCCCGGAGTTCCCGAGGGCCATCGTGAGGAGCTGCCAGGCCTCGGCGTTCCTGCCGTCGGCGTAGGCGACGCCCGCCCGTGCGTACGCGTCGAGGAAGCGGGCCTCGGCCGTCGGCCGGCGGCCGAGGACCGCGCGCGCCGAGCCCATCGCGTTGACGTAGTCCTCGCGCGTCAGCCGGGAACGCCCGCGCGTGTCGAGCGCCTGCCAGGCCGCTGCGAGCTGCGTGTCGCCCGAGAACGCCGCGCCCGAGAGGAGGGGAGGGAACGAGGCCTGCTTCGGACGCGGGGGGGCGGACGCTTCGCGTGACGAGAGGCCGGTGGAGCGGCCCGGCGCGCTGGATTTTTCGGATTTTTCTTCGAAGGGTGAGTGAGGCCGAGGCTCGGGCGCGGTCTGCGCGGCGCCGGGGGCGCCGTTCGCTCCACTCACCTTCGAAGAAATTTCGGACGAGGCGGGGACCGGGGCCTCGCTCGCGGGGGCCGCCGTGGCCGTCGCCGAACCCACATACACCTTCGAAGAAACTTCGGACGTGGCGGCTGCCAAGGCGCTCGTCGAGGGCGCAGCCACCGCGGCTGCCGGGGTCCCCTCTTTCACACTCGAAGAAATTGGGGGCGTGGCCGTCTCCGGGGCGCTACTCGAAGTGGATGGGCGCCCGCCACGCAGGAGCAGGAACGCTCCGCCCGCGGCGCTGAAGACGAGGATCGCCGCGAGCGCGACCTTCGTCGTGCGCGTCGGGTCCGCGCCCTTCGGCGGGACGGAGGCGGGCGCCGCGAGAGGAGGCGCGCCGAAGTCCTTCGAGACGACCGTCCGGAGCTGCGAGCCGGCGTCCGGCATCGACTGCGGGACGGTCGCGCCCGCGCCCGGCACGCCCAGCGCGTCCCCGAGCGCGCGCACGAAGGCGCCGCAAGTTGCGTAACGTTCGTCCGCCTTCTTCGCGAGCGCCTTCGCGAGGACGGCGTCCGCGGCGGCGGGGCTGCCCGGCAGGACCGTCGAAAGCGGCGGAGGCGGCGCGGTGACCTGCTGGTGAAGGACGGCGAGCGGCGAATCGGCGAGGAAGGGCACGCGGCCCGACAGGAGCTCGAACGCGACGACGGCGAGCGCGTACTCGTCCGCGCGCCCGTCGAGCGCGCCGCCCGTCGCCTGCTCGGGCGCCATGTAGAGCGGCGTCCCCATGACGGTGCCGGTCGCGGTGAGCCCGGACGTCGCGTCGGAGCTCCGCGCGAGGCCGAAGTCCGCGAGGAGGGGACGGCCCTGGGAGTCCATGAGGACGTTCGCGGGCTTGATGTCGCGGTGGAGGATGCCTTTGGCGTGCGCGTGGTCGAGAGCGCTCGCGATCGCCGAGAGCCACGTCACCGCGAGGGACGGCGGAACCGGTCCCGCGATGCGGCCCTTGAGAGAGCCACCCGCGACGAGCGGCATGACGAGGTACGAGACGTCCTGGCCGTCCACCGTCGACGAGCCGTAGTCGTAGACGGGGAGGACGTTCGGGTGCTCGAGGCCCGCGACGAGGCGCGCCTCGCGCAGGAAGCGCTCGCGGAAGGTCGGGTCCTGCGCGACGGGCCCGAGGATCACCTTGACGGCGACCGTGCGCCTGAGCGTCTCGTCCTCGGCCTTCCAGACCTCGGACATCCCGCCCGTGCCGGCGCGCTCGAGCATCCGGTAGCGCCCGAGGACGGTCCCGTTCGTGATCGGCATGTCGGGAGGATATTCGAAGGGCGAGGTCAGCCCGCGGCGGCGGCGTCGGCCTCGGTCGCGTGGTACAGCACGACGGAGCCCGGGCCCGCCTTCACCGCCTCGTCGAGCGCGTCCTCGGCCCGCGCGAGCAGCGTCGCCGTGTCGAACGCGTCGTCGGGGTAGACGGAGATGCCGGCGGAAAGCGCGAGCGTGACGCCCGACTGCGAGAGGCGCTCGTCGAGGCCGTTCTCGAAGTTCTTCTGGATCGAGCGCATCGCGCGGTGCGACTGCACCTTGCCCGCCTCGAAGATCAGGATGTAGAAACGGTCGTCCCGGTCGCGCGCGACGAAGTTCACGGCGCGCGTCGAGCGGACGAGCTTGGCGGCGAGCTTCGGGAGCAGCGAGTCGCCGTACTCGGCGCCGAGGCGCACGACGGACTCCTTCAGCCCGTCCATCCGGATGTGGGCGACCGCCACGGCCTGACCGTTGCGCTCGGCGCGCCGGACCTCGGACTCGAGCCGCTTGCCGAGCGAGGCGCGGTTGTAGAGGCCCGACTGGCTGTCCCGCTCGGTCTGCTGCTCGATGAGGCGCATGAGCCGCGCGTTGTGGAGCGCGACGGCCGCCGAGTCCGCGAGGAGCTCGAGGCGCTCCTTGAGGTCGACGGGCCAGTCGTCGACGCCGCGGCGCGCGGCGACGGAGAGGACGCCGATGAGCTCGTCGTGATACGTGAGCGGCACGGCGGCGGCGCGGATCAGCGGCGCGGCCCCGCCGCCGGCGTTCCCCGGGAAGAACGACGCGCCCTCCGCCGGGCCCGCGACCGCGAGCGTCTTGTCGAGGAACGTGCGCACGACCGGGTGCGAGGTCTGGTCGAACGGCACGGCCCGCGCGAGCTCGTCGCCGACGTCCGCGCCCCAGCGCGCGCCGATCTTCACGGACTTGGACGCGGGGTCCGCGTCCCAGAACTGGGCGGCGTCCGCCTTCAGCAGGCTCACGGCCTGCTCGCAGAGCGTCTGCTTGATCCGGTCGATGTCGAACGTCGTCGAGAGCGAGCGCCCGACCTCGCGGAGCCGGTCGAGGAACCGGTAGGACTCGCGCTCCTGCTGGAGGAGGCGCGCGGACGCGATCGCGAGCGAGACCTCGACGCCGAGGGCCTCGAACGACGGGAGGAGGTCGAGCGAAATACCCTGCGGGACCGTCCGGGCGATCGCGCACAGGACGCCGACCGGCGATCCCCGGTACGCGAGCGGCACCGCGAGGAGGGCGAGCGGCTTCGGCAGCGGGGCGACGGCTTTCCCGGACGGCAGGAGCGCCTGGCCGTGCTTGTCGTCGGACGCGTTGGCGTAGAAGGCGTGCGAGCCCTCGGTCGAGAGGTGGGTGAGGAGCGCCTCGGGGATCCGGACTTCGGTCGAGCCGCCCGCCTTCGCGTACGCAGCCTCGGCTCCGGGCAGCTCGCCGGAGGCGAGGAGCCGGATCGCGCAGAGGTCGAGGTCGAACTGCGGTCCGAGCTCGGCCACGGTGCGGCTCACGATCGCCTGGACGTCCGTGAGGCCGGTGAGCGCGGCGTGGAGGCGGCCGACGAACGAGACCCGGTCGTTGTTGCGGCGCTCGCCGTCGAGGAGGCGTGCCTTCTCGAGCGCGCCCGCCGCGAGCTTCGCGAGCTCCTGCGCGAGGCGGAGCTCCTGCGGCGTGAGCGCGAAGCCGCCGCGCCGCGACATCGTCAGGAAGCCGAACACGTGCGCGCCCGCGTGCAGGGGAAGCGCCATCCGGCGTCGCCGCACGGGCTTCGTCCCGGGCTCGTCCTCGAACGCCGGGCCGTGCGCCGCGAGGCAGCGGGCGAGGAGGTCGTCCGAGGCGATCGCCGTCCGCCCGGTGACCGGACGCTCCCCGCTCACGGGAGCCCCGTGGACGAGGATCTCGGCGATCTCCTTCGTCTCGGGCTGGAAGCGGAAGGCGCTCACGCGGTCGAACTCGAGCTCGCGCGAGAGCGACGCGACCGTGAGGCGGATGACCTCGTCGGGGTTGAGCGAGAGGAACGCCCCGGAGGCGAGCTCGAAGAGAGCGACGGCCTCCTCCCGGCGCTTCATGAGGGTCCCGAGCGTCCGGTCGCGCTCGAGGACGTGGCCGATCGTCCGCGCGAACTCGCGCGCGGCCTCCTCGGCCTCGGCGTCCGTTCCGGGAACCGTCTCGAGGACGACGCCGAAGACGGCCTGCGTCTGGTCCTTCACCTTCACGGGGGCGCCGAAGAAGGACAAGCCGCCCTCGGCGGCCTTCCCGGCCCGGCCCTGAGCGAGGACCTCGGCGAGGTGCTGGTTCAGCCGCGTCTCGGCCGCGGCGGCGACGCTGGACCGGCCCGAACGCGTCATTGGCGGGATGCCCGCGCCGGGGAGGAGCGCGACGACCGGGGCGTCGAAGAAGTGCAGCGCCGCGTTCAGGATGCCGCCCAGGGCTTCGTCGAGGAGCAGACCCTCCTTGAGCGCTCCTTCGAACGCCTTCAGGAGAGGGAGGCCGGGGAAGCGTGCGGACGGCATTGCGCGAACCCCCATAATACCGCCTCCCGGAGGTGCCCATGCAGCGCGCAAACGCGAAACCAGGCGTCGCGAAGGCCGCCGCCGTCGCGACAGAGTCCGCGTCCACTGGCGAGCTCGCGGAATCCCTCGCGGCAATCCTCCCGGCCCTCGAGCGGTTTTCCCGCTTCGAGGGACCGGACGGCGCGGCGCGCCGGACGGCGTGGCGCGCGGCGCTGGACGGGCCGCTCCCGGAGGAGGGCGAGGGCCGCGGGGCGGTTCTCGCGGCCCTCCGCGACGTCGTGATCCCGAACGGCCTGAGGATCGGAGCGCCCGGCTTCACGGGTTGGGTCACGACGTCGCCGACGACCGTGCCCGCCGTCGCGCAGCTCGCGGGCTCCATCACGGCCGCGCAGCGGTGGTGGGCGACGCCCGGGAATTTCCTCGAGGTCCTCGCGCTGCACTGGGTCGGCCGCCTCGTCGGGCTGCCCGGAACCTTCGAGGGCTCGTTCACGAGCGGCGGCGCCACCGCGAACCTTCTCGGCCTCGCCGCCGCGCGCCAGCACGCCGGCGAGCGGCTGGGGTTCGATCCGGGGCTCGACGGCCTCGCGAAGCTGGTGGAGCCGCGGGTCTACGCCTCGAGCGAGGTCCACCACGTCGTCCACCGCGCCTGCGGCGTCCTCGGCCTCGGCCGCAAGGCGCTGCGCCTCGTGCCCGTGGACGCCGCGCGCCGGCCGGACCTCCCGGCGCTCGAGCGCATGCTCGACGAGGACGTCCGCGCCGGGGCGACGCCGGTCGCGGTCGTCGCATCCGCGGGCGACGTGAACACTGGCGCCGTCGAGCCGATCGACGCGATGCGCGCGATCGCGCACGCGCGCGGCGTCTGGCTGCACGTGGACGGCGCGTACGGGGGGTTCGGCGTCCTCGACCCGCGCGTCGCCCCGCTCTACGGCGACCTGTCCAGGATCGACTCGTTCGCGGTGGACCCCCACAAGTGGATGGCGGCGCCGGTCGGCTGCGGCGCGGCCTTCGTGCGCGACGGCGGCCTCCTCGCGCGCGCGCTCGCGCTCGAGCCCGCTGCCTACGTCGAGATGGCGCCGACGGACACGGGCGACACGAACTCGCCGTTCGACCAGATGGGCGAGGGAAACCCGAACCTCTCGCTCGACCACTCGGCGCCGCCGCGCGGCCTCGCCGTCTGGGCGCTCCTCAAGGAGATCGGCGCGCGCGGGATGCGCGAGCGCGTCGTGCGGCACCACGACTGCGCGCGGCGCGTCGCCGAGCGCGTGCGGGAGCATCCCTCGCTCGAGCTTCTCGCCGAGCCCGTCCTCTCGATCTGCTGCTTCCGCGTGAAGCCGGAGGGCGTGACGGACGAGGCCGCGCTCGACGCGCTGAACGAGAAGGTCCTGCTCCGCGTGCGGAAGAAGGGCCGGTCGGTCCCGTCGCATACGCGCGTGAACGGCCGCTTCGCGCTCCGGCCCTGCTTCATCAACCCGCGCCAGGGCCTCGCCGACGCGGACGCGACGGTGGACGACGTCCTCGCGGCGGCGCGGGAGATCGGCGCGCTCGGCTGACGGTTACGGGTCCGGTTCCATCCAGACGATCGAGCCGTCGCCCGTGCCGAGCCCGGGCTCGGCGCCGTCGTTGATGACGGCGTACGCGGAGAAGGGCAGCCCGCTTTCGTCGGCCAGCGTCGCCGTGCGCGTGACCCGGGCCCAGCCGCGCGTCAGGCCGGGCGCCCAGACCTTGAGGACTCCGTTGATCTGCGCCTCGACGACGCCGTCCTGCGTCGCGACGAGGCGCCCTCGCGTGTCGAAGATCTCGACGCGGAAGACGCCGCCGAGGAGGACGAGGTTCGTCCG
This sequence comes from uncultured Acidobacteriota bacterium, assembly GCA_963839295.1. Taxonomy (GTDB): domain Bacteria; phylum Acidobacteriota; class Thermoanaerobaculia; order UBA5066; family UBA5066; genus Fen-183. Next base: position 371,779 of record CAWIUK010000003.1, on the reverse strand, counting down.
GAAAGAGGCGTCCTGCCGCAGGTCCGGGATCCAGGCCGATGCTTGCGGGCCGGAGACCGAGTCGGTCGACACGGGCGAAAGAAACACGCCGTACCGGCCGCCGCCCGGGGACGCCGTCGAGATTCGCGCTCCGACCTGGATGAGTCCGTTCGGGGTGTACACGTCGAGCATTCCGGCGATGGTGTCCCCGCGCGACCTCATGCCGGCGACCCCCCGCTGCCTCATGAAGTCGACGAAGGAGGGCGTGCGCCACATCGTGCCGGCCGGGACCGTCAGCGTCAGGTCCGCCCAGAGGCTGCCGTGGACTGCGGCCGAGTACCGGAAGTTCACCGTTGCATCCGTCGTATCGAGGTTGGTGATGACGACTTCCGTAAGGTACGCGGGAGTTTCGACGACCGTCGTGAGCCGGTGCATGTAGTACGACTGGCCGGAGGTGACCACGGAGCCGTCGGACGTGACGGCGTCGTTGATCACACCCCAGGCCATGAACGGCGCAGAGCCGGCCACGCGCTCGATGCTCGCGTAAGCCGATGCCGCGCCGAGGCCGGACGCCGCGAGGACGCGGTTGAGCTGGCGGAATGCCCCGGCGGACAGGGTCACGTCGGGCAGCACGATCCGGCCGGGCGCGGCCGGGTCCGTCGACGTGAGGGTCACGCGCAGCTGGACGTCGCCGTCGCCGGCGCCGCCGGCATTCACGAGCGCGAGGTTGCTGCGGTCGCTTGCGTCCTCCTTCAGCCAGCCGACGATCTGCGTGGGCGCGGGATCCGGCTCGACGCCGCCGAACGCGACGCCCCCGCCCGCGGAGGAAACCCGTACGGAGATCCCGGCGCCGTGCGGCGAGGAGAGGCCCTCGAACCGGCCTCTCAGGGTCCCGACGTGAGGACCGGGCCCTCCGGTGTCCAGGCCGAGGCCCGCGAGAAAATGAAATGCGGACGGGTCCGAGACCTGCGTTCCCGGGGGGAGCGCCGTCACTGCGGTCCCGCTTCCGCCGCCCGTGGTCGCCGTGTACGTGAGCTCGAGCGTCGCGGTCGAGGTTCCCGCATTTGTGATGGTGATGTCGGACTCGTAGTTCGCGCCTGCCTCGCCGGGCGTGGAGACGAGAACGGGCACTGCGAGAACGCGCTCGAAGCCGCCGGCGCGGCAGGTGTTCGTGAGGAGGTTGCCGAACGAGCTCATGAGATCCGGGCGGCCGTCGCCGTCGAAGTCAGCTCCGATGACGGCGTACGGGGCGGATGCCGGGAAGTAGGCCGGCGGGCCGAGGCTCCCTGTCCCGTCTCCCCGCATGACGGCGACGGAATCCTGGGCGCCCACGGCGACGTCGGCGAATCCGTCGCCATCGAAATCCCGGATCGCGACGGAGCGCGGCCCTCCGGGCAGAACGTTGAAGAAATTGGACCCCGCGGCCAAGGTGAAATTGCCGCGTCCGTCCCCGAGAAGAACCCTCACGCCGAATCCGAGGCTCTTGTACGACCACGTCTGCACGAGGTCGGGAAAGCCGTCGCCGTTGAGGTCGCCGACATTGGACGCTGATCTGACGTAGAGACAGGCGGAGGTCGCACCTCCCGCGAAGGACCTCGGTGGCGCAAACGTCCCGTCCCCGTTCGAGAGAAAGAAAGCGCCACCACCGCACTCGTCCACGACGAGATCCGTCCGCCCGTCGCCGTCGAAGTCGGCGGCGACCAGGGAGTTGCCCGCATCTACCGTCAACGAAGGCCGCGTGGCAAAGGAACCTCCGCCCAGGTTCAGGAGAACCACGACGACGGGTGGCCCAGAGTACGGCCAGGGGACGAGAAGAGCGGCGAGGTCCGGTTTCCCGTCGCCGTTGAAGTCTCCCGTGACGAGGCTGTAGAAGCGACTGTCCACGGCGCCCGTCGGACCGATCGCGCCGGCCTCGCGAAAGCCGCCGGCTCCGTCTCCGAGGAGGAGAAAGAGCGATGGGCCACGTGCGACGACGAGGTCCGTCTTCCCATCCCCGTCGAAGCCCCCTGAGACGGCCTCGTTGCCCCCGGCAGCGGCGAGAACCTGTGGACCGAAGGTCCCACCCCCTAAGTTGAGCGAGACGCGTACGCCGATGGAATCCACGTTGATGAGGTCCGGCCGTCCGTCGCCGTTCAAGTCCGTCACGAGAAGCTGTCCGAGCGGCGCCGCGAGCGGAATCTGCGCCTTGAGCGTGAATCCCACGCCGGAGCAGGCCTGGGCGGCGGCCCTGCCGGACGGGAGCAGCAAGAAGGCACCCAAGACCGCGCCGCGGAAGACGAAAGACGGCCTGGCCCATCTGGTCAACGGATTGGAGTGCCCCACGCCGATCGTGCCTAACGGCCCGCCGTCGCCTCGCCCCGCCCCGTCGCCCACAGGATCTGCGCGACCATGGCGAGCATGCCGACGTCGCGGATGACGACCCAGCGCATGTCGGCGATGCGCTCGGCGACGGACTTGCCCGCGGCCGTCACGTCGAAGCAGCCGCAGTCGATCGCGTTTCCGCGCGCGAGGTTGATCGAGATCGCGACGATGAAGACGCCGAGCATCGCGCCGACGAGCGCGGCCGACGTCCGCGTCCAGATCCCGAGGATGAGCGCCACGCCCGCCAGGAGCTCGACCCACGGCATCACGAGCCCCATGAGGTTCACGAACGCGCCGGGGACGATCCGGTAGTTGTAGATCATGTGGGCGAAGGCCGGCGGGTCGACGACCTTCGGAAGCGCCGCGACGACGAAGAAGACGCCGAGCGCGATCTGGACGCGGACGGTGAGCCAGGGGGAGGCGAGGCGCTCGGAGAGCCTCACGGCGCCGCCGGCTCCGGCCCCGTCGCGCTCTTCCCGCCGCGCTTCACCCAGTCAGGCCAGCCGTCCCTGTAGACGAGAAGGTTGTTGAACCCGCCGCCGTAGAGGCGCTGGGCGAGCATGTGCGAGTCCTCGCAGTCGCCGCCGGAGCAGTAGACGAGGACGGGGAGCGCGCCGTCGCGCGCCTCGTTCACGAGCGCCGTGATCTTCGCGTCCGCGTCGCCTTCCCAGGGCGAGATGTTCCGCGCGCCCGCGACGTGCCCCTCCTCGTAGTCCCTCTTCCGCCGCGCGTCCACGACGAGGACGCCGCGCGCGGCGAGCCACGCCGCGTCGTCGCCGGAGATCTCGACGAAGGGCTTGTCTGCGTGCGGCGGGAAGCGGGAGAGAAGAAGGTCCTTTTGCTCCCCGGCTTTCGGAGGCTCAGGAGTCGCGCCGGCGGACTTGGGGGTCGGGCGAGGGCGCTTATCTTCGAATGGTATTGGGGTTTTCGCGGCTGCGCGGGCTGCGCTCGCGGGGGTCGCCGCCGCGGGCGCATCGCCCCCACTCACCTTCGAAGAAACTTCGGACGTTGCCGTTGCTCCAGAGTCCACCGGCGGCGGCGCCGGCGTCTCGGAATGAGAGGGAGCAGAAGAATCCCCGGTCTTCTTCTCGGGCACCTTCAGCGCGTCGGGGTACGTCCCGACGACGGGGAGCTTGCGTTCGGCGCGGGCGAGGGCGTTCGCGACGAGGGCGCAGAGGACGGCGGCGGCGACGAGCGTGAGGGCCTCGCCGAAGTGGCGCTTGACGTTCACGTTGAACATTCTATGCAACCTTTCCGCCGCCCGCGTCTCCGCGACGCGGGCATAGAATGACCGATGGCCCGCCAGGCGGACCCGGAAGGAACGTATGGCCGAGAAGAACACGATCACGATCACCGACAACCGCACCGGGAAGACGTACGAGATGCCCGTCGAGAACGGGACGATCCGGGCGCTCGACCTCAGGAAGATCAAGACGGGCGACGACGACTTCGGCCTCATGACGTACGACCCGGCGTTCACGAACACGGCGTCGTGCAAGTCGGCGATCACGTACATCGACGGCGACAAGGGCATCCTCGAGTACCGCGGCTACCCGATCGAGCAGCTCGCGGAGAAGTCCACCTTCCTCGAGGTTGCATGGCTCCTCCTCAAGGGCGAGCTTCCGACGGCGTCCCAGCTCAAGGAGTTCACCCACCACGTCTCGATCCACACGTATCTCCACGAGAACATCAAGAAGCTCATGGAGGGCTTCCGCCACGACGCGCACCCGATGGGGATGCTCCTCTCGACGGTCGGCGCCCTCTCGACGTTCTACCCGGACTCCAAGCGGATCTTCGACAAGACGGCGCGCGACCACGACATCACGCGCCTCATCGCGAAGATGCCGACGATCGCGGCGTTCGCGTACCGGCACTCGATCGGATTCCCGTACGTCTACCCGGACAACAACCTCTCGTACACGGGCAACTTCCTCTCGATGATGAAGAAGATGGCCGAGCCCACGTACAAGGTGGACCCCGTCCTCGAGCGGGCGCTCGACGTCCTCTTCATCCTCCACGCGGACCACGAGCAGAACTGCTCGACGAACGCGATGCGCTCGGTCGGCTCCGCGCAGACCGACCCGTATTCGAGCGTCGCGGCCGCGACCGCGGCCCTCTACGGCCCGCTCCACGGCGGCGCGAACGAGGCCGTCCTCCGGATGCTCCACGAGATCGGGGACATCAAGAACGTCCCGGCGTTCGTGAAGGAGGTCAAGGAGGGCCACGGCGAGAAGCGCCTCATGGGCTTCGGCCACCGCGTCTACAAGAACTACGACCCGCGTGCCCAGGTCATCAAGAAGCTCGCCGAGCAGGTCTTCGAGGTCACGGGCAAGAACCCGCTCCTCGGGATCGCGCTCGAGATGGAGCGCATCGCGCTCCAGGACGACTACTTCGTCAAGCGGAAGCTCTACCCGAACGTCGACTTCTACTCGGGCCTCATCTACGAGGCGATGGGCTTCCACACGGACTTCTTCACCGTGCTTTTCGCGATCCCGCGCACGGCCGGCTGGCTCGCGCAGTGGCTCGAGCTCGTGGACGACCCGGAACAGAAGATCGCGCGGCCGCGCCAGATCTTCACGGGAGCCGCGAGGCGCGACTACAAGCCGATCGAGAAACGCTGAGTCAGCGAGGCGACGGCGGGGCGGCGGCGGGCGCCGCCGCCCCGGCCCCGTTCCCGCAGGCGGGGCAAAGGCCGCGGAGCGTGACGTCGACGCTCTCGACGGTGTGGCCGGTCGGGAGGCGGCGCTTCGGGAGCGGCGGCAGCGCGTCGAATGGGACGTCGTGGACCGCGCCGCAGGCCGTGCACAGGAAGTGATGGTGCGGGCCGAGGTTCGCGTCGTAGCGCGCGACCGCGTCGTCGAAGACGAGCTCCTCGATGAGGCCGCTCTCCTTCAGCGAGTGCAGGACGTTGTAGACGGACGCGCGGGAGGTCGTCGGCTGCGAGCGGTTCACGGCCGCGCCGATCTCCTCGGCCGTCGGGTGCGTCGGCGTCGACGAGAGGTACTCGAGCACGGCGACGCGCTGCTGCGTCACGCGCAGGCCCTTCTCCTTCAGGCGGTCGGCGAGTCCGGTCCGGTCCATCAGGAGCTTAGATTAAGTCTAAAGAGCAACTAAATCAAGCGAAGGCGGCGTCCCCTAATTGATCGTCGCGCCCTGGGCGGTCGTGATGAACGGGCGCGCGAGACGGGTCCAGCGGGGCCCCTTGAAGAACTCCTGGTTCCAGCTCCACATCACGCCCACCGCGCGGCCGAGCAGATCCGTGATCGGGCGCGTGCCGAAGAACCGCGCGTCGCGGCTCTCGTCGCGGTTGTCGCCCATCAGGAACACCTCGTTCTCGGGAACGGTGATGGGCCCGAACGTCCGGAACGCCGGGCGGTCCGGGAGGACGCGGACGGGGTGCGGGTGCGTCCCGAGCAGCTCGGTGCCGAGCAGGACGGTCTCGCCGTCGTCGGCCTTCTGCTCGGGCAGGAACTCGGTCCGCTGGGGCTTGCCGTTGAGGTAGAGCGTCTCGTTGCGGAGCTCGACGACGTCGCCGGGAAGCCCGACGAGGCGCTTGACGAACGGCACGGTCCCGCCGTCCGGGTTGCGGACGACGACGACGTCTCCCCGATGCGGCGTGCCGGTTCCGAAGAGGCGGATGCGGGAGAAGGGGACCCGCATCTGGTAGGCCGACTTCCAGACGAAAACGCGGTCACCCTCGAGGATGGTCGGCTTCATGGACCCTGTCGGAACGACGTACCAGTCGGCCAGAACGGACCGTCCTGTCAGGATGACGGCGGCCATCAAGGCGAGGTGGCGGATGTCTTTGAGGAGAGCGGCGCGCTTTTCCGAGGTAAATGCCATGGCGGAGACGGATTCTCGCACAGGCCGTGCCACGCCCGGCGGGAGCGCCACGGCCTCCGCGCTATCCTCGGCGGGATGTCGGGTTACACGGAACGCCACGCGGCCTCCGGGGTGAAGGCCCCGCTTCCCGCCCTCGAGACCTGGCCGTCGCAGTACGCGGCGGATTACGAGATCGTGATCACGATCCCCGAGTTCACGTCCATCTGCCCGAAAACGGGCCTTCCGGATTTCGCGACGCTCACGATCACGTACGTGCCGGACCGGCTCTGTGTCGAGCTCAAGTCGCTCAAGGAATACGTGAACGCGTACCGCTCCATCGGGATCTTCAACGAGAACGTCGTGAACCGCGTCCTCGAGGACCTCGTCCGGGCGCTCGCGCCGCGGCGGATCGCCGTGCGGGGCGCGTTCACGCCCCGCGGCGGCATCCAGACGACCGTCGAGGCCCGCGCGCCGCGCGACCCCGGCGGGGAGGCGGTCACTTCTTCAGGGCGGGGCCGGGCACGGTCGACCCGTCGGCCAGCATCCTCCGGTAGACGCTCAACGCGTTGATCGCGCTCAGCTCGCGCGGGCAGTAGTCCCCGAGCTTCTCGATCGACAGCTCGCCGGTGACGCGCGCTTCGGGGGCGTCCTTCTTCTTCTCGTCGATGAGGAACTGGAGCATGTTCGTCAGGTAGAGACGCGTCCGCGCGACCTCGGGCCCGGCGTTGGGGGTGGGGTTCCCCCGTGTCGCGACGAGGCCGACGGGCTTGAGCGCGTCGATGCGGTCCAGGGCGAGGATCCAGCCCTTGAGGTCCGATTCGGGGTCCGACAGCATCGGGCAGCGATCCGGCGTCACGAGGTCGCCGACGAAGACCGTGCGCGTCACCGCGTCGAGGACGTAGAGGTCCGAGGACGTATGCGCGTTGGCGGGCGCCGCGGCGATCTCGACGCGGAGCTTCCCGGAGCCCAGGAGGATCCGGTCGCCGACTCCGATCACGCTCAGCGCGGGAACCTTCGCGCGAGCGGCGAAATCCGCGAGGATGCCGGCGGCCCTCGCGTTCACGAACACCGTCGCGTCGGAGGGGAAGAACGACGCGAGCCCGTCGTTCGAGTCCGCGTGGAGGTGCGTCAGCGCGATCCACTTCACGGGTTTGTTCTTCGTCGTCTTCGCGATCTCGGCCTTGAGGCTCTTCGCGTCGGCGGCGGTCGAGCCGGTGTCGATCAGGAACACGCCGTCGCCCGCGTCGAGCCACGAGCAGATCGTTCCGCCGAAAACGCCGTACCAGAGGCCGGCGTCCTTGAACGGCTGGACGACCGGGACGGCCCCGGCGCCCGCGGCGGACTTCGCGTCCGGAGCGGGCGGCGCGGCGAACGCGGCCGGAGTGGAGGCGGCGAGCGCCGCGGCGAGGAGGCGGGAAGCGAATCGGTTCATGCGGTCTCCTGTCGGGATGTGGTCATGCGGAGAGGGGCGTCGCGCGGCCGTGCTCTTTCGCGAAGGCGCGGCAGGCGTCGAGAAACGAGCGGAGGAGCGCCTCCTGGTGCGGGTCCGCGACGAGGTCCTCGGGGTGCCACTGGACCGCCGCGAGCCACCCCGCTCCGGCGCGCTCCCTGGTTTCCACCGCCTCGACGACGTCGTCGGGAGAGGCGGCGACCGCCGCAAGCGGAACGGCGAGGTCCTTGACGGCCTGGTGGTGCCGGGAGTTCACGTCCCGCACGCGCGCGACGGCGTCCGCGAACGGCGACGCGTGCCCGGCGCGCGGCCGCACGGCGTGCGCGCGGAAGTCGCGGCCCCGTCCCGAAGCGTCGGCGTCGTGGGCGAGGCCGCGGTCGCGCTGGGAGGGGAGGTCCTGCCAGAGCGTGCCGCCGAGCGCCACGTTCACGACCTGGAGGCCCCGGCAGATCCCGAAGACGGGAGCGCCCAGGGCGCGGGCGGCCGCGAACGCCGCGAAGTCGTGGGCGTCGCGCTCGGGGCGCACCGCGAGCGTCTCCGTCGCGGGCGTCTCGCCGTACCGGGCGGGGTCCACGTCGGGGCCGCCCGCGAGAAGGAGGCCGTCGAGCGCGCCCGGGAGGGGGTCGCCGGGAAGCAGGAGGACCACCTCCTCCGGCAAGGCTCCCGCCGCGAGGAGGGCACCCCGGTACGCCTCGTTGGGCTGGTGCGCGTCGGACGCGACGACGATCTTCATGGGCGGATCGGGCGAACGCGCGCCCGGGTGCGCGCCGCGGAACGGGCGCCGCGGTGGATTATAAGGAGGAGATGGGACGGGAGTGCCGCGTCGTCGTGACCGGCCTGGGCGCCGTGACGGCGTTCGGAGCGGGCGTCGCCGCGCTCCGGGCGGGCGCGTGGAGCGGCGCAAGCGCGATCGCGCCGGTCACGCTCTTCGACGTTTCCCGCTTCGCCGCCGGAACGGCGGCCGAGGTGCGGAACGTTCCGGCCGATCCCGCCGGAGAGACGGATGACCGCACCGCACGACTCGCTCTCGCCGCGTCCGCCGAGGCGCTCGCGGGTCTCGCGGGACCGGCGTTCGGCGGAACGGACGCCGGAATTTGCGTGGGGACGACCCTCTCGGGAAACGAGACCTGGAGGCGCGGTCTCGCCGAAGGGGCGCCGCATCTGTCGCGCTCGTCGCCGGGCGCCCTCGCGGCGCTCCTCGCACGCCGCCATGGCGCGGGAGGACCCGTCGCCACGGTTTCGACGGCCTGCGCCTCCGGAACGGCCGCGGTCGGGCTCGGGGCCGCGTGGGTCCGCGAGGGCCGCGCCGCGCGCGTTCTCGCGGGCGGCGCCGACGCGCTGTCGGCGTTCGTGTTCTCGGGGTTCGACGCGCTGCGCGCGCTCAGCGCTTCGGCCGCCCGTCCGTTCGACGCCGCGCGCGACGGCCTCACGCTGGGCGAGGGCGCGGCTTTCCTCCTCCTCGAAGACGAAGAGGCGGCGCGCCGCCGCGGCGCGCGCGTTCTCGCGCGCGTCACGGGCTACGGCTCGGCGGCGGACGCGTTTCACATGACGCGCCCGCGGCCCGACGGAGGCGGGCTCGTGCGCGCCGCCGGGGCGGCCCTTCGCGACGCGGGGCGCGCGGCGGCCGACGTGGGCTTCGTGAGCGCCCACGGCACGGGAACCGTCTTCAACGACGCGATGGAGGAGGCCGCTCTGGCGCACGTCCTGGGCCCCGGAGCAGGATCGGTGCCGGTCCACGGCCTCAAGGGCGCGGTCGGCCACACGCTCGGGGCCGCGGGCGCCCTCGAAGCGGTCCTGTGCGTTCTCGTCCTCGGCGCGGAGGACGTCCCGCCGACTGCGGGCCACCGCCTGTCCCGCGAGGGCTCGCCTCTCTTCGTCGTCTCGGGCGTGCCGCACCGGCCGGAGCGCCGCATCGGCGTCACGCTCTCGACGTCCGCCGCGTTCTCGGGGACGGACGCGGCCCTCGTCCTGGAGCGGGCGTGAGAACGCTCGTCCTCACAGCAGCCGCGACCGTCGAGGACGCCGGCGGCGCCGCGCGCGACGCGCGCGTCGACGCGAACCGGCTCCGCCGCCTGGACCGCTTCGGACGCTCCGGCGTCCTCGCGGGCGCGCGCGCCCTCTCGGAAGCGGGCGTCCCGGCCGCCTCGCCGGGCGCCGCGCCCGACGCACGCTTCGGGATCGTCGTCGGCACGGCCTACGGCTGCCGCGACGCGATGACGCAGCACGAGCGCCTCCTCGCCTCTGCGGCGCGCCTCGAGGACCTCGCGCCGTCCGTCTTCGCGGCGACCGTCCACAACACGGTGGCCGGCGAGATCGCGATCGGCTGGGGCCTCGGCGGCCTCGCCGAGACGCTCGTCTCCGGCCGCACGGCGGGGCTCGAAGCGCTCGTCCTCGCGGCCTCGCGCGTCGCGAAGGGCGACGCGGACCGCGTTCTCGTCGTCGCGGCCGAAGGGATCGACGACGAGATGCGCCGCGCGTTCGGCGGCGAGAACCCGGGCGCGACGCTCGTCGAGTCGGCGGCGGCGGTCCTCGTCGAGGGGATCGAAGAGGAAGAGATTTCTTCGAGTAAGAGGGGGAGCGTGATGTTCGTGGAGGCGAGTCTCAGCTTCGCGGCCGGCGCCCCCGACGTGAGGCCCGAAGAGCACCGCTTCTTGGAAGGTGTTGGTGGGGGTGGCGCGCGGGGAGGCGGCGGCGCGGTAATCGAACGCCTCGGCGCGTCCGGGTTGTGGGAGATCGCGTCCGACGTCGCGGCCGCCGCTGCACGGAGTGCGCTGACCGCGGGCGTGCCACAGCCCCATTTACCTTCCAAGAAAATCCACCGGTACGAAACGCGGGACGTCCACGGTTCGTGCTGCGTCGTCACCCTCGCGTTCTTCTCTTGAGCAAGGAAATTCTCTTATCGCTTCTCCCGCTCTGCGATGAGCTCGTCGGGCGTCGGGATGGTGGGGATTCCTCTTTTGGGCGGCGCGCCGCCGCGTGCCGCGGCATCGCGCCAGAGGAGAACGGCCGCGTGCAGCGGCGCGGGGCCGGGGTCGTGCGCGAGCGCCTCGTCGAGCAGCCGCCGCGCTCCCTCGCGGTTCCCTCGGCGGAGCTCCATCTCGCCGAGCTTCGCCGTCGCCTCGGCGAACTCCGGTGAGAGGTCGTGGGCGCGGCTCGCCGCTGCGGCGGCGGCTTCGACCCACCCGGCGCCCCCGCGCCGCTCGATCGAGCGCACGTCGGCGAGAGCCGCCCGGGCGTCGAGGTAGCGGCCGTAGCCTCCGGAGAGGAGCCACGGGTCGGCGGGCAGCGGCCCGGCGGCGGGAGCGGGCGGGCCGCCCGCGGACGCGAGGACGTCCTCGAGGTCGACGGGAAGGTACGCGCCGAGCGTGTGCGGAGAGGCAGCAACCCACGCCCGACGCCGCGCGAGGTCGAGGACGACGGAATGCGCGGCGATGGACGCGTCGATCGCGTTCCGGTTCCCGGGCCCGAGGCCGGCGCCGTCGGCCCCGCGGCGGTCGCGCAGGATCGCGACCGCGAGCGGCACGTCGAGGGCGGCGCCGTCCCGCGCGAGGAGGACGTCCAGCCGCGCGCGCCGCTTTCTTGACGTCGACCCGGCCGGAAGGGCGCGGGCGCGGGCTCCGACGGCCGCGTCCTCGGCCTCGTTCGTGGCCCCGAGCCACGCGCCGGGCGTCTCGCGCAGGGCGAAGGCCGACGGACTCTTCTCGACGACCGCGATCCGGCGCGTCTTCGCGTCCGCGACGAGGATCAGGTCCGAGACGAAGACCTTGCCTCGGCGCAGCCGCTCGACCGCGCCCTCGAACGTCGACTCGCTGCGCAGCACGTCCGCGAGGAGGAGCGTGACGGGCTCGCCCGAGCCCGCGGTCTCGCCGCCCGCGAGCGCCTGCACCGCGAGGCCGATCCCCTCGCGGTTGAAGCCCGAGACGACGCCGAGCATCCCCGGGAACCCCACGGAGAGATACGGAATCCTCCCGTCCGGGACCACGACCGAGACGAGCTTCTGCCGGTCGAAGATGTCGCCGCCCTCGAAGTCGAAGTTCCGCGCGAGGAGAACGCCGTCCGGCGTCCTCGCGAGGAACCCCGTGCATGCGGCCGCGAGGCCGGGCGCGTCGACGAAACGCTGCGAGACGTCATGGAGCGCGTGGAGGTCCAGCATCCTCCGCCACGCGTTCCAGCCCGAGGCGGGCGGCACGGGCTCGTAACCGTCCGCGAGGCCTGCGATCGAGACGAGGAGGTCCGGCGGGATCTCGTCCGGCAGGGCGCGCAGCCGGAACGCGGACAGCTGGCGGATGAAGGAGCGCTTCAGGCCACCTGGGACGAGCGCCGCGAAGAGCGCGTCGAGGTGCGTTTCCTGCGTGCGGATCCACGGCCGCGTCAGCCGGCCGAACGCGAGGCCGAGGTCGTAGGGCGCGCCGGCGAAGCGGCCCACGAGAATCCCGTCGGCCGAGCCGGCCGGGAGGACGGGAGCCACCCACGAGGCGCCGAGCCGGCGGACCTCGCCGCGCGTCTCGACGGCCGGGTCCGGCGCGGCGGCGGCCGGCGCGCTCGCGGGGCGGGAGGGAGCACACGCGCCGAGGAGCGCCGCGGCGACGGCAGCCGCGAGCGACGTGCCCGCGGCCGCCTTCAAATCTCGCTCTCCCAGAAGCGCGCGAAGCGGTACCACTGCGTCGGGTAGGCGCGGATCGTCGCCTCCATCCGCGCGACGAACGTCGCGAGACCCGCGACGACGGCCTCGTCCGAGGCGGCGCCGCGCGCGTGCGGGACGCGGATCGCCTCTTCGACGATCGTCCGGTAGCGCCCGTCCTCCTCCTGCAGGACGAAGACGGGGAAGACCGGCGCGCCGGACGCCTGCGCGATCCGGAACGGGCCGATCGGGAACGAGGCCGTCCTCCCGAAGAACGGCATCGTCCGCCCGGTGCCCGAGACATCGCGGTCGCCCTGGATCGCGACGCACATGTTCTTCTCGAGGGCGCGCAGGACCGGGAGGAACCCGAACGGCGAGCGGTCGACGGGGATGCCCGTGACGCCGAGCATCCTCCGCGCGTCGTCGCGGTGCTTTTCGATGACGGGGGACGGGTCCGGGACGTAGACGGCGGCGACCTGGAGGCCGAGCTGCGCGAGGAAGAGGCCGCCGAGCTCGAAGTTGCCGACGTGGGCGGTCAGGAGGATCGCGCCCCTGCCTTCGCGCTGGGCCTCGACGAGGCGCTCGTCCCCGACGCGGGCCGCGAGGAGCTTCGCCGGGTCGACGTCGCTCCGGCCCGAGTAGCGGAGAAGGTCGATCCACAGCCGCGAGTGGCGCGAGACCATCTCGCGCCCCGCGCGCTCGACCTCGCGGGAATTCCGGGGGAGGCCGAGGACGGCGGCGTAGTTGTCGAGGATCGCCTCGCGCACGCTGTCGCGCTCCCAGATCGCGCGCTCGGCCGTCGCCTCGGCGATGCGCGCGACGCCGACGGCCGGCAGCGTCCGCGCCATCCAGCGGAAGAACGGGAACCAGAGGCCGAACGTCGAGTTGACGAGGTCCGAGACGATCGTCGTCGTCGGGGCGGCGGCTTCCGGCACGCCGCGAGGATGCCACGCGCGCGGGGTCGCGCGAAGCATCCTCGCGGCGCCGCCTCAGGGCGCGACGTCCATCGGCAGGAGGCTGCCGTCCGAGGTGACGGCGTCGTTGAGGACTCCATAGGCGATGAAGCGCGATGCTCCCGCTGTCCGGTCGATCCGTACGAATCCCGCGGACGCGCCCAGCGCCGCGAGCGGGCGGTCGATCTGGCGCCACTCGCCCGGGGAGAGCACGACGGCGAGGGGCGCGCCGAGCGGGGCGCCGGCGTCGTCGAAGAACGTCAGGGCCAGGGCGATCGAGCCCCCGGAATCCCCGCGGTTCACGACGGCGAAGTTCGAGCGCGCCGTCGCGTCTTCGCGCAGGCCGTACACCCAGGCTCTCGAGTCTGCGGATTCGCTCGCCGTGACGCCGGCGTAGGCCACCCCGTAAGTCCCACCGGCCGGCCCGGGAGAGTACGTGCGTGCCAGCGCGGCGAAGGAGGTTGCGGGGGCTCCGCCCGAGACGCGGAGGCTGCCGGCCGCGTTCCCCGGCGGAATCGCGAGGCCCTGGGCGCGCAGGGTGGCGACGGTGTCGGGGACGATCCTCTGCTCGCCGGGACCGAGAACGATGCCGACGGATCCGGAGCCGGCCGACGAGGTCGTGAACGTGAGGACGAGCGGCAGCGAGGCGCCCGTGAGGTTCGCGAGCGTGAGCTCCGTCCGGTAGCGAGCTCCCTCCAGCCCGGTCGCGTCGACGACGACGGGCACGAGGCGGTCGAGGTCCGTCGCCGAGGCCGCCACGGCGGCCACGAATGCGCCGGCGGAGGTCGTCTCGTCGATCAGGACCCCGTACGCCGAGAAGGGGGCGGATCCGGAGACGCGCGTGACGACCGCGCGCCCGGCTTCCGCGAGCCCGAGGAGCGGCCGGTCGACCTGCGTCCAGCCGAAGGCGGGCAGCGTCCGGTCGGGAAGCTCCGCCAGCAGATCTCCGGAGGGGCCGTACAACGCGATCCGGAGCGCGATCGCCCCGGCGCCGAGATTCACGAGGCCGAGATTCGACCGGAACGACGCGCTCTCCTGCAGCCCGACGACCGAGGCGGAGTCCTCCGCGACGGGCGGCGCCGCGTAGGCAACGCCGCAGGCGCCCCCGCCGCACGGCGTCGTGGTGCGTGCGAACGCCCAGGCCTCGCCCGGCTTCGCGCCGCGAAAGACGACGTGCAACGCGCCCGCCGACCCGTCCGCGGGAATCGCGAGGCCCTGCGACCTCAGGAACGAGACGACGCCGGGGATGGTCTGCTCCCGGCCCGGCTCGAGCCGGTACGGGACGACGCCCGAGCCGCGGCCGTCGGATGCCGTGTATTCGAGGAAGGCGGTGACCGGCGCCGCCGCGCGCGACACGAGCGTCAGATCCGTCGCGAAACGCGCGCCGTTCCGGCCCGGGACGTCGGCGACGACCGGGAGGACGATTTCGGTGTCGGATGCCGTCACGTCCGGGAGGCGAACGGACACCGTCCGGGACGCGGAGGCAGACCGGCCCACGGGATCCGTCACCGTGAACCGGACGACGTACGTGCCGGGCGAGAGCCAGGCGTGCGTGGCCGTCTCGGAGTCGGCGGTTGCGCCGTCTCCGAAGTCCCAGTGCGGCGCGAGCGAGAACGACCCGGTTCCGAAGCCCCGGAACACGAGCGCGGAATCCGCCTCGACGTCGACGGCGTACGGCGCCGGTTCGTCGATCGTGGCGGAAGGCCCAGCCGACGCGGCCAGGGAGGCCGGGAGCCAGGCCGCGAAGACCTGCGGGTGGCCCCGCGACTCGTCCGTCCACGTCATGAACACGTTGCCCAGGGCGTCGGCGGCCGCCGATGCGTTGAAGGACAGGCCCGAGTTCGCGGAGAGGTTTACGGGGTCCGAGAAGGCCCCGCTTCCCCCGACCGTGCGCGCGTACCAGACCTCTCCCTGCGCGTCCCAGAGCGCGACTGCGCCGCCGAGGTTGTCGGGTACGACGAGCGGGTTCCGTGCGAGCGCGGCCGGCGGCGAGACCGGGACGTCGGTGAAGGTGGCGCCGCCGTCCCGCGACGAGGACGCGATCGCCGTCGCGCGAACGGTTCCCGTCGGAGGCGCGAAGAGCGCCGAGAGCCAGCCAACCCATACGGCTCCGTCGGCCCCGACGCGGACGGCGCCGGCCCACGAAGTCGGAAAAGCGCCGCCGTCACCCGATTCGCGGGACTCAAACGTGTGGACGACCTTGAACGTCTGGCCGGCCGCGGCGGCCCAGAGCCGCACGTCCGACGGGGCGTAGCCGGAGGGGATCGGGGTGGGCACGCGGGTCGCCAGCACCCAGAGCGAGCCGTCGGGAGCCCACGCGGCGGAGATGCCGCCGAACCCGTTCGCGCTCTCGAGCGGGACGGGCGGCGAAAAGGTCGCGCCGTCGTCCCGGGAAGTCGACGCGAAGAGCGTCGCGGGCGGGACCGAGCTCACCCACACGGCGGCCACGGCGCCGCCGGGCCCGCAGGCGAGCGCGACGGGATTTTCGCTCGTCGCGGGTGTCGTGAACACGTCGTGGAACGTCGCGCCCCCGTCGGAAGACTTCGACACGGTCATGATGTTCGTGCCCCCGACGCGGACTGCGTAGAGGGCGCCGGACGGCGACGCGGCGTAAGACGTCGATACGTCGCCGGCCAGAGGAGCGGGACCGGAGAACGTTCGGCCCCCGTCGTGCGACGTCCGCACGGCCAGTCCCGGGGGCACGAAGGAGTCGTCCGCGTACCAGACGTACAGCGCGCCAGCGGCGTCGAAGGACGGCGCCGTGGCGGCGCTCACGTAGGCGTCGCCGCGGCTGGACGAGAGGTTCATGGGGACCGTCGCGACGCGAGCCGGGTCGTAGACGTCCACCCGGATGTCCGTGCTCCGCGAGACCGTCCCGGAGGTCGCCGCGACTTTCACGATGTAGCGGCCGGGCGCGGCCGAAGCCGGAGCCGACAGCGTCAGCGTGGTGGAACCTCCCGCCGTCGACGACGCTCGTCTCGAGCGCGGGCGTGGGCCCGCCGGCCGGGGCCGTAGCGGAAAGCCGCACGTCCCCTGAGAAGCCGTGCTCAACCGAGGTTCCGACGTCGAGGAGAAGCGTCCGGCCAGCGAGGATCGCGGCGTAGGAAGGGACGCTCACGCCAAAGTCCGGCTGGTCGTCCGGGCCGCCGGCCGCGATGCGCGCATACGTCACGCCGGCGTCCCCGTCCGTCCACGTCACGTGGAAGGCCCCGTCCGCCGCGACGACGCTGATGGCGTCGGAGGGCGCGAAGTCCTGAGGATAGGGACGCAGCGGCGGCCGTTCCGCGAACCAGGTGTGGTCGCTCACGCGCCGGTCCGCGCCGAACGTGAGGCCTCCGTCATGAGAGATCGCGACGTACACGTCGCCGAGAACGTCGTCGAGCGGGTCGTTCCGCCGATCGCGCCAGAAGACCGCGACCGTCCCGTCCGGCAGGACGCCGACGGCGGGAGAGGTCTGTCCGGCGCCCCGGGTGTCGTCGCTCAGGCGGACCGGCGGCCCGAAGGTCTTGGCGCCGTCCGTCGAGCGGACGTAGTAGACGTCCGCGCGGTCGCCGGACGATCCGGCCGGAACGGACGCGTACGCGACGTGGACGGTCCCGTCGGCGCCGACGGCGAGCGCGACGGGACCGGCGTCGGCCGGTGTTCCGGGAACTCCGGCGCCGTCCCCGAAATGCGGGACGACGAGGCTCAAAAAGGGCGCAACGTGGAGCGTCAGATATCCGCCTCGGTAGGCGACGTAGACGTCACCGTTCGGGCCGACCGCGGTCGCGGTCTGACGATCGTAGGTGACGAGCGGGGGACGGCCGAACGTGCCGCCGGAATCGGAGGAGCTGCCGAGGACGAACCCCCCGTAGTAGTCGAACGGGTAGTCCCAGCCGGAGAGGTAGACGCTCCCGGCGCGCGTCGAGGTCCCCGCGTCGACGGCGAACCGCGGGTCGCTCGCGACGAGGTTCCCGTAAACCGCGTACGCCTGCTGAAACGTGCTCCCGCCGTCCGCGGACCGGACGAGGAGAGGCGACCCGGCCAGGGACGTCGACGCGGAGACGGCGAGGAGCGACCCGTCCGGAGCGAACGCGACGTCCGGTCCCCCGCTCGCCGCGGGCACCGGCAGTGCGGCGGGAGGCGAGAACGTCGAGCCTGAATCCGTCGACACGGAGACGGAGGGTGAGCCCGTGCCGTCTGTGAAGGCGACGACGAGGCGGCTGCCCCGGACCGCGAGCCGGCTTCTCGAGCTCGCGGCGGGACCGACCCGCACGTTCGGGGCGGGGCCGTCGGAGAACGCCTCCGGACCCAGGACGGTGGCGGCGAGAAGGCAGGGGACCGTGAGGAACGGGAGCCGCAGGTGCCGCATGGCCGACCTCCGACCGGAACGTGGCGCCGGGCGCGGCGGAAGTCCTTCGCGGAAGCTACGTTTTTGATTCGGTTTTCCCCCGGAGCGGGGAAATGCGGCGCCGCCGATACGCCGTCTCGACCCGCGCGTTCGGCTAGGATGGAGGTCCCACCTCAGGAGGACCTCGATGCTCGAGACCATCCGCAAGCAGCTCGGCGAACGCGCCTCCCTCCTCGATTACAGGGCGCAGGGCGTTCCCGCGTCGATGCTCCATCTTCCCGGCCCGGACTACGTGGACCGGGTTTTCGTCCCCTCGGACCGTCCTGCCGGCGTCCTGCGCAGCCTCTCGTGGATGTTCGAGAAGGGCCGGCTCGCGGGGACGGGCTACCTCTCGATCCTCCCCGTCGACCAGGGGATCGAGCACTCGGGCGCGGCGTCGTTCGCTCCCGCGCCGGAGTACTTCGACCCCGAGAACATCGTGAAGCTCGCCTACGAGGGCGGGTGCAACGCCGTCGCCTCGACGCTCGGCGTCCTCGGCTCGGTCGCGCGCACGTGGGCGCACCGGATCCCCTTCATCGTGAAGATCAACCACAACGAGCTCCTGACGCTGCCGACGTCCTACGACGAGACGATCTTCGCAACCGTCAAGCAGGCGTTCGACATGGGCGCCGCGGGGATCGGGGCGACGATCTACTTCGGGTCCGAGAATTCCCGCCGGCAGATCACGGAGATCTCGCACGCGTTCCAGCAGGCGCACGACTACGGGATGTTCACGGTGCTCTGGTGCTACCTGAGGAACCCGGCGTTCAAGACGAAGGAAAAGGACTTCCACGTCTCCGCCGACCTGACGTCGCAGGCGAACCACCTCGGCGTCACGATCGAGGCGGACATCATCAAGCAGAAGCAGCCCGAGAACGACGGCGGCTTCGAAACCCTCCCGTTCGGGAACAAGCCGAATGCCGCGGCGTACGCGAAGCTCGTCCCGGCGCACCCGATCGAGTGGACGCGCTGGCAGGTCGTCAACTGCTACATGGGCCGCGCGGGCCTCATCAACTCGGGGGGCGCCGCGGGCGGCAAGGACGACCTCGGCCAGGCCGTCGCGACCGCCGTCATCAACAAGCGGGCGGGCGGCATGGGCCTCATCTCCGGCCGCAAGGCCTTCCAGAAGCCGATGAGGGAAGGCGTCGCCCTCCTGAACGCGATCCAGGACGTCTACCTGGAGAAAGGCATCGCCGTGGCGTGATGAGAAGACCCGTCGTTCTGATCACGGGCGCGAGCGGCGAGATGGGGCACGGCCTCATCACGCGCCTCGCGGCCGAAGGCACCCGTCCGATCCTGACGCTCGACCTCAAGCCCCTCGAGCCGCCCCTCGCCCGGCTCGTCGCGCGCGAGTTCACGGGGTCGGTTCTCGACCGCAGCGTTCTCGAGCGGATCCTCTCGGAGTTCGAGATCGACATGATCTTCCACCTCGCGGCGCTCCTCTCGACGCGCGGCGAGTTCACGCCGGTCACGGCCCACCAGGTCAACGTCGAGGGGATGATCTACATGCTGGAGTTCGCGCAGAGCGAGCGCCAGTCGCACGGCCGCCCCGTCACGTTCCTCTACCCCTCGTCCATCGCGGCGTACGGCCTCCCCGACCTCGCGACGAAGGGGATCGCGGGCAAGGTCAAGGAGGACGAGTTCGCGAGCCCGACGACGATGTACGGCTGCAACAAGCTGTACTGCGAGCACCTCGGGCGGTACTACGCGCGGCACTACAAGCAGCTCTCCTCGGAGACCCAGAGCGGGCGCGTGGACTTCAGGTGCCTGCGTTTCCCGGGCCTCATCTCGGCCGTGACCGTCCCGTCCGGCGGGACGTCCGACTACGCGCCCGAGATGATTCACGCGGCCGCGGAAGGCAAGCCCTACGCGTGCTTCGTCCGCGAGGACACGAGGATCCCGTTCATGGCGATGCCGGACGGCGTCGACGCGCTCCTGAGGCTCGCGGCCGCGCCGGCGGGGACGCTCACGCGGCAGGTCTACAACGTCGGCTCGTTTGCGCCGTCGGCCGGGGAGATCCGCGACCTCGTCCTCAAGTCGTTCCCGGACGCGCTCGTCACGTTCCAGCCGGACCTCAAGCGTCAGGGAATCGTCGACTCGTGGCCGGCGGACGTGGACGACCGCGTCGCGCGCGTCGACTGGGGCTTCGCGCCGAAGTACGGCCTCGAATCCGCGTTCTCGGAGTACCTCATCCCGACGATCCGCGAGCGCTACCGCAGGGCGTGACCGGGCCAGCGCCGCTCCTCGCCGTCCTCCGCCGCGGGCTCGCGCGCGCCGGGACCCGGAAACGCGCCGCGGGCGCGCGCGCGTACATGAAGTCCGCCATGCCGTTCCACGGCGTGGACACGGAGACGCTCCGGGCGATCTGCAAGGCGGTCTTCGCGGCGCATCCCGTCCCGGATGCGGCTGCCTGGCGAAAGGACGTCCTCTCGATCTGGCGCGGCGCGCGGTTCCGCGAGGAGCGCTACGCCGCGATCTCTCTCACCGGCGACCGGCGGGCGCGCGCGTTCCAGACGATGACGGCGCTTCCGATGTACGAGGAGATGATCGTCACCGGCGCGTGGTGGGATTTCGTGGACACCCTCGCGACGAAGCGGCTCGGCGAGATCCTCCGGAGCGAGCCCGCGAAGATGCGCAAGGCCATGCGCGCGTGGAGCCGGTCCGACGACATGTGGAAGAGGCGGAGCGCGATCCTCTGCCAGAACTCCTTCAAGAAGGACACGGACCTCGAGTTCCTCTTCGCGTGCATCGAGCCGTCGCTCTCGTCGAGGGAGTTCTTCCTGAGGAAGGCGATCGGCTGGGCGCTCCGCAGCTACGCGTGGACGGACGAGAGGCCGATCGTGAGGTACGTCGAGAAGAACCGCGCGCGCCTTTCGCCGCTCTCGATCCGCGAAGCGCTGAAGAACGTGGGCTGACGCGCCGGGGTCTCAGCGCTTGAGGAACGACAGCACGTGGGCGAAGTCCTTTTCGCCCAGCCCGGCCTTGCGCGCGCGCTCGTAGTCGCTCCGCGCGGCCTCGACGACGGCGGCGGACGACGGGCCGCCGGCCGCCTCGACCATCAGCCGCAGGTCCTTCTCCATGAGCGAGAGCGCGAACGCCGGCGGCTCGCCTCCCGCGGCCAGGAAGTCCATCTTCGCCTTCAGGTACGGCGAAACGGACGGGATCGAGAGGAGGTACTCCGTCGCCTCCTTCTCCGGCAGGCCGAGCTGCTTCGCGAGGCCCAGCGCCTCGCCGAAGGCCGCGAGCGTGACGCCGAAGAGGAGATTGTTCACGAGCTTCATCGCGGAGCCCTGGCCGACGGCCCCGAAGTGGAGAACGCCTTTCGAGACGGCGTCGAGGACGGGCCTGCCGCGCTCGAGGTCGCTCGCGTCGCCTCCCGCGAGGATCCTGAGCGTGCCGTCCCCGGCGGGCTTGACGCTGCCCGCGACGGGGACGTCGCAGAACGCCGCGCCCCTCTGTTTCGCGCGCGCGGCGAGAGAGCGCGACGCCGCGGGCGTCACGGTCGAGAAATCCAGCCAGAGGGCGCCGGGAGAGAGGCCGGCGAGAAGGCCGTCGGCCCCGGACGCCACGGCCTCGAGGGCCGCCGGGTCGGACAGCATCGTGCAGACGACGTCCGCGGACGCGGCCGCCTCGCGCGGCGTTCTCGCGACGGATGCGCCGAGCGCGGCGAACGGAGCCGCACGCTCCGGTTTGCGGTTCCAGACGGTCGTGGGGAGGCCGGCGGCGACGATCCGCCGCGCCATGGGGGCGCCCATGGCGCCGAGTCCGAGAAAGGCGACGCGTGTCATGTGCGCCATCTTAAGATCGCCGCATGGCGCGGCGCGACCTCTCCCCCGGCGAAGCGCGCGCCCTCGCGGAGATCGTCGGGGAGGCGCACCTCCTCGCCGCCGCGGACGCCGTCGCGCCGTACGCGAAGGACTGGACGCGCGACCTCGTCGCGGTCCCCTCGGCCGTCGCGCGGCCGCGCACGACGGAGGAGGTCTCGCGTCTCCTCGCGTTCTGCAACGAGCGGGCGATTCCCGTCACGCCGCAGGGCGGTCGCACGGGGATGTCGGGCGGCGCTCTCGCCGTCTTCGGCGGGCTCGGCCTCGCGCTCGACCGGATGACGTCCATCCTCGAGATCGACGCGGACAACTTCGTTGCGGTCGCCGAGGCGGGCGTCGTGACGCAGGCGCTGCAGGAGGCCGTCGAGGAGAAGGGCCTCTACTACCCGCCGGACCCGGCCTCGCGCGGCTCGTGCACGATCGGCGGGAACGTCGCCGAGAACGCGGGCGGCCCGCACGCCGCCAAGTACGGCGTCACGGGGCGCTGGGTGATGGGCCTCGAGGCGGTCTTCGCGGACGGCTCCGTCGCCGAGACGGGCGGCAAGACGCGCAAGGACGTCGCGGGCTACGACCTGACGTCGCTCCTCGTCGGGAGCGAAGGGACGCTCGCCGTCGTCACGAAGGCGTGGCTGCGCCTCATCGCGAAGCCGGCCGTCCAGGCGACCGTCCTCGCGCCGTTCCCGTCGCTCGAGTCCGCGGCGGCGGCCGTCTTCGAGATCCACCGGCGCGGGCTCGTGCCGTCGGCCTGCGAGGTCGTGGACCGGCCCGCAGTCGAGGTCGCGTCGAGGAAGAAGGGAGTCGCCGTGCCGTTCCCCGAGGCGGAGGCGCGCCTCCTCCTCGACTTCGACGGCGCGACGGACGAGGAGGTCGAACGCGAGGTGACGGCGGCGGGGGAGATCCTCCTCGAGTGCGGCGCCCTCGACGTCGCCCTCGCGGCCGACGAGCCGCGCCGCCGCGCGCTGTGGGACGTGCGCCGCGGGATCGCGGAGGCGATCCACGAGCTCGGCGTCTCCTTCGAGCTGGATCTCGCGGTGCCGCGCTCGGAGCTCGTCCGGCTCGTGACGAGCGTGCGGCGCCGGGCCGCAGAGGCGCACCTCAGGGCCTTCGCGTACGGGCACGCCGCCGACGGCAACCTCCACGTGCGCCTCCTCAAGGAGGGGAGCTCGGCGTTCGACGAGGCGGCCGTCGCGTCGGTCGTGGCCTCCGTCTACGAAGAGACCGTGCGCCTCGGCGGGACGATCACGGGCGAGCACGGCGTCGGCCTCACCCTGCGCGACTACCTGCCGCTGCGCCGCCCGCCCGCGTTCCTCGCGGCGATGCGCGCCGTGAAGACCGCGCTCGACCCGAAGGGGATCCTGAACCCGGGCAAGCTCGTCCCGGCCGCGAGATGAACGCGGCCGGCCCGCCTTCGGCCGTCGACCCGCCGGGCCGCTGGCGCGTGCTCGTCCTCCTCGCGCTCGCCGAGCTCCTCGGGATGTCGCTGTGGTTCTCGGCGTCCGCGGTCTCGCCGCTCCTGAAGGCCGAGTGGGGCCTTGCGGACTCGACGGCGACGTGGCTCACGCTCTCCGTCCAGCTCGGCTTCGTCGCCGGGACGCTCGCGAGCGCGGTGCTGAACCTGCCGGACGTCTTCGCGCCGCGCCAGCTCGTCGTCGGCGCGAGCCTGCTCGGCGCGGCGGCGAACGCCGGACTCGCCTTCTACTCCCACGGGCCGGCGTCGGCGCTCGTCCTGCGCTTCCTGACGGGCTTCTGGCTCGCGGGCGTCTACCCGCCCGGGATGAAGATCCTCGCGACGTGGTTCAAGGCCCGCCGCGGCCTCGCGCTCGGCGTCCTGATCGGCGCGCTGACGCTCGGCAAGGGCGTCCCGTACCTCGCGAACGCCGTCTTCGGCTCGGCGTGGCGCTCGACGCTCCTCGCGACGTCGGCGGGCGCGGCCGTCGCGGCCCTCGTCGTGTTCCTCTTCGTGAGGGAGGGGCCGTTCGCGCCCGCGCCGGCCCGCTTCGACCCGACGCAGGTCGCGAAGGTCTTCGCGAACCGCGGCGTCCGCCTCGCGAGCTTCGGGTACTTCGGCCACATGTGGGAGCTCTACGCGATGTGGACGTGGATCCCCGTGATGCTGAGGTCGAGCTTCGCACTCCGCGGCCTGCCGCACGCGGCGGCCGAGGCGGCGGCGTTCCTCGTGATCGGAAGCGGCGCGGCCGGCTGCGTCCTTGCGGGCCTCGCGGCCGACCGGCAGGGCCGCACCCTCGTGACGTCGGTCGCGATGGCGGTGAGCGGGGCGTGCTGCGTCGCGATCGGCTTCTGCTACGGCGGGCCGCCGCTCGTCCTCCTCGCGGTCGCGGCCGTGTGGGGCTTCTCGGTCGTGGCGGACTCGGCGCAGTTCTCCGCGGCGGTGACGGAGCTGGGCGACGCCGCGTACATGGGCACGGCCCTCACGATCCAGACGTCGCTCGGGTTCTTCCTGACGGCGGTCTCGATCGACCTCGTGCCGACGTTCCTGCCTGCTCTCTCCTGGAAGTGGGTCTTCGTCCTCCTCGCGCCGGGTCCGGCGCTCGGCGTCCTCGCGATGCTGCGCCTGAGGTCGCTCCCGGAGGCCGTGAAGATCGCGCAGGGCCGGCGCTGACGGGGGCCGAAGCAGCGGCGCTCCGCTACACTCGCGCTCATGCCGACGTCCCCGTTCGAGCCGGTGATCGGGCTCGAGGTGCACGCGCAGCTCAAGACGAAGAGCAAGACGTTCTGCGCGTGCCCCGTGACGTTCGGCGCGCCTCCGAACACCGCGGTGTGCCCGGTCTGCCTCGGATATCCCGGCACGCTGCCCGTTCCGAACCGGGAGATGGTCACGCTCGCCCTGCGCGTCGCCCTCGCGACCGGGTGCACGATCCGGAGCGCTTCGGTCTTCGAGCGGAAGAACTACTTCTACCCGGACCTCCCGAAGGGCTACCAGATCTCGCAGTACGAGCGCCCGCTCGCGACCGGAGGTCGCGTCGCCGTCGAGACGACCGCAGGGCGGCGGGAGATCCGCCTGAACCGCATCCACCTTGAGGAGGACGCGGGCAAGTCCATGCACGACGTCCCGTGGGACGACGTGCCGACGTCCGCGTCGCTCGTCGACCTGAACCGCGCGGGGACGCCGCTCATCGAGATCGTCACGGAGCCGGACCTCGCCTCGCCGGACGAGGCGTACGACTACCTCGTCCGGCTGCGCCGCCTCGTGCGCTGGGTGGACGCCTCCGACGGCAACATGGAGGAGGGCTCGCTCCGCTGCGACGCGAACGTGTCGCTGCGCCCCCGCGGAGCCTCGGCGCTGGGCGTGAAGGTCGAGATCAAGAACCTGAACTCGATCGCGCACGTGAAGAAGGCGCTGGAGCACGAGATCGCGCGGCAGGCGGCCGTTCTCTCCGCGGGCGGCACGGTCGTTCAGGAGACCCGCCTCTTCGAGCCGGGCACGGGTGCGACGAAGACGATGCGGACGAAGGAAGAGGCGATGGACTACCGCTACTTCCCGGATCCGGATCTCGGCGTGCTCGAGGTGGACGCCGGCTGGATCGCCTCCGTCGCCGCCTCGCTGCCCGAGATGCCCGAACCGCGCGCCGAGCGGCTCGCGGCGCAGTACGCCCTTCCGGTCTCGGACGCCGAGCTGCTGTGCTCGGCGCGGCCCTTCGCCGACTGGTACGAGGCGGCGGTCGCCGCGCACCCGTCGAACCCGAAGGCAGTCGCGAACTGGCTCCTCTCGGACCTTCTCGGCCGCATGTCCGACGCCGACCGCCAGGCCGGGCGCGTACCCGTCTCGCCGGAGAACCTCGCCGGCCTCGTGGCGCTCATCGACGCCGGGACGATCTCGGGAAAGATCGCGAAGGAGATCCTGCCCGACGTGATCGAGACGGGAAGGCCGCCCGCGGACCTCGTGAAGGAGAAGGGTCTCGTTCAGATCGCGGACGAGGGCGCGCTCGGCGAGGCCGTCGCGAAGGTGATCGCCGCGAGCCCGGAGCAGCTCGCCGCGTACCGCGGCGGGAAGGCCGCGGCGTTCGGCTGGTTCGTCGGGCAGGTCATGAAGGCGACGGGCGGGAAGGCCTCGCCGGCCGTCGTGAACCGCCTTCTCAAGGAAAGGCTCGGGTCCGGCGCGTGATCGAGTTCTACCGCGTCGCCAAGGAGTACCAGGGCCGCCGCGTCCTCAAGGACGTCACGTTCCTGGCGAAGAAGGGCGAGTTCCTGTTCCTCACGGGCCCGTCCGGCGCGGGCAAGACGACGCTTCTCCGCATGATCTTCCGCGCCGAGAAGCCGACCGAGGGCCAGATCATCGTGAACGGGATGAACGTGAGCGGGATGCCGCCCGCGCGCGTTCCCGCGCTCCGGCGCTCGATGGGCGTCGTCTTCCAGGACTACAAGCTCCTCCCGCGCCGGACGGTCCTCGAGAACGTGACGTACGTGCAGAAGTTCCTCGGCGTGCCCGCGGCCGAGCGCCGCCGCCGCGCGTACCAGACGCTGCGCCTCGTCGAGCTCCACCACCGGATGTCCGCGCTTCCCGAGGAACTCTCGGGCGGCGAGCAGCAGCGCGTCGCCCTCGCGCGGGCGCTCGTGAACGACCCGGTGCTCCTCGTGGCCGACGAGCCGACGGGGAACCTCGACCACCGCCTCGCGCAGGAGGTCATGAAGCTCTTCGTCGAGATCAGCGTGCGCGGGACGACCGTGCTCGTCGCGACGCACGACCAGGACCTCATCCGGACGACCGGCCGCCGCTGCCTCACGCTGGACGGCGGCCGCGTCGTCGAGGGGCTCGTCGAGGGGGCGCTGCCCCCTCAGGCCGCGCACCGGCGCGAGGAGGCCCCGCGGTGAAGGGCACGGCGTCGGTCGCGGCGCTCTGGAGCGAGGCCTTCGAGGGCCTCGTCCGGGCGCGCCGGATGACGTCGCTCTCGATCGCGCTCATCGCGATCTCGATCGGCCTCGTCGGCGCGTTCTTCCTCGTCGCCGAAAACCTCCGGGGCGTCGTCGAGACGGTGCGCGACGAGTCGGCGGTGACGGTGTTCCTCCGGCCCGGCGTGACGGACGCGGACCGGATGGACCTCGAGCGCGTCGCGCGCGACTCGCGCCTCGTCTCCCGGATGAAGCGGGTGACGCCCGAGCAGGCGCGGGCCCGCTTCTCGGACTGGTGGCGCTCGCTCGCGCCGGCGGCGCGCGCGCTCCCGACGAACCCGTTTCCGGAGTCCCTCGAGCTCGACCTCGACCCGTCGGCCCTCTCCTCGGAAGCCGTGCCCGGATTCCTGAAGAACCTCGCGGCGCACCGCGCGGTCGAGGAGGTCCAGTTCGACGTGGACTGGATCCGCCGCCTGCGAGGGGCCGTCCAGCTCGCGAAAGCGGCGGGCTTCGTCCTCGCGGCGCTCCTGACGCTCGGCGCGGCGTTCACGATCGCGAACGTCGTGCGCCTGACGATCCTCCTTCACCGCGACGAGATCGAGGTCCTGCGCCTCGTCGGGGCGCCCGAGTTCCTGATCCGCGGGCCGTTCGTCCTCGGCGGGCTCGCGCAGGGCCTCCTCGGCGCGGCGCTCGCCGTCGGGGGCCTCTGGCTCGTCTACCGGGGAGTGCTCGCGTGGGTCGCCGCGACGAGGAACGCGTTCCTCGGCGTCTTCGCCGTGCGGTTCCTGCCCGGCCAGACCTCGCTGCTGCTCCTTCTCTTCGGCCTCACGGCCGGCGTCGTCGGCGGCCTTCTCGCCGTGCGCCGAAAGAACCTGGCCGGCTGACTAGAGATTGGCGAGGAGCGACTCGGGCTCTTCCGGCGGCTCGGGGTCCGGCGTCCTCTCGCCGAGGAGCGCGGCCCACGGCGCATAACGCTCGAAGCGCTCCGTGACGACCTTGATCGTCGCCGTGAGCGGGACCGCGAGGATCGCGCCCGGGACGCCCCAGAGGATTCCCCAGAAGAGGAACGCGAAGAGGACCGCCAGCGGGTGCAGGCGCACGCGGCTCCCGACGATGAACGGCGTCAGGACGTTCCCTTCGAGGAACTGGACGACCGCGTAAAAGACGAGGACCTTCACGGGAAGCGCCGCGTCGGGAGAGGCGAGCAGCGCGATCACGAACGCGGGCGTCGTCGACAGGATGACGCCGACGTACGGGATCAGGACGCAGACGCCCGCCATCGGCCCGAGGACGTAGCCGTACGGGACGCGCAGGACGAGGAGGCCCGCCGTCGTGACGCAGGCCGTGATGAGGACGACGAAGAGCTCGCCGAGGACGTATCCGGAGAGGACGCGCGCAACGCCCTCCGCGAAGTCCTGCGCCGCCCGCCCGCCCTTGAGGCGGAGGATCTTCGCGACGGCCCCTCCGTATTTCTCGCGGTCCTTGAGCATGAAGAACGACAGCATCGGGATCGTGGCCGCGTAGAGGAGGAGCGACAGGACCGTTTTGACCTGGATCGCGACGCGCGTGAGCGCGTCGAAAGCGTCCGCCTCGAGGCGAACGGAACGGGTGCTCCGGTCGCCCTCGGGGAGCAGCGAGCGCGTGCGTTCCTCGAGCTGCGCGAAGAGCCCCTGCGCCTTGGACGTGAACGCCCGGATCTTCGTCTCGTACGAGGGGAGGTCGCGCGAGAACGCTTCGATCTGGCCGAGCGCGTTCACGACGAAGAAGACGACGAGCGCGGTCAGGAGGAGGATCACGGCGAGGACGGCGATCGTGCGCGGGAGGCGGATCCGCTCGAGGAGCGAGACGAACGGCTGGAGCGCGAAGGAAAGGAAGAGCGCGAAGAAGAAGGTCACGAAGAGGACCTTGCCGGCCCAGAGAAGCGCGACCACCGCGGCCGTCGCGAGGACGACGAGCGCCCGCGACCGGAAAACGCCCCCGGCGCCGGGCCCGGCGCCCGTCGAGAACGTCCCGGTGGAGAAGAGTCCGCTCGATCCCGAATCCACGGCGGCGTCAGTGTAACGCCGCCGTGGGGAGCCGGATCAGCCGCGGATCAGGGGAACGTGACGGAGACGACCGCCCGGCGGTTGCGCGTCGCGTCCGCGGAGTCGCCGTCGCCCTTGACCTCGATCGCGACGCGCGAGCCGTCGATCCCGTGCCGTTTCATGAGGTAGTCCTTCGCGGCCTCGGCGCGCGCCTTCGCGAGCGCCGCGCGGTCCCCTTTTTCCTTGCCGTCGGTCCACGCCGACACGGTGCACGTCGCCGCGAGGTTGTTCTTGAGGCGCAGGGCGACGCCGTCGAGGATCGCCTTCGCGATGTTCGTAAGCCGGCTCTTGGCGGCGTCGAAGAGGATCTCGTCCGTCGTCGAGGTGGCGGGTCGCGCGGCCGGGGCCGTCACGACGGCAGGTTCGGACGGGGCCGCGGCGGGCGCCACCACGGGCGCGGGCGCTGCCGGGGCAGCCGGGACCGGCTCGGCCGCCGGCGGGGGCTCCTCGTGCAGGGGCGCGACCTTCGGCCGCGGGGGCTCGGTCAGCGCGGGCGCGTAGGCGACCTGGATGAGCCCACCGATGCTGGTGGGGGTCGATCCGTACTTGGACCACTGGTCGATGTTCACGCGGACGGCGGCGGACGCCGAGAAGTCGCCGAACCAGAAGCGGCCGCCGACGAGGGCCTCGGAGTAGTCGCCGGGCTGGGTGTCGCCGCCGTCATAGTGGACGCGGTTGATCTCGCCGATGGCCTTGAAGACGTTCGGGACGACGGGGACCGCGATGCCGAGCGCGTTCCGCCACTCGTTCGGGGTGTTGTAGCCCGTCGGGCCGGCGTAGGGCGACGGCGTGCCGGTGCCGACGTCGGCCAGGAGGTAATAGCTCGACTGGAACGTGACCCAGCCCTTCGTGAACGAGGCGCCGAAGTCCCAGTCGGTGCGGGTGGTGCCGATCGCATTCACGTCGTTCATGGACTGCGTCGGGAACGAGACCCCGCCGAAGAGCGCGACGCGGAGCGGGTCGTTCGGATTCAGGAGGACCTTCGTCCCGATCCGCACCTTGTCCATCTCGGTGTGCGAGAAGCCGCCCGAGAGGGCGCGGGTCCCGATGATGCCCTGCCAGAGCATGGAGTCGGCGTGGTACCGGTTCGAGCCGGTCCCGACGGCGATCTCCCAGCGGTCCATGAGTCCGTATGCGACGCTGCCACCGATCCGCTGGAGGTCGTAACGCAGCGGGTCGTCGGGGTACGGGGTCGAGCCCGGAACCGGAGCCGCTGCTCTCGTCCACATGCTCCAGGAAAGGCCCACCGAGAAGCGGCCTGCACCGAGCATGTCGGCGTTCGTGATCTCGAAGAGGCCCGTCTCGCCCGAGAGGTTCGGGGCGACCTGAGCCCGCGCCGGGAGGGAGAGCACGAAACACACGGCCGCGGCGAGGGTCAGTCGGGTCCGCATCCGTCTCATCGAATCTCCTTTGCCGCCTGCCGGGCGTGCGCGCCCGGGTTTGGCGGGGAAGTGCCTCGAACCGATGCCCAGAAGACGGGAAATTGCCGATCGAGTCTAACCCGTCCCGGCCCGGGAGAGCAAACGAGGGGAAGGACTTACGGTCAGAGGAGCGGATTCATCCTCTCGCGGAAGGCCCGGGCGGCGGCCGGGCCCCTGAGCGCGGCGATCGCGTCCTCGAGCGTCCGGATGAGGTCCCGCACGACTTCGAGGCCGCGGCCGCGGTCGAGCTCGGCGAGCGCGGACCGGTAGGGACGCTCGATCGACGCGTCTCCGGCGGCGCCCGCGGCGCCCTCGGCCTCCTGCTTGACCTTCGTGCAGAGGATCTGGAGGCTGCGCTTCTCGTCGCCCTTCGAGAGGGCCTGGAAGGCGCCGCTGTGCGACGAGACGTTCGGGATGCTCTGGCCCGTCGCGGGAGGCATCACGGGGACGCCGGCCGTCGCGGCCGGCCGCGCGGGCGCGGGCGCCGCAGCGCCGCGGGTCTTCGAGACCTCGACGAGCTCGGCCGTCACGAGCCCGTAGAGGGTCTTGGCGACGTCGAAGGACGAGGTCCTGAGGCTCCGGGCGATGTCCTCGATCGAGCGCAGGCCGTCCGTTTTCGTGACGACCTTCCACTCGAGGGGCGTCAGCGTGACGGGGC
Source organism: uncultured Acidobacteriota bacterium (assembly GCA_963839295.1). Taxonomy (GTDB): domain Bacteria; phylum Acidobacteriota; class Thermoanaerobaculia; order UBA5066; family UBA5066; genus Fen-183. The sequence goes on along the minus strand of CAWIUK010000003.1, from coordinate 341,389 downwards.
CCGTCATCCCCTCGCGCGCGACGAGGACGGGGATGGAATCCGTCGCCGGGATTTTGCGCGAGAGGATCTTCCACTCGTCGCTGCGACGGGCGGCTTCGAGGAGGAGGTTCGTGTTCGAGCGCGTGATCGAGTGCGCGTCGCTCTCGACGCCCGGGGAGAACTGGAAGGTCCCCTGGTTCCAGAGGGCGAGGGCGTAGATCGCGTCGTCGCCCTCGAGGTCCCCGACCTTCGCGTGCGTGATCTGGCCGTTCTGGAGGTAGACGTATCCCTTCTCGGACGCACGCGTCATCGAGAACATGCCCGTCTTGCCCGAAACCGCGACCAACTGGACGATGTCGGCGAGGGGCAGCTCGTTCAGAGAACCTTGAAACGACATCAGGTGCCGCCGGGACGATAGCAGCCGGGAGGCATTTCGCTCAAACGCGCTCAGCCCGCGGGCCGCCGGACGACGACGCGCGCGGCCGCCGCGAGCGCCGCGGGGCCCTGCGTGGCGCCCCGCCGGGCGACGACGAACCCGTGGGCGAGGGCGGCCGCCGCCGCGTCCGCCGCGTCGAGGGCGAGGCGCTTTCCGAGGAGCGCCGTGACCATCCGGCGGACCTGTTCCTTCTCGGCCGCGCCGGACCCGGCCACGGCCCGCTTGATCTCCGCGGGCGTGATCTCGGCGGGAGAGAGGCCGGCCTGGGCGAGCGCGAGGAGAAGCACCCCGCGCGCCTCGCCCAGGGCGATGAGGCTCTGGGCGTTGACGCCCGCGAAGACCTTCTCCACCACGGCGGCCTGGGGGGCCTCGCGCGCGGCGATCTCCGTGAGGGCGGAGTGGAGATACGCGAGCCGCTCGGCGAACGGCAGCGAAGCCTTTGGCCGGACGACGCCCGCCGCGACGAGCCGGGGCGCCGCCGTGAAGTCCACGACGGCCCATCCCGCCGCGCGGCTCCCCGGGTCGACGCCGAGGATCTTCAAGTCATTCCTGCAGGTACTTCTCGTCGATGTCGCCGTTCGACCAGACCTTCTGCACGTCGTCGTTGTCCTCGACCATCTCGAGGAGCTTGATGAGAGCGGGGCCCTTGTCGGCCACGTCGATCGTGTTCTGGGGGACCATCTGGATCTCCGCGGTCTGGACGGGGATGTTCTTCGCCTCGACCGCGGCCCTCACGGCCTCGAACGACGCGGGGTCCGTGATGATCTCGTAGACGTCCGAGTCCTCGGTTTTGAAGTCCTCGGCCCCCGACTCGAGCGCGAGCTCCATGAGGACGTCTTCCTTGGCGGCACTCTTCTCGACGGCGATGACGCCCTTCTTCGAGAACTGGAACGCGACGGCGCCCGAGGCGGCCATGTTGCCGCCGTACTTCGTCAGGAGGTGGCGGACCTCCGAGGCCGTCCGGTTCTTGTTGTCCGTCATGACCTCGATGAGAAGAGCGGCGCCGCCGGGGCCGTAGCCCTCGTACGTGAGTTCCTCGTAGGTGACGCCCTCGAGCTCGCCGGTGCCGCGCTTGATCGCCTTGTCGATGTTGTCCGAAGGCATCGAGGCCTTCTTGGCAGCCAGGACCGCCGACCTCAGGCGCGGGTTCGACTCGACGATTCCGCCTCCGACTTTGGCGGACATCGTGATTTCCTTGATCAGCTTCGTGAAAAGGCGCCCGCGCTTGGCGTCGGCAGCGCCCTTCTTGTGCTTGATCGTGCTCCACTTGCTGTGTCCGGACATGGGCTCACCTCGGCGTGATCGAGTCCGCGGCGCACGCGAGTCCGCGGCGGGACGGGCTCTTCGGGGCCGCAGAGTCTAGCAGGGCGGGGATTCGTTGACACGCCCGGCCCGCGGGCCATAATGGTTTTTCCGAATAATGAAACTCCTGCTGATCGAGTACGAGCCTCGTTACCTCGACCGTATCCGCGGCTTCCTCCTGCCACAGCCGGACGTCGAGCTCATTGCCGCGCGCGACGGCGAGGAGGGCCTCGAGGCCTATCGCCGCACCCGCCCGGACCTCGTCCTCGTGTCGTCCGTGCTGCCGAAGATGCGGACGCCCGACGTGATCAAGGCCATGCAGGCCCTCGGGCCGACGCCGCCGATCCTCCTCATGATGTCGGGCTACAAGGGTCGCAACAAGCGCGCGGACGCGCAGCGCGTCGGCGCGACGAGCATCCTCGAGAAGCCCTTCACGGAGGAGGTCTTCCAGGCCGAGGTCGCGATGGCGCTGGGGCTGCGCCCGGTCCACGACACCGCGCCGGCGTCCGGAGCGAGCGACCCCGCCATGCCGCTCCTCTCGGCGGACGACATCTTCTCGGACGTCCTGACGGGCCTCGGCGAGGGCGGCGCGAACGACGTCGTGCCGTCCCAGAGGGTGGCGCCCCCGCCCGCGCCGTTCCCGCGCTCTTCGTCCGCCACGAATCCCGCCTTCGTCGCGCCCGCGGGACCGCCCGCGAGGCCGGCGCAGGACCCGTCCGTCCAGAGGCGTCTCGAGCAGACGCTCTCCGGCCTCATGCCGGCGCCGAAGAAGCCGGTCGCGGCCCCGTTCCCGGCCGCGAACGAGCCGCTCAAGCCGGCGCCGCCGGAGCGCACGGCGCGCGTGAACGTCGAGCAGGCGCTCGGCGCCCTCACGCAGTCCGCGGCCTCGGGCGGCTCGGGCTCCCGGGCGTCCGACCCGGCGGCGAGAGCCTCCGTCGACAAGCTGCTCCACGACACGCTCTCGGGCCTCATGCCGTCCCCGAAGGCCGCTCGTCCGGTTTCGCGGGAGGTCTCTGGCGAGACGCTTCGCCTGAAGACGCCGCCCGCCGAGCCGCCCGCGCCGAGGGCCCCGTCCTCGCCCGCGATGGCGGCCCCCGTCGCCGTGCCTCCGCCGCCCGCGCCGGTTCCGGCGGCCGCGGCGCGCCCGGCCGGCGCGCCCCGCGCCTCGTCCCCGCCCGGCCAGTTCGGTCGATACCAGCTCCTCGAGAAGATCGGCTCCGGCGGCATGGCCGAGGTCTTCAAGGCCCGCATGCGCGGTGAGGAAGGTTTCGAGAAGATCGTCGCGATCAAGCGGATCGTCCCGCACATGGCGGCGAACGACGCCTTCATCACGATGTTCGTGGACGAGGCGAAGCTCGCCGCGCAGCTGAACCACAACAACATCACGCACATCTACGACCTCGGGAAGGTCGACGCGTGGCACTACATCGCGATGGAGTACGTGGAAGGCCGGGATCTCCGTTCGCTCCTGAAGCTCGGAAAGGAACGGGACTACCCGCTGCCTCCGGAGCTGGCGCTCTTCATCGCGGCCAAGATCGCGAACGCGCTCGACTACGCGCACCGACGGCCCGCGGCGGACGGGACGGAGCTGAACCTCGTTCACCGCGACGTGTCGCCGCAGAACATCCTGATCAGCTACGAGGGCGACATCAAGCTCTGCGACTTCGGGATCGCGAAGGCCGCGAGCAAGGTGTCGACGACGATATCCGGCGCGCTGAAGGGCAAGCTCCAGTACATGTCCCCCGAGCAGGCATGGGGCAAGCGCGTGGACCGCCGGAGCGACGTCTTCTCGCTCGGCGCGGTTCTCTACGAGATGCTCACGGGGGCGCCGCTCTTCGAGGGCGACACCGACATGTCGATCCTCGAGCGCGTCCGCGAGGGCGAGGTCGAGCCGCCGTCCGTGCGCGGCGTCGAGGTTTCGAAGCGCGTCGACCAGATCGTCCTCAAGGCGCTCGCGAAGAACCCGCAGGACCGTTACCAGAACGCGTCCGAGATGGAGAAGGATCTCCACGCGGTCCTCTACGCGTTCCAGCCGTCGCCGGGACCCGCGGACGTCGCGATCTACCTCCACCGCCTCCTCGAAGCGACGTCCGCCCCGTCCACGGGCGACGAGATCGACGCGGCGTTCGACGCGGCGCGCGACCGGGAGCCCGCCGCGGCGGTCGCGCCCGTTCTCCCGAAGAAGGGCAAGGGTCTGCTGATCCAGCAGACGGGGGAGATGCAGGTCCCGCCGGCGGCTCCGGCGCCTCTCCCGCGCGAGAGCGCTCCCGCACCGCGCCGCGAGGCGCCGCGCGCGGCCGCCGAGGCCGCCGCGTCGATTCCGGCCGCGGGCGAGTCGAAGGGCAGCCGCACGGGCCTCTACGCCGGGATCGGCGTCGCGATCGTCGCGCTCGCCGCCGTCGCCTTTTTCATGACGAGGGACAGGTCCGGCGGCAAGGCCGCGGCGCCCGGGCCGGCTCCGAAGACCGAGAGCGCGGCGCCCGCGCCGGAGACGGCGGCCGCCGCGGCGCCCGCGCCCGCTCCCGAGGCCCAGAAGATCGTCGACCCGAAGGCCGTCGAGGCCGAGGCGCGCCGTCTTGCCGCCGAGCGCGAGAAGGCCGCAAGGGACGCCGCGGGCAAGGGCGCGGGGACGAGCACGGCAAAGCCCGGCCCGGCCCCGGCCGTGCTGACGCTCCAGCCCGCGAAGACCGCGGCCGAGGCGCCCCCGCCGGCGGTCGTGAAGGCTCCCGAGCCGCTGCCCGTCGCCGCGCCGCCGGTCGCGGCGCCGAAGGTGGAGCCCGTCGCGGCGGCGCCGGTTCCGACGGAGGTCTCCGTCCCCGAGAAGCCGCCCGCGATCCCTGCGTCGTCGAATGCGCCCGTGAAGGAGGGCGACCTCGTGGGCCCGGGAGAGGGAGTCGTCGAGCCGAAGCTCGTGCGTCTCGGCGCGATGTCCGGCCTGCCGCCGGAGGCGCGCCAGGTCAAGCGCGCCGCGGACGGCTCGATCGGGTCGCCCGTCCTCACGGCGCTCGTCGACGAGAGAGGTGCCGTCGCCGAGATCCGCATCCTCCAGCCCTCGAAGTACAAGTTCGCCGACGATGCGGCCGTCCGCGCCCTGAAGAGTGCGACAATCGTGCCGGCGACGAAGGACGGCGTGAAGGTCAGGATGTGGAAGACGTTCTCGATCGCCGTCCGACCCTGACCTCTTCGCCGCAGGAGATTGCGCATGAGCCTTTCTGAAGAACAGAAGAAGTTTTACGAGCACACGCGGTCGGTCACGAAGGCCGAGATCGACCAGCTCGAGGGCGACATTCAGGCCGAGCTCTCCAAGGTGAAGGAGCGGCTCGCCGACCTGCAGAACGCGCAGAAGGCGGCCCGGCAGATGTACGCGGCCGCGTGCCTGAGGCTCGGGGTCCCGAACGACCTCGAGGAAGCCGAAGAATCCTGATCCCCCGGCTCCTCCTGGCGCTCGCTCTCCTCGCCGTCCCGGTTCCGACTCCCGCTCCGCCGAGGCGCATCGTCGCGCTCGCCCCCTCCGCCGCGGAGATCCTCTTCGCCCTCGGCGCCGCGCCACGCGTGGTGGGCGTGAGCGACTTCGCGCGCGACCTGCCCGGCGCCGCCGGGAAGACGCGCCTCGGCGGCTTCGCGCCGGACCTCGAGCGCGTCGTCCTCCTCGCGCCGGACCTCGTCGTCGTCTCGCGGGACGGCACCGACCGCGCCGCCTGGGAGAAACTCACCGCGATGGGCCTGAACGTCCTCGTGACCGGCGGGACGACGCTCGACGGCGTCCTCGACGACGTCGCGCGCGTCGGCGCGGCGATCGGCGAGCCGGAGCGAGCCGCGGCGCTCGTCGCGTCGCTGAAGGGCCGCATCGCGGCGGCGGCTTCGCGCGGGCGCGCGCACCGCGGGAAGACGGCCGTCGTCCTCGTGTGGCCCGACCCGCCCGTCGTCGCGGGCCGCGGGACGTTCGTGGGAGACCTCCTCGAGCGCGCGGGGTTCACGAACGTGGTCCCGGCGGCCGCCGGCGACTGGCCGCGCGTCTCGCTCGAGACGCTCGCGGCATGGAACCCGGACCTCGTCGTGAGGCCCGCGACCGCGGAAAACGCGGACGCGTTCCGCACGGCGCTCGAGGGCGGCGCGTTCCGGGTGGTCCCCGCCGTTCGCGAGGGGCGAGTCGCGACGCTGCCCGGCGACCTCCTCGAGCGGCCGGGCCCGCGCCTCGTGGACGCGCTCGAGGCGCTCGCGGCGCTCGGGAGCGCGCCGTGACGCCGGCGGGAGGTCCCGCCCGCCCGGTCTGGATCTCCATGGCGGTCCTTCTCGCCGCGGTCTGCGTCCTCGTCGGCGCCTCGCTCCTCTTCGGGAGCGTCCGCCTCGCGCCGGGAGAGGTCTGGAGCGCGCTCGCCGGCTCCGGCGACGCGCGGGCCGTCACGATCGTCCGCGAGCTCCGCCTCCCGCGCGCGCTCCTCGGCGCGCTCGTCGGCGGGGCGCTCGCGGTGGCCGGCGCGGCGCTCCAGGCGCTTCTCGGAAACCCGCTTGCGGACCCGTACCTCCTCGGCGTCTCGGGGGGCGCGGCCTGCGGGACGCTTCTCGGGGCCCTTCTCGGTCTCGGGGCGCGGGGCGCGTGGGGGAGCTCGTTCGCGCTCCCGCTCGCGGGCTTCGCGGGCGCACTCGTCGCGGTCCTCGTCGTGGGCGCGGGAGCGTCTTCCGGCGGGCGGCTCGACCGGGGACGCCTCCTCCTGTCGGGTGTCGTGGTGAACGCGCTCGCGTCGGCGGTCCTGCTCTTCCTCCTGTCCTTCGGCGACGCGGCGCGCACGCAGTCGTTCGTCTTCTGGATGCTCGGCTCGCTCGCGGGCGCGACGCCGGGCGCCGTGAAAGCCCTCGCCGTCTACGTCGCGCTCGGGCTCGTCCTGCTCCTCCCGCTCGCGCGCGCCTTCGACGCGCTCGCGCTCGGCGAGGAGACGGCGGCGACGCTCGGCGTCCCCGTCGAGACCGTCAAGCGCGTCGCATACCTCGCGGCCTCGCTCCTCGCGGCGGCGGCCGTCGCGACGACGGGGATCATCGGCTTCGTCGGCCTCCTGGTCCCGCACGCCGTGCGCCGCCTCGCGCACGGGCACCGGGCGCTCCTCGTCCTCTCGTTCCTCGGCGGCGCCGCGCTCCTCGTCGCCGCAGACACGCTCGCGCGGTCTCTCTTCGCTCCCGCCGAGATCTCCGTCGGCGCCGTGACCGCCCTCCTCGGCGCGCCCGCGTTCCTGATCCTCCTGAGGGCGCGCCCGTGACGGCGCGGCTCGAGGCGCGCGGCCTCTCGGCCGGGTACGGCGGGAAACCCGTCCTCGAGGGCGTCTCTCTCGGCCTCGCGCCGGGCCGCGTGTCGGTCCTCCTCGGCGAGAACGGCTCGGGCAAGTCCACGCTCCTCAAGGCCCTCGCGGGCGTGCTGAAGCCGCAGGCCGGAGAGGTCCTCCTCGACGGGCGGAGCCTCGCGTCCGTGCCCCGGCGCGAGGCCGCGCGGGCGATCGGCTACCTCCCGCAGGGATTCGAGCCGCTCTTCCCGATGCGCGCCCGCGATCTCGTGCTCCTCGGCCGCACGCCGCACCTCGGGACGTTCGGCTCTCCCGGGGCCGGGGACCGCGCCGCGGCGGAGGCCGCGCTCCGGGAGATGGACGCCGGGAACTTCGAGGACGCGGACATCCGCGCGATGTCGGGCGGCGAGCGCCAGCGCATCCTCCTCGCGCGCGTCCTCGCGGGCGCGCCGTCCGTCCTCCTCCTCGACGAGCCGACCGCGAACCTCGACCCGCGCCACCGGTTTCTCGTCCTCGACGCGATGCGCCGCCGGGCAGCCGAAGGCGCGAGCGTCCTGTTCTCGACGCACGAGCTCGACGTCGCCTCGCAGGGCGCCGACGACGCGGTGCTCCTCGCGGACGGACGCGTCCTCGCCGAAGGCCCCGTCGGCGCGACGCTCACGGACCGGCTCCTCTCGGAGCTCTTCGCCGTCTCGGCATGCGTCAGCCCCGGCCCGGGCGGCAAGCCTCTCGTCTCGTTCGGGCCCCCTCCGGCGCGGTAAGATCGCCGTTCCGCCATGTGGTTCCGTAAGGACAAGGGCCCGCGCGCCCCGCGTGACCCCAAGACGTCGGCCTCGCTGGGCGAGGGGCTGTTCCTCAAGTGCGAGGGCTGCCGCGAGACGCTCTACCTCAAGGAGCTCGAGCGGAACGTCCGCGTCTGCCCGAAGTGCGGCTTCCACTTCCGGATGCCGGCCGCCGAGCGGATCCGGCTCCTCCTCGGCGAGAGCGCCCGGCCGCTGTTCGAGGGCGTGCGTCCCGCCGACCCGCTCAAGTTCAAGGACAGCAAGCGCTACCGCGACCGCCTCCGGGACTCCGAGGCGAAGACGGGGCGTCCGGACGCCATCCAGGCCGCACAGGGCGAGATCGACGGCGTCCCCGCCGTCGTCGCCGTCCTCGATTACGCGTTCATGGGTGGCTCGATGGGGTCGGTCGTCGGCGAGGTCCTCACGCGCTGCGCCGAGCATGCGCTCAAGGAGCGCAAGCCCTACGTGATCGTGAGCGCCTCGGGCGGCGCGCGCATGCAGGAAGGAATCCTCTCGCTCATGCAGATGGGAAAAGTCTCGGCGGCGCTCGCGCGCCTCTCGGCCGCGCGGATCCCGTACGTCTCCGTCCTCACGGACCCGACGACGGGCGGCGTCACGGCCTCGTTCGCGATGCTCGGCGACGTGAACATGGCCGAGCCGAAGGCGCTCATCGGGTTCGCGGGCCCGCGCGTCATCGAGCAGACGATCCGCCAGACGCTGCCCGAGGGCTTCCAGCGCTCGGAGTTCCTGCAGGACCACGGCTTCGTCGACCTCGTCGTCCCGCGGCCCGAGATGCGCGCGACGCTCGCGCGCGTGCTCGGGCTGCTGCAGACGCCTGCTGCTTGATTTCCGGGGAGAAGAGAATTCTGCTTATATGCGGCGGCCGCTTAGCGGCCGCCGATAGATGAAAAATCTTTCTCTCGAACGTCCGGTGTCAAGGGTCTTCGACCGCTACGCGGCGCGCGGAGCGCGCCCTTGACTCCGGACGTTCGAGGAATATCCGGTCTCTCCTGGCTCGACGCTCTCGGTCCGCAGAAGATCCGTCCGGGCCTTTCGCGGACCCTTTCCCTCTTATCCTCTCTGGCAAATCCCCAATCTTCGTTTTCCTCCATCCTCATCGGAGGCACGAACGGGAAGGGGTCCACGGCGGCCACGGTCTCCGCGATCCTCACCGCCGCGGGCGTGCCGTGCGGGCTGTACACGTCGCCGCACCTCGTCTCCGTCACCGAGCGCGTGCGCCTTCGGGACCACGACGTCTCCGCCGGCGGCGCTCGACTCCGCTCTCTCCCTCGTCGCGGCCGTCTCGGCGCCCGGCGACCGCTCGCCCACGTACTTCGAGGCGATGACGGTCGCGGCGTTCGAGCTCTTCCGCCGCGCGCGCATCCGCGTCGCCGTCGTCGAGGTCGGGATCGGCGGACGCCTCGACGCGACGAACGTGCTCGAGCCCGAGGTTTCCGTCGTCACGAACGTGGCGGCCGACCACCTCGACGTCCTCGGGCCGACGCTCGAGGACGTCGCGCGCGAGAAGGCGGGGATCCTCCGGAAGGGCCAGCCCGCCCTCGTCGGCGCCGAAGGCACGGCGGACGGGCCGCGCGCGGTCCTGCACGCGGAGGCGCGGCGGGTCGGCGCGCGACTCGTCGAGATCGCCGTGTCGTCCCGCTGGGCCGGTTTTTCGTCCCTGGCGGGCGCCCACCAGCTCCAGAACGTCTCGCTCGCGGTGGCGGCCGCGCGCGCCGTCGCGCCGCTCGACGACGCGGAGATCGCGCGCGGCCTCAAGTCGACGCGCTGGCGCGGGCGCCTCGAGCGCGTCGAGAGGCCGGGAAGCCGGCCCCTCCTCGTGGACGGCGCGCACAACCCGCCGGGCGCGCGTGCGCTCGCGGCGCATCTCGACGCGGCCGGGCTGTCGGGCACGGTCGACCTCCTTTTCGGCGGGATGGCCGACAAGGACCTTGCGGCGGTGTTCGCGCCGCTTGCGGCGCGCGCGCGGCGGGTCGTCCTCGTCGCCCCCGCGTCCCCGCGTGCCGAAGGCGCGGAGCGCCTCGCCGCCCGGCTCGGCCGGCCGGACCTCGAGACGGCGCCGTCCGTCGCCGAGGGGCTCCTCCGCCTCGAGGAGTCGGACGGCGCCGGCCCGATCCTCGTCGCGGGCTCGCTCTACCTCGCGGGCGAGGTGCTCGCGCTTCGAGGCTGACCCCGGGTGAAAGCGGAGGCTAAGATCCCCGCGTGAGCGAACCCTCCGGCAGGAGCCTCGTGCCCGCGTACGACAAGAAGGCCCTCGAGGCGCTGGAAGACGAGCGCCTGGCCGTCTACGCCTCGCGCGCCGCCCGGGCCGTGCGCCGCTACCCCGTCGCCGAGGAGGGAAAGAGCTACGACTACCGGACCGAGTACCAGCGGGACCGCGACCGCATCGTCCACTCGCGCGCGTTCCGCCGGCTCAAGCACAAGACCCAGGTCTTCATCCCGTTCGAGGGCGACCACTACCGCACGCGCCTCACGCACACGCTCGAGGTCACGCAGGTCGCCCGGACGGTCGCGCGGGCCCTCGGCCTGAACGAGGACCTCGCGGAGGCCTGCGCGCTCGGGCACGACCTCGGGCACACGCCGTTCGGCCATTCGGGCGAGAAAGTCCTGAACCGCATCCTCACGGGCGCGGATCCCGCGTTCCCGCTCGACGCGAAGCTCGCGGCGCAGGTCGGCGCCTTCAAGCACAACTATCAGGCCGTGCGCGTCGTGGACGTCCTCGAGAAGCGCTACGAGCACCCCGGGCTCAACCTCACGAACGACACGCGCGAGGGGATCCTCAAGCACACGACGTGGCGCCGGGACTTTCCGTTCCCCGACGTCGACGCCGAAGGCCTCAACCTCTCCTCCGGCGGGCACCTCGAGGGCCAGGCGGTCGCCTGGGCGGACGAATACGCCCAGCAGGCGCACGACCTCGAGGACGGGCTCAAACTCGTGGACTTCGAGAAGGTCCTCGCGCTTCCCGTCTCGAAGGCCGTCGTCGAGGCGCTCGGACCGGCGTGGACCTCTGCGACGGACGCCACCGTGCGCCACGGGATGCTGATCCGCGGGATGATCCACCTCCTCGTCACGGACCTCATCACGTCCTCGCGCGCGTCCATCGGCAAGTGGCTCGAGGCGAAGTCCGTGAAGACGCCCGACGACTTCTACGCGCAGAGGCGGAAGCTCCCGGGCTCCCTCGTCGCGCCGTCGAGGACGGGCCAGCGCTTCTACGACGAGCTCAAGGAGTTCATCTACCAGCACATCATCCACAGCTACCGCGTCGCGCAGCACGACGGGCGCGCGCAGCTCGTCGTCACGGCGCTCTTCACGGCGTGGGTGAGGAACCCGAGGCTCCTGCCCGACTACGTCCTCCTGCGATACCGCGACCTCGCGGGCGTCACGTACCTGAGGGACGTGCCGCTCAAGCGGCTGGACGCCGAGATCGCGGCGAACTACCACAAGAAGCCCCTCTTCCTGCGCTCGATCGCGGACCACCTCGCGGGGATGACGGACAGCTACGCGCTCTCGGAGTACGACTCCATGTTCTCCGCGTACCCGCGCAAGAACCCCTGAGCGCCGTAAGATCACGGTTCCGGAGGACCCATGCCGACCGCCGTCCGTCCCGCCTCCCTCCTGAACCGCTCCCTCGCCGAGGCCGATCCCGAAATCGCCCGCATCGTCGCCGCCGAGACCGCGCGCCAGAACGAGGGAATCGAGCTCATCGCCTCGGAGAACTTCACGTCGCGGGCCGTCATGGAGGCCGTCGGCTCCACGCTCACGAACAAGTACGCGGAGGGCTACCCGGGCAAGCGCTACTACGGCGGCTGCGTCCACGTGGACGAGGCCGAGTCGCTCGCGATCGCGCGGGCGAAGGCGCTGTTCTCGCCGGGCAACCCCGACGCGATCCACGCGAACGTCCAGCCGCACGCGGGCTCGCAGGCGAACACGGCCGTGTACGTCGCGTGCCTCAAGCCGGGCGACACGATGATGGGGATGTCTCTCGCGCACGGAGGGCATCTCACGCACGGGCACCCGCTCTCGATCTCGGGGAAGCTCTACCGCATCGTCTCGTACGGCGTCGGCAAGGAGACCGAGACCATCGACTGGGATGCCTTCGAGGCCACCGCGAAGGCCGAGAAACCGAAGCTCATCATCGCGGGGGCGTCCGCCTACCCGAGGACCCTCGACTTCCCGCGCTTCCGCGCGATCGCGGACTCCGTCGGCGCGCTCCTCATGGTCGACATGGCGCACATCGCCGGTCTCGTGGCTGCCGGCGTCCACCCCTCGCCCGTCGGCCACGCGCACTTCGTCACGACGACGACGCACAAGACGCTCCGCGGGCCGCGCGCGGGCCTCATCCTCTGCACGCCGGAATGGGCGAAGGAAGTCGACAAGGCCGTCTTCCCGGGCCTGCAGGGCGGGCCGCTCGAGCACGTCATCGCCGGCAAGGCCGTCGCGCTCCGGGAGGCCGCGTCGCCGGAGTTCGCCGCTTACCAGCGGCAGGTCGTCGCGAACGCGAAGGTCCTCGCGGCGAGCGTCGCCGTCGAAGGTTTCCGGCTCGTCTCGGGCGGGACCGACAACCATCTCTTCCTCGTGGACGTAGGCAAGAAGGGCCTCACGGGCAAGGTCGCCGAGAAGGCGCTCGACGCTGCCGGGATCACCGTGAACAAGAACGCGATCCCGTTCGACCCGAACCCGCCGATGGTGACGTCGGGCCTGCGCATCGGAACGCCGGCCGTCACGACGCGCGGGATGGGCGAGGGCGAGATGAAGGCGATCGGCGGCCTCATCGCCGAGGTCCTCGCCGCGCCCGAAGACGCCGGTGTGCAGGCGCGCGTCAAGACGAAGGTCCGGGACCTGACGTCGGCCTTCCCGCTCTATTGAGACTGCGATAAAGTCCCCGGCTTCGTGAAGATGGCGCGCAAGGCAACGCTCCTCGCGGGAGCTCTCGCGGTGGCGCTCTGCGCCGCGAACACGGCCGCAGCGGTGCCGCCGGACATCACGGTGGCCGGGTCGTGCGACGGGGCGGGGAATTCGGTCTTCACGATCACGAACATCGGCGGCGCGATGACGGTGAACTGGACGTGGGAGCTCTATCAGAACGGCACGTTCCTGACGTCGGGCCCGTTCCTGCTCACGGCGGCCGGGACCTCGGGCGACAACATGCAGCTCTCGATCAACGGCCTCTACGGCACCGTCCTGGTGGACGTGCGCACGGACGCGAACGTGGTCGTCGCCTCCGCGTCGGCCGTCTGCGTGACGCCCACGGCAACCCCGACGCGCACGCCGACGAGGACGCCGGTGCCGCCGAACCTCGTGGTGGCCGGCTCGTGCGACGGGGCGGGGAATTCGGTCTTCACGATCACGAACATCGGCGGCGCGATGACGGTGAACTGGACGTGGGAGCTCTATCAGAACGGCACGTTCCTGACGTCGGGCCCGTTCCTGCTCACGGCGGCCGGGACCTCGGGCGACAACATGCAGCTCTCGATCAACGGCCTCTACGGCACCGTCCTGGTGGACGTGCGCACGGACGCGAGCGTGGTCGTCGCCTCCGCGTCGGCCGTCTGCGTGACGCCGACGCCCACGATCACGAGGACGTCTACGCGCACGCCGACGTTCACGGTCACGCCGACGATCACGATCACGCCCACGGTCACGATCACGCCGACGATCACGATCACGCCGACGTCCACCTCGACCCGGACGCCCTCGCCCACGGCCTCCGTGACGCCGACCCTCTCTCCGACGGCCACGCCGACGATCACCCCGACCGTCGACGGCGACGGTCACGGCGACGCCGACGAGGACGCCGCTTCCGCCGGGAGGGTCGGTGGTGATCGACCTGCCGAGGCCGAAGGCGGGAGAGACGGTCTACGCGTCCGGGCAGGTTCCCGTGGCGGGGCTGCCCGCGTGCCTCGCACTCGTGCCGAACGGGACGTGGACGATCGGCGCGCCGTTCGGCGGGACGGCCGTGGTCTCGACGACGCTGCCGGGCGGGCCCTCGGCGCTCTTCTCGCACGCCCCGGTCGGGACGGTGCCCGCGACGGGGGCGTTCGACGTCCTGCTGCTGGACGGCGCCTGCGGGTCTTCCTCGCCGGCGATTCTCGCGGCGTACGACGCAGGGCCGGGCCCGGGCCTCGACCTGTCCATTCCGGACATCCCGGCGGTGGGAGGCGCGGGCCGCCTCGCGCTCGCGGCGCTCCTCGCCCTCGCGGCCCTGCCGCTCCTCAGGCGCCTTCGCTGACGCGCCCGAGGCGAGGATTCCCGCGCACGTTCTATTGAGATAGGCTCTCAGTCGCCAATGCGTCCGAGAGTGCGGTCCCTCGGTGTCGTCGTCGTCGCGGCCCTCTGCGCGTGGGCGGCTCCGGCGGCCGCACAGGCGCCGGTGATCTCGCTGAGCGCGTCATGCACGCCGGACGCGCAGGGGACGTTCGTCATCACGAACGTCGGCGGGGACATGACGGGGCCAGGGACCTACACGCTGCTTCTCAACGGGACGCCGATCGCGACGAACAGTTTCCAGCTGAACGCGGGCGCGAGCACGAACATCAATACGAGCGGCCTGTTCGGGACGCTCGAGCTCGACACGTCGGGCGGCGGCGCGGCGCCGGCGACGGCGTCGACGTTCTGCCTGTCCCCGACGGCGACTCCCACGCCGGTTCCGCCGAAGTTCTCGCTGAGCGCGAACTGCACGCCGGACGCGCAGGGGACGTTCGTCATCACGAACGTCGGCTCGAACATGACGGGGCCGGGGACCTACACGCTGCTTCTCAACGGGACGCCGATCGCGACGAACAGCTTCCAGCTGAACGCGGGCGCGAGCACGAACATCAATACGAGCGGCCTTTTCGGAACGCTCGAGCTCGACGTGTCGGGCGGCGGCGCGGCGCCGGCGACGATCTCGACGTTCTGCCTGTCCCCGACGGCGACTCCCACGCCGGTTCCGCCGAAGTTCTCGCTGAGCGCGAACTGCACGCCGGACGCGCAGGGGACGTTCGTCATCACGAACGTCGGCTCGAACATGACGGGGCCGGGGACCTACACGCTGCTTCTCAACGGGACGCCGATCGCGACGAACAGCTTCCAGCTGAACGCGGGCGCGAGCACGAACATCAATACGAGCGGCCTTTTCGGAACGCTCGAGCTCGACGTGTCGGGCGGCGGCGCGGCGCCGGCGACGATCTCGACGTTCTGCCTGTCCCCGACGGCGACGCCCACGATCACGCCGACCGGGACCTTGACGCCGAGCGCGACGTCCACGCCGACGGCCACGGTCACGTCGACCCCCACGGCCCCGGCTACGGCGACGTTCACGATCACCCCGACCCCGACGTCGACGGCGACGGTCACGGCGACGCCGACGAGGACGCCGCTTCCGCCGGGAGGGTCGGTGGTGATCGACCTGCCGAGGCCGAAGGCGGGAGAGACGGTCTACGCGTCCGGGCAGGTTCCCGTGGCGGGGCTGCCCGCGTGCCTCGCACTCGTGCCGAACGGGACGTGGACGATCGGCGCGCCGTTCGGCGGGACGGCCGTGGTCTCGACGACGCTGCCGGGCGGGCCCTCGGCGCTCTTCTCGCACGCCCCGGTCGGGACGGTGCCTGCGACGGGGGCGTTCGACGTCCTGCTGCTGGACGGCGCCTGCGGGTCTTCCTCGCCGGCGATTCTCGCGGCGTACGACGCAGGGCCGGGCCCGGGCCTCGACCTGTCCGTTCCGGACATCCCGGCGGTGGGAGGCGCGGGCCGCCTCGCGCTCGCGGCGCTCCTCGCCCTCGCGGCCCTGCCGCTCCTCAGGCGCCTTCGCTGACGCGCCGCGCGCGCGTCGTGAACCGGATCCTCAGGACGTCCCAGTACGCCTGCGCGCCGCCGAAGAGCGTCACGCGGGAGTCGGCCGAGTTGAACCAGAGGACCGGCACCTCGGCGATCGCGTAGCCGAGCTGCCGCGCGAGGAGGAGCGCCTCGACGTCGTAGGCGAAGCGGTCCACCTTCGCGCGCGAGAAGATCTCGCGGGCCGCCTCGCGCGAGAAGAGCTTGAAGCCGCATTGCGTGTCGCGGATCCCCGGCACGGCCACGAGGCGCACGAGCCGGTTGAAGAGCTTGCCCATCGCCTGCCGGAAGACCGGCTGCTTCTCCTTGACGAGCGCCTCGTCGAGCGCGCGCGAGCCGATCGCGACGGGCGCGCCCGCGGCGGCGAGCTTCTCCCACTCGTAGACCGGCGTCGAGAAGTCCGCGTCCGAGACGAGGACGAGGTCGCCGGTCGCCTCGAGGCAGCCCGCCCGGACGGCCGCTCCCTTGCCGCGGTTCTCGGGGAGCCGGAGGACGCTCAGGGAGAGGGAGTGCCGCCGCGCGGCCTCCTCCGCGCGCGGGCCCGTCGCGTCGAAAGAGCCGTCGTCCACGACGAGAACCTCGACCGTCGGCGCGGACGGACGCGCCGCGAGGTACGCCGCGATCGCGCCGAGGGACGCGGGCAGCCGCGACTCCTCGTTGTACGCCGGGATCACGATCGAGAGGACGACGGCGCTCCCGGACGGAGCGGCGGCGCGGCGGGCGAGGGCTTCGGGGGCGCGCGCCGTCACGCGGGGACCGCCTCGAAGACGAACTGGTAGCCGAAGAGAGTCGGCCAGGCGGCCGCGAGGAGCCGCGTCCCGGCGCGGACGGGGCCGGCGAGCGGCGGACGCCCGAACGCGGGGACCGCGAGCTCCGCCGGCATCGCGGTCGCCGTCTCCCAGGCGATCCGGAACCCCGATGCCTCGAGGAGGCGGCGCGCCGATGCACGCGTGTAAAAGCGCAGGTGCGTGCGGTCGAGGATGCCGCGGTCCGCATACGGGAACCGGCCGGCGAGGAGCGAGGCGCGCACCGTGACGTTCGCGACGTTCGGGAGGGAGACGAGGAGTGCCCCGTCGGACTTCAAGAGAGGCTTCAGCGCGGTGAGCAGGTCGCCCGGGCGCGGGAGGTGCTCGAGGACGTCGCCCGCGACGATGACGTCGAACGGCCCTTTCCAGGGGCCGGCAATTCCTTCGAAGATGTCGCCCGTCACGGGATCGTCGAAGAAACGCGCTCCTTCCGCGGCCGCTCCGGCGTCGAGCTCGACGCCCGCGAGATATCGGCACGCCGGGCGGATGCGCTCCGCAAACCGCCCCGTTCCGAAGCCGAGGTCGAGGACCGCGAGGCCGCTTCCCCGCCGGAGCACTCTCTCGAGGAGGATCACGTGCGACGACCCCGGAATTTCCTTCCAGGGATAGTGCGGGGCGGCCTCGCGGTCCACGGTCTTCAGAGCGGCGACCTCTGCGCGATCGGGACGCGGCGCCCGGTGCCGAAAGCCTTCGCGGAGACCTTGAGGCCCGGCGCGGCCTGCCGCCGCTTGTACTCGGAGACGTCCAGCTGCCGCGCGATCCGCTCGACGAGCGCGCGCGGGGCGCCGCTCGTCCGCGCGGCGGCGGCGACGGAGAGGTTGCGTTCCACGAGGCCTTCGAGGATCGCGTCGAGGACGGGGTAGGGCGGGAGCGAGTCCTGGTCCTTCTGCCCCGGCCTGAGCTCGGCGCTCGGCGGCTTCGTGAGCGAGGCCTCCGGAATCACGTCGCGTCCGGCCCGCGCGTTCAGATGGCGCGCGAGCGCGTAGACCCGCATTTTCGGGAGGTCCGAGATCGGCGCGAGGCCGCCGCACATGTCGCCGTAGAGCGTGCAGTAGCCGACGGCGAGCTCGCTCTTGTTGCCCGTCGAGAGGACGAGCGACCCGAACTTGTTCGAGAAGCCCATCACGAGAAGCCCGCGCGCGCGCGCCTGGAGGTTCTCCTCGGCGACGTCCTCCGGGCGGCCCCGGAAGACCGGCGAGAGGGCGGCCTTCGCGTCCGCGAAGAGCGTGTCGATGGGCAGCACCTCGAAGCGGATCCCGAGATTTGCCGCGAGCGCGCGCGCGTCCGTGACGGAACCCTCGGACGAGAGCGGCGCGGGCATCCCGAGACCCGTGACGTTCTCCTTCCCGAGCGCCTCGACGGCGAGCGCGGCGACGAGCGCCGAGTCGATCCCGCCCGAGAGCCCGAGGACGGCCGTCCGGAACCCGCACTTGGCGGCGTAGTCGCGGATCCCGAGGACGAGCGCGCGCCGGAGCGACTCGAGGGGCTCGCCGTCCGCGTCGTCTCCGGCTCCGGCCGGGACGCCGCCCGAGACGGGGAAGACGCGAGCGCGGCCGTCCTCGCCGCGCACGACGTCCGCGACGAGGAGGTCCTCCGCGAAGAGCGCGGCGCGCGAGCCGACGCGCCCGCGGTCGTCGAGGACCATGGACCCGCCGTCGAAGACGAGCTCGTCGTTGCCGCCGACGAGGTTCAGGTACGCGACGGGGACGCGTCCATCCCGCGCGTAGCGCGCGAGCATCCGGCGCCTGAGCAGGGGCTTGCCCTCCGAGAAGGGCGACGCCGAGATCGAGAGGACGAGCGTCGCGCCGCGGCGGACGAGCGTCTCGCCCGGGTCCTCGTGGTAGAGGCGCCGCGCGCGCCAGAAGTCCTTGTCGTTCCAGAGGTCCTCGCAGATGGGCAGGCCGATCCTCTCGCCGCGGAAGGGGACGAGGGCGCACCCGTCGCCGGGCTCGAACCAGCGCCCCTCGTCGAAGACGTCGTACGTCGGGAGGAGCGTCTTCCTTCCGAGGACGCGGACGCGCCCGCGGTGGAGGAGCGCCGCGACGTTGTGGAACGGCTTGCCCGTCCGGCTGCGGTTCGGGACGAACGTGCCGACGAGGAGGGCCGTCTCGCGCGTCCGCTTCGCGAGGGCCGCGAGCGCCCGCGCCGCGCCGCGCTGGAACGAGGGACGCTCGAGGAGGTCGCGGGGCGGGTAGCCGCAGAGCGCGAGCTCCGGCACCGCGGCGAGGTCGGCGCCGGCCGCTTCGGCGCGGGACAGGACGGCCTCGATCCTCGCGGTGTTTCCCGCGAAGTCCCCGATGGTCGTGTCGATCTGGCCGAGCGCGAGCCGCACCGGCCCCTCCTAGGGCTGTCCGGCCGGCTCGGGCGCCTCGACGCCTTCGATCGTCGTGCCGGAGAGGAGGTCCGCGAGCGTCCGCCCCTGGCGGTCGAAGGCGGCGACGAGGAGCGGGACACCCGCGAGGGCGCCCGTCAGGAGGAAGCCGACGAACCGCCGGAAAGCCGCGTCGAGCGTCGGCGAGCCGCCGTCCGCGGCGCGGATCCGGAGGTCGGCGAGCGCCATGCCGGGCGTCGTGCCCCAGACGAACGGCGCGAGGACGAGGAGGACGAGAGCGGCGAGGAAGAGGAACGCCGCGAGCGGGACGAAGGCGGGAGGCGGAAAGCGCAGGTCGAGGAGGAGCGCGCCCGCGGCGAGCTCGACCGCTCCGACCAGCGCGAGGATGAGGAGGTCCGCGAGGCCTGCGGCGACGCGGCGGGCGAACGCGACGGCGCGCGGGTCGTCGCCTCCCGCCTCGGCCTCGATCTCGTCGGGACGCGGGGGCGCGAGGAGCTCCTCGGCGGGCCGGACCGACGAGCGGGGACGCTCGCGCGGAGGCTCCGGCAAGGCGGCGCGCGGGGCGCTCTCGGGCGCGCCCGGCGCCTCGCGGAAAGGCGTTTCGGCGGCGGTCCCGAAGAGTTCGAGCGTGCGCGCGGGCGTCTTCGGACGCGCGGGCTCCCGCTCGGGAGCGAGGGGGTGCTCGGCGAGGGGATCGCGCGGCGGCTCGGCCATTCTGCGGCGCCCGGCCTCAGGGCCGCACGGCGAGGTGTTTGATGAAGATCTTCGAGAGGAGGTCGGTCGCGCCGCGCGGGTACTTGCGCGCGAAGCGCAGGAGCCGCTGGGCTTCGGCGTCGCCCGGCCGGAGCTCCGTCGCTTCCTTGAGGGACGACTGGGCCTTCGCCATGTTGCCGGCCTGCAGCGCCTGGATCGAGCTGTTCACGTAGGCGTTCGCGAGGTATTCCTCGACGTCCTGGTTCTTCGCGTCCTGCTTGCGCGCCTCCCAGAGGAGCTTGATCGCGCTCTCGTAATCGCCCTCGTTGTACGACTTCACGGCGCTCGAGAGCGCCGTGACCTGGTCGAGCGCGCGCTTGAGCGCCGCCGCCGCCTCCGCGTCCTGCGGGCGCGCCTTCACGACGGGGTCGAGGTTCTTGACGGCGTCGATGTACCGACTCGAGGCGATGGCCGCGAAACCCGCGACGCGCATTTCGTCGAGCGCGGCTTCGCTCGGGGCGGCGGGCGCGGGAGTGGGTGCCGCCGAGGACTTCATCTTCTCGATGCGGACGAGCGCCTCGTTGTGGCGCGGGTCCGCGTCGGGCAGCTTCAGGAGGACGGCGATCGCCTCGTCGATCTTGCCGGCGTCGAAGAGCGCCTGCGCCTTCTGAAACGGGTCGTCCGCCGGCCGGGCCGGCGCGCCCGGCTTTGCGGCGAGGCCCGGCGCGGGAGCGGGCGTCGTGCGGCCGCCGCGGAGGAACCAGTACGTGCCGCCGCCGACACCCGCGAGGAGGACGAGCCCCGCGGCGATGAGGAGGCGGAGGTCGACGCGGCTCTTCGTTTTCGGGAGCGTCGCGCGCTCCGGGATGGCCCCGCCTCCGCCCGCGCCGTCCTCGAGCGGCATCTCGTCCGCGAAGGACGGGGCGTGCGGCGCCTCGATCTCGTTTCGCATGAAGTCCGACTCGGGCGTCGGCGCGGACGCGGGCGCCCCTCCGGCTCCGGGCGTCGAGAGGGCGGCGTCGATCTGGTTCAGGTAGCCGCGCGCGGTCGCGTCGTTCTCGGAGAGCGCAAGCACGTCGAGGAACTTGTTGCGCGCGCCCGCGAGGTCGCCGGCCTCGAACGACTGCACGCCGTCGGACAGCAGCATGTCGATCTTGCGCCCGGCCTCGGCCTGCGCTTCGCGCGCCGAGTCGATGCGCCGCGACGCGTCCTCGTTCGAGAGGTCGATCAGGAAGACGCGGCTCCAGAGGTCGATCGCTTCCTGGGCATTTCCGCGCGCGAAGGCGTCGTCTCCCTGCTTGAGGAACTGCGTGATCCGCGCGTCGGTCTGGACGGCGGAGACCGGGCGGGGCGCTGCGGACGCCGCCGCGGCGGCGGGCGGGACCTCGGCGGACGCCTCGGGCGCCGGAGCCTGCGCGGGCATCGGGGGCGGGGCGCCGGGCTGGAACGCGGCCGACGCGTCGAGCGGCGAGCCGACCATCGACGGCGGGCCGCCGGGAAGGCTCAGGTCGTCGAGCCCGGCGAACGGGTCGCCACCGGCGACGTGAGCGATCGTCGAGTGCGCGGGGGCGGCCGGCGAGGGCAGGGGCGTCGGAAAGCCGGAAGCCGGGGCCGGCGCTCCGGCCTCGTCGCCGAAGACGAGGTCGTCGAGGCCCCCCGTCGCCGGCGCCGGAGCCGGCGGCGGGAACGCGTCCCCGAGCGGCGGCGGCGCGACGGCTTTCGGGGCGGCGGCCTTCGGGACGGCCGGCGCCTCGGCCGCGCTCGCGATCTCCTCGACGGCGCTGTCGAAGCCGAGGAACTCGGAAAAGCGGTTGATGTCCACCGGCGCGCCGGGCGCGGCCGTCCGGAGCGCGTCCAGAAGCGCCCGGGCCGGCGCGAACCGGCCGTCCATCTTGAGGATGAAATCGCAACCGAGGAGGGCCTCGTCCGCCTTGCCGGACTGGGCGAGCGAGAGCGTGTGACGGAATGTCTGGAGGACCTTCTCCCGCGCCTCCGGCGAGAGGGCGGGGCTGCCCGCGTACGAAGCCATTGGTCGAATGCTAGCAAGAAGTCCCGGCCGGCGCGTCGGGTACGATCGCGGCTTCGCGGGAGGCGACATGGCACGGCTCATCGAATGCATCCCGAACGTCAGCGAGGGGCGGCGAGACGACGTCGTCGCGGCGATCGCCGCGGCGGCCGTCAAGGCCGCGCCCGGCGTCGTTCTGCTCGACCGGACCTCCGATCCCGACCACAATCGGTCCGTCCTCACGTTCCTCGGCGACGGCGAGCCGCTCGTCGCGGCGATGACGGCGCTCGTCGAGGCGTCGCTCGCGGCCATCGACCTCCGGAGCCACAAGGGCGCTCACCCGCGCCTCGGAGCGGTCGACGTCATCCCATTCGTGCCCGTCCGCGGAGCGACCGCCGCCGACTGCGTCGCCCTCGCGAAGTCGCTCGGGAAGACGCTCGGCGAGCGGTTCGGACTGCCGGTCTATCTCTACGAGGACGCGGCCTCCTCGACCGAGCGCCAGAATCTCGCGACGATCCGCAAGGGCGAGTTCGAGGGTCTCGCCAAGAAGATGCAGGACCCCGCCTGGAAGCCCGATTTCGGGCCGTCGGCGCCGCATCCTTCGGGCGGCGCGGTCGTCGTCGGCGCCCGGGCGCCGCTCATCGCCTACAACGTCAACCTCGCGACCGCCGACCTCGCGGTGGCCGACCGGATCGCCAAGGCGATCCGTCATCTCTCGGGCGGCTACCGCTTCGTGAAGGCGATGGGCGTGAAGCTCGAGGCGCGCGGGCAGGTCCAGGTCTCGATCAACATGACGAACTTCGAGAAGACGCCGCTCCACCGCGTGTTCGAGACGGTGAAGAGCGAGGCCGAGCGGCACGGCGTCGCGGTCGTCGGGTCCGAGATCGTCGGCCTCGTCCCGCAGGCCGCGCTCCTCGCGGCCGCCGGCCATTTCCTGCGGCTCGAATCGGACCCCGGCCCGCAGGTGCTCGAGAACAAGCTCCTCGAAAGGCTCGCGTGAGGCGCGCCGCCGCGCTCGTCTCCGCCGTGGCCGCCCTCTCCCTCGCCGCCGCCACGCGTGCGTCCGCGCCGCCGATCCTGACGGGCCGGATGCGCGCGGACCTCGCGTCGCTCGTCGCCTCCGCGAAGGCCACGGACCGCGCCTACGAGACCGTCCGCGAGCTCCTCGAGGCCTCGGGGCCCCGCCTCACCGGGTCGCCCGGCGGCGCGCTCGCGGTCGCGTGGGCGAAGAACGCGCTCGAGGCGCGCGGCTTCGTGAACGTCCACACGGAGCCCGTCGTGGCGCCGCACTGGGAGCGCGGCGAGGAACACGGGCAGCTCCTCGTCCCGATCCCGCTGAAGCTGTCCCTCTGCGCGCTCGGCGGCAGCGTCGGGACCGCGCCGGAGGGCGTCGAGGCCGACGTCGTCGAGGCGACGTCGCTCGAGGCCGTCGACGCGCTCGGCGAGAAGGCGAAGGGAAAGATCGTCCTCATCTGGAAGGTCATGGAACGCGGGCCGTCCGGCGCGGGCTACGGCGCCACGGTGCCGATCCGCTCGGACGGGGCCTCGCGCGCCGCGAGGGTCGGCGCCGCGGCGGTCGTCATCCGGTCGGTCGGCACGTCGAACGCGCGCTTCCCGCACACGGGCGCCGTGAACTACGCCGAGGGCGTCGCGAAGATCCCCGCGGCGGCCCTCGCGGCGAACGACGCCGACCTCCTTCACTCGTACCTCTCGAATGGGACGCGCGTGCGCGTGAAGTTGACGCTCGGAGCACGCACGCTCCCGGACGCCGCGACCGCCAACGTCGTCGGCGAGATCCCGGGCCGGGAGAAGCCCGGGGAGATCGTCGTCGCGGGCGGCCACCTCGACTCGTGGGACCTCGGGATGGGCGCCGAGGACGACGGCGCGGGGTGCGGGATCGTGATCGAGGCCGCTCGCCTCGTCGGGGCGCTGCCGCGGCGTCCCCGCCGGACGATCCGCGTCGTCCTCTTCGCGAACGAGGAGAACGGCCTCGCGGGCGGCCTCGCGTACGCGAAGGCGCACGCGGCCGAGCTCCTTCAGCACGTCGGCGCGGTGGAGGCCGACGCGGGGTCCGGCCGCGCGCGAGGCTTCGGCTGGATGGCGGGCGCCTCCGCCGAGCCGTTCCTCGAGGACCTCGCCGCGTTCCTCGCGCCGTCCGGGCTGGGCGAGACGCGCAAGGGCGGCGGCGGCGCCGACGTCGGGCCGATGCGCCTCGCGGGCGTCCCGCTGTTTTCCGCGATCCAGGACGCGTCGCGTTACTTCGACGTCCACCACACGGCGGACGACACGCTCGACAAGATCGACCGCGAGGGCCTCAACACGAACGTCGCGACGGTTGCGGCCCTCCTCTACACGCTCGCCGAGTCGGAGACTCCGGTCGAGCGGACCCCGGAACCGGAGCGCGAGCGCCAGAGGCGCTGAGAGGCGCTGAGAGGCGTTCTCTCCCGGCAGACGGGACGAATGATGTATATAATACAGAATCGCTCGGGAGGGAACGATGTCGGTCCGCCTGAACATCACGATGGATGAAGCGCTCTACAAGAGGCTGAAGAGAGAGCTGCCCCCGAAGCGGATCAGTTCCTTCATCGAAGCGGCCGTCCGCTCCCGAATCCATCCGGATCGGGCGACGTTGGATGCCGCCTACAAGGCGGCCGCGCACGAGACGTGGCGCCGGCGGCTTGCGTCCGAATGGTCAAGGACCGATGTTGAGGATTGGCCCGCGTGAAACGCGCACCGCGTCGCGGCGACGTTTATTGGGTCGCCCTCGACCCGACGCTCGGGACGGAGATCCGAAAGACGCGACCGGCGGTCGTCATCTCGAACGACTCCTGCAACCGGTACGGATCCCGCGTCGTCGTCCTCCCGGTCACGAGCAACATCGAGTCGCTCTATCCCGGTGAAGCCCGGATCGAGGTTCGCGGCGCCCCCGCCAGAGTCCTCGGCGATCAGATTCGATCAATAGACAAGGCGCGCCTCCGTTCGAGAATCGGAAGCCTGACGAAAGAGGAGCTGGAGAGCGTCGAGGGCGCGGTTCGGATAACTCTCGATCTGCTGCTCGCGTAACGCCTCGGCGTCCGGTCCCGGTATTGAGCGCGAGCGCCGGAGGCGCTAGCCCGGGTCCTTCTCGGCGTCCAGGCCGAGGGACTTCATCTTCCGGTGGAGCGTCGTGCGGTCGAGACCGAGGCGCTCGGCCGCTCGCGAGACGTTGCCCTTCGTCTCCGCGAGGACGCGCGCGAGGTAACGCTTCTCGAAGACGTCGCGCGCGTCCGCGAGGGAGAGCGCGCCGGAGACGTCGTCGACCGCGTGCGTCGCCGAGACGGGCCGGGAGGGGCCGTCCTCGCGCGGCAGGTCCGCCGCGCGCACGGTCGCGCCCGGCGTCATGAGGAGGACGCGCTCGACGAGGTTCTGGAGCTCGCGGACGTTCCCGGGCCAGCGCCGCTTCGCGAGCGCCTCGAGCGCCGCGGGCTCGAACGTCTTGGCGCGGCGTCCGCGCATCCGGGCCACGGTCTCGGCGAAGTGCGTCACGAGGAGCGGGACGTCCTCGGGGCGCGCGGCGAGCGGCGGCACGTGGAGCGGGACGACGGCGAGCCGGAAGTAGAGGTCCTCGCGGAACGTGCCGGCGCGGATCATCGCGGGGAGGTCGCGGTTCGTCGCGGCGACGATCCTGACGTCCGTCGCGACCGCCTTCGCGCCGCCGACGCGCGTGATCTTCCCGTCCTGGATCGCGCGGAGGATCTTGGCCTGCGTGCGGGGCGACATGTCGCCGATCTCGTCGAGGAAGAGCGTCCCGCCGTCGGCCTGTTCCCACTTGCCCTTGCGGTCCTCGAAGGCGCCCGTGAAGGAGCCCTTCATGTGGCCGAAGAGCTCGCTCTCGATGAGCTCCTCGGGGATCGCGGCGCCGTTGACCTCGACGAACGGGCCCGCGGCGCGCGGCGAAGCCCGGTGGAGGGCGCGGGCGACGAGCTCCTTGCCCGTTCCGCTCTCGCCCGTGATGAGGACGCGCGCGTCCGAAGCGCCGGCTCGCGCGATCTCGGACTTCAGGCGCGTCATGGCGGGGCTCTCGCCGAGGAGAACCTCCTCCTGCGCGTCGCGCGCGTCGCGGCTCTCGAGCTCGCGCCGGAGGTCGTCGCGCTCGCGCGCGAGCCGGCTCCGCTCGAGCGCCTTCTCGAGCGTCAGGAGGACGCGCTCGAGCGCGAGCGGCTTCTCGAGGAAGTCGTCCGCGCCGCGCTTGACGGCCGCGACGGCCGTGTCGACCGTCCCGTGGCCCGAAATCATGAGGACCGCCCCGGAGAAGCCGCCCGCGCGGAGGCGGTCGAGGACCGTGAGACCGTCCACGTCCGGCAGCCAGACGTCGAGGAGGACGGCGTCCGGCGGCGTCTCGCCGAGGACGTGCTGGACCGCCTCCTGGCCGAGACCGACCGCGTCCACGGCGTAGCCCTCGTCGCCCAGGATCTGGGAGAGCGTCTGGCGGATCCCCGGCTCGTCGTCGCAGACGAGGACGCGCGCCGGGCCGCGGCCGTGCGCCGCGTTCATGCGGGCCTCACGCGGCGGGCCACTCGAGGAGGAATCGGCATCCGTGGGGAGCATTCTCCTCCACGCGCACGGTTCCGCCGTGCTCGGCCGCGATCCGCGCGACGATCGCGAGGCCCAGGCCCGAGC
The DNA here is from genome assembly GCA_963839295.1 of uncultured Acidobacteriota bacterium. Lineage (GTDB taxonomy): Bacteria > Acidobacteriota > Thermoanaerobaculia > UBA5066 > UBA5066 > Fen-183. The sequence continues at coordinate 315,295 of CAWIUK010000003.1, read as the reverse complement.
CGCGGCCCTTCGTCGAGTAGTCCGGGTCGAAGACGCGCTCGCGGTCCGCGGGCGCGATCCCGGCGCCGACGTCCTCGACGGTCAGGACGGCGCGCCCGTCCCGGAGCCGCGCGGCGACGCGCACGCGCCCCCCCTCCGGCGACGCCGCGACCGCGTTGTCGACGAGGTTGATGAGGGCGCGCCGGAGCTGGCCGCCGTCCGCCATCACGGGCCGCAGGTCCGCGTCCGTCTCGGCCGTCACGGCGATCCCTCGCTTGACGCCGTCGTAGAGCTTCGCGACCTGGAGGGCGGCGGCCCCGAGGTCCGTGGGCTCGAGGACCGCGGCGGGCAGCCGCGCGAAGCGCTGGAACGTGTCGACGAGCGCCGCGAGCGCCGTGACCTCCTGGACGATCGTCGAGGCGCCCTCCTCGACCACGTGCGGAAGGCCGTCCCCCGAATCCGGCGTGGCCGCGGCGCGCCGGCGCATGCGCTCGGCGGCGAGGCGGATCGGAGTGAGCGGGTTCTTGATCTCGTGCGCCATGCGCCGCGCGGCTTCCTCCCAGGCGGCGGCGCGCTCGGCCGCGACGAGGGCCGTCGTGTCCTCGATCGTCACGATGCAGGGGCCGCCCCCGCCGGACTCGTTCGGGGGCTGCGCGAGGTGCGCCTCGAGGACGCGGCGCCCGATCTTGACCGTCTCCTCCCGCGGGCCGGTCCCGCGCGCCCGGCCGAGGAAGTCGCGCAGCGGGGCGAGCGGCGCCGGCGCGAGGAGCTCGTCCAGCCGCTCGACGGTCCCGGTGTTCTCGAGGTCGAGGAGGCGGCGCGCCGTCTCGTTCAGGAAAGCGAGCCGCCCGTCGTCCCAGAAGGCGACGACGCCCGCGTCCAGCCGCTCGAGGATCGAGCCGAAGCGCAGCCGCTGCTCGTCGAGCGCGCGGTTCGTCGCCTCGAGCTCGGCGTTCGCCGCGACGAGCTCGGTCCGGCGCCGCCGGAGCTCGGAGGTCATCGCGTTGAACGCGCGCGAGAGCGCGCCGATCTCGTCGCCGCCCTCGACCTCGACGAGCGCGTCGAAGTCGCCCGCGCCGACGCGGCGCGCGGAAGCGGCGAGGGCTGCGATCGGGCGCGTGACGCGCCGCGCGAGGAGGAGGCCGACCCACACGGCGGCGAGGAGCACGAGGAACGCGAGGAGGAGGAAGAGGAGAACCTGGATGGCCTCGAGCGAGGCCCGCTCGGCCTTCAGCATGGCGTAGGCGCTCGTCGCCCGGCCCAGTTCGCGGATCGGCTCGGCCTCGGCGGGGGGGTCGTACGTGCCGACGAGGAGCGTCCCGGCCGGCGCGGCGAAGAGCGAGCGCCCGGCCTGCCCGCCGTCGTGCGTCGCCTCGATCCGGCGCGAGACGCCCCGGGCCCTCGCGTCCGCCAGCCAGTCCGGCCCGGCGTCGTTGACCTCCCGGACGGGCCAGCGCGGCGTGCTCACCGCGGCGGGCGGAGCGCCGGGCCGGCGCCACTCGAGGTAGTCCACGCCCGACTCCTCGCGCGCCGAGGACAGGATGGCGACGAGGTCCTTCTCGGGCGCGGACGCGAGCCGCGGGAGAAGCCGGTCGGCGGTGCGGCGCTCCAGGGCCGCCGCCCGCTGGCGCACGAGGTCCGAGACCTCGCGTCCGGCGCGGATCGTGTTCTCGACGGGCGGCGCGAACCAGCGCTCGACGCTCTTCTGCAGGAGGCCCGTCGTCGGGAGGATCAGGAGCGAGATCGGGAGGAGGGCGAGGCCGACGTAGGCGGCGACGACCCGCACGCGGAAACGCGACCCGAAGACGCCGCGCCGCGCCTCGAGGACGAGCTTGACGCCGTTCCGCACGAGGACGAACAGGAGGACGAGGATGAGGACGACGACGATGTAGAAGAGGACGAACAGCAGGACGCGGTTCGTCGCGGCGGCGGCCGTGAGGTCGCGCGTCTTCAGGACGAGCGTGTATCCGCCGGCGAGCGCCGCGCCGAACGCGAGGCCGATCGCGAGCAGGATCCGGTTGTCGCGCGTCCACCGGTACGGCGGGCCGGGCGACACGGACTCCGTCAGCGGGCGCCGCTCGCCGTCCATTCGAAGATCCCGGACCGTGCCCAGTCGGTCTCGTCGCTCGTCGGCACGACGCCCAGCGCGACGCCGTCGCCGTAGCGGCACTTGAGGCGCACGACGAGCCGCTTGCCGAGAAGGTGGTCTCCCATCGTGAAGACCGGCAGGCCCGGCACCTTCGCGAGCATGGCCGCCGCCTCGTCCTTCGAGGCGAGGACCTCGGTGCCGAGGAGGCGCGCGTCGAGGCGCCTCTCCACGAGGTAGTCGGACGTGTCGGGCCGGTAGGTCGCGGTCACCGCGTAGCGGCGCTCGTCCTTGAGCGTGTCCCACCAGAGATTCCGGAAGGAAAAGAGCCGGATGTTCCACGAGACGGTCGTCGGGAGCCCCGAGCCGAGGCGCTGCCTCACGTCCTCGGGCAGACCCGGCGAGAGCTTCGCCTCGACGTGGAGATCGCGGCCCGCCAGCCAGGTCGAGACACCCGGAACGGTCTGGGCGGGCGCAGCCCAAGTCTGGGCGAGGAGGGCTCCGAGAAGGAGCCCGGCGGGCCGGAGGGGGCGCGCGTGCACCCCGGGACTTTAGCGGTTTACGTGAACGGCTGCGGCCTGGCCGGCCCGGCCGGTCGCGCGCGCCTCGTCCCGCAGGAGGGACGCGAGGGCGGCGTGCATCGCGTGCCCGGCCTTCTGCGCGACGACGTGCCCGGTCACGGGCAGGCCCACGAGGGCGAGGTCGCCGAGCAGGTCGAGGACCTTGTGGCGCACGAACTCGTCGGGGAACCGCAGGTCGCCGTTCTCGACGCGGTCCTCGCCGACGACGATGCAGTTCTCGGGCGACGCGCCGCGCGCGAGCCCGTGCTGCTTGAGCAGCTCGTACTCGGAGAGGAACCCGAACGTGCGCGCGGGCGCGACGTGCGTGGCGTACGTCGCGGGCGAGAGCACGACCGTGAGCGACTGGCGGCCGACCGCCGGGTTCGGGAAGTCGATCGTGTACGTGACGCGGAGGTCGCGCGCGGGGCGGATCTCGAGCTTCCGGCCGCCCGCCGCGGGCACCGAGAGCGTCCGGGAGGGCGTGAACGACGCGCGCAGCGCCGCGAGCGGCGCGAGGCCGGCCTTCGCGAAGGCGTCGAGCCACGGCAGAGCGCTCCCGTCGAGGATCGGCACCTCGGGTCCGTCGACCTCGACGAGGAGGTTGTCGAGCCCGGCTCCGACGGTTGCCGAGAGGAGGTGTTCGACCGTGCTCACGTCACGGCCGCGCTCGCCGAGGGAGGTCGCGTGGTCGAAACGTCCCGCGGCCTCGGCGAGGGCGGGGACGAACGCATCCACGTCGGAGCGCCAGAAGACGATCCCGTGGTCCGCCCTGGCGGGGCGGAGCACGACGTTGACGTGGCGGCCGCTGTGAAGGCCGATTCCCGAGAGTCGGACCGGCCGGGCGAGCGTGGACTGCACGAGCATCGGCGCCGGCGCTGCACGGCCGGTGCCACCGTGAAGCTTGTGTGATCTCAATGGTTTCCGCGCGTCGGACGCGCGTCGCCGCGAACTCCGTGTGGCGAAATCGCTTCAGGTGCGGCAGGAGCGCCACACGGGGCGCCACCGGCTCTCCCGGCCTCCCTGAGGCGGAGGCGGCGCGGCTGCTATCCTCGACTGTTACCCGGAGGAACGTGTGCTCGCTCCCGAGGAAGAAAAGTACTATCAGGACTTCCTCACCGTCGTCGCCCAGAAGTGGCGGCCCGCGAAAGCGGCGTTCTACACGCTCGATCCGGGCGGCGCCGTCTTCCGTCTCAAGGCCCAGTTCGGATTCACGAGGGGCGACCGAATCCCCGAGCGCCTCGGACGCAACGAGCCCCTCGTGAACCAGATCTACGAGCACCGCGAGCCGACGTTCATCAACAACGTGAACCACGCGGGCCGGCTCGCGGACACCATGATCCAGTCGACGTCGACGCGCATGCTCGTCGCTCCGCTCTACCTCGACGGGCGGATCATGGGTCTCGTCGACTTGCGCGACAAGGCGGGGCGCGTCGCCTTCTCGCAGGACGACGTCACCGAGCTCGCGGATCTCCTCAGGCGTTTCGCCCTCGAGATCCGCCGCGTCAACGACGCGCGGGCGGGCGGGCTGATCCTGCAGGAGCCGCCGCCGGTCATCGAGAGGCCTCTGGAGGCCACGGACAGGCCGCCGCCGATGCCCTCGTCCCTCGAGAAGACGTCGGGATTCACGACGTCGCAGCTCCAGGTGTCGGGCACCTTCCGGCGCGTGGCGCCGCCCGCGCCCGCGCCCGAGCCGGTCGAGACGGCCCTGCAGGGGGTCGCGACGCGCCTGCTGCGCCTCGTCGAGGAGACGCTCTCCCGCGGCGGGACGCAGCGCCTCGCGGCGCCGCCCGGGGGCGGCCTCTCGGCGCGCGAGGCCGAGTTCGTCCAGCTCTACCTGCCGAGCTGCCTGAACTACGACGAGGTCGAGGTCGCGGCCGTCTCGTCCTTCCAGCCGGCCGGCGGAACCGTGGCGATCTCCTCGCGCCGTCCGCTGGAGGCGGACGTCCTCCCCGCCCTCCTCGAAAACCTCGAGAAGATCTTCGCGAAAACCGCGGTCCCCTTCGGCTTCGCGCACGAGCCGGTCGTCCGGACTCTGGACAGTCCCGGCGAGGGGCGGCCCGTGCGCCGCGCGGACATCGCGGCGATCCAGTCCTCCGTCCTCGACAGCGCGCCCGACGGCGTCGTCCTCTTCTCGCTCCTCTACCGGCACGGGCCGAACCCCGAGGCGCGCGAGGCGCTCCGCTCGGCCCACGTCGTCCTGCGAAACGTCCTCGCGGGGACCCGGGGCGAGACGCGCTTCCGGGAGGCCTACCGCGGGCTCGTGAACAAGCTCATCGAGCCGGGTCTCCTGCGCCGCACCGCGCTCAAGACGCATTCCTTCAACGTCGGGCGCATGGCGCGCAAGCTCGCCGCGCAGATCGGCGTCGCGCCCATGGAAGTCGAGCAGATCACGGTCGCCGCCATCCTCCACGACGTCGGGATGCGCGAGCTGAGCTACGACACCCTCTACGCGAAGCGCGCGCTCACGGACGAGGAGCTCACGCTCCTGAAGACCCACCCGCGCGTCGGGGCCTACCTCGTCGAGGACATCGCCTGGCCCTACCCGGTCGCGCCCCTCATCCGGCACCACCACGAGCGCTGGGACGGCGGCGGCTACCCGGACGGACTGCGCGGCGAGCAGATTCCGCTCGGCTCGCGCATCATCCACCTGTGCGAAGCGTTCGACGCGATGACGGCTCCCACGTCCTACCGGGCCGTGCTCTCGGACTACCAGGCGCTCGACATCATCGAGTCGAAGGCGGGCACGCAGTTCGATCCCGAGCTCGCGCCCGAGTTCAAGCGCATGGTCGAGAGCCCGTCGGACTGACGGAGCGCGCGTGAAGTCGCGGCTCGACCGCGAGGAGCGGAAGAAGGACGCACGAGCCGCCGCCAAGAACGCGGGGACGCGCCCGATCGCCACGAACCGGCGCGCGTTCCACGAGTACTTCATCGAGGAGAAGATGGAGGCGGGCCTCGCGCTCACGGGCACCGAGGTCAAGTCGCTGCGCGAGGGCCAGGCGAGCCTGCAGGACGGGTACGTCGCGATCGAGGGCGGAGAGGCGTGGCTCTGGAACGTCCACGTGCCGCCGTACGGGGCGGGCAGCTACAACAACGTCGACGCGAAACGGAAGAGGAAGCTCCTCCTCCACAAGCGCGAGATCCTGCGCCTCGCCTCGAAGATCCAGAAGTCGGGCGCCACGTGCGTCCCGCTCACGCTGTACTTCAAGGGCCCGCGCGCCAAGGTCGAGATCGCGCTCGTGACCGGCAAGAAGCTCCACGACAAGCGCGAGACGATCCGCCGGAGGGAGGCGGACCTCGAGGCCCGCGCCGCGATGAAGGACGCCCGGCGGCGCTGAGGCCGCGGCCGCGCTACCAGTAGTGCGCCCGCGTGGCGCGGTAATAGGCGAGCGTCCGCTCGAGGCCCTCTCCGAGCGGCGTCTTCGGCCGCCAGCCGAGGACGCGGCGGATCTTCGAGACGTCCGAGTAGAAGTCGCCGGGCTCCTGCGCCTTGCGTTCGGCGGAGAAGGGCGCGAGCTCCCAGGGCGCGCCCGTGAGGGAGGAGAGCGTCGCGGCGACTTCGCGAAAGGTCGTCGGCTCGCCGCCGCCCACGTTCAGGACCTCGCCGGCCGCCGCGTCGGAGGCGGCGAGGAGGATCGCCTCGACGCAGTCGTCGACGTAGAGAAAGTCGCGGAGGATCTTCCCGTCGCCGAAGACCGGGATCGTGGAGCCGTCGAGGGCGAGGCGCACGAACCAGTTCACGACGCCGTAGCGCGAGTGCCGCATCTGGGCCCGCGGGCCGTAGATGTTCGACAGGCGCAGCGTCGTCCCGCGGATCCCGTGGACGTGCCCGTACATCTCGACGATCTTCGCCGCGGCCAGGTTCGAGATCTCGTGGAGGCCGCGCGGGTTCGTGGGCGCGTCCTCGGAGACGGGAAGCGAGTCCGCGGCCCCATACTCGCCGCGCGTCCCGGTGTAGACGACGCGCGCCGACGGATTGTGGTGCTTGAGCGCCTCCATCAGCACCGTCGTGCCCCTGATGTTGATGTCGATGTCCGGGAAGGGGTCCGTGAGCGAGAGGACGTGGTCCATCTGACCCGCGAGGTGGAAGACGACGTCCACGCCGCGCACGGCGCGCGCCATCGCGCCGGGGTCGCGGATGTCCGCGACGTCGACGGAGACCGAGCCCTTCACGGGCTCGAGGTTGAAGAGGTTGCCGCCGTAGCCCGGGATCATCGCGTCCACGACCTTCACGGACGCCCCGGCCCCGGCGAGCGCGATCGCGAGGTTCGAGCCGATGAACCCGGCGCCGCCCGTCACGAGGGCGCGCGTGCCCGCGAAGGACGGTGCGACAGACGGCATCGGAGAAGTATAGGAGCCGCGCGGGTACACTCGCCGCACCCGGATGGCCACGACGCCCGTCTACGACTCGGCCCGCAGGGGGCTGCGCTTCGTCGAGGAGGCGCGCGAGCTCTGGGCGTACCGCCACTTCGCCGTCGAGCTCGCGTCGCGCGACATCAAGGTCCGCTACAAGCGCTCCGTCCTCGGCGTCGCATGGACGATGCTGAGCCCGCTCATGACGATGGTCGTCTTCACGCTCGTCTTCTCGACGTTCCAGCGCATGCCGATCGACGGGTTCCCCGTCTACTACCTCTCCGCCTCGATGTTCTGGCTGTACTTCGCGCAGGTCACGAGCCACGTCGGCTCGCTCACGACGGACGCCCTCGAGATCACGAAGCGCATCTACATCCCGCGCTCCGTCTACGTCGCGTCGGCCGTCGGGGTCGGGCTCACGAACACCCTCCTCAGCCTCGCGCCGTTCGTGCTCATCGTCCTCGTGACGGGTCGCCGGGTTTACTGGACGTGGCTCTTCCTTCCCGTGTCGCTCCTGATCGGGACGCTCTTCGCGGCGGGCGTCGGCCTCGTCGTCTTCACGCTCGCGCTGCGATTCGTCGACGTGAGGGACATGTACCAGGCGATCCTCATGCCCTGGTTCTTCGTGACGCCGATCATCTACGAGCCGTCGTTCGTGCCGGCGAAGTGGCGCTGGATCATCCGGTACAACCCGATGACGTATCTCGTGGAGACCTTCCGGGCGCCGCTCTACAACGGCTGGCTGCCCGGCCCGAAGACGCTCGCGTTCGCGGTCCTCGCGGCCGTGCTCTCGCTCGTCGTCGGCTGGTTTTTCTACTCGGCGAAGGTCGAGGAGTATGGCCTCCGCAGCTGAGCCGGCCATCGAGCTCACGGGCGTCACCGTGCGCTACCGGGTCGCGACCGAGTCGATCCTCTCGCTGAAGGAGTACGCGATCCGCAAGCTCCGCGGCCGGATGGTCCACGGGGAGCTCCTCGCGCTGCGCGACGTCTCGTTTTCCGTGCAGCCGGGCGAGCGCGTCGGAATCATCGGGCCGAACGGCGCGGGGAAGAGCACGCTGTTCCGCACCATCGCGCGCGTCCGCCGGCCGGACGAGGGACGCGTCGTCGTGCGCGGGAGGGTCGCGCCGCTCCTCGAGCTCGGGCTCGGCTTCCACGTCGAGCTCACCGGCCGCGAGAACGTCATCCTGCACGGGACCCTCCTCGGGCGCTCGCGCGCGCGGATGCTCGAGCGGATGGACGCGATCGCCGAGTTCGCGGAGCTCGAAGCGTTCCTCGACGCCCCGATCCGGAAGTACTCGACGGGCATGGTCGCCCGCCTCGCGTTCGCCGCCGCGACGGACGTCGACCCGGACGTGCTCCTCGTGGACGAGTCGCTCGCGGTCGGCGACGAGCGGTTCCGCGCGAAGTGCCACGCGCGCATGTCGGGGTTCCGCGAGCGCGGGAAGACGTTCCTCCTCGTCTCCCACTCCCTCGACGAGGTGCGCAAGTCCTGCGTGCGCGCGGTGTGGCTCGCGGAAGGCCGGATCGAGCGGGACGGGCCGGCTGGCGAGGTCTGCGACGCCTACCACGCCTGGGCGAAGGGCGACGCGCCGGGGTAGGCCGCCTGACAGATTCTGTCGCCGGTCCGAGGGGGGGCAGGGCAAATAGTGGCGCCGGATCCCCTCCGAAACGCCCCGGAAGACTCCAGAAGTGATCGGACTCACCCTCCGCGGGCTCCGGCAAGGAATGTGTATATCCGGTGAGGAGCCGACACTCCCAGGGGACCCGAAATGAAGGTTTTCCGTCGCGTACATGCCCGAGTTGTCGTCCTGCTCGTCGTCCTCGGGATGGCGGGCGGAGCCCTCGCGGAGAGACCGGTCGACGAGAGGCCGTTCCGCGCGCTCGACGGCCCCCTCGTTCCCGGGGCCAGCGTCACCCTCGCGCCCGTCACCCTCGACGATGGAACGGACGTCGTTCTCGAGCTCTCGCGCATCGAGCCGTTCACGAAAGACGCGCAGATCGTCGTCCACGGGCCCGACGGGGACACGTTCGCGCCGCTTCCCTCGGACTCCTGGTTCACGGGCCACGTGGCGGGAGACCCCGGCTCGTTCGTGATGCTGGCGCGGGGGCGCGGCCTGCGCGGGATGATCGTCGCCGGTGATCACGCCGCCGTCATCGGACCGCACGGTGACGCCTATGCGGAGCGGCCCTCCCAGCCCTTCGTGCGCTCGTTCTCTCCCGACGACGACGCTCCGGACACGATGCGGAACTTCGCGTGCGGAACGGAGTCGCTCCCGACGCCGCAGGGCCTCTTCTCCGCCTCACACGCCTCCGGGCGGCACGCGCTGACCACGGTCATGTATTACGCCGCCGTGGCGATCGAGACGGACTACGAGCTCTATGTGAAGAAGGGCTCGTCGGTTCCGGCGCTGACCCAGTACGTGGGCGACCTCTTCGCAGCCATCTCGGCCGTCTACCAGCGCGACGTACAGGTGACGCTGCAGGTGAACTACCTTTCGGTGTGGACGACCGCTTCGGATCCGTGGGTGGCGACGGACTCCCTCGGCGCGCTTTACGAGTTCGGGGATTACTGGCATGCGAACCACGCAGGCCTCTCGCGGACGATCGCCCACTTCCTGAGCGGCCGGGGAACCGGCGGCGGCGTGGCCTGGATCGGAGTGCTCTGCCGCTCGGACTTCTCTACCGGTTCGGACTGGGGCGGCGGCTACGGGTTCAGCGGCAGCTTGGCCGGAACGTCGCCCTCGAACATCTCGACGACATACTGGGACTTCATGGCCGTGACGCACGAGATCGGGCACAACTTCGGCTCGCCGCACACGCACTGCTACGGCTTCGGGAGTTACGCGTCGTACCCACCCATCGACCAGTGCTATTCGGGCGAGAGCGGTTGTTACTCGGGTACGACGAGTGTGCCGACCGTCAAGGGCACCGTCATGAGCTACTGCCACCTTCTCTCGGGTGGGTACTCGAACATCAAGATGTACCTCGCGGTCCCGGGAGAGCCGAGTCAGTCCGTCCGGACGGTCATCCGCGGCGACGTCGAGAGCGCCTCTTGCCTCGGAGCGGCTTCGTCCGGCATGAACGTCACCGGAATCTCGCCTCCGACCGGCTCGATCGCCGGCGGGACACCCGTCACGATCTCGGGCACGGGCTTCGTGTCGCCGGTCACCGTGAAATTCCGCGGCGTCCTCGCCTCGTCCGTCGTCGTCGTGAACGCGACGACGGTCACGGCCGTGTCGCCTTCCGGCTCCGCGGGCACCGCGGACGTTTGGGTGGTTCAGGGCGCGCAGGGCTCGATGCTCGCCGGCGGCTATACGTACACCTCGACGCCCCCGCCCCCCTCCGTCTCCGCGATCTCTCCGGCCTTCGGCCCGACCGCGGGCGGGACCGCCGTGACGATCACGGGCGCGAGCTTCGTCAGCGGGGCGACGGTGTCGATCGGAGGCGTCGCGGCGACCGGGGTCTCGTTCGTGAGCTCGACGACACTCACGGCGACGACCGGCGCCCACGCGACCGGGACGGTGAACGTCGTCGTCACGAACCCCGACCTGCAGACCGGCACGCTCACGAACGGCTACGTTTACGGGTCGCTGACGCCCCCCGTGAAGCTCTACACGCTCACTCCGTGCCGGGTCCTCGACACGCGAAACGCGAACGGGCCTCTCGGAGGGCCGGCGCTTTCCGGCGGCGGCGCGCAGCGCACGTTCGTCGTGACCGGGACGTGCGGCATTCCCACGTCCGCGAAGTCCATCTCGGTGAACCTCACGGTCACGCAAGCGGCCGCCGCCGGGAGCCTGACGGCCTACGCCGGGAACGGCATCCCGAACGGAACGAGCTCGGTCAGCTTCGCCGCCGGAATGACTCGGGCGAACAACGCGGTCATCTGCCTCGCGACGGACGGCGCCGGCTCGATCGGCGTCGAGAACGACTCGGCCGGCACGGTGCAGTTCATCCTCGACGTGAATGGCTATTTCCGGTGACCGGGCGCGCGCCCTGCTCCTCGCGGCTGCGACGGGGCTCCTCCCGGGCTTCGCGCACGCGCAGGCGGTCCAGGGCGGCGCGCTGCCCGGGCCGCTGCCTCTCTTCCCGCCCACGAACTGGTGGAACGCGAACGTGACGTCCGCGCCCGTCGACCCGAACAGCGCCGCGATCCTCGCGTGGATCGGCCTCTCGAAGGGGATGCACCCGGACTTCGGCGGCAACTCCTCCCCGGCGCCCGCGATCTACGGCATGCCCTACGCCGTCGTCCCGGGCACGCAGCCGCTCGAGACGATGGCCTTCGACTACGCCTCCGAGAGCGACGTGGGCGCGCCCGGCCGTCCCGCCGGCTATCCGATTCCGGTCGAGGCGAAGACGCAGCCGTACTGGATCGAGGGCGGCTACCCCGGAAACTGCGACTCTTCGTACGCGGGCTCGCCCTGCCGCGGCGACAAGCACATGCTCGTCGTCGACAAGGACCACCGGGTCCTCTTCGAAACCTGGAACACGCGCTGCCTTCCCGCGGGGTCCGCGACGTGCTCGTGGCGCGCGGGCTCGGGCGCGGTCTTTTCGCTCGACTCGAACGCCCGCCGGCCGGACGGCTGGACGAGCGCGGACGCCGCGGGGCTCGCGATCCTGCCGGGCCTCGTGCGGTACGACGAGTTCGCCTCGTCCAGCCCCATCCAGCACGCCTTCCGCTTCACGCTCCGCGACTCGAACGGCTACGTCTTTCCGGCGTCGCACGTCGCGGGCTCCAACCCGAACGCGCCGCCGCTCGGCCTGCGCCTGAGGCTCAAGGCCGCGACGGACCTGTCGCGCTTTCCCGCGGGCGTACAGAAGATCTTCCAGGCGATGAAGACGTACGGGCTGATTTTCGCGGACAACGGATCGGACCTCTACGTCCAGGGCACGTACGACACGCGCTGGGACAACGGCGTCCTGAACCCCGCCTTCGGCTCGATCCACGCGAGCGACTTCGAGGTCGTCCAGCTCGGCTGGAACCCGCCCCCACTGCCGGGGCGGGGCCCCATGTCCTTCTACACCCTCGCTCCCTGCCGCGTCCTGGACACGCGCACGGCCGGCGGAGGGGGACCGCTCCCGGCGAACGGCTCCCGTGTCGTCCCCGTCGCCGGCTCGTGCGGCGTTCCGGCCGGCGCCGGCGCCGTCTCCGCGAACGTCACCGTCGTCGCGTCGGGGTCAGGCTGGGTCAGCCTGTACCCGGGAAACGGCGCGGACCCCGGAACCTTCAACGTGAGCTTCTCGGCGAGCCAGGTGCGCGCCGGCGAGGCCCTGCTTTACCTCGCGACGGACGGATCGGGGAGCGTCGGCGTGGCCAATATGTCGAGCAGCAACAATCACTTCATCCTCGACGTGAGCGGGTATTTCCGATGAGCGGAGTGAGATTTACGCCGAAACGCGCATTACTTGACAGCCGTCTTTTTTCAGCGAGACTAAAGAGACTCAGTTAAGGAGCCGCCCATGAAGATCTCGAAGATCGGTCTTTCCGTCGCCTTTGCAATGACGGCTCTCGGCGGGACAGCCGCCGCGCAGACGGGGCCTTTCCAGTACTACGCCATCACGCCCTGCCGCGTGGCGGACACGCGGTCGGCGACGTACAACTCGGGCTCGTACCTGAACGGTACGCCGAGCCTCCCTTCCGATCCGACGGGGAGCCTGACGCGGGCCTTCTTCGTGAAGGGCGGGACGTGCGCCATTCCCAGCACGGCGAAGGCGGTGTCGGTGAATGCCACCGTGGTGAGCCCGACGCTTGGGGGCTGGATCGCGTTGTGGCCGGCGGGTTCGACGTACTCGGGGATCTCGACGCTCAACTTCCCGGCGGGAGCAGGAGCGACGGCGAACGGCGCGGTCGTTCCGCTCTCGGCGTGCACGCCTCCCTGCGGGGACATGAACGTGCGTTACGGCGCGGCTGGAGGGAACACGTTGGACTTCATCCTCGACGTCACGGGCTACTTCCAGTAGACGGGCTTGGGAAGCGGGCAGGTAGCCCGCAAGGAAGAGAGGGCATTGCGGCGCCGCGGCAATGCCCTTTGGAATTCGTGGCGAGCGTGAATCTCGACCGTCCCCTCCCGGTGATAAACGGATAGGATCTCGGCACGTTGTTCAACCGGCGTGTCGAGATACCCGGCATTTCCGGGTTCAGGGGGAGGGAGAGATGAGCGGAGCAAGTCCCGTCCGTGTCGCGGTCCGCGGCGCGCTGACCTTCGCCTTCCTTCTCTCCGCCGCCGCCTTCGCACAGGTCGCACCGACGGCGACCTTGACGTTCGCGCCCGTGGGCATTCAGCCGAACGGCGTCAGCACGCTCACGATCACGATCGCCAATTCGAACGCGTCCGCCTTGTCGGCGGTCGCCTTTGCCGACACCCTCCCGGCGAACCTCGTCGTCGCGTCGCCGACCGGGCTCATTAACACGTGTGGGGGCACCGGGGCGGCGACGGCCGGCTCCGGGACCGTGTCTCTCACGGGCGGTGCGCTGGCGGCGAGCTCGAGTTGCACCGTCACCGCGAACGTCACGTCGGCTTTCACGGGGACCTTTCCAAACAGCTCCGGCCCGGTGACCTCCGCCGAAGCGCCCGCGGGGAGCGCGGCCTCCGCGACACTGGCCGTCGCCTTCCCGCCGACCATCAGCAAGCTCTTCCTGCCGGACACCGTCTCGCAGAACGGGACGACCCTGCTGAGCTTCACGATCTCGAATCCGAACAGCAACAGCACGCCCCCGAACGTCGACGTGCCGCTGACGGGCGTCGCGTTCACGGACACGCTGCCGGCGGGGCTCGCGATCGCCTCTCCTCCGAGCGCGAGCAACGACTGCGGAGGCACGCTCACGGCCACGGCCGGCGGCTCGTCCCTGACGCTGACCGGCGGCGCCGTCGATCCCGCGGTCCCCGCGCTCAGGCCCGCCCTCCGCAAGGGAAGGAGCCCTCTCGCGGCGGCTGCGGGCTCGTGCTTCGTCTCCGTGTCGGTGACTCCGACGACGACGGGAACGCTGAACAACACCACGGGGCCGATCAGCGCGGACCAGAGCGGCCCGGGCGCGACGAGCAACACGGCCCCGTTGACGGTGATCGCAGGATCGGTGGCCGTGCCGCCCACGGTCTCGAAGGCGTTCGGCGCGGCCTTCGTCCCTCAGAACGGCTCGACCTCGTTGACGTTCACGGTGGCGAACCCGAACGGCGCCGTGGCGCTCGTGAACGTCGCCCTCAGCGACGCGTTCCCTGCCGGGCTCGTCGTTGCGACGCCGAGCGGCGCCTCCGGAACCTGTCTGTCGACCTACGGTGGAAACCTGGCCGCGACGAGCGGAGCCGGGACAGTGGGCCTGTCGATTCCCCTCCTGCCGGCCGGAGCGAGCTGCACGGCTGCTCTGAACGTCACCGGGGTCTCCACGGGGACAAAGGTCAACGTGACGGGCCCCGTGACCGGGTCGTTCGACACCGGCGGCGGGACGTTCCTCGGGCTCACGGGGAACACGGCCACCGCCACGCTGGATGTCCCGGCGCCGCCGACCATCGCGAAGGCCTTCGGATCGTCAGCCGTCGCGCCCGGCTCGGCGACGTCGCTGACGCTCACGCTCGGCAACCCGAACTCCGTGCCTTTGACGGGAGTCGGCTTCACGGACGCGTTCCCGGCCGGCCTGTCCGTCGCCACGCCGAACGGGCTTACGGGATCCTGCGGCGGCGGTACGATCACGGCCCTCGCGGGATCCTCGTCGGTCGCGCTGACCGGAGCCACCCTGCCCGCCTCTGGCGGATGCACCTTCGCGGTGAACGTGACCGTCGGCCCAGGGCTCCACACGAACACGACAGGGCCGGTGACGTCGAACGAAGCGGCCGCCAGCGGCACGGCCACGGCGGCCGTCAGCGGAGGATTCCCGCAGATCCCGGCGCTCGGGACGACGGGCCTCACGCTCCTCGGGGCGGCGCTCGCGCTTCTCGGCGCGGCCGCCCTTCGCAGGCGATGAAAACCGGGCGTTGCCGCTGGCGGCAACGCCCGGGGTCGCTCGCTGATTTCGGTCAGATGTGAGCGATCAGTTCCCGCACGTGAGCCAGAGCGTCGTGTTGAACGCAACACTTCCCGTGCACCCGGCGTACGCGGACGGATCGCAGAGATTGATGATGTCGACGTAGATCGAATCGATGTGAATCGGGAGAATCAGATTCGTGTTATAGGGCTGAATCCTGGCGGGGATGATGGTCGCATTGTCCGTATAGGCTCCCGACCCCAGCATCCTCTTTCCCAGCGTGCACGTGAGGCGGTGGGACGCAAAACCGTGGTAAGGAGCCGAATCCGCGAACGTCTGTGAAACGAACTCGAAGCCGGAAATGCCCGCCGAGTCGATCGTGAGCGTGTTTCCGTTCGGTGTCACGGTGATTGCGTTCCCGCCGGCCAGCGTCACGCCCTCCGTCAGGCCGTTCAGGTTCTTGACGACCTGGAACGGCGCGATGTTGCCGGCGGTCACGCCGTTCGCCGCGAGGGCGAGCGTCGGGTTTCCGCTCGTGCCGCCGCCCGTCAGGCCGGCTCCCGCCGTCACGCCCGTGAGCGTCGCGCTCGAAGAGACGATGAAGCCGTTGCCGTTCTGGGAAACCGACGTGCTCCCGCCCCCCGAGAGCGACACGTTCCCGAAGAGCCCGTTCACCGAGTTCACGATGCCGGACGGCGCGTAGTAGCCGTTGACGTCGATGATGACGTTCACGGTGGCCCATGCCGGTCCGTTGAAGAAGGCGGTGAGGTCCGGCGTCGCGGCCGCGAGGCCGACGACGGCGGCGTTCGCGAGGTTGGGAATCGCGGGGTTGAGGTTGATCGTCGAGGTCCCGGGTTTCGGCTTGTCAGACGGCCCCAGCGCCAGGTTGCCGGCGGCGATGCTTCCGACGACCGTGAGGTTGATCGAGACCGCCTGGGCGTCCGAGGGGACGCCACATGGGCCAGATCCGTCGACCGCATTCGCTCCCTTGATCGTGTAGCTCGCCGCGGTGCCGCCGACAATCGCCCCCCCGAACCCGAATCGCGTGTCCACGACGCGGCACGACGTCAGAGCGACGAACGGCAGCGGCGTCGGCCCGACCGTGAGCGGCTCCCTTCCGAGGGCGGTCCGCCCGGCGGCACTCGAGTCGGCCGGCGCGGCGGGTGCGGACCAGAATGGCGGAGCCGACCAGGTCGTGAGCGGGACGTCCTGGGCGTCCTGCGCCGCCCGCGCTGCAGGCGCGGTGGCCGCAAGACACACGTACACGACGGACAAGGGCAACCTTCTCCCGAAAATCATCTCTAGGACTCCTTTCGAAGGCGCCTTTCTACATTCTCGGCCGCGCACCGTCAAGAGCGCGACTCAGTCGCGAGCGCACTCGCGTAAACGGCGGCCTGAGTGGTGAATCGAGGGGAGCCGTGAGGACGCGCGTCGACGCAGTCAGCCGGGATCTTGCGCGGCGTGCCGGAGGACGAGCTGAATCGTATGGGTGTAGTAGTCCATGAAGAGAGCAATCAGATGCTCGTCGCGGGCCCGCGCCGCGGACGAAACGGCTTCGTGGTCCTGAAGATACCGATCGCAGTACCGGCGCAGGTGCTCGAGGAGAAGCTGCCGCAGCGCGGGCCGTGCCGTGAGGCCGCGGATGCCCGCGGTGACGCGCGTCTCGAGGTCCCGGATCCGGTCGTGAAAGCCCGCCCAGAACGGCCGACTGCGGTCGAGGATCGGGCGCGAGTCGACGAAGGGACTCGAGCTGAGCCCCGCCTGCCGGAGCATCTCGACGAGCGGGCCATGAGGGGTCCAGTCGGCGACCTCGTAGTCGAGCGTGCTTCCGAACGCGTTTCGAACGTCTCCCCAGAGATCGACGGCCTCCTGCCGCGGAAGCAGGATCATCCCCGGCACGCCGTAGTGGGGCTCGGCGGCGACGTTGCCCGGGCTGCGCGGATTGAAAACCGAGAGGAAGATGACAGCTCGGGTCCCGGTGTCGAGCAGCCGCTTCATGGCTCTCGACGTCGCGATCGCCGACGAGACGTGCTCGAGAACGTCGATGCAGAAGATCACGTCGAAGGTCCCGATGCCTTCTGGCGTCACCGCGTGAGCAATGTCGAGTGGAAGGATCCCGATGTCTTTTCCCTTGGTCAGCTTGAGGGCAGACCTGAGGCGCTGCGGCGAGATTTCGACGCCCACGAGGTGGCGTGCACCCCTTGCGGCGGCGGCGAGGAGAAGCCCGCCGTTGGCGCACCCGATGTCGAGGCACCGCGAGCCGGCGATCTTCACGCCAACGCTCTCCAGCGCGTCGAGGAGGGCGACGCCCCGAGCCGGGGCGCCCAGTTCAGCGTCGAGGTAGAGGATGGCGCGCGGGTTCCCGCGATTCAGGCGGGAGAACCTCAGGAAATGCCTCGCGACGTAGGAACGGGGGACGAGGGGATAACGGGCGTAGAGGGCGCGGGCGACGTCCGAGCGATTTGCCGAGACGGCATTCCAGAACGTGTCCGCGTCGCGCAGAGGATCGACCGGGGCCTCGTCGGCGCTCATGGCGCCGGATCCCGATCCCTGCCGATCAGGAGCCACTCGCCGCCCTCGCTCCACGCGCCGGCGAGCGTCCTCCACCTGTTCGTTCCGAGCGTCTCGAGGAATTGCCTGTGGACAGGGTTCGCGCGCCAGGCGCGGCACGTGGCTTCGTCCAGGTAAACGAGGTTCACACCGTGATGCGACAGGAAGGGTTCGATGGGCTCGTCGTCCCGAGGATCCCCAAGCTCGAGGGGGCCGATTACTTGCGGCGCAAGCCCTTGTTCGCTCATCCATTCCGCCTGCGGCCGCAGGGCGGCGCGTGCGTATGACCCTGGATCCACCCTCACGAGGTAACGACGAAGGCTGAAGGAGTGCGGTCCCGCAGCAAAGACAGTGCGCGGATCGGAGATGAGCCGCTGAAACGGCTCGAGTCGGCGGACCGTCTCAAGGAAGGGGCGAACGGTCGCCGCGCCGGCAGCGGGGACGTAATATCGCCAGGCCACGAATAGCGCGCACGTCATCGCGACAGGCGTGAAGAAGCTGAGGCGTTCGAAGAGCCGGAAGCGCCGGAGCAGCGTGCCGGCAGACCACGCCGCCGCGGCGACGATCGGCAGGCTCAGTCCATACAGATACTCGGGCCGGGGACGCTGGGTCGGCACGATGAGGAACACCACGACCGCGGCGGCGGGGACGAGAGACAGCCAGCCGAGGACCGTCTCGCGGCCCCTGTCGTCCGCAGCCCCCACGAGGGGCCTCGCCCGCGCAAACGTGGCGAGTCCGGCGGCGATGAGTGCGGCGAGGAGCCCGCTCAGAAGCAGCGCCTTTCGCGGCCTCACGGGGACGGGGCCGTAGTCGGGTGTTGCGCCGGCGGACATTGCGCTGAAGAGTGAGAGCTGTGTCCCGGCCGGGAGGAGGCGGACGTTCCAGGCGAAGTGCCGGAGAACCGCGCGCGGATTCGCCCGGAGCATCGTCCCGAGCGTGGGGTAGGGCTCTCCGAACCTGGCCTGCATCAGCTCGGAGCACTCCGTCCAGTGGTTCTTCGTCCACTCGGGGTGCCGCTGCTTGTATCCGAATGCGTACGCCTGGCACATGTTGATCGTGTGCTTCGGTCGATAGGCCCTTCGAAGATCGGAAAGAGGGATCACGGAACGGGCGACGAAGAAAAGGATGAGGGCTCCGGAAACCGCAAGCGGCACGCCGTACGCGAGGCCAAGGGTGCGGAACCCGGAAGGCGGTCCCTCACCGGATCGCGCCGTGTATCGCCACTCCCACGCGACGAAAAGGACGGTGAGCAGCGCCGCGACGACCGCCATCTCGTTTCGAACGAGAACGGAAGCGCCGGCCATGATCGCGAGCGCGATCCCGCGGCCCCGGGGCCCCGGCCAGAGAAGGACGGCCAGCGGAGCGGCGACGAGCGGCAGGATCGCAAAGACGTGGACCTCGAAGACGTCGAAGTTGAACGGGACGACCGCCCACCAGGCCGCGGCCAACCACGCGACGCCGGGGGAGGCGAGCCGGCGAAACAGGGCGAGAACGAGGAGCGTGACGGCGAGGACGATGAGGACGCGGTGAAGGACCGTCGCCGCGTAGACGTCGCCGGTGATTCCGTAGCACCACGCGTAGAAGGCCGTATAAAGCGGTGACCAGTTGAGGTCGATCCGTCCGGTCTGGTGCCAGAGAAGCGCGCGTTGGAAATAGGAGGCCGTGTCCCCTTGCGTGAGGTCCCGGTAGATCCAGGCCCCCCACAGGACTTTCAACTGGAGCAGGGCGATCGCCGGATAGGCAACCCAGGAACTCCGTCCGAGGTCGCCCGCGCGTCGCACGAAACCGGCGACCCTCTCGCGCACGCCGCCTAATTCGGAAGGCATGCGTGAGAGTGTTGCACGAGTCCGGTTACTGCTGGCCGACCGTCAGCGTCGGGGCGCCGTCCGGCCCGTTTCCCCGGACCTGGTTGTTCCCGTACGAGATGATCGCCCCGCCCGTCTGCGCGAGAAGGCCCGTCCAGAGGTTGTCCACGACCGCCACGTTCGAGAGGCGGACGGTCGCGCCTGCGTTCACGGCCGCGATGCCGTTGTTTCCGTTCGAGGACACGACGGTGTTCTCGAGCGTGAGGTTGACGGTTGCGCCCGTCGTCTTCGCGACGAACCCGTTGGAGGTATTGCCGGCCGCCAGGCTGTTCCGAACGTTGACGTTGACGGTCGCGCTCTGCTCGGCCTTGAGACCCCAGAGGTTGTGCTGCAGCCGCACATTGTCGAGCGACGCGGTGACCGTCGCGCCGGAGCCCGGCTCGATCCAGATGCCTCCGCCGGTGTTGTCGCGGATCTTCGTGTCCTTCACGAAGAGCCGGTTCGTGGCGCCCGCAGCCGGGGCAAAGTCGATCCCCTCCTGCGTGAACCCCTTGATCGTGCAGTTCTCGACGTGAAGCGCAGCGCCGGAAATGAACCGGATCCCGTTGAGCCCGCTCCCGATCCCCTCGATCGTCAGCCCGCGGATCACGACGACGTCCGTCGGCTGGGCGGCCACGACGATCCCGTTCGTCCCCGCCACGAGGACGCCGGCGATCACGCCTTCGGCCTCGATCGAGATCGACTTCGTGATCGTGAGGGCCCCGAAGCCGCCCGGATCCAGCACGTCGATCTCGCCGCCGGGGGCGGTCTTTGAGATCGCTCCGGCGAAGGTCTTGCAGGGCGCCGTCCGGCTGCAGGGATTCGCGTCGTCGCCGACGCCGGAGACCCACGTCCGCGTCGCCTGGGCCTGCGCGAAAGAGGCGGAGAAGAGAAGTGCGAGGAGCACGAGCGACGACAGCGAGAACCGCGAATTCCTTCGAATCGAGTCCATGGTGCCCCCTTTCCGTTTATCGAGCGTGAACACTAGCACGCTGAGACTCGGTCTGTGACTCGGCGCCGGCCCGGCCGCCGGAAGCGGCCGCCGGTTCCTCGTCAGCCTGCCGGAGGCCGGGCGGGCTCGAAAGCCAGCCTCCCGACCTGGAATGCCAGCGGACGGAAATCGCCGTTGTGGAGGAAGTCGTCCGGGACGAACCACGACGACGAGGTCACGCGGACCTCGTGCAGCCCGACGGGAACCTGGATCGGGATCCGAATCTCGAAGTCGGCCTTGCGTTTCGCCGTCTGGCCGCCGCAGAGGCGACCGTCCACGAACACGTCGATACGCGACATGGCGCGCCAGTTCACGGAGCCCTGTAGCACCAGCTCCCGGTGCCCGGGCCGCGCCTCGATTTTCGTGACGAGCTCGGGACCGGCCCACCCGTCGGTGTGGACGCCGCGAAACTCGCGCCAGGCCGACGTTTCCGGCCGGTCCCGCTTAGCGCGAAATTGGAAGGGCCGGATCCGGCCGGTCGCCTTGCCGAAGAACTCCCGGAGCCCGGGCATGAACGTAGTGTCGAGGAAGACGTCGGGCCCGAACACGATGCCGGCGACCGAGTGGAGAGCGCCCGAGAGGAACCGGCCACGGCCCCTGTCCTCCTGGGCCCGCCGCAGCCACCGGACGGCCCGGCCCCTTCGATCGAGGCGGAAAGCGAAGTACGACGCCTCCAGCCGCCACCGCCGCGGATTTAGCCAGGTTCCCCAGTACTTCCGGCTGACCCTCAGCGACTCGGCGAGGCGCTCCCTGTTGTCGACACCCGACGTCTTCGAGTCGGAGTGCAGCCTGTACGTGGCGATGACCTGGTCGATCGGATGGAACGGAAAAAACCGGCTCATCCGGCAGAAGAGGTCGTAGTCGAGGACGAGACGCTCCGCCGGGTCCAGCGGTCCGGATCGCTCCCACGCCTCGCGCGTGAAGAAGACGGCCGGTTGGGGAATGCTGTGTCCCTTCCAGATCTGAAGCACGTCCGTGTGCCCCGCGTATGCGCTCGGGTGCTCCACGCCGATGAAGCGCCCGGCCTCGTTCACGAACCGGCACCGGCCCATCACGACGTGGCGCGCCCGCACGGGGTCGATCTCGGCGGCGACGCGCTCGAGCGTGCCCGGCAGGAGCGTGTCGTCCGAGTTGAGGAACGTGAAGACGTCGCCCGTCGCGAGCCGGAAGCCCTTGTTGATGGCGTCCGCCTGCCCCTGGTCGGGCTCGCGGACGACTTTCAGATGAGGGTAGGCGGCCAGGATGGAAGGCGTCTCGTCGGTCGACATGCCGTCCACGACGATGTGCTCGACGTCGGGGTAGCCCTGCGCGAGGACGCTCTCGATCGTGTCCCGGATGAAGCGCGCCTGGTTGAACGACGGCGTGACGATCGAGATGCGGGGCGGCTTCATGCGGCTGCCGGTCCTCTGAGGCGGATCGCGTCGTGGACGCGGCGGAGAATCCCGACGGTCTCCAGTGTGAACCTCCTCCAGGAGTACAGGGCCGCGCGGTCGAAGCCGCGCCTCCTCAGATCCGCGCGCAGCTCGGCGTCCTTCAGGACGCGGGCGAGCGCCCCGGCGAACGCGTCGGCGTCCCGCGGGGAGCAGAGCACACCCGCGTCGCCGGCGATCTCGGGGAGGCTCGTGGAGTCGCTGCAGACGACGGGACAGCCGCAGGCCATCGCCTCGAGCACCGGCATCCCGAAGCCTTCGAAAAGCGACGGAAAGACGAGGGCGGCCGCGCCGCGATAGAGCGCGGCCACGTCCTCCTCCGGCACGTACCCGAGGAAACGCACCTGCTCCGAGAGCCCCGCGGACGCGACGAGGGCGTCGATCGCGGGCTGCGCCTCGCGGGCTTCTCCCGTGCAGACGAGCCGCGGCTTCAGGCCGTGCGCGTCGCGGAGGATTCGCAGCGCCTCGACGGCCGTGCGGTGGTTCTTGTGCCGCCAGGTATGTGCAGGAAGGAACAGGTACGTGTCGTCTGTCAGGCCGTAGCGCGCGAGGCGCCCGTCGTCGTCGTCCCGCTCCGGGCCGAAGACCGCTCCGGCGGCGAGCGGGATCGCCGTCACACGTGCGGGATCGACCCCGAGTCGGTCGATCAGCGTCTGGCGCGTGAAGTTGGAGATGGCGCAGATGTGATCGGCCCGCCGGACGGCGTCTCCATAGAGGCGCCGCCGCTCCTCGAGGGCGCCTTCGGGGAAGAACTCCGGAAGGTACTCGTGCTGGATGTCCGGCACCACGAGAACGTGGCGCAGCGCGTGGAGGTCGGGGTGGATGTATCCGGGAACCGAGTAGGCGATCTCGGAGTCGAGCGACCGGGCCCAGAGGAGCTTCGGGACCTCCGCGGTCCGCCAGTAGTCGAGCCTGTAGCGCCGCCGGACCCGGTGAGAGATGCCGTCCATCAGCCGGCGTCCCGGCCCGGGCTCGTGCGGAATGACCACGCGGACGTTGGGGTGGTGCCTCATGTCGAAGTCGTGGCGGCACCGGGCCGGCATCAACGTCGTGTAGCGGTTGTGACGGTCGAAGGCCATGAGCTCGCGGAAGAAGGACCGTGCGAGGTTCTCGATGCCGCCGGCGCGCCCGGGGTGCATCCAGCGGAAGTCGAGGACGACGCGCATCGGCTCGTCCCGCGACGCCTTCTCCGCGACGACGCGCCGGATCTCGCGCCAGTAGCCCTCGGCGACACGGCCGGGATCGTGAACGCTCGTGGCAACGGCTCGCCCGCCCGTGCGCAGGGTGTCTCGCCACCCGGGATCCTTGAGAGCCCGCACGACCGCGTCGGCCAGGGGACTCGTCCCGTCGGCGACGGCGATGTTGACACCGTCACGGCACTCCAGGCCCTCCGCCCCGATTCCCGTCGAGACGACGCACCGCTCCATGCACCACGCCTCGAGGATCTTCTGGCGCGCTCCCGCTCCGTAGCGGAGCGGCACGACGAAGACGGAGCACCCAGAGAGCGCGTCGCGGATGTCCGGGACGTCCGCGGTCACGTGAACCCCTTCCAGCGCCGCGAGGTCGCGGACCTCGGGCGTCGGCCGCTTGCCGACGACGTGGAACTCCGCCCCGGGAATCCGCGCGCGCACCGACGGGAAGACGTCGCGCGCGAAGTAGACCGCGGCGTCGACGTTCGGAGGGTGGTCGAGCATTCCCGTGAAGACGATTCGGCCGGGGACTTCCCCTTCGGGACGAGGTGTGAAGTACTCCGCGTCGACTGGCAGGGGGACCGCGACGACCCGGCGCGCTCCGTAGTGGCGCCGCACCCACTCGGCGTCGTGCTCCGAGACGGTCGCGACGAGGTCGTACCGCCCGCAGTATCGGCGCTCGAAGGCGCGGTACCGGCTCGCCGTCCGCCTGCAGCGCCACTTCTCGAAGACATTTCGCGCCACGAGGGCCCGCCTCTCGTATAGCACCGAGCGGATGTCGTGGAGGACGAGGATCGACACGAGCGGGCGGGGAACGTAATCGACGAATGCCGCCGAGCTGCTCTGGATCACGGACAGGACCTGCCAGGGCCTCTCCGCGAGCGCGTTCACGAGAGGAGCGGACATGTTGCGGAACGCCAGGTCCAGGTCGAGGGTGTCCAGCGGCCGATCCGGCCACGCCCTGATCGACCTGAAGAGGGCGGCGGCCGCCCGGCGCCATGGACGCGCCGGGGCGGCGGCCCGCGGGGAGTCGTCGAGATGGGGACTCTCCCAGAGAAACAGCCGGACGCCGGCGTCCTTCAGCTTCGCGTTCTTTCCGAGATCCGTCCGGGTGTGCGCCATCGAGACGAGGCCGACGGCTCCGGCCAGTCGCGCCATCTCTCGTGTCGTGAGGAACTCCACGCCGCCGCCACCGGGAAAGACGGGCAGATCGGGGTTCAGGATGAGCATGGCTGGACGACTTCCGACCGTTTCGCCGGGAAGTGCCGCCAGCGCGTCTCCCCTAACCCTGGACACTTCGTCCTCGACGCGCACTTGCCCCGATATTGCCATCGATCCCCTGAGGATTGGGACCGGGAGCGGACCGATCCTACGGCTTCTCGATCAGGGCAGCGAACCGCACGTAGCAGCTCGGGTCGACGGCGTCGGCGTTCGTGACGTGGAACACCCGGAGGCGGAGGTCGCCGAGGTTCCTCCGGATCCGCGCGTCGAGGTGATCCGGGTCGTAGAACCGGCCATGCCGGTTTCCCCAGCCGGTCCGGAGGTGAACGAGGGCGTCCTCCTCGAAGGAGACCGCTTCGCTGTCCGGAATCGTCGGATCCGTCAGGGCTGCGTAGTGGCTGTGGAGATAGAGAGGGACGATGCAGATCCGGCCGCCCGGTCGCAGGACCCGGCTGGCCTCCCGGACGAAGCGAATGTCGGCGTCCCCCTCGAAGTGCTCGAAGGAACAATGGAGTCCCATCGCCGTCGCGAAGCCGGCCTCGAGCGGCATGGCCGCGGCGTCGCCGCCGATCCGGTCCCCGTGGAGGCCGGGAGGGTACGAGAGATCCTGCCGGTACGTCGTGCTCCCGAACAGCTCGTGGTAGATGTCCGGAACGACCGAGTGCTCGCTCGCGACGTCGATGTAGAGGTCCGCGCGCCCGAGGCCGAGGAGCTTCGCCGCGATGAAGTGCTCGAGAGACTTCTCGGCGCGGTTCCAGGAGTAGTAGTCCTTGTGGCGAGTCGCGTAACCGGCCCGCTCGACGAACGCGCGGACCTCGGCCACGTCGAGCCGAAGCTCCTCGACGGTGATGCCGCGCGCGCGAAGCCCGTCCACGACGGTCGCGACGACCTGAGGCGTCACGTGGAGCGGCTCGGTGGTCCGGCGCGGCGAGGTCACGGGAGGGTTGGGAATCACCTCGACATGTTATGACCTATTCAGGCACCCGTCATCCGAGACCCAGGACGCGATCACTCAGGTGAAGGCATCAGGCGCGGCGAGACGAGGGCGAGCATGAGCTCTCGCTGGTCTCCGCCGGCTTGGGGGGCGACGTCGGCAGGCTCGCGAACGGAAAGGTCGATCCGATTCATGCCAGCCGACAACCGCAGGGGAAACCGAACGTCCTCGTCTCCGCGGATCGTCAACGACCCGTCGCCGGCCGTGCCGGAGAAGACCAGGGTACGGACGGGGCCGCTGCGTGACGGGCCGGGCGTCGCGTGCGCTTCGAATGCGACGGAGCACGGACGCTCGGCGTACACGTCGACGGACAAGCCCAGGCCGGTCGGCAGCCATTGGAGGTACCGGCCGTTCGCGTTTTCCGCGCCGTAGCGACCGGAGTACCCGTATAGCCTGACGCCCGGTCCGAGCGGCAGCGTGATGGGGATCTCGGACGGCGACCCTCCAAACGAGAGGTCCTTCCACTTCTCCTCGGACGACAGCGGGGATCCTGACGACTCGTAGACGTTCATGCACCCGGTCGAGGCCCACTGGATTCTCCTGACCACCTTCCAGCGCGGGCTCTCCAACAGCGCCTCGTTCATGCCCAGCAGGATCTTCGACGCGATCGGCTCGGTCGGTAGTCGTGGAACATCGGAGGTCTTGCACCAGCCAATGGAGACTGTGCCGGGGTGCTTCTCCAGCGGCGCCAGGAGGCTCGCCACGGCTGCCTCCGTCCCGGCGTTCGCGATGCTCGGGTCCAGGATGCTGTCGTGCAGGTGAAGGACGACCGATGCGGACGGAAGCTGCACGTGTTCGTCGAAGAGAGCGTGATTGATCAGGGGCGCTTCTTCACCGCCGAGCAGCACCGCGTAACGGTGCGGTTCGGGAGAGGCGAGGATCGGCGCCAGCATTTGCGCGATGAGGTCCCGCAGGAACTGCTGCTCGGAAGCGCGGTGGCGGGACAGCCTCGCCGCGACGTAGGTTTGAGCCGACGCCGCTGAAACCGCGAGAAGCATGACGGCGAGGGCGAACGTGCGGGCCGCAGCGGGAGGGAGCGCTCTCGGGAGGAGGACGCCGAGGCCCAACACGAGGAGCGGCGTCCACAGGGCAAAGAAGCCGAGAAAATAAGCTCGCGTGAAAACGACGCTGAGCGGCAAGGCCACGACCAGCCACATGGCGAACGTGAGATCCCTGGTGGGCCAACCTCCACGCGGGGTCGCGAGGAGACAAAGCGCGTACAACGCGGCCATCACCAGCGGCGCGTAGTACATGCCGTAGTACTCGCCCCCGAACCCCGACGCCGCAGGCGCCGTGCTGAAAAGGAGGCCGTGGAAGAGATAGGAGGCAATGGCAGACGGCTTCGCGTAGGCGTACCCGCGAACGAGGTAATAACCGTGGAGCATTTTCCACTGGAGGACGAGAAGAGGAAGGCTCAGGAGGGCGGCGGGCAGACAGAGAGCTCCGAGGCGCTGGAGGGCGATCGGCGGAGCGTCAGAGCGAATGCGATCGCGAGCTGCGAGGACGAAGGGAGGCAAGAAGAGAATCGCGGCGTAGACCGCGGCGGCGCTCCGCTGCATGACCAGAAGTCCGAGAAGAGTCCCGCTCAAGGCGCTCCAGCGCCTGACGGTGAGGTTGCGCGAGAGGAGCCAGGCGACTGCGGCGCCGGCCAGGAGCCAGGCGGCCAGATTGTCTTTCCAGTAGTCGGCGATCCCGCAGAAGACGTCATAGAGAAGGGGAAAAACGAAGATGGACGCCCCGGCGGCGCAGGCGAGGAGCCACGAGCGCGTATGAGAGTGAACGTACCAAAGGAGGAGGCACAGAAAGAGCGCCATCAAAGGAAGAAGGACGACGAGGTGCCCGTACAAATGGAGAAGCGAGCGCGGAGCGAAGACGAGCCTCAGCGAGACGTCGAGTGAGTCCTTTTCACGAAGAGACGTTCGCAGCGCCGAAGCCAGGCCGCTGGCTCGAAGCCCCTCGTATGCGCGCAGAGCCTGCACACGATAGGCCGCCGAATCGTAGTGGTAGGGAGCGACCTTGTAGAACCCACTCGAGAGATGTACGCCGATGGACGCCGCGACGAACGTGAAGACGAGGGCCATGGCAACGACCGTGAAGACCGGCCAGCGAGAGAATTGGCTGAGTCGGGAGACCGCCGATTCAAGCAAGGTCGGCGGTAAGGCGACCTCCGGCTGTGACGCGGGTTCCGCCTTCATGAAAGAGTCGAGAGGAGGCCGGCCATCTCACCGCTCAGTATCTAACACCGCGGTTCCTGAGTCTCCCGGTGTTATCTTCGGGCATCAAGACCAAAGGGCCTGCAACCGGCCGCGGTCATGGAGGCTGTCGGAGCTTCCGGTATGACGTCGTCCCAGCCTGACGCCACCTACACGGCGCTGTCGGTTGTCGTTCCGGTCTACCGGGGGCAAGAGACCCTCATCACCCTGGTCGAGAGGCTCGAGGCCGTCCTCCGCGGCTCCTGCCCGGACTACGAAATCCTCCTGGTGGACGACGGCAGCCCGGACGAGAGCTGGAAGGTCATCGAAAAGCTCGCTGCAGCACGGCCGAAAATACGCGGGCTCGCACTCATGAGGAACTACGGGCAGCACAACGCCCTTCTGGCCGGTGTGCGAAGCGCGGGCGGCGAAACGATCGTGACCCTGGACGACGACCTCCAGAATCCTCCGGAAGAGGTGCCTCGCCTGCTGGCGAAGCTCGAGGACGGGTTTGACGTCGTCTACGGGACTCCACGGACGATGCAGCACGGCGTTTGGCGGAACTTCGCTTCGCGTCTGACGAAGCTCGCGCTGCAATCGATGATGGGGGCGGAGACTGCGAGCCACGTTTCGGCGTTTCGCGCATTTCGAGCCCAACTTCGCGACGGCTTCGACCGATACAGCGGTCCATTCGTGTCGCTGGACGTTCTCCTTTCGTGGTCGACCGACCGATTCGGTCACGTCGAGGTCACGCAGGCTCCCCGCGGAGCGGGCGAGTCGAACTACACCTTCCGGATGCTGGTTCGGCATGCGCTCAACATGCTGACCGGCTTCAGTACGTGGCCGCTTCGTGTCGCGAGCCTCGTCGGGTTCGTGTTCACGCTCCTCGGAGCTGCGACTCTGGCCTTCGTCGTGGGGCGCTACTTCACGGAGGGATCCAGCGTTCCCGGATTTCCATTCCTCGCGTCCGTCATCGCGATCTTCTCGGGCGCACAACTGTTCGCCCTCGGAATGATCGGGGAATACCTGGCCCGCATCCACTTCCGGACGATGGACCGCCCCGCATATGTTGTACGAGGGTCCACTCGGCCGCCCGAGCCGCAAAGCGGTGTCTGAGACGCCGACTCTCTGGTCGCCCTTGCCGTGGGACACAGAGTTCTTCGGCTTTCAGGTCGGGAGGGTTCGGGAGCCCCACCTCACCGAGAGCGAGATGGCCGTGATCGACGACGAGAGCCGCCGCGCCGGCTTGAGGCTGCTTTACTTCCTTTCGCCCGGCGACGACGACGCGAGCGTCGAAGTCGCGGGACGTTGGGGCTTTCGGATGGTCGACGTGCGAGTGACGCTCGAATGGGCGGTGACGGCTCTGCCGCCGGCACCCGAATCCAGGGTCGCGATCCGCGGCCACCGAGAGGCAGACCTCGTAACTCTTCGGGCGGTCGCCCGGAATTCCTTCACGGACTCCCGCTACTACCACGATCCGGGCTTCTCGCGGGAGCAGTGTGATGCCCTCTACGAGGAGTGGATCACCCGGGATTGCGGTGGCCGTGCCGAGAAAGTGTTCGTTGCCGAGACCCCGCTCGGCGTGGCCGGCTTCCTCACCTGTCATCACCCTGCCGGAGCCGGCGCTGGCCGGATCGGGCTCGTAGGTGTCGCGCAGACGGCGCGCGGGGGTGGCGTCGGCCGGACGCTGATCCGCGCGGCGCAGGCCTGGTTCGAGAGCGCCGGGGCGAATCGCGTGCTGGTCACGACGCAGGGGCGGAACACGGGTGCGCAGCGTGCCTACCAGCGAGCCGGATTCGTGACCGCTTCCACGGAGATCTGGTTCCACAAGTGGTTCGACTGAAGGAAGATCCCACCGTATGAACCCGCCACCGATTCCGTTCAACCGGCCCGGTCACGTCGGGAAGGAACTTTCCTACATGGAGAGGTCCATCGCGAACGGGCACATCTCGGGTGACGGCGCATTCACGAAAGCCTGTCATGCGCTTCTGTCCGAGCTGCACGGCGGCGCGCCGGTCCTGCTGACGACGTCCTGCACGCACGCGCTCGAGCTGGCCGCGCTCCTCCTGGAACTGAAGGAAGGGGACGAGGTGATCGTCCCGTCCTTCACGTTCGTCTCGACCGCAAACGCCTTTGCGGTACACGGGGCGCGGCTGGTCTTCTGCGACGTCCGGCCGGACACGCTGAACCTCGACGAGGAGGCCCTGCAGCATCTCGTCGGTCCGCGAACCCGGGCGATCGTACCCGTTCACTATGCGGGAATCGGTTGTGCGATGGACCGGATTCTCGCGCTCGCCTCGAAGAACGGCGCCGTCGTCATCGAGGACAACGCTCACGGGTTCCTGGGCAAATGGCGTGGAACGCCTCTCGGCACGTTCGGTGCCATGGCGACGCTCAGCTTCCACGAGACGAAGAACTTCACGTGCGGCGAAGGCGGAGCGCTCGTGATCAACGACAGGCGTTTCGTCGAGCGAGCCGAGATCCTGCGGGAGAAGGGAACCAACCGAAGCCGGTTCTTCCGTGGCGAGGTCGACAAGTACTCGTGGGTAGACCTGGGGTCGAGCTACCTGCCTTCCGACATGCTCGCCGCGTATCTGCTCGCCCAGCTCGAGGCGCGCGACGAGATCATTGCGGCGCGCCGCGGGTTGTTCCGCACCTATCAAGCGGAGCTCGCGGCATGGGCGGGCGGAACGGGTGTCCGGCTACCCGTCGTTCCGCCGGATGCGGAGCCCTCGTACCACATGTTCTACCTTCTTCTGCCGGACCACCCCGCCCAGCAGGCGTTCATCTCCCACATGCGGGAGCGTTCGATTCAGTGCGTGTTCCACTACGTCCCGCTCCACTCCTCGGCCGCTGGGCAACGCTACGGCATCGCGCCGGGCGGCTGCCCGGTCACGGATGGCGTCAGCGAGCGGATCGTGCGCCTCCCGTTGTTCAACGACCTCACGGATGGCGAGCAGCAGCGGGTCATCGAGGCCGCTTGCGAATTCAGGATCTGAATAAGAGCGATACGGGTCGCAGGGCAGGTTAATGGGACGCTTCCCCGAGGGCGCACACGCCGAGTTCGAGGGGATTCGGGATGGGCATTTCTGGTTCGAGACCCGTCGTCGTGAGCTCGCAGGGCTCCTCGAACCGTTCACATCGGAGCCGACCTTCGAAGGCCTCGAAGTGGGTTGCGGCGACGGCTTCGTCCTGACGGCGCTCGGAGGCCGATGGGTCGGCGCAGAACAGAACTGGTTCGACGCGGTTTGCGCACGAAGGCGAACGGCGCGCTCGATCGTCGTCGCGGACGGAGGGCGTCTCCCGTTCGGTCGTCGCTTTTCGGCCGTCTGCGCGTTTGACGTTTTGGAGCACGTCGAACGCGATGTGTCTCTCCTGAGCGCGCTCGCCGGAGTGCTCCGACCGAACGGAGTCCTGATGCTGACGGTTCCGGCCGGGCCCGAGCTCTGGAGCTCATTCGACCGGTACGCGGGACACTATCGCCGCTATACGCGCGCCTCGCTCGAGGAGACCGTGGTAGCGGCGGGGCTCAGGGTCGAACGGACGCTGCCGCTGTTCCGGTCGTTGTGGCCGCTCGCATGGGTGCGCGCACGCCTCCCACGCGGGAAAGGAGAAGTCGAAAGCCCTGGGACTGAGTACGGGGCCGGCTCTCTCGTGAACGCCCTCCTCCGCTCGCTACTCGCCCTCGAGTCGCGCCTTACCAGAGGGTCTTCGTGGGGGCGTGGCACCTCTCTGTGCCTCGTGGCGCGGCGGCTGGATTAATCGGCTCCAGCCGACCGCCAGGGCGAACGCCGTAAGGGTTCGCCGGCCCTACCAGGACAGATCCGTTTCGTAGCCGGCGGCGACGAGCAGCCCCCCGTAGCGCGCCTTGAAGGCCTGCTTCACCTTGTCGGTGAAGACGTTCCGCCAGTCCCCGGCGACGCCCTTTCGCTCGTGGACGTTGACGTCCTCGGAGCCCCGGAGCCGCCCGCCCGTCAGCGCCTCGAAGCGCGCGGCCAGCACGGCCTCCCGAAGCGCTTCGCGCGTCACGGGGAGACGGCAGTGGTCGATCAAGGCGAACTCCAGAAGCGAGAGGTCGTTCGTCAGCAGGTCCTCGTACTTCAGGACGAGCTCTGCCTGTGCCTCCATCCACGACAGCTGGATCGCGGCGCATTTCTCGAGGAAGTGGTCCATCAGGTGGACGAGCCCGCTCTCGATGTCCGACTCCTGAAGGACCCGACGCAATGGGACGGGGAAGCCCGGAATGACCGGGTGGCTGCCCTTGAAGCTGTAGTAGGCCGAGACGAGGGTGTCGCGAAGATCCCTGATCACGACGAACCGCGTGGAGCCTTCCGGCATTCCGACCTGGTCGAGATCCTGTTTGGACATGTAGACGGTGGGATAGACGCGCCCGCGCTGGACGGGAAAACGCCAGAGCCAGAGCGGGTCGGCGCTTGGATCGACGGCGGTGTCCGGGCAACAGCTCTTCAGGATCCTGTGAATCCACTGGGAACCGGCCTTCCAGTGCGTGACGTGAAAGACCGTGGGCGCGGTCCTCTCTCCTGCTTGACGAGCGGCGCCACGAGCCGGAGGCGAGCCTGACGGGCCCTCCTGGAAACGTGTCTGAACGGACCCGGGGAGGTCGGCAACGCCGTGATGCAGGAGCTTGTCGTCGGGGGCCCACCCGATTTCGAATGCACCGCCGGCTTCGAGCCGGCAGAGCTTGCGGACGCAGCTGGTGAAGTCCTGATAGGACAAGCGTCCGCTCACGTACTGCCGATAGCGTTCCGGGTCCACCTCGGCGAGCTGGACCGCGAAGTGGTATTGCCCCGGAAACAGGCGCAAGTCGACCGACCAGTGGAATCTGACAAGCCCGCCGGCATGCAGAGGGGGCGGAGCGTCCGAGCCGGCCTGATAGGTCGCCTTGCCGTGCACAAGGACGCCGTTCGCGTCAACGAGCTCCAGGGTGCCAGAGGGCACGCTGATCTCTTCGAGGATCTCGAACTCGGAGAAGAAGTGCGCTCGCTCGCCCTGGCGGAACCAGGACACCGGTTGACCGCTGTCGTCGCAGACGGCGATCTTCGTGCACCGTGCCCGGCCGTCGGTGAGCTGCGTCCGGTCGGAGACCTCGGTCCATGCTTTGGGGGAAGGCAATGGCGGTTCGGGAGCGGTTCCGGACGCTTCCCCCCAGGCCTCAGCACGCGACGCGGGATCGCCGGCGACGAAAGGATCTCGCGGCCGTGGCTCCATCGAACGATTCTAAGGGCTCGGTCGCAATCCGATAACATCACGCGAGTGTTGCCGGGCCCGATCTCCAATGCCTGAACCCGCTCCTCACAACATCGCCGAGGACGGCTCGAACGTCGTCTTCCTGCTCTCGAGCCCCCGGGCGGGTTCGACGCTTCTGAGTGCCATTCTCGGCCGGCATTCGCGGATCTTCTGCCCGGCCGAGCCGTGGTTCCTCCTGTCGCTTCATGCCCTGTATCACGGCACGCGCACGGGCATCGCGGCGTACGACCAGGGGCTCGCGGACATCGGCCTGCGAGAACTTGCCGACGAGGACGAGTTTCTGAGGGCCGCGCGGGCCTTCGCATCGTCCCTGTACGGCTCGCGGCTCGTCGCGACCGGCCGCTCCGTCTTCGTCGACAAGACGCCGCGCTACTACCACGTCCTTCCGTTCCTTTCGGCCCTGTTTCCCCGCGCCCGGATGATCTGGCTGAAACGGGATCCCCTCGACGTGGCGGCGTCCTACCGGACGTCGTGGGACGTCACGGTGGCGGATCTCGTCGGGCGGGAGCTTTCACCCAACTCGTTCGACCTGACCCTTGGCCTGACGAATCTCGGGTCGTGGTTCGACGGAAGCCCGGGCCGGTTCGAGGTCTCTTACGAGGATCTCGTCGCGGACCCCGACGGGACGGTCGGACGGCTC
This sequence comes from uncultured Acidobacteriota bacterium, assembly GCA_963839295.1. GTDB lineage: Bacteria > Acidobacteriota > Thermoanaerobaculia > UBA5066 > UBA5066 > Fen-183. Next base: position 282,046 of record CAWIUK010000003.1, on the reverse strand, counting down.
CTCGGGTTCCTCGGCCAGGCGCCGGAGGCCGGCCTGTCGGATTACGGAGCCGGGACGGAGTCGATGAATGCGCTCCGCCGGAGCACCCTCGGAGACAAGAAAGTGCTCGAACACGTGCGCCCGCACGGCCGGTCTGTTGGACAGTGGAGGGAAACCTTCTCGGCCGCCGAGCTGGAGGAGCTGCTGGCGGGCATCGGAACGGAGACCTTCGTCCGGATGGGATACGCCGAAACGCTGGAAGCCGCTTCGGCGAAGTCCGGTTTCCGGCCCGGCGCCGGGCATCGCGCGCCACGGCATCTCGAGAAGCTACGGCTCTCCCAGCGCTGGTTCGCGGCGGCCATTCCCCTCGGGCCCGCTGGGCCCGAGGGGCCGCAGTCGACCGAGGCCGGTGCGGCGTCGGATCCTCGCGCCGTCCGTCTCGCCGCACTCGAGGCACGGCTCGCGGCCTCCGAGGCGGACCGTGAGGCGCGCCTCGCGGTCATCGAGAAGCAGGGTGCCGTGCTGGCGGAGCGGGACGCGCTTGCCGCCGGCCTTGCGTTCGCGGAGGCGGATCGTGCGGCCCGTCTCGCCGTCATTCAAAGGCAGGGCGCCGAGCTGGGCCGGATCCCGGGGCTGGAGGCCGAGCGCGACGCCGGCCTCGCCGTCGTCCAGACGCAGAGGGCCGAAATCGCGGCGCTGGGAGCGACGCTCGAGGACATCGGGAAGCTCGCGTTGGGCGGACCGCCGAAGTCGTTCCTTGGTATGGCCCCGCCGGCGGAGGTCCGCCGCGTCACGGAGCTGATTGTTGCGATTGCCGCTGCCGCGGGAACACGGCGCGGCCGGACGTGAGTCCGGCGCGCGGGCGGGGAATCAGTAGCCGGCGGTTCTCGCGCAGACTGCGTACGTGCTGAGGTTCAGGTCCAGGCCGCTGTTGTTCTGCATCATCACCATCCAGCCGGTGTCGCCGGTGGGGCCGTTCACGATGATGTCGACGCCCGGCTGGAAGTAGCTTGTCCAGTAGCCGCCGCCGGTCAGGGAATAGCCCGGCGGGCAGGTTGCACCCGAGTAACAGTTGGCGCCCATGGAACACGGCGAGACGGCGTTTACGAGGGTCGTCTGGAGCGCGGTCGCGGCCGGGGAGCTAAAAAACCCCATGACGTCGACGATGGCGTGCGAGGCCGAGCCGGCGGAGTAGATGTAGATGTCGCCCGACGGCACGTGGCCGACCTTTACGATGGCCGCGTTCGCGATGTTGACGCCGGCGACGTAGTTGACGAGGGAGGAGTTCGGGAGCCCGGCTCCAGTGTCGATCACCTTGAGGTTGCCGTTGCCCGTCTGCCCGGCGGACGTCACGTTGATCGCGACGGCGACGGGGTAGGGATTCGTCGGAATCCCGCAGCTCCCGGCGTAGCCGCCCTGAGGCGAAGAGTTCGAGAGCGTGACGACGAACTGGTTGCCGGCGTTGGGACCGATGAGGCCCGTGTACGGAGCGACACCTCCCCGGGTGTCGATGATCCGGCACGGCGTGACCGGCGTATAGACGAGGTCCGCCGTGACGGGCGTGGCGACGAGAGGCGTGACGCTCAGACCCGAAAGCGGCACGACGGAGAGGGAGTTCCGGGCGCTCCCGGGAAGAGCGGCCCAGACATCCTCGTACGTCCGCGCCTGTCGGGCGCCGAGGAGTTGCCCGAGCGTGGCGGTCTTCAGCGCCTCGCGGAGGTCGCCGTAGAGAGCCTCGTTCCGCGCGTTCACCGGATTGGGAGCGTTCTCCCAGAGGCCGTAGATCTCGCGGACCAGGGCCCTGTGGTCGGGCGTCGCCGTCGCCGCCGCCCCGGGCAGGCCGGTCGCCGCCGGCTGGGCAGCCGTCACGGAGCCGCCGGGCAGCGTCAGGAGGGCGGAAAGGGCGACGAGAAGAGCGCTTCCGGAACGACGCACGGGAAACCTCCATGAGAAAAGAGACACGGCCGCCCACGTGCGGCGACGCAAACCGGGGAACGCCCGTGCCATTGAAGAAATCGACTGTGCAGGAGCCTACCACCCGGATCCGGCACGGGCGAAGAGCATCGGAAAGAGGTTCACCGCGTCACGGACGGCTCTTGGCGATCGCCTCGGCAAGAAGAGGTGCGGCCGGGCGCAGGCCCGGCCGCGCGGCGCGCGAACCGGGAGTCAGAAGAGAATGACTTCGTTGTCCGGCTGCTTCGCGAACGGGGTGCTGAAGTACCCCAGGATGTCCACGACGGCGTGCGATGTCGTGCCCGCGACGTAGATGTAGATGTCCGTCCCGACGCCCTGGGCCGACGGCACGATGGCCGCGTTCGCGATGTTGACGCCGGCGACGAAGTTGACCAGGGAGGTGTTCGGGGTCCCGCCACCCGTCTGGATCACCCGCATGGTGCCGTTGCCTGCCTGGCCCGTGGACGTGATGTTGATCGCAACCGCCGCCGGCTTCGGGAGAGTCGGGATCCCGCAGCTTCCTGCAAATCCGCCCTGACTCGAGTAATCGGCCGCGGCGACGTAGAACGAATTGCCGGCGTTAGGCCCGATGACGCCCGTGTAAGGAGCCACGCCTGCGCGGGTGTCGATGATCCGGCAAGGTGTCACGGGCGTGTAGACGAGGTCGGAACCAAGGCTGGAAACGACTTGAGGGATGCGTCCGGCCGCGAGCGGCACGACAGCCGGACCCGAGGCGCCCCTGGGAAGGGCCGCCCAGAGGTCGTCGAGCGTCCGTGCCTTCTGTGCGTCGAGAAGCTGCTCGGTCGTCGCGGCGTTAAGAGCCGCGCGCAGGTCGGGGTATTGCGCCTCGTTTCGGGCGTTCACCGGATTGGGAGCGCTCACCCACAGGCCGAGGATCTCGGCGACCAGCGCCTGTCGGTCGGGCGCCGCCGAAACGACCGGGGCTCCGCCCGTGTTGACCGCCGTGGGTTGCGCGGCCACCGCGGTGAGGCTTTGTATCGCCAGGAGAACTGCGACCGTTAGGAGAAGATCGACTCCGGCTCGCTTCATGCTGAGGTTTCTCTCTTTCGCGACAACCCGCGATTGCTGCTTCATCGACATATTCCTCCCTCCTTTCCTCCTTCGACCGGCCTCCGCTGAGAGCCGATCTCAACCTCAACGTGAGAGCGTCGGGAAATTGAACGGCTCTCCATCCTGCCAAGCCCAGGGGATGACCCGACAGGCAGCGCGCGGGTTCCGACGGTCCGTGGCGGTGCACCATTCTTGTGCGACCGTATCGCAATTGGGCCTTCCGGCTGAACGTTCTCGGAGGCGGCAGTGGCGTCGGAAGTGACTGTGCAGCCCGTGTTTTCGTCGACTGCCCTGCGAACAAGCCCCTCTGAAAGAAAACGCGGGCTGTTTGCCGCCCGCGGCACTACGTTGTGGTTTGTTGCTTCAAATGAGGATCGCGTTGTGCGGCACGGCCTGCGCGTGTGTGCCTCCCATGACGCTTGGAAAGGAGAGCGAATGAAACACAAACTGACGGTGCTTGGTCTCTCGTTTCTACTGATGGCGGTTTCAGCCGCGGCGGACGGCCGCAGGGAGACGCCAGGCTCGCAATCCCTCGACCGCGGTGCGATCACCCAGGAGATCCTCGGCCTCTGGGGGAGCGCACCGAATCCGGTTGTCGGCGAGAACCTGGTACGGTACGGCGACATCCACGCGGCGCTGAAGGCCGCCACAATGGATCAGCTCCTCGAAGCCCGGGCGGCGCGGACCTATGAGGATTTCTGGACCGCTCTCTCGAAAGGGGCCCGGAGCCCGCTCGCCGCTGGGAGAACACCGCTGGCGCTCGGCGAAGACACCGCTGACCTCGTCTTCACGGCGGTGACGCCCTGCCGGATCATCGACACCCGGGCGGGCGTCTCGCCGTACACGGGCATCCTCGCCGCGAACACCGGCAGAGGGTTCCTCGTCGTGGCGTCCGACTACTCGGTTCAGGGAGGATTTGCGGGGAGCTGCGGAATCCCGTCGAACCCGCCGCCTGCCGCCATCGCGATCAACCTCACGTCTACCGGCCAGTCAGGTCCCGGAAACCTGAGGGTCATCCAGTCGGGTGGAGGCGTTCCGAACGCGTCTCTCCTCAACTACGTCGCCGGGGTCAACACCGCGAACGCGGCAACCGTGCCTTCGTTCCGCAACAACGGCTACGACATCTACATCTGGTCTGCCAACTCGGCTTCGCACGCGATCGTGGACATCATGGGTTATTACACGAGCCCGAAGGCCGCCCAGGAGCTTCTCGTAGAGTCGGCGCCGGGTGCGCTCGCGTTCGGCACTGTCCAGCGTGTTTGTGCGACCGGCGGGTTCACGCCGACCCAGAGCTGGATGGCCTATCCCGTCGGAACCGTATCGATCCTGGCCGATTCGGCCGGGCTCTCTCGTTCTCGAGCGACCCGGTTTACAGCACGGACGGAGGAAGCACCTGGCACTACTTCACCACCAACTACGTCATGCGTGGCGGGGCGCCCGCGAGCACGTGGGGAAGCGCGGCGTCAAATCTGGCCTCGACAATGGGCTTGAGCTCGGGGACGACATATCAGTTCGCCCTTGAAGTGACCCGGTACACCGGGTCGGGAAACGCGACCGACTCGCGCTGCTCGCTCCACGTCCGGTTCGAATAACGCCCGCGCGGCTGACGAATGAACCCTAAGGGCGCCGCGGCGCCCTTTTCTTTGGTCGCTAGTCCAGAAACCCCTCCCGCGCGAGCTCCTCGATCACCTTCCGCGCGTTCTCCAGCGGCGTCGTATCCGAGGTCGTGAGCCGCACCTCGGGCTTCTCGGGCGCCTCGTAGGGATCGTCGACGCCGGTGAAGCCCTTCAGCTTGCCCGCGCGCGCGAGCGCGTACATGCCCTTCGTGTCGCGCGCCTCGCACGCCTCGATCGGCGTGTCGACGAAGACCTCGACGAAGTTGTCCGCGCCCACCATGGCCCGGCAGTCCGCGCGCGTGTTCCGGTAGGGGCTGATGGCGGCGCAGACGGCGACGCCGTTGTGCCGGACGATCTCCGAGGCGACGAAGCCGATCCGCCGGATGTTCGTGTCGCGGTCCTCGGCCGAGAACCCGAGGCCCTTCGACAGGTGCGTCCGCACGACGTCGCCGTCCAGCAGCGTGACGCGGCGGCCGCGCTCGAGGAGGAGGTCGGCGAGAAGCTCGGCCGTCGTGGACTTGCCCGAGCACGAGAGGCCCGTGAACCAGACGCAGAAACCCTGCTCGTGCCGGGCCGGCGAGGTCTGGCGGAGGATGGCCGCCGTCTCCGGCCGCGTGAACCACGGCGGCAGGACCTTCCCCTTCGCGAGGTACTCGTCGCGCACCTGGGTCCCGGAGATCGAGAGCGTCGGCGTCCCCTTCGGCACGCGGTCGGCCTCCTCGTACCGGTCCTCGGCGGGCAGGTAGACCATCTCCCGGAACGGGATCATCTTCACGCCGATCTCGGCTCCGTGGCGCTCGAGGATCTCCTGCGCGTCGTACGGGCCGAAGAAGGGCTTGCCGTCCGAGCCCTTGCCCGGCCCGGCGTGGTCGCGGCCCACGATGAAGTGGTTCGCGCCGAAGTTTCTCCGGATGATCGCGTGCCAGAGCGCCTCGCGCGGCCCGGCCATCCGCATCGCGAGCGGCAGGAGCGAGAGCAGTGTCCGCGACGGGTCGTAGTACGTCTCGAAGAGCGCCTTGTAGACGCGGACGCGCGTGATGTGGTCGACGTCCCCGGGTTTCGTCAGGCCGACGACGGGATGGATGAGGAGCGTCCCGCCGCACTCGGCGGCGGCCCTCTTCGTCAGCTCCTCGTGGCTGCGGTGCATGGGGTTCCGCGTCTGGAACGCGACGACGTTCGCGTGGCCGAGGACGCCGAGGCGCGCGCGCACCTCGCGCGGCGTCAGGCGGAGCTCGCGGAAGTCGACGTGCTGCGGGAGCCGCAGGATGCGGAGCGGGCCGGACACGCGGCGCCTGCCCCAGCCCTCCATTTCGCGGACGAGGGGATGCGCCGGGTCGGCCTTGCCGAGAACCGCCACCGCCTCGTGCCGGCGGTCCGGTTCCCAGATCTCGCGGACCGTCAGGACCGCGAGGATCTCGTGTTTCGCGTCGCGGAGGGCGATCTCGGAGTCGAGCGAAAGCGGGAGGTCGTCCGGCGGCGCGAGCGTGACCGGGATGGGCCAGAGCGTCCCGTCCGCGAGACGCATCTCGCCGAGGACGCGGCCGTAATCCGCCATGCCGAGGAACGTCGTGAGCGGCGAGAAGGCGCCCGTCGCGAGGAGCTCGAGGTCGTTGAGGTTCCGGTCCGTGAGCGTGAAGGACGGCAGCCGGCTCGCGTGCGAGAGAAGGGCCTGTGTGTCCGCGTCCGCCGCGAGGAGGTCGACGAGGCGGCCGCCGTACGGCGGGACGAGGTCGGTCATGGCGGTCCGGATGTTAGTCCACGGAATCCGGCGCGACGCTCCGCGCGAGGATCTCGTGGTAGCCCGCCGCGACGTCGATCTTCGCGACCCGCCCGGCCCGCGCGAGGCCCTTCGTGACGAGCCGGTCCCGCGTCTCGTCTTCCGTCCACAGGCGGAGGATGGACTGCGCGATGCCGGCGTCGTCCGACGGGTCGAAGAAGAGGGCGGCGTCGCCCGCGAGCTCGAGGAGCGCCGGGAGGTCCGAGCACGCGACCGGCGTCTTCAGCGCCATGGCCTCGAGGACGGGGATGCCGAAGCCTTCGAAGAGGGAGGGGAAAACGAGGAGCTCGGCGCCGGCGATGAGAGCCGTTGTGTCCGCGTCGTCGAGGTACGGCAGGACGCGGACGTTCGCGGCGAGGCCCGCGGCCGTGACCTTCCCGCGGAGCGCCTCCCGGGCCTCGTCGAGCGCCCCGCAGAGCACGAGGACGAAGTCGGGGTCCTCGGCCGCGACGCGCGCCGCCGCCGCGAGGAGGCGGTCGTGGTTCTTGTGGGGCCAGAAGTTCGCGGGGTAGACGGCGTACTCGGCGCGGAAGAGGCCGAGCGCGTCGAGGCGCGCGATCGCGTCCCGCGGGTCGAGGGGCGCGCGCAGCGGCCCCGCGACGGGCGGCAGCACGGAGATCCGCTCGGCCTTCACGTGGACGCGCTCGACCGCCATGAGCTTCGTCGCCTCCGAGATCGCGACGACGCGGTCGGCGCGCCGGAGGTCGCCGCGGAACTCGATGCGGCGCCGGCGCTCGTCGGCGTCGAAGAACTCCGGGTAGGCGAGGTCCTGGAAGTCGTAGGCGACGACGACGTGCGGAAGGCCCGCCTCGTGGAAGGCCGCCGTCCCGAGCGGGCTGAAGAGCACGTCGGCGCCGAGCCGCTTGAGGGACGCGCGGTCGGGCGCGGCCAGGTCGAGGAGCGGCTGGAAGAAGCCGTGGAGGCGGCGCCGGGTGCGGAGGATCTTGCGCGGCTCCTCGACGTCGAGGCCGGGCCCGAGGCGGTGGAGGACGGCCCCCCGGGCGACGAGCGGCGCGACGGCGGCCTCGGCCGCGGGCTTCACGAGAAGGTGGATCTCGTGCGGCGCGGGCAGGTCGAGGAGGGCCCGGAGGAGGTCGAGGACGAAGAGGCGCGCGCCGCCGTTCCCGCCGTCCGGCGAGAGGGGAGCGAGGTCGACGAAGACCCGCAGGCCCCGTCCCTTTGACATCGCGTTACTTTCGCACAAACTCGCGGCCATGGCGCGCATCCTCGTCACCGGCATCACGGGCCAGGACGGGTCCTACCTCACGGAATCGCACCTCGAGACCGGGGACGAGGTGCACGGCCTCGTCCGGCAGTCGAGCCTCATGCAGCGAACGCGACTCGACGCGCTCCCGGCCCTCGTGGAGGCCCGCGGGACCGGCCGCCTGAAGCTGCACTACGCGGACCTCTCGGACACGAGCAGCCTCGTCGCCGTGCTCCGGTCGGTGAAGCCCGACGTGATCTACCACCTCGCCGGGCAGAGCCACGTCAAGATCTCGTTCGACCTTCCCGAGTACACGGCGGACTCGACGGGCCTCGGCACGCTGCGCCTCCTCGAGGCCCTCCGGAGCGTCGCGCCCGACGCGCGGTTCTTCCTCGCCGCCACGAGCGAGATCTTCGGCGAGGCGGCGGAGTCCCCCCAGACCGAGACGACGCCGATGAACCCCATCAACCCGTACGCGGCCGCGAAGGTCTACGCGCTGAACCTCGTGCGGATCTACCGCAAGGCGTACGGCCTCCACGCGTGCGCGGGCATCCTCTTCAACCACGAGAGCCCGCGCCGCGGCGAGAACTACGTCACGCGCAAGATCGCGTGCGCGGCGGCGCGCATCGCGCGGGGCCTCCAGAAAGAGCTGCACCTCGGGACGCTCGAGCCGAAGCGCGACTGGAGCTACGCCCCCGACGTCGTGGACGGCATTCGGCGCATCGCGGCCGCCCCGAAGCCGGACGACTTCATCCTCGCCTCGGGCGTCTCCCACTCCGTCGGGGACTTCTGCCGGGCGGCGTTCGCCGTCGTCGGGCTCGACTCGGAAAAGCACGTCGTCCTCGACGCCGAGTACGTCCGGCCGATCGACATCTCCGAGACGCGCGGCGACGCCTCGAAGGCCCGTCGCGAGCTCGGGTGGGCGCCGAAGACGGGCTTCGACGCGCTCGTGCGCCTCATGGTCGAGGCCGAGCTCGCCGCGCTCGACGGGCGCGGGGAAGCCGCCTGAAGCCTCCGGCCGTCGTCGTGCCCGCGTTCCGGCGCGTGGACGCCTCGCGCCGGGCGATCCGCTCGCTGCTCTCGGCGGGCGCCGGGCGCGTCCTCTACGTCGACGACACCGGCGAGGCGGGCGGAGACGCGATCGCTCGCGAGTTTCCGGACGTGGAGGTGATCCGGACGACGTCTCCCGTCTGGTGGACGGGCGCGATCGGCCTCGGGATCGAGGCGGTGCGGAGCGGCAGCGGCGACGGCGTCCTCTTCTTCAATCAGGACGTCGCGTGCGTCCCGGACTACTTCGCGGCGCTCGGCGAGGCCGTGGACGCGAACCCCGGGGCGCTCGTCGGCAGCGCGGTCCTCTACGCGCAGGAGCCCTCGCGCGTCTGGTCGGCGGGCGGAGGCGTGGAGTGGTGGGGGCGCGGGATCCGTGTCCTCTTTCACGGCGCGCCGGTCGCGTCGCTGCCGGCGGCGCCGTACCCGGCGGACTGGCTCTTCGGCATGGGGACGTACGTGCCCGTCGAGGTCTTCGACCGCATCGGCGTTCCCGACGCGGCGCGCTTCCCGATGGCATGGGGCGACCTCGACTTCTCGCTGCGGGCGAAACGCGCGGGGATCCCGGTCCTGGTCGCGCCGAAGGCGAGACTCCTGCACGAAGTGGGCGACTACGACGCGCGCGTCGCGGGCGCGCCGAGCGCGAAGCAGTACGCGGCCTGGCTCGCGGACCCGAAGCACAACCTCTCGCTCTCGGCGCACGCGGAGATCTGGAAGAGGCACGGGCCGCGGGTGCTCTGGCCCCTGTCGCTGGCGCTGAGAGCGATCGTGCTCGTGCTGAACTTCGCTCGCATCCGTTTTCTTTTCCCCTCTTCACCTCCCAAGAAATCCTCTTCGGACGATTCCCGATGAGCGGCCGCCTGCCGTCGATCTCCCTCGTGACCCCCTCCCTCAACCAGGGGAAGTTCATCCGCGCGACGATCGAGAGCGTGCTCTCGCAGGGCTATCCGGCACTCGAGTACTTCGTGAAGGACGGAGGCTCGACGGACGGCACGCTCGACGTGCTCCGTGAGTACGCGGGCCGCGTCCCGTTCGTCTCGGAGAAGGACGCGGGCCAGGCGGACGCGATCAACGAGGGGCTCTCCCGCGCGACGGGCGACGTGCTCGGGTACCTCAACAGCGACGACGTCCTCCTTCCCGGCGCGCTCGCGGCCGTCGGCGAGGCGTTCGCGTCGGACCCGGACCTCGACTTCGTCTGGGGACGCGCGGCGTACCTCGACGAGGCGGGCGGCACGGTTTCGCCGTACCTCGCGAGGCCCGACGCGATCGAGCGTCTCGCGGACGCGTGCTTCATCGCGCAGCCGGCCGCGTTCTTCCGGCGCCGGGTGTGGGAGGAGACCGGCCCCTTCGACGCCGCGCTCCACCACACGATGGACTACGACTACTGGCTCCGGATCGCGGCGCGGATCCCGGCGTCGCGGATGCGCTTTTTGGACCGCGAGCTCGCGGGCTGCCGCATGCACGCGGACGCGAAGACCGTCGCGGGCTGGGGCCGTGCGCTCGACGAGATCATGGATCTCGTGAAGCGAAGGACGGGCTACGTCTCGCTGTGGTGGTGCGTCGCGAAGTGGGACCACCGCGTGGACGGGCGGAGCCAGGCGACCGACCCTCACCCGGTGCCCTGGCGCGCGTACCCGCCTGCGATCCTCGAGTTCCTGCGGCGGAACCCGGCGCGCCTCTGGCCGCGCGGGCTCAGGGGAGCGTTCGGGGCGGTCCTGAAGCGGCTTGCCGCCGGGACCTGACGGCCGTCAGCGGTCCCCGCCCGCTCCCCCCGCGTTGCCTCCGAGGTAGCCGAGGTTGCGCAGCGCGCGGATCTCGTCCTCCGATTCCGAGCTGCGCGTGCCGGGGTACTCGAAGCGCACGGTCCGCAGGAGCTTTTCGCGCTGCGCGCCGGAAACGACGTTCCCGCGGGCGTCGAAGACGGTGAGCCGATGTGACGGGATCTCCCCGACATCGCCGGCGATCGAGACCCGGAAGACTTCGCCCGCGGGAACCTCCGTCGCGAGCGAGAGAGCCTTGCCGTGGACGCTCGTCTCGTACCGGCACCTGGCTTCCGGCGTCAGGAACGGCCGGGGCGGGGCGACCAGGGCCATGACGAGAACGAGCCGGAAGCTCCCGGACGACACTTTTTCGAATTCGATGCGTGGGAAGAACGAGACGTCCAGGGACCGCAGTGTCGTCAGCTCGGCGAAGAGCGCCTGCGCGTCGCCGGGCACGGGCGCCCCGCACGCGACCGGGCGGCCGCGCGCCTCGCCGGGATCGCTCGAGAGATCGAAGACCTCCTCGTCGAGCTTCGGATACAGGCGGACGACGACTTTCTTCGTCCCCTTTCTCAGTGCGTACAGGCGGTTGTCCCCGAAGTCCTCGGTGAAGTAGAGGGAGCGTTCGGGAAGCGGAGCGAGAAGACCGGATCCGATCCACGACGCCTCGCGGGGAAGGCCGTAGAGGCCTGCGAGCGTCGGGAGAACGTCCGCGAGCGAGACGAGGTCCTGCCGCCGTCCCGGCGCGATCCGGCCCGCCGGCGGCTTGACCACGAGGGGGATCTGGATCTGCTCTTCGTAGAGCGTGTCGTCGTGGCCCCGCCCTCCGTGCTCGAGGAACTCCTCGCCGTGGTCGGAGGTGTAAAGGACCGTCGCGCCGTCCCAGAAGCCTTTCGCTCGGAGCGCGGCGGCGATCCGGGCAAATTGATCGTCCGCCTGGCGGATCGCGCGGTCGTAGTCGAGGAAGGGATCGCTCGCGTTCCCGCCCTCTCGGGCGAAGAGCGAGCGGTGCTCCCGGTCCAGATCGAAGGGCAGGTGTGGCTCCATCACGTGCACGTAGAGAAGAAAACGAGGGGACGCCTGGCTCGAAAGGAAGCGGACCGCGCGGTCGACGACCTCGGCGGCGCGGGGGTCAGCCGCGAGAGCCGGGGACGGGCCCCGGACCGATTCGAAGACGTCGAACCCCCGGCTGAAGCCCGTCGAGTGGCTCACGTTGACGTTGGCGACGAACGCCGCCGTCTTCCAGCCCCGGTCGCGAAGGAGCTGGGGCAGGGTGACCACGGACGGGCCGAGCCTTCCCTTGAGATCGAGGGCGCCCGCGGCAGCCGGAAGGCGGGACGTGAAGAGGGTGGCGACGGACGCCCGCGTCCACGAGGAAAGGGAATAGGCGTTCTCGAAGACGATTCCCTCGCGCGCGAGGCTCTCGGCGGCGGGCGTCGTCGAACGCGGCGCTCCGTAAACGGAGACGCGGTCCCGCCGCAGCGTGTCGACGAGGAAGATGACGATCGGGCCGTCCGCGGAAGCCGCGCGCGCGGATCCGGAAACGAAGATCGCGATCGCCGGGAGGAACAGACCGGCGACTGTGATAGCCGCCACGCCGCGCCGCCCCGTCATCGAGTGATTCGCCTCCGACGAAGTTTACCGCGAATACGCGACTGGGTTTCCGCCGGGGCCCACGGAAAGACGGGTCCATAATGCCCGCCCCCATGGACGCGATCGTCATTCGCGGCGCCCGCGAGCACAATCTCAAGAACGTCTCCCTCTCGATACCCCGCAATGCGCTCGTCGTCCTGACGGGAGTCTCGGGATCCGGGAAATCCTCGCTCGCGTTCGACACGCTCTTCGCCGAGGGGCAGCGGCGCTACGTCGAGTCCCTCTCGGCCTACGCGCGGCAGTTCCTCGAGCAGATGGAGAAGCCGGACGTCGACTCGATCGAGGGGCTCTCGCCCGCGATCTCGATCGAGCAGAAGACGACCTCGAAGAACCCGCGCTCGACGGTCGGCACCGTCACCGAGATCTACGACTACCTCCGCCTCCTCTACGCCTCCATCGGGAAGCCCCACTGCCCGTCCGTGCGGGCGGGAGATCGCGGCCCAGACGATCCAGCAGATGGTCGACCGCGTCCTCGCGATGCCGGAGGGGACGAAGTTCCTGCTCCTCGCGCCCTTCGTGCGCGGCAAGAAGGGCGAGTACAAGAAGCAGATGGGCGAGATGGTCAAGCAGGGCTTCCTGCGCGCCCGCGTGAACGGCGCGATGGTCGACCTCGAGAACGCGCCCGAGCTCGACAAGCAGAAGAAGCACACGATCGAGGTCGTCGTGGACCGGCTCGTCGTCAAGCGCGACGACGACACGCGCCGCCGCCTCGCGGACTCGCTCGAGACCGCGACGAAGGTGGGGAAGGGCCTCGTGACGATCGCGTCCCTCGGCGCGACGGCGGACGCGCCGACGACGGACGAGACGCTCTCGACGAGCTACGCGTGCCCGGACTGCGGGACGTCGCTCGCGGAGATCACGCCGCGCCTCTTCTCGTTCAACTCGCCGTTCGGGGCGTGCCCGACGTGCAGCGGCCTCGGGTCGGTCCAGAAGGTGGACCCGGACCGCCTCGTGCCCGACGCGTCGCTCTCGATCCGGGACGGCGCGATCGCGCTCTACAAGCCGGGCTCGGCGAACTGGCGCCTGAGGCAGATCGAGCATCTCGCGAAGGTCCTGAAGTTCTCGATCGACGTCCCGTGGTCGAAGCTGCCGAAGGACGTCCGCGAGGTCATCTTCCACGGCTCTGGCGACCGCGAGATCAAGTGGAAGTGGAAGTCCGAGAAGGGCGAGTACGCCTGGTCGTCGGCGTTCAAGGGCCTCGTCCCGATCCTCGAGGCGAAGTACAAGGAAATCGAGAGCGAGGACGCGCGGACCGAGATGGAGAACTACATGTCGGCGTCGCCCTGCCCGGACTGCAAGGGGCGGCGGCTGAAGCCCGAGGCCCTTTCGGTGCTCGTGGACGGGCGCTCGATCGACACGCTCACGGCGCTCACGCTCGAGGACGCGCAGGCGTTCTTCGGGAAGCTCAGGCCGACGGCGCGGGAGTTGGAGATCGCCGGGAAGATCCTCAAGGAGATCCGCGACCGCCTCGGCTTCCTGAACGACGTCGGGATCGGCTACCTCTCGCTCTCCCGCGCCTCGGCGACGCTCTCGGGCGGCGAGGCGCAGCGCATCCGTCTCGCGACGCAGATCGGCAGCAAGCTCATGGGCGTCCTCTACGTCCTCGACGAGCCGTCGATCGGGCTCCACGCGAAGGACAACCGGAAGCTCATCGACACGCTCGTCGCGATGCGCGACCTCGGGAACACGGTCGTCGTCGTCGAGCACGACGAGGAGACGATCCGCCTCGCGGACCGCGTCGTGGACCTCGGGCCCGGGGCCGGCATCCACGGCGGCGAGATCGTGGGCGAGGGCACCGCCGACGAGCTCGTGAAGTTCCCGCGCTCGCTGACGGGCAAGTACCTCTCGGGCGCGCTCCGCATCGAAGCGCCGAAGGCGCGGCGGAAGGGGACGGGGAAGACGCTCGCGGTCGTCGGCGCGTCGGAGAACAACCTCAAGGACGTCGACCGTGAAGTTCCCGCTCGGCGTCTTCACGGCGGTGACGGGCGTCTCGGGCTCGGGGAAGTCGACGCTCGTGAACGACATCCTCTACCGCGCGCGCGGCCCGCCTCTTCCACGAGGCGACGGCCCGGCCGGGCGCGCACCGCAAGCTCGAGGGCCTCGAGCACCTCGACAAGGTCATCGACATCGACCAGTCGCCGATCGGGCGGACGCCGCGCTCGAACCCCGCGACGTACACGAACGTCTTCAACCCGATCCGCGAGCTCATTCGCGCAGGTGCCCGAGGCGCGCATGCGCGGGTACGGGCCCGGCCGCTTCTCGTTCAACGTGAAGGGCGGGCGCTGCGAGAACTGCGGCGGCGGCGGCCAGATCGCGATCGAGATGCACTTCCTGCCGGACATCTACGTCACGTGCGACGTCTGCGGCGGCAAGCGCTACAACCGCGAGACGCTCGAGGTCCGCTACAAGGGCCTCAACATCGCGGACGTCCTCGCGCTGACGGCGGAGCAGGCCGCCGAGGTCTTCGCGAACGTGCCGGCGATCCGGACGATCGCCGACACGCTGAACGACGTCGGCCTCGGGTACATCCAGCTCGGCCAGCCCGCGACGACGCTCTCGGGCGGCGAGGCGCAGCGCGTGAAGCTCGCGCGCGAGCTCGCGCGGCGGGCCACGGGCCGGACGCTCTACATCCTCGACGAGCCGACGACGGGCCTGCACTTCGACGACGTCAAGAAGCTGCTCGCCGTCCTCCACGCGCTCGTCGAGCGCGGCAACACGGTCATCGTGATCGAGCACAACCTCGACGTCGTCAAGACGGCCGACTGGGTCGTGGACCTCGGGCCGGAGGGCGGCGCGCGCGGCGGCGAGCTCGTCGCCGAGGGGACGCCCGAGCAGGTCGCGAAAAGCGCGCGCTCGGCGACCGGCAAGTACCTCGCCCCGCTTCTCGCGCGGCGCTAAAGCGGCGTTTCCGCTAGAATTTGCGGTTACCGTGATCACCGGTTTCAATACGGACGTGAAGCACGCGGACCGCGTGTACCACGTGCAGACGGAGGACCGCGGAATCGCGAACCCCGTCGTCGAGTCGCTCGTCTACGTGGGCGGCGAGATCCTTCTTTCCAAGAAGAGCCCGTACAAGGACCTGGTCACCGGCGACCGCGTGGACGAGAAGGCGCTCCGGGAGATGATGGACCTGCAGCACCGGCGGGTCATCGAGGCGGTCCGGAGAGGGCGCCTGGACAAGGGGAAGATCGGCGAGGCGCCTGCCGACTGGGCCGACGACACGCTCCCGTCCTCGGAGAAGATGTCCCCGGCGGCGCTCGCCGCGGTCCACGCGATCCTCGCGGTGCCCCCCGAGCCGCTGCCCGGCAAGCCGGCCGCGGCCTCCGGCCCGGCCCCGGCGGCCGCGCAAGCGCCCGCCCCGCCCCGGGTCTCGACGGGGCAGGCCCCCGCGTTCCCGCCGCCGCCTGCCCCGGCCGCCGCCCCTCCCACCGCGGTCGTCCCCCGCAGGCCCGCCTCGGGCGCCTCGCCGGCGGCGTCGGGAAGCTCCCCGGCCGCGCCGGCGCCGCCCGCGAAGCCGCCGCGGCCGGGCTCCGGCATCCGCTCCCTCGACCAGGTGATCGTCGACTACCTGGCCTCGGAGGCCGCCTCCGAGCACCTCGAGCTCTCTCTGACGTCCGATGCCGAGCTCGTCTCGGGGGGAAAGGTGAGCCTGACCCTCAGGGCGTCGACGTCGCTGACGGAGAAGCCCCTTCCCGGCGTCCACGTGTCGATCCGCGTCGTCTCGACCGTCCGGCCGCCGCAGATCCTGTTCCGGGGCGTCACGGGGGCAGACGGATCCGTCACGTCCACCTGCGCCCTCCCGGACATCGGGACGGGAAACGCGGCCCTGATCATCGCGGCGTCGTCGCCCCTCGGGAACAACGAGATCAAGCAGCTCATCAAGAAAAGGAAATGACCCCGCTTGTCGCGGCGGGCAGAGCGGGGTATATTTCGCGGCCGCTCCGTCCGCGGAGCATGGGCCGATAGCTCAATTGGCAGAGCAAGAGACTCTTAATCTCTGGGTTGTGGGTTCAAGTCCCTCTCGGCTCACCATCTCGTGACCAGGCCGGCCGTGAAAACGGCCGGCCTTTTTCTTTGCCCGGAAGAACGAAAAGAGAGAAGAGAAAGAGGAGATTCCTAGAATGAGTATGAAAGAGAATCCTGCCGCGGCGCCCGAATCCGACAGCCTGGCGCGCACCCGACCGCTCCTTCGTCGCGGTCCGCCGGCGCGCCGCCCTCTTCACCTTCTAAGAAATCTTCTCTTCTTCTTTCCCTCTCCCTCTATTCTCTCGGGCGGCGTGCCGCCGCCGCCGCGAGGCCGATGACGATCGAGGACGTCGTCACGGCCGTGCGCGTCGGCGACCCGCAGCTGTCGCCCGACGGGAAGTGGGTCGCGTTCGTCCGGACGACGACGGATCTCGCCGCCGGGAAGCGGAACGCGGACGTCTGGCTCGTGCCCGCCGACGGCTCGGCCGGGCCGCGCGCCCTGACGCGGAACGAGAAGAGCGACAACGCGCCGCGCTTCTCGCCGGACGGCAGGACGCTCGCGTTCGTCTCGACGCGCTCCGGGTCGGCGCAGGTGTGGCTCCTCGACCTCGCCGGCGGCGAGCCGCGCAAGCTGACGGACCTCTCGGCCGGCGTCCAGGACCCGCTCGTCTTCTCCCCGGACGGCAGGAAGCTCGCGTTCGTGTCGGACGTTTATCCCGAGTGCGCGGACGAGGCCTGCAACAAGAGGAAGAGGGAAGAGGCCGAGAAGGACCCCGTCAAAGTCCACCACCTCACGCACCTCTTCTACCGCCACTGGGACGAGTGGCGCGAGAACGTGCGGCACCACGTCTTCGTCCTCGACCTCGCCTCCGGCGCCACGACCGACGTGACGCCGGGCGACTTCGACTCGCCCCCGAGCCTGTACGAGGACGGCGGGATCGCCTTCTCGCCGGACGGCGGGGAGATCGCGTTCGTCTCGAACCGCGACGGCGCCGACAAGGAAGCCTTCGACACGAACAAGGACGTGTGGACCGTGCCCGTCTCGGGCGGGACCGCCGTCAAGCTCACGGCCGGCAACCCCGCGGCGGACTTCGACCCCGTGTACACGCCCGACGGCTCCTCGATCCTCGTGCGCGCCCAGCGCCGCGCCGGGTTCGAGGCGGACCGCTGGTACCTCGACGTCTACGACCGGAAGACGAAGACGAAGCGGACCGTGTTCGAAGAGCCGGATCTTTCCGTTTCGGAATTCAGCCTGTCGCGCGACGGCAAGACCGTGTACTTCACCGCAGAGAGCGAGGGAAGAGGGGACCTCTTCGAAGTGTCCTTCGCGGGAGGGAAGCCCCGTCTCCTGAAGAAGGGCGGGAACATCGGCTCCCTCCAGGCCGGCGCCAGCGCGATCGTGTTCACGGAAAGCACGCTGACGGCGCCCGCGGAGATCTTCTCTTTACCACTCGAAGAAAAATCTTCTTCTTCAGTTCGTCCGGCGAAAGCCCTGACCGACGAGAACCGCTCGTGGCGGAAGGACGTCGTCGTCTCGACGCCCGAGAGCCTGACGGTCCCGGGCGCGGGCGGCGCACGGGTCCAGTACTGGCTCGTGAAGCCGCCGATGTTCGACGCCGCGAAGAAGTACCCGGTCGTTTTCCTGATCCACGGCGGCCCGCAGGGGGCGTGGGAGGACGGCTGGTCGGCCCGCTGGAACCCGACCCTCTGGGCGGCGCAGGGCTGGGTCGTCGTGCTTCCGAACCCGCGCGGCTCGACGGGCTTCGGACAGAAGTTCGTCGACGAGATCTCGGGCGACTGGGGCGGCAAGGTCATGACGGACCTCGACGCCGTCTTCGACGCGGCCGTGAAGCTGCCGTTCGTCGACGCGTCGAGGCAGGGCATCGCGGGCGCGAGCTACGGCGGTTACGCCGTGGACTGGATCCTCGGCCACACGAACCGCTTCAAGGCGGCCGTCACGCACGACGGCGTCTTCAACCTCGACTCGATGTCGCTCTCGACCGAGGAGCTGTGGTTCTCGAACTGGGAGTTCGGCGGGATGCCGTGGAGCGAAGCGGCGCGCAAGCAGTATGCGAAGTGGTCGCCGCACCTGTACGCGCACAACATCCGGACGCCGACGCTCATCGTCACGAACGAGCTCGACTTCCGCGTGCCCGTCGACCAGGGCCTCCAGATGTTCACCGTCCTCCGCGGAAACGGCGTGCCGGCCGAGGCGCTCGTCTTCCCCGACGAGGGCCACTGGGTCCTCAAGCCCCTCAACAGCAAGCGCTGGCACGAGGCGGTGTTCGGATGGATGAAGAAGTGGCTGGAGCGCTGAGACCGCGCGCGTGCTGACGCCGCAGGAGGCCGGGCCCGCGGGCGGGGATCCGCTCGCGACGGCCTTCTTCGCGGCGCCGGTCGCCGCCGGCGCGTGGATCCTCGCGTGGGTCGAGGCCCTCTCCGCGCTGGGACTCGCGGGATCGCGGCCGGCCTGGGCCGTGTTCTGGACGGCGACGGCCGCCGCGTCCGCGGCGGGCCTCGGAGCGACGAGGAGAGCGGCGCGCGCCCGACCTCCGAAGGCGCCGCGCGCCGCCGCGCTCGCCGTGCCGTGCGCCGTCCTCGGCCTGACCCTCGTCGTGGCGCTCGCGGCGGCTCCGAACAACTGGGACTCGCTCGTGTACCACAACGCGCGCGTCGTGAACTGGTGGGATCACGGCACCGTCGCCGCGTGGGAGACGCCGATCGACCGTCAGGTGCGGATGCCGCCGCTCGCCTCGTACTTCAAGCTCGCGCTTCTCGGGCTGACGGGGAACGACGTCCTCTTCAACCTCGTCCAGTGGGCGTTCTTCGCGTTCTCGATCGTCGCGGCGGGCATCCTCGCGGCGCGCCTCGTCCCGTCCGATCGGGCAGGGCCGTGGGCGGCGCTCCTCGTCGCGACGACTCCGATGGCCGTCCTCCAGGCCACGAGCACGCAAAACGACGTCGTCGTCGCCGGATACCTCCTCGCCGCGGCGTTCTTCCTCCTGCGCGCGCCCGGAACGGACGGACGGCCCGTCCGCGACCTCGCGCTCGGCGGCGCGGCGATCGGCCTCGCCTTCGCGACGAAGGGGACCGCTTACATCCTCGCGGTGCCTCTTCTCATCGTGACCGTGTGGACCGCAGCCGGGCGGATTGCACGGGGGCAGGGCAGCGAGCGGCGGGCCTGGGCCGCCGGCCTCGCCGCGGCGGCCGCGCTCGTCGTCCTCCCGAGCGCCGGCTTCTGGTGGCGCAACGCGCGGGCGTTCGGGTCTCCGGTCGGCTCGACGTACGAAGTCGTCCGCCCGTCGGAGTTTCTGTCGCTCGGGCCCGGAAAAGCTCCCGCGCTCGCGGTCTCGCAGGTCGTGCGCGCCGCGGTCCTTCAGCTCGGACAGGTGCGCGTCGTCGGCGTCGGCGGCGACGTCCTCGTGGCCGCGGCGGCGCGCGTCCACGGCGCTCTCGGGGTCGGCGTGGACGAGCCGGCCGTCTCGGGCGCGTTCCCGTTCGCCGCCGCCGCGTCCCCGGCCCTGAACCACGAAGACACGGCTCCCTCGACCGCGACGTTCCTCGTCCTCGTGACCGCGACGGGCATCGCGGTCGCGACGCGCGCCTTGCGCGGGCGCCGCGCCATCCTCTCCGCATTCGCGGCGGGATGGGCGGCCTGGATCCTCGTCGCCCTCTTCGTCCGCTGGATGCCCTGGAACGCGCGGCTCCAGCTGCCGGCGCTCGTCCTCCTCACGGTTCCGGCGGGCGCGGTCGTGGCCGAATCCCTCGGGAGCGTGCCGCGCGCTGCGCTCGCGTCTCTCCTCGTGCTGCAGGCTCTCCCGGCGCTCCTCTTCAACTCGAGCAGGCCGCTCCTCGGCGTCTTCGCACCGCACGGCGCGCGGTCGATCCTCGCGACGTCGCGATGGGAGGACTACTTCCGCAACCAGCCGCCGCTCCGAGCCGACGTCGAGGCCGTGCTGCGCGCGGTGGCCGTCCGCTGCGGGCCGGGCGGAACCGTGCAGCTCGAGCTCGACCGTGACTCCCCGGAGTACCTGCTCCGGGCCGGAGCGCCGCGCTTCGCGCCCGGGGTCCGGCTGCACGCGGGCGAGCCGCGGCCCGGCGATCCCGCGCCCTGCGCCGTCGTGCGGGCGGCTTGCCCCGGCGGCCGCACGTTCTGCCTCGGCGGGTCCGTCCCGTGAGGCGGTCAGGATCCCGATGACGAACCGGAAGGAGGGCGTCGCCGCCGGCCTGCTTCTCCTGACCGGCGTGCTCGTTCGATGGGCGCTCTCGAGCCGAGCGACGATCACGGGAGACAGCCTTCGGTTCCTCGCGCAGGCGAAGCATCTCGCGGCGGGTTCCGCGAGCCTGGTACCCGGGGACCCGTTCTCCGCCGTCCCTCCCGGCTACCCCCTCTTCATCCGGTGGGTGGGCGGGATCGCGCCCGGCGTCGAAGGCCTTCTCCGCGTCCAGTTCGTCTTGTCGGTCCTGACGCTTCTCTTCGTCTGGCTCGCGGCGCGGCGCAGGTCGCGGGAGGGCGCTCTCGTGGCGCTGGCCCTCCTGGCCCTGAATCCGTGGCTCGCGCGCCAGCAGGCCGTCGTCATGTCCGAGACGCTCGGGGCGTTCCTGGTCGCCGTGATCGTCCTGCTCTGGCCCGCGCCGGGGCGGCCTCTCGGGGCGTTGGCCGCGGCCGCTCTCGGCGCGCTGGCCGTGGGAGCGTCCCTGGCGACGCCGGCGGCCGCGTTCGTCGCCGTTCCGACCCTGGGCGTCCTGGCCTGGCAGAACCGACGCCGCGCCGGCGTGACGGTCTTTATGGCGGCCGGACTGTTCCTCGCCCTCGCCCCCTGGCAGCTGTACCTGCTCGACAGGACCGGTCGGATGGAACCCCTGCTTCTCCACCCTCTCGGATCCATGAGGACCGGCCTGCAGGCGTGGCTCCGGACCTGGTCCACGACGCCTCGGGACAAGGAGGTCTGGTGGAGCCCGGACGTTCGGCGCGACCTTCCGGATCGTGTCCTGGGACAGGACCCCGAGCGGGTCCTCGTCCGGAAGGCGCTCGAAGGCGCTCCGCTCGGGTACGCCGAGTACGTCGTCGGCAGCAGCTACGACGAGACCTTCGCCGGGGCCGCACGCGCCCGAAGAGCCGCCCATCCGGTCCTCGTCTGGATCGGCCTGCCGCTCGCACGCTCCGTGACGCTCTGGTTGGACTATCGTTCGGCCATCGGAATCCCGGAGCACCTGCGGCGGAGCGGAGGCCTCCTCCTGACGTCATACTGGATCGCGCATGCCGCCTTCTGGGGCGTGAACCTCGTGACCTTCGGGCTCGTCGGTTGGGGAGCCATGCGCGCGTTGCGGTTGAGGGACGCTCTCCTTTGCGCGGTCGTCGCCGGGGCCGTGGCCTATTCCGTCGCGAGCGCCGCCGGCGCCATGGGCGAGTTCCGCAGGAACATGACCGTCGAGCCGGCCCTCGTGCTCCTGGTCTGCGCCCTGCCGTGGACAGGGTTCGCGGGGGAGAGGGCCCCGTGACGCCCTTCGAGTTCTTCCTCTTCTCGACCGACCCGGAGACGGTTTCCCGCCACGCCGCGGCCGGTGTCGACGGCTTCATCGTGGACTGGGAGAGCATCGGGAAGGAGACACGCCAGGCCGGAGCCGACACGGAGATCAACACGGGCACGCCCGCCGACCTCCGGCGGGTGCGCGCGGCGACGAAGGCGCGGGTCGTCTGCCGCGTGAACCAGCACGGCCCCTGGACGGGGGCGGAGGTCGAGGACGCCGTCGACAACGGCGCCGACGAGATCCTCGTTCCCATGGTGCGGAGCCCGGAACAGGTGCGCGACGTGATCGCGCTCGCCGCGGGCCGCTGCGGGGTCGGGATTCTCGTCGAAACCGTGGACGCGGTGCGCCGCGCGAAGGACCTGGCCCGCCTCCCGATCAGCCGCGTTTACGTCGGCCTCAACGACCTTTCCATCGAGCGGGGGTCGCGCTCGATCTTCGAGGCGCTCACGGACGGTCTCGTCGACGAGATCCGGCCGCTCTTCACGGTTCCCTTCGGTCTCGCGGGGTTGACGCTTCCGGAGTCCGGGCGGCCGATCCCGTGCCGCCTCCTGATCGGCGAGATGGTCCGTCTGAAGTGCGCCTTCAGCTTCCTGCGAAGGTCCTGGCGGCGCGACACGGCGGGCTGCGAGCCGGGGGCCGGCGTCGCGCGGGTCAGGTCCGCGTTCGAGAACGCCGGACGACGGAGCGCCGCGGAAATCGCCCGGGACCGCGCCGAGCTGGTCGACAGCGTCGCGGCCGCCGCGAACGGCGATGCCCGGAGGGACAGCGCGCCGTGACGGACGGCGCCCCCGGAGAGGCGACGGACGTCAGCGTGGTCCTGCCGGTTCACCGGAACCGCGCGACGCTGGACGAGCTGCACCGGCGCCTGACCGGGGCGCTCGCGGGAGCGTTCCGGCGATACGAGCTGATCTTCGTGGACGACGCGTGCCCGGAGGGGTCCGGCGCCGTCATTGCCGCGCTCGCGGCGCGCGACCCGCGCGTGCGCGGGATCTCCCTGGGCCGGAACGTCGGACAGCAGCGGGCGGTGTGGCTCGGCCTCGCGGCCGCGCGCGGCGCCTGGGTCGTCGCGATGGACGCGGACCTGCAGGACCCGCCCGAGGCGATCCCCGCCCTCCTCTCGGCGGCGCCGCCCGGCGTCGACGCGGTCCTTGCGGCCTGGACGGGCCGCTACGAGGGGAAGGGGCGCCTCGCCACGTCGCGCGTCTTCAAGATCCTGCGCGAGAAGCTGACCGGGTACCCGCGCGACGCGGGGATGTTCTTCGCGCTTCGCCGTCCCCTCGTGGCCGAGATCCTGCGCCACGACGTCCCGCATCCGTTCCTGCCGTCCCTCGTCGGGCTTTCGGGCCGGCGCATCGCAACGGTGCCGGTCGAGCGGGCGGCCCGGCCGGGCGGCGGTTCGGCGTATTCGGGGACCGCGCGCCTCCTTCGGGCGGCGCGGGAGATCGCGTTCATCTTCCGGCGCCGGCGCGCGTGCTAGATTTGGCGTCCCGCGCCGCGCGGGAGTGGCGGAATTGGCAGACGCGCGGGACTTAGGATCCCGTGGGGCGACCCGTGAGGGTTCGAGTCCCTCCTCCCGCACCAAGCCTCCCCAACGAACGACAAGGACGACACGATGCTCACTTCTTTCGTCGACGAATCCCCCACGAAGAAGGTCCTGACCTTCGAGGTCCCCGCCGAGGACGTGAAGGCGGCCACCGAGAAGACGATCAAGGCCTTCGCGAAGCAGGTCCGCCTCCCGGGCTTCCGCCCCGGCAAGGCGCCCGCGCACATCATCCGGCAGCGGTTCGCCGAGGAGATCAAGGGCGAGGTCCTCGAGCGCCTCATCCAGGAGTCCCTCGCGGGCGCGCTCCGCGAGAAGAGCCTCGTCCCGCTCGGCCAGCCCAAGATCGCCGACCTCAAGTTCGAGTTCGAGGCGCCGCTCGCGTTCAAGGTCGACCTCGAGGTCCGGCCGTCGGTCGATCCGAAGGACTACCGCGGCCTCAAGGTCCCCGCGGGCTCCACGGAGATCACGGCCGAGGACGTCGACCGCGTCCTCGCCCGCATCCGCGAGGGACACGCGACGTACGACGCGGTCGAGGGCCGACCGGTGAAGGACGGCGATTTCGCGCTCGTCGACATCAAGGGGTCGTTCCCGGCCGGCGACGGGGAGGACTTCACCCGCGAGAAGGTGCTCGTCGAGATCGGTGGCGAGGGCACGCTGCCCGAGCTGTCCGCGCACCTGCGCAACGCCGAGTCGGGCGCGACGGTCAGCTTTCAGAAAAGCTTCGCGGCCGACGTCTCCGACTCCGAGTTCGCGGGGAAGACGGTCCTCTACACGGTCCACCTCGTCGCGATCAAGGCGCGCGTCCTTCCCGCGCTGGACGACGAGCTCGCCCGCCTCGCGCTGACCCCGCGCGAGGGCGAGGCGCCCGAGGGCGCGTCGCTCGAGACGCTCCGGGAGAAGATCACCGAGTCCGTGGCGAGAGAGAAGGAGCAGACGCAGCGCGAAGCGAAGCGCCGCGCCGCGCTCGACGGCCTCCTCGCCCTCAACGAGGTCGCCGCCCCGGAGTCCATGGTCGAGTCCGAGATCGACTCGGCGCTCAAGGAGTACGCCCGCCACATGACGCGGCAGGGACTGGACCTGAAAGACGCGAAGATCGACTGGAACGAGATGCGCAAGGAGGCCCGCCCCTCGGCCGAGCGCCGCGTGAAGGAGTACCTGCTCCTCGACGCGATCGGCGAGAAGGAGAACCTCGCCGTGACGGACACGGAGCTCGACGCCGAGCTCAAGCGCCGCGCGCAGGCGATGGGGATGTCGTTCACGGAGCTCAAGGGCGCGCTCGCCAAAGCCGACCGCCTCGAGGGCGTGCGCGAGGAACTCCGGATCGACCGCGTCGTCGACTTCCTCGTCGCCGAGGCCGTCGTCGCGGGCTGAGTACACTACGGGAGGCTGGAGGTCCCGACATGCTGATTCCGATGGTCATCGAGCAGACGAACCGGGGCGAGCGCGCGTACGACATTTACTCGCGCCTGCTCAAGGACAACGTCATCTTCCTGGGCTCGGCGATCAACGACGACGTCGCGAACCTCGTGATCGCGCAGATGCTCTTCCTCGAGGCGGAGAACCCCGAGAAGGACATCACGCTCTACATCAACTCGCCCGGAGGGTCGGTGTCGGCAGGCCTCGCGATCTACGACACGATGCAGTACGTGAAGCCGGACGTCGCAACCTACTGCCTCGGGCAGGCCGCGTCGATGGGCGCGCTCCTCCTCGCGGGCGGCGCCAAGGGCAAGCGCGCGGCGCTCCCGAACGCGCGCGTCCTCATCCACCAGCCGCACGGCGGGGCCGAGGGCCAGGCATCCGACATCGAGATCCAGGCCCGCGAGATGCTCCGCACGAAGCAGCGCCTGAACGAGATCCTCGCCCACCACACGGGCCAGCCCGTGGACAAGATCTCGAAGGACACGGACCGCGACAACATTTTCGAGCCGGATGCCGCGAAGGAGTACGGGCTCATCGACCTCGTGATCCGGCGCCGCGAAGAGTTGAAGCCCGCCTAGCGGGACATCCAGGAGACGAACGCGCGCCACTGGGTGGAGTCCGCGCGGACCGTGGGGTGGTCGTCGTAGGTCGAAAGGCGGCTGAACCACGCCCAGGAGCCGCCGACGGCGAGCGGCCCGGCGACGGGGAGCCGCGCCTCGGCCCGGAACGTCTGAAGGGTCGCGTTGCGCCCGATCCCGTTCGAGGGGTGCACCCAGAAGACCGAGTACGCGAGCGTCGCGAGGTCCCGCTCGTCGCGGCGCACGCGGACGGCCGTCGTGACCGCGGCGCCGGGACCGTAGTCGTACGCCCGTCCCACGAGGCCGGCCGACTCCGGGAGGTGGTCGTTCTGGAGGGCGGCGAGGGGCAGGACGGCGCCGAGCGCCTCGGCCCGCAGATCGGTTCCCTTCCCGAGATGCCGCAGGGAGAGGAGCCCGAAGCGGAACGACTGCGAGCTGAAGATGTAGGTGTCGTCGTTCGTGTAGTCGAAGTCCATGAAGACGCCGAGGACGTGCCGCGCCCCTTTCGAGCCCGGGGAGAGGTCCCAGCCACCGAGGAGGCCGCGGACCTCGGCGTGCGTGAGCAGGTCCGTGCTCGGGGACGTCAGCTCGACGTCGAGGTCGAAGGCGTCGAACGGGCGCGAGACGGTGCGGTCGAACGGGTCGCCGTAGCGGATCGCCGCCTCGAAGAAGGCCTGCCCGGCGTGTGCGCGCCCGATCGAGTCGTCGTCGCGCCATCCGGCGTCCAGCGTGGCGACGAAGAGCGACGGCCAGACCGCGGCGCCGCGCTCGGCGCGGACCGCCCACGCATCGCCCGTCAGGACGCGCGTCAGGAGCTGCACGGGGTTCACGAGGCCCGCGGCGGCCTCCCGGAGGACGCGCGCGCCGCCCCGGGAGCGGTCGTCGAGGAGCATCTGCGAGAGCCGGTAGGTGGCCTCTCCGGTCACGGTTCCGCCGAGCGTCGTGTTCACGAGGTCGTTGAGCGAGGGCCCCTGGGTCTCTCCGGCGATCTCCCAGAGCGCGCTGCCCGCCAGGGTGAAGAGGCCCGACTCCCAGAACGTGAAGCCGTTCGACCGCGCCGCGTTGAAGTAGTAGCTGCCGCCGAACGAATGGCCGATCTGGTTCGTCGCGAACTTGTCGGTGTCGAACGTGAACCCGGCGCGCAGGTTGTCGCGCAGGCTCTGCCAGGAGATGTCCGCGTAGCTCTCGTCCGCGGCGAAGCGATTGAAGCCCCAGCTCAGGGCCTCGACCGCCGCCAGCTCTCCCGCCGCCAGCCAGAACCGCTTCTTCGGCGGCCCCTTCCCGGCGGCGTCCGCGTTTCCGCCCTCCGGCGCCGGCGCGGCGGGCGCGGGATCCGGAAAGAGCCGGAACCGCGGAGGAGTGTCTGCGTCCCGGGCGTCCGCGCCCGGCGCCGCGAGGGCGGCCGCGAGGAGCGCGGCTGCTGCGCGGCGGGTCGTTTGCATCATCCTGGACGGGCCGGATCATAGGGTAGGCTTCCCGGCGGGGTCCGGGGAATGCGCCGGGCCCGGCGTTTGTTCCGTGTGTACGGTGGCGGTAATATGCCGTTTCAGGACTCCGAGGGGGACCGGGTAAGGCGATGACGAAGAAAACGGGCACGGGAGACGTCTTGCGCTGCAGCTTCTGCAACAAGTCGCAGCGGGACGTGAAGAAGCTCATCGCGGGACCGACGGTCTACATCTGCGACGAGTGCGTGGACATCTGCCTCGACATCATCGCGGAGGACCGGGTCCTCGACCAGGCCAAGCCCGAGACGAAGCTCCCGAAGCCGCGCGAGATCAAGGAATTCCTCGACGAGTACGTGGTCGGCCAGGAGCAGGCGAAGCGGAAGCTCGCGGTCGCGGTCTACAACCACTACAAGCGCATCGACTACTTCGAGAAGAACCGCAAGCTCGACGTCGAGCTCCAGAAGTCGAACATCCTCCTGATCGGGCCGACGGGCACGGGGAAGACGCTCCTCGCGCAGACGCTCGCGAAGATGCTCTCGGTCCCGTTCACGATCGCGGACGCGACGACGCTCACGGAGGCCGGTTACGTCGGTGAGGACGTCGAGAACATCATCCTGAAGCTCTACCAGGCCGCCGGACAGGACAAGGAAAAGACCGAGCGCGGGATCGTCTACATCGACGAGATCGACAAGATCGCGCGGAAGGGCGAGAACCCGTCCATCACGCGCGACGTCTCCGGCGAGGGCGTGCAGCAGGCGCTCCTGAAGATCCTCGAGGGCACGATCACGAACGTGCCTCCGCAGGGCGGCCGCAAGCACCCGCACCAGGAGTTCATCCAGATTGACACGACGAACATCCTCTTCATCTGCGGCGGGGCGTACGTCGGGCTCGAGGACATCATCGGCCGCCGCCTTACCGAGAAGTCCATGGGCTTCGGGGCGAAGATCGTCTCCAAGAAGGAGAAGCGCGCCGGGGACACGCTCGAGAAGGTCCATCCCGAGGACATGATCAAGTTCGGGATGATCCCGGAGTTCATCGGGCGCGTGCCCGTCGTCGCGACGCTGCACGACCTCGACCGCGACGCGCTCGTCGCGATCCTCAAGGAGCCGAAGAACTCGCTCATCAAGCAGTACCAGGCGCTTCTCGAGTTCGAGAACGTGAGCCTGAGGTTCACGGACGACGCGCTCGAGTCGATCGCGGACGAGGCGATCGTGCGCAACGTGGGCGCGCGAGGCCTCAAGATCATCCTCGAGGAGCTGATGCTGGACGTCATGTACCGCGTCCCCTCCGAGGAGGAGATCGAGGAGTGCGTCATCACGAAGGACGCCGTCCTTCGCCGCGCCGCGCCGATCCTCTCGCTCCGGAAGGCGGGCTGAGGTCGACCTCCTCTCCGGACGCGCGCCCCGGTTCCCGCTTTCCCGTCCCCACTCCGCCTCCGAGGTGACCCGATGACGACCCCGACCTCCCTCGAGCCCGCCGCGACGGCGCCGCGCACGCTCCCGCTCGTCCCTCTCCGGGACATGGTCGTGTTCCCGCGGATGATGGCGCCCTTCGTCGTCGGCCGCGCCTCGTCGATCGCCGCCCTCGAGGCGGCGCTCGCGACTCCGGACAAGAAGATCTTCCTCGCGGCGCAGCGCGACCCGAAGGTGGACGAGCCGGCCGCGGGCGACATCCACGAGACGGGCGTCATCGCGTCGGTCGTCCAGTCGCTCAAGCTCCCGAACGGTCACATCAAGGTCATGGTCGAGGGCGTCGTGCGCGGCACCATCCGGTCGTTCTCGCCCGCCGCCGGCCACCTCGGCGTCACGGTCGAGCCCCTCGCGCCGCGCGCGCTCGGCGCGGCGGCCGGCGACGTCGGCCCGTACCTCACGAAGGTCCTCGCCGTGTTCGAGCAGTACGCGAAGCTGTCGCACCACCTCGCGTTCGAGGGCCTCCTGTCGTCCCTCAAGATGGACGACGCCGACGCGTTCTGCGACATGCTCGCGGGGCATCTCCCGTCGTCCATCCCGACCGCGGAGAAGCAGGCCCTTCTCGAGACCGTGAACCCGCTCGAGCGCCTCCAGCGGCTCCAGGACCTGCTCGAGATCGAGATCGAGAAGATCAACATCGATCGCCGGATCAACAACAAGGTCAAGAAGCAGATGGAGCGGGCCCAGAAGGAGTACTACCTCAACGAGAAGATCAAGGCGATCCACCAGGAGCTCGGCAGGAAGGACGACAAGTCCGACGAGATCGAGGAGCTCCGCGGGAAGATCGAGAAAGCCGGGATGCCGAAGGACACGAAGGAGAAGGCGCTCGCCGAGCTCAAGCGGCTCGAGGCGATGCCGAACGTCTCCGCCGAGGCCACGGTGTCCCGCAACTACATCGACTGGCTCGTGACGGTGCCCTGGAAGAAGGCGACGCGCGAGATGCGGGACATCAAGCGCGCCGAGAAGATCCTCAACGAGGACCACTACGGACTCGAGAAGGTCAAGGAGCGCATCCTCGAATTTCTCGCCGTCCGCCAGCTCGTGACGGAGACCAAGGGCTCCATCCTGTGCTTCGCGGGTCCTCCGGGCGTCGGCAAGACGTCGCTCGCCAAGAGCATCGCGAAGTCGCTGAACCGCAAGTTCGTCCGCCTCTCGCTCGGCGGCGTGCGGGACGAGGCCGAGATCCGCGGCCACCGGCGCACGTACATCGGCGCGTTCCCCGGCCAGATCATCCAGCTCATGAAGAAGGCGGGGACCGTGAACCCCGTGTTCCTCCTCGACGAGGTCGACAAGATGTCGATGGACTTCCGGGGCGACCCGTCGTCGGCGCTCCTCGAGGTCCTCGACCCCGAGCAGAACCACTCGTTCGTGGACCACTACCTCGACGCGGAGTACGACCTTTCGAAGGTCATGTTCATCGCGACGGCGAACGTGATCCACCCGGTCCCGCCCGCCCTCAAGGACCGCATGGAGATCATCTCGCTCTCGGGCTACACGCCGAACGAGAAGGTCGCGATCGCGAAGCAGTTCCTCGTCAAGAAGCAGGTCAAGGAGAACGGCCTGACGCCCGACCAGGCCGTCTTCGAGGACGGGGCTCTCTACGGACTCATCGAGAAGTACACGCGCGAGGCCGGCGTCCGCAGCCTCGAGCGCGAGATCGCGTCCGTCTGCCGGAAGATCGCCCGCAAGATCATCGGCAAGGACGTCGAGACGCCCGTGACGGTCACGGCCGACAACCTCGCCGGGTTCCTCGGCAAGGCGAAGTACCGGCAGACGAAGAAG
This sequence comes from uncultured Acidobacteriota bacterium, assembly GCA_963839295.1. Classification (GTDB taxonomy): domain Bacteria; phylum Acidobacteriota; class Thermoanaerobaculia; order UBA5066; family UBA5066; genus Fen-183. The sequence goes on along the minus strand of CAWIUK010000003.1, from coordinate 252,252 downwards.
GGCGAGAAGGCCGAGATCGGCCTCACGACGGGCCTCGCGTGGACCGAGACGGGCGGCGACGTCCTCCACATCGAGACGACGCTCATGCGCGGCAAGGGCAACCTCGTCCTGACGGGCCAGCTCGGCGACGTCATGCAGGAGTCCGCGCGCGCCGCGCTCTCCTACGTGCGGACGCGGGCCGAGCTCTACGGCGCCGAGCCGGACTTTTACGAGAAGAAGGACATCCACGTCCACATCCCCGAGGGCGCGATCCCGAAGGACGGCCCCTCGGCGGGCATCACGATGGCGACGTCCATCCTGTCGGCCGTCACGCGAATCCCGGTCCGCAAGGACATCGCGATGACCGGCGAGATCACGCTCCGCGGCAAGGTGCTGCCCGTGGGCGGCATCAAGGAAAAGCTCCTCGCGGCTTACCGCGCCGGGATCACGACGATCGTCCTCCCGAAGGAGAACGACAAGGACCTCGACGATCTGCCGGAGGAGATCCGGAACGTCATGGAGTTCCACCTCGTCGAGGACGTGGACGAGGTCGTGCGCCTCACGCTCGAGGGCGCGCCGTCGCCGATGCTCCCGAAGACGGTCGCGACCGAGACGGGGACCACCACTCCGCAGTAGTCCTCGGCCGGGAGGCGGCCACCCCTCCTTCGTGCGCGAACTCGCTTCGCTCAAACAGCGCGCGCGGCGTCGTGGCGGCCGCCACCCGTCCTCTGATAAGCTCTCGGGGCGGGCGGGTTCCTGCCCCTCTTACCTTCTAAGAAAATCTTCTCTTCTTCCCCTCCCCGGGGAATTCGACTCATCCCATGAAGACGACGTTCTCTCCCGCGAGGTCGCGCGCCGGCTCACGGCCCGGCGGCGGGAAGGGCGTGCTCGCCGCGGGCGCCGAAGTCCGCCACGTCCTGGCCGCCCACCGCCCGGGTGAACGCCCGAAAAATGCCCTTCCGGCGCTCGCGGTGCTCGGCCGGTCGAACGTCGGGAAGTCGAGCCTCCTGAACGCGCTCCTCGGCGTCAAGGTCGCGCGCGTCTCGCAGACGCCCGGACGCACGCAGGCCCTCTACTGGTACCGCGTGGGCGACCGCTTCGACGTCGTGGACTGCCCCGGGTACGGGTTTGCGAAGTCTTCCCACGCCGCGCGTGATGTCTTCTCGCAGTTGATCGAGGGGCTGGTTACGGGCCATGTTGGGGGAACCCCTGCGGAGTTCCCCCCTCCCCCCTCCGGGCCTCTTGCAGCAGCTCTACTTCTCGTCGACGCTCGCCTCGAGCCTCAGAGCTCCGACCTCTCCATGTCTCTCTTTCTGAGAGAATCTTCTCTTCCCTCTTTCGTCGCCGCGACGAAGTGGGACGCCGTGAAACCCTCGCAGCGCGTGCGCCAGCTGCGCGCTCTCTCGGCCGCGTTCGCGGCCCCCGACCGCCCCCTCCTGCCCGTCTCGGCCGAGACCGGCGAAAACCTGCCCGAGCTCGCGCGCCTCCTGCGCGCGGCGCTCGTGCCCGCCCCGAAGGAGTAATCCCATGCCCCGACGCAAGGTCCCCGGCGCCGACTACGCCGCCCGCGACATCGACCCCCGCGACCTCCCCGCCGACGTCGAGGAGCAGCCGGCGGCCGTGGCCCCCGCCGAGCCGATGCTCGACATCCGCACGCTCCACAACCACACGATGCCGCAGCTCCTCAAGATCGCGCAGGAGCTCGACGTCGAAGGCGCCCCCGCGCTGCGCAAGCAGGAGCTGATCTTCAAGATCCTCCAGACGCAGACGGAGCGGCTGGGCCTCATCTTCTCGGAAGGCGTCCTCGAGGTGCTGCCGGACGGCTTCGGCTTCCTCCGCGCCCCCGAGTACAACTACCTCGCCGGCCCGGACGACATCTACGTCTCGCCCTCGCAGATCCGCAAGTTCGGGCTGCGCACGGGCGACACGATCTCGGGCCAGATCCGCCCGCCGAAGGAAGGGGAGCGGTACTTCGCGCTCATCAAGGTCGAGGCCGTCAACTTCGAGCATCCGGACGTCGCACGCGAGAAGATCCTCTTCGACAACCTCACGCCGCTCTACCCGCAGGAGCGGATCCGCCTCGAGACGCCGAACATGTCCTCGCGCGTCCTCGACCTCATCTCGCCCATCGGCAAGGGCCAGCGCGGCCTCATCGTCGCGCCGCCGCGCACGGGCAAGACGATGCTCCTGCAGTCGCTCGCGAACTCCATCACGACGAACCACCCCGAGATCACGCTCATCGTCCTGCTGATCGACGAGCGGCCCGAAGAGGTCACGGACATGCAGCGCTCGGTGAAGGGCGAGGTCATCTCATCGACCTTCGACGAGCCCGCGACGCGCCACGTGCAGGTCGCCGAGATGGTGATCGAGAAGGCGAAGCGCCTCGTCGAGCACAAGCGCGACGTCGTGATCCTCCTCGACTCGATCACACGCCTCGCGCGCGCCTACAACACGACGTGTCCGCCGTCCGGGAAGGTCCTGTCCGGCGGCGTCGACGCGAACGCGCTCCAGAAGCCGAAGCGGTTCTTCGGGGCGGCGCGCAACATCGAGGAGGGCGGCTCGCTCACGATCATGGCGACGGCCCTCATCGACACGGGCTCGCGCATGGACGACGTGATCTTCGAGGAGTTCAAGGGGACCGGCAACATGGAGGTCCACCTCGACCGCAAGCTCGTCGACCGCCGCGTCTTCCCGGCCATCGACATCAACAAGTCGGGCACGCGCAAGGAAGAGCTGCTCCTCGAGAAGCAGGAGCTCAACCGGATCTGGATCCTCCGCAAGGTCCTCAACCCGCTCTCGACCGTCGAGGCCATGGAGCTCCTCATCGAGCGGCTGGACAAGACGAAGAACAACGCGGAGTTCCTGGGGTCGATGTCGGCCGGCTGATCGCGCCGGGAGCTCCTTCTGGGTTAGGCTGGGACCGGCTTTCAACCTGAACCGAGAGGAGCTCCCATGAGATTCCTGTCCGAACCAGGCGCGTCTGCCCTCGCTCTCGCCTGGGCCCTCGTTCTCGCGCCGCCGGCGATGGCGCAGGAAAGCGAGCGGCCCAATAAGGAAACCGTCGAGCGCATTGTCGGCAAGCCTCCCTACTCGCCCTACGCGGGCCGCGAATATCCCACGCGCCTTCTGTGGGGCGACACGCACCTCCACACCGCGATATCCGTGGACGCCGGCGCCGCGGGCTGCACACTCGGCCCGGAGGAGGCCTACCGGTTCGCCCGCGGCGAAGAGGTGACGACCTCGACCGGCCAGCGAGCGAAGCTGTCGCGGCCCCTCGACTTTCTGGTCGTCTCCGACCACTCCGAGATGTTCGGCCTGATGCCGCAGCTCCTGAAGGGCGATCCCGACGTCCTCGCAACGGACAAGGGACGAACGTGGTTCGACCTGATACGGAAGGGACAGGACGGCGCGTTCGAAGCCATGTCAGACATCGTTCAGAGCCTGGGGGCAAAGAAGTCGCCCATTGAAAACCCGCAGGTCGTCCGTTCGGCCTGGCACGCCAACAACGCGGCCGCGGAGAAGTACAACGAGCCCGGCCGGTTCACCGCCTTCATCGGCTACGAGTGGACATCGATCCCGAACGGCAACAACCTGCACCGCGTCGTCATCTTCCGCGACGGGGCGGAGAAAGCCAACCGCGTGTTGCCCTATTCCCAGTACGACAGCCCCAACCCCGAGGACTTGTGGAAGGTGATGGCGGCTTACGAGAAGGAGACGGGCGGCCAGGTCCTCGCCATTCCGCATAACGGCAACGTCAGCGGCGGCCTCATGTTCGCCGACGTGGACTTCGTCGGGAAGCCGCTCACCAGGGACTACGCCGCGGAACGCATTCGCCGCGAGCCGCTCATGGAGGCCACGCAGCAGAAGGGCGACAGCGAGACTCATCCGTTTCTCTCGCCCAACGACGAGTTCGCCAACTTCGAGCGCTGGGACAAGATGAACCTGAACGGTCTCATTGCTCACACGAACGACATGTTCCAATACGAATACGCGCGCGCGGCCTTGAAAAGGGGCTTGACACTCGAGGAGAAGCTCGGCGTCAACCCTTACAAGTTCGGCATGATCGGATCGACCGATTCGCACGTGGGGATCTCTGCGGTCGAGGAAGACAACTACTTCGGCAAGGTCTCGTTGCTCGAACCCAACCCACACCGCTGGAGCCACGTTTCCATTACGCTCCAGCCCGATCCGAAGGTCACCGTTGTGGGCTGGGAGTTGGCAGCGTCCGGCTACGCGGCCGTCTGGGCGAAGGAGAACACCCGCGAGGCGATCTTCGACGCGATGAAGCGCAAGGAGGCGTACGCCACGACCGGCTCGCGCATCAGTGTGCGGTTTTTTGGTGGCTGGGATTTCGAGGCCAAGGACGCAGCGACAAGGATACCTGCCGCCGTCGGCTACGAAAAAGGCGTCCCCATGGGTGGCGACCTCCGCAACGCGCCCGCGGGCAAGTCCCCGACTTTCCTCGTCGCCGCGATGAAGGACCCGCTGAGCGGCAACCTCGACCGCTATCAGATCGTGAAGGGCTGGATGGACGCGAAGGGCGAGCTGCACGAGAAGATCTACGACGTGGCCTGGTCGGGCGACCGCAGGCCCGGCCGCGATGGCAAGCTCCCGTTCGTCGGCAACACCGTCGACGTTCCGAACGCGACCTGGACGAACACGATCGGAGCACCGGAGCTCCTCGGTGTGTGGAAGGACCCGGACTTCGACGCGAGGCTGCGCGCCTTCTATTACGGAAGGGTCATCGAGATCCCCACTCCGCGCTGGACCGCTTACGACGCGAAGCGATTCGGCGTCAAGATGGACCCGAAGGTGCCGATGACGACGACCGAGCGCGCCTACACGTCGCCGATCTGGTACACGCCGTAGACGGTCAGGCGTGCAGCTCCACCACGTCCTTGTCCGCGAGGACGTGGTGGCGGTCCACCTGCTGGCCGTCGAACTTCGCGTGGCCCCAGATGCGCGCGAACTTGAGCCGGTCCGCGATCTCCTTGTGGACGTGGACGGCGAGGTCGTGGATCGTCGCGCCGGCCGCGAGGACGAACGGGCTCTCGTGGTTCGGCTTCTTCCCGGGCTCCTTCGGGTAGACGCGGATCTTCCCGAGCGTGCGGAACAGGGCCTCGCGCAGCGGTTCGAGGCCCGCGCCCGTGAGAGCCGAGACGGGAAAGAACGGGAGGTCCGCGCCGACCGGCTCCTTCGCGAGCGCGGCGAGCGTGCCGTCGTCGTCCTCGCTTTTGTTCCCGAGGACGAGGACGGGCTTGTGCTGGAGAAACGAAGGCGCGTCGGCCGGGAGCGGCCGCGCCTTCGGCCAGACCCGAGCCCGCGCGAGGAGGCCGTGGAGAAGTGCCGCGGAGCCGCCGTCGTCCGCCGTCACGTCGACGACGAGGAGGAGGCCGTCCGCATCGTGCACGAGATTGGGGAGGTACGGTTCCGCGTGGCCCTCGGCGACGGCCGGCGTGTCCACGAGCTGCACCTTCACGTCCTCGAACTCCATCATTCCGGGCAGCGGCGCGCGCGTCGTGAACGGGTACTCGCCGATCTCGGGGTGAGCGTGCGTGAGGGCGGCGAGGAGCGATGACTTGCCGGCGTTCGGCGGCCCGAGGAGCACCCACTGGCCGGCGCCCTCCCGCTTCACGTGCCCGACCTCGACCCGGTGCCCGTGCCCGCCGTGCGCCGGCTGGGCCGCTTCGTCCTCGAGCTTCGAGAGCTGCTTGCGCAGGTGCGCGAGCATCTTCTCCGTGCCCTTGTGCTTCGGGAGGAGGGCGATCATCTCGCGCAGCGCCGCGAGCTTCTCCGGATGCTCCAGCGCCCGTTTGAATCGCTCCTCGGCGTCGTGGTACTGGGGTGTCAGGTTTGCGGTCACCCGTCAAGAATATGGTCGGCGAAGGCCCCGCGCCAGAGAGACAGGGTTCGACCGGGCTTCAGTACTTCTCGGGCACGAACCGCCGACCCTTGAGCGACGCCTGGTCGTCGTAGGCGTGCTTGTTCGAGCGCTTCGGCAGCTTGATCTTCTCGCGGGGCACTTTCTTGTACGGGATCGTGCCCAGGAGGTGCGAGATGCAGTTCAGGCGCGCCCGTTTCTTGTCGTCCGAGCGGACGATGAACCAGGGCGCGTGCCGGGTGTCGGTCGCCTTCAGCATCCGGTCGCGCGCGAGGGAGTACTCGTACCACTTCGAGCGCCCCGGCAGGTCCATCGGGCTCAGCTTCCACTGGCGCAGCGGGTCCGTGATGCGCGCGTCGAACCGGCGCTCCTGCTCCTTGTTGCCGACCTCCAGCCAGTACTTGATCAGGAGGATGCCTCCGTCGACGATGTACTTCTCGGCTTCGGGACAGAGCTCGAGAAAGCGGTCGTACTGTGCGTCCGTGCAGAAGCCCATGACGCGCTCGACGCCGAGGCGGTTGTACCAGCTCCGGTCGAAGATCACGACCTCTCCCGCGGCCGGGAAGTGGGCCATGTAGCGCTGGATGTACATCTGGCTCTTCTCGCGGTCCGAGGGCGCGGGCAGCGCGACGAGCCGGAAGACGCGCGGGCTGACCCGTTCCGTCAGAGCGCGAATCGTGCCGCCCTTTCCGGCGCCGTCGCGGCCTTCGAAGATCACGATGACCCTCAGACCCTTGTGCTTGACCCACTCCTGGAGGTGGCAGAGCTCGACCTGCAGGCGCCGGAGCTCCTTCGCGTACTTCTTCGCGGAGACCTTGCCGCCGGCTTCGCCCTTCTCCGCTTTCCTCGAGGTCTTCGCCATCTCGTCTCCTTCGGCCGGAGTCACTTCGGCGGGGCCGCGGGCGCCGGGGCGGCATCCCCGGGCGGCTCGTAGGGCTGGCTCCACCCGCCGCCGAGCGCCTTGTAGATGTTCACGTAGTCGGACGCGAGGTCCAGCTGCGAGTTGATGAGCCTGAGCTGGGCCGGGTAGAGAAGCTGCATGGCGTAGAGGACCTCGAAGTAGTCCGACACGCCCGCGTCGTAGCGTATGTTCGCGAGCCGGACCATCTCCTGATAATCGCGGACGGTGCGCTTCAGCTGGACGATGGACGCGTCGATCTTCTCCCGCGCGTAGAGGACGGTGGTCGTCTCGGCAAACGCGCCCGTGACCGTCTGCTCGTACTGGGCCTTCGCCTGCTCCCATCGGGCCACGGACACCTCGTACTCGCTCCGGAGCCGGCCTCCCTGGAAGAGCGGCCCGACGAGCCCCGCGGCGATCGACCAGGTCTTGCCGGTCCCGAAGAGATTCGAGACGTCCGCGCTCACGCCGCCGAAGAGTCCCGTCAGGCTGATGGACGGGAAGAAGTTCGCCGTCGCGACGCCGACGTCGGCGTTCGCGGAGACGAGGAGCTGCTCGGCCTGAAGGACGTCCGGACGCCGCCTCAGGAGGTCCGACGGGAGGCCCGCCGGGACTTTCGGAGGCGGCGCCTGTGCCCAGAGCGCGCCGCCCCTCGGGATCGGCCCCGGGTTCCGGCCGAGGAGCAGGCAGAGCCGGTTTTCCGTCGCCTCGATCTGCCGTTCGATCTCCGGAACCACCGCGGCCACCTGGCCGACGGCCGCGCTGGCGTAGGACGTCTGGATGGAGGAAGCGGCTCCTCCCTTGAGCTTCAGGTCATAGAGCTTGTACTGCTCCTCGAACGAGCCGACGGTCGACTTCGAAATCTCGAGCTGCTCGTCGAGTGCGCGGAGCGTGAAGTAGGTGTTGGCGACGTCGGAGACGAGCGACAGGACGACGCCGCGCCGCGCTTCCTCCGTCGCGAGGTACTGGGCCTTCGCGGATTCGTTCAGGCGCCGGATCCGTCCCCAGAGGTCCAGCTCCCAGCCGAAGTTCACGTTGGCGGATACGAGGTTCCGCGTCGCTGACCCCGGCACGACCTCCGTCGAGGTCAGCCCGCGCGACACGTCGCCCCCGTACCCGATCTGTGGGAAGAACGCGGATTTTGCGATGCCCGCGCGCGCGCGCGCCTCGTCGACGCGGGAAGCCGCGATCCGGACGTCGTAGCCGTGCAGGAGCGCTTCGTCGATCAGGCCCTTCAGGACCGGGTCCCCGAACGACTCCCACCACTGCAGGTCGGCGAGCGACTCTCCCGGGGCGGGCGGGCCCTCCACCTCGCGGTACTGCTCGGGCACGGCGACGGTGGGCTGCTTGTAGTCGGGTCCGACGGCGCAGCCGCCGAGGAATACGCCCAGGAGGACGGGAGCGAGAAGCTTCTTCATCTCAGTGTCCTCCCCCGTGGGTGCCCGCGGCCGGCGCCGCGTCGCCCGGAGGCTTTCCGTGCTTGTCGCCGCCCGTCAGTTTCTCGACCAGCACGAAAAGCACGGGGATCAGGCAGACGCCGAGGAGCGTGGCGATGAGCATGCCGGAGAAGACGGCCATGCCGATCACCTTGCGAGATTCGGCCCCGGCCCCCGACGCCGTCAGGAGCGGCACGACGCCGAGGATGAAGGCGAAAGCCGTCATGAGGATGGGCCGGAAGCGGAGCTTGGCCGAGCTGAGCGCCGCCTCGACGAGGCCCATCCCCGCAGCCTGCTGCATCTTCGCGAACTCGACGATCAGGATCGCGTTCTTGGCGGCGAGCCCGATCAGCATGATGAGCGCGATCTGCGCGAAAACGTTGTTCACGTAGCTCGGCGAGAACAGCCGGGCGAGCCAGAGCCCGAGGTACGCGCCGAACACCGCGAACGGCGTGCCAAGGAGGACGCTGAACGGCAGCCCCCAGCTCTCGTACTGCGCGGCCAGGATCAGGAACACGAGGAGGATCGCGAGAGCGAAGACGACCGCGACGCCTGGGGCCTTCTTCTCCTGGTACGACATGTCCGCCCACTCGTAGCCCATCTCGGGCGGCAGGACCTCCTTCGCGGTCTGCTCGAGCGCGTCGAGAGCCTGCGCCGACGAGTAGCCGGCCGCGGGCACGCCGCCGATCTCGGCGGAACGGTACAGGTTGAAGCGGTTCGTGAACTCCGGGCCGGACGTGGGCCGCGTGGAGGTCAGCGTGTCGAGGGGGATCATCTCGCCCTTGGCGCTGCGCACGAAGAAGAGTCCCAGCTGCTTCGGGTCCCTTCGGTACTCGGGTTCGGCCTGCACGTACACCTTGTAAACGCGGCCGAACCGGTTGAAGTCGTTGATGTAAGAGCTGCCGAGCAGCGCCCCGAGCGTCGTGTTGACGTCGCCGATCGTCGCGCCGACCTTCAGCACCTTGCTGCGGTCGATGTCCGCGTAGACCTGCGGCACGCTCGCGCGGTAGAGCGTCGAGACGCGCCCGATCTCGGGCCGCTTGCGCGCGGCCTCGACGAACTTAGCAGCCTGCGCCGCGAGGAACTCCGGGGTGCCGCCGCTGCGGTCCTGGAGCTGCATCGTGAAGCCCGCCCCCGTCCCGAGGCCGGGGATCGCCGGGGGCCCGAACGCCACCGCCGTGGCCTCGGGGATCTGCTGGGCGAAGGCCTTGTTGAGCGCGGCGACGACGCCGTTCGCGTGAGTCTCGGCGGTCTTGCGGTGGCCCCACTCCTTGAGCTGGATGAAAAAGAAGCCCATGTTCGAGGAGTACGCGCCGGTGACCAGACTGAAGCCCGTGACCGTGTTGTATCCCTCGACGCCGTCCGTCGCCTTGATGATGGCCTCGGCCTTCTTCATCACGAGGTCGGTGCGCTCGAGCGACGACGCGTCCGGCAGGTTGACCTGGGCGATCAGGTAGCCCTGGTCCTCCTCGGGGATGAAGCCCGCCGGGATCCTCCGCCCGAGGACGAAGATCGCGCCGACGAGGATCGCCATGAAGATGAGGCTCCGCCCGGTCTTCCGGATCAGGATTCCCGCGAAGCTCGTGTAGGCCTCGGTGCCGCGGCCGAAGACCCTGTTGAACCATCCGTAGAACGGCGTGAGCAGCGTCTTCTTCCCGGTGGGGGCCTTCAGTAGCATCGCCGCGAGGGCGGGGCTGAGGGTGAGAGCGTTGACCACCGAGAGGAGCACCGAGAGCGCGATCGTGATCGCGAACTGCTTGTAGAACGCCCCGGTGATGCCCCCCATGAAGCCGACGGGGACGAACACGGCGGAGAGAACGAGGCCGATCGCGATCACCGGGCCCGACACTTCCTCCATGGCCTTGAGCGTCGCTGCCTTCGGATCCATCCCGTGCTCGATGTGGTGCATGACCGCCTCGACGACGACGATCGCGTCGTCGACGACGATGCCGATCGCGAGCACGAGCCCGAGGAGTGAGAGGACGTTGATCGAGAAGCCGAGGAGCGGGAAGAAGATGAAGGCGCCGATGAGCGAGACGGGCACCGTCACGAGGGGGATCAGCGTCGCGCGCCAGTTCTGCAGGAAGACGAACACCACGAGGATGACGAGGAGCACCGCCTCGAAGAGCGTGTGGACGATCTCGTTGATGCCCTCCTTGACCGGCAGCGTCGTGTCGAGCGAGATCAGGTACTCCATGTCGCGGGGAAAGCGCTGCTTCAGCTCCTCCATCGTCTTCTTGATGCGCTCGGCCACCTCGAGGGCGTTCGTGCCGGGGATCTGGTAGACGGAGATGACGGCGGCCGGCAGGCTGTTGTGGCGGCCGATGGAGTTGTAGAGCATCGTGCCGAGCTCGAGGCGCGCCACGTCCTTGAGGAATACCTGCGAGCCGTCGGGGTTCGAGCGGACGACGATGTCGCCAAATTCCTTCTCGTCGAGCAGCCGCCCCTTGACCTTCACCGTGTACGTGAAGTCTGTGCCCTTCGCCGCGGGCGGGCCGCCGATCTGCCCGGCCGGCGAGATCTGGTTCTGCTGGTTGATGGCGTTCACGATGTCGGGGACCGTCAGCCCGAGCTTCGCGATGCGGTCGGGGCGCAGCCAGACGCGCATCGCGTAGTCGCTGCCGCCGAACAAATTGATCTGGCCGACGCCCGGGATGCGGGCGACGGCGTCGTTGATGTTGATCGTGGCGTAGTTGGAGAGGAAGTTGTTGTCGTACGTACCGTTCGGCGACTTGACCGAGATGATCAGCAGGGGGAACGGGAGCGCCTTCTTGACCGCGACGCCGTAGTTCTTGACGGACTGCGGCAGCATGGGCATCGCCTCGGAGAGCCGGTTCTGGGTGAGGACGTTGTCCATGTCGAGGTTCGAGCCCACCTCGAACGACACCTTCAGCGTCATGGTGCCGTCGTTGGCGTTGGTGGACTTCATGTAGATGCCCTTTTCGACGCCGTTCACCTTCTGCTCGATCGGCGTCGCGACCGACGCCTCCACGTCGGTGGCGCTCGCGCCCACGAACGTCGTGGTGGCCTGGACCATCGGGGGCACGACCTCGGGGTACTGGGCGATCGGAAGGCCCGACATGGCGACGAGGCCGACGAGGACCGTGACGATGGAGATGACCATCGCCACGATGGGGCGATTGACGAAAAAGCGGGACATGGCCTACTTCGCCTTCGCCTCGGCGGCCGGCTCCGCCGCTTCCGGGCTGCCGGGCATCGGGGCCGCGGGCTTCGTGGTCACCGCCATGCCCTCGCGAACGCGCTGCAGGCCCTCGACGATGACCGTCTCCCCGGGCTTCAGGCCCTCCTCGATGACCCAGAGGCCTTCGACGCGCGGACCGACCTTGACGCTCTTGAAGGCGACCTTGCCGTCGGCGCCCACGGTCGCCACGCTGTAGAGGTTCTGCAGCTCCTGCACGGCGCGCTGCGGCACGAGGAGCGCTCCCGCCTTCGTCTCGACGATGAAGCGCGCGCGCCCGTACTGGCCGGGCCGCACGAGGCGGTTCGGGTTCGGGAACGTGAACTGGACCGCGAGCGTGCCGGTCGTCGCGTCCACTTCGCGCTCGATCGCGTCGACGCGGCCCTTGTCGGGAAGGACGGTGCCGTCGGCCAGGATCAGCGAGACCTCGGCCTTCCCGGTTTTCTCCTTGCTCTCCTGCGCCCGCTTGGCGATCCGGAGGTACTCGGCCTCGCTGATCCCGGCGCGGAACAGGATCGGGTCGACCTTCGACACGGTCGTCAGCAGCGTGCTTTCGCCGCGGCCGACGAGGTTGCCGGCCTTGACCTTCGTGGTGCCGACGATCCCGTCGAGGGGCGCTGTGATCGAGCAATAGCCGAGGTCGAGCGTCGCCTTTTCCGCGGCCGCGGCCGCGGCGTCCACCTGGGCCTTGGCCGCGTCCCGGGCGGAGAGGGCGTTGTCCAGCTCCTGCTGGCTGATCGCCTTCTGCGCGGCGAGCGGCTCGTACCGCGCGACGTCGTTGCTGGACTTCTGGAGCCGCGCCCGGGCGGTGGCCAGGTCGGCCTTCGCCGCCGCGAGAGTCGCCTCGAAGGGCTTGGGATCGATCTGATAGAGGGGCGTGCCCTTGGTGACGAACGTGCCTTCGGTGAACGCCACCGACTCGAGGTAGCCCTCCACGCGCGCCCGAATCTCGACGTCCTGCGATCCCCTCGTCTGCCCGACGAGTTCGAGGTAGACGGGCACGTCCTTCGCGACGACCGGCGCGACGTACACCTCGGGAGTCTGGAGCTTGGGGGCCTCCTTCTTGCCGCAGGCCGCGAGCGCGAGCGCACAGGCGAGGGCGGGCGCCAGGAAGGCGATGGGGCGCGAGGAGCGCCGGGAGAGCAGCGTCGGCATGGAGACCTCCAGCGGGGGCTTCTGACTCGGGAATCTACTTCAGGAGCCCGAATGGGTCCATCGATCCAATCCCTTCCCTGGCTCGAGGGCGAACCCCCGGCGCGGAGCAATAATCGAACTGCTTCAGGCAGGAGACGCACATGTCGAAAATCGGCCGGCTCGTCCGCCCGTACCGGGTGGCCAACGGAAAACGATTCCGCCTCAAGGACCACGACCCTCGCGACACCGCGCACCTGAAGGAGGGCAAGAAAGAGGCGAAGGAGCTCCTCGCGGCCGGCGTCGAGAGCCTGGCCGAGCTGCAGGACAAGCTCTACGCGCAGGATCGCTGGAGCGTGCTCCTGATTCTCCAGGCGATGGACGCCGCCGGGAAGGACGGGACGATCAAGCACGTCATGTCCGGGGTGAACCCGCAGGGCTGCCAGGTCTACTCGTTCAAGTCGCCGTCGGCCGAGGAGCTCGACCACGACTTCCTCTGGCGGACGACGAAGTGCCTGCCCGAGCAGGGCCGCATCGGGATTTTCAACCGCTCGTACTACGAGGAGGTCCTCGCGGTGCGCGTCCACCCCGAGTTCCTCGCGAAAGAGAAGCTCCCGCCGCGCCTCGTCACGAAGAAGATCTGGAAGGAGCGCTTCGAGAGCATCGCGGAGATGGAGAAGCACCTCGCGCGGAACGGCATGGTCGTCCTGAAGTTCTTCCTGAACGTCTCGCGCAAGGAGCAGAAGCGCCGCTTCCTCGAGCGCCTCGACATGCCCGACAAGAACTGGAAGTTCTCGGAGGCCGACGTACGCGAGCGCCAGCTCTGGAAGCAGTACATGGAGTGCTACGAGGACGCGATCCGCGCGACGGCGGCGCCGTGGGCGCCCTGGTACGTCGTCCCGGCCGACAACAAGTGGTTCACGCGCCTGATCGTCGCGGGCGCGATCATCGACGCGATGGAGGGCCTCGGCCTCCACTACCCGGAGGTCGACGAGGCGAAGAAGGAGCTCGCGGCGGCGCGCAGGCTCCTCCGCGCGGAATAGGCCGGACGCCGGGCGTTAGCCGCCGAACCGATGTGGGAAGCGTCGTTTCTGCGGGATCTCGCGATCGTCCTCGCGGCGTCGTTCCCCGTCCTCTTCCTGTGCCGGCGCCTGAGGCTGCCGCAGGTCGTCGGGTTCCTCGTCACCGGCGTCGCGATCGGGCCGCACGCGCTCGCGTGGGTGCGCGAGACTCGCCGCGTCGAGTCCCTCGCCGAGTTCGGCGTCGCCCTGATCCTCCTCTTCGTCGGGCTCGAGTTCCCGCTTCGGCGCCTGAAGGCGCTCGGCCGGACGTCCCTCGTCGGCGGCACGCTCCAGATGGCGCTGACGGCGGCGGCGGGGTTCGCCCTCGCGCGGCTCACGGGCGCCTCGCCGAACGAGGCGGTTTTCCTCGGCCTCCTCGTCTCGGTCTCCTCCACGGCGGTCGTCCTGCCGATCCTCAAGCAGCGCGACGAGCTCGCGGCGCCGTACGGACGCCGCTTCCTCGCCGTCGCGCTCTTCCAGGACCTTTCCGTGATCCCGATCGTCCTCTTCCTTCCCGCGCTCGTCTCCGGGAGCGCGCCCGGGGCCGCCGTCGTCGCGGGACGCGTCGCGGTCGCGATCGCCGGCGTCGCGCTCCTCGTCGCGGTCGCCCGCCGGGCCGCCCCGCGCCTCCTCGACGCCGTCGCGCGGATGGGCAGCCGCGAGACCTTCACCGGCGCCGTCGTCGTCGTCGTCCTCGCGATGATCGCGGCGGGCGAGAAGGCGGGCGTCTCGGCCGCGATGGGCGCGTTCGCGGCGGGCATCGTCCTCGGGGAGAGCGACCACGTCCACGAGGTCGCCGCGACGCTCGCGCCGCTCCATGACCTCCTGTCGAGCCTGTTCTTCGTGTCCGTCGGAATGCTCCTCGAGCCGGCGTTCCTCGCGTCGCACCCGCTGGAGGTCGGCGGGGGCGTCGTCGTCCTCGTCGCCGTCAAGTCGGCCGCGGCATTCCTCGCGCTCCGCGCCGCGGGCGCCGTCCCGCGCACGGCCGCGCGCGCCGCCCTCGCGCTCGCGAACGTCGGCGAGTTCTCCTTCGTCCTCGCGACGACCGGGGCGGCGCTCGGCCTCCTCGCCGGCGACGCGCGGCAGATCGTGATCGCGGCGACCGTCGGGACGCTCGTCCTCGCGCCGTTCCTCGTCGCGGCCGGGCCCGCTCTCGCCGTGCTGCTGCCCGAGGCCGTCGAGGACGCGGGCGAGACCCTGGAGAGGCCGCGCGCGCGGCACATCGTCGTCGTGGGCGCCGGCCTGAACGGGACGAACGTCGCCCGGGTCCTCCACGAGACGGGGATCCCGCACGTCCTCGTCGACATCGACCCCGAGCGCGTCGCGGCCGCGCGCCGCGAGGGGCTGGAGGCGCTGCGCGCCGACGCGACGGGACCCGAGGGGCTCGCCGCCGCCGGCGTCGCGCGCGCGCTCGGCCTCGTCGTCACCATTCCCGACCCGGACGCCTGCCGGCGCGTCGTGCGGCTCTCGCGGATGCACGCGCCGGACGTGCGGATCCTCGTGCGCACGCGTTACGTCAGGGAGGTCGAGGCGCTCCGCCGCCTCGGCGCGGACGAGGTCATCCCGGAGGAGTTCGAGACGTCGATCGAGCTCGTCGCGCGCGTCCTGCGCCTTCTGCACGTCCCGGGCAACGTCGTCGCGACGCAGATCCGCCTCCTGCGCGACGAGGCGTACCGCCGGCTGCGCGACCCGCAGTCGAAGGCCGCGGGCGGGCGGCGGCTCGCGGCCCTCGTCGCGGCGGGCACGAGCGAACTCTTCCTCGTCCTCCCCGACGCGGCGGCGGACGGACGGCTCCTTTCCGAGCTGGACCTCCCGGCCGCGCACGTCGCCGTGCCGGCCGTTCTGCGCGACGGCGTCCCTCACGCGCCGCCGCCCGAGGGCTTTCGCGTGGCCGCCGGAGACACGCTCGTCCTCGTCGGCGCCCACGAGGACCTCGCGCGGGTCCTGGCGCGGCTCGAGGCACCGCAGGCCCCGTCCCCGGCCGCGGGTTGACTCCGCGCCCCGGTCGGCGCAGATTGTCCCCAGCCTGGGGGTGGCCCGAGAGGGCCTGAGATCACACCCCGGAACCTGATCCGGTTCGAACCGGCGTAGGGAAAGGCGGAGATCATGGATTCGGGAACGTTTCGAACCCTTCTTTTCGCGCTGTGCGTCTGCCCCGGTCTCGTCCGCGCGGCCGACGACCCCGCGCCCACTCCCACGCCGACGCCCGTCCCGACGCCCGCGCGCGCGGAAAACGTGGTCGTTCGGGCGATCCGCGGCGACGAGGCCGCGCCCGTCACGAAGACGGACCTCGACCAGCCGGCGCTCGCGGAGAAATCGTGGGGGCAGGAGCTGCCCGTCCTCCTCCAGGACACGCCCTCGGTCACGCAGTACTCCGAGACGGGCTCGGGCCAGGGCTACGCGTACTTCACGCTGCGCGGCCTTTCGCAGACGCGCGTGAACACGACGTTCGACGGCGTGCCGCTGAACGAACCGGAGGACTCCGCCGTCTACACGGCGGACTTCGCGAACCTCTCGCTGAACCTCGCGAGCGTCCAGGTCCAGCGGGGCGTCGGGACGTCGACGTTCGGCGCCGCCGCGTTCGCGGGCTCCGTGAACCTCGAGAGCCTCGACGCCTCGCGCGAGAAGGGCCTGACCGTCTCCCTCGGGGGCGGGTCGTTCGGCACGGCGCGCGCGAGCGCGAACTGGGACGCGGGGACGTTCGGGGGAGGCTGGCGGCTCTCGCTGCGCCCGTCGTGGCAGACGACGGACGGCTTCCGCGAGCACTCGGGCGTGAAGCAGGACAGCCTGTTCTTCACGGCGTCGCGCGACTTCGACGGTTCGACCCTCCGGATCTCGGGCTTCGCGGGCGAGGAGCGCATCCAGCAGGCCTTCCTCGCGGTGGAGCCCGAGATCCTCGCCACGAACCTCGCGTTCAACCCGATGTCGCCCGACGAGCGCGACCACTTCCACGAATTCCTCACGACGGCGCAGTGGACGATCGCGCTCGGCGACGACGCGAGCCTCTCGCTCCAGCCGTACGTCGTCGGCGCCGGCGGCTGGTACCGCCTGTACTCCGACGACACGCGGACGGACCTGCAGGAGTACGGCCTCTCGTGGTTCTTCGGCGGCGGGATCGCGACCTACACGCAGAAGCTCGGCGCCCTGCGCCTCACGCTCGGCGCGAACGCGTACGGGTACAAGTCCACGCACTCGCTCGACGACGGGGACGGGAGCCGCCTCTACACGAACCACGGGACGAAGAGCGAGCTTTCCGGCTTCCTGAAGCTCCAGTGGGACCTCGGGCGCTGGCACCCGTTCCTCGACGCGCAGGTGCGCCACGCCCGGCTCGGGTACGAGGGGAGCGTCGGGGAGACGGCGACGGGCTGGACGTTCTTCAACCCGAAGGGCGGCGTGCGCCTCGACCTCTCGGACCGCGCGAGCGCGTACCTCTCCGTGGGGCGCACGGAGCGCGAGCCGGGGCGGAGCGACCTTCTCTACGGCGCGGACGACGCCCCGACGCTGCCCGACCTCACGGCCGTGAAGCCCGAGAGCGTCTGGGACTTCGAGCTGGGCGCCGAGTGGCGGATGAAGACCGTCCTCCTCAAGGCGAACCTCTACGACATGGAATTCCGGAACGAGATCGCCGCGACGGGGGAGCTGTCGGCGATCGGGCTGCCGCTCCGGCAGAACGTCGACCGGAGCTACCGCCGCGGCGTCGAGCTCGAAGCCTCGTGGCAGGCGCTCCCCGCGCTCCGCGTCGCGGCCACGGCGAACGCGAGCCGCGACCGGATCTCCACGTGGACACAGTTCTACGACGTGTACGACGCGAACGGCGACTACGCGGGCTCGACGAGCCGGACCTATCACGACGTCGCGCCCGTCGCGACGCCCCCGTTCCAGGCGACGCTCGGCGCCGAGACGACGGCGGTCCGGGGCCTCACCCTCGGCGCGACCGGCCGGTACGTCGCCGCCTCGTGGCTGGACAACACGAACACGGAAGGCCTCGAAGCCCCACGGACGTTCCAGCTGGACGCGACGCTCGTCGTCGACCTCGCGCGCTGGGTCCCGGCCGGCAAGCCGCGCCTCAAGATTCAGGTCAACAACGTCCTGGACAACCGGAAGCTCTGGCCGCGCGGCTACTCGTACCTGTACGCGAACCGCGACGCCTCGGGCGCCGAGACGCTCGCCGGGACCCCGTACTACTACCCGCTCGCGACGCGCAGCGCGTACGTCTCGCTGGACCTCGGCTTCTGATGGGCGTCTCCCGCGTCGTCCTGACCGGGGGCGAGTGCACGGGAAAGACGACGCTCGCGAGGGCGCTCGCGGCGCGGTGGCAGACGGCCTGGGCCGCCGAAGCCGCGCGGGAGGTCGCTCTCGCGCGCCCGGGCGTGCTCGGGCCCGAGGACGTGCCCGTGATCGCGCGGGCGCACGTGCGCGTCGCGGACGACGCGGCGCGCGCGGCCACCGGGGCGGGCCGCCCTCTCGTCTTCCTCGACCAGGACCTCGTGTCCACCGTCGTCTACGCGAGGCACTACTACGGAGACTGCCCGCGCTGGATCGAGCGGCTCGCCGTCGAGCGACAGGGCGACCTCTACCTCCTCTGCCGACCGGACCTGCCCTGGGAGTCCGACGGCGTGCGGGACCGCCCCGCGGCGCGCGAGGAGATTCACGCGCTCTTCGCGGCCGCCCTTGCCGCGGCCGGCGCCCGCGCCGTGGACGTGACCGGTCTCGGGGCCGCGCGCGAGGCGCTCGCGGCCGCGGCCGTGGACGCGTTCCTGAAGGAGAATGCGGGCTGACCGGGAAGGGAGCGTGCCATGCAACTCGGAATGATCGGGCTGGGGCGGATGGGGGCGAACATGGTGCGCCGGCTGATCGGCGGCGGGCACACGTGCGTGGTCTTCGACATGTCGAAGGAGACGGTCGCACGGCTCGCGCAGGAACACGCGGTCGGGGCCTCGTCCCTCGTCGACTTCGTCGGGAAGCTCGCGAAGCCGCGCTCGATCTGGCTGATGGTGCCGGCGGCCGCGGTCGACAAGTCGATCGCCGACCTCCTGCCGCTCCTCGAGAAAGGCGACGTCCTGATCGACGGCGGCAATTCGTATTACGTCGACGACATCCGCCGCGCGAAGGAGCTCGCGTCCCGGGGAATCCACTACGTGGACGTCGGGACGAGCGGCGGCGTCTGGGGCCTCGAGCGCGGCTACTGCATGATGATCGGCGGCGAGAAAGACGTCGTGGCGCGTCTCGACCCGGTCTTCAGGCGGCTCGCCCCGGCATGGGAGACGTCGCGAGGACCCCGGGGCGCGGGAAGGCGAACGGAACCGCGGAGGAAGGGTACCTCCACTGCGGGCCGAACGGCGCCGGCCACTTCGTCAAGATGGTGCACAACGGGATCGAGTACGGCCTCATGGCCGCGTACGCCGAAGGGCTCGGAATCCTGCGCGCCGCGAACGTCGGCAAGGAGGCGCACGCGGTCGACGCCGAGACGACGCCCCTCCGGGAGCCGGCGCACTACCAGTACGACCTGAACCTCGCGGACATCGCCGAGGTCTGGCGGCGGGGGAGCGTCGTGGCGTCCTGGCTCCTCGACCTGACCGCCGCGGCGCTCGTCGAGGATCCCGGGCTCGCGAAGTTCGCGGGCCGCGTCTCCGACTCCGGCGAGGGCCGCTGGACGATCAAGGCCGCGATCGACGAGGCGGTTCCGGTGCCCGTCCTCACGACGGCGCTCTACGAGCGGTTCTCGTCGCGCGGCGAGGCGGACTTCCAGAACAAGGTGCTCTCGGCGATGCGCTTCCAGTTCGGCGGGCACGTCGAAAAGCCGAAGGCCTGAGGGCCGGAGAGGCCCCCGGTCCGATGCTACGATCGGCGCCTCAAGGAGACCGCTCATGAAGCTTCGTCATTCGGTGGCCCTCGCCGCCGCCCTCCTCGCCGTCACGGGCCCCGCCGCCGCGGATTGCGCCGCCGTCCTCAAGACCGGAGCGAAGTTCCACGTCGTGCAGAAGACCGTCGCCACCAGCCGTCCGTTCACGGTCACGGTCGTCAAGAACGAGAAGGGCTACGTGAAGCTCGACGTCGCGGCCGACGAGACGAAAGAGAAATTCTCGATGCCCGGCAGCGTCTCGGGGGACACGGCGATGTTCGCGGGTGCCGAGCGTCCGGTCGTCTGGACGTGCACGTGCGACCCCAAGGGCGCAACCTGCAAGGACAGCGGCCCCGGAAGCGAGGAGCACGGCGACATCCGGCTCGACGTCGGCAAGTAGCGTCAGCGGCGGCGGACGCCGAGAAGCGACAGCAGGAAGGATCCGAAGACGCCCTCGGCCCCGAGGACGAGGAAGAGGACGCCCGGGATCATCCAGCGCAGCGTCGTCCCGTACGCGAGGTCGTGGAAGCCCGCGGCGCTCCACGCCGACACGACGTGGCCGACGAGTCCGGCGCCAGCGAGGAGCGCGAGGAGCGAGGCCGCGAGCCCCGTCTCCAGCGTGATCCACCTGTCGAACAGGGACTCGAGGAGAGGGTCCTTCGGCAGGAGGCCTTCGGTGATCCCGAAGATCTTCGCGCAGGCGCCGAAGAAGACGGCCTGCGCGCCGACGAGGACCATCGCGGCCCCGGCGAGGATCGAGTGAACGTCCCACGTCGCCCCGAGGGCGGTGCGCGGGCCGGGCAGGAGCCAGACCATGAGCCCGGCGCCGGCGAGCGCGAGCAGGGTTCCGGGCACGAGGAAGAGCCAGCGCGGCGAGTAGAGGAGAAGGAAGCGCAGGTGCCGCCATCCGTCCCGCCACGTCCTGAGGTGCGGCGGGCGCGACCGGCCGTCCCGGCGGAGCGTCACGGGGATCTCGCGGATCGTCAGGCCGAAGAGGGCCGCCTTGACGACCATCTCGCTCGCGTACTCCATGCCCGTCGTCCGGAGGTCGAGCGATTCGAGCGCGGCGCGGCGGAAGCCGCGCAAGCCGCAGTGGAAGTCCGAAACGTCCGTCCGGAAGAAGAGGCGCCCGAGCCCGCTCAGGACCGGGTTGCCGAGCCACCGGTGGAGCGGCGGCATCGCGCCGTCCTCGATGCGGCCCGCAAAGCGCGAGCCCATGACGAGGTCCGCGCCCGACTCGAGGGCCTTCACGAAGGCGGGCACGGCGCCGAAGTCGTACGACAGGTCGGCGTCGCCCATGACGACGTACGTCCCGCGCGCGGCGGCGAAGCCGCCCGCGAGCGCCGCGCCGTACCCCCGTCCCGGAACGGCGACGACGCGCGCGCCGGCCGCCTCGGCGAGCGCCTGCGAGCCGTCCGTCGAGCCGTTGTCCGCGACGAGGACTTCGCCCGCGAGGCCGCCCGCGAGGAGCGCGGCCCGGGCCTCCGCGACGCAGCGGCCGACCGTCTCGGCCTCGTTCAGGCAGGGCATCACCACGGAAACGAGGGGCGGCGCCTCGGGCGGCATGGCCGATTGTCGCCGAGTCCGCTCCGGAACGGCCGCGTAGTGTATTTTTGGGGAGCGCCATGACCACCGCGTTCCGGGTCTCCCTCGTCGACTACGTCAACGCCTGGCCGCTGACCTGGGGCTTTCTCCGGGGCGCGGTCGAGGGCGCGGACCGGATCACGGACGTCCCGTCCGCCTGCGCAGACCGGCTCGCACGCGGCGAGGTGGACGCCGGCCTCGTCCCGTCGATCGAGGCCGCGCGCATTCCGGGCGTCCGGATCGTCCGCGGGATCGGGATCGCGTCGAAGGAACGGGTGCGGAGCGTCATCCTCGCGAGCCGCAGGCCGATCGAGGAAGCCCGCACGGTCGCGCTCGACCTCTCGTCGCGCTCCTCGGCGGCGATGGCCCGCGTCCTCTTCAAGGACCTCCTCGGGACGGCGCCCGAGTTCCACACGGCCGCGCCCGACCTCGGCGAGATGCTCTCGCACCACGACGCCGCGCTTCTGCTCGGCGATCCCGCCCTCAAGGCCGACCTCTCGGGCCTCCACGTCCTCGACCTCGCGGAGGGCTGGCGCCGCCTCACCGGGCTGCCGTTCGTCTTCGCGGTGTGGGCCGTCCGGCCCGCGGTCCCTCCCGAGCCGTTCCTCTGGTCGCGCGAGTACGGAAAGACGCACCTCGACGAGATCGTGGCGGCCGCGGCGCCGCGGACCGGCCTTTCCGCAGCGGCGCTCCGCGACTACGTCGACGGCAACCTGCACCACGACCTCGGGCCCGAGGACGAAAAGGGCCTCGCGGAGTTCTACCGCCGCGCGCACGCGCACGGCCTCCTCCCCTCGCCGGACGCGCCGCCCTTCGTGGGCGTGCCGCTCGTCCCCCGAAGAGAGCTCTGAATGTCCGCGCTCCTCGACGCGCCGGCCGTCCTTCCGAACGCCGCCGCTCCGGGATTCGGAGGATCGGCGCGCGTCCGCGAGATTCTCGCCCGGGCGCGCGGCGGCGGACGCCTGTCGTGGGACGACGGCCTCGCCCTGTTCCGCGAGGCGACGCTCCTCGAGGCCGGCGGCGCCGCCGACGCCGTGCGCCGGCGCCTCCACCCGGCGGACCGCGTCACGTACCAGGTCGACCGGAACATCAACTACACGAACGTCTGCATCTACCGCTGCGCGTTCTGCGCGTTCTACCGGCCCGCCGGCGACGCCGAGGGCTACGTCCTGTCCTTCGAGGAGATCGGGAAGAAGGTCGGAGAGACGATCGCGCTCGGCGGGACCGGCATCCTCCTGCAGGGCGGGGTGCACGCGGAGCTCCCGTTCTCGTTCTACGAGGAGCTCCTGTCGTTCCTCCGCGAGACGTACCCGCGCGTCCACCGGCACGCGTTCTCGGCGCCGGAGATCCACTTCCTCGCGAAGAAGGAGAAATCCTCCGTGACGGACGTGCTCGCGCGCCTGCAGAAGGCGGGACTCCAGTCCGTTCCCGGCGGAGGAGCGGAGATCCTCGAGGACGAGGTGAGGAAGCGCATCTGGGCGCTCACGAAGGCGCCGACGGCGAAGTGGACCGAGGTCCATCGCGCGGCGCACCGCCTCGGGATCCCGACGACGGCGACGATGATGTTCGGCGTCGGCGAGAGCCACGAACAGCGCCTTCACCACCTCGACGTCGTCCGCGAGGCGCAGGACGAGTCGCTCGCGGAAAAGGGCGAGAGCTTCACGGCGTTCATCCCCTGGACGTTCCAGGAGGAGAACACGGCTTTGGACGGCAAGGTCGAGACGGCGGGCGGCTACGACTACTTGCGGACGCTCGCGATCGCGCGGCTCTACCTCGACAACGTCCGGCACGTGCAGGGCTCGTGGCTGACCCAGGGCGCCAAGATCGGCAGCGTCGCGGCGGCGTTCGGCGCGGACGACCTCGGCTCCATCATGATCGAGGAGAACGTCGTCGCGGCCGCCGGCTCGCACAACCGGATGGAGGGCGAGGAGGCGATGCGAAGGCTCATCCGCGATTCGGGCTTCACGCCGGTCAAGCGCGGCTCGGTCTACGAGCGCTGCCGCGAGGTCTGCTGCCGCGATCTGCCCGCGCTGGCCTGACGCGCCGCTCGCCGCCTCGCCGGCGGGCATAATCGCCGGCCACAAGGACTCAATGACGCTTTCACCGGGTTCCCGCCTCGGGCCGTACGAGATTCTGGTCCCGATCGGCGCGGGCGGAATGGGAGAGGTCTACCGGGCGAAAGACCCTCGCCTCGATCGAGAGGTCGCGGTAAAGGTACTGCCGGAAGAGTTCTTTGAAGGTGAAGAGAGAAGACAGCGGTTCGAGAGAGAGGCGCGCCTTCTCGCAGCGCTCAATCATCCCGGAATCGCCGCCATCTACTCATTCGAAGAAATCCCTTCTTCTTCCTCTTCCTCGCGTCACGTTCTCGTCATGGAACTCGTCGAGGGCGAGGATCTGGCGCAGCGCATCGCTTCCGGCCCTCTCTCCCTCGAAGAGATCCGCTCCTGCGCGCGGCAGATCGCCGAGGCGCTCGCGGCGGCGCACGAGAAGGGGATCGTCCACCGCGACCTGAAGCCCGCGAACGTGAGGCTCACGTCCGGCGGACGCGTGAAGCTCCTCGACTTCGGCCTCGCGAAAAGGACCGACTCGGGGCCTGCCGGGAGCGAGGACGCGACCGCGACAGCCGCGCTCTCGGAGGCGGGCGCCGTGATGGGGACGGTTCCCTACATGTCGCCCGAACAGGTCTCGGGCCGTCCGCTCGACGGGCGGACGGACCTCTTCTCGCTCGGGACCGTCCTCTACGAGATGGCCTCCGGGCGCCGGCCGTTCGCGGGAGGCTCCTCTGCCGAGCTCGCGTCCTCGATCCTGCGAGACACGCCGCCGCCGGTCGGCCGGGTCCGCGCCGACCTGCCGGAGGATCTCGCCGAAGCCGTCGGCCGCTGCCTCGAGAAGGACCCGCGGGACCGGTTCTCGAGCGCGCGCGATTTCCTCGCAGCCCTCGACGCGCCGCGGCGCGCGACGCCGGCCCCCGTCTCGATCGCCGTCCTGCCGTTCGCCGACATGAGCTCCGCGAAGGACCAGGAGTACCTCTGCGAGGGGATGGCCGAGGAGATCATGAACGCGCTCGTGGGAGCCGGGATCCGCGTGGCCGCGCGGATGTCGACGTTCCGCGCGGCCCGGCAGGGGGAAGACCTCGCGGCGGTCGCGCGCGTCCTCAGCGTCGGGCACGTCCTCGACGGCAGCGTCCGCACCGCGGGCCCGCGGATCCGCGTCACGGCACGCCTCACGGACGCCGCGACCGGGTTCCAGGTCTGGTCGGAGAAGTTCGACCGGGATCTCGTCGACGTCTTCGCGGTCCAGGACGAGATCGCGGCCGGCGTCGTCGAGGCCGTGCGCAGCCGTCTCGGCGCGGAGCCCGCGGTCCTCCACGCCCGGCGGCAGGTCCGGAACCTCGAGGCCTACCAGCATTACCTGATGGGCCGCCATCTTCGATTCACGAAAAACGACCACGGGAGCGCCCTCGTCAGCTTCGAGCGGGCCGTCGCTCTCGACCCGTCGCACGGCCCTTCGTGGGTCGGGCTGGCCGACATCCACGTCCTCGCGGCGGCCTATGGCGTGAGACCGTCGGCGGAGGCGAACGCGGCGGCCAAGGCCGAACTCGCGACCGCAGAACGCCTGCAGGGCGAGACTGCGGACGCGTGCTACGTCGAAGGCATGATCGCGTTCGGCGAACGGCGCTGGGCGGACGCCGATCGCGCGATGGCCCGGGCGATCCGGATCGAGCCGGGCAACGTCCAGGCGCGTTGCTGGAGTGCGATGCTGCATTCGATCTGGGGACGGTCGGCGGAGGCCGTCGAGGCCCTGGAGCGCGCCCGGGAGATCGATCCGGTCGCGCCCTACCCGTACGCGATGACCGGCTTCTGCCTGCTGAACCTGCGACGGGCCCCCGACGCCGCGGGGTTTGCCGACCAGGCGCTCGCGTTCGACGAGGACAACCTCCTCGCGCTCTGGGTCTCGGGAGCGGCGGACGTCTCCGGGGGGCGGGCTGATCAGGCCATCTCGCGCCTCGAGCGCGCGGCGGAGCGCGCCCGCACGAATCCGTTCACGATGGGCACGCTCGGGTGGGCGCTCGCGTCGGCCGGCCGGGCCGGCGACGCGCGCAGCGTCCTCGAGGCCCTGCGCGCCGGCGCGGTGCCGGGCGCCTCGGTTCTTTCGGAGACCTGGCTTCTCGCCGCCCTCGGCAAGACGGACGCGGCATTCGAGGTCCTCGAAAGAGCGTGCGACGAGAAGCAGCTGCTCGTCCCGTTCATCGGGATGCCGGGCCTCGACCCCCTTCGGTCCGATCCGAGATTCTCCGTGTTTCGCGATCGGCTCGGACTCCCGGCGACCGGGACGCCGTGACGGTCGCTCCCGGCTCCCGCCTCGGCCCGTACGAGATCGTCGCTCCGATCGGGGCGGGGGGAATGGGGGAGGTCTGGCGGGCGCGGGACACGCGCGTCGACCGTGCGGTTGCCCTGAAGGTGCTGCCGCAGGAGCTTTTCGAAGAAGAAGAGAGACGCGCGCGCTTCGGGCGCGAGGCCCGGCTGCTCGCGAGCCTCAATCATCCCGGGATCGCGACGCTCTACGCGTTCGAGGAAATCTCCGGGCGTCACGTCTTGAGCATGGAGCTCGTCGAAGGGGAGGGCCTCGACCAGCGGATCGCGTCCGGCCCTCTTCCACTCGAAGAATATCTCTCTCTCGGCCGCCAGGTCGCCGAAGCGCTCGCGGCCGCGCACGACAAAGGAGTCGTCCACCGGGACCTCAAGCCCGCGAACATCCTGGTGACGCGCGAGGGACGCGTGAAGGTCCTGGACTTCGGCCTCGCGAAGCAGGAGGAGCCGCCGGGCCGTTCCGACGCGGCGGAGGACCCCACGCTCTCGAAGATGACCGAGCCCGGAATCGTCATGGGAACCGCGCCCTACATGTCGCCCGAGCAGGCCCTCGGCCGTCCGGTGGATTTCCGTTCGGACCAGTTCTCGTTCGGCGCCTTGCTGTACGAGATGGCGACGGGGAAGAAGGCGTTCGCCCGGGCGAGCGCCCCCGAAACGATGGCGGCCGTCATCCGGGAGGAGCCGGAGCCGATCGGAAGCCGTGCGCCCCAGACCCCGGTTCCGCTTCGCTGGATCGTCGAGCGGTGCCTCGCGAAGGATCCGGACGGGCGCTACGCGTCGACCCGGGACCTGGCCCGGGACCTCGCGCGGCTGCAGGACGGGCCTTCGGGAGCCGGCGGACTCTCCCCGCAGACCGGCGGCCCGGCCATCGCCGACGCCCCCAGCCTTCCCTCGGTGGCGGTGCTGCCGTTCGTGAACATGAGCGCCGACCCCGAGAACGAGTTCTTCGCGGACGGCATCACGGAGGACGTCATCGCGCACCTCGCGAAGATCCGGTCCCTCCGTGTCACGTCGCGCACGTCGGTCATGGCGTTTCGCAAGCATCGGCAGAGCCTGCGCGAGATCGGGGCGGCGCTCGGCGTCGGCATGCTCGTCGAGGGGAGCGTGCGCCGCTCGAAGAACCGCGTGCGCATCGTGGCGCAGCTGGTCGATCCGCGCACGGACGAGCATCTCTGGGCCGAGACGTACGACCGCGACCTCGACGACATCTTCGCGATCCAGACGGACGTGGCGCTGCAGATCGCCGCCGCGCTGCGCGCCGAGCTGACCCTCGACGAGCGCGCCCGCATCGGCCGGCGGCCGACGCACGACCTCGAGGCCTATCAGCTCTACCTGCAGGGGCGCCACCACTTCGTGAGGTTCACCCGGGCGGGGTTCACCGAAAGCCTCGCGCTTTTCGAGCAGGCGGTGGGACGCGACCCGGGCTTCGCGCTCGCGTACGCCGCGATCGCGTACGCCCACGCCGAGCTCATCATCAGCGGGGTCCGCGGCGTGGTGCCCCTGGAGGCGTTCGCGCGCGCGCAGAAGGCGGTGGACAGCGCGCTGGCGCTCGACGACGGCCTCGCGGAGGCGCACGGCATTCAGGGCTTGCTCCGGTTCACGCGCGATTTCGACTGGAAGGGTGCGGAAGCCGAGTTCCGGCTGGCGCTGAGGCTCAGCCCGGGCAGCGCCGACACCTACGAGCACCTGGGCTGGCTTTGCTCGTCGCAGGGGCGCTTCGACGAGTCGCTCGCCCTGCTGCGGCGGGCGCGGGAGCTCGATCCGCTGTCGAACCGGACCGACGTCGCGAACGAGCTGATCCGGGCCGGGCGGACGCAGGAAGCGCTCGCCGAGGCCGAGCGCGCGGTGGCGCTGGACCCCGGCTATTCCCGCTCTCATTCGGTGTTCGGCTGGGCGTGCCTGGCGCTCGGAAGGACGGCCGACGGCCTCGCCGCTCTCGAGCGCGCGGCCGCGCTCTCGCCGGACACCACGCTCTTCCGCGCGCAGCTCGGGCAGGCGTACGGGCTGACCGGAGACGCGGCGCGGGCCCGGGCGATCCTCGCCGAGCTCGAGGCGCTCGCGACGACGGAGTACGTCTCCGTCTACCATCTCGCGCTCGTCCACGTCGGCCTCGGCGAGCACGACGCGGCGATCGACTGCCTCGAACGGGCGCTCGAGCAGCGCTCCGGGGGGATCTACGGCGTCAAGGGCTCGTACCTCTTCGCTCCCGTGCGCGATCACCCCAGGTTCCAGGCGCTGCTGCGCCGGATGAACCTCTGATCAGGCCAGGTCGAAGACGAGGAACTCCGCTTCGCCGTTCGGCGCGGTGAACGTGAAGGCCGTCTCCTCCGACGCGGAGAGGCCGTCGCCCGCCGACAACGTCCTGCCGTTCACGTCGACCGTGCCGCGCAGCGCCTGCACCCAGAGGTGCCGCCCCTTCGGCAGCGTGAGGCTCGTCGTCTTCCCGTTCTCGAGGACCGACGCGTAGAGCCGGACGTCCTGCCGGATCGCGAGGGACCCGTCCGCGCCGCCGGGCGAGACGACGAGGCGAAGCCGGTTCGTCTTGTCCGCCTTTTCGAAGCGCTTCTCGGCGTAGCGAGGCGCGTGCCCTGCGCGGTCGGGCACGACCCAGATCTGGATGAAGTGGACGGGTTCCGTGCCGCTCCCGTTGAACTCGCTGTGCCGGACGCCGGTGCCGGCGCTCATGTACTGGACGTCGCCCGGGACGATCGTCGAGCCCGACCCCGTGCTGTCCTTGTGGGCGAGCGCGCCCTCGAGGACGTACGACACGATCTCCATGTCGCGGTGCCCGTGGGTTGGAAAGCCCTGGCCCGCTTGCACGGTGTCGTCGTTCAGGACGCGCAACGCGCGGAAGCCCATGTGGGCCTCGTCGTGGTAATCGGCGAAGGAGAACGTGTGCCACGTGTCGAGCCAGCCGTGGTCGGCGTGGCCGCGCTCTTTGGCGGGACGGACGGTGATCATCGAGGGAGCTAGAGGAGCCGCTCCGAAATCGACTTCGCCTGCAGGAAGAGCCCGAGGTAGTCGCGGCCGCCGGCCTTGCTGTCCGTGCCGGACATGTCGAAGCCGCCGAACGGGTGGACGCCCACGAGCGCACCCGTGCACTTCCTGTTGATGTAGAGGTTCCCGCAGTGCAGACGCTTCTTGGCCTGGGCGATGTGCGCGCGGTCCCGGCCGAAGTACGAGCCCGTGAGCCCATATTCCGACGCGTTCGCGTACGCGATCCCCGTCTCGAAGTCCTTCGCCTCGGTGATGCCGAGGACGGGTCCGAAGATCTCTTCCTGGAAGATGCGTGCCGACGGCTTCACGTCGTAGAAGACGGTCGGGGCCACGAAGTTGCCGGTCCGGCCGCTCCACGTCCCGCCGGTTCCGAGCTTCGACTCGCGCCTCCCGACCTTGATGTAGTCGGTGACGGTCTTGAGCTGGCGCTCGGAGGCGACCGGGCCCATGAAGTTCTTCACGTCGCGCGTCGGGCCCTGCGTGAGCTTCGCCGTCCGTGCGACGACCGCGTCCACGAAGCGCCTGTAGAGGCGCCGGTGGACGATCGCGCGCGAGCAGGCCGAGCACTTCTGGCCCTGGAAGCCGAATGCCGAGGCGACGACCTGCGAGACCGCGAAGTCGAAGTCCGCGTCCTCGTCGACGAAGATGAAGTCCTTGCCCCCCATCTCGAGGACGACGCGCTTGATCCAGCGCTGGCCCTTCGCGACCGCGGCGGCCTTCTGGTTGATCCCGAGGCCGACCTGCTTGGAGCCCGTGAACGAGATGAAACGCGTCTGCGCGTGCTCGACGAGGAGATCGCCGACCTCGCTGCCCGGCCCGGGGAGGTAGTTGAGCACGCCGGCCGGGACGCCGGCCTCCTCGAGGAGCGTGAAGACCCGCCACCCGATGAGCGGCGTGTCCGACGCGGGCTTGAGGACGACGCCGTTGCCCGTGACGAGCGCGGCGGCGGTCATGCCCGTGAGGATCGCGTTCGGGAAATTCCAGGGCGGGATCACGGCCCCCGCGCCGAGCGGGACGTAGAGCGTCTCCGGGAACTCGCCCGGGTAGGGCGTGACCGGGATCTCGCCGCCCCAGCGCAGCATCTCCCGTGCGTAGAACTCGAGGAAGTCGATCGCCTCGGCGGTCTCGACGTCGGCCTCGGGCCAGGACTTGCCGATTTCGAGGACCATCGTGGCCGAGAACTCGTGTTTCTTCGCGCGCATCCGCGCGGCGGCGCGGAGGAGGACGGACGCGCGCTCGCGGGGCGGAAGGTCGGCCCACTCGTGTTGCGCCCTGACGGCCGCCTCGATCGCCTTGAGGGCGACCTTCCGGTCGGCGAGGTGATGGCGGGAAAGCACCTCCGAGCGGTCGGAGGGGTTCACGTTCTCGAGAAGACGGCCGGTCCTGAGCCGCCGTCCGCCCACGACGACGGGGATCTCCACGCCTTTCTGGCGGTCCACTCGGGTGAGGGCCGCTTCGAACGCGGAGCGCTCCTCGGCGCGGCTGAAGTCGGTGAAGGGTTCGTTGCGAAATTGTTCGAGCATGGGAGGTCGATTCTAACCGAATTTGATTTGTGCGCACGATCGTGACAAAGTTGGTGATTGGGGAGGTTTCGTTCATGGAAAAGAACGTCGCGAAGATTCGCGGCTTCGTTACGGACTTGCTCAAGAAGAACAAGGGCCTTACGGAGCGCGAGGTGAAGGCCGCCATCGGCCGCGCCTTCAAGCTGAACCCGAAGACGATCAGCGCAGGCGTCATCCGCGACGTCCGCAAGAGGCTCGGCATCGACCGTCCCGGCGCGATCGCGTTCGCGCGGGCGCTCCTCGACAAGAATCCGGTCCTCGAGGCCAAGAAGGTGATCGAGGAAGTCGGAACGCGCTTCGGCGTCCGCCTCGGCGCCCCCGACGTGTCCCGCCTCCGGCCGGTCGGCTCGCGCCGGCGCAGGGGTGCGGGCCGGCCGGACCGCGTTTCGATGCGCCGGACCGCGGCGAGCGGCCGCAAGGCCGGCGCGATCTCGGTCACGTATCAGGGCAGCGGCCACCCGGAGGACCTCGCGGCCTTCTTCCGGGCACTCGCGGGGGACTGAAGCAGGCGGTTTGACCCGGCGCGGTGGGCCGCTCATAATCCGCCGCCCGCCGCGCTGGGGGGTCGTCCAACGGTAGGACTCCAGACTCTGGATCTGGCTATCGGGGTTCGAATCCCTGCCCCCCAGCCACTTTTCCAACCAAAGAGGCCGGGCGACGTGTCGCAAGCACGGGAGCCATAATCGGCTCCGCCTCATGACGCTCTCCCCGGGAACCAGGCTTGGCCCGTACGAGGTTCTCGCGCCGCTCGGTGCAGGCGGCATGGGTGAGGTTTACCGGGCGCGGGATACGCGCCTCGCGAGAGACGTCGCGATCAAGGTACTGCTCGAGGATTTCCTGGAAGGTGCAGAGCGCAAGGCCCGATTCGAGCGAGAGGCGAAGGCGCTCGCCGCGCTGAACCACCCGAACGTTGCGGCCATTTATTCATTCGAAGAAATCCTGGATTCTTCGTCCTCTTCCCGTCACGTGCTCGTCATGGAGCTCCTCGAGGGGACGACGTTGCGGGACAAGCTCGACAGGCCCATCCCCCCGAAGCAGGCCGCCGACTACGCGCTGCAGATCGCCAAGGGGCTTTCGGCCGCGCACGAAAAGGGGATCGTCCACCGCGACCTCAAGCCCGAGAACCTGTTCGTCACGAAAGACGGCCGCCTGAAGATTCTCGACTTCGGCCTCGCCAAGAGGTCCGAGCGGGAGGAGACCGGCGACGAAACGGGTGCCCCGACGGAATCGAAGCACACGGAGCCGGGTGCGGTCGTTGGGACGGTGGTCTACATGTCGCCCGAGCAGGTGCGCGGGCTTCCCGTCGACCACCGTTCCGACATCTTCTCGTTCGGGACGATCCTCTATGAGCTGCTTTCGGGGAAGAAGGCGTTCCGGAGGGACTCGGCTTCCGAGACGATGGCCGCGATCATGCGGGACGAGCCGCCGGAGCTGTCGGAATCGGGCAGAAGCGTTCCACCTTCGCTCGATCACATCGTGAAGCACTGCCTGGAGAAGAGCCGGGAGGACCGGTTCCAGTCGGCGAAGGACGTCGTCTTCGCGCTTTCGGAGGCGTCCGCACCGGCGGAGGTGGCCGGCTCACACGCGGCCGCCGTTCCTCGCATTTCGAGAAGAAAGCCTCTCCTCTTCGTCGCGGCCGGCGCCCTCGTCCTGCTCGTCATCAGTGCGGTCGTGCTGCTCAACCGTCGCCCCAGGGCCGAGGGAGCAGGCGCGGCGGCCGGCCCTTCGATCGCCGTCCTCCCGTTCACGAACCTGAGCGACGACAAGAATCAGGAGTATTTCTCGGACGGCCTTTCGGAGGAGCTCCGGGAGCTCCTGACCAAGGTGAGGAAGCTGCGCGTCGTCGGGCGCACGTCCTCCCTCGCTTTCAAGGGGAAGAACGAAGATCTTGCCTCGATTTCGCAGAAACTCCATGTCGCGACCGTTCTCGAAGGGAGCGTCCGACGCGCGGGCGATGAGCTCCGGGTCTCGACACAGCTCGTGAACGTGGCCGACGGATATCAGATCTGGGCCGAGACGTATGACCGGAAGATGACGGATGTCTTCGCCGTGCAGGACGAGATCGCGGGCGCCGTCGTGGCGGCGCTGAAGGTGGAGCTTCTGCCGCAGAAGGGCCCGGCGACCTCCCAGCACCGCACCTCCAACCAGGAGGCGTACAACCAGTATCTCCTGGGGCGGCAATTCTCAAACCGCCAGAACATCGACGGCTTTCGCCGCGCGGCGGGGGCCTACCGGAAGGCGATCGAGCTCGATCCGAGTTATGCGGCGGCGTATGCCGACCTCGCCATCGCGGAGTTCGAGATCTCGGACAGTCAGGCCGGCGCGGCGCAGGCGGAGGGACGACATAAGGCCCTATCGGCGGCGGCGGAGGCCATCGCCCTCGACCGGGACCTGGCGAGAAGGCTATTCGGCGCGGGGCTACCTGCGTTACCTGATCAACTGGGACTGGACCGGGGCCCAGTCGGACTTCCAGCGAGCGCTCACGCTCGAACCTGGCGACAGCGACACGCTCAGCAACTACAGCCTCCTTCTTCTTGCCGTGGGGCGACTGCCGGAAGCGATCGCGGTGACGAGAAAAGCGACCGTGCTCGACCCCTTGTCGGCCTCGGCGTGGCACTACCTTGGCGTTTGTCTCAGGGCCAACGGACAGCTTCCGGAAGCGAAGATGGCCTTCCTCCGGGCGCTCGAGATCAATCCCGAGAGAGACATGGTCCATTCCGATTTCGGCGGAACTTCGCTTCTCGGGAGAGACCCGAAAGCCGCGCTCGCGGCGTTCCGGCAGGAACCTGTAGATCCGGCCCGCCTGACAGGCGTAGCGATGGCCGAGAATGACCTCGGACATGCGACGGAATCGCAGCAGGCACTGGACGAGCTGATCGCGAAGTCCGCGCAGATCGCGGCCTACCAGATCGCCCAGGTTTACGCCTGGCGCGGTGAGCGGGAGAAGGCCTTCGAATGGCTGGATCGCGCCTACGCCCAGCGAGACTCGGGCCTTCCGTTCGTCAAATCAGATCCGCTCCTCGCGAACCTTCACGGCGACCCGCGTTTCGCCGCGATGTTGAAGAAGATGAACCTGCCCGAGGCGGGTGAGGCAGCTTCGTCGGAACGCGACTCCTTGGATCTTCCCGTACGATCGAGCACGCCGCCTATCGGATCAGGCCGGTCCAATCGCGCCTTTTCGAGGATCCCCTCTCCGACATCCCGCGGCGAGCGCCACGCCCGCCACGTCCGCGACGACGTCCCCGATCTCGACGTCGCGCCCGGGCGTGAAGGACTGGTGGATCTCGTCCGAGCAGCCCCAGAGAGTCGCGCCGAGGAGCAGGAAGACGGCCGTCTTCGGGCGGCTCCAGCGCTCGCCGAAGCGCGCGGCGCGGACCGCGCAGAGGCCCGTGAGGAGGAAATAGGCGGCGTGCTCGAGCTTGTCCATGCCCTCGAACGAGGGCCCGAAGGACGGCATCGCCGACGGCGTGCGGGTCGAGAGCCAGAACTCGTACGCGAGGAGGAGCGCGACGGGCGCCCAGAGGAGGAGACGCCGCCGCGCGTTCATCCGGCCGCGGCGGCCTTCTTCTCGATCTTTCCCCACGAGTCGCGCAGCGACACGGAGCGGTTGAAGACGGGGCGGCCCGGGGCGCCGTCCCGGTCGACCACGAAATAGCCCGTGCGCTCGAGCTGGAAGACCGTGCCCGCCGGCAGGGCCGCGAGCGCGGGCTCGACGCGCGCGCCGCTCCTGACGACGAGAGAGTCCGGGCTGAGATTCGAGAGGAAGTCCTTACCCTCGGGCGCCTCGTCCGGGTTCGGGACGGTGAAGAGCCGGTCGTAGAGCCGAACCTCGGCCGGGACGGACTCGGCGGCCGAAACCCAGTGGATCGTGCCCTTGACCTTGCGCCCGGGGGCCTCGCCGCCCTTCGTCGCCTCGTCGACCGTCGCGCGGATCTCGGTGACCGTCCCCGCGGCGTCCTTCACGACGTCCGTGCACTTGATCACGTACGCCCAGCGCAGGCGGACCTCCACACCGGGCGACAGGCGGTGGTACTTCGGCGGCGGGACCTCGCGGAAGTCGTCGCGGTCGATGAAGAGCGTTCCGGAGAACGGCACGGAGCGCGTCCCCTGGGACGCGTCCTCGGGGTTGTTGACGGCGTCGAGCGTCTCGACCTTGCCCCCCGGCCAGTTCGTGAGGACGACCTTCACGGGGTCGAGGACGCCCATGAAGCGCGGCGCGCGGCGGTTGAGGTCCTCTCGCAGGCAGTGCTCGAGGAGCTCGACCTCGACGACGCTGTTGCGCTTGGCGAGACCGATGCGGTCGCAGAAGTCCCGAAGGGCCTCGGGCGTGTAGCCGCGGCGGCGGAACCCCGCGAGCGTCGGCATGCGCGGATCGTCCCAGCCCGTGACGTGCTTGCCCGTGACGAGCAGGAGGAGCTTCCTCTTCGAGAGGAGCGTGTACGTGAGGTTCAGGCGCGCGAACTCGATCTGGCGCGGCCGGTCCGAAAGGTCCAGCGCCTCGAGGCACCAGTCGTAGAGCGGCCGGTGGTCCTCGAACTCGAGCGTGCAGAGCGAGTGCGTGATGCGCTCGATCCAGTCCGAGATCGCGTGGGCATAGTCGTACATCGGGTAGAGGTGCCACGCGTCGCCCGTGCGGTGGTGAACCGTCTTGCGGATCCGGTAGAGGGCCGGGTCGCGCAGGTTGATGTTCGGCGACGCCATGTCGATCTTCGCGCGCAGCGTGCGCGCGCCGTCGGGGAACTCGCCCGCGCGCATCCGCCTGAACAGGTCCAGGTTTTCCGGGAGGGAGCGGTCGCGGTACGGGCTGTTCCGGCCGGGCTCCGTCAGCGTCCCCCGCGTCGCGCGGACCTCGTCGGCCGTCAGGTCGCAGACGAAGGCCTTGCCCTTCTCGATGAGCGCCTCGGCGAACGCGTAGAGCTGCTCGAAGTAGTCCGAGGCGTAGTAGAGGCGATCCTCCCAGTCGAACCCGAGCCACCTCACGTCCGCCTGGATGGAGTCGACGTACTCGACCTCCTCCTTGAGCGGGTTCGTGTCGTCGAAGCGGAGGTTGCAGGTCCCGCCGTACTCCTTCGCGATCCCGAAGTTCAGGCAGATGGACTTCGCGTGGCCGATGTGGAGGTAGCCGTTCGGCTCGGGAGGAAAGCGCGTCGCGACGCGGCCCCCGTGCTTTCCGGCGGAGATCTCCACGTCCACGATCTCGCGGATGAAGTCCTTTCCGGGGGCCGGCGGGGCGATCGGCGTGTCGGTCATGCGGTTCCTCGGTTCGTGGCCGCCGGCGCGGCGATCCGGTCGGCGAACGCGAGGATCCTGCGGCGGGTCGTCTCCCGGCCGAGGGCCTCGATCATCTCGAAGAGCGGGGGCGACGCGAGCGAGCCCGTGAGCGCGAGGCGCACCGGCTGCGCGACCTGCCCGAGTGAGGCGCCGGTCTCGGCCGCGAGCGCACGCGCGGCCTCTTCGAGACCGGCGTGGACGAAGGGCGTGACGGCGTCGAGGCGCGCCGCGAGCGTCCGGAGGACCGGCGCGAGCTCGGGTTTCCCGAATTTCTTCAGCCCCGCCGGGTCGAATACGGCGGGATCGTCGCCGTAGACCGCGAGGCCCTGCGCGAGCTCGATCAGGGTCCGGGCCCGCGGCCGGAGGAGCTCGATGCCCTTCGCGAGCGTCGTCCCGTCGCGCGCGGGCAGGCCGAACGGCGCGAGGAGCTCGAGCAGGCGCGCGCCGGGCGTCGCCTGGACGTACTGGCCGTTCAGCCAGAGGAGCTTCTCGTGGTCGAAGCGCGAGGGCGACGGGCCGATGCGCCCGAGCTCGAAGAGGGCCGTCATCTCGGCGAGGGTCATCCGCTCGCGGTCCTCGCCCGGCGACCAGCCGAGGAGCGCCAGGAAGTTCACGAGCGCCTCGGGGAGGAACCCCTGGCTCCGGAACTCCTCGACGCCCGCGGCGCCGTGGCGCTTGCTGAGCTTCTTGCCGTCGGCGCCGAGGATCATCCCGAGGTGCGCGAAGACGGGGCACGGCGCGCCGAGCGCCCGGAAGAGCGCGACGTGCTTCGGGGCGTTCGGGAGATGGTCGACGCCGCGGATCACGTGCGTGATCCCCATCGCGACGTCGTCGACGCAGACGGTGAAGTGGTAGAGCGGGTGCCCGTCGGAGCGCACGAGGACGAAGTCGTCCAGCGCGCCCGCGGGGAACTCCGTCCGGCCCTGCACGACGTCGTCGACGACGAGCGGCTCGTCCGGGACGCGCAGACGGAGGACGAACTTCTCCCCCGCGGCGGCCCGCCGGTCGGACTCTTCTTTCGGGATCGACCGCGCGCGGCCGTCGTACCGGAACGACCCCCCGGCGGCCTCGGCGGCCTTCTTCCGGGCGTCGAGCTCGTCGGCCGTCTCGAACGCGCGGTAGGCCTTGCCCTCGGCGAGGAGGCGCTCCGCGGCTTCGCGGTAGAGCCCCTGCCGCTCGCTCTGGAAGAACGGGCCCTCGTCCCACGAGAGGCCCAGCCACGTCATCGCGTCGAGGATCTGCTGCGTGAGCTCCTTCTTCGAGCGCTCGACGTCCGTGTCCTCGATGCGGAGGATGAACGTCCCGCCGTGCCGGCGGGCGAAGAGCCAGTTGTAGAGAGCGGTGCGCGCGCCGCCCACGTGGAGGGACCCCGTGGGCGAGGGGGCGAACCGCACGCGCGGCGCGGCCATGGGTCGGCGAGGATAGCAGCCCGCACTCGGGCATGATCGGGCCGGTGTCCGGACCCGTCGCCGTCCCGCGCCGCGAGGCCCTCGCGGCGGACCTCGTCCTCGTCGTCGTGACGGCGATCTGGGGGTCCACGTTCATCGTGAACCGGCTCGTCCTCGCGACGGCGCCGCCGCTTCTGTTCGTCCTCGCCCGCTTCGCGCTCGCGGCGGCGATCCTCTTTCTGGTCGCGCGGGGCCGCCCTCGGACGCCGCACCTCCTGCGCGACAGCGCAGCCGTCGGCGTCCTCCTCGCGGCCGGGATCGGATTCCAGGTCGTCGGCCAGCTCTTCACGACCGCCTCGAAGGCCGCCTTCGTGACGGGGCTCTCCGTCCCGCTGACGCCGGTCGCGGGCTACCTCATGACGCGGAAGAAGCCGTCGAAGGAGAACCTCGCCGGGCTCGTGATCGCCGCGCTCGGCTTCGCGGTCCTGACGTGGCCGAAGGACGCGGCGACGGGCTTCAACACCGGCGACCTCCTGATCCTCGTGACGGCCGTGTCCTACGCGGTCCTGATCGTGATCGTCAGCGAAACGGCGGGCACGCACGACGTGCGCTGGTACTCGTTCGGGCAGATCGTCTTCGCGGCCATCGGCGTCGGGGCCGTGCGCCTCGCGCTGACGCCGTTCCTCCGCGGGGAGGGCGCGTTCCTCGCGGCCGAGGCGCGGCCGCTCGTCTTCGGCCGGACGGTCGTCCTCGCGATCCTCTGGATGGCGCTCGTCGCGACGGTCGTGACGTTCCTCGCGCAGACCTGGGCGCAGGCGCGCATGCCCGCGACGCACGCGGCGATCATGTTCGCGCTCGAGCCCGTCTTCACGGCGCTCTTCGCGGCCTTCTTCCTCGGGGAGCGCATGTCGCGGCGCGACTGGACCGGTGCGGGCCTCGTCCTGTCCGGGATCGTCGTGTCGGAGCTGCGGGGAAGGGACTGATCATTCGAGCCCGAACGTCAGGTTGTAGACGTACGGCTCGCGCAGGACCGAAAGGACGAGGCTCGAGCGCGAGTAGCCGCTCTCGACGGCCTTCGAGATGTCGTCGAGCGTCCGCACCTTCACGTTGTTGACCGCGAGGACGACGTCGCCTCGTTCGAGGCCCTTGGCGGCCGCGGGGGAGCGCCCGAGGACGGACACGACCATGAGGCCGCCGCGCGTCTCCTTGAACGCGAGCCCGATCTCGCGCCTGAGGACGTCGAGGCCGAGGTCTTCGGGCGTCCTCTCCGCCGTGACACGCGCGGTCCGTTCCACGCCCTCCCGCCGGTAGACGACCCCGAGCGCCTTGCCCGGCGCAACCGAGGCGAGCGCCGTGTCGAAGTCCTCGCGGCTCTCCACCGGACGCCCGTCGAGCGAGACGACGACGTCGCCCGGGGCGAGGCCCGCCTTCGCGGCGGGAGAGCCCGGCCAGACGGAGCGCACGCGCAGGCCCTGGCCGCGCGCCGACGGGCGGGCGTTCGTCTGGCTGGCGGTCGTGCCGCGGACGCCGATCCAGACCGACTTGACCTCCTTGTAGTTCAGGAGGTCGTCCGCGACGCGCCGGACCCGGTCGATCGGGATCGCAAAGCCGATCGTGTTCGCGCCGCCGACGATTGCCGTGTTGATCCCGATGAGCTCGCCGAGGACGTTCACGAGCGCGCCGCCCGAGTTGCCGGGGTTGATCGCGGCGTCCGTCTGGAGGAAGTCGGAGTAGTTGCGGCCCGACTCGCCCT
This sequence comes from uncultured Acidobacteriota bacterium, assembly GCA_963839295.1. Lineage (GTDB taxonomy): Bacteria > Acidobacteriota > Thermoanaerobaculia > UBA5066 > UBA5066 > Fen-183. Next base: position 213,900 of record CAWIUK010000003.1, on the reverse strand, counting down.
GCACGGTGCGGTGGACGGCCGAGACGATCCCCGTCGTGACCGTGTTCGAGAGGCCGAACGGGTTTCCGATCGCGACGACCGTCTCGCCGATCATCAGGTCGGCGGTCGTCCCGAGAACCGCGGGCTTCAGCCCCTTCGGGTCGACGCTGAGGACCGCGAGGTCGTTGTCCGCATCGGCGCCCTCGAGCCTCGCTTCGAGCTCGCGCCCGTCCGAGGTCGTGACCCAGATCCGCGACGCGCCCGAGATCACGTGGTCGTTCGTGACGACCACGCCCGGCGCGATCACGACGCCCGAGCCGAGCGACTCGCTGCGCGACGTGCGCGGCCGGGTCTCGCCTCCGAAGAAGACGTCGAGCGGGCTGCGCCGCTGCTGGACGACGTGCTCGGCCGAGATGTTCACGACCGACGGGCCTATCTTCTCGACGACGGCGACGATCGGCGTGCGGCGTTCCTCGCGGCCACCGGCCGCCCCCAGGGGAACGGCAGCGGCGACCGTCGCGAGGGCAAGAGCGAGGTGGGTTGACTTCATTCTCGGTCGTTCCATAATAAAGTCGATATACCGGAAAGGGATTTTAAGTATTCTCAACACTCGACAGAAGAAAGCGGTCCAGGCGCTCGTCGAGCTCGTCTATCGCGCGGGGCCGGACGTCCCGTCGAGCCAGCTCGCCGAGTGGCTCGTGCTTTCGCGCGACTCGGTGCACCAGTTGCTCCTGCCGCTCGTGAGAAACGGCTGGGTGGCGGCGGGGCGCGGGCGCAACGGCGGCTACCGGGCGACACCCGTCGCCACCGGCGTGACGGTCCTCGCCGTCGTGTCGCTCTTCTCCCGCGAGGGCCGCGACCCGACGCCCGAGGATCCGGCCTCGCCGCGGTTCGTCCGCAACCTCGACCAGAGAGCTTCGGACCGCTACCGCCAATTTCTGTCCTCCGTGACGGTGGGGGACCTCGTCGCCGAGGTTCGGGCCGAGCGCGAGGAGCCCACCTACTCGATCTGACGCCCTCGATTCGACTTTAGCAAGGCTCGCGCCCGCCAAACCGGCGCGGCGCCAGAGGAAAGCACATGAAGATCGCATCCGACATCACGAAGCTCATCGGAGGAACGCCTCTGGTGCGGCTGAACCGCGTCACGGCCGGCATCGCCTCGGGCGCGACCGTCGCCGCGAAGCTGGAGTTCTTCAATCCGGCGCACTCCGTGAAGGACCGAATCGGCGTCGCCATGATCGAGGCGCTCGAGAAGCAGGGCCGGATCTCGCCGGGCAAGTCCGTCCTCATCGAGCCGACGTCCGGCAACACGGGGATCGGGCTCGCGTTCGTCGCGGCCGCCAGGGGCTACCGGCTCATCCTGACGATGCCCGAGACGATGTCGATCGAGCGGCGCAAGGTCCTCAAGCTCCTCGGGGCCGAGGTCGTCCTGACGCCGGGCCCGCTCGGGATGAAGGGTGCGATCGCGAAGGCGCACGAGCTCCTCGCCGAGTACGGCGCGAACGCGATCCAGCCGCAGCAGTTCGAGAATCCCGCGAACCCGGCGATCCACGAGTCCACGACCGCCGTCGAGCTCTGGAACGACACGGACGGGAAGATGGACGTCTTCGTCGCGGGCGTCGGAACGGGCGGGACCATGACCGGCGTCGGCCGGTACTGGAAGCCCAGGAAGCCGTCCGTGCGGCTCGTCGCGGTCGAGCCCACGGCCTCCCCGGTCATCTCCGGCGGCGCGCCGGGTCCGCACAAGATCCAGGGGATCGGCGCGGGATTCATCCCGAAGAACCTCGACACGACGCTCGTGGACGAGACGTTCCAGGTGACGAACGACCAGTCCTTCGCGATGGCGCGGCGGCTCGCGAAGGAAGAAGGCATCCTCGGCGGCATCTCCTCCGGCGCCGCGGTCCACGCCGCCGTCGAGATCGCGAAACGGCCCGAGAGCGCCGGCAAGATGATCGTCTGCATCATTCCCTCGACGTCCGAGCGCTACATCTCGACGGACCTCTTCAAGGAAGAGGAAGTCCCGGCGGGGGCCGCCGCCATCTAGGGATGCGGCACGGGGGAACCCCTCCGGGTTCCCCCGCGTCCCCCTCCCGGTTCAGGCTTTCTTGGTCTCGATCGCGGGCTTCGTCGCCTGGATCTTGATCGCCTTCGGCTTCGTCTCCTCGCGCTTGGGCAGCTCCACGGTGAGGACGCCGTTGTGGAACGACGCGGCGATCTTCTCGTTGTCGACGTTCGCGGGGATCGTGAAGGAGCGCACGAACTTCCCGTAGCTGCGCTCGACGCGGTGGTAGTTCTCGTCGTCGCTCGCCTTCTCGAACTTGCGCTCGCCCTCGAGCGACAGGATGCCGTCCTCGAAACGCAGCGCGATCTGGTTCTCGTCGAAGCCGGGCAGCTCGGCCTTGAGGACCGTCTTCTCCTTGGTCTCGAAGATGTCGACGGGCGGCGCCCAGGTCCCGGTGAAGAGCTCTTCCTGCTGTTCGCGCCCGCCGCGGGCGAGCGTGGAGTCGAAGGCGCGGTTCAGGCGGTCCTGAAGGGTCGCGAGGTCGCGGAAAGGGTCGTTCCAGCGGATGACGGGCATGGGTCTCGTTCCTCCTATGACGACTTGGTCTTCTTCGCCGGCGCCTCGGCCGGCTCGGTCCGGAACTCGAGCGCGGCGCCGCCGGGGGCGAGCGCGATCGCGACGGGAGACCCTTCGCGCACGTCGCCCGCGAGCAGCTTCCACGCCAGCGGGTCCTGGACCAGTTTCTGGATGTTGCGCTTGAGCGGGCGCGCCCCGTACACGGGGTCGTACGCCTCGCGGGCCAGCCACGTCGCGACGGGCTTCTCCCACGAGAGCTTGATCCCGCGCGGCGCGACGAGCTCGGCCACCTTGCGCAGCTGGATCTCGACGATCTTCTCGATGTCGGCGAGCTCGAGGCGGCGGAACGTCACGATGTCGTCGATGCGGTTCAGGAACTCGGGCCGGAAGTGCGCCCGGAGCTCCGTCTCGATGCGCGCCTTGAGCGCCTTCTCGTCGACGCCCTGGAGCTCCTGGATGAGATGCGACCCGACGTTCGACGTCATGATCACGACGACGTTCTTGAAGTCCACGACGCGGCCCTTGCCGTCCGTCAGGCGCCCGTCGTCGAGCACCTGCAGGAGGACGGACCAGACGTCGGGGTGGGCCTTCTCGATCTCGTCGAACAGGACGACCGAGTAGGGGCGCCGGCGCACGGCTTCCGTGAGCTGGCCGCCCTCGTCGTGCCCGATGTACCCGGGAGGGGCGCCGATCATCCGCGAGACGGTGTGCTTCTCCTGGTACTCGGACATGTCGAGCCGCACCATCGCGTTCTCGTCGTCGAACAGGAACTCGGCCAGCGCGCGGGCGAGTTCGGTCTTGCCGACGCCCGTGGGCCCGAGGAAGAGGAACGAGCCGATCGGCCGGCGGGGGTCCTTCATCCCGGCGCGCGCGCGGCGCACGGCGGCCGCGACCGCATCCACGGCCTCGTCCTGCCCGATCACGCGCAGGCGCAGCCGGTCGCCCATCTTGAGAAGCTTCTGCGTCTCGCCTTCCACCATCCGCGAGACGGGGACACCCGTCCACTTCGAGACGATCGCGGCGACGTCGTCCTCGTCGACTTTCTCGCGCAGGACCGCGCCGCCCTTCTGCATCTCGTCGAGGCGCGCCTGCGCCGCGTCGAGGTCCTTCTGGACCTTCAGGAGAGTCCCGTAGCGCAGCTCGGCGGCCTTGTTCAGGTCGCCCTGGCGCTCGGCGGCCTCGGCGGCGACCTTCGTCTCGTCGAGCTTCTTCTTCAGGTCGCGGATCACGCCGATCGCGTCCTTCTCGGCGCGCCAGCGCGTCTTCATGACGTTCGAGCGCTCCTTGAGCTCGGCGAGCGTCTTCTCGAGGCCCTTGAGGCGTTCCTTCGCGGCCTTCGCGTCGTCCTTCTGGAGCGCCTTGCGCTCGATCTCGATCTGGAGGATGCGCCGCTCGACCTCGTCGATCGCGGTGGGCATCGAGTCGATCTCCATCTTGAGCTTGCTGGCCGCCTCGTCGATGAGGTCGATCGCCTTGTCCGGCAGGAACCGGTCCGCGATGTAGCGGTCCGAGAGCGTCGCGGCCGCGACGAGCGCCGCGTCCGTGATCTTCACGCCGTGGTGGAGCTCGTAGCGCTCCTGCAGGCCGCGGAGGATCGCCACGGTGTCTTCGACGGACGGCTCGCCGACGAGGACGGGCTGGAAGCGGCGCTCGAGCGCGGGGTCCTTCTCGATGTGCTTGCGGTACTCGCCGACCGTCGTCGCGCCGATCGCGCGCAGCTCGCCGCGGGCGAGGGCGGGCTTGAGCATGTTGCCCGCGTCCATCGCGCCCTCGGCCGCGCCCGCGCCGACGAGCGTGTGGAGCTCGTCGATGAAGAGGATGACCTTGCCGTCGGACTCCTCGACTTCCTTGAGGACCGCCTTGAGGCGCTCCTCGAACTCGCCGCGGTACTTCGCGCCGGCGAGCATCGAGCCGAGGTCGAGCGAGACGACGCGCTTGTCTTTCAGCGTCTCGGGGACGTCGCCGGAGACGATGCGGCGCGCGAGGCCCTCGACGATCGCCGTCTTGCCGACGCCGGGGTCGCCGATGAGGACGGGGTTGTTCTTCGTCCGGCGCGTGAGGACCTGCATGACGCGCCGGATCTCCTCGTCGCGTCCGATGACGGGGTCGAGCTTGCCCTTGCGGGCGAGGTCCGTGAGGTCCTTCGCGTACTTCTTGAGAGCCTGGTACTTGTCCTCGGCGCCCTGGTCGGCGACCCGGCTGCCGCCCCGCACGTCCTTCAGAGCCGCGAGGATGGACGCCTCGGACAGGCCGAGGCCGGCGAACGCTCTTGCAGCCGCCGACTTGCCGTCCTTGAGGAGCGCAAGGAAGAGATGCTCGGAGGCGACGTAGTCGTCCTTGAACGCCGCGGCCGTCTTCTCGGCGAGGTCGAGCAGCTTCACGAGGGCGGGGGAGAAGCGCGGTTCGGCGTTCTCTCCTGCCACGTGCGGAAGCTTCGCGAGGAGCTTCGCGATCTCCTGCGCCGCCTGTCCCGGCGCGACGCCCACGCGCTCGAGGAGCGCGGGGACGACGCCGCCTTCCTGCTCGAGGAGAGCGGCGGCGAGGTGTTCGGGCGCGACCTCGGGATGGCCTTCGGCTCGAGCCGTCTGGGCCGTCTTCTGGAGGACTTCCTGGGCCTTGTGGGTGAAACGGTCGAGGTTCATGACAGCCGGTAAGATAGAATCTTAGCGTTATATTGTCAAGTGTGAATCTACAGTAAGAGGGAAGATTCTTATAAGTCATTTTCCATGAATGGTTAATGTCGCCGATGCGCGTGCTAGGCTTTCGCGGCGATGAGGCGCCGGGGCGCTGCGGAAGAAAAGAGCCGGGGCCGCAGCCTTCTTCCATTCATAGGAATCTTCCTCCTGGCCCTCGGTGTTCGTCTCGCGGTTTCGACCTCGCTCGGGCACCTCGGCCTCTGGCAGAACCCGCAGTTCGACGCGCACGAGAACCTCGCCTGGGCGCACTCCCTCGCGGCCGGCGACTTCACGTGGCCCTCTCCGCCGACGCACGGCCCGGCGTATCCGCTCTTCCTCGCGCTTCTGCTGAAGGCGTTCGGATCGATCGACGCGGCGCGAATCGCCCAGTCGGCGCTTGCCTCCGCGACCTGCGTTCTCATCGCCAGGGCGGGAGAGATTCTCTTCGAACGGAAGGCGGGAATCGCCGCGGGCCTCCTCCTCGCGGTGTCGGGGCCGGTCGCGCTCGTGGACGTCAGCTTCTGGGAGGAGAGCTTCGTGGGCCTCGTGCTCTCGGGGGCGCTGCTCCTCCTCGTGGCGCGGAGGAATCCCGCCTCCGCCGGCGTCTCCGGCCTCCTTCTTGGCGTTGCCTGCGCCGCACGGCCGACGGCGGTCCTGTTCGTTCTCGCGGCGCTCACCTTCGTCCTCCTTTTCGAAGGCTCCCCTCGCCGGGTGCCGGCCGTGGCGGCGCTCCTTCTCGGCGTCACCGTCGTTCTCGTCCCTGCCGTGCTCGGCTCCTCGCGCGCGGCCGGCCACTTCGTCTTCGTCCGCGCGTACGGCGCCGTGAACCTCTGGATCGGCAACGACCCGGCGTCCGGGGGCGTCCAGAACGCGCGGCCGAACGGGCCATGGGACGTCGTGATCGCGGCGCCGGCGCGGGCGGGCGTCGCGCCGAAGGACGAAGAGGCGTGGTTCACGCGGCGGACGCTGGAACGCGCGAAGGCGGACCCCGCGGGCCTCGCGCGGGCCGTTCTCTCGAAGGCCGTGTGGCTCACGCAGGCCGAGGAGCCGCGCGACAACCACGCGTACGCGTTCTTCGCCGGGGAATCGGGGATTCTGAGAATGCTCCCTGGCTTCGGCGTCCTCTTCGCCCTTGCGATCGCGTCCGCGTTCGCCGTACCGCCCGGACGAGGGAGCGTCCTTCCGTTACTCTGGATCGCGGCGGGGAGCCTGCCCGTGCTTGCGGCGCTCGCGGGGCTCCGTTACCGGATGCCGGTCGTCCCGCCGCTCGCACTCTTCGCGGGCGCCGGGGCGGCGCTTCTCGCCGAGAGGCTCCGCGCACGCGAGTGGCGACGCCTCGCGCCGCCGGTTGCCGTCGCGCTCCTCGCGCTCGTCGCGACTCACCTTCGAAGGCACGCTCCGTCACACGTCTTCTCGGAGGAGTGGACGCTCGACGGCAACGCGTGGATGGAGCTCGGGAAGCCGGGCGCCGCCGAGCGCTCGCTTCGCCGCGCGGCCGACGCGGACCCGCGGGCCGCTCTTCCGGTGGAATTCCTCGGACGGCTGCGACTCGCCGAGGGACGCGCCGCCGAAGCCGCGGACACCCTCGAAGAATCCCTTCGAATGGATCCCGATTCGCGGTCGGCTCACTTCTTCCTGGGACAGGCCCGCGAGGCGCTGGGCCGGCCGGCGGAAGCGGTTTCCGCCTATCGGGCGGCGCTCGCGATTTCGCCGGCGTTCTTCCCGGCGCGATTCCACCTCGGGCGCGCGCTGATCCTCGCGGGCGATCCCGCGGCGGCGGTGCCCGAGCTCGAGAAGGCCGTTGTGCTCCAGCCCGCCGAGCAGCCGCCGCGCGAACTCCTCGCCCGCGCGCGGGAGCTCGCCGCCGCCGCGCCCCGCTGAACTACCCGAGCCGGGCGTCCTTCGCGCCGGCCTCGGCGAAGCCCCGCGCGCGGAGGAGACACGAGTCGCACTCGCCGCACGGCCGACCCGAAGGCGACGGGTCGTAGCAGGACGTCGTGAGGCCCGGGTCGAGGCCGAGGGCGAGCGCGAGCCGGACGATGCCGGCCTTCGTCAGGGAGAGGAGCGGCGCGCGGATCGAGAAACGCCGCCCCTCGTCGCCCGCCTTCGTCCCGAGGTTCGCGACGCGCTCGAACGCGGAGAGGAACGCGGGCCGGCAGTCGGGGTAGCCGGAGGAGTCGAGGACGTTGGCGCCGATCACGATCTCCGAGGCGCCCGCGACCTCGGCCGCGCCGAGCGCGAAGGCGAGGAAGAGCGTGTTGCGCGCGGGCACGTACGTCGCCGGGATGCCCGCCTTCCCGAGCGCCTTCTTCGGGACGCGGATCGACCGGTCCGTCAGCGCCGAGGCGCCGAGCGCGCCGAAGGACGGGATCGCGATCACGCGGTGCGACGAGACGCGGTACTTCCGCGCGAGCCTACGCGCGGCGCGCAGCTCGACGCGGTGGCGCTGGCCGTAGTCGAACGAGAGCGCGTGGACGGCCCATCCCCAGCGCGTGACGAGCGCGAGGCACGTCGCGGAGTCGAGGCCGCCGGAGAGGAGGAGGACGCAGGATCTGCGCCCCACGGCAGGAGCAGGGGGAATCGGCGCCGAAGACTTGCCTCGAGGGGTAAGAGGGGGGCCCCCTGCGCGCGTGCGCCGCTCGACGCGCCTCGAGCCGGCTCTCGCCCGCTTAACCATTCGAAGAAATCTCCGGGTGCTCTTCGGACATTCTCATCTCCCCGGCACGTCTCCCCAGAGGGTCTTGTGGATCTGCAGGTTGAGGCGGAGCTTGCGCTTCGAATCGCGCACCCATTCGGCGACCTGAGGGGCGACCGCGCTCGTCCTCCCTTCGAAGACGGGCGAAATCAGGACCGTGTGCGTCTCGTCGAGCGCGTGCTCTCCGACGAATTCTTCCGCCCAGAGAAAATCTCCGTGGTCCGCAACGACGAACTTCACCTCGTCCCTCGGGCCGAGGAGCGCCAGGTTTTCGAGGTCGTTGCGGCTCTCCATGCCCGAGCCCGGGCATTTCACGTCGACGACCTTGATCACGCGCGGGTCCACGCGGCAAACGGGACGTGGCCGCCCGTCTCGACGAGCACGGTGATATCCGCGGTCGCAGAGCGCGGACGCGAGCGCGAAGAAGCCTTCCTGCTCGAGCGGCTCGCCGCCCGTGATCTCGACGAGCGGCGCGCCCAGCCGGTCGACTTCCGCGAGGACCTCGTCCAGGCTCATCGCCGTCCCGCCCGAGAACGCGTACGCGCTGTCGCACCAGACGCACCGCAGCGCGCAGCCCGTCAGCCGCACGAACGTGCACGGCAAGGCCCGCGAACGAGGACTCGCCCTGCAGGCTCCGGAAGATCTCCGTGACGACGAGCGCCGGGGCGGCGGAGGTGACCATCGCCGAGACGATAGCGCGGCCATAATCGGCGCGTGCGGGTGAAGCTCGAGATCGCGTACCTCGGGACGTTCTTCGAGGGGTGGCAGGTGCAGGCGCCTCGCGAAGGCGGCGCCACGCCGCGCACGGTCCAGGGTGTCCTGGAGATTTCTTTGAATGAAATATTTCAGAGGGAGATCCGCTGTGCACGGCTCGGGGCGAACCGATTCCGGCGTGCATGCGGACGGGCAGGTCGCCCACTTCGACGTGCCCGAGGGCGCGCCCCTCTTACCTTCTAGGAAAATCCCGGGTGCTCTCAACTCGAAGCTGCCATGGGACGCTCGGATCCTGTCCGCCTCCGAAGCCGCCCCTGACTTCCACGCGCGCTTCTCGGCCATCGGCAAGATCTACGTCTACCGCCTCCGCCGCGGCGAGTTCCTCCACCCGCACCGCGGCCTCGTCGAGGCGCTCGCCTCCGAGCCGCTCGACGTCGGTGCAATGCGCGCCGCGGCGGCGCGCCTCGTCGGGACGCGGGACTTCGCGCCGTTCTCGATCACGGGCTCGGACCCCGGGACGACGGTCCGCACGCTCGCCCGGCTGGACGTCGAGGAGGACGACTCCCTCCTCGTGATCACGGCCGAGGGCGACGGCTTCCTCCGGGGCATGGTCCGGCGGCTCGTCGGCACGCTCCGCGACGCGGGCCGGGGCCGCATCCGGCCGGAGGAGGCCCTCGAACGGCCCGGGCCGACGGCGGAGGCCCGCGGCCTGACGCTCGCTCGCGTGCGGTATGCGCCGGACGGGCCCGGGGCGTCGGCGCCGCCCCCGCCGCCCGCGCGATAGAATTCGACGTTCGGGCGCCTCGCGCCCGGCCCGATGATCGACAAGGATTCCATCGCCGCCGCCGGGACCCCCGACCGGGCCCTCCTCGACGCGCTCGACCTCGGGCGCCTGCCGCGGCACGTCGCCGTGATCATGGACGGCAACGGCCGCTGGGCGCGCCAGCGCCGGCTGCCGCGCGTGGAAGGGCACCGCGCCGGGATCGCCTCCGTGCGGGCCACGGTCGAGACCGCCGCGCGCCTCGAGCTGACGGCTTTGACGCTCTACGCGTTCTCGACGGAGAACTGGAAGAGGCCGCACCTCGAGGTCGCGACGCTCATGGCCCTCCTCAAGGAATACCTGCGCCGCGAGCTGAAGACGCTTCTCGACAACGACATCACGTTCCGCGTCGTGGGCCGCATGGACGGCCTCGACACGTCCGTCCAGCGCGAGCTGCAGTGCGCGCTCGACGCGACCGCCCGCTGCAAGGGCATGGTCTTCAACATCGCCCTGAACTACTCGGGCCGCACGGAGCTCGCGGACGCGATGCGCTCGCTCGCGGCCGACGTGAAGTCCGGGCGCCTCGAGCCCTCGGAGATCGACGAAGCCGCGATCGAGTCGCGCCTCTACACGGCCGGACTTCCCGACCCGGACCTCCTGATCCGGACGAGCGGGGAGATGAGGATCTCGAACTACCTCCTCTGGCAGATCGCGTACGCGGAGATCTACGTGACGCCCGTCCTGTGGCCCGACTTCAGGGCCCGGCACTTCCTGGAGGCCCTCGCGGAGTTCCAGAAGCGCGAGCGGCGGTACGGAGGCGTCCTGGACGACGAGCAGCCCCTGCGCGAGGACGGCCCGCGCCCGGCGGCGGCCACCCGGTGAGGTTCCAGCGGGAGGTCACGGCCGCCGTCCTCATCCCGGCGGTCCTCGCGGTGCTCGTTTTCGCGCCGACGTGGGCGTTCACGCTCCTCGTCGCGGCGGCGGCGGTGGTCGCGCTCATCGAGTTCTACGCGCTCCTCGAGGCCGCGGGCTGGCGCATCCCGCGCACGGCGGGCGTCGCTCTCTTCTTCGCGCTCCTGGCCGCCGCCCACGTCGCCTCTCCCGTCGCCCTCGTCGTGCTCGCGGGCGCGACGATCCTCGCGCTGCCGACGCTCGTGTTGTTCTCGTCGGCTTCCGTCGCCGCGCTTCTCCCGTCCTCGGCGGGCGCCGTCTTCGCGACGCTCTACGTCGCCCTCGGCGGCGGCGCGATGATCGGACTCCGGGCGCGTGGATGGGAGCCCGTCGTCTTTCTCCTCGCGGTCGTGTGGGCGGGCGACTCGGCGGCCTATTACGTCGGCCGCCGGCTGGGGAAGAGGAAGCTCGCTCCGTCCGTCAGCCCGAAGAAGACGTGGGAAGGCCTCTGGGGCCAGCTCGCGGGCGGGACGCTCTTCGGGGCCGGCGCCGCGGCCGCGCTCGCCGCGGGCGGCCGCCCGTCGCCCGGGGCCGGGACGCTCCCGGCCGTCCTCGCGGGCGCGATCCTCGGGCTCCTCGTCTCGGTCGTGGCCGTCGTCGGCGACCTCGTCGAATCCACGTTCAAGCGGAGCGTCGCCGTCAAGGACTCCGGGGGAGTCCTCCCGGGGCACGGCGGCCTCCTCGACCGGCTGGATTCGTTGCTCTACGCTTCGCCCGTGCTGCTCCTCGCCCTCGACGCCCTGGCGTTCCTCCCGCGGGGCCCGCGATGACCGCGAAAAAGCGCATCGCGCTCCTCGGGGCCACCGGCTCGATCGGCGACTCGGCCCTGTCGGTCGTCGCGAGCTTCCCGGAGCGGTTCGAGATCGTCACGATGTCGGCTGGCTCGAACCTGGAGAAGCTCCTTCCCGCGATCGCGGCGCACCGGCCGAAGGTCGTCTCCGTGAAGACGCGCGAGGACGCGGCCCGCGTGCGCCGGGAGTTCCCGGGCGTCTCCGTCGGCTTCGGGGAGCGGGGGCTCGTGGACGTCGCGACGCATCCCGACGTGGACGTCGTCCTCGGCGGGATCGTCGGCTCGGCGGGGCTCGTTCCCGCGTACGAGGCGGTCAAGCTCGGCAAGACGCTCGCGCTCGCGAACAAGGAGACGCTCGTCGTCGCCGGCGAGCCGCTCATGCGCGCCGCGCGCGCGGCCGGGGCCGCCGTGCTCCCCGTGGACTCGGAGCACTGCGCGCTCCACCAGGCCCTTCGCGCCGGCTCTCCGTCCGAGGTGCGGCGCCTCGTCCTGACGGCCTCCGGCGGGCCGTTCCGGACGCGGCCGTTCGAGACGTTCTCCGCGATCACGGTCGACGACGCGCTTCGCCACCCGACGTGGAAGATGGGCCCGAAGATCACGATCGACTCGGCGACGATGATGAACAAGGGCCTCGAGGTCATCGAGGCGCGCTGGCTGTTCGACGTCGAGGTCGGGCGCATCGGCGTCGTGATCCACCCGCAGTCGATCGTCCACTCGATGGTCGAGTACGTCGACGGTTCGGTCGTCGCGCAGATGTCCCCGAACGACATGCGCTTTCCGATCCTCTACACGCTCTGCTACCCGGAGAGGATCGAAACGCCCCTCCCGCGCCTCGACCTCGCGGGCCTGGGCACCCTCACGTTCGAGCCGCTCGACGAGGTGCGGTACCCGGCGGTCCCGCTCGCGTGCGCCGCTCTCCGGACGGGCGGCTCCGCCCCCGCGGTGCTCAACGCGGCGAACGAGATCGCCGTCGAGGCCTTCCTTCAGGGCCGCATCCCGTACCTCGGGATCGTCGAGACGGTCGCGCGGATCCTCGCGCGGCACAAGGTCGTCCCGATCACATCCGTGGCGGAGGCCCTCGAGGCCGATGCCTGGGCGCGGCGCGAAGCCGAGACCCTCCTCCCCGCCCTTCAGAAGCCGACGGCCGGAACCGCGCGCGCGGTTCCGGCTTAACTCCCCCGAGGACTCATGACCATTCCGACCAACATCCTCGCCCTGGTTTTCGTGCTGTCGTTCCTGATCGTCTTCCACGAGGGCGGCCACTTCGCCGTCGCGAAGCTCTTCAAGTTCCCGGTCGAGGTCTTCTCGCTCGGGTTCGGCAAGAGGCTCTTCGGCTGGAAGCGCAAGGAGACGGACTACCGGGTTTCGCTCGTCCCGCTCGGCGGGTACGTCAAGGTCGTGGGCCTCGGGCCCGACGAGAGCGACATCGTCTCCGGGACGGCCGAGGCGGCCCCGGTCCAGCCGGGGACGCGCCTCCAGCGCCTCCTGATCCTCTTCGCGGGTCCCGGCGTGAACCTCGTCCTCGCGTTCCTTCTCACGGCCGCCGCGTTCCTCGTCGGTGTCGAGGTCGCGTCCTACAAGTCCGAGCCGCCCGTCGTGAAGGTCGTCGACCACGGCAGCCCGGCCGAGAAGGCGGGTATCAAGGAAGGCGACCGCATCGAGACGATCTCCGGCAAGCGCGTCGCGACCTGGGAGGACGTGGAGATCGAGACGGGCCTCGCGCCGCGCGAGAAGCTCGCCGTCGGGATCGTCCGCGACGGCACGCCGCTCACCCTCGACCTGACGCCGGAGCCGCGCACCAAGTACGACATCGGGTACACGGGTCTCAACCCCGCGATCCTCGCGGTCGTCGCGCGCGTCGTCCCGGGTTACCCGGGCGCGAAGGCGGGCCTCAAGGTCGGGGACCAGATCGTCTCCGTGAACGGCCGGCCGGTCGTCCTCTACTTCGAGGTCGTGCGCTACATCCGCGAGGCGGCGGCTTCGTTCGACAAAGACGGACCTAAAGCCATCGAGATGGTCGTCAAGCGCGGGGGCGAAACGCAGGTCCTCGACGTGGTCCCCGTCAAGGAAGGGGAGAACTGGCGCATCGGCTTCGCTCCGAAGGAGGAGACCACGGTCCGCCGCCTCGGGCTCGGCGCCGCGCTCGCGGCCTCGTGGCGCGAGAACGTGCGGCAGGTGCAGGTGACCGGGCAGATCGTCGGCCGCCTCTTTCGCGGCGCCGGCTCCATGCGGCAGCTCTCCGGCCCGATCGACATCGCGAAGTTCTCGGGCGAGGCGGCCCGCTCGGGCGTGGCCCCGCTCGTCATGCTCATGGGCGTCCTCTCGCTGCAGCTCGGGCTCCTGAACCTGCTCCCGATCCCGCTCCTCGACGGCGGGCAGATCTTCGTCACGCTCCTCGAGGCCGTGGCGCAGCGCGACTTCTCGCTCAGGGTCAAGGAGCGGCTCCTCCAGGCCGGCTTCGTCTTTCTCGTCCTCGTGATGGTCACGGTCCTCTACTTCGACGTCATCAAGAACGTCTCTTTCTGATGTCGTCTTCGGCCGCCTCGTCCCCCGCTTCCGCGCACGGTCCGGCGCGGCCGCGCCACCGGACGGTCGGAGTGCGCGTCGGAAAGGTCGCGATCGGCGGCGGCGCGCCCGTCGTGGTCCAGTCCATGTCGAACACGGACACGGCCGACGTCGAGGGCACGGTGACGCAGTGCCTCGAGCTCGCGCAGGCGGGCTCGGAGCTCGTGCGGATCACCGTGAACGTCGACGAGGCGGCGCAGGCCGTCCCGGAGATCAAGCGCAGGCTCCTCGCGGCCGGCTGCGACGTCCCGCTCATCGGGGACTTCCACTACAACGGCCACCTCCTCCTGACGAAATTCCCGGATATGGCGCGCGCGCTCGACAAGTACCGGATCAACCCGGGCAACGTCGGGACGGGGAAGCGCCGCGACGAGCAGTTCGCGGCGATCTGCGGCGTCGCGAAAGGCCTCGGGAAGGCCGTTCGCATCGGGGTGAACGGAGGCTCCCTGAACCAGGAGCTCGTCATGCAGAAGATGCAGGAGAACACCGACCGGGACCTCGGAAGGACGTCCGAGGAGATCGTCGCCGAGTGCATGGTCCTCTCCGCGCTCCAGTCGACGGAGCTCGCCCTCGAGTGCGGGCTGAAGAAGGACCAGATCGTCATCTCGTGCAAGGTCTCGCGTCCGAACGACCTCGTCTCGGTCTACCGCGACCTCGCGGCCCGGACGGACCAGCCGCTCCACCTCGGCCTCACGGAAGCCGGGATGGGGACGAAGGGCCTCGTGTGGTCGTCGGCCGCGATGGGGATCCTGCTGAACGAGGGGATCGGCGACACGATCCGCGTGTCCCTCACGCCGCGGCCCGGCGGCGACCGCCGCGAGGAGGTCTACGCCGCGTGCGAGCTTCTGCAGGCGATGGGTCTGCGCAGTTTCGCGCCGTCCGTCACGGCCTGCCCGGGCTGCGGGCGCACGACCTCGACGACGTTCCAGGAGCTGGCCGAGAGCATTCAGGGGTACGTGCGCGAGCGGATGCCCGCGTGGAAGGCGGAGCGCGAGGGCGTCGAGACGATGACGCTCGCCGTCATGGGCTGCATCGTGAACGGGCCGGGGGAATCGAAGGCGGCGAACATCGGGATCTCGCTCCCGGGCACGGGCGAGGCGCCGAGCTGCCCCGTCTTCGTCGACGGACAGAAGTTCGCGACGCTCAAGGGCACCCCCGAGGAGCTGGCGGCCGCATTCCGGACGCTCGTCGACGACTACGTCGAGACGAAGTATCCGCGCAAGGACGCGCCCCCCGCCTCGTGAGGTCGGCTCGATCGACCTTTCGCCGATGAAGAGTTCGTTGAATGGTTAAGAGGTCTTCCGCCTCCGCCGTTCTCTGGTGCGTTGCGGTTCTCGCGGGCTGCGGCAAGGGTTCCGGGGAGCCGTCGTTCCCGCGCGCGTCGGCCAAGCCCGCACCGGTCGCGGACCAGAACCTCAAGGACGTCGTTCACGTGCCGAACCCGCCGTCGGGCGCGAGGCCGTCCGCAGCACCGCGCGTCGAAGAGCCTCTTCGGCCCGGCGGCGACGTTTCGGCTCCGGTCGAGATCGTCCGTGTCGAGCCGGACTGCCGGAGCCTCGAAGGTGCCGCCCGGCCGGTGACGGTCGAGGTCACCGTGTCGAGCGAAGGCGCCGTCCGCGACGCGCGCGTCCTGTCGAGCGCGCCGCGGGACGCGACGAGGGTCATTCTCGAGTCCGTTCGCGGCTGGCGCTTCCGCCCGGCGAAGTTCGAGGGTCGGCCCGTTCCCGTCACGTTCATCGTGACGTTTCGCCGCTGCCCCTGATCAGGTTCCCGACAGCCCCTTCTTGTCGAAGTGCGTCTTGAGTCTCTTCGAGAGCGCGACCTGCTTGGCGTAGTTCAGCGAGTAGACCGCCGCGGGGACGCCGGCCGCGTTGAACGGCACGGACGCGAGCGCGATCAGGAAGTGCCGCGCCTTCTCTCGCGTCGTGAACTCGGGGTTCCGGAAGTCCATGACGCTCGTGTAGTACTTCCCGAGCAGCTTGTAGACGTCCCCGAGCACGTTCGTGAAGCCCATCTCGGTCCCCCACGAGAGGCACTCGCCCTCGCGGATCGACGCGAGGAAGTCCTTCCAGGTCGCGCCGGGCGCCATCGTGAAGACGCTCGCGACGGGCGGGTACGTGTGCGCGTCCGAGCCCCCGATGAGCGCGAGCGAGCCGCGCTTCTCTTTCGCGGCCGTCAGGAGGTCCTCGACGAGCGCGTTGTGCTGGTAGGCCATCGAGCCGTTCTTGACCTCGAAGACGTCGAAGAGCTCGAGCATCTTCGTGAAGAAATCCTCGGGAGCCTGGCGCATCCGGTAGGACTGGAACAGGTGGTTCGCCGAGTAGAGGAGGTTCTCGGCCCTCAGGTACTCGACGAGGTCGAAGATGTTCCGTCTCTTGACGTTGATCACCTTCCACTGCGTGACCGTCAGGTCGAACACGTTCACGTGGATCCGGTGTCCCGTCTTCGGGAAGAACGTCTCGATCTCGGCCGAGACGAAGAAATCCGCGTAGTCCGGGTGGCGGTCCTGGAACTTCAGGCAGCCGTCCACGGTGTCGTGGTCCGTGAACGTCACGAAGTCCATCCCGTGGGCCTTCGCGAGGCGGTACGTCTCGTCGGGATCGTTGTAGGAATCGCGCGTGTTGCCCGCGCGGAAGTACTTGAAGATCGACGCGTTCGTGTGGAGGTGGAGGTCCGCCCGGGAGAGGGGGAGCGCGGGGGAAGGGGGTTCCGGGGACGCGGGCTCGACCATGGGGCGTCGAGTCTCGGCGCGGCGCCGGGTCGAGTCAAGGAGGCCGGGCTCCTGCTAGAGTGCCGGCATGGGAGGGGTCTTCGGAAGAGTGCTGTACGCGTTTGTGCTGGCCGGCGTCCTCGCGACCGCGACCTGGGTCTCGTTCACGCGCTTCGTCGCGGGCAAGTCCCTGAAGACCCCGAGTTTCGTGAGCCTCACGGCCGACGAGGCGGCGGCGCGCGCCGCGGAGCTCGGTCTCTCGGTCCAGGTGGACGCCGCGCAGGAGGCCTTCGACGACGCCGTGCCCGCGCGCCGCGTCCGCGCGCAGGCGCCGGCGGCCGACACGGCCGTCAAGAGCGGGCAGACGGTCCGGCTGTTCCTCTCTCTCGGACCGCGGGCCGTGCGCATGCCCGACCTCACGGGGCTTCCCGCCCGCGCGGCGACTCTCGCGCTCTCGAAGGCCGGCCTCAAGGAGGCCGCGGTCGCGTCGGCAAGGCTGCCCGGGCCGACCGGCGTCGTTGCGCAGGGCGTGTCGCCGGGGACGATCGCCGGTCCCGACACGTCGGTCGACCTCCTCGTGAACCGCGGGGCGTCAGACGTCGCCTGGGTGATGCCCGACCTGATCGGGCGCGACTTCGAGCGCGTGAAGATCGCCTTCGAGGAGCGCGGATTCCGGATCGGCGGCGTGAGGAGCCAGTCATACGAGGGCGCGGCGACGGGCACGATCCTTCGCCAGTTCCCGCTCGCGGGCGCGCCCGTGACCCGGCGCGACGCCCTGAGCTTCGTGATCGCCTCGCCGGAGGCGGCCCCGTGAGCGCGCCGCGGGTGGCGCTCGCGCCGTCGATCCTTTCGGCGGACTTTGCGCGTCTCGGCGAGGCCGTCGCCGCGTGCGAGGCAGGCGGCGCCGATTGGATCCACTTCGACGTCATGGACGGCCGCTTCGTCCCGAACCTCACCGTCGGGCCGATCGTCCTCAAGGCGCTCGCGAAGGCGACGAAGGTCCCGCTCGACGTCCACCTCATGATCGAGGAGCCGTTCCGGACGCTCGACCAGTACCTCGACGCGGGTGCCTCGCGCGTCGCCGTGCACGTCGAGGCCGAGCCGAACCTCCACCGGTTCGCGCAGCAGGTGCGGGGCCGCGGCGCGTCGCCCGGCGTCGCGATCAACCCCGGGACGTCGCTCTCGTCCCTCGACGAAGCCGTGCGCTTCGTCGACTTCGTCCTCGTGATGTCCGTGAACCCCGGATGGGGCGGGCAGTCGTTCATCCCCGACGCCCTCGAGCGGGTGGCCCGCCTGGCCGGCACGATCCGCGCGGCCGGCTCTCCGGCCACGATCGCCGTGGACGGCGGCGTCGGAGAGGCCAACGCGGGCTCCCTCGCGGCCGCCGGGGCGTCCCACCTCGTGGCCGGCGCGTCCGTCTTCTCCGGCGGCGACGTTCCCGCGGCCCTCGCGCGTCTCGCCCGGGCGGCGGGCTCACGGCGCGGGGCTTGAAAGAAATCTCGCCAACATGCATTCTCCGTCGTCCGTGAGCCGACGAACCGCCCTCCTGCGCCGTGCGCCCGCCCTGGTCGCCCTGGCCGCCCTCCTCGGGAGCGTGGCGGGATGCGCGTCGACGGATTCGGCGGCCAAGATGACGCGCGAGCTCCTCTCGATGCCGAAGGAAGAGGCCTACGCGAAGGGCGAGGCCCTCATCCAGAAGAAGAAGTACGAGGTCGGCCGGCAGTACCTGCGCTTCGTCGCCGAGAACTACGCGAACGACGCGATCGGCAAGCAGGCGTCCCTGCGGCTCGCCGACTCCTTCTACGACGAGAAGACGCCCCTCGGGTACCTCGAGGCCGGTGTGAGGTACAAGGACTTCCGGAACCGCTATC
Organism: uncultured Acidobacteriota bacterium; assembly: GCA_963839295.1. Taxonomy (GTDB): domain Bacteria; phylum Acidobacteriota; class Thermoanaerobaculia; order UBA5066; family UBA5066; genus Fen-183. The sequence continues at coordinate 195,612 of CAWIUK010000003.1, read as the reverse complement.
CGTCGCATCCGCGCTCGGACTACGCGCTCTTTCGCCTCGCCCAGTGCTCCGACAAGCAGGCCGAGACCCCAGACCGGGAGCAGACGAACACCCGGCTCGCGGGGACCTCGTACCGGGAGCTCATTCTCGCGTATCCCGACTCGCCCTACGCGACGGAATCGCGGCTGCGGCTGAACGTCATGCGCGGCCTCCTCGCCGAGCACGAGTACATCGTCGGCCACTTCTACGTGAAACGGCGCGCGTGGCGCGCCGCCAAGAGCCGGATGGACACGGTCCTCGCCGCCTACCCGGACTACACGAAGCTCGACCTCGTCCTCTACGACTCCGGTCTCGCGGAAAACAAGATGGGCCACGAGGACGAGGCGAAAGAGATCTGGGCGCGCCTCGCGCGCGACTTCCCGTCCAGCAAGATCCTGAAGAAAGTTCCGCGCTCCCCGGTTTCCCCGCCCGCCCCGCCCGCGAAAGCGGCCGGCGGCTGACCGACCGCTCCGGAGCTACAAGTTGACGCAAGCGGCTCCAGCGAAGTAGGATACGGCGTTCCTCCGTCCCCTCTTGGCGCCGTCCTTCGCCTTTCCGGGACACGGGTTTCGAGCAGGAGGTCGTCATGCGTCACCCTCTCGCAGCGCTTTCGGCGGGCGTCCTTCTCGCCGCCTCGCTCGTCGCCCGAGCGCAAGACGTGGCCCACGGGCCCGCCGTCCTCGCGCGTGAATCCGCCGCGAGCCCCGTTCCCCAGTCGCACCTCGAGACGGCCGCCCGGCCTCCGGCTCCGATCTCCGGGCCGCTGCCGATCGGCGTCGAAGCGGACGTGTACTGCTCCGGCTACCTCGGGGACCGCGACGAAGCGTTCGTCGGACGCATCGTGAACGCCGAGAAGGAGTTCAACCAGTCGATCTTCATGGCGGGCGACCTCCTGTATCTCGACATCGGGACCGAGGCCGGGGTCCAGGCCGGCATGGACTTCACGATCGTCCGTCCGGACCGGCTCGTGAACCGCTGGAACTCCGTGAGCCAGACCGTCGGCCGCATCTACATGACGCCGGGGAGGGTGCACGTCCTCTGCGCCCAGGAGAAGTCCTCGATCGCGGAGATCGTCTACTCCTGCAACGAGGTCGAGATCGGGGACTACGTGGCCCCCTTCGAGCCGATTCCGGTCCCGCTCGTGCGCCGGACGCGGCCCCAGGGGATCTGTGACACGCCGAACGGCAAGGCGACCGGCCACGTCGTGGACACGAGGGACGCCATCACGCCCGTCGGGACGGGCACGGTCGTCTTCCTCGACCTCGGCGAGCAGGACGGCCTGAACCCGGGCGACTTCCTCACGGTCTTCCGGCCGACCACGAGGGCCGCGGGAAATCGCACGGTGCTCGGCGAGGCCGCGATCCTCACGACCCGCGACCGGACGTCCGTCGCGATCATCACCTCGATGATCGACAACATGGGCGTCGGCGACGCGGTCGAGATCAAGTAAGCCCCGGGTTCGGGGCGGCATTCAGAAAACTCTTGCGGGACTAAAATCCCGTGATAATTTCCTTCTCCCCCAAGCGGCCCCAGGCTCGCGGCAAGTGTGTGGGAGGAGCGTCTCTGTGACGATCGACGGCCAGCTGCAGCGCATCATCGACGAGCTCGTGTCGAAGGGAATTCCGTTGGACGCGGCGAAGAAGGAGTTCGAGAAGAAGTACGTCACGGCGGCCGTGACGCGCGCCTCGGGCAACATGGGCCGCGCGGCGAAGTCGCTCGGCATCCACCGCAACACCCTCCGGGCCAAGATTTCCCTCCTGAAGGTCAAGCCGCCGCTCCGGGGACGAGACAACTCCTAGGCCGGCCGAAGCCCGCCCCGCGCCATCGCCTCGAGGCGCGCGACGCGCTCCGCGGTGGGCGGGTGAGTCGAGAAGAGGCGGGCGATTCCGCCCGCGAACGGGTTCACGATGTAGAGGTGCGCCGTCGCCGGCGAGCCGTCCATCGGGAGCCGCTGCGACGCCGCATCGAGCTTGCGGAGCGCCGAGGCGAGCTCGAGGGGGCGCCCCGAAAGCGCCGCGCCCGTCTCGTCGGCCCGAAACTCCGCCTGACGCGAGATCATCGCCTGGACGATCATGGCCGCGATCGGCGCGAAGATGATCGCGAGCAGGCCGACGAGCCCGCCACCGCCCTCGCGGTCGTCGCGCCGGCCGCCGCCTGTCCACATCGCCATCTGGGCGAGGTGGGTGAGCGCGCCGGCGAGGGTCGCCGCGATCGCGCCGAGGAGGATGTCCCGGTTCGTGACGTGGCCGAGCTCGTGGGCGAGGACGGCCTCGAGCTCGTCGCGGTTCAGGATCTTCAGGATGCCCTCGGTGGCCGCGACGACCGCGTGCTGCGGGTCGCGGCCGGTCGCGAAGGCGTTCGGAGCGTCCTGCGGGATGATCGCGACGCGCGGCATCGGGAGGTTCGCCTTCGCGGCGAGCGACGTCACGACCGCGTAGAGCTCGGGCGCCTCCTGCTCCGTCACGATGCGCGCGCCGGTGGACGCGAGGACCATCCGGTCGGAGAAGAAGTACGTGAAGAGGTTCATGACGGCCGCGATCACGAGGGCCGTGACCGCGCCTTGCGACCCGAACGTCGCCTGCCCGACCGCGACGAGCAGAACCGTCAGGAACGTCATGAGGAAGACGATCTTCAGAGTATTCATGGAGTGCTCCGGACCCGGAGCGTGCGCGGCCCGCGAACGGGGGGGAGGGCAGCCCGCGTTACTTGGGCTTGGTCGTCCCGTCGTCCTTCTTGTCGCCGGACTCGCCGTCGCGCATCGCGTCCTTGAAGTTCTTGATGCCCTCGCCGAGGCCCTTGCCGAGCTGCGGGATCTTCCCCGCGCCGAAGACGAGAACGACGATCACGAGGATGACGAGCAGTTCGGGGAGTCCGAGATTCGGCACGGGTGCCTCCTGAAGGCGCCGATTCTACCCCGGCAGACGTCAGAGAAAGGCGAGGAGCTCCTCGAACGGGCCGGCGGGGGACGTGTGGCGCCGGATGACGCGGCGGGCCGCTTCGCGGTGCGGCCGGTAGAACGGCCGGCCCTTGAGGAGCATCTTCTCGAACGTCCCGAGGACCTTCCACGCCCTCTGGAGCAGGACGGCTTCCGACACGGCGCCGGCGTCGGCCTCGACCGCTTCGCCGGTGCGTTCGAACCGGAGCGACACCGAGTCGTAATCAGGGGGCCCGAGGCGCAGGTCCTGGAAGTCGATCGGGGCCAGCCGTCCCTCGACCGTGCGCATGAGATTGTTCGCGTGGTAGTCGCGGTGCGTGGGCACGGGATCGCCCGTCGCGGCGGGGTCGGCCGCGGCGGCCGCGAGGGCTTCCGCGAGACGGCGCCACGCCCTGGCCCGCGCCGGCGAGAGGGGCTCCTGCCCGCCCTTCTCGAGCGCCCAGTGGCGTGTGTGGTCGAGCTCTGCGGCGAAGAACGCCGCGTCGAAGGCGGGGTTCCGGGTGGCCGCGTCGCGCGCGATCGTGCGCAGGGGCGTCAGGAGCTCCTCGGCCTCGTCGAGGAGGCGCGGGCGGTCCTCGCGCGGCGCGTCGGCGAGGTCCATCGAGAGGTCGCGGTCGCCCAGGTCCTCGATGAGGGCTGCGCCGAGGTCGGGCGCGTCGTCGTGATGCGCCGGGACCCGCACGCCGGCGCGCGCGAGCGCGTCGCGGATCGCGGACCAGTTCGCCTGGGCGGCGGAGTCGGGCTCCGGGTAAAGGACGACGAGGACGCTTCCGCCGCCGGGCGAGGCCTGGCGGAAGTAGCGCCGGGCACCGATGTCTCCCGCCAGAGGGACTGGAGGGGCGGCCGAGGACAGGCCGAAACGCTCACGGGCGCACGCGAGGCGCGTGGCCTCACCGTTCGGGAACGGCGACGTCACGGCTTTGGAGCGGGGGCCGGGTACGTCGGCGCCGGCGCGGGCGCCTCGTCGAGGAGCTCGATCGAAAGCAGCTTCTGGGGGTTGCGCGGCTTCCCCAGCGTCGGGTTCGAGGGATCGGGGTCGGACGCCGAGGCGATCCGGTCGACGACGTCCATTCCCTTCACGACCTCGCCGAACGCCGTGTACTGGTGGTCGAGCGACGGGTAGTCTTTCAGGACGACGAAGAACTGCGAGGATGCGGAATCGGGCGCGGAGGAACGCGCCATCGAGACGATGCCTCGCTTGTGGATCGTGTCGTTGAACTCGGGCTTCAGCGTGACGGGATTGCCCTTCGCGTCGGTCTTTCCGGCGTTGCCCCAGATGAACGCGTTCTTCGGATCCTTCGTGAGAGGGTCGCCGCCCTGCACGACGAAGTCGCGGATCACGCGGTGGAAGAGCGTCCCGTCGTAGAAGCCCGACGCCGCGAGGTCGATGAAGTTCTTCACGTGGTTGGGCGCGCGGTCGTGGAAGAACCGGATCGTGAGGTCTCCCTGCGACGTGTGGAGGAGCGCGAGCGTGTGCGCGTAGTCCCGCACCTTCACGGCCTTGGGGGTCGGCTTCCTCTTCGCCTTCGCGGGCGCGGCGGAGGCCGCGGACGCGGCCAGGAGGCCCAGGCCGAGGGCCGCCAGGAGAATCCGGCTGCGCTGTGATCTGCGCTTCATCGAGCTGCGTCCTCCTGTCGGCCCCGCGGCGCCCTTGTGGGGGGAGCCGTGAGACCCGATGATAGCCGTGATGCTGGCCGAGACCTTCCTCAAGGTCGTGGAAAAGGCGACGGCCGATCTCGACGTCGACAAGCTCCGCGCCGAGGTCCGGGCCTTCTCGGAGAAGCACGCCGATCTCACGACACGCGAGAAGGGCGAGCGGCTCGTCGCCGTCGCCGCGCGCCGCGCGGCTGCCCTCGGGGCCGCCGCGAGCCTTCCGCCCGGATGGCTCGCCCTCGCGACCGTCGCGCCCGAGCTCTCGGCCGTCCTCGTCCTGCAGAGCCGGCTGATCGTCTCGCTCCACGTGCTGTATGGCGTGCCGATGACGCCGAAGGAGAGGGCGCTCGAGGTCCTCGCGGGCCTCGCGGCGGGGGCCGGGATGAACGTCGGCCGGCGCCTCACGACCCGGGCCGCGGAAGAGGTCGCCGCGCGCCTCGTCGTCCGCCTCGCGGGGCGCGAGATCGCCCACGTGGTTCCGGTTCTCGGCGCCGTTGCCGGCGCGGGCCTCAACTATGCGGCCGTCCGTGCCGTGGGACGGGCCGCCCTCCGGCGCATCGAAAGGCTCTACGGACCGCCCGAGATCCCGGGCACCGGACCCGTCCTCGACGTGTCCGGACGCGTCGCGTAAGCCGCGTGCGACCCGTGCCGGACCCCCGCATGTTAAATTCCCGGTTTCAGCAGCCAGTTGAGACCCATTCTCGGGCAGCCGGCGCCGTGTAGTCTCGGAGGGTCGAAATGCGGAAGGTGGTCTACAGGTCTATTCGCGGGGCGGCCGAAGTCGCCTGGAGCGCGTTCCAGGCCGTAAACCGGCGCGTGCCCGCGCGTTCCTTCCAGCCTGCCTGGTCTCCTGAGCCTCTCCCGAAGACGCACGAGCGCACGAAGCCGCCGCTGGGATACCCGCGCCGGACGGACTCGCTGTGCCCGACGTGCACGCGGGAGGTCCGGGATGCCATCGTCGGCGGCACGCGTGAACTGCGCGAGCTCGTGGACGGGCGACCCGGCGAGATTCCGGCCGACATCCTCCTGCGCGGCAACGAGATCTGGATGGTCAAGACGTGCCCGAAGCACGGCACCTTCGAAGACCTGATGTCCAGCGATGCGTCGTTCTTCGGCCGCCTCGAGCAGAATTTCTTCGGCCGCGACGTGAAGCTCGCGAAGGACAAGCTCCACGACCACGGCTCGTCCTCGATGCGCTACGGACGCGGCGCCGTCCTCACGGTGGACCTCACGAACCGCTGCAACATGATGTGCAACCCGTGCTTCATGGACGCGAACCAGGTCGGCTACGTCCACGAGCTCGTATGGGACGACATCAAGGAGATCCTCGACAACGCCGTCTCGATCAAGCCGCAGCGCCAGATGTCCGTTCAGTTCTCGGGCGGCGAGCCCACGATCTCGCCGTTCTTCCTCGAGGCCACCCGCTACGCGCGCGAGATCGGTTACTTCTCGGTCCAGTGCGCGACGAACGGGATCCGCTTCGCGCAGGAGCCGGAGTTCGCGACGGCCGCCTACGACGCGGGGCTCCGTCTCGCGTACCTCCAGTTCGACGGCGTCGGGAACGAGCCGAACGCGCACCGCGGCGTCGGGAACCTCTACGACGTCAAGCTCCGCGCGCTCGACAACCTCCATGCCGCAGGAGTCGACGTCACGCTCGTGACGACGATCGTGAACACCGTCAACAACGACCAGGTCGGCGACATCATCCGGTTCGCGATCCGGAACATCGACAAGATCAACGCGGTCTCCTTCCAGCCCGTCTCGTTCACGGGCCGCGACGAGGAGATCGACGACGAGACGCGGAAGGCGCAGCGCTACACGCTCTCGCACCTCGCGCACGACGTGAAAGACCAGGCGGGCATCGGCGAGCCGATGCGCGACTGGTTCCCGCTGTCGGCCTCGGGCCCCTTCTCCGACCTGAAGGACCTCCTCGGAGGCCTCGAGGCGCAGTGGGGCTCGCTCAAGTGCGGCTGCCACCCGAACTGCGGGATCGGAACGATGATGCTCGTCAGGCCCGAGACGGGGCAGGCCGTACCCGTCACGCAGATCCTCGACGCGGACCGGCTCCTGCGCGACCTGAACGTGATCACGGACGCCGCCCGAGGGAAGTTCCTCACGATTCTCCAGACGGCGCTCGCGCTCGCGCGGAACATCCGCCCCGACAACGTCCCGCAGAACCTCGGCATCTGGGAGACGCTCAAGGTCATGGACGGCCACACGGGCAAGGGCATGGGGATCGCGAAGCAGGGACGCTACCCGTGGCGCGTCCTCCTCGTGGCCGGGATGTGGTTCCAGGACCTCTTCAACTACGACTTCCGTCGCACGGAGATGTGCATCATCCCGTACGGGACGCAACTCGGGGAGATCTCGTTCTGCGCCTACAACACGGGCGCCGGCTGGCGGAAGATCGTCGAGGAGATGCACCAGAGCGCCACGCTCTCGGAATGGTACAAGGACAAGGGACGCCACCCCGTGTACGCGCACGGCAAGCGCGTCCCGCTGCCCGCGTTCAACCCCGCGGCGCGCCCCTCGACGCTGCCGGTCCTCGAGCCTGCCGCCGCGCGCTCGGGCGAGATGCCGATTGCGTCGATGCTCCCGAGCTACGGCGTCGCGTCGGGCCGGTAGCGGCCTTGCCCCGGGGAGCGCCGGTCAGGCGCGCAGGGCCGCTTCGGCGAGCGCCACGAGCCCCGCGGCCGCGTCGTCCGGCTGCTCGAGCGGGAGCATGTGGCCGGCGCCGGGGACGGTGAGGAGCTTCACCCACGGCGCCCGCGCGGCGACGGCCGTCATCGCCTCGGCGTCGGAAGGCGGCGCGATCGCGTCCTCGTCGCCCACGGCGACGAGGAGCGGCCGGTCCCACGCGGAGAGGACCTCGAAGCCCTCGTCGCGCACGGCGAGACCGGCGAGGTCGGCCATCGCGGTGGCGGGCGGCGTCGCGAGGACCATCCGCCTGACGAGGTCCTCGGCCGGCGTTCCCTTCGAGCCGCGTGCGAGGAGCTTCGGGAGCATCGCGGAGAGAGCCGCCTCGATGCCGTCCTTCCGGATCGCCTCGATCGCCGCCCTGCGGCCCGCGCGCCCCGCGTCGTCGTCCGCCGAAGCCTTCGTGTCGAAGAGCGCGAGGCCGCAGATGCGGCTCCGCAGGCGCAACCCGTGCCGCTTGAGGATCTCGAAGCAGACGTAGCCTCCCATCGAGAGCCCGGCGAGGAGGAACGGCGCGTCCGCGGGCAGCGCGCCGTCGATGTCCCGCGCGACGTCGTCCGCGAGGAGCGACATGGCGTGGAGCGGGGCGGCCGGGTGCGAGGAGCGCCCCCGCCCCCTGAGGTCCGGCGTGAAGACGGACGTGACGGGGCCGAGCCGGCCGCCCGCGGCCCGATCCGCGAGCGGATCCCACATGCGGTGGTCGAGGGGATAACCGTGCAGCGCGACGAGGTACATGGGCGGGATGTTAGCGGTGCGGCGCGACGCGCCGCCAGGACGTCCCGCCGGGCGCCGGACCGTCGGGAACCGTCGAGGACGCGAGGAAGGCGTAGACGCGTGTTGCGCGCACGGCCTCCGCGTCGGCGAGCGGCTCGCGGAAGAGGACGGGCAGCCCCGGCCGCGCCGCGAGGGCCGCGACGAGCCTCTCGTCGCCCCGGTCGCGGGCGAGGCAGTACCAGAACTGCGGATTCACGTAGAAGCCGCCGGGCGAGCGGGTCCCGGTGATCGGGTAAAGCGTCTGGCGGCCGCCGAAGACGAGCAGCTCGCCGCCGGCCGGCACGCGCGCACTCACGGACGCGGCTTCGTCGCGCGTCACGGAGTCGTCCCAGAAGAAGACGGGACCTCCGAGCTGGCCGAGGAGGAGCGGACCGGCGCCGAGGACGGCCACGCCGAGGAACACGGCCAGGAGTGCGGCTGAGCCCGCGGGCGCGAAGAGACGGACGAGGCGGGCTCGACGACTGGAGACGCGCCGGGCCGCCGCAGGCAGGACGAGCGCCGTCCTCACGGCCGCGAGGACGGCGAGCCCGGTGACGGCCGACAGGTGCAGGAGCCCGGGCCGCGGCCACGCCATTCCGATCGAGCCGGCCGCCACCGCGAGAAGGGGCGAGCGCCGGGAGAGGCCCCGGGGCAGGGCCGCGGCGGCGAGCGCGAGGGCCGCGAACGGCACGAAGAGCACGAGCGCCTCGTGGACGTCGGCGGCCGTGAGAGGCACCGAGATCTCCCGCGACATCCCGGAGAAGACCGGGTAGACGAGCGTCCAGCGCACGTGCGCGAGCGTCCGGAAGGCGAGCGCCCATCCGAGAAGGAAGGCGCCGTACGGAAGGGCGAAGGCTCCCCCGAACACGAGGGCCGCGCGCGCGCCGCGCGGCCGGCCGCGGAGGAGGAGCCAGAGAACGGCGGCGAGGGCGGCCCACGCGGACGTCTGCTTCACGAGGATCGCCGTCCCGAAGACGAGACCCGCGGCGGTGAGGACGCGCGCGCTGCCGGTCCCGGCGGCTCGCTCGAGAAGGAGGACGCCGCCGAGGAGGAGCGGCGCGAGGAACGGCTCGGGCCAGAGCGCCGGGCCGTCGGTATACACGGTGAAGAGGACGAGGAGCGGGACTCCGAGGAGGAGCCCGGCAACCGGGCCGCGGCGGGAGGAGGCGGCCGGCTTCGCTCCGAGGACGAGGAGGGCGGCCGTCGCCGCGAGAGCCAGGGCGGGCAGGGCCCGGAGCACGGCCGAGGAAAAGCCGAACACGGAGCCGGCGGCCGCGGTCCCGAGGATGAGGAGCGGCGTGTGCGGGAAGAGGACGCCGTCGTACAGGCGGACGCCCTGCGTCACGAACCACGCGGGCGTCACGATCTCGGGCCACGCCGTGACCGAGATCGTGAACGGCAGCGCTCCCCCGAGGAGGGCCGCGAGCGCGGCGAGCGGGACGGCGGCGCGCGCCGGCTTCACGGGAGCCGGACCGTGACGCTGTTCCTCGGACCTTCCCACACGGTGACTTCGTCAAGGCTCGCGCCATCCTTCAGGAGCCCGGACGCCGCGATCTCGCCCGCGACCCACAGCGCGACGTTCTCGGCGCTCGCGTTCCTCCGGTCGAAGGGCGGAACCGTGTTCAGGTCGCGGTTGTGAAGGCGGGCGGCGAGATCCTTCACGAGGGCCTCGGTCGGGACGAAGTCGACGGAGAGGTCGTACGCGCCGAGGCGGTCGACCGAGAGCGCAACCTCGATCTTCCACGAGTGCCCGTGCACCGGCTCGGGGCCTCCGACGTAGTCGACGAGGTGGTGGGCGGCCTCGAAGGTCGCGTGGCAGCGTACGGTCCAACGCATGCCGGAAGTCTAAGCCGGGCCCGGGCCTTCCTGGCGTCTCAGACGGACTCGAGGTAGGTGTGCACGACGCCGACCGTGCCGGAGCCTTCGCCGACGGCCGCCGCCACGCGCTTGCCGGAGCCGGCGCGCACGTCCCCGGCCGCGAAGATGCCCGGGACGCTGGTCTCGAACGGGAAGGGATCGCGATCGAGCGTCCAGCCGCGCGGCCGGCGGCCCGCGGCGGACAGGTCGCGGCCGGTCGGTACATAACCCTTCTCGTCGAGCTCGAGCAGGCCGGAAAGCCATTCGGTCCGGGGCCTCGCGCCGATGAAGATGAACATCGCCGCCGCCTCGAGCTCGCGCTCCTCTCCGCCGGGGGCGGCGCGGACGACGACCTTCTCGAGGCGCCCCGTGCCGCAGACCGCCGCGACCTCGGCCCCCGTCACGACGCCAATGTTCGGCGTCGCCGCGATCCGGTCGATCAGGTACCGCGACATCGACGCGCTCAAGGACTCCGCGCGGACGAGCATCGTGACGCGACGCGCGTATCGCGAGAAGAAAAGCGCGCCCTGCCCGGCCGAATTCCCCGCACCCACGATGCAGACGTCCTGGGCGCGGTACGTCGCCGCCTCGGTCATGGCGGCGCCGTAGTAGACGCCGATGCCGAGGAGAGCCTCGACGCCCGGCACCTCCAGCATCCGCACGGACACGCCGGTGGCGAGGACGACCGCCTTGCAGCTCAGGTCGGTCCCGTCGGCCAGCCGGACCACGCGGTACGGATCCTCGCGGCGGACGGCGACCGCTTCCTGCGCGATCACCTCGGCGCCGAAGCGGCGCGCCTGCGTCGCGGCGCGGCGGGCGAGGTCGGTCCCGGAGATGCCCGACGGGAACCCGAGGTAGTTCTCGATCCGCGAGCTGGTGCCGGCCTGGCCTCCAGGCGCGCTCTGTTCGATCAGCACCGTGCGAAGCCCCTCCGACGCGGCATAGACCGCCGCGGCCAGTCCCGCCGGGCCGCCGCCGACGATCGCGAGGTCGTAGAAGGGCAGGAGAGCCCGCGTCTGCATTCCGACCTTCTCCGCGAGCTCCCGGCTGGTCGGGGCCACGAGCCGGCTGCCGTCCGGAAAGAAGACGACGGGCAGCCGGTTCGCGTCGCCGAACGAGCGGATCAGCTCCCGCGTCGGCTCGTCCTGGTCGACGTCGATCCACTGATAAGGGACGTGATTGCTCGAAAGGAACTCCTTCACCGCGAAGCTGCGCGGCGACGACCGCGCGCCGGCGACCCGGATGCCCTCGTAAGGAAGACGAACGTGCGCCATCCAGTCCGACAGGAGATCGTCGAGGACCGGGTAGAGGCGCTCCGCGGGAGGATCCCAGGGCTTCAGCAGATAGTGATCCAGCCCGACGTCGTTGATGCCCGAGATCGCGGCCTGGGTGTCGGCGTACGCGGTGAGCAGGACCCGGCGCGACTCCGGGTGAAGCTTGAGCGCCTCGCGCAGCAGCTCCGTGCCCGACATTCCCGGCATCCGTTCGTCGACGAGGAAAAGGGCGACGGGAGTGCCGCGCTCCTTGAGCTGGCGAGCGGCTTCGAGCGCCTCGCGGCCCGACCCGGCCTTCAGAATGCGGTAGTCGGTCCGGTAGTGCTGCTTGAGATCGCGCTCGACGGCGCCGAGCACCTCGGGGTCGTCGTCGACGGCCAGGATCACCGGTTTGAGCACGTCAGGCCCTTCCTGCGTCGAGAGGCAGCGTCACGCGGAACTCGGTGTGCCCGGGGCGCGAATCGACCTCGATCTCTCCCTGGTGCTTGCGGACGATGCGACGCGCGATGTCGAGGCCGAGGCCGGTGCCCTGGCCGACCGGCTTCGTCGTGAAGAACGGATCGAAGATCCGCTCGCGGATTTCCGGGGACAGGCCCGGTCCGTCGTCGACGACACGCACGACGACGGACGACCCCTGGCGGCCCGCGGCGACCGAGATGCGTCCCCCCGCCGCGTCCAGCGCGTTGTCGACGAGGTTCGCCCAGACCTGGTTGAGCTCGCCGCCGAACCCGGGGACGCGCGGCAGGTCGGCCGGGACGTCGAGGGTCACGCTCACGGACTTCCCGCGAGCCTTCGCGTTCAGCACCGCGAGCGTGTCGGCGAGCCCTTTGCCGACGTCCACCGGTTTCGGCATGGTCGCCTGGTCCATGTACGTGAAGCCCTTCACGGCCGCCACGAGGTTGTGGATCTTGGTCGCGGACGCCTCGATCTCCGACGCGAGCCGGTACGTCGCGCAGCCGGCCACGAGCCACGGGAGCGTCGCCTGGAGCCCCTTGCGGTCGAGCGCCGCCGCGAGCTCGTCGAGGGCCTCGAGCGTGATTGCGGACTCCGCCAGCGCTTCGGCGGCGCTGACGTCGACGCCCTGCCGGCCGAGCCAGTTTGCGAGGGCGTCTTCGCGATCCGCCTGCTCGATGGGCGAGCGTCCGAACGTCGCATCGGCCGCGCGCATGCAGAGCCCGCGTGCGCGGTCCACGGCGGCCTGCTGGGCTTCGGACAATCCCGCGGCGCCCAACGCGCGGGATGCCGCTTCGAGCTCCGACAACCCGAGCCGGAGCCCCTTGGTGCTTCGGGCGACCGCCGAGGCGGGATTGTTCAGCTCGTGGGCGAGCCCCGCCGCCAGCTTGCCGAGGGAGGACATCTTCTCTTCGTGAAGGTCGCTCGACGTGAACTGGCGGGCGCGGTCGACCATGACGTGCACGAAGATCGCGGTGAGTTCGTAACATTCGCGAATCAGCGCCGGGACCTCCTCGCGGGGGATCACGAAGATCTCCGTCGGCGCCTCGGCTCTCACCTCGCCCGGCGATCCGGCGAGGCGCGAGTACGGCAGGAAGCCGCTCACGTCGCCTCCGCGCCACTCCATGACCTTGTGGGGCCCGGCGCCCCGGTCGACGTGGATCGACAGGTGGCCCGAAAGGATGATGTAGAGGCCCAGCACGACACTGCCTTTCGCCGCGAGGAGGCCTCCGGTCTCCAGCCGGACGAGGTGGCCGCGGGCCGCGAGCCAGGCGACCTGGTCGGGAGGCGCGCCGGCGAGCAGCCGGTGGGCGGAGAGACGGGCCTGAAGCGAGTCCTCCATCCGCTAGGCGCCGAGGACGGTCTCGAGGCGCGTGACGCGCACGGCGTGCTGGCCCTCGGGTGGCACGCCGTATTCCCTCTCGAGGAACTTCTTCGGGGTCGTGGCCGTCTGTCCCATGAGCGACAGGCGCTCCTCGCGCGTCTCGCCGTTCGGGAGCGTGAAGCGGTAGACGGCCTCCGTGGCCGCGCGCCCGAGGGACTTCGCGCCCTTCGGGAGTTCCGTCGAGGACGTGATCCTGAGGCCGGCGGGCAGGCGGTCGTTCACGGCCGCCACGTGCGCTCCCGTGAGCGCGTCGAGGACGTCCACGTCGAAGAGCTCGTGCCTCGACTCGTGGCCGAGAGGCAGCGCGGGACCCATCGAGAGGCGCAGGTGCGGGTTGTAGCCCTCGGTGTAGCGCACGGGCGCGCCGGACGCGCGGAGCGCGCGCTCGAGGACGTCCATCGTGTTGCGGTGCGAGAGGTACCGCGCGTCGCCGAGCTTCTCGAACGAGAGGCGGTACGTCCGCGCCGAGAGAGGCACGGGCGCCGCGCTCCCGCTCGCGGGCGAGCGGCGCTGCCTGAGCGGCAGGAGGTCGGGCTCCGCCTTCATGCGATAAGCCGCCCCCTTGGCTTTTTCGGTATAGGCGGAGGGAAGAGGGAAAGAGGGAAGAGGGAGATCTTGCTTATATGCGGCGGCTGCTGATGCAGCCGCCGATAGATGAAACTCTTCTGAGCGAACGTCCGATGTCAAGGGTCCCTGACCGCTGCGCGGCGCGCGGAGCGCGCCCTTGACATCGGACGTGCGCGAAGCATCTTCTCTTTCCGAAGCAGGATTCTCTTCTCCGAATCCGAAACCCGCGGGCAGCGGGTTCGCGAGGACGGTGTCCTCGCCGTTCCCGGGGACGCCGCAGGCGTAGCAGTGGCCCCACTTGCAGTCGTCCGTGTGCATCTCCTTGAGAGCCTTCTTCCACTCGACGACGAGGAAGGGCTTGCGGATGGACGCGTCCACCACGTCCCACGGGAGCGTCTCCTTGAGGTCCTTGTGGCGCAGGTGGCGGGCCTTCGGGACGCCCGCGGCCTCGAGGGCGGCGGTCCATCGCTCCCACGAGAAGTGCTCGCTCCACGCGTCGAAGCGCCCGCCACGCTTCCACACCTCGAGGATGGCGCGTCCCATCCGGCGGTCGCCGAGAGAGAGCATCGCCTCGATCTCGGCCTCCTTCGGCTCGTGCCACGTCATCTTTGCGCCCTTGACGGACCGGAAGCGGTCCTTGAGGTACGCGATCTTCCGTTCGAGGTTCTCGACGCCGTCGAAGCCGAACCACTGGAACGGCGTGAAGCTCTTCGGGATGAAGCACCCGACCGACACGTTCACGTTCGGGCGGATGCCGTGACGGCGGCCCTGGGCGAGGATGTCCTTCACGAGCGTCACGAGCTCGTCGAGGTCCGGCTCGGTCTCCGTCGGGAGGCCGATCATCGAGTAGACCTTGATCATGTCCCAGCCGCGCGAGAAGGCGACGTCGGCGGCCTTGACCATGTCCGCGTTCGTGAACGTCTTGTTGATGACGCGGCGGAGGCGGTCCGACCCCGTCTCGGGCGCGAACGTGAAGCCGGACTTGCGCACCTCGGAGACCGCGTCCGCGAGCGCGACGGAGAACGCCTCGGCGCGGAGCGAGGGGAGCGAGATCGAGACCTTCGTCTTCGCGAGCTCGGGCGCGAGGCACGCGACGAGCGGTTCGATCTGCGAGTAGTCCGCCGACGAGAGCGAAAGGAGGCCGACCTCGCTCCAGCCCGCCTCGTCGATGAACGCCTTCGTCGCCTTCGCGACGTCGGCCGGGTCGAGTTCGCGCACGGGGCGGTACCAGTAGCCCGCCTGGCAGAAGCGGCAGCCCTGCGTGCAGCCGCGCATGATCTCGAGGCCGAGCCGGTCCTGGACGATGTCGACGGACGGGACCATCGGCTTTTCGGGGTAGACGTCGGCCGAGAGCCTCTCGACCCAGACGCGCTTGACCTCTGCGGGAACTCCTGGCGCGTTCGGGGCGTATGCGGCGACCGTCTCGCCGGTGTCGCCGTCGTACGTCACGTCGTAGAGGGACGGCACGTAGATTCCCGGGCAGAGCGCGAACGCGGCGAGGCGCTCGCGGCGGGGGACGCCCTTCGTCCGTGCGATGGCCTCGAGGAAGACGGGCAGCGCCTCCTCGGCGTCGCCGATCAGGAAGACGTCGAAGAAGTCCGCGAGGGGCTCGGGGTTCGCGACGCACGGTCCGCCGCCGATCACGACCGGGTCCGCGTCGCCGCGGTCGCGTGCCCGCACGGCGATTCCCGCGAGGTCGAGCATGTTCGGGACGTTCGTGTAGTTCATCTCGCTCTGGAGCGAGAGGCCGAAGACGTCGAAGTCCCGGACGGGAGCGAACGACTCGACGGAGAAGAGCGGGACGTTCTCGCGCCTGAGGACCGCCTCGAAGTCCGTCCACGGCGCGTACGTCCGCTCGCACGCCCACGCGGCGCGGCGGTTCACGATCTCGTACAGGATCTTCGTGCCCGTGTGGCTCATCCCGATCTCGTACGCGTCGGGGAAGCCGAGGCACACCGTGACGTCGCTCGCGCCGAGGTCCTTGCGCACGACGTTCCGCTCCAGGCCGAGGTAGCGCCCGGGGCGCTCGACGGAGAGGAGGAAGGGCTCGAAGCTGGGGCGGACGGACGTGTAACGCACGGGAACTCTCCGGAGGGGGCAGTCTAGCGGATCGGTGAGACGCCGTCGCGTCAGGTGGCCTTCACAAGGCCGACCGGGCACGAGACGCCCGTGCCGCCGAGGCCGCAGTAGCCATCCGGATTCTTCGCGAGGTACTGCTGGTGATAATCCTCGGCGTAGTAGAAGGGCGGCGCGTCGAGAACCTCGGTCGTGATCGCGCCGTAGCCGGCCTCGGCGAGCTTCGCCTGGTACGCGGCCTTCGACGCGGCGGCGGCGGCCTTCTGCCCCGCGTCGAACGCGTAGATGCCGGAACGGTACTGCGTGCCGACGTCGTTGCCCTGCCGCATTCCCTGCGTCGGGTCGTGGCTCTCCCAGAAGAGTTTCAACAGGTTCTCGTACGAGATCTTCGCCGGGTCGAAGACGACGAGGACGACCTCGGTGTGCCCGGTCCGTCCCGTGCACACCTCGCGGTACGTCGGGTTCGGCGTGAGGCCCGCCGCATACCCGACCGCCGTCGTGAAGACCCCGGGCGTCTCCCAGAACTTCCTCTCGGCGCCCCAGAAACAACCGAGGCCGAAGAGCGCGGTCTTCATTCCCGCGGGGAACGGCGGCTCGAGGGGATGCCCGTTGACGAAGTGCTTCGAGGGAACCGTCATCGTCTCCATGCGCCCGGGAAGGGCTTCTGCGGCAGTCGGCATGCGGAGTGTCTTCTCGCCGGAGAACACGGCCGACGATTCTGCTCCTCGACGGTGCTGAGGGGAAGGGCTTCCTCCGTGAAAACCGAACGTCCCGTTTCCCCGATTGACTCGCCCCGGGGCTCGGCCTAGATTGCCGAACGGATGGCACTCGACGAAAAGATCCGCGCGTATCTTCGCGAGCTCGGCGCTGCGCTCAACGAGGCCGTGTCCTCGTCCGACAAGGTGCACGAGATCCTCGCGAAGGTGAAGAGCGAGGGCTACGGCGCGTACCTCTGCCTCGACGCGACGGTCGCGCTCGACAAGAGGGGCCGCCGGTCCTCGGCCGCGCTCCCGTCGATCCGCCGCGGCGGACTGAACGCACCGAAGGAAGACCGCGAAGGACGCGGGCTCGATACGGCCGTTTTCCAGATCAACGTCAAGGATCTCGGCTTCCTGCGCTCCGTCGGGATCGACCCGACGCGCCCGATCCGCGCGAGGAGGCGCCCGCACGCCGCGGTCACGATCCGCTCGACGGTCGCCAAGCGCGGCTGAGCCGGGCTTCGTTTCCGGGTGAAGGCGGGATCCGGCGGCCTGACGGGCTGCGGCCGCGACCGCGGGGCTGCGGCCGCGCATACTCACCTTTGATGGAAGATCTCCTGGGTCTCTCTCCGCTCGACCTCGCGCGCGCCGTGCGCGACGTTGCGCCGGAGCCGTACCGCGCCGCCCAGATCTCGAAGTGGATCTACGCGCGCCGGGCCGGTTCCTTCGGAGAGATGTCGAACCTTCCGAAGTCGATGCGCGAGGCCCTGGCGAAGGACTTCACGATCGGCCTGCCGAAAGTCGTCGCGAGGACTCCGGCGCCGGACGGAACGGAGAAGTTCCTGTTCGAGCTCGCGGACGGTGCCCGGATCGAGGCCGTGTACATCGTCGAGTCGAAGAGGAAGCCTTCGTGGACGGACCCCGACACGCCGGAGGCCGCGCGCGTCACGATCTGCGTCTCGTCGCAGGCGGGCTGCGCGGTCGACTGCGCTTTCTGCGTCACGGGCCGAATGGGCGCGGGGCGGAACCTGACCGCCGGGGAGATCGTCGGCCAGTACCTCGTGATCGCGAAGGAGAAGGGCTTCGGGCCGCACGCGGCGAACGTCGTCTTCATGGGGATGGGCGAACCCCTCCTGAACGTCGGGAACGTCAAGCGCGCGCTCGACCTCCTCGAGGAGGAGGTGTCGCCGCGGCGGACGACCCTCTCGACGGCGGGCGTCGTGCCCGGCCTCGAGTCGCTCGCGGCGCGACCCCGGCGCCCGAACCTCGCGGTGTCGCTCTCGGGCGCGGACGACGAGACGCGGTCGAAGCTCATGCCGATCAACCGGACGTACCCCCTCGCGGAGCTCTTCTCGGCCCTCAAGCGCTGGCCGCTCGAGCGCGGCCGCCGGATCACGTTCGAGTGGGTCCTCATCGCGGGGGTGAACGACCGCCCCGAGGACGCGGCGAAGCTCGTCGCCCTCGTCAGGCCGCTCCCGTCGAAGGTGAACGTCATCCCGCTGAACGAGTCGGCCGAGTGGCTGCCGGGCCTGTCGCGCCCGTCCGACGCCGCGGTCGACGCCTTCGCGCGCGCCGTCGCCGCGGGCGGCGTGCCCGTGACGGTGCGCTGGTCGAAGGGCCTGCAGGCGGACGCGGCCTGCGGTCAGCTCAAGGGCCGCGAAACGCCGACCCGTCCGGCGCGACCCTCCTGAAACGGAGGAGGACCGTCCCCGCCGAGGGACTGAGCGGGAGTTCTGCGGCGTAACCCAGGGGAGTGACCGCCCGAACGAGCAAGGCGGACGTCACGGCAAAGTCCCCTCCCGGAGGATCCACGAGCGCGACGATCCGGTCGACGGGAGCCAGTCTGACGAGGGCGGCCAGCCGTGACGGGAAATCCGCTGCTCTCCACCGGAGAGAATCGTCCCCCCGCGGCAGGCCGAGGTAGACGGAATACGAGCCTTTCCCCGGCCAACGTCTCGCCTCGGCGAGGATCCGGCGTCCGATCGGCCCGGGAAGGCTCGCGCCGCTCCCGGCAAGGCGCAGTTCGCTCGCCGTTCGCAGCGCCGCTGCGCCGTCGAGAGGGATGGCTCGCGACGCGACGAGGCCGAAGTCGCACGTCGCCGGAGGCACGCGAGCGTTCTCGGACGCGACGAAGGCCGTCCGGCCCTCGCGCGCCATCTCGCCGACGACCGCGCGGAGGACCGCGTCCCCGTCCCGTCCCGCGGGCGGCGCGAGGCAGGCCAGGAAGGCCGGGGCCTGCAGCCCGAGAAGGATGGCGGCGGCGACACCCAGGGCGCCCCGGGCGAAGGAGCCCGAACGCACCCAGAGGTCTTCGATGAGGACTCCGAGCAGGAACGGCAGCAGAACCGACAGCGGAAGGATGTGCCGGTCCAGCTTCGTGTGGGAGAGCTCCGCAAAGACGATCTGGAGGAGGGCGAGGAAGACGGCGAGCCGGACGTTCCGGTCGCCGAGGGCCCGGCGGCCGAGGGACAGGACGAGAGCCGCCCCCCAGGCGAGGAGGAGCGGCAGCGTCCCGGCGAGACCGACGGCGGCCCGCGGGTAGTAGAGGAGTCCTTCCATTGCGAACGGCGCGGGCCCCGTCGGAAGGTTCGCGAGAGCCTCGAGGGTGTGGACGATCTTCGGCGGATAGGCGAACCAGAGAAAGAGCGGCAAGGCGAGGGCGGCGAGAGCGCGAAGGGCGGCAGTCCGGACCGCCCGGCGAGGGTCGTCCTTCGGGAGGTTTCGTCCGAAGGCGCCGTCGGCGGCGAAGGCGCCGGCGAGGCCGAGCGCGAGGAGAACGCCGTAGTTCGTCCGCGTCAGGTAGGTTGCGAAGACGGAGAGGCCGAGGAGGACCGGACGCCGGCCGTCGACGTAAAGGTAGAACGCGAGCGAGAAGAGCGCGAGGGCCGGGACGTCGGTCAGGGACTGTCCCGCGAGCCTCGCGGCGAGAGGCGAGAGGAGAAAGCCGGCGGCGGCGACGAGCGCGGAGGCCGCCCCGCGGGCGCGGAGCGCGGCGAGGGCCAGGAGGAGCGCCGTTACCGCGTATGCGGGAAGGCTGCTCGCGCGGGCGACCTCGGCCGTGGCGCCGAACAGGAGGAAGAACACGCCGCTCCAGAGCGCGTGGAGCGGTGGCCAGTAGACCGAGCGATAGGCGTCATAGGCGAGGCGGACGAGATCGCCCTCGTGGATCTCCGTCGCGGCCCGGAGGCCATGGAGCGCATGGAACCCCTCGTCCCAGTTGAGCGGCCCGGCGGTCGAGATGGCCCGCGCGTAGATGACCGCCGAGAGGGCGAGGCAGAAGACGAGGACCGCGAGGACCGCGAAGACCGCGCCTCGCCCGGGACTGCGGAGGCGCATCAGGCTCCGCCGCGCACGACGCCGGTCAGGATTCTCCCCGCCCCCGGCCCGTCGCGCCGCCACGACGGCAGGTCGGCCGCGGCGGCGTTGCAGAGATCGGGCCGGTGGATGTGCGCGGGGTCGAGGCCGCGGGCGAGGAGCGCGGCCTCGTCGAACGCCGCGACGTCGACGAAGGCCTTCCCGCCCGCACCGCTCTTCACGGCGTCGTCGGGAGCGGCGCCGTAGGCCGCGAGCAGGGCGTCGACGACCTCCGGCCCGACCTCGTAGCGGTCGCGCGCGATCGACGGGCCGAACGCGGCGGCGAGGTCCCGCGGCGAGACGCCGCGCGCCTCGAGCGCGTCGAGGGCGGCGTCGAGAACGCGAAGGGCGGTCCCGCGCCAGCCGGCGTGGACGGCGGCCATCCATCCCGTCACGGGATCCGCGAGGACGATGGGGACGCAGTCGGCCGAGGCGACGACGAGGAAGACATTCGGCCGGGACGTGATCAGGGCGTCGCCTTCTCCGAGGAGGACGTTCCGGCGCTTGCGCGCCGGTTCCTCGAAGGTGAAGACCCGGGAGCCGTGCACCTGCTCGAGGCGCACCGTGACCGCGTCCGGCGCTCCGAGAGCGTCGGCCAGCGCGCGGGCCGCGGCGTCGGGGTCGAGCGCGCGGGCCGTCAGGGCGCCGCGGGTGAAGCCGGCGGCGAAGCCGGGCGCGCCGGGAAGGTCGAGCCGCGTGACGAGAGCGGAGCGCCCCGAGCCGGGCGCCGGGGCGCGGCCATCACCCGCGTGGCTCGCCGGCGTCCCATGCACTCGTTCATTCTAGGGAATCTCTCTTCGTTTCTTCCCTCTAGAATCGCCGCGACTTGAAAAAGAACGAGACGCTCCGGCTCCCGAAGGGCCTTCGCTCGCCCGAGGCGATCCAGCTCTTCCTCGACGAGGGGCTCGGCTACAACAAGGAGACGGGCGGCGAGACGGCCCGCTCGCCGCGCCGCGTGCTCGAGACCGGCGAGGCGCACTGCTTCGAAGGCGCGCTCTTCGCGGCGGCGGCGCTGCGCCGTCTCGGCCACCGCCCGCTCGTCGCCCAGCTGCACGCGGTGCGCGACGACGACCACGTCCTCGCGCTCTACCGCGGGAGAGGCGGCCTCTGGGGCGCGGTCGCGAAGTCGAACTACTCGGGCCTGCGCTTCCGGTCGGCCGTCTCCCGCTCGCTCCGCGATCTTGCGATGACGTATTTCGACTTCTACTACAACCTCGAAGGCGACAAGGGCCTGAGGGCCGTCGGCCGGCCCGTCGACCTCGCACGCTTCGACGCGCGCGGCTGGGAGACGGCGGCCGACGATCTCTGGGACGTCAGCGAGTGGGTCGCGACGCGCCGCGCGACGCCGCTCGTCCCGGGGCCTCCGGAGCGCCGCCTCGGCTGGATGGACCTGCGCCTGTTCGACGCGGGGCTCGTCGGCTCGAAGGCGATCCCGGTTGCGCCCGGGGTGCGCGCGCGCCTGCGCCGACGCTGAGCCTCACGCCCGCGGCGCGCCGGCGATCGCGTTCGCGTAGTACCTCAGGAGCGGCAGCTCCTCGGGGACCGGGCGAAAAAGGCCGCCGTCGGCGAGGACGGCGTGGCGCAGCGTGAGCGCCCTCAGTCCCACGGAGACGGCGTAGTCCTGGTCGCCGCGCGGAACGTGGACGTACGCGCCTCCCGCCTCAAGCGCGCGCCAGCGCGCCAGCACCTCGGATTTGAGCTCGAGCTCGCTCCACGCGCGGTCGGGCGCGTCGACGAGAACGCTCGCGACGAGCGAGACGGGAAGGACCGGAATCACGCGCGCGATCCGCGCCATGAGGTCGCCCGCGAGCTCCTCGACGGCCGTGAAACGCGCCTCGCGCGAGGCGCTGGCGAGGTCGAGGTCCTGTTTCGCGAGCCAGGCGCGCGTCGAGACCGGCGTCCCGAAGCTGACGCACGCGTAGCCGAACCGGTGCCACTCGTTCGCGATCACGAGGCGCGTGTTGCGCCACAGGAAGCGCAGCGCTTCGGCGAGCGTGTCGGCCGGCGAGGCCCTTCCCTGGGCCGGAGACCGGTCGAGGAGGAGGGTGCGGTCCTCGAGGACGCGGTCGTAGTTGACGCCGACCGGGATGAAGACGAGGTCGCGCGGGCCCTTCGGGTCGAACCCCCGGAGCATGTAGTCGAGGAGGCCGAGCTTCGGCGGACGGAGGGCGCCGTCCTTCGAGAGGCCTCCCTCGGGATAGACGGCCTGCGGGACGCCGTTCGCGGTCGCCATCGCGACCCACCGTTCGAGGACACGCCGGTAGAGCGGGTCCTTCGAGTCTCGTCTCACGAAGTACGCGCCGGTCGCCCGCAGGAATCCCTGGATGGGCCAGATCCGCGCCCACTCGCCGACGGCGTAGCTGAGCGCGGTCTTCTCGGCCGCGAGGTACGAGAGGAGGAAGTAGTCCATGTTGCTCCGGTGGTTCATGACGAAGACCACCGTCGAGCCGTCCGGGATCGCGCGAAGGCCGGCGTCGTCCGCCGTCCCGAGGCGCACCCGGTAGAGCGCGCGCGCGAGGGCGCGGGCGATCGCGTAGCCCGCGCGGAAGTAGACCCACGCGTTGAAGGCGGGGACGATCTCGGAAGCGTCCTTCTCGACGCGTTTCTGCACCTCGTCCCGCGAGAGCCCCGACTCCTTCGCGAACGCGTCGGCGGCTTCGAGGACCTTCGCGTCGAAGCGCAGCTGGTCCACGAGGACCTCGCGTTTCGTCATCTTGAAGGGCGGGAGGCGGACGGGCAGGCGGGCGTTCAGCTCATCGATGACGCGGTTCGCGCGGCGGCGCATCACGGCGCGTGCGGCGGGGCGCAGCATCCGGTCGAGGACCGCCCAGCCCGCGAGGAACGCGAGCACGACGAGCGCCCAGAGCGGCACGGCGACCGGCGTCGACATCGGATTCCGACGAAGGTTACGGCACTCCGCCGGAATCGAGGTCTAATTGCCGCAATGGGAATGCCGATTCCGTCGTTCGTCGCCCGTGCGGTGCTCGCGGGGCTCTGCGCGGCGACCCCCGCGGCGCGCGCCCAGATCCCCGCCCCCGAGCCCGTCCCGGACCAGGCCATTCTCCGGGACTTTCGGTTCTCCTCCGGCGAGACGCTCCCGGAGCTGAAGATCCACTACGTGACGTACGGCCGGCGGCTCGACGACGGCCGCGGGAGGACCGCGAACGCCGTCCTCGTCCTGCACGGGACGGGCGGCTCGTCGGCGCAATTCACGGGCCCCGCCTTCGCGGGCGTCCTCTTCGGCCAC
This sequence comes from uncultured Acidobacteriota bacterium, assembly GCA_963839295.1. Lineage (GTDB taxonomy): Bacteria > Acidobacteriota > Thermoanaerobaculia > UBA5066 > UBA5066 > Fen-183. The sequence continues at coordinate 172,646 of CAWIUK010000003.1, read as the reverse complement.
GGTCAGCCGCTCGACGCGTCGCGCTTCTTCGTCGTCATCCCCGACGGGATCGGGCACGGCGGCTCGTCCAAGCCGAGCGACGGCCTGAGAGCGAAGTTCCCGCGCTACACGTACGCCGACATGGTTCGCGCGCAGTACCGACTCCTGACGGAGAGCCTCGGCGTCAACCACCTGCGGCTCGTGATCGGCACGTCGATGGGCGGGATGCACACGTGGGTCTGGGGCGAAACCCATCCCGGCTTCATGGACGCGCTCCTGCCGCTCGCGTGCCTCCCGGCGCCGATCGCGGGCCGCAACCGGATGTGGCGGAAGATGGCAATGGACCTCATCCGCGGCGACCCCGACTGGAAGGGCGGCGACTACGCGTCTCAGCCCCGCGGCCTCCGCGGCGCGCTCTCCCTCCTGCTGGCGGTCTCCGGCAGCCCGCTCCAGTGGATGCAGGACGCGCCAGACCCGGCCGCCGCCGACGCCGCCGTGGACCGCTGGATGGCCGGGCGCCTCGCGAGGACCGACGCGAACGACCTCCTCTGGGCTCTCGACGCCTCGCGCGACTACGACCCGTGGCTCGGCCTCGAGAGGATCACGGCGCCGCTCCTCGCGATCAACTTCGGCGACGACGCGATCAACCCGCCGGAGCTCGGGATCCTCGAGAAGGGCGTCGCCCGCGTGAAGCTCGGACAGGCCGTCGTCTTCCCGGTCTCGGAGAAGACGCGCGGCCACCAGACGCACACGCTCGCGGACCTCTGGAAGACCTATCTCGTCGAGCTCCTTCTGCGGTCGCGGCCGTAACGGCGTCTCTCAGCGCAGCGCCCGCGCGACGCGCGCGGCGCCCTCGGCGAAGACGTCGGGCGGCGGGAGGAGGCTGACGACGAGCCAGGCCTCGGACGGGAACTCGTAGAAGTAGCCCGGGTGGACGAGGACGTCGTGCGTCTCGAGAAGGTCGAGGACGAGCTCCTCCTCGCTCTTCACGGCCGGGACCCTCAGGCATGCCGTCCAGCCGGCGGTGAGCGGCGCGACGGAAACGGCGCCGCCGGCCGGAAACGCCGTCCGGAGAGCGCGCTCGTTCTTCAGGACGCGCGCCCAGATCGACTCCACCGCGCGGCGGCTCTGCTCGAGGAGGCGGGGGAGCGCGAGCTGGACGGGCGTGCCGACGGAAAGGTACGTGTCCGCGACCCACTCGAGCCGCCGGAGGGCGTCCCCGAGAAATGGCTCGGCGCCGTTCGCGAGGATCCACCCGAGCTTGAGCTGGGGGAGCGCCGCCGACTTCGAGAGGCCTCCGAGGGAGAAGACGAGCGCCTCGTCGCGCACGGCCGCGACGGGCACGTCGTCGGGCCGGTCCGAGTAGCGGTAGTCGACGAAGACCTCGTCGGAGATCACGGCAAATTCGTTCGTGGCGGCGAGCGCGAGGAGAGCGTCGAATTCCGCGGAGGAGATCGAGCTGCCGGTGGGATTGTTCGGGTTCACGACGACGACGGCCGCCGTGCGCGTCCCGGCGGAGGCAAGGCGCTCGACCTCGTGCGCGACGGCCGAAGCGTGGACGCGAAAGCCGTCCTCGGCGGCGAGCGGGTAGCGCGCGAGCTCCACGCTCTCCAGGCCCGCGAGAGCGTCGAGCAGCGGGTACGACGGCGCGGGAACGAGGACGGCGTCTCCAGGGTCGGCGAGGACCTTGAAGAGCCAGCCGTAGGCCTCGCTCGTCGAGGCGGTCAGGACGATGCGGTCGGGCGGCGCGAGGACGCCATGGACGGCCGCGTGCCAGTCGCTCACGGCGAGGCGCGCGCGGCGCAAGCCACGCGGGTCCGGTTCGTACAGGAGGCCGCGCGGGTCCGCGAGCGGCGCGAGGAGCGCCGCGTCCCCCGGGACGTCCGCGAAGAGGTCGACCCCGCCCGAGCGCAGCGCGACCGCCGTCGGGTTCGAGACCGTGAGGTCGAGATGGGGACGCGTCCGCGCGGCGAGCGCGCGCGCGACGCGGTTCAACCCGTCGACCGGGGGCAGCCTCTTCGAGAACAACGTCCCTCGGCCCTCAGCGCCCCGAGACGAGGTCTTCCGGCTTCCACGGCGACGGCGGGCCGCCGAGCCAGCGGTGGAACCAGTCGAGGTGCGCGGCGTAGTAGAGCCCCATCTCGAACGCGCTCGGCCAGTGGCCCGCCTTCTCGAACACGATCAGGCGCGACGGGACGCCGCGGGCCTTGAGGTCCGTGAAGAACTCGAGCGACTGCGTGTAGGGCACGCGATAGTCCTTCTCGCCCGTGATCACGAGGCACGGGGTCTTGAAGGACGCCACGTACTCGGACGGGCTCTGCTTGCGATAGAGGGCGGTGTTCCCCCAGGGCGCGCCCTTGAGGTCCCACTCAGGGAACCAGACTTCCTCGGTCGAGGAGTACATCGCGCGCAGGTCGTAGACGCCCATCATCGCGGCGAGCGCCTTGAAGCGCGTCGTGTGGCCCTCGAGCCACATCATCGCGTAGCCTCCCCACGACCAGCCCATCGCGCCCATGCGGTTTGCGTCGACGTACGGGAGCTTTGCGAGCGCGTCGGCAACCTTCTCGACGTCGGTCATGACCTTGCCGTCCCAGTCGCCCGAGATCGCCGACGTGTAGGCCTGGCCGAAGCCGGTCGAGCCGTGCGGGTTCGGGAACGCGACGACGTAGCCCGCGCCCGGGTACACCTGCCAGTCGCCGCGGTACGCGTCGGACCACTGCTGCTGCGGCCCGCCGTGGACGTTCAGGATCAGCGGGTATTTCTTCGACGGGTCGAAGCCGTGCGGCTTGACGATCCAGACGTGCACCGGCGTGCCGTCGGCGCCCGGTACGGACATCTCCTCGGCGGGCCGGACGTCGACCTCCTTCTCGAATGCCGCGTTGTGCGTCGTAAGGCGCGTCCCGGTCGCCTCGCCGCCGGCCGCGACGGAAAGCCGCCAGAGCTCGGCGGGGCTCCCGATCCTGCGCCGCGCCGCGACGGCGAACGAGGCGTCGGGCGCGAGCGCCCACGCGTCGATCGTCCCGACGGACGACACGGCACGGAGGGCGCCGGTCGCGAGGACGATCTCGTAGAGCGGCGTCCGGCCCTTCACGTCGGCCGTGAAGAAGATCCGGCTGCCGTCCTTCGAGAAAGCGAAGTCGCGGACCGTGTCGTCGAACGACGCGGTGAGGTCGCGCTCCTTGCCCGTCGCGCGGTCGCGGAGGACGATGCGGAAGCGGTCGGACTCGTAGCGCGGCGTCGCCTGACGCGTGAACGCGAGGAATTTCCCGTCCGGCGAGTAGCACGGGGAGCCGTCGAAGCCCTTGTTCACGGCCGTGAGGTCCCTCGGAGCGGCGAGCGCCGCCGCGTCGCCGTCCACGGGCACGGTCCAGACGTCGGAGTTCGTCGAGAAGGCGGGGTCGGCGTCGCGGTTGGACGCGAAGGCGAGTTCCCTTCCGTCGGGGGAGAGGTCGAAGTCGCGCCCGCCGCCCAAGGAGAACGGCGGCGAGTCGAAGTCGCCGGGCGTCAGGTCGCGGACCGCCTTCGCCGCGTCGGGCTCGGCGAGGTCGAGGAGGAAGACGTGCGTGCGCGTCCCGTCCTTCCAGGTCGTCCAGTGCCGGTAGAGGAGGCCGTCCGCGAGGTGCGCCTTGATCTTGTTCGCGTCGCGCGCGTCGGACGCCTTCCTGTTGCAGGCGGCGTCGGCGCCGCAGGCGGGGGTGACGTCGGCGGCGAAGACGACGAAGCGGCCGTCCTTCGAGAAGCGTGGGGAGTCGATCCCGCCGGGGAACTTCGTCTTCTGCTCCGCTTCGCCGCCGCCGAGCGGCAGGAAGAAGAGCTGGGGGTCGCCCGTGCGCGTCGAGACGAAGGCGAGCGTCCTGCCGTCCGGGGAGAAGAAGGGGTGCTCGTCGCGGGCGTCGCCGGCGGTGAGCGGCCGGGCGTTCGCCCCGTCGGCGTCGGCGCGCCAGAGCGCGACCGTTCTCTTCTTCGCGGCCCAGTCGGCCGTTCCGACGGAGTAAACGATCGTCCGCCCGTCCGGCGAGATGGCCGGCTCGCCGACGGCCTTCACACGGTAGAGGTCGTCGAGCGTGAAGGCGCGGCCGGAGTCGGCCGCGGGGGCGGAGAAGGAGGGGACGGAAAGGAGCAGAAGGAGCCCGAGCGCGAGGGATGCGGACCGTTTCGGCATGCGCCGAGTCTAGCGGCCCGCGCCCCCGCGCGGGGGACCCCTCAGCTCGTCAGGCCGTCGCGCTTCTTGAGGATCTCGTCGAGGAACCAGCGGTTCTTCTGGTGGACCTGGACGAGGCGCGTATAGAGGTCGGCGGTTCCGATGTCGCCGGCCTCGGTCGCGATCTCGGCGTCCTCGTGCATCTCCTTGATGACGACGTCGAGCGTCGCGCGTGCCTCGGCGAGCATCCTCTCCATCGAGAGGAGACCCTTCGAGTCCTTCACGGTCGCCGCGGGCAGGTAGTCGCCGGGGTCTCCGATCGGGGCGCCGCCGATCATGATCGCGCGCTCGGCGAACTCGTCGATCGTGTCGTACGTCTGCGTCGCCTGCTCGTCGAGGAGCAGGTGGATGTCGCGGAAGAGAGGCCCGTAGCTGAGCCAGTGGTACTTCTTGTAGTTGAGATACGCGACGAGGGCGTTCGCCTGCTGACGCTGGAGCGTCGCGACGACGGCGGCCGCGCCGTGCCCGTGCTTCTTGTCTTTCTTCTCTTTCTTCGCCATGTGATGGCCTCCGACTCCAGTATATTAGACTAGGTCTAATAAAGGTCAAGTCTTCTTGATCAGCCGGACGAGGGCCACGAGGAGGACGGCCCCCACCAGGCGCACGAAGAATTCGCCGATCAGTCCTCCCATCAGAAAGCGGCCGAGAAGGATGCCGCCGACCCAACCGCCCGCGATTCCCAGCAGGATGTCCACGAGAAGGCCGTAGCCGCCGCCCTTCATGATCTGTCCGGTCGCCCAGCCCGCGAGCGCGCAGAGGGCGAGTTCCACGATCAGCCACATGGTTCGTTCCTCCCGGGAAGATCCTATCCCCGGTTCCTGTACCATTCCCGCCCCCATGGCCGACCAGTACATCTTCACGATGCAGAACCTGCGGAAGGTGGTCCCGCCCCAGCGCGAGATCCTCCGCGGCATCTACCTCTCGTTTTTTCCGGGCGCCAAGATCGGCATCCTCGGCCTGAACGGCGCCGGCAAGTCCACGGTCCTGCGCATCATGGCGGGAATCGACAAGGAGTTCACGGGCGAGGCGTACCCCGCCGAGGGCATCCGCATCGGGTACCTCCCGCAGGACCCGCAGCTCGACCCGAAGAAGACCGTCCTCGAGAACGTCGAGGAGGGCGTCGCTCCCCTCAAGGCGCTCCTCGCGCGCTTCGACGAGCTGGGCGAGAAGATGGGCGAAGCCCTGCCCGACTCCGAGATGGACAAGGTCATGGCCGAGTACGGCAAGGTGCAGGACGCGATCGAGCACGCGAACGGCTGGGAGCTGGACCGGACGCTCGAGACGGCGATGGACGCCCTGCGCTGCCCGCCGCCGGACGCCGACGTCACGAAGATCTCCGGCGGCGAGAAGCGCCGCGTCGCCCTCTGCCGGCTCCTCCTCTCGCGCCCCGACATGCTCCTCCTCGACGAGCCGACGAACCACCTCGACGCCGAGTCCGTCGCGTGGCTCGAGCAGTTCCTGAAGGAGTTCCCCGGCACGGTCGTCGCCGTCACGCACGACCGCTACTTCCTCGACAACGTCGCCGGCTGGATCCTCGAGCTCGACCGCGGCGCGGGCATCCCGTGGAAGGGCAACTACTCCTCCTGGCTCGAGCAGAAGGAAGCGCGCCTCGAGATCGAAGAGAAGACCGAGACCGCCCGCCAGCGTTCGCTCAAGCGCGAGCTCGAGTGGGTGCGCATGGCGCCCCGCGCGCGGCAGGCCAAGAGCAAGGCGCGCCTTCAGGCGTACGAGCAGCTCGTCGCCGAGAGCGGAATCGAGGCCCGCGGCGAGACGAACGAGATCTACATCCCGCCGGGCCCGCGCCTCGGCGACGTCGTCGTGCGCGCCGAGGGCGTGAAGAAATCGTTCGGGGACAAGCTCCTCTTCGACGACCTCTCCTTCGACCTGCCGAAGGGCGGCATCGTGGGCGTCATCGGGCCGAACGGCGCGGGCAAGACCACGCTCTTCAAGATGATCATGGGGCTCGAGAAGCCGGACGGCGGGAAGCTCCAGGTGGGCGAGACCGTCGTCCCGAGCTACGTGGACCAGAACCGCGAGAAGCCCGACGCGAAGAAGACCGTGCACGACGAGCTCTCGCAGGGGCAGGACCTCGTCCTCCTCGGCAAGCGCGAGATCCCGTCCCGCGCGTTCTGCGCGATGTACAACTTCAAGGGCGCGGACCAGCAGAAGCTCGTCGCGAACCTGTCGGGCGGCGAGATGAACCGTCTCCACCTCGCCCGGACGCTCCGCAAGGGCGGCAACCTCCTGCTCCTCGACGAGCCCACGAACGACCTCGACGTCGACACGCTGCGCGCGCTCGAGGAGGCGCTCCTCGCGTTCGGCGGGTGCGCCGTCGTGATCAGCCACGACCGCTGGTTCCTCGACCGCGTCGCGACGCACATGCTCGCGTTCGAGAGCGACAGCAAGACGGTCTGGTACGAAGGCAACTACCAGGACTACGAGGCCGACCGCCACAAGCGCCTCGGCGCCGAGGCCGACCGCCCGCACCGGATCAAGTACCGCAAGATCGGCTGACCGGCCGAGACCGGATCTCACCGGCATAGAATCCCGGGGACATTCCAGGAGTCCGTCCCGGGAGGTTCCGATGAGGAAACCCGCTTTGCTGGGCGTTTGCCTGTCCGCCGCTGCACTCGCTGCGGCCCTCGCCGCCCCTCCCGCGCTCGCCCAGGTCGCGAAGGGGGCCGTGCCCGCGAAGCCGGCCAAGGCGCCCGCCGGGCCGACGAAGATCAGGATCAGCGTCGCCGAATGCGAGAACAAGCTCTGGGTGGACATGCCGGGCGGCATGAGCCCGTTCGTCGAGACGGAGGGCGCCGAGACGCTCCCCGAGTGCGCGTCCGTCGCGCTCTCCGCCACGAAGAGCGCGCTCACGGCGTCCAGCGGCCTCACGGCGGCGGCCAAGGGACTCTCCGTCACGGTCGACCTGCTCGGAAAGGCCGCCGGCGTCGAGCTCGCGGGCGACGCGGCGATCAAGGTCCTCCAGGCGGCGATCGAGTCGGGCGGCTCGCTGGACGGCTTCACGGACAAGCTCGGGGACGCGGCGCTCGAGAAGGGTGCCGAAGGCCTCGGTGGAGCGATCGGCCTCGGCGCGGACAAATTCGACGGGAAGCTCTCTCCCGAGCAGGAGGAGCTTCTCAAGAAGATCGGCGAGAACCTGTGGAAGGTCCTGAAGACCGAGGAGACGGTCCAGACGCACGGCGACTCGTTCCACTTCGGGGCCTGCGACGGCGAGTTCGTGGTGACCGTGACGGCGAACTTCGGCGAGGCGAAAGGCGAGGTCCGCATCGCGGCGTCCGGCGACTGCCACTGCACGGAAATGCGGGGCGGCGTGCGCGTCGGGAAGTTCTCCGTCGTCGGGTCCGCGCCGCTCACGTTCGGGGACCTCCACAAGGGCGCGAAGAACGAGTGGACGATGTCCTGCTCGATGGGCTCCCCGCAGTACTTCGTCTGGGCGCCGTGCTGCCAGCAGGCCAGGGACTCGTGGACGACGCCGGGACGCCCGATCCCGCCATCCGGCCTCCCCGTGACGCCCGGGCCGCTGGAGAGGAAACGCACGGCGGACCGGCGCGGGATCGAGCAGCGGTGCGACCCCGACGGGGAGAAGGGCGCCGCGGTCGCGCGGGCCCGGTACGCGTACGACATCCTCCGGGCGGAAGACGCGGACGACGCGTTGCTCGAGGCCGCACGCGGCAGGCTCCTCGACGCTCAAAAGCCGCTCTGCGAGTGCCTCGCGGGGCTGCGGAAGGACCCGTCCCTCGCAGGCGACGCGGGCCTCCTCGAGCTCCTCGACGACATGATCGCTCTCTACTGCGCTCCGCCGGCGCCGTACGTCCGGCCGGCGCCGGTCCCGCGCCGGGCGACCAGCCCGTGCGCCGCGGACCGGGATTTCTACGAAGGCGCGCGGTCCCGGGCCGCCGAGAAGCCCAACGACCCGTCGGCCGAGCGGTCGATGGTGAACGCCAAGAAGAACTACTGCGAATGCCTGAGGCGGCAGAACGGCGGCACGCTGCCCCCGGAGGCCGAGGCCTTCTGCAACCCGAAAACGGTCTCGCGCCCGGCGGCCGCGCCCCTGATTTCCGCCGTCCCGGCGGGCCCGGCGGAAGACACGCTCGTCGGCGTCGTCGTCTCGCCTCGCACGTACCGCAACGAGCGGACGACCGTCACGCTCGTCACGGACCCGAAGACGTACGAGAAGGTCCACGACGTCGTCGTCCTGACGGCCACCGTGCCGCTTCGAAGGGGGGCCGACGGCAAGACGGTGCTCGAGGGGACGACCGTGCGCATCGGCGACGGTCCCTCGTACCCGGCGACGGATCCGGTCCCGTGCGACCCGCCGAAGGACGGCGGGCGGCCCCGCATCGTCGTGACGCCGGCGGGCGGCAAACCCGTCACGGTCGGCGAGGTTCCGGTCGTTCCGGGCGATGCGCCGGCCGCTCCGGTCGAGACGACCGGGCCCTCGACCTGCACGCCCGGAGGCACGATCACGCTGCGCGGCCCGTTCGGAGGCGACGGACGCGCGACGCGCGTCACGGTCGGCGGGCGCGCGGTTCCCGTCGTGACCGAGACGCCGCGCGAGGCGGTCGTGACCGTTCCGTCCGATCTCCCGGCCGGCCCGGTCGAGGTCGTCGTGCGGGAGGGAACGCACGAGCGCCGTCTCGTCGTCCCCGCGATCCGCCTCCGGATGAGTGCGGACAGGCTCAGCCTCCTGCGCGGCGAGTCGACGGCCTTCCGCGTCTCGGTGGAGGGGCTCGGCTCCATCCCGGCCGCGATGTGGGCGGGCGGGCCCGATCCGGCGGCGCTCGACCGCACCGCGCTCGACCGGGCGGCGCCCGGCTTCCGCGTGCCGCCGCGCGAGGGCCCGGGCGTCCTCGTCCTCGCGATCGAGAACGGCTCGAAGGGGACGGTCACGATCCAGAAGAGCGTCAACGAGGCCGTCGTCCTCACGATCGAGCGTGGGGCCGTCCCTGCGAGCGGGACTTACGAGTACCGCGGAACGATCCAGTCGCTGAAGGACGGGACGTTCCGCGTGAGCGGAACGGTCGTCCCGCTGCTCGCCCCCGCGCAGGCCGAGGAAACGCCCTGAACGTCGTGCGCGGAGACAGTCCCCGCGTCGACGCGCTGGACGTCCTGCGCGGGCTCGCCATGGTCGTCATGGCGCTCGACCACGTGCGGGACTACGTCTCGAACGTCCCGTTCGACCCCGTCGACATGACCGCGACGTGGCCGGCGCTATTCTTCACGCGCTGGATCACGCATTTCTGCGCCCCGGCGTTCAGCTTCCTCGCGGGGACGGGCGCGTTCCTGTCCCTCTCGCGCGGGAAGACGCCCGAGAGCCTCGCGCGGTTCCTCGCGTCGCGCGGCCTCTTCCTGATCGCCCTCGAGTTCTTCGTCCTCAGGTTCGTCTGGATGTTCAACCTCTGGCCGATCGGCGTCCTCGCGACGCTCTGGTCGCTCGGCGTCGCGATGCTCGTCCTCGCGCTTCTCGTTCGGATGCGCCTCGGACCGTGGACGATCGCGGCGATCGGGGCCGTCCTCGTCGCGGGCCACAATGCGCTCGACTTCGTCGACAGGCTCCCGCTCGCGGGCGTCGCGGGCGCCGCCTGGAAGTTCCTCCACGCGGGCGGGCTGGTTCCCGTGGGGACGCCGCCTCCGGGCTTCCCGCTGCCGGGCCTCTTCACGTTCATGGTCGGCTATCCCGCGATCCCGTGGCCCGGCGTCATGGCGCTCGGCTACGCGTTCGGCGCCGTCCTCGCGCGACCGCGCGAGGAGCGGCGGCGCGTCGTCTTCGCGCTCGGGTTCGCGGCGAGCGTCGCGTTCTTCGTCCTCCGGCTCGCGAACGTCTACGGCGACCCGCGCGCCTGGGCGCCGCAGAAGAGCGCCGCGATGACGGCCGCCGCGTTCCTGAACTGCGAGAAGTACCCGCCGTCCCTGTGTTACCTCCTCATGACGCTCGGTCCCGTCCTCATGGCGTTCGCCTGGTGCGACCGGCCGCCGGGCGCCGCCGGGCGCGCGCTCTCCGTCTACGGCCGCGTCCCGATGTTCTTCTACGTCCTCCACCTGCCCGTCGCGCACGCCCTCGCCGTCGCCGTTGCGGCCGTCCAGGCCGGGGGCTTCTCGGGCCGGGGCGTTCACTGGGCCGCGTTCGAGGCGCCGTCCTTCGTCGTGCCCCCGCCGCCGGGGTTCGGGGTCGGCCTGCCGGCCGTTTACGCGCTCTGGATCGCCGTCGTCCTCGCCTTCTACGTCCCGTGCGTCCGCTACGGGGCGTTCAAGAGCAGGAGCCGGGCGGCCTGGACGAGCTACTTCTAGTCAGGCGTTCGACACGGGCCGGAGCGTGCGGAAGAAGCCGCGCACGAGCGCCGAGGCGACGTGCGCCCGGTAGGCCGCGGTCGAGCGCACGTCGTCGATCGGCGAGATGTCGCGGCGCACGGCGGCGTCGAGATGCTCGTCGGTCACCGCGAGGGGCCCGGGCGAGACGGCGAGCGCGCGCACCGTCGGGAGCGCGGCCGTGACCGGCGCGACGGAGCCCATTCCGAGCCCGACGCGGACGCAGCGCCCGCGTTCGTACTCTCCGACCGCCGCGAGGGCGACCTTCGAGACCGACTGCGCCGCGCGGGTCCCGACCTTTCGCCAGAGCTGGTGCGCGCCCGTTTTCGGCAGGGTGAACTCGATCCGCGCGATGACTTCGTCGTCGGCGCGCGCCGTGCGCCGGTAGCCCGTGAACCACTGTCCGATCGGGACGCGGCGCTCTCCGTGAACGCTCGCGAGGACGACGTCGGCGTCGAGCGCCATCAGGGCGGCGCTGCCGTCGGCGGCGGGCGACGCGGTCGCGAGGTTCCCGCCGAGCGTCCCGCGCGCCTGGATCTGGATGGCCCCCACGTCACGCGCCATGGCCGTGAGCATCGGGACGCGCCGCGTGAGGACCGCATGGTGACGCACCTCGAGGTAGGTCGCCGCTGCGCCGATCACGGCGCGCTCGCCCGCGATCCGGATGCCGCGGATCTCGGGCACGCGCGAGATGTCGAGGACGAGCGGAAGGGCTCCGCCGAGGGAGAGCGGCGCGAAGTGCTGCGCCACGACCCAGTCCGTCCCGCCCGCGAGGAGGACGGTTTCCTCGCCCTTGCCGGCGCGCCGCGACAACGTCGCGCAGACGTCGGCGAGCGACGCCGGCCGCTCGAACGCGTGAAGGGGCAGCTCAGCCAGGCTCACGGGACGCCCTCTCCTTCGAGGCCGCCCGGACCGCCTCGACGATGCGCTGGTAGCCGGTGCAGCGGCAGAGGTTGCCCGCGAGCGCCTCGCGGATGTCCGTCTCGCCGGGCTCGGGGATCGCCGCGAGGAGCGCCTCGGCCGACACGAGGAAGCCGGGCGTGCAGATCCCGCACTGCGAGCCGCCTTCCTTCACGAACGCTTCCTGGAGCGGCGAGAGGCGAGCGGGATCGCCGAGGCCCTCGACCGTCGTGACGGCGCAGCCCTCGACCTGCCCGAAAAGGACGAGGCAGGCGTTCACGGGCGTGCCGTCGAGGAGGACGGTGCACGAGCCGCACTCGCCCTCCCCGCAGCCTTCCTTCGTGCCCGTGAGGCCGAGCACTCCGCGCAGGACGTCGAGGAGGCGCGCGGCGGGCGGCGCGTCGACGGTGACGGGCCGGCCGTTGAGGGTGCAGCGGACTTTCACCGCCGGACCTCCTTCGAAAGCGCGTAGAGCTCTTCGGGAAGGATCGGGAGGCGGTCGCAGACGATCCCGGTCGCGTGCTCGACCGCCGCGGCGACGGCGGGCGCGCCGCCGTCCATCGGGAGCTCGCCGATCCCCTTGGCGCCCCCTCCGGGTCCATGGTGGTAGGCGTCCTCGACGAGGAGCGTCGTGAAGCGCGGGGCGTCGAGGATCGTCGGGATGACGTAGTCCGTCAGGCGCGCGTTCACGACGCGGCCCTCGCGCATCACGAGGTTCTCCTGGAGCGCCCAGCCGACGGCCTGCAGGAGGCCGCCCTCGATCTGTCCCTTGCAGTTGACCGGATGGATCGCCTTGCCGACGTCGTGCGCGCTCCAGAGGCCGAGGACCGTCGTCTCGAACGTGTCGAGGTCCACCTCGACCTCCGCGATCGCGCAGCCCCAGCCGTAGACGGGGTATGCGTCGCCGCGATAGGTCGCCTCGTTCCAGGCGAGGCCCGGCGGCGGCTCGTACTCCCGCTCGACCGTGAGGGTCCCGTGCGCGGCGAGGAGGCGACGGGCCGCGCCCTCGAAGGAGCCGCCCTTCTCCTGCCGGTCGCCCTCGATGCGCGCGAAGAGGGCGCGCGCGGCGGCCTCGACGACGCCGCCGACGATCATGACGGTGCGTGACGCCACGGTCGGGCCCGAGTCGGGGACGCGTGCGGTCGACGGCGTCGTGAACTCGACGCGGTCCATCGACACCCAGAGGGCCTCGGCCGCGATCTGCCGGAAGACGGTCTCCGTGCCCTGGCCGATGTCCGTCGAGGCCCCGCGGATCCGGAAGCGCGGTTTTCCGTCCTCCGCGGTGAAGAGGTCGATCGCGACGCGGGCGCGGTGCACGAGCTCGCCGGAGCCCGTGAAGCCGGCACCGTGCATGTAGACGCTCGCGCCGATGCCGCGGGACTTGCGCGCGGCGACGGCGCCGGGCGGCGGGAGGCGGAACATCCCCGAGGCGGCGGCGACCGGCGCCGTGGCGGCCGGGCGGCGCTTCTCGTCCCAGCGGCTGGCCTTCTTCGCCTCCTCGACGCAGCGCGCGACGCCGACGGACTCCTTCAGGAACTGACCGGTGGCCGTCGTGTCCCCGACGCGCAGGAGGTTCTTCTCGCGGAGGGCGAGCGGGTCGATGCGCAGCGTGCGCGCGATGCGGTCCATGTGGCGCTCGATCGCCCAGATCGTCTGGGGCGCGCCGAAGCCGCGGAACGCGCCGTTCGGGGGCGTGTTCGTCGCGACCGCCTGCGCCTCGATCGAGACGTGCTCCCAGCGGTACGCGCCGGCCGCATGCAGGGCTCCGCGCGAGAGGACGACGGGGGAGAGCGTCACGTAGGCGCCGCCGTCGAGGACGATCCGGATCGAGACCGCGCGGAGCGTCCCGTCGCGGTCGCAGCCCGACGTGACCGTGACGGAAGACGGGTGGCGCTTCGTCGTCGCCTCGATGTCCTCCCCGCGGTCGTAGACCATCTTGACGGGGCGGCCGCTCGCGCGCGCGAGGAGGAGCGCGTGGAGCGCGAGGATCGTCGGGTACTCCTCCTTGCCGCCGAAGCCGCCGCCCGTGACGGCCTGCGTGACGTCGACGCGCTCGTCCGTCAGCCCGAAGGTCCGCTTGACTCCCTTGTGGATGTAGAACGGGCACTGGCACGAGGAGAGGACGTGCGCGCCGCCGTCCTCGTCCCAGAACGCGAGGACGCCCTGCGGCTCGAGGTAGACGTGCTCCTGGTGGGGCGTGGCGTAGGTCCCCGAGAGCTGAACCGGGCAGGACGCGATCGCGGCGGCCGCGTCGCCCTTGGCGATCCGGACCGTCCGGAAGACGTTGTCGGACCCGTAGATCTGCGCCGTGCGTTGGAGCGCATCGGCCACGGACAGGACCGGGGGGAGGGGCTCGATATCGGCCCGAAGGTGGCGGAGGGCGCGCGCGACGCGGAGCGCGCTCTCGCCGGCCACGAGCGCCAGCGGCTCGCCGGCGTGCCGCACGTCGTCCGAGGCGAGGACGGGCTGGTCTTCCTCGATGAGGGCGACGACGTTCGCGGGGACGTTCTCGGCCGTGACCACCGTCAGGCCCGTCCAGTCGAACGAGGGGTCCCTCACGATGCCGCGCAGGCGCCCGCGCGCGACGGCGCTGCGCAGCGTGGCGCCGACGAGCGTGCCCGGCCGGGTGACGTCGTCGACGTAACGCGCCCGGCCCGTGACCTTCGCGGGCCCGTCCGGGCGCGGGACGCTCCGTCCGACGAGTGGCATCAGTCTCCGACGACGTCCTTCAGCGCGGAGAGGACGTCCGTGAACCTGAACGTGAACCCGAGGTCGAGCGCCTTCCTGGGCACGACCCGCTGTCCGTCGAGGACGACGGTCGACATTTCGCCGAGAGCGAGCCGGATCGCGGCGGCCGGGGCCTTCGCGAAGCTGGGGCGGTGGAGGGCCCGGCCGAGCGCGGTCGCGAAGTCGCGCATCGTGACGGGGTTCGGGGCCGTCGCATTGAGGGGTCCCGAGACGGCGGGATTCTCGACCGCGAAGACGTAAAGGTCCACGAGGTCGGCCTCGTGGATCCACGACATCCACTGCTTTCCGCTTCCGAGGGGACCGCCGACGAACGCCTTGAACGGCGGGAGCATCTTCGCGAGGGCGCCGCCGCCCGCGCCGAGGACGACGCCCGTCCGCAGCATCGCGACCCGCGTGCCGAGGGGCTCGAGGGAACGCGCGGCCGCCTCCCAGTCCGCGCAGAGCTTCGCGAGGAAATCGTCTCCCGCGGGCGCGTCCTCAGCGAGAGGCTCGTCGCCGCGCGGGCCGTAGAAGCCGACGGCCGAGGCGTTGACGAGGACGGCGGGCCTTTGGGCGGCTTTTTCGGCCGCCGCCTTCAGGCGAGCCGCTGCGTCCAACCGGCTCCGGACGATGCGCGCCTTCGCGGCGGCCGTCCAGCGCTGGGCGATCGTCTCGCCCGCGAGGTTCACGAGGGCGCCGGCGCCGTCGACGAAACCTTCCCAGGCCGCGCCCTCGGCCCACGAGACGACGCGCACCTTCGGGTGGACGTGGTCGCGCGAGCGCGAGGCGTCGCGCGTGAGGGCGATCACGTCGTGCCCCCGGGAGACGAGACGTTCGCACAGCTTCGGCCCGATGAAGCCGGTCCCGCCGGTCACGATGACGCGCATCCGCTCTCCTTGTCCCCCGATCGTACCGAAATCGGACCGGCCGGGACGGCCGTATCCTTCCCGGGGTGAGAGTCTTCCGTCCCGCCGCCGCCGCCGGATTCGCCCTCGCGCTCGCCGCGGGGCCCGGCGCGGGCCGGGCCGCAGCGGCCCCGCCGCCACCGGAGGCGTCCGGCATCGACCCTCTCGAACTGATCCGGCGCGTCGTGAAGAGCCAGCGGCGCGTCGAGTCGGCTTTCGACGGCGCCACGTACGATCAGCGCGAGGTCCGGATCACGTGGGGGGCGAAGGGGCGCCCCGAGAAGGCCGAGTCCAGGCTGTTCTACGTCCTCGCGGGCGAAAACGGCGCCGAGGGGTCGCGCGAGCTCGTCGAGGTCGACGGGCGGCCGGCGACGGAGGAAGAAAAGTCGAAGGCCGCGGCGGAGGATGACAAGGGCCGGAAGCGCCGCGCCGAGCAGAAGGCGGAGGCGCAGGCGAAGGCGCCGCCGCGCGTCACGGGAGACGAGGACGACCCGCTCGTCGGCTCGCGCCGCCTCTCCGAGCTCGTCGGCCGGTATACGATCCGCGTCGTGGGAGAAGAGGTCATCGAGGGGCGGCTCGCCTACGTCCTCGACTTCGCTCCCAGTCCGACGGCGCCCGCTCCGAGGGGCCTCGGGGACCGCGCGCTGAACGCTCTCGAGGGCCGCGCCGTGATCGACGCCGCCACGTTCCAGATCCGGTCCGTGGAGGCTCGCCTGACGCGCCCCGTCAAGGTCGCGGGCGGCCTCGCCGCCAACGTGAAGGACGCGGAGGTGTCGTACACGGGCCAGCCCGTCGGCTCCGGCCTCTGGTTTCCCTGCGCGGTGGATTTTCGCGTGACCGGGAAGACGGCGGTGTTCTTCCGCCTCGACACGTCGTTCCGGGCCACGTTCACGAACCTGAAACGCTTCAACGTCGAGACCGAAACGGACGTCCGCACCGAGCCGGACCCCGGGAGCAACTGATGACTCCTTCCCGCCGCCGCTCCGTCCTCCTCGCCGCCGGCGTGTGCGTGGCCGCCGCCATGTCCTACGCCTACTGGCTGTCGCTCACGCCCGCCACGCACCCCGACCACGACCACGGGATCCTGAACCTCGACGCGGGGGGGCGCCTCATCGTCGAAACGCGATCCGGGAAGACCCGGAACCTCGTCGGCCAGCCCGGGCACACGCTCGTCCTGCACTTCTTCTCGACCACGGCGCCCGGCGCCTCCGACGAGCTCGCGGGGATCTTCCTGCAGCAGGAGGCGCTCCGGAACGACAAGGACGTGGAGTTCGTCCTGATCGCGCACGACAAGGACTTCGCGGCGCTGGACGCCTGGCTCAAGCAGAAAAACCTCGTCCCGCCGTTCCCCGAGACGCTCGTCCTCGACCCGTCGGGCGACGCGACGACGAAGCTCAACTCGAAGCGGCCGAACGAGACGATGTTCTTCTCGGCGAACGGCAAGCTCGCCTCGCAGGCGCGAGGATCCCTCTCGTGGCCGGACGGGGCCGCCGAGTACCTCGCGAAAGCGCGCGCCGGCGAGGCGATCGAGTAGCGCTACTTCTTCGGCGACGCGGGTGCGCTCTTCGCCGGGGCGGGAGCGGGATCGGCCGATGCGTGGTCGGCGACGTACTTCCAGGCGCCGCCCTGCTGCTCGGCGACCGCGCACCACGTCCCGACCTCGGTTGTCGGCGCACCGCCCGCCTTCGGCACGGTCGTGATCTTCCAGTGCCCCCAGCCCGACGAGAGGTGCCCCGCCGACCGGTACTGGTTGTCCATCACGGCGGCCTCCGTCACCTTGACGTCCTTCAGCCACCCGGCATAGGCCTCGGCGATCGCCTTCTTGCCCTTGAGGGCGCCCGAGCCGGGGAGCACGAGGACCGCGTCGTCGGCGTAAAGCGCGGCGCACGCGGCGGCGTCGTTCGCGAGCATCGCCTTGACCCAGGCGCCGTCCAGCGTCATCAGGCCGTGCTTGGGCGCTGCGGCGTCGGCGGCGCGGAGAGGCGTGGCGACGGCCGCGCACGCGAGGAGACAGGCCACGAGGGTCTTCTTCATCGGAACTCCTTTTTCTTCTCGGGGGATTTTGTGGCTGAGATCTTATCTCAGGTCGTCACGCGCGCGCTTCGCCCCGCGTGATGAGGACGACTGCCCCGACGATCACGGCGGCGGCGACGAGCGTCCGCGCCGAGACGGGCTCGGAGGCGAGGAGCCAGCCGAGGAACACCGCGACGACCGGGTTCACGAACGCGTACGTCGAAACGAGGGCGGGGGACGCGGCGCGCAGCAGCCAGATGTAGGCCGTGAACGCGACGAGCGAGCCGAAGACGACGAGATAGGAGACGGCGGCCGCGGACTTCGCCGACACGAGAGCCGGCGAGAAGAGGGCCCACTCGCCGACGGCTCCGGAGAAGCCGCCGAGGAGGACGCCTCCTGCGAGCATCTGAAGCGCGGTCGCCTGCAGGGGCGAGGACGGCGGAGCGAAATGGCGCGACAGGAGGGAGCCGAGCGCCCAGGCGAACGCCGCGAAAAGAACGGCCGCGGCGCCGCCGAGGTCGGCCCGCTCGCCTCCGAGGTCCGCCGGTCCGACGAGGAGGACGACGCCCGCGACGCCGAGCCCGACGCCCACGAGGGCGCGGCCCGAAGGGCGGCGCTGCTCCTGCGGGAGCGTCGCCTGCAGGAGAACGATGAAAAGGGGCTCGACGGCGACGAGGAGCGCCGCGAGGCCGGACGTGAGGCGCTGCTCGGCCCAGACCACGCCGCCGTTGCCGCAGAGGAGCATGAGGCCGCCGGTGAGGAACGCCGGGCCGAGGTCGCGGGGGGAGACCCGCGGTGCGCCGCGGAACTTCACCCACGCAAAGAGAAGGCTTCCCGCCACGAGGTACCGGGCCGAGGCCATCGTGAACGGCGGGATCGTCTCGAGCCCCCAGCGGATCGCGAGGTACGTCGAGCCCCAGACGACGTACACGACGAGGAGCGCGAGCCAGACGCGCGAGGAGCGGGCCGGGGCTTCGTTCAAGGAGCGACCATCGCCTCCCAGACGGCCCGCGACATCTTCCGCGCCGCGGCGATGACCTTTTCGCGGCCGGCCTCGTCCGCGCCGAAGTCGTTCGCGAGGAGGACGAGGACGTACTCCCGCCCGTCGGGCAGGCGGACGATCGCGGCGTCGTGCTGGACGGAGGAGATCGAGCCCGTTTTGTGCGCGACGACCGCGCCGGACTGCGGGTGCAGGCCCGCCGGGATCTCCTCGTTGAACGTCTGCCCGATCAGGATCTCCCAGGCCTTCGCCCTTGCGGCCGCCGAGAGCTTCGGCGTCCGGACGACGGCCTCCATCACGGCGCCCATCCCGGCGG
The DNA here is from genome assembly GCA_963839295.1 of uncultured Acidobacteriota bacterium. Lineage (GTDB taxonomy): Bacteria > Acidobacteriota > Thermoanaerobaculia > UBA5066 > UBA5066 > Fen-183. The sequence goes on along the minus strand of CAWIUK010000003.1, from coordinate 154,284 downwards.
CGTCGGTCTCGTTGTTCAGGCCCTTCTCGTAGGCCTTCCCGTCCTCGACGCAGCGCCGGACGTGAACGGTCGGGGCGCCGAGCGCGTCCGTGAACTTCTGGACGTTTTCCGGGCCGAGGAGGGTCAGGAGGATGTTCGTCGCGAGGTTCGACGAGCGGACGATCATTTCCCGCGCGAGAAACTCGATCGGCGCCGTCTTCCCGGCGTGGGCGACCGTCGGGCCGTCGTTCTCCTCGAGGCCGATCGAGAACGGCGAGCCGTCGACGAGGCTCTTGAACTCGTTCTTCACGGGCAGCTCGTCCGTGAGCCGAAGAGACCCCTCGTCCACGCGCCTGAGGAGCTCGAGGAGAACGGGCGTCTTCATCGTGGAAGCGGCATGCATCGAAAGAGAAGATTTCTGAGAAAGTGAGAGACCGCCGGAGAGGTCCTTGAACCAGATCCCGAACTGTGCGCCGCTCCCCGCGGCGATTCCCGCGAGCGTGGCCCGAAGCTTCTCGACCTTCGCCGCGTCGAGGCCCGGCCCGGCGCCCTCTTTACCATTCGAAGAAATCTTCTCTTCCTCTTTCCTCAATCTCCTCGCATAGCGGAATACCGGCTTGAGGAACGGGCTGTCGAACGGCGTGACCTGCACGCCCGGCACGCCGTGCCGCGTGGACTGGAGGAGGGTGCCGTCGCCGATCCACATCGCCTCGTGGTCGATCTTGTCGGGGGTGCCGAAGAAGAGCAGGTCGCCTGGCCGGAGGTTCTCGAGCGCGACCGGCACGAACTGCGGGTCCTGGAATGCCTGCTCGTAGCTGTTGCGCCGAAGCGTCACGCCGTGCTCCGAGAAGATCCGCGTCATCAGCCCGGAGCAGTCGAACCCGAGCGGCGTCGTCCCGCCCCACGTGTACGGCGCGCCGAGGAATCGCTTGCCGAACGCGATCCAGTCGGAGGGAGATCCGAGAGAAAGAGAAGAAGACGAAGATTTCTTAGAAGGGGGTGTGTCGGCGGCGCCCCACTCCACGTCGCGGGCGGATACGTAACCATCGCGCCCGTCCGGCAGGACGACGCGGACCCACGAATACGCGTCGCCGGTGCCGGGCGCACCGCCCTCACCCTTCTGACCTTCTAAGAAATCCGAAAAACTCATGGTCGCCCCGATCGGGGCCGTGAGGAGTGGCTTCTGCCTGGTGAAGGACGGACTCGCGTAGACGTGCGCGAAGTTGGACGTCACGCGCGCGACCTTCGCGCCGGGCGCCGGCAGCGCCGCCGCCTCGCCGCGGCGGAGGGCCCGCTCGGGGATCCAGGCGACCTCGCCCGCGGCCGTCCGCACCTTCGCGAAGCCCGCCGCGTCCTCGAGGACCGTCAGGCGGTCGCCGAGGATCGCCTGGTCGTCGACGCTCGAGGTCTCGTCCGGCCGCACGAAGAGGTCCTGGACCGCGGTGACGACGACGGCCGTCTTCGGCGGCGCGGCCGGCGCAGCGGGAGACGCCGCTCGGGAGATTTCTTCGAATGAGAAGAGAAAGACGGCCGCGGCGAGCGCGCGAGCGGCGACGGACCGGCGTGCGGGGGTCCTTTCGAAGCGCATCCCGGGATTCCACCATAATCGACGCATGACGCAGCCCATTTCCCGCCGCGGACTCATTCTCTCGTCAGCCGCCGCAGCCGCTTCCGCCGCGCTTCCCCGCGCCGTCACCGCCGACGGCATGCCGAAGCCTTCCGGAGGTTCTTCGGCCGCGCCTTCCCTCGCGTACCGTCCGCTTCTCCTCAAGCTCGCGCACACGTGGACGATCGCCCGCGGCTCGTCCGACGAGAAGAAGAACGGCCTCCTCACGGTCACGGCCGAGGGCGTGACGGGCTACGGGGAGGCCGCCGCCAACAAGCGCTGGAACCAGAGCTGGGAGACGTCGGAGGCCGCGTATGCGCTCGTCGAGAAGGCCGTCGCAGGCCTTTCCCCGTGGGACCACCTGACGTGGCTCGAGAAGGCCGAGGCGGCCGCCGGGGGCGACCACGAGGTCGTCGCGGCGCTGGACATGGCCCTCTGGGACTGGAAGGGCAAGCGCCTGGGTCGCCCCGTCCACCAGATCCTCGGGGTGCCCGCGAGTGGGATGCCCGTCACGACGTTCTCGATCGGGATCGACACGGCCGACGTCATGAAGCAGAAGGTGAAGGAAGCCGCGGCCTTCCCGAAGCTCAAGGTCAAGATCGGCCTCGCGAACGACGAGGAGAACATCGCGGCGATCCGGTCCGTCTCGAGCCAGCCGATCACGGTCGACGCGAACGAAGGCTGGACGACCGTCGAGGAGGCCCGGAAGAAGATCCTCTGGCTGAACGGCGTCAAGCCGCTCTTCCTCGAGCAGCCGATGCCCGCCGCGATGGACGGCGAGATGGCGAAGCTCAAGGGTCTCGCGACGTACCCCGTGCTCGGCGACGAGGGCGTCCTCACCGCCGCGGACGTCGCGAAGAAGGCGGGCCTCTACGACGGCGTCGTCGTGAAGCTCGCGAAGGCGGGCGGGATCACGCGCTCGTGGGAGCAGATCGTCGTCGCGCGCGCGGTCGGCCTGAAGGTGATGTGCGGCTGCATGATCGAGTCGTCGGTCGGGATCGCGGCCGGCCTCGCGCTCGGGCCGCTCTTCGACTGGCTGGATCTCGACGGGAACCTGCTGCTCGCGAAAGACCCGTTCACGGGGCTGAAGATCGCGAACGGCGTCTGGGCGATGCCGGAGGGCCCGGGACTGGGCGTGACCCCGGTCTAGGCCGGAGAGACCGCCGGGGGAATTCAATCTCCCCTCGCGAGGCCCTCCTTTTTCAGGGTCTCGGACAGCTCGAGACCCCGCCGGACGACGTCGTTCCACGGGAAGAGAGCCCCCGGATCGTCCTTGCGGTCCGGAGCGATGTGCTGGTGGCCCACGATCCACGGAGCCTGGATGTCGAACATCGCGGTCAGGACTCCGACGAGCCGGACGACGGTCTCGATCTGGGCCTGCGTGAACGGATACTTGTTCCCGTCGCCCGTGATCTCGACGCCGACGGAGGTCCGGTTGAGGGCCATTCGCCCGTGGAGGAGCGACGGCCCCGCGTGCCACGCGCGGTCCTCGAGCGACACGAACTGATAGAGGCGCCCGTCCCTCCCGACGAGGAAGTGCGACGACACGCGGCTCTCGGGCTTCTGGAAGAGCTCGATGCACTCCTCGTCCGTGGCCTGCGACGTGTGGTGGAGGACGAGCGCCGAGATCGGCTCGATCTTGGACGGACGGTAGCCCTCCCACCAGGTGTTCGGCATCGGGATGAGGCACGCGTCGCGGTCGTCGCCGCCGGCGAGCGTCCAGGCGTCCCAGAAGCGCCGGTCCGTGTCGCGGAACACGCGGACGAGGTCCGAGGGCTGCGTCGCCGCGCGCGCCTCGGCGAGCGTCGTCTCCATGCGGGGCACGGCCGGGCGCAGCGCGGGAACGGCGGGCGGTTCCGGCGGGAGGGCGACGTCCGGGAGCGACGCCGACCACGTGTCGACGATCGCCGCCGCGATGTCGCCCATCGCGCGCGTCGCCTGGGTCGCGGCGCCCTTTCGGTCGGGGATGCGGTCCGCCAGCGCGACGAGAACGAACCGGCCCTTCTTCGTCGTGAGGATGCCGGAGTCGTTGCGGACGCCGCCGTAGCTGCCGGTCTTGCCCGCCCAGGACGACGCGTCCTCGTCCAGGAGGAGGCGGGGGAGGCGGTCTTTCGAGTGCTGCACCGCGAGGAGCTTCGCGACGACGCGGTCGGAGGCCGGGTCGATCAGCGTGCGTGTCGCGACGCGCCGGTAGTACTCGGCGGCGGCGTCCGGCGTCATGACGCCGAGCGGCGCCCACTTGCCGGGCTCCTTGCCGCGGTCGGGGATGCGGCCCACGAGGCGGATCCCGGGGAGGCCGAGCTTCGCCATGCGCGCGTTGACGGCTTCGGCTCCGAAGAGGTCGATGAACCGGTTCGCCGCCGTGTTGTCCGAGATCGCGACCATGAGGGAGAGGAGGTCGCGGTTCGTCGGCGTCAGGCCGGGGTCGAACTCGTCGAGCATGCCCGAGCCCGCGGCGACGTTCTTCGAGGTGAGCTTCCAGCGGTCCGTCAGGTCGAGCGTGCCCTCGGCGTCGCGCGCCGCGGCCTCGGCGAGGAGCGCGATCTTGATCACGCTCGCGGCCTCGAAGGAGTCGGCCGCGTTCAGCTCGAGGCGGCGGCCGCTCTCGACGTGGAGCGCCACGATCCCCATGTGCGCCCCGCTGCCCTCGGCCAGCTTCGCGACGCGGCGGGCGAGCGAGTCGTCCGCGGGCGTCACGTGGAGCGACTCGGGGATCGTCGTGCAGGAGGAGAGGGAGAGAAGGAGAAAGATGCTGCTTAGAAAGAAAAGAGGGGCGCGTGCGCCGCCGATGCCCGGCCGGTGACGAATTCGCACGGTGTCAGGGCGCTTTTCTTCGAAGGGTGCATGGGGGCGTTGCATCGGGCGGGGGCCGTGCGGTTGCGCGTCGCCTGCCCATTCACCTTCTAGGAAATACATCCTGACCCCCTGCACCCGAGCCCGCTCGTTCTAACATGAGGAATCACGAACGAGCAGAAATCGCCTCTTTCTCCTCTTCCGAAGGGCGGCGAGGCGGCGGCCGGGGGCGGGCGCCTCGCCGCCCTCGACATGTTCCGCGGCCTGACGGTCGTCGGGATGGTCTTCGTGAACAACCCGGGCGACTGGGGGCACCTCTACTGGCCGTTCGACCACGCCGAGTGGCACGGCTGGACGCCGACGGACCTCATCTTCCCCTGGTTCCTCTTCATCGTGGGCGTCGCGGGCGTCTTCTCGCTCGAGAAGCGGATGGCCGGAGGGGCGGACCGCATCGACCTCGCCCGCCACGCGTTCCGCCGCGGAATGACGATCGTCCTCGTGGGCTGGCTCATGGCGTTCTACCCGTTCGTGCCGTTCCTCGAGCGCCTGTCGCGTTTACGCATCCCGGGGGTCCTCCCGCGCATCGGGGTGACGTACGTTCTCGGCACGTGGATCCTGCTGGCCGTCTGGAAGAGGCGCGGGATGGGCGTGGCCGCGGCCGTCGGCGTCCTCCTCGCCCTGCACACGGCGATCCTCCTCGGCACGGGCTACGACCTCACGCCCGCGGGCAACGTCCAGCGCGCCGTAGACCTCGCCGTCCTCAAGGGCCACCTCTGGAAGAACGCGCAGGGCTGGGACCCCGAGGGGATCGTCTCGACGCTGACGGCGATCGCGACGATGCTGACGGGAACGCTCACGGGTTTCCTTCTGAAGAGCGACGCGACCGTGAAGGAGAAGGCGTCGAAGCTCTTCGCGTGGGGGGCATTCGCGACGGCCGCCGGGACCTTCTGGGGCAGGTCGCTCCCGATCAACAAGAACCTCTGGACGGGCTCCTACGTCGTGTTCACGTCCGGCGCCGCCCTTCTCGCGATCTGCCTCTGCGTCCTGGTGATCGACGTCCTCGGCTGGAAAAAGCCGTTCGCGCCGTTCTTCACGTTCGGCACGAACCCGCTCCTGGTCTTCGTCCTTTCGGGCCTCCTCGCCAAGACTATGGGCCTGATCCGCTGGACGGACGCCGCGGGGAAGGCCCTGACGCTTCACGCGTGGGTGTACCGCTCCGGCTTCTCGTGGATCGCCGACCCGACGCTGCGCTCGCACGCGTTCGCGCTCGCGACGATCCTCTTCTGGTGGGCCGTCCTGCGCGTCTTCGAGAAGAAGGGCTGGTTCTGGAAGATCTGAGGACGCGCGTCGCGATTCGGTATCATTCGAACTCAGACATCTCGGAGGAAAAGATGACGCGCGATCCAATCCGGCTCTGCGGTCGGGCGTTCGTCGCCGTCTCCCTTCTTGCACTCGCAGGAGCCGGCGCCGGCGCACCGACGCCCACGGCTCCCGCGGCCCCCGGCCCGCTCGCGGTTTCCTCGAATCTCATGGTCGAGCAGGAAGTCACGGTGACGACCCGGGTGAGCGGGGTGATCGACTCGATCCAGGCCGAGCGGGGCGAGCTCGTGAAGAAGGGCCAGCCGCTCGCGACGTTCGACCAGCGCGAGTTCCAGCTGGACCTGAAGGCCGCGGAAGAGACGCTTTCCGTGAGCCGCGCGGACCTCAAGCGGTACGAGGAGCTGCGCCGCCTGAATCTGACGAGCGAGGCCGAGTTCGAGCAGAAGCGCTCACGGCACGAGCTGGCCCTCGTGGACCTGGAGAGGGCGAAACTCGTGATCGACCGGTCGGTCGTGCGGGCTCCCTTCGACGGCATCGTGGTGGACCGCTACGCGCGGGTCGGCGAGAAATTCCTCGTCGAGGAAAGCAAGCCGCTCTTCAAGGTCATGGCGCTCGAGCCGCTTCTCGCACGCGCCTATCTGCCGGCGCCGAGCCTCCGGACGGTGCGGACGGGCGACGAGGTGTCGGTCGAGGCGCCGGATTTTCCCGGCGCGCGCTCGAGCGGGCGCGTCTCGTTCATCAGCCCCGTCATCGATCCGGGGAGCGGCACGGTGCAGGTGATCGTGCGCGTCCCGCGCGACCCGAAGAACGTGCTGCGTCCGGGGATGGCGGTGAAGCTCACGTTCCACGCGGCCGCCGCGCGGCCCTGAGGCCATGGCGAAACGCCCGTCCGGCCCGCGCCGCCGCGTGAGGTCCACGCAGGACTCGGTTCTCCTGCACGACATCCGGAACCTCGAGCTTCGTTTGAGCCTCCTTCTCTCGAACATGGAGGAGCACTACGACGATCCGGACTTCAAACGCAGCGCCACGGACCTCCTGCAGGCGACCGTCCAGAAGCTCGACGGGATTGCGCGGATCTGGTCGGCTCATCGGGACTCCGTGCTCATCAAGATCCCGCTCGAGCTGAACGACCTGCTCCAGGAGGTCCTTCGGGCGTGCCGGCCCCGCGGCCGGTCCGCGCCCCGGATGAGCACGAGCTTCGCCGAGGTTCCCGGGGTCTGGGGCGACCCCTACTATCTGCGCGAGGCGATCCAGAGCGTGATCCAGAACGCGCAGGAAGCCGCGGCGAGCTGCGTGACGGTCCGGACGGGACTCGAGCGCCGCGGGGCGCGGAACTTCGCCGTGGTCGAGGTCGAGGACGACGGTCCGGGCATGTCCGGCGAGTTCGTGCGGCGGCGCCTCTTCCGGCCGTTCCAGACGACGAAGGCCGGCGGCGTGGGGCTCGGCCTCTACACGGCGCGCCGCATCCTGCGCCACCACCGCGGCGACGTCGAGGTGAGGAGCACGGAAGGCGAGGGTACGTGCATGCGTCTGCTGCTGCCCCTTCCGGGCTTGCGCGGCCGGCGGGTGTAGGCCGTGGGCCCGGACTCCAGGGGACGGGAAGGGCGCCTCGCCGTCGTCGAGGACGATCCGCTGCTCCTCGATCAGCTCGTGTGGGCGCTCAAGGAACGGTTCGAGGTCCACGGGGCGCGGGATGCCGTCGGGGGACTGAAACTCGCCGAGCTCGAGCCCGACGTCTACCTTCTCGATCTCCGGCTGCCGCCGTCGGGCGAGGCGGAGGAGGGCCTGCGCCTGCTGCAGGCCATCCGGAAGCGACAGCCGGACGCCACCGTCGTGATCATGACGGCCGAAGCGGAACGCCACTGGGCCCTCAAGGCCATCGAAATGGGAGCGTTCGACTTCTTCCGCAAACCCTTCGAGAAGCCGGACCTGCTGCACGTCCTTGGACGCGCCCTGGAACGGCACCGCATCCTCGCCGAGAACCGCGCCCTGAAAGAGGACGTCTTCAAACGCGAGTCGTACGGCGGGCTCGTCGGCGAGAGCCCGGGAATGCGGGCGCTCTTCGACCTCATCGCGAAGGTGGCGCCCACCGACGCGACGGTCCTCGTGACCGGCGAGAGCGGGACGGGCAAGGAGCTCGTGGCGGAGGCGATTCACCGGGGCAGCCCGCGGAGGGCCGGGCCGTTCGTGGCCGTAAACAGCTCCGCGCTCACCGAAACGCTCGCCGAGTCCGAGCTCTTCGGCCACGAGCGGGGCGCCTTCACCGGGGCCGTCGCCTCCCGGGCCGGGCGTTTCGAGCTCGCGCACGGCGGGACGCTGTTCCTCGACGAGGTGGCGACGCTTTCCCCGGCGGTCCAGGCCAAACTGCTGCGCGTCCTCGAACGGCACGACTTCGAGCGGGTCGGCGGGACGAAGACGATCCACGTCGACATCCGGCTCGTGGCGGCCACGAACGAAGACCTCGAGCAGCGCGTGTCGGCGGGGACGTTCCGCAACGACCTCTTCTATCGCCTCAACACGGTCATCCTGAGGATCCCGCCGCTGAGGGAGCGGCGCGAAGACATCCCCTTGCTCGTGGACTTCTTCGCCGCGCGCGCGGCCGTGCGCCACGGACGTAACGCGAAGGCATTCTCGCCCGCGGCCTTCGAGACTCTGGCGAGACACCCGTTCCACGGGAACGTGCGCGAGCTCGAGCATCTCGTCGAGATGCTGACGCTGATGGTGGACGGGGACACGATCGGCCCGGAGCATCTGCCCGGAACCCTGAGCCGGGCCGGCGGGGCAGGCGAACCGGCCGCGGCCAGCCTCTCCTTCGCCGTGTCGGTCAAGAGGTTCGAGAAGGAGCTCGTGAGCCAGGCGATCGCCCGGGCCGGAGGCGTCAAGGCCCGCGCGGCCGAAGCGCTCGGTCTCGACGCGAACCAGATGAAGTACCTCTGCCGGAAACACCGCCTTTGAATGGACGGCCGGATGAATCAGTCAACCGAGGTTGAAAAAGTCATCGGGCTCATCTGACGATTGACAGCCGGTTGCGACGTTTTCCCTGGCATTTGCTCGAAACGGGCGGTTGATCCGGTCTGGCCCCCTGTTTGCAGTCGCGTTCACGTCCCCAGATCGGGAAGACAGAAGACGAAAGAGGAGGCAACCAATGTCGAACGAAGTTCGGATCAAGCTGACCGACGCGCAGAAGGCGAAGATCAAGGAAGGTACGGGCAAGGAAGTGGACGAGATTCGCGTCGGCCATCTCGGCAACAACCCGGCCGTTTCGAGCCCGACGCTCAAGAGCCCTTCGCTCAAGAGCCCTTCGATGAAGAGCCCCTCGATGAAGAGCCCCTCGATGAAGAGCCCCTCGATGAAGAGCCCCTCGCTCAAGAGCCCCTCGCTCAAGAGCCCTTCGCTCAAGAGCCCCTCGCTCAAGAGCCCTTCGCTCAAGAGCCCTTCGCTCAAGAGCCCCTCGCTCAAGAGCCCCTCGCTCAAGAGCCCCTCGCTCAAGAGCCCCTCGCTCAAGAGCCCCTCCGTCAAGGGCGTCTAGGAGCTGACACTTCCTGGGGGGCCCGGCCACAAGCAGGGCCCCCAACTGCCTTCTACGACCAGAAGACGGTCTGGGCCCAGTCGCGGAGCACCCGCCAGCCGCGGTGCAGGAACGACTCCCTTCTCAGGTAGATCTTCGCGCTGCCCGACATTCCCGGTAGCAGTTTCCCGTCCCGGTTCTCGAAGGCGGCGACGGCGACGAAGCGTTCCGGCAGGTCCGGCGGGCGCAGGCCCTCCGTGGTTTCGCGCGAAGTCTGCGGCAGGGCCAGGGACGCCGGCGAGACCGTCGCGACCGAGCCGTGCAGGATGCCGAGCGGCCGTCCGCGGAGGCGCACGGAGACGGCGGCGCCGGGCACGAGGTCGGTGAGGAGCCGCTCGGTCACCCGGATCTCGGCGACGAGGCGGCTGCAGTCGCCGATTTCCAGGAGAACGTCGCCCGCGCGGACGAACCGCCCCTGCAGATCCTGAAGCCTCCGCGTGAGGACGCGCCCCGCCAGCGGCGCGCGCATCTCGAGCCGGTCCCTTCGCCCCTTCTGGTTCTCCAGGTCGGCGCTCACGGCGCGGCCCTCCTGCTCGGCCCGGAAGGTGCCGTCGGCCTCCGCGACTCCCCGGCTGCGGCTCGCCTCTTTCGCGAGTCGGCCTTCCTCCACCGCGAGCGAGGCGAGTCGTCCCGTGACCGCCATGCTTGCGAGCGTCGCGACCGGCGTCCCCTCCGGAAGGAAGTCGCCTTCGCGGGCGAGGACCTCGGCCACGGTCCCGTCCTCGGGCGCCTCGAGCCGGACGACGGTCGCGGGCCGAAGCGTCACGTCCGCTTCGATGGTCTGCCGCTTCCAGGGCACCGCGAGGACGAGAAACAGGGCCGCGGCGGAAGCGGCCAGGGGGACGCGGGCGCGGGGCGACATGAGGTACTCCTTCTTGTCGAGGTAGAGGAGCTTGGCGACGCGGACACAGAGGCGCACGCGCTTGCGGAAGAGGCGGTAGAGCGTCAGGACGACGAGGACCCCGGCGACGTTCGGGAAATACCTCGAGTAGAAGTTCCCGAAGAGCCGGCCGATGAACGCCATGACGACGCCGACGTACGCCAGGGCGAGCGGACCGTAGATCCAGAAGATCCGCTTCTTCCGCCGGGAGAGCGCCGGAACCTCGACCGGGAGCCGCAGGACATGACGCTGGAAAAGCGCCCCCAGGTACGCGAAGGACTCCTCCCTGAGCTCGGGGATCTCGAGCACGCTCGTGAGGGCGTGGTAACCGTCGATCTTGATGAGGGGGTTGATGTTGAAGAAGACCGTCGACACCCCGGTGAAGAGCATCGTCTTGTAGGCGAGCTCGTGGACGAGGGTGTCCGGATAGGACGCGACCCAGACGAAGGTCGCGAGCATGCACAGGCTCGACTCCACGTAGATGCCGGCGATGTTGACCCAGAGGCGCTGCCATTTGTCGAAGAGGAGCTGATCGGTCGTGTCCGTGTAGAAGGCGGGCATGAAGTAGATGAGGGCGACCCCCATCTCGTGGTCCTCGCCCCCGTAGATCTTCGTGGCGTAGGCGTGTCCCATCTCGTGGAGAAATCCGATGAACGACTGGATGAACCAGAACTGGACGAAGTCCCAGAAGGGCTTCTTCAGGAACGAGTACAGATCGATCGTCTCGCTCCAGATGCCGCCCCAGTGCCGGACGAAGATGGCGATCGTGAACGCGAAGCCCACCGAGGCGACGGCCACGGCGGGAGGCGTCCAGATCCACCGGACGTACCGCGCCGTGCGGTTCAGGAGGGGGTCCGGGTCGAACACCTTGAAGAGCATGAAGAACGGGTTGAAGCCCTCGGCCTTCTCCTCGGCGGCCCGCCGGCGCGACTTCTTGACCTCGGACAGGAGCCGGAGACTCCGCTCCGCGGTGGACTGCGCCAGGATTCCCATCCCCTGCGCCAGCTCCTCGTACTCGAGGACGTTCTTCAGGGCGAGGTCCGCGCCGGGGTTCAGCCGGTTGTACTCGTCCACGATCTCGGGACGCGTCCTTTCGCCGTTGAAGAGCTGGAGCAGTCGCCAGCCGTCCTCCTCGACGAAGAAAAGCTTCAGCGTCTCCGGGTTCTTGACGACGATCTGGACGTCCCCCATCTGGACCTGCCGACGCACGATGAGGTCGGGGCGCAGCGCCGGCCGATCGCCGGGGGCCCCACGCCGGGCGCTGAGCTCGGCGAGGCTTTCCTCGGACCGCGTGGCCGAGAGAAGCGAAGAGGAGCGGCGGGCGGCGGGGGGGACGGCGCTCACGGGAGAATGGGCCAGAGCTTCGTCCAGAAGTACCGGGCGGGCTTGCGCACGAGAGCGAATGCCATGCTCCGCGCGCCGGTCACGACCTTTCCGCGCCCGACCATCCCCGCCTTGAGCAGGCCGTCGGAATTCTCGACCTGACTTTCGGCGATGACGAAGCGCTCCTCCCCCTCCTGATGAACTTCCGCTCCGATCCGGGTCACGGCACCCCGGAAGACCCGGGTCGGATAGGGATTGAGCTTGAGCGCGACCCGTTGCCCGGCCTTCAGGAGAGAAGCGTCGGCCTCGGGGACGGCGACCTCGGCGGTGACGGTCGCGACATCGGCCAGGACACAGAGCTCGGCGCCTTTCGCGAGGACCTGGCCGACCCGGTCATCGAGGTGGGGCGTGACGATGACGCCGGCGGCCGGGGCGACGAGCCGGGCGTGGGAAAGGTCCTCGCGGGCCCGCGCCAGCCGCAGTGCGCACTCGTCCCGATGGGCCAGCGCCTGGAACATGGCTCCGGCGTCGTTCTCCTGGCGGTAGCGCGCGACGTTGCTCTCGGCGATCTGGAAGGCCGCTTCGGCGTGGGCGAGGGCCGCCTGGTAGTCGTCGTCCCGCAGGACGGCAATCACGTCCCCCTGCCGCACGGCGTCCCCTTCGCGGCGCTCGATCGACTTGATCGCGCCCTCGACCTCGGCTGTCACCGCGACACGCCGTCCCGGCAGGACGCGCGCGGGACCTGCCACGCGGATCGGCCACGGAACCACGAGAAGGAGCGCGAGCGTGAGGACGGCGGCAGCCACCCAGGCCCGGCGGCGCCTCAGGGGGATCGCGGCGAACCTCTGACGCTTCTCCAGGAGCGGCTTCCAGAAGCCCACGAGCGGAACCTGCTGGTAGAGCTGCGCATTGCGGATCGCGACCGTCGCCTGATTCACCAGGATCTGGACCATGTCGCGGCGCTCCCCGTCGATGAGGAGCGGCTCGCGGCTCTCGAAACCGAGGACCGCAAGCTTCCCTTCCTCGTCCTTCAGGAGGAGGCCGAAATACGCGTTCATGCCGCTTTCTCGGAAGAAGACGCGGAACTTTTCCTCCGTCTCGGGCCGGTCGGCCACGATCCGGCCGTCCCCGGTCTGCTCCACCGCGACGTCCTTGCCGCCGTAGAAGATCCACTGCAGGAGCTCCTCCGTGCGGCGCACGGACGGGTCGCTGCGCTCGAGGGTCGCCATCCCGGAGATCGCCCCCACGCGAAGCTGGCCTTTCCGCATGATTCCGATCGCGCACCGGTCGTACGGGATCAGGGCCGAGCTGGCGTTGACGACCGTCTTCATGACCTTGTCGAGGTCGAGCGTCGACGTGATCTCCCGGCTCACGGTGAGGAGGGCGTCCAGCTCCTCGACCTTCTTCTCGGCCTCGTACATCCGGGCGTTCCGCAGGGCGGCCACGGCCTGCCGGGCGACGTCCGCGAGCAGCTCCTCGTCCGCCGCGGTGAAGTCCGGGTGGCGTCCACGCTTGTTGGCGGCGACGAGGACGCCGATCGGAGCGTCGTTCTCGACGAGCGGGACGGCGAGCACGCTGCGGATTTCGTACGAAGGGTCGGCGTGCCGGAGGGGGTCGTCGTCGGAGAGCGCGTTCCTCCTCACGATCTCCCGGTCCACGACGACGTCTCCCACGAGGGACCCGCCGACGAAGTCGGGCGGGCTCGCGACCTCGTAGTTCCCGTTGACGGCCGTGGCGGCGAGCGAGACGTCGCCGGCCTCGCCGTCGAAGAACCAGAGCGACGCGACCTCGGCGACCGCGAAGTCCGCGGCCTTGCGGGCGATGAGCGCGGACAGCTCGCCGAGGTCGATCGTCGAGCCGAAGGCCTTCGTGACGTCGTAGAGGCTCGTGAGACGCTCGATCGCGAAGAGCTGGCCCGCCGTCTTGCGGTCCGCGGCCTGTGCGCGGTCGAGAGCCGCGGCGGCGATCGGGAGGAATGCCTCGAGCCGCGCGAGTCGCTCGCCGGCCGGTTCCCGCCCGAACGAGAGGGCCACCACCCCGGCGGCGTCCTTGTCGGGGAGGAGCGGGGCGACGAGGACCGTCCCGGGCCCCTCCGGGAGGAGGGACACCATCGGGTCGGAGCCGAGGGAGGCGTCGTCGCGGCGCAGCACCCGTGGCGTGCGGCTGCGCGTGACCTCGCGGACGACGCCGCCGTCCCGGGGAACCACGCGGCGCAGGCCCTTCGCCGCGCCGGCACCGGAGGCGCCGAGGGCGATCCAGCCGCCGGAGGGCGTGTCGACGCCGAAGACGAGCGCCTCGTCCGCCCCGGAGAGGCGCGCGCACCAGCGCGCGGCCCACGCCGCCTTCTGCGCGACGGTCTCGCAGCGCGCCAGCTCCGCGAGAGCCCCGGACTCGGCCTCTGCGGCCCGTCCCGTTTCGCCGACGTCGCCCATCTGCACCGTTCCCGGCGCCGGAGCGCCGATGTCTAGAAGCTGGAGACGGCCTGGTCGCGGTTGTCGAAACTCTCGAAGACGGAATCCAGCTTCGTCAGTTCGAGGAGCTTGCGCAGGGACGGCGGGACGCCCAGGAGCTTCGTGCTGCCGCCTTCGTGCTGGGACGTCGTGAGGGCGCGCACGAGAGAGCCGAGGCCCGAGGAATCGACGTAGCGAAGGCCGCTGCAATCCACGACGAGCTGCACCTTGCCCTCCTCGAGAAGGCGGCTGACGGTCTTCTTGAAGTGCGCCTCGGCCTCGCCGATGACGAGATCGCCCGACAGAGTGACGACCGTGACGCTTCCGTCTTCGTGGAGCGCGAGTTCCATGGGGTTTGTGGGCGGAAGGATGTCAGAAGGCCGGCCTGAAAGCCAGCGAGGTCAGCCGGCGGCGAGAATGGCGCGCGGGACGTCCGACGCGGCGCGGATCGCGACGTCTTCCGGGACGACCCCCGCGAGGTGCTTCACGCAGTCGTCGAGGATCGCCGTCGACCCCGCGAGCGCGCCCGTCGCGTTGCGTGCGGCGCCGCCCTTGACGGTCAGGGTCTCGCCCCAGACCGCGTAGTCGCCGTCCGCGAGGCCCGCCGCCGGCATCGCGTCGCTGATCAACGCCACGCGCCCGTCTCCCTTCGCGCGGAGGACGAGCCTCAGCATCTCCCTCGAGAGGTGGTGCCCGTCCGCGATGACGTCCACGCTCACGCCCTCCGTGACGAGGCCCCATCCGACCGGGCCCGCGTCTCGATGGTGGAGCGGCTTCATCGCGTTGCCGAAGTGCGTCATGTGCCGCGCCCCGGCCGCGAGCGCCGCGTCGAGCGTGGCGACGTCGGCTTCCGTGTGCCCAATCGAGACGACGAACCCCCGCCGGGCGAACTCCTTGACGACCGCGATGCCGCCCGGGATCTCGGGCGCGAGCGTCGTCATCCCGCGCCCCGGCGCCGAGGACGCGATCTCGAAGAACGCGCCGAGCGCGAGGGCGTCCGTCCCGTCGAGGAAGTCCGCGCGGTGGAGCGCGCCGCAGCGCGAAGGCGACACGAACGGCCCCTCGAAGTGCAGGCCCAGCGGCATCGCGCCGCGGCCGTCGCCGTCGCGCCGCGTCTTCATCCACGCCGACAGGCGCGTCACGGCCGCGGCCATCTCCGGCAGCGGCAGCGGGACGAGCGTCGGGAGGAAACCGGAGACCCCGCGGGCGAAGAGCCCCGCGGCAAGCCGGTCCATCTCCGCGTCGGACGCCGTGAGCACGTCCACGCCGAACGCGCCGTGGATGTGGAGGTCGACGAGAGAGGGAACCGAAGAGGATTTCTTTGCTCCCTCGCTCATCCGCCGCCCGCCTCCGGAGGCTCGCTCAGAGCAGCCGCCACGTTCGAATTCTTCTCAGAAAGGTGAAGAGACGCGGCCGAAGCGTCGACTCTCCATTTCGCCGAGACGAGCGCCACGGGCAGCCGCCAATTACACCTTCTGAGAAAATCTTCGGCATTCTCTTCGGACATTCCGGCAAGCTGCGCCACGATTCGCTTTGCCCTCTTCCGCAGCTTCTCGTTCGTCGGCTGCATCGCGACCATCTCGCCCTCGTAGACGAGGCCGCGCTTCGCCATGACGGCCGTCGAGAGCATGTTCAGCGCGATCTTCTGCGCCGTCCCGGCCTTCAGGCGGCTGGACTCGGCGAGGATTTCCGCTCCCGTGTCGAGGAGGATGCCGATCTCCGCCTCGGCGAGGAGCGGCGCGCCGGGCCGGCAGACGACGGAGACGGTCAGGGCGCCGCGCGAGCGGGCTTCCTTCAGCGCGCCGCGCACGTACGGAGTTCCGCCGCTCGCCGCGATGCCCACGACCGCGTCCTTCGGCGTCAGGCCGGCGCCGACGAGGTCCCGCGCGCCGGCAGCGGCGTCGTCCTCGGCGCCCTCGACGGCCTCGAACATGGCGTCTCTCCCGCCCGCGAGGAGCGCGACGACGAGGGACGGGTCCGTGCCGAACGTGGGCGGGAGCTCCGCGGCGTCCAACATTCCGAGTCGCCCGCTGGTACCGGCACCGGCGTAGATCCAGCGGCCGCCGGCTTCGAGGCGCGCCGCGATCGCGTCGGCGGCTCGGGCGAGCGCGGGGAGCGCCGCGCCGACGGCCGCCTGCACGGCGGCGTCCGCCTCGTGCATCCGGGCGAGGAGCGTCTCCGTTTCGGTCACGCCCGACCCCCGGCCTTCGCGCGGGCGAGCCGGATGGCGCCGATCTCGGGCGGGTACGCCGGGGGGCCGACGCGCGCGCCCGGCGCGACGGCGTGGAGCGCGGCCGCGAGCGGCCCGACGAGGAGGTCGCCCGCGGCGAACACCCCGCCGACGGTCGAGACCGGGAAGGACTCCCCTTCGAGACGGAGCTTCCGGATGACCGTGAGGGCCGCGAGGGCGAGCTCCCTGCCGGCCTCGCCGAGGATCCGGCACGCCTCGGCGTCGCCGGCCTTCGCGGCCGAGAGGACGATCGGGAAGTACGCCGCGACGTCGCCGGCGCCGCCCTCGGACCGGTAGATCTTCGCGAGGAGCTCCTCCAGGGTGTGGATCCCGCGCTCGGACCGGAAGAGCAGCTCCCGGATCGCCGTCTTCGGGCCGCGCCCGTCGAGCTCCCGGACGACGGCCGCGAGGCCCTGGCGCGCGATCGCGTAGCCCGAGCCCTCGTCTCCGAGAAGCGGGCCCCATCCGCCCGCGCGCGCCTCGGCGCCGTCCGCGGAGCGCCCGTAGGCGATGGCGCCGGTCCCCGCGATGAGAACGACGCCCGGCCCGCCGGGATCGGCGGTCGAGGCGCCCGCGAGGGCGATGCGCGCGTCCGTCGTCACGAGGACGCGGCCCTGGCCGAAGTGCTCCTCCAGCGCGGCCGTGAGGGGCCCGACGAGGCTCGCCGACTCGACGCCCGCGAGGCCGACGGCCACGCGCTCGGCACGGGCGGCCGCGACGACCGCGGAGGCGGCCGCGTCGCCGACGGCCTCGAGGATCGTCTCCACGACGAGCGGGAGAGGACGCGTCGCGGCGTTCGCGGGGCCCGAGGCGCCGCGCCCCATCGGGACGAGATCCTCGCCCGCCACGACGGCGCGCGTGCGCGTGCCGCCTCCGTCCACGCCGATCCAGAACGCGCGCATGGGTCCAGCTTAGCAAGGCGCAGGAGGTAACCTCTTCTCCGATGAAGCGCCTGCTCTTCCTGCTTGCCGCGACGCTTGCCGCGAAGGCAGCCGTCCTCGCGCAGCTCGGGAGTCATCCGCTCCTGCAGCCGTACGGCGCCCTCGACAGCGGCGTCTACGCGGGCCTCGCGTGGCGCATCGCGCACGGCGATTTCCTGGTGCGGGGCGAGGGGCCCGTGCCGTTCTTCGTCTCGCCGCTGTACGCGTACTTCCTCGCGGCGACGGGCGTCTCGTTTCCCGTCGCCCGCGTCGTCCAGATCCTCCTCGGCACGGTCGCGGTCGGCCTCGTCTTCCTGACGGCGCGGCGGCTTTTCGGCGAGCGCGCGGCGCTCCCGGCGGGCGTCCTCTTCGCCCTGACGGGCGTCGTGACGTTCCACGAGGTGCTCATCCTCCAGGCGGCGCTGGACCCGTTCCTGACCGCGCTCGCGTTGTTCCTGCTTGCGAATGCGCTCACGCACGGAAGTATTTCTTCGAAGGTGAATGGGGCGGCGAGCGCCGGGCTCTGGCTCGCCACGGGTGCGGCGTTTGGTCTTCTCGCTCTCAACAGGCCGAACGCCCTCCTCTGTGTCGCGGCGGCCGCCGCGGTCCTCTTACTCTTCACCTTCAAAGAAATCTCTCTTCGACCCCTTCTGCCCGCGCTGGCGCTTCTCGCGGGAACAGCGCTCACGATTGCGCCCTTCACTCTCAGGAATTTCGTCGTCTCCCGCGAATTCGTCCTCATCTCGTCGCACGGGGGGCTGAACTTCCTCGTCGGCAACGGGCCGGGCGCGAACGGCGTCTATCGCGCGCTCCCGGGGATCACGGCCGACATCGGGGGACAAAGAGAGGACTCCAAGAAGGTGGCTGAGACAGCGGAGGGCCGATCTCTTTCGAGCCGGGAGGTCTCCGAGCACTTCGCGAAGAAAGCGTGGTCCTGGATTCGAGAGAGCCCCGCCGCCGCGCTCTCTCTCTTTCTGAGAAAAATTCGATTCGCCCTCTCGGGCGACGAGGCGCCGCTCAACTTCAGCTTCCCGTGGTACCGCGGGCACAGCTCCGCGCTGAGGCTCCTCGTCGTGGGCCCCGGCCTCCTCGTTCCGCTCGCGGGCGCGGGATTCGTCCTCGCGCTCCTCGCGTCGGCGGGCGCGGCCCGCCGCGCCCTGCTGGTCTGGGCCGCGTTCGTCCCGGCGTACGTCCTCGCCGTCGCGGCCTTCTTCGTCGCGACGCGCTACCGCCTGCCGCTCCTCGCGGCGCTCGCCCCGCTCGCGGGCGCCGCCGTCGCGAAGTTCCCGGAAGCATGGCGGGCGAAAAGGGGGCTCGGTGCGGCCGCGGCGGTGGCGGCCGTCCTCGCGGCCGTCTCGCTCTGGCCGACGGGCCTCTGGGACGGCGCCGCAGACGAGGACATGCACCTCGTCCTCTGGGAGATCGAGCAGGGCGACGCCGGGGCGATGGGGCACGCGGAGGCGGCGGCCGCGGGCCATCCCGACCCCGGTCTCGTCTGGCTTCGCGTGGGCCGTTCCTTCGAGGCGGCGGGGAAGAGCGACGAGGCGATCACGGCGTTCGGACGCTCGCTCGCGTCCGCGGCGCCGAGGAGCGAGGCCGCGGCCGGGCTCTCCGGGCTTCTGGAGAAGCGCGGTCTCTCGCGCCTTGCGTCCGGCGACGCCGCGGGCGGCCGCGCCGACCTCGAAGAGGCCGTCCGGGTCGACGCGACGAACGCGGCGGCGCGGCTCAACCTCGCGGTTGCGTGCGGGATGGCGGGCGAAACGGAGCGGGCCAGGACGCTCGCCCGCGAGGCGCTTGCCCTGCAGCCCGGCTACGAGAAGGCCCGCGCGTTCCTGCAGGCGCTCGACCGCGGGAAATGAAAAGGCCCGGCGTTTCCGCCGGGCCTCAGGGCCTGAAAGGGAGGGGTCCGGGGGAACCCTTTTCAGGCCGCGAATGCGGCCGGTTCCCCCGGAGTCACATCAGAAGTCCAGGCGCGCCGTCACGATGAGCCGGCGCGGCGCGGCCCAGGCCGTGGCGTTGCCGTAGTCCGCGTTCGGCTTGGACGTGCCCTGGGGTCCATTGTTCGAGGCCGGCGTGCCGTCCACGTAATTGTCGAAGTACTGGGTGTGGTCGACCCCGAGGACCGTCTGCGTGTTGAAGACGTTCTGCAGGCGCGCCTCGAGCCGGATTCCGAGGCTTCCGGACGGCTTGAACGTGTACGCCGCGAGGAGGTCGAAGTTCGTCCACGTCGGAAGGCGGTTCGTGCCTGCCGACTGGAGATAGCGGCCGTCGGACGTCGAAGGCGTGGCGCCGCGGGCCTCCCAGGGCGTGCCGCTCTGGACGCGGAGGAAGCCTCCGAACGTGAGCCCCATCGGGAAGTCGTAAGTCCCCATGAGCTTGAAGATCACGGGACGGTCCTGCGACATGAGGCCGTACCGGTTCGGGTCGGTGGTGTACCAGCCGGGCTCGTCCTCGAGGAACGACGACGTGTTGAAGAGCGCCGTGCCGTAGTCCTCGTCGAAGTTGCCCGAGAGCTTGCTGAACGTGACGTTCGCGTCGGCGTACCAGCGGTCCGCGTAGCGCTTCTGGAGGTCGAGGGTGACGGCGCTGTACTTGCGGCGCGCGTCGGGGAAGTTCGCGGCCTGGAACGATCCGAAGTAGTTCGCCGGGTCGATCGGCGTGTCCTCAAACGCGTTCTTCAGGTTGCGGTACTGGTAGTACGCGTCGAAGCTGAAGTCCTTCGAGAGCGGCGCGGAGTAGCCGAGCATGAACTCCTGGTAGTACGCGGGCTTGAGTCCCGGCGGGATGTACTTGCCGCCCGAGGAGCCGCGGAACTGCGATCCGAGGAAGGCCCCGGTCGTCCCGTCGAAGTAGGCCTGGTCCTGCCGGATGCGGTACGGCGCGAACGAGCGCGCCGTGGACTTCTGGTCCATGTTGGCGTACTCGCCGTACGTCGTGTAGAACTTGTCGCCGTTGATCAGGTTCGCGTTCCAGGTGATGCCGAGGCGGGGCTGGATCTCCTGGCTCCAGCTGAACGACATGAAGTTGTAGCGCGTGTCCGCGGTGAGCGGCGCCGCCGTGGAGGAGCCGCAGACGTTGCCCGCCTTGCAGATCTGGGCAAAGTCGTCCTTGTTCGCGAGGACGCCGAGGTACACGGTGAGGTTCTTGAACGTGATCGTGTCCTGGGCGAAGAGCGAGTACGTCCGCGCCGCCGAGTTCTGCTCGGGCTGCGAGGTGTAGTACCGGGCGCGATCCGTGCCGGAGACCGAGTGGCCGCAGACCGAAGCCGGGCACGTGACGCCCACGCCGCCGGACCAGCTGCCCCAGCCGTTCGTCGCGCGGACCGTGTCCATCGTGTCGTCCTCGTACCCGCCGCCGACCTTGAACTGGTGCTGCGACGCCCCGAGGTCGAAGTACTGGCTGAGCGTCGCCTTGATCTCGTTCCGCTTGTACCGGTCGCCCGTCGACTGGAACTCGGGCAGGCCGGAGTTGCCGAGCACCGAGGGGTTCGGGAAGGCGCCGTACGCTCCGAGCGTCTTCGGGTTGATCGTCATCGGCGTGAACGGCGCGACGAGGTTGAGGCCGTTCGACGTGTCGTTCTCGGTGTAGTAGACGTACTTCGCCTCGACGGCCGTGTTCTTGGACGCGAACCAGTCGACCGAGACGTTGCCCACGTAGTTCGTCGTGTCGGCGCCGTACGCGGCCGTGGGCGCGTCGTACACCGAGTTGAACTGGTTGTCCGACTTGGCGGGCAGGGCCCGGAAGCCGGCGTTGACGAGGAGCGACTGGCCGGCGAAGTACGTCAGCTTGCCGAAGTAGTCGCCGTTGTGCGAGGTGGAGTCGGGCTGCGTCGTCGTGACGCCGCCCTGTGTCGCGGTCTGGCCGGTGACCTTCGTGTCGTAGTAGGCCGCGGAGACGTAGCCGAACAGGGTGTCCTTGATGATCGGGAACCCGATGTTCCCCTGGCCGTTGTAGGTGCTCGTCTCGGACGTCACCCCGAAGTCCGGATTGGACTGGAAGGAGCTGGGCGAGAGGTTGAACTGCACGGCTCCGGCGATCTCGTTCGTGCCCGACTTCGTGACCGCGTTGACCATCGCGCCCGACGTCCGTCCGAACTCGGCTGAGATGCCGCCCTTCTTCACGTTGAAGTCCGCGATGTCGAGCTGGTTCGTGTCGACGCCGAGGAAGCCGTAGCCCGGGTTCGTGATGTTGACGCCGTCGAGCAGGTACTTGTTGTCCTGCCTCGTGCCGCCGGAGATCGAGACGAAGCCGCTGCCGCTCGTGTCCGCTGCGGCGCCGGGGATGATCTTCAGGACTCCCTCGTACGTCCGCGAGAGCGGGAGGTCCTTGATCGTGTTGTCGGTGTAGTTGAAGTTGACCTCGGAGGAGGTCTTGTCGATCTCGGCCGCCGCGCCCGTCACGACGACCTCGGCCTTCGTCGTCTGGACGAGCGCGAGCGACAGCTGCGCGTCGTTGTCGACGAAGACGTGGACCTTCTGGCTCGCCGCGCCGAGGCCCTTGAGCTCCGCCGCGACGACGTAGTCGCCGGGCAGAAGCGTGGTGAACTTGAATACGCCGGCCGCGTTGGTGACGGTCGTGTACGGCGCCTGGGCGCCCGTGATCTTCACGGTCGCTCCGGGGACCGCCAGGCCACTGCCGTCCTTCACGACGCCCGAGACGGAGCCCGTCTCACCGGCGAAGGCGGCGGTGGCCGTGACGACGAGCGCCACGGCCATCAGGAATCTGAGAGCGTTTTTCATCAAGCTTCCTCCTCCAAGAAGAACATAGAGACGTTTCTGTTCCCGCCCGCCCTTCGGCTTTTCGTCGGGAGATCCGGAATTATGAATTGATGTCCCCGAAGATCGAGCGATAAACGTGAGACTTACGTCACAGACCCTGGTCAAGTCAATAGCTCTGCGCGTGAATCGCAAGCTTTCTGCCAGCCTGTATCCTCGGACCGAGCAACCGCAATCGTGCCCTCGATCCTATACCTGCACGGTTTCGCCTCGTCGCCGCGCGGCCGCAAACGGGCGGTCCTCGAAGACCGGTTCTCTCCCGACGGCTTCGGCGTCGTGGCCCCGGACCTCAACGTGCCGTCCTTCCGCCGATTGAATTTCCTCGAAATGGTCGCCGCGGCCAGGGCGGCGTTCGACCGCGCCGGGCCGAGGGTGATCGTCGGAAGCTCGCTGGGCGCTCTCGTGGCTCTTTCACTCGCGGAGAATCTCGGTCCCCTCTTGCCTCCTCTCGTCCTCGTCGCGCCGGCCCTGGGATTTCACGAGCGCTGGAAGGAGAAGCTGCCGGAGGGCGAGGAGTTCGACCTCTTCCATCACGGCGAGGAGCGACCGCTTCCGATCCACCGGCGCTTCTTCGAGGAGATGGCGCTCGTGCGCGTCGACGAGGCGCCGCCCCCGGTCCCCGTCTCGGTCGTCATGGGGACGGAGGACGAAACGGTCCCGTACGCGCAGATCGCGGACGCGTGGGCACGGTGGGAAGCCTCCGGGCGCCTCGCGATCGGCTCGCGGTTCCACCGCGTTGCCGGCGGCGACCACGGCCTCGTCGCGCACGGCGACGAGATCGAGAGCGCGGTCCGGGAGCGCCTGGCTTAGGGCGCGAGGCCGAACGGGCCCGCGATCAATAGCGCCTGACCGGCAAGTCCAGGCACCGGGACCAGGCGGTGATGCTCACGGAGGAGGCGGTGTTGTTGATCATCCAGAACGTCCAGGTCACCGAGGAATCCTGGTGGCTCTCGCCCATCGCCACGTCACCCGCCGAGTGATCGACCTCGCCCCCGATCATCACGGTGCCCGTGGGGCAGGCGCCGCCGGTCACGAAGTTCTTGGAGTTGGCCGGAATCACCATCGGCGTTCCCGCCCACCTCGTCACGGTGGAGTCGGCGACCGAGGCGTCCTTGTAGTAGCCCATGACGTCGATGATCACGTGCGTGTCCCCGACATTCGCCTTGACGACGATGTCGTCC
Source organism: uncultured Acidobacteriota bacterium (assembly GCA_963839295.1). Classification (GTDB taxonomy): domain Bacteria; phylum Acidobacteriota; class Thermoanaerobaculia; order UBA5066; family UBA5066; genus Fen-183. Next base: position 131,259 of record CAWIUK010000003.1, on the reverse strand, counting down.
GTGCAGCCCACGCAACCGGTGACCGTCGCGGCGTTCGCGATGGCATAGGGCCCCAGCGGGTGGTTGAGGATGCTGGTGGCCGGCTCGGTGCCGCCATAGCCCCACACGACGAGGTTGCCGTTGATCGCGTATCCGGCCGCCGTGATGTTGACGGACCAGCCGTAGTAGCTGTAGTTGGGCAGCCCGGGGCACGGCCCGGTACCGCCCTGGCCATCGGTGAACGCTTCCGTCGTGAGGTCGAAAGTCCGCGAGGTGCCGGCGGTCAGGATGCCGGTCCGCGTGCCGGCGTTGCGCGTGTCGACCACGCGGCACGGAGCGATCGGGACATAGACGAGCGAGGTGTCCGAGTCACCAATGATCTGGGGCGTCCGCCCACCGGTCGCGAGCTTCACCCGCGCCTCGGTCCGTCCTTCCATGAAGGCGTTGACGTACTTTCCGGGGCCCTCTGCGCCCCGAAGGACCCGCATCATGGTCTGGAAGTCGCCCGCGAGGGACGCGCCGTAGAGCTGCCAGGCCGGGGCCACCATCGCCATCGGCCCGAGCTCGCGCCGGACGTCGTACATCGAATCGTCGACCAGGGGTGCCCACTGCGCCAGAAAATCGTCGACGAATCCCGCCCGATCCGCGTCGATCCTCTGCAGCTGGGACTGGATCTCCCGCGAGCGCGCGGCGGCGAGGGACTGCGTCCCCGGCTGAGCGCCAAGGGCGACCGTCGGAAGAGCGAGGAACGCAATGAGGGCAAAGAGCCGCCGGCCTCTCAACGAAAGCACCCGTTTCGTCGTCATGGCTTCCTCCGTGGCCATTCCTTTGAGGGGATGTGCCAACGGAAAAGCTAGGTCCCCCCGTCGGAAGGCAACGCCTTTCGGACTCCGGCTCTCCTGATTCGGCTGCATCATGGTTCTCCTTCGAGAGAACATGATTAATTAACTGGTTCAAGTCTCGAAATCCCGTGATCCCGGCCCTTCCTCACCCGCAGCCGAGGCGGGAGAAAATGGCGGACTGACCATGGACGGGCGCCGGCACTCCGCGTGGATCTCCGCGGCTCTCGCCGCTCTTGCGGGTCTCTCCCTGGCCGCGGCGCTCCCGGCGGAGGCCATCCTCGAGTTTCCCCTCTCGGCGAGCCGCCTTCCGAACCAGATCACCGCCGGGCCGGACGGCGCCCTCTGGTTCACGGAGGTCGACCGGATCGGGCGCATCACGACGGGTGGCGTCATCGCGGATCTCGCGGTCGGGGCGGTGAGCAACCCGCAGGGCATCGTCCTCGGCCCGGACGGGGCGCTCTGGTTCACGGAGTCGGCGGCGATCGGACGCCTGACGACGGCGGGCGCTCTCACGCATTTCCCGGCGCCGGGCGGCCCGCAGCAGATCGCGGTCGGCCCGGACGGGGCGCTGTGGTTCACGGAGGCGAGCAACAAGATCGGGCGCCTCACGGCGGCGGGCGGATTCACGGAGTTCCCGATCCTCTCGGCGAACAGCGGTCCCGCGGGAATCGCGGCGGGTCCGGACGGCGCGCTCTGGTTCGCCGAGTTCAGCGGGAACAGGATCGGGCGGATCACGACGGCGGGCGTCGTGACCGAGTTTCCGACGCCGACGGGCCCGTCGGGCCCGTTCGGAATCGCGGCTGGCGCGGACGGGGCGCTCTGGTTCACGGAGTCGAACGCGGGCGCGATCGGCCGCATCACGACGGCGGGCGTCGTCACCGAGTTTCCCCTGCCTGCGACGACGCGCGCGTTCGACCTTGCGGCGGGGCCCGACGGCGCCCTGTGGTTCACGGAGTTCGACGCGAACAGGATCGGCCGCATCACGACGGGCGGCACGATCTGGGAGGCCCTCGTGCCGACGTCGGACGCCGGGGCCTACGGCATCGCGGCGGGGCCGGACGGAAACCTCTGGTTCACGGAGTTCCGGACGGGCAAGGTCGGCCGGTATGCGATCGGCGAGGATCCGCCCCCCGAGGTGGACCGCGAGTTCCCGCTTCCCGCGGGCGCACTGCCGTATCACATCGCGGCCGGCCCGGACGGCGCGCTCTGGTTCGCGGTGGGCGACCGGATCGGCCGCGCGACGACGGCGGGAGCGATCACGAGCTGGGCCGTGGGCCTCGTCAGCAGTCCGCACGGCATCGCGGCGGGACCCGACGGGGCGCTCTGGATCGCCGAGTCGACCGGGAGCCGGGTCGGCCGGCTCACGACGGCGGGCGCGCTGACGCATTTTCCGGTCTCCGGCAACCCGGAGGGAATCACGGCGGGTCCGGACGGCGCCCTCTGGTTCACGGAGACCCCGAACAGGATCGGCCGCCTCACGACCGCGGGCGTCCTCACGGAGTTCCCGATCCCGACGGCGAGCAGCAGTCCGCAGGGCATCGCGGCGGGGCCCGACGCGGCGCTCTGGTTCACCGAGACGTCCGCGAACAAGATCGGGCGGATCACCCTCGCCGGCGTCGTCACGGAGTTCCCCGTTCCGACGGCGGGTGGCAGCCCGACGGGGATCGCGGCCGGCCCCGACGGCAACCTCTGGGTGGCGGAGTCCGGCGCGAGCCGGATCGCGCGCCTGACGCCCTCCGGGGCGTTCACGGAGTTCCTCCTTCCCGCGACGACGCGGAGCTTCGCGATCGCGCAGGGGCCCGACGGCGCGCTCTGGTTCACGGAGTTCGACGCGAACCGGATCGGGCGCATCACGACCTCGGGCGCCGTCACGGAGTTCCTGATCCCGACGGCGGATTCCGGCCCGCTCGGGATCGCCGCGGGCCCCGACGGGGACGTCTGGTTCACGGAGTTCAAGGTCGCGGCGGTCGGACGCGTCGCGCCGCCGCCGCCCGTGCCCGGATCGTCCTTCTCGACGGTGACCCCGTGCCGCCTCCTCGACACGCGCGGGCCGTCCGGCCCGGATGGCGCTCCCGCTCTCGTCGCGAGCACGGACCGCCTGTTCACGCTCGCGGGGCGTTGCGGCGTGCCGTCCGACGCTCGCTCTCTCGCCGTGAACGTCACCGTCGCGTCTCCGTCGGCGGCCGGCGCGCTGAGCTTCCGGCCGGCGGGAGCCGTCCTCACGAGCGCGACGACGATCTCCTACGGAGCGGGGCAGACGCGCGCGAACAACGCGTTCGTCGCCCTGGGTTCGGCCGGGGACGTCCTCGTCCGTTGCGCCCAGCCCTCGGGGACGGTGAACCTCGTCGTGGACGTCAGCGGCTGGTTCCGGTGAGAGACCGGCCCGGCCGCCCCACCGTCAGGTAGTAGACCGGCACGCCCGCCGCGACGACGCCGAGGACCGCGAGGGTCGACCAGCGGCTCTCGGGCTGGACGACCGCGTTGCCGAGCAGGTAGAGCACGGACACGAGGAAGACGATCGGCAGGACGGGGTAGAGCGGGACGCGGAACGTCGGCGCGTAGCCGGGCTTCTTCCGCAGCCGGAAGATCGACGCGACCGCGAGCGCGTAGAACGGCAGGAACGCGGTCACGAACGCGTCCGCGAGCTGCTCGAAATTGCGCAGGAGGACGAAGACGATGCCGAGGCCGGCCGTCATCGAGATCGAGATCCACGGCGTCCCGAAGCGCGGATGGACGGACGCCACGGGCCGGAAGAACAGGCGGTCGGCGGCCATCGCGAAGAAGACGCGCGGGCTCGTGAAAAGAACGGTGTTGAGCGTCCCGAACGTGGAGACCATGACCATGACGGAGACGAGAGCCGCGCCCGCCGTCCCGAGAACGACCTCGGCGGCGTCGGCCGCGACGAGCTTCGAGATGCGGATCTTCTCGATCGGGAGCACCGCGAGGTACGCGACGTTCGCGGCGAGGTAGATCGCGACGACGAGAAGAGTCCCGCCGATGAGCGCGCGCGGGAGGTTCTTCTGCGGGTCCTTCACCTCGCCGGCGTTGTAAGCGAGGTCGGCCCAGCCGTCGAACGCCCAGAGCGTCGAGACGAGCGCGAGGCCGAACGCCGCGACATGGAAGCTGCCGGCGGGGACCGCAGGAGCGAAGAACCCGCCCGTTTTCGGGAGCCCGACGAAGAGCGCGACGAGGACGATGAAGACGAGCCCGCCGTACTTCGCGAGGACCGTCACGTTGCTCACGTTGGACGCGAAGCGGACGCCGAGGATGTTGAAGCCCGCCGTGAGCGCGATCGCGAACGCGGCGAACCAGCGCACGGCCATGACCTTGTCGGGCGCCTGCGGGTTCTGGCCCGTGACGCGGAAGAAGTACTCCGAGAACGTGATCGAGATGGCGCCGAGCGACGCCGCGCGGATCATCGAGAACTGCCCCCACCCGAAGAGAAACCCCGCGAGCCGGCCCCAGCCGTCGCGGCAGAAGACGTACATGCCGCCCGTCTCGGGAAGCGCGCTCGCGACCTCGGCGAGCGTGAGCGCGCCGCAGAGCGCGAAGACGCCGCCGGCCGCCCACACGGCGAGCATCGGAAGCGGGCCGGGCAGCTTGTCGGCGATGCCGGCGGGCGAGCGGAAGATCCCGGAGCCGATCGTCGAGCCGATCACGACGGCGACGGCGCTCCAGAGGCCGATGCGGCGCGCGAGCACCGGGGCTTCGCGACCGGAGGCGTTGTCGGGCATCCGGAGATGTTACGTCGGAAGCTTCAACGCCCGCGCGCGGCGGCGCCGAAGAGAAAGCCCGCGAGCGTCTCGGCCGCGTAAAGGCCCGGCAGCGCGGAGACCGCTGCACCCGCGGACGCGCGGCCGAAGACGAGCCAGAGCCACGCGAGCGTGCCCGCGCCGACGATCGCGCCGCGCGCGGCCTCGAGAGGGCTCGTCGCGAGGCGCCGCGCCGCGCCCGCGAGGAGGAGGAGGCCCGTCAGGCAGAGGGCGGCCGCGGGGTAGAGCGCGAGAAATCGCGCCGTGGGCGGCCACTCGCCGCGCGCGACCTCGCCGGGCGCGACCGCCGCGAGGAGCGGCAGGAAGACCCAGAGGACGGCGAGCACGAGCTTCGCGAGCCCCGTGACGAGCCGCCGCCCGCGGTGGGCGGGGCGCGCGCGGCCGCTCTTCGCCGCCTTCAGGTCCTTCGCCGCGCTCGCGCTGAGGCCCGACTCTTTCGCGAGGCGCGAGGGGTCGAGGAGGTCGGCGATCGAGAGGCGCAGGCACAGGAGCCCCCAGATCGCGGCGGCGCCGGGGACGCGGCCCTCCGAGACGAAGGCGACGGCCGCGGCGAGGAAGAGCGCGATCCCGACGATTTCGAGCGCCCAGCGCGTCGCCTCGAGGGCGCGCGAGGCCGCGCTCTCCCTCCGGCGGCGCGCGAGCGTGCGGTGGACGAAGCCGGCGGCGAACGTGCCCGCGAGGACGGCGCCGCCGAACGGGCGCGCGAGACCCGCCGGCACGAGTCGCGCGGCGAGGACCGGGAGGAGGCCGGCGGCAAGGAGCGTCACGACGCGGAACGCGGCGACACGGCGGTCGGGCCCGGCCGCGAGCGAGGAGTAGAAGAGGAGAACGGAGGCGCCGAGGACCGCGAGCGCCCACGCGGCGCGCGACGCGAGCGGCATCGGCGCGGGAAAGAGCGGCAGCGCCGCGAGGCGCGCCCCCGCGCCCGTCCGGTCGAGGACGAGGAGGGCGAAGTCGAACGCGCGGGCGAGAAGGGCGGACACGGACACCAACGATAGCGGTAGTCGGCCGGGCCCCCCGTCTCCTTGGCGCGTGAACTCGCTTCGCTCAGACAACACGCGCCTGCGTCGAGAGGGGCCCGGCCGCCCCCGCTTGACCCGGCGCGCGTTTCGCCGCACCCTCTGCCCGCCTCATGGCCACCACCTACACCGCCCGCGACATCACCGTCCTCGAAGGCCTCGAGCCCGTCCGCAAGCGCCCCGGCATGTACATCGGCGGCGTGGACACGCGCGGCCTCCACCACCTCGTCAACGAGATCGTCGACAACGCGATCGACGAGGTCATCAACGGCTATGCCACGCGCCTCGACGTCACGCTGTTCGAGGGCGGCCGGGAGATCGAGGTCACGGACAACGGCCGCGGCATCCCGGTGGACGTCCACCCGAAGTACAGGAAGAGCGCCCTCGAGCTGATCCTCACGACGCTCCACGCCGGCGGAAAATTCGACCAGGGGAGCTACCTGCACTCGGGCGGCCTCCACGGCGTCGGCTCGTCCGTCGTCTGCGCGCTCTCGTCGGAGATGACCGTCACGGTCAAGCGCGACGGGCACACGTGGCAGCAGACGTATGCGAAGGGGAAGGCGACGTCGAAGGTCGCGAAGATCTCGGGCGCCGAGAAGGTGCGCGGCTCGGGGACGACGGTGCGCTTCCGGCCCGACGCGGAGATCTTCGGCAAGCTCGCGTTCGACGCAGCCGAGATCCGCGAGCGGCTCGAGGCCAAGACGTACCTCCACCGGGGACTCAGGGTCGTCTTCACGGACGAGACGCAGAAGCCGCCGGTGCGCGAGGAGCTCACGCACGAGGGAGGCCTCGCGGACTGGCTCACGCACGTCGTCGCGCAGCGGGGGAAGAACGCGTCGCACGGGGGCGCGTTCGTCCTCGAACGGACCGAGGTCCCGCGCCTCGAGCTCGCGCTCGTCTGGACCGAGGCGACGGACGAGCACGTCCGCTCGTTCGTGAACGGGATCCCGACGCCCTCGGGCGGCACGCACGAGAACGGCCTGAGGTCCGGCGTCACGAAGGCCGTCCGCAACTACGTCGAGACGCACGAGCTCCTGCCGAAGGGCGTGAACGTCACGGCCGAGGACATCCGCGAGGGCCTCGTCGCGCTCCTCTCGGGTTACGTCCTCGAGCCGCAGTTCCAGGGCCAGACGAAGGACCGCCTGAACAACCCCGAGGTCGCGGCGCAGGTGGACGGCGTCGTGCGCCCCGCGCTCGAGAAGTGGCTGAACGAGAACCCGACGATCGCCGAGCAGATCGTCGGCCGGATCGTCCTGGCGGCGCGCGCGCGCGAGGCGAGCCGCGCGGCCCAGCAGGTCGCCCGCAAGACGGCCGTCTCGCACCGGCTGAACCTTCCGGGCAAGCTCGCGGACTGCTCGTCCACCGACCCCGGCTCGTCCGAGCTCTTCATCGTCGAGGGCGACTCGGCCGGCGGCTCGGCCAAGCAGGGCCGGGACCGGCGCACCCAGGCGATCCTGCCGCTGCGCGGCAAGGTCCTGAACGCCGAGCAGGCGAACGCCGCGAAGGTCACAGGCAACCGCGAGCTTTCCGACATCGTCTCGGCGCTGGGCTGCGGCGTCGGCGCGGACTTCGACATCGAGAAGCTCCGCTACGGGAAGATCTTCCTGCTGATGGACGCCGACGCGGACGGCCACCACATCTCGACGCTCCTCCTGACGTTCTTCTGGCGCCACCTGCCGAAGCTCGTCGAGCGCGGGCACGTCTACCTCGCGCAGCCGCCGCTCTACCGCATCGACGCGGCGAAGGAGACGCACTGGGCGCTGGACGAGAAGGAGCGCGACGCGATCCTCGCGAAGCTGCCGAAGAACGTGAAGCCCGAGATCATGCGCTTCAAGGGCCTCGGCGAGATGATGCCCGAGCAGCTCAAGGCGACGACGCTCGACCCGCAGCGGCGGCGGGCGCTCAAGGTCACGGTGCCGAGCGTCCTCGAGGTCGAGAAGACGCTCGGCGAGCTCATGGGCAAGGACGCCTCCGCCCGATACCGCTTCATCACGGAGAGGGCGCGTGACGCGGACGATCTGGACGTCTGACCGACGCGCCGCCGCCGGTTTCTTCAGGGAGTAAAGGGTACCCAGGCGCTCCTCGTGCCGTCGGGAAACCAGACACGCAGTTTCGCGCCGTGCTCCAGGACGAAGCACTTCGGCATCGTGGCCTGCATCGAGGCCGGGCCGGTGATCCGAAGCGTGTAGATGAGGTTCGTCCAGTAATCGTTCGCGTACGGACCGTCCGCGGTCGCCTCGAGCATCGTGATCCCGTGTCGCCACACCGGGGCCAGCGGGCCGTCCCCCGGCGACGTGACCTCCCGGAGAGTTCCGGCGGGCGGATGGCTTACGGCGTAGGACGCGACCTCGGTGCCGGGCTGAAAGCCCATTCCCGTGATGTTCAGAGTCGCATTGCCGAGGCAGGGCTTGTCGGGCGACGTCACGGAGAAGACCGAGGCGCTCGGCGCGACGCCGACGGGAGCGCGGGCGACCGTAACGGCCACGATCGGCGGTCCTATCGTGAAGCACGCCGGGTTGCGCAGCGCGCCCGCGGGCGACGAGAGGACGACCTCGTAGACGCCGTTCGCGAGGCCCGCGGGGAGGAGGAACGCGACCTCGCGCGAGGTCCACGAGCGGGCGGGGCCGAACCTCGCGGAACCGCCGCCCGCCGTGTTGCGGTACGTGAGGGCGACTTCGGCCGACGGCGCGCCGCCGAACGCGCCCGGGCTCCCGATCCGGATCTCGGCGCCGGCCGCGAGGCGCGCGGGCGTGCACGTGAGCTGGGCGCGGGCGTCGGCCGCGAGGAGGAGAAGAAGCAGGGGGACGATTCCGCGACGCGCCATGGGCAACCTCCTCACGACCGGCTGACGGTCTTTACGCGCTCGCAGCGCTCACTTCTGGACGGCGGGCAGCAGGAACTCGATCGAGCCCGGGTTTCCGCCGCGATACAGGTTGTTGCTGCACGAGATCCGTCCCAATCCACCGACCTCGAAGCCGACCTTGCTCGAGCCGTCGAAGTGGATCTCGTTCGGGTTCTGGCGCGCGCGCGCCTCCCAGTCGTCCATCTTCGTGGCGCCGCCGGGCACGAACCTGCCCGACGCCTCGCCCACCCGCTTTCCGCCGCGCAGGAGGCCGATGAGGATCGCTTCGGAGCCCGGCTGCTGGCGCAGCTCGACGTCGCAGGGTCCGGGCGGCAGGGTGTTCCCGCCGAGGCCGCGGAACGCGGCCGGGATCAACGCGGGCAGGAGGAGGACGGGCACGTCGAAGACCGGCCTCGCGAGGGACGGCGTGACGCCCGCGGGAAGCGTCGGCCGGCCCGCGACGCCGAGGCCCTTGACTGGCCCGATCAGCGCGCCGCAGTCGAGCGTGAACGTGCCGCCGTCCGAAGTCTTGTCGGTCGGCGTGAGGACGTGAAGCCTCACCCACCCGTGGTAAGGGTGGTAGGCCGCGGACACGGTGCCGAGCGTCCAGGACGTCGTGACGAGCGTCGCGTCGCGGCCGTCGTTCTGAGCCGGAGGATGGATCGCCGTGTCGACCGCGCCGTCGCTGCGCTCCCACCTGTAGGTGAACGTCCCCCGCCCGTTCAGCAGCACCTTGCCGCGGACCGAGATCGTGGCCGGGCACGGGCCGTGGCTCTCGCCCGGATCGACCTGGACCGTGACGGCCGAGACGCTGAGGGCGATGGCCGGCCCCGCGGCGAGGGATGCCGCCGCGCACGCGGCGAGGGCGAGGAGACGTCGGACGCTCATAGGGATCCTCCTGGACCGAGAAAATGCGCCCGTTGAGAACGGGGATCAACGGAGATACGTGGTCCACCCGCGCCGAAGAGCGGCCCCGGAGCGCCAGAGGCTTCGTTCCCGAGCCTGCACCGGGAAACCGAGGCCCTCCCCAAGCGCCCCCCGGGAGGCCGGGGGGCGCCGGGTGGCCCCTATCGGGTCATCGTCGACGTCGTGACGTTGTTGGCTTCGTTGCTCTCCGCGACGGCGTTCGTCGCGTCGGCGGTCGCGGTGAAGTGGTACGTGCCCTTCGGCCAGACCATGTTCGCCCACCACGGCATCGTGGCGACGAACTCCTTCCCGCAGGCGAGTTCCGGCACCCGCACGCCCAGTGCGTCGGGGCCCGCGAAGAACGGAGGGGTGATCAGAGCCGCCGGAACGTCGACGCAGCCGCCGCCGGGGCCCGTGTGGCCTTCCTTCACGCACTTGATCAGGAGGACGCTCGGGCCCGCACTGCCCATGCCGATGTTCTTGACGCCCACCCAGCCGTCCATCGGCGAATGGAGCAGCGGGACGAGGTCGGGCTTGCCGTCGCAGCGCGCGGTCGGCGGCCCGTTCGGGTTGCCGCCGGGTCCGCCCGTCGGGTTGCCGCCGCCGCAGTCGAGGTGGAAGCGCGCCGTCTTCGAGGCGTTCGTGGGCGTCAGGATATGAAGCGTCTGCGTGCTCTTCGCGGGGTCGTACGGATGGAACAACGGGATCGCGGCCCCGAGCGTCCACGTCGTCTTGACGATCGCCGGATTGACGCCGTCGTAGGTGGCCGTATGCGGGGCGGTCGAGTCGATCGCGCCGTCGCCGCGCTCCCACTTGTACGTGAAATTGCCCCGGCCGTTGAGGACGACCTTGCCCGTGAACGTGAATTCCACCGGGCAGGGACCCTTGCTCGCGGCGGGCGAGACCGAGAGGGAAACGGCCGTGACCGACAGGGCCGGGGCCGGGAGGGCCACGGCCAGGAGGGCGGCGGGCAGAAGGACGGAGGCGAGCTTCTTCATTCTCATGCTCCTTTCGTCCCGCCAAGATGGTCCGGCGCCCGGGCAAGGGCAAGGGCGCCGCATGGCCCCGGCGCGCCGAAGACCGGTCCTGGGGCGCCACGAGAGAGAATCAGACTCATGAAAGATCCGGTTCAGCATTACGCGAAGGGCGGACTCACCGTGACGTTCGATCCACGCGTCTGCACGCACTCCGGAAACTGCGTCCGGGGCCTCTTCGACGTCTTCGACGTCAGCAAGCGCCCCTGGGTGAACCTGGCCGGCGCTCCCGCCGACGAGGTCGTCGAGCAGGTGAAACGCTGCCCGTCGGGTGCCCTCCGGTTCAGGCTCGAGGCCTCGAAGGGCTGATCCCGAGCCCGCGGCGCAGAGCGGCGAGCGCGCCGAGGAGGAGCGTCACCTCCCGCGCCGTCGGCTTCCCCCGCTTCACGAACGACTCGATCTCGGCGATCACCTCGCGGGAGTGGCCCCGGCCCGGGTAACCGGCCGAAGAGAGCGTTTCTTTGAGTGAAGAAAGGAGACGGCGCAGGTCTTTCGTGGGTGCAGGCATCTCGTCGGGTGGCGCCGCAGCGCGCCTTCGGCGCGAAGATTCTTCGAATGGTGAAAGAAGCGCCAGCGCGATTCCGACCGATTGCGCCAGGTTCAGCGTCGGGAATTCCGGGCGAGTCGCGATGCGGAGGCGGGCGTCACACGCCTGCAGCTCGTCCGTCGTCAGCCCCCCGCGCTCCGGGCCGAACACGAGCGCGACGCGCCGGCGGGCGCGGGACCGAAGAGACCGGAAGATTTCTTCGGATGAGGTGGGAGGCGGCAGCCCTCTCGTGCGTCGTCCCCGCAGCGACGTCAGGGCGACCACGAAGTCCGCTCGGGCGCCGAGATCCTCCACCGTGGCGAGGGTCTTCACCTTTCTAAGAAAATCTTCTGCGCCGGATGAAAACGCGACGGCGTCGGGATGCAGGGCGTCCGCGCGCGGGTCGACGAGCAGCAGCTCCGCCCCGAAGTTCTTCGCCGCGCGGGCGGCGGCGCCGAGGTTGCCGGGGTTGTGCGTCCGGACGAGTACGGCCAGAACGGGCATGCGGGGCGATCTTGGTTCAGAATCCGGGGGATGTCGAAGGGCCGGACCGAAGACGAGCAGAAAGCCGTCGAGACGATCCTCTGGGCGCTCGCGCACAAGCTGCAGCGCCTCAGGGACGAATTCGCGATGAAGAAGCTGCGCGGCGAGGAGCCTGAGGGCATCGAGAAGGGGCTGGATCTCGCGCTGCGCGAGGTGAACGACCTCCTCCCCCGGCGCAAACGACTGAAGGGATAGGGGTTGGTTCCATGCTGAAGCCCGTCGAGCTCGAGATCGAGCTGTTCTGCCTCGGAATGCGCATCGACGAGTCCTGCCACGTGGACGAGGACGGGCGGCGCATCGCGCGAACGCGCGCCGGGCTCGGGTCGGGCCTCGAGATCGTCATCCCGTCGGCGCGGAAGAAGATCTGGATGAACGTCCCGGTCGTCGAGCCGTTCGCGGCGTCGTCGCCGTTCCTCCTCGTCAAGAACGGGAGCGCGTACGCGGTCACGGACACGCGGACGGGCGACGCCTACGCCGTCGAGATCCCGCCGGAGCCCGAGTGGTACTCGTGGAAGACGACGTCCGGGACGGAGATGAGCCGGATCGGCGTCCTGCAGGGCACGTACCTCGGGATCTACGTGTCGAACGCCTGCCTCTACTGGAACCTGCCGGCCTCTCCCGCCTGCGCGTTCTGCACGACGGGCCGGAACGTCGGCGACGCCGAGGAGTCGCGCAAGAAGGTCGAGGACGTGATCGAGGTCGCGCAGGCCGCGCGCGACCGCTCCGGGTCGATCTTCACGCACCTGAACACGGGCTACCATTTCGAGGACGTCGACAAGCTCGAGTCGCTGCACGGCCTCAGGCAGTGCGAGCCGTTCGTGAAGGCGATCCGCCAGCAGGTGGGCGGCTTCATCGGCGTGCAGGCCGTGCCCGTCCCTCGCCGCAAGTTCGGCGAGTACGACGACCTCATCGCCGCCGGGACCGACCACTTCTCGTTCTGCTACGAGTTCGAGGACCCCGAGATCTTCGCGAGCCTGTGTCCGGGGAAAGCGCAGACGGTCGGCCAGCACGCGTTCTTCGAGGCGATGGAGTACACGGCCGGCAAGCTCGGCCCCGGGAAGGTGTCGGGCGAGATCATCGCCGGCCCCGAGCCGATCGACGCGACGAAGCGCGCGATCGACCGCATCGTGAACGCGGGCGCGTTCCCGACCGTCTGCATCTTCCGGCCGACGCTCGGCAGCGCGATGGAGCACGTGTCCCCGCCGAACCCGGACGACATGAAGGACGTCTTCGCGTACCTCTGGCGGGCCGTCACGCGGGCCGGTCTCCCGGTCGGGATCCTGCCCGGCATCCAGGTCTCGCTCGTCGTCCAGCCCGAGGAGGCCGCGGAGCTCGTGCCGCCCACGTTCGCGTCGCGCGTCTACGAGACGAAGCTCGCGGCCCTGCGCACGCTTGCGAAGCCCTACGTCGCGTGGAAGCGCCGGCCGAAGGGTGGCGTCGCCGCGGGCGCCTAGTCCCGGAGACGGTGCGGGCGGCGCGCCCGGTCCCGCGCCGCCCGCGAAGATCGCTCCGGCCTGGCGCCGGAGCGCGGTTCCGGGAACCCTCGCGCTACTTCTTTCCCGCCGCGAGGGGCTTGGGCGAGCCGGACCCGATGGGAATCGCCTTCGGCTTCGCCTCTTCCCGCTTGGGAATGTCGACCTTGAGCACGCCGTCGGCCAGCGAAGCCGAGACCTTGCCCGTGTCGACGTTCATCGGGAGCGCGAACGAGCGCAGGAAGTGCCCGTACGCGCGCTCGATCCTGTGGTAGTTCTTGTCCTTCGTCTCCTCCTCGAACTTTCGGTCTCCCTCGAGAGACAGGATCCCGTTCTCGACGTGGAGGGTCAATTCCTCCTGCCGGAAGCCGGGCACCTCGAAGGAAAAGCTCAAACGATCGTCGGTCTCGACGACGTCGGCCGGCGGCGCCCAGTTGGCCGTGGGCATGTCGTCCGGGCGGAGGCCGGCGGGGAAGTCCCCGAGCATCCGCGTGACCTGGTTTTGCAGCGCCTTGATGTCCTTGAGCGGGTCGTTCCAGCGCGTCAGCATGCAAGCCTCCCTTTTTCTGCCGTACGCGAACGGAGGGAACGAAAACCCGGGTACGTCGTCCGTTCCATTACACCCATGGGGAGATTCGATGGCGTCCGTCAAGTGATGCAGGCGCATCAGGCCGCCGGGTCGAATGCGCGCCGCGAGGCGAGACGGCGCCCGGGGCCGGTCGTCAGATCCCGAGGGCCATGACGACGAGGCCCGTCGCCACGATGAGGCCGCCCGCGACTGCGTCGCCCCAGTGGTCGAGCCACGGGAACCGCAGCCGCTGGAAGCCCGCGCGGGCGGGAAGGACGAGGGCGATCATCGTCCCGATCGTCGCCGCCTCGTAGAGGAGGACGATTCCGACCGTGGGTGCCGTGCCGAGCGGAGCGGCCGCGAACAGGAGCGGGATCACCGCGACGCAGGGATCCGCGGAGAAGAGGAGGAAGAGCGACCACGCGGTCGTCTTCGACGCGTCGTGAACGTGGTCGTAATGCGCGTGCGCGTGGCCGTGGACGCGGCGTCCGGCGGCGCGGCGCATCCCCCAGACGCCGTAGGCGAGGCCGAATCCCACGAGGAGGATCCCCGCGACGGCCTCCATCCGCGCGCCGGCACGCTCGAAGATCGCGCGCCCGAACAGGAGACCGAGGAGGCCGAGGAGCGCCGAGACCGACACGTGGCCGAAACCGCAGAGAAGCGTGATCCGCGCCGTCTTCGCCGCGGACCACTGCTGCGCGCGGGCGATGGCCGCGAACGGCACCCAGTGGTCGGGCGCGAGCGTGTGGAGCGCGCCGACCGCGACGGCCGCGCCCGCGAGCGTCAGGAACAGGCCGTCCGCCATCAGGCCCCCACGATGAGGTCGTTTCCGGCGACGACGACGGGGACGCTCGCGAGCCCCCGGGGAGGAGGCCCGGCGACGACCGCGCCGCTCGCGTCGTAGACGCCCTCGTGGCACGGGCAGAGGTACGCCTGCCGCTCCTCGTGCCAGGCGACGGTGCAGCCGAAATGCGAGCAGAGGAGCGAACGGGCGACGACGCCCTGCTCCGTGCGCTGGAGCTCGACGGGCCTGCCGGCGACGAGGACCTTCGTGCGGCCCTCCTTCGGGACCTGGGACAGCGGGACGAGCGCCTGCGTCGGCTTGAGCGCCGGCTTCTTCGAGCAGCCAGCGAAGGCTGCGGCCGCGACGAGCGCGCCGCCTCCCGCGAACGCCCGGAGGAGCACGCGGCGGTCGACGCCGCTCACGAAGCGGTCCTCGCCGCCTCTCGCGCCGCGGGAGCCCCCGCGCGCTTCTTCGCGAGCGCGTCCGTCAGGAGCCGGAGCCACGCGTCCATCCCGGCGCCGCTCGTCGCGGAGACCTCGACGAGACGGCCCTCGGGCGCGAGCGTCGCGACCTGCTCGCGGACGGCCGGCAGGTCGAACGGGACGTACGGCAGGAGGTCGATCTTGGTGACGATCGTGACGGCGGCCTTCGAGAAGATCGCCGGGTACTTGAACGGCTTGTCCTCGCCCTCGGTGACGGAGAGAAGGACGATCTTGAAGTCCTCGCCGAGGTCGTAGCCCGTGGGGCAGATGAGGTTCCCGACGTTTTCGATGAAGAGGATGTCGAGGTTCGAGAGGCGGCCGTCCTCCTCGGCGAGCGCGCGCTCGACCTGGCGCGCGTCGAGATGGCAGGAGCCGCCCGTCAGGATCTGCCGCGCCGGGATGCCCATCTTGCGGAGGCGCTCGGCGTCGCGCTCGGTCGCGATGTCGCCCTCGAGGCCGCCGAGACGGAGCGAGCCCTTCAGCGCGGCGACCGTCTTCTCGAGGAGCGTCGTCTTGCCGGAGCCCGGCGAGGAAATGAGGTTCACGACGAGCGTGCCCGAGCGCGAGAACGTCTCGCGCAGCGCGGCGGCCGCGGAGGCGTTCGCCGCCAGCACCTTCTGTTTCACGTCCACCTCGGTCATCGCGCTCCTTTCTCCGTCCCTTGCACGACATCATCCTCCTCGAAGACGACCGAGAGGACGTCGAGGTCGTCGCCTCCGGTCACGCGCAGGAGCCCGTCGCAACGGGGGCACAGGCGCAGCCACGTGCCGGGCGCCCGTCCGGGCAGGTCGCCGCAGATGCGGCACGACTGCTTCGCGGGCCTCCAGTCGACCTCGAGCGTCGCACCCTCCTCGGACGTTCCCTGGACGAGCGCGTTCCACGCGTACGTCAGGAGCTCGGGCTCGATGGCCGCGAGGTCGCCGACCGCGAGGCGGACGCACGTGATCCGGCCGGGGCCCCGGTCCGCGACGGACTCGCGCGCGATGCGGCGCACTTCGGCGGCGACGCCCATCTCGTGCACGTCAGCAGATCCTCGGGAGCTGCTCGCCCGTGAGGAGGTCCACGATGCGCGTCCCGCCGATGCGGCTCTTCAGCGTCACGCGTCCGGGGCCCTCCGCGACGACCGCGCCGATCGCGGCGGCTTTTGCGCCGAGGGGGTGGGCCCGGAGCGCCGCGAGCGCCGCGTCCGCGGCGTCCGGCGCGACGATCGCGAGGAGCTTGCCCTCGTTCGCGACGTAGAGCGGGTCGAGGCCGAGGATCTCGCAGGCGCCGCGCACCTCCTCGGCGATCGGGAGCCGCGTCTCTTCGAGCCGGATCCCGACGGCGGCCTGGCCCGCGATCTCGTTCAGCGTCGAGGCGACGCCGCCGCGCGTCGGGTCGCGCAGGACGTGGACGGCGCTGCCCGCGGCCGCGAGGAGGTCCGCGACGAGGCCGTTCAGCGCGGCCGTGTCGCTCTCGAGCGTCGTCTCGAAACGCAGGCCCTCGCGCAGCGACATGATCGCGATCCCGTGGACGGCAATCTCGCCGCTCACGAGGACGACGTCGCCCGGCGCGGCGCGGCGCGGCGAGATCACGACGCCGGGCGGGACGATCCCGACGCCGGTCACGTTCACGAAGACGCCGTCGCCCTTGCCGCGGTCGACGACCTTCGTGTCGCCCGTGACGATCGAGGCGCCCGCGCCCGCGGCCGCGCGCTGCATCGAGGCGACGATCCGCTCGAGATCCGCGATCGGCAGCCCCTCCTCGAGGATGAGGCCCGCCGAGAGGCCGAGCGGCTGCGCGCCGCACATCGCGAGGTCGTTCACGGTGCCGTGCACGGCGAGGGAGCCGATGTCGCCCCCGGGGAAGAAGAGCGGGTGGATCACGAACGAATCCGTCGAGAACGCGAGGCGGACGCCGCCGGCCTCGAGGATCGCGCCGTCGTGCATCTCGCGGAGCGCCGGGTTGTCGAAGCTCTTCAGGAAGACGCTCTCGATGAGGCGCTGCGTCAGGCGTCCGCCGCCGCCGTGTGCCATGAGGATCGTTCCGGCGGCGGACGCCGCGGGCACGGGGCAGGACGCCGCCGCGAGGGCGGCGCCGAGGTCCTGCGGGGAAGGCGGCTTCGCTTCGGCCATCAGGCCCTCGCGTAGAGCCAGTAGGCGGCGCAGGCTCCCTCGGAGGACACCATCGGAGCGCCGAGCGGATGCTCGGGCGTGCAGCGGGACCCGAACGCGGAGCACGCGCTGGGACGCTTCAGACCCTGCATGATCTCGCCCGCGATGCACTCTTTCGGCTCTTCGGTCGTGATTGCGCCGACCTCGAACTTCAGCGTCGCGTCGTACGCGGCGAGCTCGGGCCTGAGGCGGTAGCCGCTCTTCGGGATGACGCCGATCCCGCGCCACGCGCGGTCGCACGTCTCGAACACCTCGTTCACGACGGCGCGGGCGTCGGGGTTCCCCTCGCGCGTGACGGTCCGGACGTACTGGTTCTCGACGCCCACGCGCCCGCTCTCGAGCGCGTCGACGGCCATGTAGATGCCCTGCAGGAGGTCGAGCGGCTCGAACCCCGTGACGATCATCGGGATCTTGAAGCGCGCGCCGAGCGGCTCGTACTCCGTCCAGCCCATGACCGTGCAGACGTGTCCGGCGAGGAGGAACCCCTGCACGCGGTTCAGGGGCGACGAGAGGATCGCCTCCATCGCGGGCGGAACGAGGACGTGCGAGGCGAGGACGGAGAAGTTCGTGAGGCCGAGCGCCTTCGCGTGCTTCACGGCCATCGCATTCGCGGGAGCCGTCGTCTCGAACCCGACCGCGAAGAAGACGACTTCCTTCTCCGGGTTCTGGCGCGCGAGCGTCACGGCGTCGAGCGGCGAGTAGACCATCCGCACGTCGCCGCCCTTCGCCTTGACCGTCAGGAGGTCGGTCGTCGAGCCGGGCACGCGGAGCATGTCGCCGAAGGACGTGAAGATCACGTTCGCGCGCCCGGCGATCGCGAGCGCGCGGTCGATCTGCGTCAGCGGCGTGACGCAGACGGGGCAGCCCGGGCCGTGCACGAGCGTGATCTCGGGCGGGAGCATCCGGTCGATCCCGGAGCGCAGGAGCGTGTGCGTCTGGCCCCCGCAGATCTCCATGAGGGTCCACGGACGGGTCACCTTCGCGCGGATGGCGCGGACGAAAGTCTGCGCGTCCTCCTCGCGGCGGTACTCGTCGACGAACTTCACGGCGTGCCGCCCCCGGAGGGCTGGGGAATCTCGAGATCCCCGAGCTCGCCCATCTCCTTGAGCGTCCGGAAGACCTCGAGGGCGTGGTCCTCGTCGAGCTTCGAGATCGCGAAGCCGACGTGCACGAGGACGTACTCGCCGACCTTGATGTCCGGCGTGTAGGCGAAGCAGACCTCTTTCGTGATCCCGGCGAACGAGACGACGCCCATCGGCATGTCGACCGCGCTCGGCTCGATGCTCACGACCTTACCGGGGACGCCAAGGCACATCGTGCACCCCACGGCGGCGAGGTTAGTGCGGACCGCGTCTCAATCCTCCCGATGCAGATGCTTCAGGCGTCCGGCGGCCACGAGGACCTGGCCGACGCCGATCCCGCCGTCGTTCGGCGGGACGGCTCCGTGGAGGAGGACCTCGACTCCGGCCGCCTTCAGGCGGGCGGCGGCGAGCTCGGTCAGCAGCTTGTTCTGGAAGCACCCGCCGGTGAGGGCGACGCGGCGCGCGCCGAGATGTGCGGCGACGGCCGCGATGCCGCCCGCGAGCGCGGCGTGGAATCGGGCGGCGAGGAGCGACGGGGGGACGCCGAGAGAGAGATCTCCTAGAAGGGTGAAGACCAGCGGCTCCCAGTCGAGAATGGCCGACCCCTCGGGTGTCACGGCGAGGGGCAAGGGAAGGGCCTCCACGCGGTCCCGCGGCGCTTCCAGGGCTGCCGCTTCGAGAGCCATCGCCGCCTGACCTTCAAAAGAAGTCTTCTGGGCGATTCCCAGGAGCGAGGCGATCGCATCGAAGAGGCGGCCCGCGCTCGTCGTGAGGGGCGCGTTTACGCCCTTCGCGAGCATCTGCGCGAGGACCGCGCGCTCTCCCGCAGAGAACGATCGCACGCACTCGAGCTCTTCGCGCTCGAAGGCTCTCTCTCCGAGCATTTCGAAGAGAACCGCGAGAGCGGTCCGTCTCGGCTCCTTCACGGCGGCGTCGCCGCCGGGCAGCCGGAATGGGCGCAGGTGCGCGACGCGCGTGCAGGCGGCCGCGTCCCCGAGCAGGAACTCGCCGCCCCAGATCGTCCCGTCGGTCCCGAGGCCCGTGCCGTCCCAGCAGACTCCGAGCGCGGACCCCTCGGCCTCGTTCTCGGCGAGACAGGCGGCGAGGTGTGCGTGGTGGTGCTGGACGGCGACGGCGGGGATGCCGCGTTCTTCCGAGAGCCTCTTCGCGAAAGCCGTCGACGCGTAGCCCGGGTGCAGGTCGTGCGCGACGGCCGCCGGGGAGACGTCCCAGAGGCGTTCGAAATCGGCGATCACGCGCTCGAAAGCCTCGAGCGCCTCAGGCGTCTCGAGGTCGCCGACGTGCTGCGAGAGGAAGACCTGCCGCCCGACGGACAGCGCGACGGCCGTCTTCATGTGTGCGCCGACGCCGAGGATCACGGGGAGCTCCTCGCGGACCGGCACCGGCAGCGGCGCCCAGCCGCGCGCGCGCCGCAGGAGACGGGGAGCCCCCGCGAAGACGCGCACGACGCTGTCGTCGACGTGCCGCGCCACGGCTCGGTCGTGGACGAGGAAGAGGTCCGCCATTCCCGCGAGGCGGACGAGAGCCTCCCGCTCGTCGGTCGCGATCGGCTCCTCGCTGCGGTTGCCGCTCGTCGCGACGACGGGGAAGCCCGTCTCGCGGAGAAGGAGGTGGTGGAGCGGCGTCGCCGGCAGCATGAGGCCGAGCTCCGGTCGGCCCGGCGCGACGTTCGGAGCGACTTCGGCATCCGCGCGCCGCGGGAGGAGGACGATCGGCGCCTCGGGCCCCGCGAGGAGCGCCGCACACTCGGCCGTCACGTCCGCGAGCCCTCGGGCCATCGCGACGTCCTTCACCATCAGCGCGAGCGGCTTCTCCTCTCTGTGTTTCCGCCGCCGGAGGGCGGTCACCGCGTCCGCGCGGCGCGCGTCGCACATCAGGTGGAAGCCTCCGAGGCCCTTCACGGCGACCACGGCGCCCGCGCGCAGCGCGCCGGCGGCCGCGAGAAGCGCCTCGTGCCGCCGCGCGAGGACCTCTCCGGAGGGAGACCAGGCCTCGAGCGTCGGCCCGCAGGCGGGGCACGCGATCGGCTGGGCGTGGAAGCGGCGGTCGCGCGGATCCTCGTACTCGGCCCGGCACGCGCCGCAGAGAGCGAACGCGGCCATCGTCGTCGCGGGCCGGTCGTACGGAAGGTCCGTCACGATCGTGAATCGCGGGCCGCAGTTCGTGCAGTTCGCGAAGGGGTAGAGGTGCCGGCGGTCCTTCGCGTCGAGAACCTCGGCGAGGCACGCGGGGCACGTCGCGACGTCCGGGAGGACGAGGACGGTCCTCGCGCCGGTGTCTTCGCTCGGAAGGATGCGGAATCCGCGTTCCTTCGTCGGCTCCGTCGAAGTTTCCAGGATCTCGCGGATGCGCGCGAGCGGCGGAGGAGCGGCGTCGAGCGCTCGACGAAATTCGCCGAGAGCTTCGTCCGAGCCCTCCAGCTCTATGAAAACGCCCGTAATGTCGTTGCGCACCCAGCCTGCGAGACCGAGCTCTGCGGCGATCCGGAACACCCATGGGCGGAAACCGACTCCCTGGACGGCGCCGTGCACCTCGATCCTCACCCGACGCATGCCGCCGACTGTATGCCTTCGAAGGAATTCCGAATGATTCATCTGCACGATGCAAACACGCGCGCAAGAGGGGCTTGATAGCGCTTTAACAGCGCGGAGGTCACATGTACCTTGACGGAACAAGCGGACTCGAGCCGCTCCACGTCGACGATGAAGGACAGAACCGGCGCGATTTCGTGAAGGTCGCGCTCATGGCGGGCGCCGCCGTCGGGCTCCCGGCGGCGCTCTCCGCGCAGATCGCCGAAGCGGCCGTCAAGGGCGTGAAGCCGTCGGTGATCTGGCTCCACTTCCAGGAGTGCACCGGGTGCACGGAGTCGCTCCTCCGCACCTCGCACCCGGACGTCGCGGAGCTGATCCTCGACCTCATCTCCCTCGATTACCACGAGACCCTCTTCGCCGCCGCCGGCCACCAGGCCGAGGACGCGCTGAAGAAGGCCATGAAGGAGCACGAGGGCAAGTACGTCCTCGTCGTCGAGGGCGCGATTCCGACGAAGGAGAACGGCATCTACTGCCAGGTCGCCGGACGCACGGCCGTCGACATCCTGAACGACGTCGCCGGCAAGGCGGGCGCGATCATCGCGATCGGCTCGTGCGCGTCGTGGGGCGGCATTCCGTCCGCCGACCCCAACCCGACCGGCGCGACCGGCGCCCCGATGATCCTCAAGGGCAAGACGGTCGTCACGATCCCCGGCTGCCCCGCGAACCCGTACAACCTGCTCGGCACGGTCCTGCAGTTCGCGACGCTCGGGACGCTCCCGGCGCTCGACGAGAAGGGCCGGCCGAAATTCGCCTACGGCCGCACGATCCACGAGCACTGCCCGCGCCGCGCGCATTTCGACGCCGGCCGCTTCGTCCAGAAGTTCGGCGACGAGGGGCACAGGCAGGGCTGGTGCCTCTACAAGACCGGCTGCAAGGGCCCGGCGACGCACGCGAACTGCTCCGTCCTCCCGTTCGCGGAGGTTCCGGACGCGTGGCCGATCGGCATCGGGCATCCGTGCTTCGGCTGCACGGAGCAGGCGCTCGCGTTCCGCAAGCCGCTCCACGACACCGTCGACATCGACCGGCCGACGCCGCCCGACACGTACGCCCCGCTCCACGCCCCGATGGGCAAGGCCGCCCCGGTCGCGGCGGGCGTCGGCGGACTCGTCGTCGGCGCGCTCGTCGGCGCGGGCTGGGCGGCGTCGAAGAAGCTCGGGACGACCGAAGAAGGGCCTTCGAAGGAACCCCGGAAGGAGGCCTGAGATGACCCTCGACCGACGCAGCCTCCTGACGGGCGCCGCCGCGACGGCGGCCGCGGCCGTCGCCGTGACGGCGGGCGGGGCGGAGGGCGCGGTGAAGACCGCGCCGCCGGACGCCGTGGGCCTCCTGTACGACACGACGCTCTGCATCGGCTGCAAGACCTGCGTCGTCGCGTGCCGCGAGGCGAACGGCAAGAAGCCCGACACGTCGAACTCGAACGGCCTCTGGGACGCGCCGCTCGACCTGAACGGCCAGACGAAGAACGTCATCAAGCTCTACAAGGACCCCGACTCGCCCGTGCGGTCGTACTTCAAGGCGCAGTGCATGCACTGCGTCGACCCGGCCTGCGTCGGCGCCTGCATGATCGGCGCCCTCCAGAAGCGCGAGAAGGGGATCGTGACGTACAAGCAGGAGTACTGCTCCGGCTGCCGGTACTGCCAGGTCGCGTGCCCGTTCGAGATCCCGAAGTTCGAGTGGGCCTCGAAGGCCCCGCTCATGGTCAAGTGCGAGCTCTGCAACCACCGGCTCGCCGAAGGCAAGCTCCCCGGCTGCGTCGAGGTCTGCCCTCGGCACGCCGTGATCTTCGGCACGCGCGACGCTCTCCTCGCCGAGGCGAAGAAGCGCATCGCGGATCACCCGGACCGCTACCGCGGCTTCAGGGACGGTGACGCGCCGCGCGTCTTCGGCGAGACGGACGGCGGCGGCACGCAGTGTCTCGTCCTCTCCCACGTCCCGTACGAGAAGCTCGGCCTGCCCGCCCTCGAGGAGACCTCGCAGGCGAACGCGACGCGCTCGATCCAGCACGGCATCTACCAGGGGTTCATCGCCCCGATCGCCCTCTACGCCGTCCTCGGTGCTGTCGTGTTCCGCAACAAGAAAAAGCAGGACGAGGACGGAGGTGCCGCATGAGCGCCGTCCTCCATCGCCCCGCCCCGCTCGGCGGCCCCGTGCTGACGAAGGGGACGCGCGCACTCGTCGTCCTCGCGGCGATCGGAGTCGCCGCGATGATTTACCGCTTCGCGGCCGGCCTCGGCGGCGCCACGGCGCTGAACGACGGCTACCCGTGGGGCCTCTGGATCGCGTTCGACGTCGTGACGGGCACCGCGCTCGGCTGCGGCGGCTACGCGATCGCGCTCCTCGTCTACGTGTTGAACAAGGGCGAGTTCCACCCGGCCGTGCGGCCCGCGCTCCTCACGGGCGCGCTCGGCTACTCGCTCGCGGCGGTCTCGATCCTCCTCGACGTCGGCCGTCCCTGGCTCCTCCACCGGGTCCCGCTCTACGTGAACCACTGGAACACGAGCTCGGCGCTCTTCGAGGTCGCGCTCTGTGTCATGACGTACGTCGCGGTCCTCTGGGTCGAGGTCTCGCCGTCGTTCCTCGAGGCGTGGAAGAGGGGCCCCGCGGGTCTGAAGAAGTCCCTCGGAGACGGCTTCCTCCCGGTCGTCGAGAAGGCTCTCCCGTTCGTGATCGCCCTCGGGCTCCTTCTCCCGACGATGCACCAGTCGTCCCTCGGGACGCTCATGCTCCTCTCGGGCAAGAAGCTCCACGGCCTCTGGTCGACGCCGCTGCTCCCGCTCCTCTTCCTGATTTCGTGCCTCGCGATGGGCTATGCGGTCGTCATCTTCGAGTCCACGCTCTCGAGCGTCGCCTTCAGGCGCCCCCGCGAAGGGAAGATGCTCGCGGCCCTCGGCAAGGTCGTCGTCCCGTTCCTGTGGGCATGGGCCGGGATCCGGCTCGTGGACGTCGTCCTGCGCGGCAAGCTCTCGTTCTTCGCGAGGCCGGACGGTTACGTCCTCCTCTTCCTCGTCGAGATGGCGCTCATCGTCGTTCCGGCCGTCCTGCTCGCCTCGCCGGAGCGCCGCGCGGACGCGGGCGCGCTCTTCCGCGCCGCGCTCCTCATGATCCTCGCGGGCACGGTCTACCGCATCGACACCTTCATCGTCGCGTTCCGCCCCGGAGCGCAGTACGCGTACTTCCCGAGCCTGGCGGAGATCCTCGCGACGGTCGGCATCGTCGCGATCGAGATCCTCGCCTACGTGTTCTTCGTGAAGAGATTTCCGATTCTGACGGGAGCGGCGCCGGCCCACGCGGCCGCCGCGTCCCAGGTGAGGTAACCCATGACGCGCATCGTCGTCGACCCGATCACCCGCATCGAGGGCCACCTCCGCATCGACGTGGAGGTCAACGGCGGCAAGGTCACGAACGCCTGGTCCTCGGGCCAGATGTTCCGGGGGATCGAGACGATCCTGAAGGGACGCGACCCGCGCGAGGCGTGGCTCTTCACGCAGCGGTTCTGCGGCGTCTGCACGACGGTGCACGCGATCGCGTCCGTCCGCACCGTCGAGAACGCGCTCGGCCTCGAGATCCCGCTGAACGCCCAGCTCATTCGCAACATGATCGTGATCGCGCACTCGCTGCACGACCACATCGTCCACTTCTACCACCTGTCGGCGCTCGACTGGGTCGACGTCGTCTCGGCGCTCAAGGCCGACCCCGCGAAGGCCTCCGCCCTCGCGGAGAGCCTCTCGTCGTGGCCGAACAACAACACGAAAAAGCTCGCCGCCGTCCAGGCGAAGCTCAAGGGCTTCGTCGAAGCGGGGCAGCTCGGCATCTTCCAGAACGGCTACTGGGGCCACCCGGCGATGAAGCTCCCGCCCGAGGTGAATCTCCTCGCCGTCGCGCACTACCTCGAGGCTCTCGACTACCAGCGGCGGATCAACAAGGTCGTCGCGATCCTCGGCAGCAAGACGCCGAACATCCAGAACCTCGCGGTCGGCGGCGTCGCGAACGCGATCAACCTCGACAACGAGGCCACGCTGAACATGAACAAGCTGTTCATGGTCAAGGACCTCTTCGACGAGATCACGGCCTTCATCCAGCAGGTCTACTTCCCGGATGTCTGCGCGGTCGGCGCGCTCTACGCGGAGTGGCTGCCGTACGGCGGCGGCGTGAAGAACTACCTCGCGGTTCCCGACCTCCCGCTCGACACGAAGGGCACGAAGTTCGACCTCCCGGGCGGCACGATCATGGACGGCGACCTCGGGACGATGAAGGAGATCAAGACATTCGGGGATCCGTACTTCCGCGACAACGTGACGGAGTCGATCGCGCACGCCTGGTACGAGGGCGCCCCGTCGCGGCACCCGTACGAGGGCGAGACGAACCCGAAGTACACGAAGTTCGACGAGAACGGGAAGTACTCCTGGGTCAAGGCCCCGCGCTTCGGCGGCAAGGTCATGCAGGTCGGGCCGCTCGCGCAGGTCCTCGTCGGCTTCGCGCAGAAGCACGAGCCCACGGTCCGCTGGGCGACGAAGACGCTCGAGACGGCCGGCTCCATCGCGAAGACGAAGCTCTCGCCGGCGATCCTGCACGGAACGCTCGGCCGTCATGCGGCCCGGATGATCCGCGCGAACGTCCTCGCCGAGCTCGGAGCCAGGCACTGGAAGATGCTCGTCGACAACATCGCCAAGGGCGACACGACCATCTTCAACGAGCCGGTGTTCCCGAAGGGCGAGCAGCGCGGATTCGGGTTCCACGAGGCGCCCCGCGGCGTCCTCTCCCACTGGATCGTCATCAAGGACGGCAAGATCGACAACTACCAGGCCGTCGTCCCCTCGACGTGGAACGCGGGCCCGCGCGACGAGAAGGGCCAGATGGGGCCGTACGAGGCCGCGCTCATCGGCAACCCCGTCGCGAACCCCGAGCAGCCGCTCGAGGTCCTGCGCACGATCCACTCGTTCGACCCCTGCATCGCGTGCGCGATCCACACCCTCGACCCCGAGGGGAACGAGATCGTCCGCGTGAAGGCCCTCTAGGGAGACGTTCATGGAATCCGGCGCGCCGCTCGTCCGCGTCCTCGGCCTCGGCAACGTCCTCATGGGCGACGACGCGCTCGGTCCCTGGGTCATCCACCGACTCGAGGCGACGTATGTGTTCCCGCCCGAGGTCTCCGTCGTCGACGTCGGGACCCCGGGGCTCGACCTCGTTCCTTACGTCGCCGGCCCATGCGGGATCATCCTCGTCGACGCCGTAAATCTGACAGGGGCCGCACCCGGCACGATCAAGCTCTACGACCGCGACGCGCTCGTGAAGTTCGGGCCCAAGCCGCGGCTCTCGCCGCACGATCCCGGCGTGACGGAAGCGATCCTCGCCGTCGAGATGGCGGGGGAGGCTCCGGCCTTCGTGACGCTCGTGGGCGTCGTGCCCGATACCGTCGAGGCGGGAGTGGGGTTGACGCCTGCGCTGCAGGACGCCGTCGCGAACGCGGCCGACGAGATCGTCGTCGAGCTCCTCGCACGCGGGTTCGACGTGCACCGCCGCGCTCTGAACGCCGTTTCCGTCCCTCTCCCGTGGTGGGAGATGCCCGTGATCAAGCCCGTCCCGGCCCCCGAGCCCGTCCGCGTGTGAGCGCGACGCGCCTCGAGCGCCTCGTCGTCCACCTCGTCGCACTGCACAGCGTCGCGGTCGGAGTGGGCCTCCTCTTTCTGACGCGGTGGGGCGCCGCGTTCGGCGGCTGGCCGGAGGTCACGCCGCTCTTCTTCGCACGTCAGGCGGGGGTCTTCCACTTCGTCGTCGCCGCCGGGTATCTCCTCGAGTATCACCGGACGGGCGGCGTGACGTTTCTTCTCGCGACGAAGGCGATCGCGGTCGTCTTCCTCCTCGCGATGACCGCTGTGGACGGCGGGCCGTGGATGGTGCCCGCGTCGGCGGCCGGAGACGCGCTCATGGGCGTCGTCGTCTGGGCCCTCCACCGCCGCGCCGAGTCCGAGCGCGCGGGCGTGTCAGCTCCTCGAGGCTGAAGCCGGAACGCCGCCGGCGGCGCGCGCCCGCCGCGCGTCGGCCGCGGCGAGCGACTCGTACGTTTCCTGGATGCGGTCGACGCCCCACTTGAGCGGCGTCGAGACGTCGTCGAGGATCTCCTGCGCGAGCGCCGCCGCGTCGGGATCGCGCGCGAGGACGCCGGTGCAGACGCCGTCGAGAGCCGACACGGCGCCGCACAGTTCCTCGACCTTGAACCCCTGCCGGTAGCGGCGCTCGGCGAGGTCGCCGCAGTACGCGACGAGAACGTGGCGGTCCTGCGTCCGCACGGCGTTCATGAGCTGCCGGAGGATCATCCGGTGGTGCCACTCGTGGTCCTCGTCGCTCACGCGCTGGTAGGAGGGGAGCGCCGCGCCGTGGAGCGCCTTCGTGTACTCCTCGACGAGCTCGGGCTGGTGGCGCTCGAGGAGCTGGTAGAGCCTCAGGTTCTGCGGGACGTGGACCGTCTTCATCGCCGCGCGGTTCAGCCGGTGCCAGTCGAGCGGATACGTCCGCCGGTTCTCGAGGAGGAACGGGAGGCGGCGGAGGATCTCGAGGCGGGGGCGCGGCGCCCACCCCGTTCGCGCGCGCGTCTTCGACGCGTCGATCGCCATGACCGTGTCGATGTACTCGGCCATCCACGGGCGTTCGAACGGGCGGTGCCCGAGGAGACGCCCGGCGAGGTCGCGCCCCCACATCCCCGGGCCGCACAGGACCTTCGGCATGCGGATCGCCGCGGGCGGCGACGGGCTCTCGTGGGCCATCGTCGCGTCGAAGAGCTCGTTGTGGCTCGTCGCGCCGTCGGGGCTCGCGATGAGGACTTCCCGGGGCTTCCAGTCGTCCCGGCGCTCGAGGAGGCGCACGAGAAACGCGACGGCGTCCGAGACGTGGAGGTACGGGATCGCGCTCTCGCCGCGGCCGCCGAGGACGCGGCGGTTCCACGCGTCGGAGAGCCACGTCTCGAGGAACATGTAGAGCGGGGGGTATTCGCACTGGTCCGAGAACATCGCGGCGAAGCGCGCGATCACCGGCAGGAACCGGTCCTTGTACCCGCCCACCATGGTCTCGCCGATGCGTTTCGTCTGGGCGTAGATGTGGCGGCCGTCCGGCGGGCTCGTCTCGTCGAGGGTCTGCCCGGGCGGCGGTAGCTCGCAGGCCGCGACGGAGCTCGAGAAGAAGAACTGCCTGACGCCGATGTCCGCCGACAGGTCGAGCGTGTTTCTCAGGCCGTCGACGTTCGTCCGGAAGTACTCCGGGTGCTCCTCGCCCGTGAAGTCGTAGTGCGCCGCGAGGTGGACCACGACGTCGGCGCCGCCCGCACCCTTGATCTTTCCGAAGACGTCCGCGAGCGCCTCGCGGTCCCCGATGTCGACCTGGTACCAGGAGAGGTTCGGGTGGACGGGGGCGCCGCAGCGCGCCTGCGAGCGGCGGGCGATTCCGGAGACGATCCAGTCGTCGCAGAGCGCCTCGAGGAGGTGGCGTCCCACGAAACCGGACGCACCCGTGAGGATCAGTCGCGGCAATGTCATGCGGGCGCGTCTCCCGCGCCGCGGAGGAGTCTAGCGCGGCGCGCCGGACGCGCCCCCTCTGCCGTGGCATGATGCCGTGCATGACGCGGGACGAGATCGCGCTCGTCAAGGAGAGCTTCGAGAGGCTCCGGCCCATCCCGAGAGGCGTCGGCCGCGCGTTCTACGAGACGCTCTTCACGCTCGACCCGTCGCTCAAGCCGCTCTTCAAGGGGGACCTCGACGCACAGGGCGCGATGTTCGTCAGCGCGCTCGGCCTCGCGGTCGCCCGGCTCGACGACGCGCACGCCGGCGACCGGCCGCTCCGCGACCTCGGCGTCCGCCACGCGCCGTACGGCCTGACGGACGCGCACTTCGCGACGTTCCGCGAGGCGCTCGTGAGGACGCTGCGGGTCCAGCTCGGCGAGAGCTTCAGCGAGGCTCACGCGGCGGCCTGGAGCACGGCGTTCGACCGGATCGGCCTCGTGATGCGCGATGCGGCCGCCGGCCGCGGCTGATCCGTTCATCCGGGGTCAGTCGCCGTGGCGGACGTGCGCTTCCTTGTGGACGGGCGTCTCGACGGGTCGGAAGGCCTTCTTCCATGCGGCGGTGGCGAGGAGCGCGAAGCCGATGACGGGGAGGAAGACCACGAACGCGGCGCCGAGCACGGGGGCGCCTGCGAGCATCGCGACGGCCGGGATCTTCAGGTAGTCGGTCTCGGGGAGGCCGGGCAGGACGCCGCCCTTCTTCCCGCTGACCGTGACGATCTCCCAGTTGCTCTTGTTGAAGTAGAAGCCCGCGGGAACCTTGCTGCCGCCGTGGGTGTTGCTGTTGTTCTTCATGTCGTCCCCCTTTTCTCTTTCCACAGTGAAGATGGGGCCTCGCGGCCGCGGATTCACTCGGGAAAAGGGGGCGAAGAGAGGGGAAAGAGTCCGGAGGAGGGACGGGGAGAATTCCGTAGAAGGTGAACAGCCGGGGACGTTCCCGGAGCCGGGCCGCGCGCGGCGCGGGCGGCCACCGCGCCTAACCCTTTCTAGGAGAACTCTTTATCTTCTTGCTCCTCGAGCCCGTACTTCTCGATCCTCGAGTAGAGCTGGGCGCGGGTGAGGCCCAGGAGCCTCGCGGCCTTGCTCTTGTTGAAGCGGGCCTTCGCGAGAGCCTCTTTCACGTACTCCTTCTCGAGCGACTCGAGGTCGACGCCGCCGGGGGGAAGGAGGGGGCACCGGCCGACGCGGGAGCGCCGGCGCGGGCAGGTTCGTGCCCGGAGACCGAGATCGGCAGGTGGGCGGCCGTGATGAGGCCTCCGTCGCAGAGGATCGCGGCGCGCTCGAGGGCGTTCTTGAGCTCCCGGACGTTCCCGGGCCAGGGGTACGCGAGGAGGAGGTCCTTCGCCTCTTTCGACACTCCGGCCACGGGGCGGCCGATCGCGGGACCGAGCTCGCCGAGGAAGACCTCGGTGAGCGGAAGGATGTCCTCGACGCGCTCGCGGAGCGGGGGCAGCGCGATCTCGAACACCGAGAGCCGGTAGAAGAGGTCCTCGCGGAACTCGCCGCGCGCGATCGCCTTCTTCAGGTCGCGGTTCGTGGCCGCGACGATGCGGGCGTCGGTCTTCAGGACCTTCGTCCCGCCGAGGCGCTGGAACTCGCGCTCCTGGAGGAGGCGGAGGAGCTTGGCCTGGACCGCCGGGCTCATCTCGCCCGCCTCGTCGAGAAAGAGCGTGCCCCCGGCGGCCTGCTCGATGCGGCCCGGCTTGGCGGCCGTCGCTCCCGTGAAGGCGCCCCGCTCGTAGCCGAACAGCTCCGACTCGAGGAGCTGGTCCGGGAGCGCCGCCGCGTTGATCGCGACGAACGGGCCCGAGGCGCGCGACGACGCGCGGTGGATCGCGCGCGCGAGGATCTCCTTGCCGGTGCCCGACTCGCCCGTCAGGAGGACGGTCGTCTCCGTCGGCGCGACTTTCGAGACCTGCACGAGGATGCCCTTCCAGCTCTCTGCGACGCCGACGATCCGGCCGAAGCCCTCGCGCGAGGCGAGCTCCTCCGTGAGCGACGCGACACGCTGCTCGAGCTTCTTCGCCTCGCTCACCGCTTCGGCGGCCCGGCGCGCCTCGCCGGCGAGGCGCTCGTGCGAGAGGGCGAGCGCGATCTGGTCCGCGACGTGCTGGGCGAGCGGGATGTCGCGCTCGCCGTACGTCGCCGGCGCCCGTGAAAGAAAGAGGAGCCCGCCCGCGAACTGCCACTGGCCTTCGAAGAAGATCGGGACCCTGAGGAGCGAGCGCACGCCGTCGGCCGAGAGGTGCCGGCACTTGTCGGAGTCGGGCGGGACCTCCTTCTCGACGTCGCGGACGATCTCCGTGGCCCAGTCGTCGACCCGCGCCCGCTCGTCGGGCGAGAGACGGATCGGCTCACGGACTTCGGGGAAGCCCGCACCCGAGACCGCGTAGACGTTGACGGCCGACCGGTCCTCGCTCAGGAGACCGATCGCCATGCGGTCGTGCGGGACGACCGGGCGGACGATCTCCGAGATCGCGTCGAACACTTCGCGGACGTCGAGGGCCCGTGCGAGGACGGGGGAGAGCGCCTGGAGCGCCTCGTACCGGCGGCGCCGGTCCTGTTCGCCGGCCGCGAGGCGCGCGTGCGCGACGGCCATCGCGACGACGTCCGCGATCGGGTTGAGGAGCGCGAGGTCTTCCACGCGGAACGCCCGCGGCCGGAGGCCGAGGAGGGACAGGTAGCCCATCGTTCGCGCACCCGTGCGGAGTGGTGCCCGGAGCATCGCGCGGACGCCCGAGTCCCCGAGCTCGCGGTCACGGGGATACGCGCGGTTGCAGCTGGCGGCGATGTCGTCGATCACGCCCTGGCACGTGAGGGTCTCCCAGAGGACGGGCGAATACTCGGCGCGCGGGACCATCCGGGCGTACGAGCGGCGCGTCTCGTCCGTGACCCCGGCGCCCCCGATCGAATAGAGGGCGAAGCCGTCGAACTCGTCGGTCAGGGTGACGGTCATCGCGTCGAACTTCAGGACGCGCCCGGCGGCCGTCGCGATCCGGTGGAAGACCTCGGGGAGGTCCAGCGTCTCGCCCGCGACGCGGGCGATCTCGGACAGAACCGGGACGAGCTCGGGCAGGTGCTCGGCGGCTGGCATGGGGGCGTCATTCTAGGCCCCCGCGCCTCGTCTACACTCGGGAGAGATGCCGGTTCCCAGAAGCGCCGCCGATCTCGCCAGGGGAGTGCTCGACGGCCGCGTGCCCGACGTCGCCCGCGCGATTTCGTGGGCCGAGAGCGCCGACGCCCGCTTCCCCGAGCTGCTCGCGGCCCTGTTTCCGCGGACGGGTCGCGCCCGCGTCACCGGCCTCACGGGCTCGCCCGGGGCAGGCAAGTCGACCCTCACCGCCGCCCTCGCGCGGCGGGCCCGCGTGCGCGGGAAGAAGGTCGGGATCGTGGCCGTCGACCCGTCGTCGCCCTTCTCGGGCGGCGCGATCCTCGGCGACCGGATCCGGATGCAGGACCTCTACACCGACCCGGGCGTCCTGATCCGCTCCATGGCGACGCGCGGCCACCTGGGCGGCCTCGCGCGTGCCTCGGCGGACGCCGTGGACGTCCTCGACGCGGCGGGCTTCGACGAGGTGCTCGTCGAGACGGTCGGCGTCGGGCAGGACGAGGTCGACGTCTTCCGGCTCGCGGAGTCCTGTGTCGTCGTCCTGACGCCGGGGATGGGCGACGACATCCAGGCGATCAAGGCCGGCCTCATGGAAGTCGCGGATCTCTTCGTGGTGAACAAGGCCGACCGCGACGGCGCCGACCGCGTCGTGCAGGAGATCCTCCAGATGCTCGAGCTGGGCGAACACGGCGCCTGGATCCCGCCGGTCGTGAAGACCGTCGCGACGACGGGCGCGGGCCTGGACGAGCTGGAGACGAAGCTCGGGGAACATCGGGCTTTTCTGGATGGCCCGGAGGGCACCCGGAGAAAGCGCGAGCGGACGAGGATCCGAATCGAAGGGCTGATCAGGGAAGATTTTCTTAGAAGGGTAAAGAGCCTCGGGGGCGACCACGGGGCGCTCGACGCGGCCGCGGACCGAGTGGAGGCGCGTACGGAAGATCCGATCGCAGCGGCGAAGGGTCTGGTGCGCCACATCGATCATGGCGCGGCGGGCAGCGAGCCCCACCCCTCTTCACCTTCTGAGAAATCCGAATCTTCGTCTTTCTCTTCCTCTTCTTCTCTCGTCTCGAAGATCTCCCACCTCGGCATCTCCGTCCCGTCGATCTCCGAGGGCGGGAAGTTCTGGGACCTCCTCGGCCTCGTCGAGGAGCACCGCGAAGAGGTCGCGTCGCAGAAGGTCGTGACGTCGTTCCGGGTGGTGGGGGAGTCGCACCTCGAGCTCCTCGAGTCCACGTCGCCGGACGGCCCGATCGCGAAGGCGCTCGCGACGCGCGGGCCGGGGATCCACCACCTCTGTCTCGAGGTCCCGGACGTGCGCGCGGCGCTCGCGCGCCTCAAGGCCGCGGGCGTGAGGCTCGTGAACGAGGAGCCGTTTTCCGGAGCTCACGGCAGCCTCGTCGCGTTCGTGCACCCGTCCGCGACGGGCGGCATCCTCCTCGAGCTGTCGGAGGAGAAGAGGGGTTAGTTCGGGTTCGTCGAATCCGCGACCGGCGGCGACGGCCGCAGGACCTCGCGCACGTCGCGGCCCACGATCACGAAGAACCGCTCGGCGTAGCTCGCGACGCTTCCGACGCGCGTGTCCTCGAAGATCTTCTCCACGCGGTGGAGCGGGACGAAGAGCGTGGTGACCCCCAGCTCGGGCTCCGCGCCCGGCCGCTGCTGCCGGGCCCACTCCTCGAAGAGGTCGAGCTCGAGGCCGCGGAGCGTCATTCCCGCCGGAGACAACGTCACGAGGACGCCCCAGTACTTCTCCTTGGGCGCCACGAGGTGGACGAGGACGAGCGTCCCGGCGTCCATCAGAAAACGACGTTCGAGACGAAGAAGCGCGCCGGGGTCACGCGGCCGGTCAGGAGATTGTCCGCGTCGTTCGGGCTCAGGTCGAAGCGGGCCGCGGACTCGCCCGTGGACGTCACGAAGACGACCTCGGCCTTGTCGAGCGCCTTGCCCGCGGCGCGCGACTCCTTGAGGCCGCGCGCGCACGCCACGAGCGCGAGGAACACCTGCTGTTCGTTCTCCGTCGTCGCCGAAACGCGCACGCCGGACGCGATCTGCGTGAGCTTGACGCTCTTCACGTTGCTCCCGTCCATCGCGCGCATGAACGCCTCGGTGATCTGCGGGTCCATGACGATCGTCGGGGCCTCGGGAGCCGCGGCGCGGATGGCGCGCGCGCCCTCCTGGCGCATCGTCTTCACGAGCTCGCCCTGCGGGGCGTCGGGGCGGGCCGTGTCGACGTCCTTGCGGCCGTGCAGACGGATGTACTCGGAGAGCGACGGCTTCTTCTCTTCCGGGCTCGGGAGCGACGAGCGCGAGGCGCCCGGATCGTCGAGGACGTAGGCGTTGCCGAGACCTTCCTTGTTGACCCGGTCGCTGCGCTCCTGGTCGAACTCGTCGATGGCGATGGACTGCGGCGTCCCGAGCGGGTTCGTGTAGACCAGCCGCTTGCCCTGCACGACGGGCTTTTCCTGCGCCTCGATGCGCTTGCCGTCCTTCGTGTAGATCACGTACGTGGCCGCGGCGGTCCCGGCCCAGCCGAGGGTCAGCGCCAGGAGGAAGGCGGCGCGGGCGTTTCCGAGACGGGACATGGGAGCCTCCGGCAGCCGCGCGGGAATCGGGAATTCGCGGCACATGAAGTATAAACGCCGCAGAGGAAACCTCCGCCGTGCTCATCGTCATGGACCGCACCGCCACGGGGACCGACGTCGAAGGCGTCGTCGCCGCGGCCGAAAAACTCGGGCTCAAGGCCCACCCCATCCCGGGCGCCCAGCGCACCGCGGTCGGCATCACGGGCAACAAGGGCACCGTGGGGCCGGCGGCGTTCGAGAACCTCCCGGGCGTCCTCGAGGTCATCCGCGTCTCGCACCCCTACAAGCTCGTCTCGCGCGAGTTCCACCCGGAGGACACGATCGTCTCGATCGGCGGCGTGCCGGTCGGAGGGACGCGTCTCGTCGTGATGGCGGGCCCGTGCGCGGTCGAGAGCCTCGAGCAGACGGTCACGATCGCCCGGATCGTGAAAGACCTCGGCGCGCACCTCCTGCGCGGCGGCGCCTACAAGCCGCGGACGTCGCCGTACTCGTTCCAGGGGCTCGGCGAGGAGGGGCTGAAGATCCTCGCCGAGGCGCGAGAGGCCACGGGGCTGCCGGTCGTCACCGAGGTCCTCGACACCTCCACGGTCGACCTCGTCGCACGCTATGCGGACTGCCTCCAGATCGGCGCCCGCAACATGCAGAACTTCGAGCTCCTCAAGCTCGCGGGCCGCTCGGGCAAGCCGGTCCTCCTCAAGCGCGGGATGTCCGCGACGCTCGAGGAGTTCCTCCTCGCGGCCGAGTACATCCTCGCCGAGGGCAACCCGAACGTCGTCCTCTGCGAGCGCGGCGTGAGGACGTTCAACGACTTCACGCGCAACACGCTCGACCTCGCGGTCGTCCCCGCGGTCGAGCGCCTGTCGCACCTTCCGATCCTCGTGGACCCGTCCCACGGCACCGGGCGCCGCGACAAGGTCCTTCCGATGTCGCTCGCCTCGGTGGCGGCCGGCGCCGACGGCGTCGCGATCGAGGTCCACCACCGGCCGGCCGAGGCGCTCTCGGACGGCCCGCAGGCCCTGACGCCCGAGCTCTTCGCGGACCTCATGGCGAGGGTGCGGCCCGTCGCGACGGCGGTCGGGAGGACGCTGTGACGTCCCGCGCGGTCCTCCTCCTCGAGGACGGCCGGCGCTGGGACGGCCGCTCCGTCGGCGCGCCGGGCACGGCGTTCGGCGAGGTGGTCTTCAACACGGGGATGGCCGGCTACCAGGAGACGCTCACGGATCCGTCCTACCGCGGGCAGATCGTCGTGATGACGGCGTCGCACATCGGCAACTACGGACTCAACGACGAAGACGTCGAGTCGGACCGGATCCAGGTCGCGGGCTTCGCCGCGCGCCACTTCCCGGATCGCTTCTCGAACGCGCGCGGGAAGGAGTCCGTCGCCGAGGCGCTCACGAAGGCGGGCGTGCCGGGCCTCGACGGGCTCGACACGCGGGCGCTCGTGAGGCACCTCCGGAGCGCCGGGGCGATGCGCGGCGCGCTCTCGTCCGAGGTCGCCTCCGAGGCGGACGCGGCGGCGCTCCTCGAGAGGGTCAAGGCCCAGCCGACGATGTCGGGCGCCGCCCTCGCCCTGACGGTCGGGACGACGAAGGCTTACGACTTCCCGATGCCGCCGGGGGCCGCCGTGAAGGGACGCGTGGCCGCGATCGACTACGGGATCAAGACGAACATCCTGAGGATGCTCGCCGCGCGCGGCCTCGCGCCCACCGTGTTCCCCGCGGCGGCGCCGGCGAAGGAGATCCTCGCGCGGGACTTCGACGGCGTCTTCCTCTCGAACGGGCCGGGTGATCCCGATGCGCTGCCGGGTCCCGTCGCGAACGTCAGGGAGTTCGTGGCGTCGGGCCGGCCCGTCTTCGGGATCTGCCTCGGCCAGCAGCTCCTCGGCCTCGCGGTGGGCGGGACGACGTACAAGCTGAAGTTCGGCCACCGCGGCGCGAACCACCCGGTCAGGAACCTCCGGACGGGGCACGTCGCGATCACCTCGCAGAACCACGGGTTCTCGGTCGCGGCCGACTCCCTTCCGAAGAACGCGGAGCTCACGCACCTGAACCTCAACGACGGGACGTGCGAGGGCTTCCGGCTCACGGACAAGCCCGTCTTCGCGGTCCAGTACCACCCGGAGTCCGCCCCGGGCCCGCACGACTCGGACGCGCTCTTCGACGAGTACGTCGACCTCGTGACGCGCCCTGCGCGCTGATGCGATTTCCGCCTCAAGGCCGAGACACAGGAGGGTTTCCATGAGCGCTCGCGCCCGGACGTCTCTCGCTTTCTTTGCGGCTCTCGGACTTCTCTCCGCGCCGGCCGCCCGCGCCGCCGACGGCAAGGCCGAGGGGACCATCACGGTCAACGGCAAGACGACGAAGCTGGCGCACGCGTACGCGCGCGCCGTGAAGGGCTTCTTCGACAAGACCAAGGAGGACGTCGAGGTGATCCTCAGCGACGTCCCGCTCGAGGGCAAGGCGCTCGAGGACCAGTTCGAGCGCATCCACATGGCCGACGCGGGCAAGCTCCACGCGTTCGAGATCACGTTCGACGCGGACGGCAAGCCGATCTCGACGGCGTTCCGGGACAACGGCTTCAGGAAGGCGAGCCCGAGCGGCCTTTCCAGCGAGGACGTCTTCACGAAGAAGGTCTTTGACGGAAAGACGGTCGAGGGCCGCTACAAGAGCGCGAAGCCGCACGAGTTCTTCGGAGACACCTACAGCTTCGACGTCTCGTTCCGGGCCGACGTCTTCCACGCGCCCAAGGCCGTCGCTCCGACCGCCGCCGAGACGGCCGCCGCGCAGAAGAGCCCGCAGGTCGCCGTGTACGCCGCATACCTCAAGGCGGTCCAGAAGGAGGACCTCGGAGCGCTCAAGAAGCTCTTCACGGCGGCGCAGGCCAGGCACCTCGACGATCCGGACGCGAAGAAGATGGTCGGGATGGTCAAGATGATGTCCGCGACGGACGTCAAGGTCCTCAAGGTCGTCGAGACGGGCGACAAGGCCGACCTCACGGTCACCGGGAAGCAGGACGGCAACGCCGTGAACGGCACGGTGCACATGGCGAAGGAGGGCGGCGCGTGGAAGGTCGACCAGGAAGAGTGGGGAAACTAGTCCGGGCCCTGCCGTAACATCGGCTTCGTGCACGTCCCCGCCTTCCTCGCGAAGCGCTTTCTCGCGGGCTCGAGGCGGGGGCTGCCGAAGACGGTCTCGCTCCTCGCGCTCTCGGGCGTCGCGCTCGGGGCCGCGTCCCTCGTCGTCGCGATGGGGCTCATGTCGGGGTACCGCCACGACCTCGCCGAGCGCCTCGCCGGCACGAGCGCCGAGGTGATCGCGATGCCCGAGGCCGGCCGGACGCGCCGCGGAGATCCGGAAGGCCCTGGAGACCCTCCCGAACGTCACGGCCGTCGCGCGGACGGGTTTCGCTCCCGGCCCTCGTCCTCTCCGCGGCCGCTGCCGCAAGGCGCCGACGCGCTCGTGAAGGCGATCGACCTACCGGCCGGCCTCGCGACGACGCGGCTCTTCGGGCGCGTGCCGGGCCTTGAGGCCACGTTCGCCGCGCTCCGCGCGAAGGGCGAGACGCCCGTCCTCCTCGGCTCGGGCCTCGCGAAGAGGCTCGGCGTCGCGGCCGGGGCGCACATCGTCCTCGAGACCGCGTCGATGGCTCTCTCGGCGGGCGTGGCGCCGCCGTCGCGCACGCCTTTGACGGTCGCCGCGATCGTCGAGACGGGGTTCTCCGAGGTGGACGACGGCTGGGCGGTCCTCGCGCTGCCGGACTTCGACCGCGTCGCGCCACCCGACGCGCGCGTCGGCCTCTGGGAGATGAAACTCGCGCGCCCCTCCGGGTCGACGGAGACGGTCGCCGCGGCGCGGAAGCTGCTCGGACCGGGCTCGACGGTCCTCGACTGGAAGGTCCTCAACCGCGACCTCTTCGAGGCGCTCGCCGTCCAGCAGACGCTCCTGTTCGTCGTCCTGACGCTCATCGTCGCGGTGGCGGCGGGGACGGTCGTCTCGTCGCTCGTCGTCCTCCTCGCCGAGAAGACGCGCGACGTCGGCGTCCTCGCGGCGCTCGGCGCGTCCCCGCGGACGATCGCGCGGACGTTCCGGCTCTCGGGCCTCATCCTCGGCGGCGGGGGTCTCGTCCTCGGCGTCGCCTTCGGGCTCGTCGTCTGCGGGCTCCTGACCGTGTTCCGCGTCGTGCGTTTTCCGCCCGAGATCGCGAAGGTCTACTACCTCGCGTGGATGCCCTTCCGCCCCGAGCCGCTGCACGTCCTCGGGATCCTCGGAGTCGGACTGCTCCTCGTCCTCCTTGCGTCCGCGCTCCCGGCGCGTCGGGCCGCGCGCCTGAACCCCTCGGACGCGCTCCGGTACGAGTAGCGGGGCGTAGACTGCGCGTCGTGAAGTCCGGCGTGAAGGCCCTGGCCGCGCGGCCCTTGCCGCTCGTCTTTCCGTTCCCCGGGCGCAGCGTCACCGTGGACCAGGTCGCGCTCGAGGAGCGCGCCGCGTCGCTCGGGAAGCGCTCGATCAAGAAGGCCACGAAGGTCGCCGGGATCCGCCTCGCGATCTCGATGTGCGACCTCACGACGCTCGAGGGGAAGGACTCGCCGGGCAAGATCCGCCAGATGTGCGCGAAGGCCGTGCGGCCCGACCCCGAAGACCTCTCGATTCCGCCCGTGGCGGCGGTGTGCGTCTATCCGGATCTCGTCGCAATCGCGAAGCGCGCCCTCTCCGGCTCGACCGTGAAGGTCGCGAGCGTCGCGACGGCGTTCCCGTCCGGCCGCGCGCCGCTCGCCGTGAAGATCGCTCGACGTGAAGCGGGCGGTCTCGGCGGGCGCGGACGAGATCGACATGGTCATCGACCGCGGCGCGTTCCTCTCGGGCGACCTCCGGAAGGTCTTCGACGAGATCGCGGCCGTCAAGGAAGCGTGCGGCGCGTCCCACCTCAAGGTCATCCTCGAGACGGGCGAGCTCGAGACGTACGACAACGTGCGCCGCGCCTCCGACCTCGCGATCGCGGCTGGCGCCGACTTCATCAAGACGTCCACGGGCAAGGTGGCGCCCGCGGCGACGCCCGCCGTGACGCTCTGCATGCTCGAGGCGATCCGCGACCACTGGCTCGCGACGGGCGTGAAGATCGGGATGAAGCCCGCGGGCGGGATCCGCACGAGCAAGCAGGCGCTCCACACCCTCGTGATCGTCAAGGAGACGCTCGGGTCGGGCTGGCTCACGCCCGACCTCTTCCGCTTCGGGGCCTCCAGCCTCGTCAACGACTGCCTCATGCAGCTCCGGAAAGAGGCGACCGGGCGCTACCGTTCGGAAGAAGAGTTCTCGAAAGACTGAGATGACCGAAGAGAGGATTTCTTCGAATGGTTAAGAGGCTTGCGAACGGGCGGCGCGCGCTGGCGACGCGGGAGCCGGACTTCCTCGGCGCATGGGAGTACGCGCCCGCGCCCGAGTCCACGAGCCATCTGACGATCGCTCCCCGCTACGAACTCTTCATCGGCGGCAAATGGGTCGCGCCGAAAACGCGTCGTCACTTCGCCACGATCAACCCCGCCACCGAGGAAACGCTGTCGTCCGTCGCCGAGGCCGGCGCGGCCGATGTCGACGCGGCCGTACGCGCGGCCGAGCGCGCGTACGAGAAGTACTGGCGGCGGATGCCGGGCAAAGAGCGCGGCAAGTACCTCTACCGGATCGCGCGCATGCTGCAGGAGAAGGCGCGCGAGTTCGCCGTCCTCGAGACGATGGACGGCGGCAAGCCCATCAAGGAGTCGCGCGACGTCGACGTCCCGCTCGCGGCGGCGCACTTCTTCTATTACGCGGGCTGGGCCGACAAGCTCGACTACGCGCTCCCGGGCCGCACGGCGCGCCCGATCGGCGTCTGCGGGCAGATCATCCCGTGGAACTTCCCGCTCCTGATGGCCGCGTGGAAGCTCGCGCCCGCGCTCGCGTGCGGAAACACGAGCGTCCTCAAGCCTGCCGAGACGACGCCTCTCACGGCGCTCCACCTCGCGCGCCTCTTCGAGGAAGCGGACTTCCCACCCGGCGTCGTGAATGTCGTCACGGGCGCGGGCGCGACCGGCGCCGCGCTCGTCCAGCATCCGAAGGTCCGGAAGATCGCCTTCACGGGCTCGACGGAGGTCGGCAAGCGGATCCAGAAGTCGGCGGCCGGGACGGGCAAGCGACTCACGCTCGAGCTCGGTGGCAAGGCCGCGAACATCGTCTTCGCCGACGCGCCGCTCGACCAGGCCGTCGAGGGGATCGTCAACGGGATCTACTTCAACCAGGGGCACGTCTGCTGCGCGGGCTCGCGGCTCCTCGTCGAGGAGTCGGTCCACGACGTCGTCGTGCGGAAGCTCGCGCTGCGCATCCGGACGCTGCGCCTCGGCGACCCGCTCGACAAGAACACGGACGTCGGCGCGATCAACTCGCGGATGCAGCTTACGAAGATCCAGGAGCTCGTCCAGTCCGGCGTCGACGAGGGAGCGGTCCTGACGCAGTCGGGCTGCGCGCTGCCCGCGAAGGGCTTCTGGTTCCCGCCGAGCTTCTTCACGAACGTCGCGCAGAGCTTCCGGATCGCGAACGAGGAGATCTTCGGCCCCGTCCTCGCGATCCAGACGTTCCGGACGCCGGACGAGGCGGTCGAGAAGGCGAACAACACGATGTACGGACTTTCGGCCGGCGTCTGGACGGACAAGGGCTCGAAGATCTTCAAGGTCTCGCAGCGGCTCCGCGCCGGCGTCGTCTGGGCGAACACGTACAACAAGTTCGACCCGACGTCGCCGTTCGGCGGCTACAAGGAGTCCGGCTTCGGCCGCGAGGGCGGAAAGCACGGGCTCGCGGCGTACCTCGAAGCGGAGTAGTCCGCGCCCTCAGAGGTCGTAGTAGAGCTCGATCTCGTACGGGTGCGGGCGGTTCCGGACCTCGCGGTCCTCCTCGCGCTTCTTCTGGATCCACCGCGGAACGAGGTCGGCGGGGAAGACGCCGTCCTTCGTCAGGAACGCGTGGTCCTTCTCGAGCGCGTCGAGCGACTCGTCGAGCGCCGTCGGGAGCGCGC
Organism: uncultured Acidobacteriota bacterium; assembly: GCA_963839295.1. Taxonomy (GTDB): domain Bacteria; phylum Acidobacteriota; class Thermoanaerobaculia; order UBA5066; family UBA5066; genus Fen-183. The sequence continues at coordinate 90,364 of CAWIUK010000003.1, read as the reverse complement.
GGATCTTCGCTTTCACGTCCGGCGGGAGCGCCGCGACGTTGCCGTCGAACGGGCCGAAGCCGAGCGCCGTCGGGTCCATCCGCCTCTCGATCCCGTCGAGCCCGGCGAGGAGCTGCGCGGCCATCGCGAGGTACGGGTTGCACGTGGCGTCGGGGGGGCGGAACTCGAAGCGCGCGCTCTCGGGGCGATTCGCGTATTTCGGAATGCGGATCGCGGCGCTCCGGTTCCCGAGCGAGTAGATCGCCGTGACGGGCGCCTCGAACCCCGGGACGAGGCGGCGGTAGGAATTCGTCGACGGGTTCGTGAACCCCATGACGGCCGCGCCGTGGTGGAGGAGGCCGCCGATCGCGAAGCGACCGGTCTCGCTCACGCAGCCGTAGCCGGAGGGATCGAAGTACACGTTGCGGTCGCCGTCGAGGACGAGCTGGTGGCAGTGCATGCCGCTCCCGGCCTCGCCGTAGAGCGGCTTCGGCATGAACGTGGCCGTCAGGCCCATCTTCCGCGCGGCGCGCCTCACGACGTACTTCGTCATCAGCGTGGCGTCGCAGGCGCCGAGGAGGCCGAGGAGCGGGATCTCGATCTCGCACTGGCCGGGACCACCCACCTCGTGGTGGTGGTACTTCACGGGGACGCCGACGGACTCGAGGAGCCTCGAGATCTTCGTCCGCGCGTCGTCGAGGTGGTCCTGCGGCGGCAGCGCGTGGTAGCCGCCGTGCCGCGGGATCGTGAAGCCCGAGCCCAGCTCGTGGCTCCGCCAGTCTGCCTCGGACGACTCGACGCGGTAGCTGGCCACGTTGACGCCGTTCTCGTACGCGACGCCGTCGAAGAGATAGAACTCGAACTCGGGGCCCCAGAGGCTGCGCGTCCCGACGCCGCTCGCGCGCAGGCGTTCCTCGGCGCGGGCGGCGATCGTCCGCGGGTCGAAGAGGACCGGAGATCGGTCGTCGGCTTCGAGGATCCGGCAGAGGAAGCTGAGCGTCTTCTCTTCGGGAAACGGATCGACGAACCCGGTCGCGAGGTCGGGAACGAGGACGAGGTCGCCGGACTTCACGGACCGCAGGCCGACGGACGAGCCGTCGAACCCGACGCCGTCCTCCATGAGCTCGGGCGTGAAGCGCTCGGCGGGAAGCGTGACGTGCCGCCAGCGGCCCGCGAGGTCGCAGAACTTCAGGTCCACCATCGTGACGCCGTGCTGGCGGACGTGCGCGGCGGCCTCGTCGAATTGCTGGAACATCGGGACCTCCGCGCCGACGTTAGGCCTCAGAATGCACTCGGGCCATGGGCCGTTTGAACCAGACGATGCGGGCGTCCGCGCGAGAGGGCCGATCGTGAACGAGACTCAGGACGTCTACCGGAAGCTCCGGGAGCACATCGACGTCATGCCGGTCGGCTTCCCGGCCACGGAGAGCGGCGTGGAGCTCTCGATCCTCCGCCGGCTCTTCACTCCCGAAGAGGCCGAGGCGGCGCTCCTCCTCTCCGCTCTTCCGGAGCCGCTCGCGCGGATCCGCCGCCGGGCGCCGAGAGGGCGCTGGACGGCCGCCGAACTGGAAACCCTTCTCGACGGCCTCGCCGCCAAGGGGGCGGTCATGGGCGGAGGCGCCGCCGCCCCGGGGCGCAAGAAGAAATGGAGCAAGGCGATGCTGGCGCTCGGCATGTACGAGTTCCAGGTCGACCGGCTCACGCCCGGGATGCAGCGCGACATGGAGCGCTACATCGCGGAGGGCTTCGCAGGCGCGTTCCTCGGGCCGAAGACGAAGCAAATGCGGACGATTCCGGTGAACGCGAGGATCGCCGTGGAGCGCGCGGTCGGCCGCTACGACGACGCGCGAGACCTGATCGCCGGGAGCGGCGGCCCATGGGCGGTCCTGAACTGCGTCTGCCGGCAGGGGCGGGACCTCACCGGCGAGCCCTGCCGCCAGACCGACGTCCGGAAGACCTGCCTCGCCCTGAAGGGCGTCGCGCGCCACCTCCTCGAGACGGGCTCGGGCGAGGAGCTGACGCGTGAGCAGGCTCTCGGACTCCTCGAGCGCGCCGAACGCGACGGGATGGTCGTCCAGCCTGAGAACGCGCAGAACCCGCTCTTCGTGTGCTTCTGCTGCGGCTGCTGCTGCGGCGTCCTCCGGATGGCGAAGCAGTTTCCCCGTCCGGCGGACGTCATCCACTCGAACTTCCGGGCCGAGGTGAACTCCGAGGACTGCATCGACTGCGAGTCGTGCCGCCCGCGGTGCCCGATGGACGCGCTCGGGACCGTGGACGGGAAGACGGCCGTCGACCATGGCCGCTGCATCGGCTGCGGCGCCTGCATCAGCGTCTGCCCGTCGGAGGCGCTGCGTCTCGTCGAAAAGGCGCGCCCGGCCGCGCCGCCGGAAAGCCACGGGGATCTCTACAGGACGATCGTCGTCGAGCGCTTCGGGGTGCTCCGAACCGCGAAGATGATCGGGGCGGCGCTCCTCGGCCGAAGGGTCTGAGAGGCTAGAATCCTCTCCGTGCCTCGCCTCGACGTCCGCAAGACGTACAAGCTCCTGATCGGCGGCGCGTTCGTGCGCACGGAGTCGGGCCGCGCGTACGCCGCGTCGGGCGCAGGGAAGGAGTTTCTCGCGCACGTGCCGCTCGGTTCGCGCAAGGACGTGCGAGATGCCGTGAAGGCCGCCCGCGGCGCGTTCGCCGGCTGGTCCTCGCGCACCGCCTACAACCGCGGCCAGGTTCTCTACCGCGCCGCCGAGATGCTCGAGCAGCGCTCGGCCGAGTTCGTCGACGCGATCCGGACGTCGACGGGGGCGTCGGCCGCCGCCGCGAAGCGCGAGGTCGCCGCGTCCGTCGACCGGCTCGTCCATTTCGCCGGCTGGGCCGACAAGATCTCCGCCGTCCTCGGCAGCGTGAACCCGGTGGCCGCTCCGTATTTCGACTTCTCGACTCCCGAGCCCACGGGCGTCGTCGGGATCGTGGCGCCGGAGGCCCCCGCGCTCCTCCCGCTCGTGTCGCGCGCCGCGGCGGCGATCGTCTCCGGCAACACCGCCGTCGCGATCGGCCCCGAGAGAACACCCATCCCGGTCCTCCTCTTCGGCGAGGTCGCCGCCACGAGCGACCTGCCGGCGGGCGTCGTGAACCTCCTCGCCGGGAAGAAGAAGGAGCTGGTCTCCGCGCTCGCGACGCACCGCGACGTCGACGCGATCGACGACGGCTCGGGCGACGCGTCCCTCGGGAAGCTCGTCGAGGAGGAAGCCGCCGACCGCGTCCGCCGCGTCTCGCGCCCGAAGGCCGTCACCGCGTCCGACTGGTTCCTTTCCGCGAAGGCGGAAGGCCTCGCGGCGCTCGAGCCGTTCCTCGAGATCAAGACGACGTGGCACCCGGCGGGCGTCTGACACCGCCCGCGTGAAGCCGCTCTTCTTTTTCGACCTCGACGACACGCTCGTCGACCATCACGCGGCCGAGGAGGGCGCGCACCGCGAGACGCACGCGGCGCACGCGCCGCTCTTCGGCGGCGTCTCCTTCGAATCCTGGCTCTCCGCGTACCGGAAGAACAACCTCGCCCTCTGGGAGCGCTACGGCAGGGGCGAGATCGACCGCCCGACGCTTTCCCGCCACCGGTTCGCGGATCCCCTCGGCGAGCTCGGCCTCGACGCCGCGCACGGGGCGCCGATCGGGGCCCATTACATGGAGGCCTACGGCCGCCACTGGAGCCTCGTCGAGGGCGCCGAGGAGGTCCTCGACCACGCGGCGCGCCTCGGGATCGCCGGCATCCTTTCGAACGGCTTTCGGGAGACGCAGCGGGGGAAGATCGCCCGGTTCGGCCTCGACCGCTGGGTCCGGCACGTCGTCCTGTCCGAGGACGTCGGCGCGATGAAGCCCGCGCGGGAGATCTTCGACGCCGCGTGGAAGGCCGCGGGCGGCGGGGAGGGGAGGCGGGTGTACGTGGGCGATTCCTTCGCGACGGACGTCCTCGGCGCGAAGGCGGCGGGCTGGTTCCCGATCTGGTTCGACCGGCACGGGCGCGGCGCGCCGCAGCCGGTCGTCTACGTCCGCAGGCTCGTCGACCTGCTGCCGCTCCTCGCCTAGCGCTTGCCCGGCGTCGAGGGCGGCGTCATCGCGGACGGGAGCGTCTTCTTCATCGCCGCGAGGACGGGCTCGTTTCCCTCGGGCGGCAGGAAGCCGTGATGCGTGAGGATGTGCCAGATCCGGCCGACGACCGCCTCGTTCGGGAGCGGCTTGCCGATCACGTCCGTCGCGCCCGACTGGATCGCGAACGCGAAGTGGCTGCGGTCGAGGCGCGCCGTCGTGAGGACGACGGGCAGCGCGGCGGTCTGGGGCTGCGCCTTGATGACGCGCGTGACGTCGAAGCCGTCCATCCCGGGCAGCTGCACGTCCATGAGGAGGAGGTCGACCGTGTCCTGAAGGATCCGCTCGAGCGCCTCGGGGCCGTCCTTGGCCTCGAGCGTCCGGCAGCCGTGGCGCCCGAGGAGGTCCGCGAGCGCCTTGCGGCCTTTCGCGTCGCCCTCGACGAGGAGGATCACGGGCGGGCGGCTCTTGGCGACGGGCGGCGTCGGGGCGGCGCTCGCCGGGACGGCGGTCATCGGGCGTACCGGCGTCGGCATCCCCGCCATGTCGAGGATCGCGCTCGCCTGCGTGACGGCGGGCGTGGGGATCCCCGGGCTCGGCATCGGCGGCGCGAGAGGCGTGGGTGCCCTGGGCGCCGGCACGGCGCCGGACGGAGCGCCCGCGGTCAGCCCCTCGCGGAACGGCGGGAGCATGGCGAGCTCCGCCTCGAGGTCCGCCGCCGAGGGGAAGCGCGCGGCCGGGTCCTTCGCGAGCGCCCGGTAGACGATTTCGATGAACTCGGGCGCGACGTCCGTCTGGTGCCTCAGGTCGTCGGGCGGCGGCTCGGAGACGTGCTTCATCGCGATGACGAGCGGCGACTCTCCGTCGTAGGGCACGTGGCCGGTGAGGAGTTCGTACGCCATGACGCCGATCGAGTAGACGTCGCTGCGCGCGTCGGTCGGCCGGCCCAGCGCCTGCTCGGGAGACATGTAGTGCGGCGTCCCGACCATCACGCTGTCGAGCGTCAGCTGCTCGGTCGTCTTCCCGCGGGCGAGTCCGAAGTCGAGGATCGCGACGGCGCCGCTGTCCTCGAGCATCACGTTCTGGGACTTGAGGTCGCGATGGATGATCCCGAGCCGGTGCGCCGCCTCGCTCCCGAGGGCGATCTGGCGGAGAATCGAGATCGCACGCGCCTGCGGGATGCGGCCCTCGGCCTGGATGATCGTCCGAAGATCCTTGCCCGGGACGTACTCCATCGTGATGTAAGGGAAGTCGCCGCTCATCCCGAAGTCGTGGATGCGCGCGACGTTCGGGTGCTTGATCTTGCGGTTGAGGTTGATCTCGCGCTTGAACCTCTGGAGAAGCTGCTGGTCGTCCGTCTCCCAGTCCGGGGAGAGGACCTTGATCGCGACGACGTCCTCGAGGTCCAGGTCCTGCGCCTTGAAGACGATCCCCATGCCGCCGCGGCCGACGGTCTCGAGCCATCGGTAGCGCGTGAGGCCTTCGAAGAATTTCTGGCGGAGGCGTTCGAGGTTCATGGTCGCGGCAGGGCCGGGGCGTAGCGTAGCAACTTCGGAGCCGGGACGGGGCGGAGGCCGGATATTTTAGGCGGGAAAGGGCGTAACCTTTCTTCACCCCTCGCCCGACCCCGCCTGGAGTCGACACGATGAAGCGGTCCCGCGACGGCCCGGCCCCGATGCTCGCGACGCAGGTCGAGGCGCCGTTCACCCGGCCGGGCTGGGTTTTCGAGCCGAAATACGACGGCTGGCGCGTCGTCGCGTCGCGCCGCGGCGGCCGCGTGGCGCTCCTCACGCGCGGCGGGCTCGACCTGGCGGCCGAGGAGCCCGAGATCGCGCGGGCCGTCGCGGCCCTCCCAGGCGGTGACCTCGCCGTCGACGGCGAGCTGGTCGTCCTCGACGGGAACGGCGTCTCCAGCTTCCGGCTCCTGCAGGAGCGCCGCGAAGCCGGCGCGAGGCGGCCTCTCCTCGTCCTCTTCGACTGCCTCGAAGCCGACGGCGTCCCGCTCGTCCCGCGTCCGCTCTCCGAGCGCCGCGCGGCGCTCGAGGCGCTCCTCGGAAAGAGGCCGAAGGGACCCCTCGGGCTGGCGGCGCGGCTCGGGAGCGACGGGATCGCGGCGTTCGAGAAGGCCGTGCGGCGGGGTTGGGAGGGCGTCGTGGGCAAGGACCTCGCCTCCCGCTACGAGCCCGGCCGGCGGTCCCTTCGATGGCTCAAGGTGAAGGCGCGGCGCGAGGGCGAGTTCGTGATCGGCGGCTTCACGCTGCCGAAGGGGGCGCGGCCGCGTTTCGGGGCGCTCCTCGTCGGGCTCATGAAGGGCAAGACGCTCCGGTACTGCGGGTCCGTCGGGACCGGCTTCTCCGAGGAGACCCTCCTCGCGCTCCTCGAGAAGCTCCATCCCCTCCAGCGCGAGACCTGCCCGTTCGCTCCCGTCCCGCGCGAGGTCAAGGACGCCACGTGGGTCGAGCCGAAGCTCGTCGCGCGTGTGGCGTTCGCCGAGTGGACGGGCGACGAGAAGCTGCGCCAGCCTTCATTCCTCGGGCTCGCGGAAGAGAGGAAGCCGGAGGATTGCGCGTGGAAGGAGCGGGAGAGGTAGACGTCAGGGGACGATCGTGATCGTGCCGGTCATGCTGTTGTGTAACGCAAGGCTCGGCGCGCACTCGGTGTGCGTGCAGTGGTACGTGTAGACCCCGCCCTGCACGCCCGCGAGGTCGGCCGTCGGCGTGACGTGCACGGTGCACGGCTGATTCGCGGTGATGAAGCCGCAGGCTGAAACGTCGAACGCGGCGGAGGCGCTCCAGTCGACACCGTGGGTCTTTCCTTCGTTTTGGGGCGTCGTCCACGTGATGACGTACGGCTGGCCGGCCTTGAGCGTCACGTTGTTGTTGCCGGACCCGTCGCAGGGCCCCGTCTGGCAGACGAACGTCCAGTGGCTTCCGCCGCTCGTCGTCGCGGAGATCGTGACGACGATGGGGGACGGCGTGGCCACGACGACGGCCTTCGTCGCGGCCGAGAACCCGGCGGCGTTTCCGGCGAAGTGGGCCGTCGGATACGTGCCCGCGGCGGCGTACGTGTGCTGGACCGCTGCCCCGGAGGTCGCCGTCGTCCCGTCGCCGAAGTCCCAGAGCTGCAGCGTCGGCGCGTTCGAGGAGGTGTCCGTGAACGTGGCCGCCTGCCCCGTCGAAGGGCTGGCCGGAGACACGGTGTAAGAAGCGACCGGCGCCGGCGCCGAGACGGGCTCTGCCGTCATCACGATCGCGAACGGGTCGCCCGAGGCGTTGTTGATGACCGAAGCGAAGGCGAGGACGGGCTGATCGCTCGTGAACTCCAGCCAGAGATTCGTATCGGTGATCGTGTTGGGGCTCGGCAGCCAGGCCGAGAGCCCGCCGATCTGCGTCCAGCCGTTCGGGCCGAGCGGCCCGATCGAGGCGCTCGAGATCAGGGTTCCGTCCCCTTTCCGGAGGTTCGCGCTCACGGTGGCGCTCGAGGCGCCCGGGTTCGTGAAGACGACGTTCGACCGGTAGCCCGTGCCGGCGTCGGTGCTCGCGGCGAGTTGGAGGAGCGTGCCGGCCCGGAGCGCCTGGCTCTGGTCGATCCCGGGCAGCCACAGGCCGGAGACCGACCCGTTGCCGCAGGCGTTCACGTTGTTGACGCCCGTCGAGACGAGGATCTCGGCCGTCGTCTGGAACCGGATCGGTCCGAAGACGCCCCTGGCCAGACCGAACAGGCTCTCGAGAACGTTGTCGTACGACACCTGCGTCCGCGCCGGAATCACGATCGTCGGCGGTACGGAGGGGACCTCGGCGCCGCCGGCCGCCTCGTCGTAGAAAAGGGGCGTCACCGTTACCGGGCTCGTGGTCGGATTGAAGATCCTCGCGTCCGTGTGAAACTCGGCGCCATTCGCTCCGCTCGAGAACGCCGACGAAGGGACGACGACATCGGCCCGCGCCGCGGCCGCGAAGAGAGAGGCCGCGAAGGAAAGAGCGAGAACGATCGCGAGCCGCGTGATGGAAAGCACGGAGGTTCTTGTCTTCATCGGTTTCCTCTCGAGAATGTGTCGCAAGGAGCGGGCCGTGCCCGCCGTCCTCGGGAAGTGGCGCCGCGCGGCGTTTCCAACGGATCCTCGGCGGAAAGGCGCCGGCGGGCCATGACAGGGGTCACCGGAATTACACTTCCGAGGAAATGAGTTTCTGGCAGGGTCGGCGCGTCCTCGTCACCGGGGGAGGAGGGTTCCTCGGGCGGGCGCTCGTCGAGACGCTCGGCAGGCGCGGCGCCGCCGGCATCCTTTCGCCGCGGGCCGCGGAGCTCGACCTGCGCGAGCGCGACGCGGTCCGGGCGTACTTCGTCGCGCAGAAGCCGGACCTCGTGATCCACGCGGCAGCGGTCGTGGGCGGCATCGGCGCGAACCGCGCCCACCCGGGCCGGTTCTTCTACGAGAACGCGATCATGGGGATCCAGCTCATCGAGGAGGCGCGTCGCGCGGGCGTCGCGAAGCTCGTCTGTCTCGGGACGATCTGCGCCTACCCGAAGGTCACCCCCGTCCCGTTCCGTGAGGACGACCTCTGGAACGGCTACCCCGAGGAGACGAACGCTCCTTACGGCCTCGCGAAAAAGATGCTCCTCGTGCAGCTCCAGGCCTACCGTCAGGAATACGGCTTCGACGGCGTCTACCTCCTTCCCGTGAACCTCTACGGACCGTGCGACAACTTCGACCTCGAGACGAGCCACGTCATCCCCGCGATGATCCGGAAGTTCCTCGAGGCGAAGGCCGCGGGCGCCTCGGAGGTCGTCCTGTGGGGCGACGGATCCCCCACGCGCGAATTTCTCTATGTCGACGACGCGGCCGAGGGGATCGCCGCGGCCGCAGAGGCGTACGACGGCGCCGAGCCCGTGAACCTCGGCTCGGGCGAGGAGATCGCGATCCGCGACCTGGCGCGCCTCGTGGCCCGCGCGACGGACTACGGAGGGGCGATCCGCTGGGATGCGTCGAAGCCGAACGGCCAGCCGCGCCGGAGGCTGGACGTCTCGCGGGCCGAGCAACTCTTCGGCTGGCGGGCGAGGACCCCGCTGGCGCAGGGACTCGCCGAGACGGTGAGCTGGTACCGGAAATCCGGCGGGTCCTGACCGGCACGCCCTCCGCCGCTTGCGTTATCGTGGGAGCATGTCAGGCGCCCTCGACCTCCGTCTCGACGTCCCGTCGATCGACGTCGAGCACGCGCTCCAGGTCGACCTCGTCGAGGCGCTCGGCCGCGCGGTCTCGGAAGGCAAGAGCCGCGAGGTCGCGGACGAGATCCTCGAGAAGCTCCTCGACCTCACGCGGGTCCACTTCCTCGCCGAGGAGCTCATGATGCGGATGGAAGGCTACCCGGGCTACGAGGCGCACCTCGCCGAGCACGGCGAGCTCCTCGCCGAGCTCCTGAAGCTGAGGTCGGCCCGCGAACGAAGCGACCGGCCCATGACCCCCGACGCCGTGGACGGGCTCCGGTCGTGGCTCGCCGGCCACATCCGGACCCAGGACCGGGCGTTCGCGGCCTTTCTCGCCGCGCGGGCCGCCGAGCGCGCCGCCGTCTAGCCGCAATTGCAGGCCCGATCGGGCCCGGAACGCCGCCCAGGCAAGCGGTCCTCCGCCCCATGTCGTTCGCTTGCTCGCCTTTGTCGCGCGCGGGCCAGATCTCGGCCTTGAATCCCGGTATTCCGGCACGCAGCTGATCACGTTCGACGGGCTGCGGACCGTGCTGCCGCGAAGGGTCTGTCCCGGCCGTGACGGTGAAATAGGGCTCGCCGGTCACTCCAGGTAGGAGTACGCCGGGATCGTCAGGAACTCCGCGAACGTGTCGTCGAGGACGAGGCGGTCGAGGATCTCGACGGCTTCCTTCATCCGGCCCGCCGCGAGCCCCCCGACCTTCGGGAGCTCCTCGTCGCGTACCTGCCGGTAGAGGTCCTTCGTGATCGTGCGTCCGTCCGCGAGCTTCGCCTTGCGGTTGATCCACTGCCAGAGCTGCGCTCGGGAGATCTCGGCCGTCGCGGCGTCCTCCATGAGGTTGAAGATCGCCGCGGCGCCGTTTCCCATGAGCCACGAGTTCAGGTACTGGAGCGTCACGTTCACGTTCAGGCGCAGCCCCGCGTCCGTGATCGTGCCGCCGGGCACGGCGAGGTCCGTGAGCTTCTTCGCGTCGGCGACGACGTCTTCGCGGAGGCGCTCCTTCTGGTTCGGCTTCGTCCCGAACGCTTTCTCGAAGACCTCCCACGCCGTCGGGACGAGATCGGGGTGCGCGACCCACGTGCCGTCGAAGCCGTCGGCCACCTCGCGGTCCTTGTCGGCCTTCACCTTCGCGAGCGCCTTCGCGTTGAGGTCGGCGTCCTTGCGCGTCGGGATGAACGGCGCCATCCCGCCCATGGCGTGGGCGCCCCGGCGGTGGCACGTCTTGACGAGGAGCTCCGTGTAGGCGCGCATGAACGGGACGGTCATCGTCACCTGCCCCCGGTCGGGCAGGACGTCCGCGTGCGCGCGCAACTTCTTGATGAGGCTGAAGAGGTAGTCCCAGCGGCCCGCGTTGAGGCCGCTCATGTGGTCCTTCAGCTCGAAGAGGATCTCGTCCATCTCGAAGGCCGCCGGGAGCGTTTCGATGAGGACGGTCGCGCGGACCGTTCCTCTCGGGATCGAGAGGCGTTCCTGCGCCGCGGCGAAGACGTCGTTCCAGAGCCGCGCCTCGAGATGGCTCTCCATCTTCGGCAGGTAGAAGTACGGGCCGGTGCCCCGCTCCTTCAGCGCGTAGGCGTTGTGGAAGAGGTAGAGGCCCGCGTCGAAGAGGCTCGCCGAGATCGGCGCGCCGTCGACGAGGACGTGTTTCTCGGGAAGGTGCCAGCCGCGGGGCCGGACGAGGAGCGTCGCGATCTCCGGGTTGAGCGTGTAACGCTTCCCCTCCGGGCTCGAGAACGCGATGGTCCGTCGGACGGCGTCCCTGAGGTTCTGCTGGCCCTGGACCACGTTCGTCCAGCTCGGTGCGAGCGAGTCCTCGAAGTCCGCCATGAACACGCTGGCCCCGGAGTTGAGCGCGTTGATCATCATCTTGCGCTCCACGGGGCCCGTGATCTCGACCCAGCGCTTCTGGAGGTCGGGCGGCGTCGGCGCGACCTTCCAGTCCGCTTCGCGGACCGCCTTCGTCTCGGGGAGGAAATCGAGGAGCTCGCCGGCGTCGAAGCGCTTCTGGCGTTCGGCGCGGCGGGCGAGGAGCTCCTGGCGGCGCGGGTTGAAGGCGCGGTGGAGGTGCGCGACGAGCTCGAGCGCTTCCTTCGAGAGGATCGCGTCCGTTGCTTCGGGCGTGCGTGACAGAACCTGGATGCCGTCCATTGGGGAGCCCTCCAAACGGCCGGATTATGGAGCGCGGAGGGAAGGCTATCGCAATACTGCTGCGACGTCGTCTCAGTAACTCGTTGCCGCACAAGGTCTTCGACGCCTGCAGGCGAGCTGCGATAGGTGCCGACACTTCTCGATAGAAACTCAGCCATACTTGGCTCTGTCAACGGTCGAAGCTCGAAAACCCATCGACGTGCGGGGAATCCGCGGGAGTACCGGATGAGGGATTGCCTTTTCTTGAAGGTGTCGGTCGTCGCGCTGGCGGCCTTCGTGTCCGGCGAAGCGTTCGCGCAGGACCCGGTGGCGACCTCCTTCTACACACTCACGCCGTGCCGCGTCGTCGACACGCGCGGCGCCAATGGTCCCCTGGGGGGCCCGGCCCTCGTCGCGGGAGGGACTCGCGACTTTCAGGTCGTCGGGACCTGCGGCGTGCCGGCGACGGCGCGCTCCGTCGTCCTGAACCTCACCGTGACCGGCAGCTCGGCGAACGGCGGCCTCACGATCTTCCCGAGCGGCAACACGCTGCCCAATACGTCCGCGATCAACTGGCAGGCGGGCAAGACGCGCGCGAACAACATGGTCGCGGGGCTCGGCGGGAACGGGGCGCTGAGCGTCTTTTCCTCGTCCGCCGGGACCGTCGACTTCATCATGGACGTGTCGGGGTACTTCGCGGACCAGTCGACGTTCCAGCTGATCGCGAACGCCGGGTCGATGGGGGCCACTCCGAGCCTCGTCGCGCACATCCAGAGCGTCGGGATCGACGCCTGGGCCACGGAACAGCTCGCGGCGCCCATCTCCGGCTATCCCGGGCTGCCGCTGCAGCCGAACACCATTCCAAGCACGTGCACCGGCACCTGTCAGCGGGACAACTACACGATGTACCCCCTGCAGAGGCAGTTCTTCCTGAACGCCCTGTACGGCCAGGACCAGCTCCGCCAGCGCGTCGCGTGGGCGCTCCACAAGTTCCTCGTCGTCTCGGGCACGGACCTCGTGCAGCCCAGTCGAATGGCGTGGTACCTGAACCTCCTCACGTACCAGGCCTTCGGGAATTACAAGGACCTCCTGTACTACATCACGCTCAACCCGGCCATGGGTCAGTACCTCAACATGGACACGTCCACGGTGCTGAATCCGAACGAGAACTACGCCCGCGAGGTCATGCAGCTCTTCTCGATCGGGCTCTTCATGCTGAACAGCGACGGAACGCTGCAGCTCGACATCAACAACGAGCCGATCCCGACGTACGACCAGGCGACCGTGACGGAATTCGCGCGCGTGTTCACCGGGTGGCAGCTCCATTCGCAGATCACGGCGGGGACCGACGACTACCTCGACTGGATGGTCTTCAACAACGCGAACCACGACAAGGGGCCTAAGACCCTCCTGAACGGCGTCACGATTCCGGCGCGCCTGACCGGCGGCGACCAGGACGTGAGCGACGCGATCGACAACATCTTCAACCACCCGAACGTCGGGCCGTACGTGGCGACGCAGCTCATCCACAGCCTCGTGACATCGAACCCGAGCCCGGCCTACGTCGCACGCGTCGCGGCCAGGTTCAACGACAACGGCTCCGGCGTACCGCGGCGACCTCGGGGCGGTCGTCCGCGCGATCCTCACCGACCCCGAAGTGATCTCGTCGTGGGCCGACCCGAACTTCGGCTCGCTGCGCGACCCGGTCCTCTTCGCGACGGGCTTCCTGCGCGCCCTCGGGGCCAAGTCGGCCGACGGGACGCAGAACTCCGACGGCGTTCTCGCTCCGCAGGTCCAGAGCATGGGCCAGACCCTCTTCCAGCCGGACACGGTCTTCAGCTATTACCCGGCCGACTACGAGGTGCCCGGGACGTCGCTTCTCGGGCCGGAATTCGGGATCCAGTCCGCGATCACGGCGTTCCGGCGCGCGAACTTCGTGAACACGCTCGTCTACTCGACGATCCCGGTCGGCACGAACAACCCGCTCGGGACCTCGCTCGACCTGTCGGCGATCACGGCGCTCGCGGGCAACCCGAACGCGATGGTGGAGGCGCTGAACCAGCGCCTCTGCCGCGGCCTCCTGTCGCCGAGCGAGAAGGCCGCCATCGTGACGGCCGTGAGCGTGATTCCGGCCACGAGCGCGAAGCTGAGGGCCCAGCAGGCCACGTACCTCGTCGCAACGTCCTCCCAGTTTCAGGTCGAGAGGTGAACATGACGACTCGCCGTGATTTTCTCCGCCTGTCCGCCTGCGGCGCCGTCGGAATGGCCGCCTTCGAGCAGGGGCTCGAGCGCTTCGGCCTGATGGCGCATTCCGCGGAGGCGGCGCCCGCGAGCTACAAGGCGCTCGTCTGCATCTTCATGTTCGGCGGGAACGACTCGAACAACATGGTCGTCCCGATGTTCCCGACCTCGGCGCAGCTCCCCGGTTACAACGCGTACGCGACGGCGCGCGGCTCGGACCTCGCGATCCCGCAGGCGAACCTCCTTCCGATCACGCCGACGAGCCTCGGGCTCCAGTTCGGGCTTCACCCCAAGATGACGGGCCTCCAGACCGTCTGGAACGCGGGCAAGCTCGCGGTCGTCTGCAACACGGGCCCGCTCAACCAGCCGACGACGAAGACGAACTACACCGGAAACGCCGCCTACCGCCCTTACCAGCTCTTTTCGCACAGCGACCAGCAGTCGATCTGGATGTCGCCGCGCGCCGACCAGAAGACGCATTTCGGCTGGGGAGGCCTCATGGCGGACAAGGTCGCCTCGCTGAACGTGGGCTCGTCGTTCCCGGCGGTCACGTCGGTGGCCGGAAACAACCAGTTCAACGTCGGCCAGGTCACGAAGCCGCTCTCGATCGCGCCCGCCCCGACCGCCCTGAACCAGATCTTCGTTCTGAGCGGCTTTACGACCTCCGCGACCGACGTGGCGCGCAAGACGGCGATGACCAATCTGCGATCGTTCGACACGGCCATTCCGCTCGTGAACGCGACGAGCCTGATCACCCAGCAGGCGGTCGACATCAGCGCGGCTCTCGCGACGGACCCGACGCTCGCGACGACGTTCCCGGCCACCGGCATCGGCAACCAGCTCAAGCAGGTCGCCAAGGTCATCAAGCTGAACCAGACGGCACCGCAGCTCAGCCTCAGCCGCCAGGTGTTCTTCTGCTCGATCGGCGGCTTCGACACGCATCAGAACGAGCTCGCGTCGCACACGAACCTCTACGGGCAGCTGTCCGCGGCGATGACGGCCTTCTACAACGAGATGGTCGCGCAGGGACTCTCGAACGACGTCACGGTGTTCACGGAGTCCGACTTCGGCCGGACGCTCGCGCCCTCCGGGACGGGCTCGACGGCCGGCTCGGACCACGCGTGGGGCAGCCACCATTTCGTGATGGGCGGCGCCGTTGTCGGCGGCGACTTCTACGGCGTCCCGCTGCCCTCCGGGTCCGGAGGAAACGGCACCGTCTTCCCCAGCCTCGTGCTCGGAGGCGCCTACGACACGGATTCCCGCGGCCGCTGGATCCCGACCGTCTCCGTCGACCAGTACGCGGCGACTCTCGGGCTCTGGTTCGGCGTCGTCCCGGCGGACCTCAATACGATCCTCCCGAACCTCTACAGGTTCCCGACGATGAACCTGGGCTTCCTGGGCTGAAGCGAAGCCGGCCGCGCGGCGCGAGTCGCCGGACCCCATGCCGGCATTCCCCGACGGGCGGACTTCTTGCATCGCCCGGGCGCGGCCCGGCCCGGTGGCCGCTGGAGGAGCCCGAATGAACCGCCGACTCGCACGTTTCGCGGTGCTTGCCGCCGTGGCCGTTCTCGTCTCCGTCTCCCGGAGCGGACGCGCGCGGGCCGCCGGCGAGACCCTCGTCCGTCCGGCGCCCGTCGGCCTCTCGGGAGCCTGGACCCTCGACCTCGCCCTGAGCGACGACCCGGGCGAGAAGATGCAAGAGGCAACGGAAAACCGCCGCGGCAACGGAGGGAGCGGGGGCGGGCGGGGTGGTTTCGGCGGGGGCGGCGTCCGCGGAGGCTTCGGAGGCGGCGGGCGCGGCGGCCACGGCGGCGGGCGCGGCGGCGGCAGCAGCAGCGACGCGGGCGGAAGCAGCGGTGGCGGAGGGGGCTCGAGCGAGGGGTCGGGCACGCCGAACGAGATGCTCTGGGACGTGCATCGCCTCGTCGTGACGGACGGCCTCGAGAAGGACCCGAGGCTCGTCGTCGAGATGGGCGACGGCTCGAAGAGGACGCTCTACACGGACGGCCGGAAGGTCGAGGACGAGCAGACGACCGGCACGACGACGATCCACGCGAAGCGCAAGGGCGGAAAGATCGTCGTGGACACCGAATACCCGAACGGGCGCGAGGTCGTCGAGACGTGGGAGCTGCTCGCGAACCCGCGGCTCCTGATGGTGACGACCAAGGTCTCGGGAAAGAGCGGGAGCTTCACGTTCAAGCGCGTCTGGGATCCGGAACATGAGCCCTCCGGCACGCCTCCAGCCGCCCCGCCGCCGCCCTCTCCCTGACGCCGCTCAGCCCCACCAGGAGTCGTCGTCGGGCTTCTCCTCCTTCGGCGGGCCGAGGCTGTCGCCGCGGAACTGGGCCTCGTCGTCGCAGAGCTCGACGGGCAGGGCGCTGTCCATCACGACCTCGAAGACCGCCAGGGCCAGCTTCGAGGCCTCGGTGCGGGATCCCTCGCGGTAGTAGCGGATGCGGGCTCTCTTCTTCTTCAGGCCGGGGAGCGCCTTCTTCAGGGCCGCGAGCGTCACCGGGCTTCCGTCGAGGAGGACTCGGCCCGAGCGCTCGACCTTCACCCGGGCCACGGGGATGATCGCCATGCTCGTCTCCGGGGCCATTCTCCCCGGCGCCCGGGCCGGAGGGAACCCGTGCCCCTGCATCAGGGACGGGCCCTCCGGCCGACGGAGGCGTCGCGCCTTACTTCGGGTTCGCAGCGCCCGTCTGCGAAGCCGGCGGCTGAACCGTGCCGGGTGCAGGCCTGCACCGGCCCGTCAGCGGGTCGCGGACCTCTCCCTTCGGGCACGGCGGCGTCGGCTTTCCCCTCTGGCACGTGATCTCGAAACGTCCGTCGAAGACGTTGTGCGAGAAATTCTTCTCGCCCTCTCCTTTCGCGGAGTTGAGGACGAGGTGCGCGGAGTGCCAGCCCGGGAGGAACGCAAGCGCCCCCGCCTCGAAGTAACTCGTCGCGCCGGCGTTGACGATCCCGAACGCGCTCGAGACCGCCGTCGAATCCACGTTGCCCGTCAGGCCGAGGGCCGTCGTCGTCGCGTTGAAGGTCGAAGTCCCCACGTTCTTGACCCAGACGCGGAGGTTGGCCCTCAGGCGGGCCTCGCACGAGCGTGTCGCGATCGGTCCGGGCGCGCCGCTCGGCTCGTCCGGCCCGAGCGAGGTGCCCTCCGGGACGTTCGGGTCCTCGATGAGCCGCAGGACGGAGGTCGTGGACGGGCCGCCTGGGGGCACGAGGCGGAACGAGTGCTTCAGGTCGGGGTAGTTGACCTGGACCTCGTAGAACGAAAGGTCGGGCCCCACGATCCGCATGGCCGACTGGCTGGTGGCGGCTGCGGGCTTTTCGGCCGCGAGCGCGAGGGCCGGGGCAAGAAAGGCGGCGAGCGCCGCGGCGAGGAACGTCCTTTCGAGCTTCGTCACGTCATCCTCCATGGCGCGCGGCTCTCGGCCGCGTCGACGCTCTAAAGGTATGTGCCGTCGCGGAGAGGAACAACGTCCGCGCATGGCCCGGGGGCGTCAGGGCGTGGTCTCGCCGCGCCGGGGACCTCTCGCCGTGACCGGCGTCACGCGCCGGGCGGGCCGCCGGTCGAATTCCCTGCATCAGCCGTACCGGATCGCGCTCTCGGGACTGATGCACGTGATTCATCGTCGCCGGCTCTCGCGGGCCCCCACGTTGCTAGTACGAGGCGCTCCGTGTGCGGGTCGCGGGGCCCGTGTGGGGTGTTTCCTCGTGGGGAGGCGCCCATGTACGTTCGAAACGTCATGAAGAAGACGGTCGTGACCTGCAGGGAGAAGGACTCTCTCAAGCACTGCGCGGACCTCATGCGCGAGTGGAAGATCGGGATGCTCCCGGTCGTGGACGGCAAGCAGCAGCTCATCGGCATCGTCACGGACCGGGACCTGGTCATCCGCGGCATGGCCGAGAACCGCCCGCTCTCGACCGACGCGAAGGACGTGATGACGAAGCGGCTCATCACGTGCCGCGAGGAGGACGAGCTCTGGTTCGCCGAGGAGCGGATGGCCGCCGAGCGCAAGTCGCGCATCGTCGTCGTGGACGACAGCCGGCACGTCGTCGGCGTGATCAGCCTCTCGGACATCCCGCTCACCGAGGAAGGCGCGCGGGCCGGCGAGCTCCTCCAGCAGGTCGCGCGGCGCGAGGCGTCGCCGCGGCCTGCGCGTCACTGAGCGGGCCGTCTTCCGGCTCTACGCCGCGTTCCCCTCCAGCATCTTGGGGAGCGTCGACGCGTCGACGAGGCCCTTCGCGCCGTACATCGCGGGCAGGATTTTCTCCTTCGGATTCGTGCGCCGCAGCTTCGCGACGAGCTCGGTGCCCGCGCGGTAAGCGGGGAGGTACATCCGGCCGAGGAGCGGGTGGCGCCCCCAGGCGCCCGAGAGCTTGTCGGCGCGCTCCGCCGAGACGAGGAAGTCGTTCCGGAGGACCTTCGCGACCTCGGCCTGCCCGAGCTTCTCTTTCCACGTCAGGTACGAGGAGTGGTTCTTCGCGTCGTCCTGCAGGAGCGCGAGCAGGACGCCGACCTGGAGGTCCGGGTCGGGAAGGTCCTGGACCTCCGTGACCCCGTGTGCGACGAGGATGCCGTTGTTCGCGATCCCCTCGAAGAGGACGGCCGCTCGCGTGTTCATCGTGAGGACCGACGCCTCGAAGCCGGCGAGGCCGCGCACGAACAGGTCCTGCAGGTACGCGAACGTGGTCACGTGGCCGGGGACGACCTCGTGGCTCACGAGCTGCTGGAACTCGGGCACGGAGATCTGGAGCGAGGCGTTCAGCTCGTACGTCGCCTCGTACTCGGGCGACCCGTCGGCCCTCCGCGCGTGGCCGAGGTAGTTCATGGACCCGGAGAACCACGCATTCTCGATCGCGAGGAACTTCACGTTCGCCCGCGGGACGCGGGCGAACTCCTTCGGGAGGAAGGGGAGAAGGTTCTTCGCCGTCAGCGCGTCGTAGTGCGCGATGAAGGCGTCCCCGAGCGCCGGGATCGACTTGCCCGGCACGAGGCGCTCGTGCCGCCACGCGTCGACTGCGGCGAGAAGCGCGTCCGGCCCGCTCGACGCGTGCCCGCGCGCCTTGAGGAGGTCCGCGACGCGCCGCCGCTTCTCCTCGGGCCTCGAAGGCTCCGGCGGCGCTCCGGTGATCGTCTTCACGCAGCGGTCGTACGGCACCTCCGGCCCCCGGCCGAGGATCTCCATCCCGAGGTCCCACATGACCTCGCTGCACAGCCCCAGACCTTCGAGGTAGGCGCCGCGCAGGCCGCCCGCCTTGCGCCCGCCGTCGATCACGCGCGCGATCGCGCCTTTCACGTCGACGGCCGCGACGTACGCCTCGATCGAGGGCCGGTCAGGAGCCTTCGCGCCCACGCCGCCGTTTTCACGCAGCGCCGCGGCCGACGGGTGCGTGTACGCGGCGGGCAGCGGCTCGTCCGAGAACCAGCAGTCGGCGATGAAGCGGCCCGTCCCGGACGGGTTCATGACGTCGCCGCCCCAGAGCGTGTCGATCCCGATGAGCGCTTCGGCGGTCGCGGCGTCGAGTCCCGTGAGCGGCATGTTCAGTTCTCCCGGACCTTTCGGGTCGAGTCGATCCAGAGGTAGAGGCAGAGCCCGACGAAGAAGAGAATCGAGACACCCTGGGAGATCGTCTCGTTGTCGTAGAAGGGCGTCTTGATCCGGTAATCGGCGTAACGCGGAAGGGCGCGAAGCAGGGCCCCGCGCCAGCCTGCCGTCGCGATGACGTCGCCGGGCGCCGGGAGAAGCCTCAGCGCGGCCCCGAAGACGCCTCCGAGCGCGCCGCCCGCCATGAGGCCCGACGCGATGATCACGGCGCGTTCCCGCATCGTGCGCCCGGTGGCGCCCCCGGCCTTCTCGGACTTCTTCGTCACCAGGTACGAGAGCATCCCGCCGACGAGCGCGGGCGTGTTGAGCTCGAGGGGCAGGTACATGCCGAGCGCGAAGATGAGCGCGGGCACGCGGAGCATCTCCATGATGACGGCGATCGCGGCGCCCGTCCCGAACAGGAACCACGCGATCGGCTGGCGGTTCATGAACGTTTCGACGAGCACCTTCATGATCGAGGCCTGCGGCGCTGCGAGGACCTCCCGCGCGTCGCCCGGCGCGATCTCTCCGAACTGGTAGACCTTCGCGAGGAAGAAGATCGTGACACCGACCGCGATCGACGACGCGAGGACGCCCCAGAACTTCAGCCTCTCCTGCGCGGCGGGCGTCGAACCCAACCAGTAGCCCGTCTTGAGATCCGTGATCATCTGGCCGGACACGGAGAGCGCCGTGCAGACCATCCCGGCGAGCGCCATGACGAAGAACATCCCCGTCGTCCCCGAGACGCCGAAGCGCAGGAGGATGACGGACGAGATGATGATCGTGAGCATCGTCATCCCGGAAACGGGATTGCGCGCGATCGTCGCGATCGCGTTCGCGGCGACCGAGGCGAAGAAGAACGAAAAGCCGAGCGCGAGAGCCAGTGCAATCGCCGCCGCGGCGAGCGTCGAGCCGAGAGTGCCGAAGAACGCGCCGACGGCGAGAGCCGAAAGGACGGTTCCGAGGAGGATCGCCATGAGCGAAACGTCGCGGTCCGTCCGTTCGGTCGAGACCCCGACCCCGCTCCGGAAGGTTTTCGCCGCGATTCCGAAGGCCCCCGCGACGATCCGGAGCGACTTCAGGATCCCGAAGATCCCGGCCGTGGCGATCGCGCCGACGCCCACGTACCGGACGTAGCCGCGGTAGATCTGCTCGGCCGACATCTGGGCGATCGGCTTCAGGGCCGGGTAGACGGCGTCGGGCAGGTGGCGCCCGACCATCCAGATCAGCGGCACGAGGACGAAGTTCGCGAGAAATCCTCCCGCGATCAGGATCATCGAGGCGCGCAGGCCCATGACGTAGCCGAGCCCGAGGATGAACGCGATCGCGTCGAACTTGACGACCACCTTCGCCTTCTCGGCGGCGTCCTTCATGACCGGGAGGAACTGGAAGTCGACGTACTCCTTCCAGACCTGGAACGTCGTCACGAAGAAGTCGTAGATGCCCGAGATGATCGTCGCCTGGATCAGGAGCTTGGCCTGCGCGCCGCCCTTCTCGCCGGTGACGAGGACCTCGGTGATCGCGGTCGCCTCCGGGAACGGGAACTGCCCGTGCATCTCGCGGACGAAATAGCGCCGGAGCGGGATGATGAAGAGGATCCCGAGGCAGCCGCCCGCGAGGCAGATGAAGATCGTCTGCGCCGGGTGCGGGTGGAGGTTGAGCGTGTAGAGCGCGGGGAGCGTGAAGATCGCGCCCGCCACGATGCCGCCGGCGACGCCGCCGATCGTCGTGATGATCACGTTCTCGAGGAGGTGCGAGCGGCGCGTGTAGACGCGCGCGAGGCCGATCGCGAGGATCGAGATCGGGATCGCGGCTTCCATGACCTGCCCGACCTTGAGGCCCGAGTACGCCGAGGCGACCGTGAAGACGACGCAGAAGAAGAGCCCCCAGAGGACCGAACGCCATGTGGTCTCCGGCGGAGCCTGCGCGGCCGGCACGACCGGGGCGTACGTCTCGCCCGGCGCGAGCGGCGCGTAGGCGTTCTCGGGCAGCGACTTCGATTCGGAAGCGTCCATCAGTCCTCCGGTGCGGGGGATCTTGTCAGAAGCCTCTCACCGTTCCGCGTAGAGCGCGTCGAGAAGCGGCTTGTAGCGCTCCTCGACGACGCGGCGCCGGACCTTCATG
Organism: uncultured Acidobacteriota bacterium; assembly: GCA_963839295.1. GTDB lineage: Bacteria > Acidobacteriota > Thermoanaerobaculia > UBA5066 > UBA5066 > Fen-183. Next base: position 69,028 of record CAWIUK010000003.1, on the reverse strand, counting down.
CTCGGCGTCAGCTCGCCGGTCCGGACGTCGAGCTCGGCCGGAAGCACCGCGAACTTCCGCACGGCCTCGTGAGGCGCAAGACCCTCGTTCACCTTCTCGACGTGGCGGCGCAGGAGCGCGAGGAGGCGCTCGTTCCGGACGAGCTCGCCGTACGGAACGTCCTCGAGGTCGTTCGCCTGCGCCCACACACGGATCTCCTCCTCCGACAGCGCGAGGAGCGCGGTCCCGTAGTTGCGCCCCTCGCCGTGGAAGATCGCGTTCCCGATGAGCGGCGTCTCCAGCATGAGCCGCCCCTCGACGCGCGCCGGCGCGACGTACTTGCCGCTCGACGTCTTCACGAGATCCTTCTTGCGGTCGGTGATCGCGAGGTATCCGTCCTCGTCCAGCATCCCGACGTCGCCCGTGTGGAACCAGCCCTCCGCGTCGATCGCGGCGGCCGTATCCTCCGGCAGCCCGCGGTAGCCGCGCAGGAGGCCCGGCCCGCGCAGGAGCACCTCTCCGTCGCCCGCCGTCTTCACGTCCATCCCGGGCAGGATCGTCCCCACGGTCCCGACGCGGTTCGCCCACGGCCGGTTGAAGAACGTCATCGCCGCGGACTCCGTGAGCCCGTAGCCCTCGCAGATCACGATCCCGCACGCGGAGAAGAAGTCCGAGAGACCGCGCGGCAGCGCGACGCTCCCGCAGAAGAAGAACTTCAGCCGCGTCCCGAAGCGCGCGCGGATCTTCGAGAAGACGAGGCGGTCCGCCACGCGGTACTTCGCCTCGAGGAGGAGGCCCACGGGCCGCCCGGCCTGCCGCCGGCGAACGACCGCGAGGCCGACGTCCACCGCCCACTTGAAGATCGCGGCCTTCGCGCCGCCCTCGGCGAGAGCCTTGCGGATGATCTTCGCGCGCGCCTGCTGGAAGATGCGCGGCACCGCGCACACGAACGTCGGGGAGACGGCGGCCATGTTGTCGCCGATGCGGTCCAGCCGCCCGTCGATGGCCGTCGGAAAACCCATCTGGACGCCCAGCGTCAGGCACATCTTCCCGAAGACGTGCGCGAGGGGCAGCCACAGGAATTGCAGGTCGGAGAACCCGATCGTCTGCGTCGTCTCGACGGACGAGGCCTGGAACATCCAGCAGGAGTTCGGGAGCTCGACGCCCTTCGGCCGGCCCGTCGTCCCGGACGTGTAGATCACGGCCGCGAGGTCTTCCGCCTTCACGGCAGCCGCCGCGGCCTCGAAGCCTCCCGGGTGCGCCGCGCCCCAGGTCCGCCCGAGCGCCTCGAACGCCGTGAGCGACGTCGCGCCTTCGGGGAGCGAGTCCGGCGCGTCGACGACGACGACGTGGCGGAGGTCCGGAAGCGCGATCCGGCGCTTCAGGACCTTCTTCGCGAGCGCCGCGTTCTCGACGAACACGACCGGCGCGCCCGAGTCGCGGAGGATGAACTCCGTGTCCTCGTCGGTCGACGAGGGGTAGATCGTGGCCGTCGCACCGCCCGCGCAGCCGATCGCGAGGTCTGCGAGCGCCCACTCGACGCGCGTCGACGACGCGATCGCGACGCATTGGCCGGGCTTCAGCCCGGAGGCGAGGAGACCGCACGCGAGTTCGCGGACGCGCGAGAGGACGTCGCGCCACGTGAGCGTCGTCCAGCCCCGGCCTTCGGGATGGAGGAACGCGGGCGCGTCGGGAGTCGCCGCGACGCGATGCAGGAGCAGCTCGGGAATCGTTCGAGGAGCCAAGGCGGAGCCCTCCAGGTTGCAATCCTGCTTCCGGGGGGGGCGTCCGGCTCTGATACAGGGGCTTCATACCGCCAGCCGTCCGGGAAGCTCCGCGGTCGCTCCTCGGACCCGGTCCGGGGCCGCGTCCCGAGGCTCAGGGAACGGCGTTGACGGGCCGGTCCGCCGTGGGGACGCCTCGATTCGAGAACCAGGCGACGCTCTCCTGCACCATGTCCCATTTGATCGTGTAGGAGCCCGGCCAGGCCGGTCCGCGCACGTTCGCGGCGAGGGTCACCTGGCCGCCGGGCGGCACGGGCGCCGTGAGGATCGTGCGCATGCCGTCGAAGACGGTGAGGACGCCGCCCTGGTACCAGTGATACGAGAGGCGAAACGCTCCGTTGGCCGGCCATGTCTGCGAGCTCCCGTTCTTCACGGTCACGCTCACCGTCGCGGGCTGGTTCACCCGGATCTGGGCGAGCAGTCCCGGCGCGTAGGTGGCGCCGAAGGGCGGATACGCCGGGCGCGTGGGCGTGGGCGACGTCGCGAGCGGCGGGGGCGTCCTCACGAGGAGGCCCGCCTTGGACGAGTGGAGCTGCGCCACCGAAGGCGCGGTCGGGGCGAGGGCGGCGGCGATGCCCGAATTGGAGACCGTTTCCTTCGTCGTCTTCTCGGCGAGCAGCGCCTTGATCGCCGCCTGCTTGCGAGCCTCGGCCGCCTTCTTGTCGGCCGCGACCTTGTCGGCCGCCGCCTTCGCCGCCACGGCCCGGTCGAACTCGTCCTTGACCCGCTGCCGGTCGCCCCCGTCGATGAGGCGCGCCCCGATCGGGACGGCCAGTCCCTGGATGGCGGATTCCATGGACGGGCTATAGCCCCTCGACTGGACGAAGCCGTCCTGGCAGGGCGCGGCCACGACGAGCCACGGGTCCGCGTCGCACGTGGCGCGGGACTGGATGACGTTCCCGTTCAGCTCCTTGAGCGCTTCGTCCGCCCGCCGCGTGAGCGGATCCCACGCGCCCTCCCCGGTGAAGGCGGTGGAGCCGGCGAGGGCCGCGAACCGGTAATGCACGCGCCCGTTCGCGTCGATCGTGACGCTGATGTTCTGGAGCGTGGAGACCTGCGCGGCGCTGAAAGAACCGGCCGAGCCTTCCGGCGACCACCCGGCGAGCAGGGCGAGAGCGATCGCGGCGACGATTCTGCGCATTTATTTTCCTTCCGGGAGCGAGCCGGGCTCGCGTTGCTTGTGTGTCTCATTCTCGCGTACGGGAGGCGCCGACGCCACGACTTTGACGGCGGCGCCCGGGCCGAGGCGGCGCCGGCGGGCGGAGCGGAAAGTCGCGCGGTCCGTTCGCTCTGCATCCAGAGGGGTTACGGCCGGACGGCGGACGCTGATGCACCTGCTCCGTGGCTCCGCCCGCCTCCGTCTCGCATGCTGTCGCCGAAGGGGTGCGTATGCCTCGTTACCGGATCGCGTGGCTTCCCGGGGACGGCGTGGGCGTGGAAGTCATGAACGCGACGCGCAAGGTCCTGGACGCCGTCGGCCTCGACGCCGAGTATCCGCACGGCGACATCGGCTGGGACTTCTGGTGCACGGAGGGCGACGCGTTTCCGGCCCGGACGATCGAGCTCCTGAAGAACGTGGACGCCGCGATGTTCGGCGCGATCACGTCCAAGCCCTCGAAGGCCGCCGCCGAGGAGCTCGCGCCGGCCCTGAGGGACAAGGGCCTCGTCTACCGGTCGCCGATCGTCCGGATGCGGCAGCTCTTCGACCTCTACGTGTGCCTGAGGCCCTGCAAGGCGTACGCGGGCAATCCCCTCAACTACAAGGAAGACCTGGACCTCGTCATCTTCCGCGAGAACACGGAAGACCTCTACGCGGGCGTCGAGTTCTCGCCGGTGCCGCCGGAGCTCTCGCAGGCGCTCGCGAAGCTGTCGCCCTCCTTCGCTCCCTTCAAGGACCTCCGCCCGGACGACTACGCGATCTCGTGCAAAGTGAACACGCGCCGGGGCTCCGAGCGCATCGTGCGCGCGGCCTTCGAGTTCGCGCGGACGCACAAACGGAAGAAGGTCACGGTCGTCCACAAGGCGAACGTCGTCCGCGCCTCGGACGGCGTGTTCCTCGAGGAGGCCCGCAAGGTCGCGAAGGCGTTCCCGGAGATCACGATGGACGAGGCGAACGTCGACGCGATCTGCATGTGGCTCCTCAAGAACCCGAAGAACTACGACGTCCTCGTCGCTCCGAACCTCTACGGCGACGTCATCTCCGATCTCTGCGCTCAGATGGTCGGCGGCCTCGGCTTCGGCTGTTCGGGGAACATCGGCATGAAGCTCGGCGTCTTCGAGCCGTCGCACGGCTCGGCGCCGAAGTACACGGGCCAGAACAAGGTCAACCCGATCGCGACGATCCTCGCCGCGAAGATGATGCTCGACTGGCTCGGCGAGGGCGCGAAGGGCCGCGCCGTCGAGGCCGCGGTCGCGAAGGTGCTCGCAGACGGCCGGGTCCGCACGTACGACATGGGCGGCACGGCCACGTGCTCCGGGATGGGCGAGGCGGTCGCCTGCGCTCTGCCGAAGGAATGAGAGGGACTCCATGAAGAAGAAGACCTCGGGCGCCACCGCCGTCGAGAAGATCCTCGCGCGGGCGTCGGGGAACGAGGCCGTGCGCGCGGGGGACGTCGTCGAGCCGCGCGTGGACCTCGCGATGTCGCACGAGAACGCCGCCCTCGTGATCAACCAGTTCAAGGAGATCTACGAGGGAACGGGGCTCCCCGCGAAGCCGTGGGACCCGTCGCGAATCGCGATCATCTTCGACCACCGCGTCCCCGCGGAGTCCGCGAAGACGGCGACGAACCAGAAGAGGGTCCGAGCCTTCGTCGCCGAGCACGGAATCACGAAGTTCCACGACGTCCGCGGCGACGTCGGCGGCATCTGCCACCAGATCCTCCCGGAGCGCGGCTACGTGCGGCCGGGGATGGTCGTCGTCGGAACGGACTCGCACACGACGAGCCACGGGGCGCTCGGCGCGTTCGCGTTCGGGATCGGCGCCACGGAGATGGCGAGCGCGTGGGCGCTCGGAGTCGCGCTGAACATCGAAGTCCCCCGCACGATCCGCGTCGACGTGACGGGCCGGTTCGGCAGGCACGTCGGCCCGAAGGACCTCATCCTCCACCTCATCGGGCACCTCACGGCGCAGGGCGCGAACTTCCGCGTCCTCGAGTTCTCGGGCGAGACGATCGCGAAGCTCTCGACCTCGGGGCGGCTCGTCCTGTGCAACATGTCCGTCGAGGCGGGCGCGACCGCCGGCATCGTGCCGGGCGACGCGGAGACCGTCCGCTACCTGCGCGAGGAGGTCGGCGTCACGGACCCGATCGACCTCGTGACGAGCGACGCGGACGCCTCGTACGAACGGACCGTCGAGATCGACGTCTCGTCGCTCGAGCCGCTCGTCGCCTGCCCGCACACCGTCGACAACGTCAAGCCGGTCTCGGCCGTGGCGGGCAAGCCCGTCCAGCAGGTCGTGATCGGCTCGTGCACGAACGGCCGTCTCGAGGACCTCGCCGAGGCCGCCGCCATCGTGAAGGGAAAGCACGTGGCGGCCGGGACGCGCATGCTCGTCTTCCCGGCCTCCGGGAAGATCTGGGCCGAGGCGATGAAGCTCGGCTACCTCTCGGACTTCATGGCCGCCGGCGCGGTCGTGATGAACGCGGGCTGCGGCCCCTGCCTCGGTGTCCACGAGGGCGCGCTCGGCGACGGCGAGACGGCGATCTCGACGACGAACCGGAACTTCAAGGGGCGGATGGGGAACCCCGGCGCCGAGGTCTACCTCTCGTCGCCCGCCGTCGCGGCGGCGTCGGCCCTCACGGGCGTCATCACCGACCCGCGGAAGGAGCGCTGATATGGCCCGCGCGAAGAAATCCGAGACGGCGAAGGCCCGCAAGCCCGAGGCTTCCCGCGTGATCCTGAGCCTCGGAGACGACGTCTCGACGGACGTGATCTACCCCGGGCGCTTCATGGCGACGGTCCTCCCGACGGAGACCCCGGCCCTCGCGTTCGCGGACCACCCGGCCTTCCAGGCGCTCGTGAAATCGAAGTCGATCCCGAAGGGCGCCGTCATCGCGGGCGGGGAGAACTTCGGCTGCGGCTCGTCGCGCGAGCAGGCCGCGTCGTGCCTGAAGGGCCTCGACGTCGTCGTCGTCGCGCGCAGCTTCGCACGCATCTTCCTTCAGAACGCGATCAACCTCGGCCTGAACGTCGTGACCGCGCCGGGCTTCGCGGCGGACGAGGGCGACGAGATCGTCTTCGAAGGCGGCGGGGTCGAGAACCGCACGAAACGCACGGCGTTCGACATCGTCCCGCTCCCGCGGGCGCGGCAGGCGATCATCGATGCGGGTGGGCTGATTTCCTACACGCGGTCGAGATTGATGGCGCAGGCCTGACCCGAGGGATATTCTGGTCCCTGCAGAAGGGGACCCCCATGAGCAGTCCATATTCACCTCCGGCGCCCGGGGCGGCGCCCTCGTCCTTCGTCTTCGCGGGAGGCCGCGAGCCGCACGCGGCGCGTGCGAGGGAGATCCTGAAAGCCCACGCCGACATCCGCAAGCTCGCGGGGCGCAACCCGTGGAGCGCGGTCCTGATCGCCGCGCTCGTCGCGTTCCAGACCGCGACCGCGTGGCTCCTGTCGGGGCAGCCCGTCTGGGTCATCCTCCTCGCCGCCTGGCTCGTCGGCGCGTTCGCGAGCCACGCGCTCTGGGTCCTCATCCACGATTGCGCGCACAACCTCGTCGTGAAGAGCGGCCCGTGGAACAAGGTGTTCGCGATGGCCGCGAACCTGCCGCACCTGTTCCCGAGCGCGGTGTCATTCCAGAAGTACCATCTCAAGCACCACGCCTTCCAGGGCGTCTACGAGCTGGACGCGGACCTCCCGAGCCGCTGGGAGGCGCGCCTCGTCGGGCATTCGGCGCCCGCGAAGGCCCTGTGGCTCCTCCTCTTCCCGTTCTTCCAGCTCTCCCGCCCGCCGCGCCTCAAGGAGATTTCCCTCTTCGACGGCTGGGTGGTCGTGAACATCGCCGTCCAGGTCGCCTACGACGCGGCCGTCCTCTTCCTGCTCGGGCCGAAGGCGCTTCTCTTCCTCGCGGCGGCATTCTTTTTTTCCGTGGGCCTCCACCCGCTCGGAGCCCGCTGGATCCAGGAGCACTACCTCGTCCACGGCACGGACCAGGAGACGTCGAGCTACTACGGGCTCCTGAACGTCCCCGCGCTCAACGTCGGGTACCACAACGAGCACCACGACTTCCCGTGGGTGCCGTGGCACCGGCTGCCGCTCGTCCGCCGGGCCGCGCCGGAGGCGTACGACACGCTCGCCTTCCACCGCTCGTGGACGAAGCTGCTCGTCCGGTTCCTCTTCGATCCGCGGATCTCGCTCTTCTCGCGCGTGGTCCGGGCGGACCGCGGCGGGGTGCCCGTCGTCCTCGCGGAGGCGACGGTCGGCGCCCTGGCGTTGCCGGCTGCGCCGGCGGTCGCGGCAGGAGCCTGAGCGTCCGCTCGTCGAAAAGGGGCGTGTCCTGCCCGACGCGGACAAACAGGACGCGGCGCGCCGGACCCGCCGGGTGCGTCTCCCAGTATTGGATCCCGTCGGGCGCAATCCCCCAGTCCCCGCCCGCCTCGGGTGTCTCGCCGTCCTTCAGGTCGAAGGACTCGACGACGGGCCCCGGCGCGCCGCCGTCGGAGTAGCGGATCGCGAGCGCGTTTCCCTGGAAGGGGAAGTCGATCTTCCGGAAGCCGAAGTCGCAGCGCTGGGCCCAGGCCTCGAGGTCGAGGTCGGCATCCGAGAGCTTTTCCCACTTGCAGCCCTTCTCCGGCTTGCGCGAGGGCTTCGCCGCGCGGGCGGGAGCCTCGGCGAGAAGGGAAGAGACGAGGAGATTCCCCGAAAGGAGGAGCGGAACGGCGGCGTCGCGCAGGCGCATGGCGTTCGAGTCTAACGGCGTGCGTGTTTGCCCCGGCTCCGGGGCCGCCCTTACGGCGCGTCGGCCGCGGGCGCTTCGGCGTACAGCCCTTCCAGGACGTCCCGGTAGCGCTGCTCGACGACGCGCCGGCGGACCTTGAGGCTCGGCGTGAGCTCGCCCGTCTCGACCTTCAGCTCCGCGGGAAGGATCGCCCAGCGGCGGATCGCCTCGTGCCGCGCGAGTTCCGCGTTCACGTGCTCGACGTGCCGCCGGATGAGCTCGGCGACCCGTTCGTCGCGGACGAGGTCCGCGTAGGGTGCATCGGGAATCCCCTCGGCGCGCGCCCACGCGAGGAGCTCCTCCTCGGCGAGGCTGATGAGCGCCGTGCAGAAGCGCCGGCCCTCGCCGTGCAGGAGGACATGGGCGATGACGGGAGTCTCGAGCTTCAGCTTGCCCTCGACGTGCTGCGGCGCGACGAACTTCCCGCCCGAGGTCTTGATCAGGTCCTTCTTGCGGTCGGTGATCACGAGGTGGCCGGCGGCGTCGAGGGCTCCGATATCTCCCGTGCGGAGCCAGCCGTGCACGTCGAGCACGCGGGCCGTCTCGTCCGGGAGGCCGAAATACCCGCGCATGATCCCGCGCCCGCGGAGGAGGATCTCGCCGTCCTCCGCGAACGAGACCTCCATGCCCGGGATCGGAATTCCGACCGTGCCCCAGCGGTTCCGGTCGGGGAGATTGCAGACCGTCATCGCGGTCGACTCCGAGAGACCGTAGCCCTCGAGGATCGTGACGCCGAAGGCCGCGAAGAACTCGGTGAGCTCCCGCGCGAGGGCGACGCTGCCGCAGATGAAGAAGCGAAGCCGGCCGCCGAAGCGCCGGCGGACCTTCTCGAAGACGAGGGCGTTCGCGACGCGCCGCCGTGCGTCGAGAAAGAGGCCGACGCGGCGGCCGTCGGCCCGCCGCCGGGCGACCTCCGTGCCGATCCGGAGCGCCCACCGGAAGATCGCCGCCTTCGCCTTGCCGGCCGAGAGCGCCTGCTCGAGGACCTTCGCGTGCACCTTCTCGAAGATTCGGGGGACGACGCAGACGAACGTGGGCTTCACGGACGCGAGATTCGCCGCGATGCGGTCCACGCGGCCGTCGACCGCCGTCGCGAAGCCGAACCCGATTCCGAGCGTCACGCATACCTTCCCGAAGACGTGGGCGAGAGGGAGCCAGAGGAACTGCAGGTCCGAGGGCCCGAGGAGACCGAGCGAGCCGATCGACTCGACCTCGAAGAGCCAGCAATCATGCGGCAGCTCGACGCCCTTCGGGCGGCCGGTGGTCCCGGACGTGTAGATGAGCGTTGCGAGATCGCTCGGTCCGGCGGCCCCGGCGGCGGCCTCGTACCCGCCGGGATGCGCGGCGTCCCATTCGCGGCCGAGCGCCGCGAGGTCGAGAAGGGACAGCGCGTCGCCCGGGAGCCCGGCCGACGCGTCGAACAGGACGAGATTGCGGAGAAACGGGAGCGCGCCGCGGTGGCTCAGGATCCGCCGGGCCTGCGCGGCGTCCTCGGCGAACGCGATGGCGGCCCGCGAGTCGGACAGGATGAAAGACGTGTCTTCCTCGGTCGAGACGGGGTAGACCGTCGCCGTGACGCCGCCCGCGCACGCGATCGCGAGGTCCGCGAGGATCCACTCGAGGCGGGTGGACGAGACGACGGCCACGCGGTCGCCGGCCGTCAGGCCGAGGGCGAGGAGGCCGCAGGCGAGCTCGCGGACGCGCGCGGCGGTCTCGCTAAAGGTCAATTCCTTCCAGGTCCCCTCCTCCGGGAAGAGGAACGCGGGCGCCTCCGGCGTCGCAGCCACGCGGGCGAAGAAGAGATCCGGGATCGAGCGGTACGGGGGCGGACGCACGAGGGAGGCCGAGTCTATCCCCGCGGGTGGGCCCGAGGCGCAGGGTCGTGCCATGATTCGCCGTCTCAACAGGAAGACGGAGGCGCCACGTGCTCGTTCCTTCTAAGAGAATCTTCTCTTCTTTCCTTCTTTCATCCCTGACGCTCGTCGCAGCCTCGGCAATGGCGCAGGCACCCGTGCCGACGCCCGCGCCGCCGAAGTACCCGGACTACCCGGGCGAGATCCCGGCGAAGTTCGTCGAGACGTTCGACGGATTCGACTACGTGCGGCGCATCGCGGAGATCCCGATGCGCGACGGCGTGAAGCTCCACACCGTGATCCTGCTGCCGAAGGGCGCCAGGCGCGCGCCGATGCTCCTGACGCGCACGCCGTACGACGCGGACGCGATCACGAAGAAGAACGAGAGCGCGCACCTCGGGATGGCGCTCGACGGCTACGACAACCCCGTCGAAACGGTCGTCGAGGGCGGCTACATCCGCGTCGTCCAGGACGTCCGCGGCAAGCACGGCTCCGAGGGCGACTACGTCATGAACCGGCCGCTCCACGGGCCGCAGAACCCGACGCCCGTCGACCACGCGACGGACACGTGGGACACGATCGACTGGCTCGTGAAGAACGTTCCCGAGTCGAACGGGAAGGTCGGCATCCTCGGCATCTCCTACGACGGCTTCACGCCGCTCATGGCGCTCGTGAACCCGCACCCGGCGCTCAAGTGCTCCGTCCCGATGAACCCGATGGTCGACGGATGGCGCGGCGACGACTGGTTCCACAACGGCGCGTTCCGCCAGATCGGGCTGTCGTACTTCTACGACCAGGAGGCGACACGGAAGAGCGAGACGAAGTGGTGGTCGACGCACTACGACGAGTACGCCGCGTGGCTCGAGGCGGGCTCGGCGGGGGAGATGGCCCGCCGCCGGGGCCTCGAGCAGGTCGGGATGTGGCGCAAGGTCCTCGCGCATCCCGCGTACGACGCGTTCTGGCAGGACCAGGCGATGGACCGCATCCTCGCCTCGCAGCCGCTCAAAGTGCCCGTGCTCCTCGTGCACAGCCTCTTCGACCAGGAGGACATCTACGGCGCGCCTGCGGTCTACAAGGCCCTCGAGCCGAAGGACGCGAAGAACGACATGGTCTTCCTCGTCCTGGGGCCGTGGCACCACGGGCAGGAAATCCGCGAGGGCAGCGCGCTCGGCGCCGTGAAGTGGGACTCGGACACCGCGCTCTGGTTCCGACGAAACATCCTCGGGCCGTTCCTCGACGAGCACCTCAAGGACGGCGCGCCGAAATCCGGGATCGCGCCCGTGACCGCGTTCGAGACCGGGACGAACACGTGGCGCCGGCTGAACGCGTGGCCCGCGGGTTGCGAGTCGGGCTGCGCGCCGAAGCCGACGCCGCTCTACCTCGAGGCGGGTCAGAAGGCGGGTTTCGCCGCGCCGAACGCCGGCGAGGCCGCGTATTCGGAGTACGTCTCCGATCCCGCGAAGCCCGTGCCGTTCCGCGGCCGGCCGTATCCCGTCTCGGGCTACGAGAACAACAACGCGTGGCGCACGTGGCTCGTGACGGACCAGCGCGAAGTCGCGACGCGGACCGACGTCCTCGTCTTCACGACGGACCTCCTGACGTCGCCGGTGAAGATCGCGGGCGAGCCCCTCGTGAACCTCGTCGCGTCGACGAGCGGCACGGACTCCGACTGGGTGGTGAAGCTGATCGACGTCTGGCCCGACGAGGTCCCGCTCCAGCCCGCGATGGGCGGGTACGAAATGCCCGTCGCGATGGACGTCTTCCGCGGCCGCTATCGCGAGACCTTCGAGGCGCCGAAGGCGGTCGAGAGCGGCAAGCCGCTCCTCTACAGGTTCGCCCTCCCGAACGCGAACCACGTCTTCCTGAAGGGACACCGCATCATGGTGCAGGTGCAGTCGAGCTGGTTCCCGCTCTACGACCGCAACCCGCAGACGTTCGTCCCGAACATCATGACGGCGAAGCCCGGCGACTACCTGAAGGCGACGCAGCGCGTGTACCACGCGCCGGGGCAGGCCAGCTTCGTCGATCTGCCGCTCGTGGCGGCGAACTGAGGGGAGGCCTCGTGCGATTCGCGCGCGCGTCCGCGCTCACCGTCCTCCTCGTGTCCGGCGCGGCGCTCCGCGCTGCGGAGAAGGCGCCGGCCGCGCCCGCGCCCGTCCCCGTCCCATACCCGAACGCGGCGACGACGGCGTCCTCGGCGGCGCGCGACCCCCAGACCGGCCTCCCGACGGGCAAGCGCATGCACAAGCCGTACGTCCTCTCCACGTCCGACAGGAAGTTCACGCTCGTCGACGGCGGCACGCTCGTCGTGAATCCGCAGACCGGGGAGGTCGTGTTCGGCGACGGCGTCGAGGGCAGGCGACCGGAAACCGGCAAGACCCCCGGGGACGGGGCGTACCGCCTCGGCGGAGGCGCCGTGGGGAACGTCGAGGTCAGGGCCGGCAGGATCCTGTCTCTCACGCCGGTCCCGACGCCCGCCACGGCGCACGCGGCCTCGAAGGCGAAGTCGGGGAAGGAGTCTCCGTGAACGTGAGCGAGGAGCGCTGGCCGCCGCTGCCCACCGACGCCTGGAAGGACACGTACGCGACGCTCCACATGTGGACGCAGATCGTGGGAAAGGTCGCGCTGGCGCTCGCGCCGCCGCTGAACCACTCCTGGGGGATCGCCTTGCACGTCACGCCGCGCGGGCTCTCGACGCGGCCGCTGCCGCACGACACGCGGTCCTTCACGATCGAGTTCGACTTCGTCGACCACCGCCTCGTCGTGCGGGCGTCTGACGGAGAGGAGCGCGCGCTGCGGCTCGAGCCGCGAACGGTCGCCGAGTTCTACCGCGCGGTCATGGCCATGCTTTCCGACATGCGGCTCGGAGTGAAGATCTGGCCGGTTCCCGTGGAGCTCCCGACGCCAGGGATCCGGTTCGACGAGGACACCGTGCATGCGTCGTACGATCCGGTCTACGCGAACCGATGGTGGCGCATCCTCGCGCAGGTCGCGGACGTGTTCACCCGCGGCCGCTGCTCGTTCGTCGGCAAGTGCAGCCCCACGCATTTCTTCTGGGGCAGTTTCGACCTCGCGGTCACCCGATTTTCGGGCAGACGCGCGCCTCACCGCGAGGGCCCGGCGTTCATGCGGGAGGCCTACTCCCACGAGGTCATCAGCCACGGCTTCTGGCCCGGCAGCGGCCCGGTCCTGGAGCCTGCGTTCTATGCGTACGCCGTGCCGGAGCCGTCCGGCTTCCGGGACGCGCGCGTCCGGCCGGACGCGGCCTTCTACCACCGCGACCTCGGCGAGTTCATCCTGCCCTACGAGGCCGTTCGGACGGCCCCGTCGCCCGAGGCGGCGATCGGTGAGTTCGTGGACTCCACGTACGCGCGTGGCGCCGTTCTGGCCGGATGGGATCGCGCGGCGCTCGAAACCACCAGCCGATAGAATCGCGCGATGAGCGGGCGGAACACCAGTGCCGCGCCCCGCCCCCCCGCCGTGTCCTCCGTCCTCGACCGGTGGCGCGCGGCGCGGGTTGGGACCTGGCGGTTCTTCGACGAGACGGTGGCACCGGGAGCCTACGAGGCGCGCCCGATCGCGCTGCGCCACCCCTTCGTCTTCTACGAGGGGCACGTCGCGGCCTTCGCGGTGATCAAGCTCCTGCGCGAAGCGCTCGGACGGCCGCCTCTCGACGCGGCGCTCGAGACGCTGTTCGAGCGCGGCATCGACCCGCCGGCCGAGGGCGGGGCGCCGCCTGCGGCGGCGTGGCCGCGGCGCGAGACCGTGACGGCCTACGTGCGCCGCGCCGACGCGGCCGTCGGGGAGGCGCTCGCGTCCGGCGCGTGCGAAGCGCACGGGAACGCGGTCTTCACGGTGCTCGAGCACGAGCTCATGCACCAGGAGACGCTGCGCTACATGCTCCACCGCCTGCCGTACGAAGAGAAGCGGGCGCCCGCGGGCACCCGTCCTCCGGAGACCGGCGGCGTCGCTCCGCGGGCCGAAGGCGTGCGGATCCCGGCGGGCGTCGCGACGCTCGGCGCCGCTCCGGGCGAGATCCCGTTCGGGTGGGACAACGAGTTCCCGAAGGCCTGCGCGTTCGTGCCCGCCTTCACGATCGACAGGACGCCGGTCACGAACGCGGATTTCCTGGCCTTCGTCGAGGCGGGCGGCTATTCGGACGCCTCTCTCTGGGAGCCGGCCGACCGCGAGTGGCTCGCGCGGCAGGGCCTCGCGCATCCGCCGTTCTGGAGGCGGGAGGGCCGCAATTGGCTCTGGGTCGGGCAGTTCGACCTCGTCCCTCTTCCGCCGGCGTGGCCGGTCTGGGTGAGTCACGCCGAGGCCTCGGCATATGCGCGGTGGACCCGGCGGAGGCTTCCGTCCGAGGCCGAATACCACCGCGCGGCGTTCGGGTCGCCCGACGGGGCGGAGCGCGTGTTCCCGTGGGGAGACGCGGCCCCCGCTGCCGCGCGCGGCAATTCCGGCGGCGACCGCGACGATCCCGTGCCGGTGGGATCGCGGCCGGCGGGCGCGAGCGCGTGGGGCGTGCACGAGCTCGTGGGGAACGGCTGGGAGTGGACGTCGTCGCCGTTCGCTCCGTTCGAAGGCTTCACGCCGATGCCGACCTACCCGCCCTACTCCACGGACTTCTTCGACGGCCGCCACTTCGTCCTCAAGGGCGCGTCCCCGGCGACTCCGGGCGGGCTCGTCCGCCGCACGTTCCGCAACTGGTTCCAGGGGCGCTACCCGTACGTTTACGCGAAGTTCCGGTGCGTTCACCCGTGAGCCTCGCACGAGACGTCAGGGCCGGATTCGCGAAGAGGCCGCGTTCCCTGCCGCCCCGGTACTTCTACGACGCGCTCGGGTCGCGGATCTTCGAGGCACTCGGGCAGCTTCCCTGGTACCGGATCACCGCGGCCGAAACGCGCCTTCTCCGGCGGGCCGCGCCGGCGGTCGCGGGCGCGCTCGCGGGCCCGGTTCGCGTCGTCGAGCTGGGCTCGGGCAGCGGCGGGAAGCTCGCTCTCGTCGTCGAGGCGCTCCGGGCGCGCCGGAAGAAGCCCGACGTCCACGTCGTCGACCTCTCGGCGGCGGCCGTCGCCGCGTCGCTCGAGCGCCTCGCGACGATTCCCGGGGTGAAGGCCACGGGACATCACGCGGCGTACGAGCCGGGCCTCCGCGCCTCGATGCGCGCGCGGGCCGGCCGCGGCGAGACGCTCGTCCTCTTCCTCGGCTCGAACGTCGGGAACTTCGACCCGCCGGACGCGGTGCGCCTCCTGCAAACGGTGCGCCGCCGGCTCCGCCCCGGAGATGCGCTCCTCCTCGGGACGGACCTCGTGAAGAGCGGGCGCGAGCTCCTCCTCGCCTACGACGACCCGCTGGGCCTGACGGCCGCCTTCAACGTCAATCTCCTCGTCCGCCTCAACCGTGAGGTCGGCGCCGACTTCGACGTCCCGGCGTGGTGCCACCGCGCGGTCTGGAACGCGAAGGCGCGCCGGGTGGAGATGCACCTCGTGAGTCTGGTACGCCAGCGCGTCACGGCCCCGAAGGCCTCCGTCTCGGCGGTCTTCGAGCCCGGCGAGACGATCCACACGGAGAGCTCGCACAAGTACCGGCCCCGGGACGTCGACCGGCTCGTCGAGGCCGCCGGCTTCCGGCGCGAGCGCCGGTGGCTCGACCGGTCCGCGAAGTTCGCCCTGACGCTGTGCCGCGCCGAGGAGGAAACATGAAGGTCCCCAGTGCCTGCGCCCACATCGCGAAGCTCGAGACGGTCGTCCACGCGAAAAAGCCCGAGTGCGAGGAGTGCGTAAAGACCGGCTCGGCGTGGGTCCACCTCAGGACCTGCCAGACCTGCGGCGGCACGCGCTGCTGCGACTCGTCGCCGAACCGGCACGCGAGCAAGCACGCGAAAAGCTCGGGCCACCCCGTCGTCTGCTCCGCGGAGCCCGGCGAGAGCTGGCTCTACTGCTACCCGGACGACGCGTTCGCGGAGTACTGATGGACCGCGTTCACGTCCCGCAGGGCCGCGAGGACTCGGCGTTCGTGAAGGCGCACCGGGACGAGCTGTTTCCGGTCCTGACGGAGGCGCAGGTCGCGCGGATCGCCCCCTTCGCGACGGAGCGGCGCGCCGAGGACGGCGAGAGCCTCTGGAAAGCAGGCGACCGCGGCATCTCGTTCTTCGTCGTCCTCGAGGGCGAGATCGCGATCCACTCGGGGGCCGACGCGCTTGTCACGGTCCACGGCGTCCGCGAGTTCTCGGGCGACGTCGACCTCCTCTCCGGGCGGCCCGTCGCGGTGCGAGGACGCGCGCGCGGAGCGACGCGCGTCCTCGAGGTCGTCTCCGTGCGCTTCCGCGCGCTCATCGCGGCCGACGCGGGGCTCGGCGAGACGCTCCTGCGCGCTTTCCTCATGCGCCGGATCGCGCTCATGGCGGCGGGGCTCGGGCGCGTCCAGCTGATCGGGTCGCGCTACTCGGCGGGCACGCTCGCGTTGCAGGAGTTCCTCACGCGCAACGCCGTGCCGTACTCCTTCGTTGACGTCGAGAAGGACGCGGACGTCCAGGCGACGCTCGACGGCTTCGGCGTCACCGTCGACGACGTCCCCGTCGTCATCTGCGGCGGGACGCGCGTGATGAAGAGGCCGTCGATCGAGGACGTTGCGGGCTGCCTCGGTCTGAACGCCGTCAACGAGGACGCCGTGAGGGACGTCGTCGTCGTCGGAGCGGGGCCCGCCGGGCTCGCCTCGGCGGTCTACGCGGCGTCGGAGGGCCTCGACGCGCTCGTCCTCGAGGCGAGCGCACCGGGCGGGCAGGCGGGGTCGAGCACGCGCATCGAGAACTACCTCGGCTTCCCGTCAGGCATCTCGGGCCAGCTCCTCGCGAGCCGCGCGCTCGTGCAGGCGCAGAAGTTCGGGGCCGAGTTCGCGGTCGCGCGGACGGCGGCACGCCTCGACTGCGGCCGGCGCCCGTACCGCATCGGCCTCGACGGCACGTCCGTTTCGGCGAAGACGGTCATCGTCGCGACGGGCGTCCAGTACCGCACGCCCGACATCCCCGATCTCGGTCGCTTCATCGGCGCCGGCGTCTACTTTGGCGCGACGCCGCTCGAGGGAAGCCTCTGCGCGGACGAGGAGGTCGTCGTCGTGGGCGGCGGCAACTCCGCGGGTCAGGCGGCCGTGTACCTCTCGACTGTCGCGCGGCGCGTCACGATGCTCGTGCGCGGCGCCGGCCTCAAGGAGACGATGTCGCGGTACCTCGTCCGCCGCATCGAGGACACGCCGAACGTCCGGCTCCTCGCGCGAACGCGCGTCACGGCGCTCGCGGGGGACGGCCACCTCGAGCACGTGACGTGGGAGGGGCCGGACGGCCCGGCGACCTCGGACGTCCGCCACGTCTTCCTCATGACCGGCGCCGACCCGAACACGGCGTGGCTCGAGGGCTGCGTCGTCCTCGACGCGAAGGGCTTCGTGAAGACGGGGCCGGACCTTGACGCGGCCGAGCTGAAGGCGGCGGGCTGGCCGCTCGCTCGTTCCCCGATGCTCTTCGAAACGAGCCGGCCGGGCGTCTTCGCCGTCGGCGACGTCCGCGCCTCGAGCGTCAAGCGCGTCGCCGCGGCCGTGGGCGAGGGCTCCGTCTGCGTCCAGCTCGTCCACAAGGCGCTGGCGGAGTAGGCGCTGCTCAGCGCGGGGGCAAAGGAGGCGCCGCCGGGCGGCCGCCCGCCGGAGCCGTCGTCGTGTCGAACAGCTCCTTCATGCTCCCGATCGAGCCCATGACGCCCGCGGCCTCGAACGGCATGAAGACGATCTTCGAGGAGCCCGCGGCGATCTGCGTGAGGGATTCCAGGTAGCGCTGGGCGATCAGGTACTGCGCGGGGTTGCCCGTCGCGCCGATCGCGCGGGCGACGACCTCGATCGCCTGCGCCTCGGCCGTCGCCACGCGCAGGCGGGCCTGCGCCTGGCCGTCGGCGGCGAGGATCGCGGACTCCTTCTGGCCCTCGGCGCTCACGATCTGGGACTGCTTCTGCCCCTCGGCCCGGAGGATCGCGGACGATTTCTCGCCCTCGGCCTGAGTGACCGTCGCGCGGCGCGCGCGCTCGGCGGTCATCTGCTTCTCCATCGTGAGCTTGATCTCCTGCGGCGGGTCGATGTTCTTGAGCTCGACGCGCATGACCTTGACGCCCCACTGCTGGGTCGCGGCGTCGAGAGCGGCGCGGAGCTGCGTGTTGATCGTGTCGCGCGACGTGAGCGTGTGGTCGAGGTCGAGCGCGCCGATCACGTTGCGCAGGCCCGAGAGCGTGAGCTGCTCGATGCCCCACTTGAGGTTCTGGACCTCGTACGTCGCGCGGATCGGGTCCGCGACGACGTAGTAGATGACGGCGTCCACTTCCATCGTCACGTTGTCGCGCGTGATGACGGGCTGCGGCTCGATCTGCGTGATCTGCTCGCGCAGGTCGATCGTGGCGCGCACGGCGTCGAAGAAGGGGAGGATCACGTTGAGCCCCGCCTCGGCCTTCTTGTGGAACTTCCCGAGCCGCTCGATGAGCTTGACCTGCTTCTGGGGCACGACCTGGACGGACTTGAGCAGGATGACGAGCGCGAAGAAGACGATCAGGCCGAGGATGAACGGGCCGGGTGACAGCATCGCAGCCTCCACTTACTTCGGGGACGGCGCCGAAACGAGCAGGACGATCCCGTCGGCGCCGTCGACGCGGACCTCGGCGCCTGCGGGCACCGGCGCGGCGCTGCGCGCCGCCCAGTCCTCGCCGGCGACGTTGACGCGGCCCGTGCCGCGGACCGGGTCGATCGCCTCGGTGACGTGAGCGAGCTTGCCGAGGAGCGCCTCCGTGCGCGAGGGCACGCCCGCGCCGCCGATCCGCTTCGAGGCGAAGAGCGGGCGCACGACGAGAAGGAGCAGGAGCGACGCGGCGGCGAAGAACACGATCTGCACCGCCGCGGAGGCGCCGAGTCCGGCGAGCACCGCCGTCAGGAGCGCCGCGACGGCGACGAACAGGAAGACGAGCGCCGGGACGATCACCTCGACGATTCCGGCGAGGAGCGCGAGGGCCAGCCACACCGCGAGAAGGGTCATGTCGTCGACCTCACTGGGGACGTGCCGTCAGCCTATCAGAGGCTCCGGACGCGCGACCGGACCGCGCACGTCGCCCGGGCTCTGGCGAGGGCCCGGGGTCCAGCCTATATTGTCGGATCATGCACAGAGGCTTCGCCGTGCTCGTGTTCGCGGTGTTCGCCGGCGCGGCCGCCGCCCAGACGAAGCCCGCACCGGAGCACGTGACCGCGCCGGGCCTGCCCGGCCAGGCGAACAAGGACATCGTCGTCCAGCCGAGCGGCACGCTGAAGGACATGGGCTGGGGCATCGTCCAGCAGGGGGACTCGCCCCCGCCGCGTCTCGGGCGCGCCCCGGTCCGGAGCGCGGGCTCTTCGAGCGACACGGGGATCGCGGCGACGTACGTCCCCCCGCGCCAGACCGGGCTGCTGGGGCCGGCCATCGTGAACGCGGCGTATCTCACGGTGAAGGGGAGCGTCGCGCGGTACGAGAAAGGCGTGGCGGTCACGGTCGTCGACGCGCGCACGGGCAAGGAACGACGCGTGCCGCTCGCGAAGGGCGCTTCCGTATACGAAGGAATCAAGGCGGGCGACGCGGTCGCGATCCGCATCCCGTTCGACGAGGGATCCGACGCGCGCACCGCCGACCGCGTCGAGGCGCAGAAGGCGCTCGTGGCGCCCGCGGCGCCGTCGAAGTTCTCGCAGGCCCAGTCCACCTCGCGTTGATCAGGATCCGGCGGCGGGGTCCTTCGGCTTCACCGGGATGCGGCACGCCTTCGACACGCGGTAGCGGTTCTCGGCGAACGCTCTGTAGCCGCGGTCGAAGAGTTGCCGTAGGCCCGGCGTCACGGCGAGAGCCCAGAGCGGCCAGGCCCACCAGATGCGGCGGAACGCGAACCGGTACGCGTCCGCTCCCGGAATCACGTCCCCGGAGCCGGCGACGATGATCCGGAGATCGTCCAGCAGATCCTCGGCGCGGACGCCCCGCGCCGAGAGGTGTGCGACGACCCACGGGTCCTGCAGCGTCGCGATCCCGATGCCGCGCCTTTCGAGCGCGTCCTTCCAGAACGGCACCCACTGGCTGCAGAAGCCGCACGCGCCGTCGTAGAGGACCCAGGCGAGCGGCCCGTTCGCGGCCGCGTCAGGCGCGGACACCGGGCCTCCAGCGGAACACGGCGAGTGGAATCCTCCCGCGCGCGTCGAAGCGCACGCGCTCTTTCCCAAGCAGGACGCGCTGGAGGAGGTGGTGCTCGGAGCCGTCGCGGCGCGGGCTCACCTCGCCCTTCGCGTTCACGACGCGGTGCCAGGGGACGCGGCTGGCGGCCGGCAGCGCGTGAAGCGCATAGCCCGCGAGGCGCGCGTGGTTCGGGAATCCCGCGAGGCGCGCGACCTGCCCGTACGTGGCGACGCGCCCCCTCGGAATGCGGGCGACGACGGCCCAGATTTTCCTGTACGAGCTGCCCTCCGGCGTCACGCGGCCCTCAGTTCTGGTCCTCGAGCTGCGTCCACGAAGCAGACGCGATCCTCCAGCCGTCGGGCCCGGCTTCCAGGCGCACGTCGAAGCTCCAGCGCGACGAGCGGGGGAGCAGCCCTTCCAGTCCGGCGACGGCGCGCGGGCGGCCCGACATCCGCACCTTGAACTTCGCCTGCGCGGAGGCGGGCCCGCGCTCGGCGGCGACGTCCGAAGGCGTGAGCGAGAGAGATTCGTAGGCGCCGAGATACCGGCGCACGAGCGCGGCCGCGTCGGCCTTGCTTCCGCCCCCGGCGTCGCGAAAGTCCTCGGACACGCGGGCCATCACGCCGTCCGCGTCGCGCCTCTCGGCCGCGGCGACGGCGCCCTTCAGGCACTCCAATACGGGATCGCGGGGGGCGCGACTGCAGGATGCGAGGAGGAGAACGGACGCGGCCAGGATCGGGGAGCGAAACGTCACGCTCCGATCCTAACGCCCGCCGTTCAGCCCTTGCGGCCTCCCTTGGCCTTCGGCTTCGACGAGGGCTTGTCTTCCTCCGGCTTCTGGTCTCCGATGATCGTCTTGACGGGGCAGAACGAGAAGATCGGGCACTTCCGGCATCCGACCGCGAGGGCAACGGGGCAGAGGACCATTTGCGGCTCCTTGGGTGCGGGCGCACCCGCAGACAGCCTACACCGCTGCCTGCTTCAACGCGCGAGCCAGACCGCGGCGAGCGCGAGAGCGCCGGGCAGCGCCTGGACGAAGAGAATCGTCTTCTTCGCGGTCGCGGCGCCGTAGACGCCCGCCACGACGACGCACGCGAGGAAAAAGACCTTCACGGAGAAGCCCGCGGGGCCGAGCAGGAGGCCCCAGACGAGACCGGCGGCGAGGAAGCCGTTGTAGAGCCCCTGGTTCGCGGCGAGCGAGGCGGATGCCGCCATGACGTCCGGCGGAAGCCCGAAAACGCGGCGGCCCGTCGGCGTGTTCCAGAGGAACATCTCGAGGACGAGGAACCCGGCGTGCAGGAGCGCGACGAAGCCGACGAGGACGTTCGCGAGCGTGCTCATGGCGGCGGACGATATCGCGGCGGCGGGTGGCGGGCCGTGGGAGGCGCTAGACTGGATCTGATCCGCGATGGGCGATCCTCTCTTCCTTCACCGCCTCCAGTTCGCCTTCACGATCCTGTTTCACTACCTCTTTCCGGTCCTCACGATGGGCCTCGCCTTTCTGATCGTCGTGATGAAGGCGCTGGGCCTGCGCGCGGGCGGCGAGCGCTGGAACGACGCGGCACGCTTCTGGATCCGCATCTTCGGGATCAATTTCGCGATCGGCGTCGTGACGGGCATCCCGATGGAATTCCAGTTCGGGACGAACTGGGCCCGCTTCTCGCGCGACGCGGGCAACGTGATCGGCCACACCCTTGCCATGGAGGGCGTCTTCGCGTTCTTCCTCGAGTCCGCGTTCCTCGCGCTGCTGGTTTACGGCGAGAAGCGTCTTTCCCGCCTCGGGCACTTCCTCGCGGCCGTTGCCCTGTTCGTCGGGAGCTGGCTCTCCGGCTGGTTCATCACGGCGACGAACGCGTTCATGCAGCACCCGGTCGGACACCGCGTGGCGGAGGACGGCACTCTGCGCCTCGAGAGCTTCCGGGACTTCGTGCTGAACCCGTGGGCCTTCGCCGAGTACGCGCACAACATGACCGCGAGCGTCGTGACGGCCTCGTTCGTCGTGGCCGCGCTCGGCGCGTTCTACGTCCTGCAGGGCCGGCACCTGCGCGAGGCGCGGCTCTTCCTGAAGCTCGGGACGGCGGCGGGCCTCGTCTCGAGCGTCCTCGTCGCGTTCCCGACGGGGGACGTCCAGGCGAAGCTCGTCGCGCGCCACCAGCCCGCCTCGCTCGCCGCGATGGAGGGGCGCTTCGAGAGCGGTCCGCGCGCAGGCCTCAACATGATCGGCCAGCCGAACGTGAGGGAGCGCCGCCTCGACAATCCGGTCACGGTCCCGATCGCCCTGTCCGTCCTCGCCTTCGGACACGTCAAGAGCACGGTGCAGGGCCTGAACGACTTTCCCGTTTCGGAGTGGCCCGACAACGTCGAGCTCCTCTATTACTCGTTCCACGTCATGGCGGGTCTCGGGACTCTCCTCATTCTCGTGATGGCCGGCGCGAATTTCCTCGCCTGGCGACGGCGGCTGGAAGGGTCCGCGCCGATGCTCTGGGTCCTCATGCTCGCGTTCCCGTTCCCGTACATCGCGGTCCTCTCGGGCTGGCTGACGACGGAGCTCGGGCGGCAGCCCTGGCTCGTCTACGGCCTTCTTCGTACCGCGCAGGGCTCGAGTCCGACCGTGCACGCCGGGACGACGCTGTTCACGCTCATCGGGTTCTGCGGGATCTACACCGTCCTCGCGTTTCTCTTCGCCTTTCTCGTCTCGCGCGAGATCGCGCACGGGCCCGGGCCTGCCGCGGAGGCGGTGACGACGCATGCATGAAGCGTGGTACGGCATCGTCGTCTTCATGCTCACGGCCTACGTCGTCCTCGACGGCTTCGACCTGGGCGCGGGCGCGCTCCACCTGTTCGTCGCCCGGACCGACGCGGAGCGCCGGCAGGTCCTCGCGGCGATCGGCCCGTTCTGGGACGGGAACGAGGTCTGGCTCCTCGCGGCCGGCGGCGCGCTCTTCGTCGGGTTTCCGAAGGTCCTCTCGTCGGGGATCTCGGGCTTCTACTTCGCGATCTTCCTCCTCCTCTGGTGCCTGATCCTGCGCGGCGTCTCGATCGAGTTCCGGAGCCACGTCGAGAACATGGTGTGGAGGAAGACGTGGGACGCGGGCTTCTCGGCCGCGAGCGTCCTTCTGCCCGTCTTTCTCGGCGCCGCGCTCGGAAACCTCATCCGCGGCGTCCCGCTCGACGCCGAGGGGTGGTTCGAGCTCACGCTCTTCACGGACTTCACGCCCGCGCCGCCGGCCGGGATCCTCGACTGGTACACGGTCCTCGTCGGCGGTTTCGCGCTCGCGGCGCTCGCCGCTCACGGCGGGACGTATCTCGCGTGGAAGACGGACGGCCTCGTCCGCGAGCGCAGCCGCCGGGCGGCGCGGAGGCTCGTCGTCGCGGTCGGGGCGCTCTGGGCCGCCGCGACGCTCGCGACCGCGGCCGTGACTCCGGCCCTTCTCGCCGCGCTCCCGAACCGGCCATTCGCCGCGGCGCTCGCCGTCCTCGCGTTCTTCGGCCTCGCGGGGACCTTCGCGTTTCTCGGGCGCGGGCGCGACCTTCCGGCGTTTGTGTCCTCGTGCGTGTTCGTCGGCGGGCTTTCCGTCGCGACGGCCGTCTGCGCCTGGCCCGTCATGCTGCGCGCGGCGCCCGAGCCGGCGCGCTCCCTCACGGCGGCGAACGCGGGCGGGGACCCGGCGGGGCTCGCCACCGCGCTCGTCTGGCTGGGGATCGGCCTGCCGCTCGTCGCGGCGTATTACGTCTTCCTCTTCCGGTTCCACCGCGGGAAAGCCGCCGCCGCCGGGGAAGGCGAGGGGTACTAGGCCGAGGGAGCGGTAGAGTCGACGTCGTTCGAGGTGACGACATGCTGCTCCTGAACCCTCGCGACCTCTCCGCCTTCGGCCTGGACGCGCCGTCGCGCGTCCTTCTCGAGGAGACCGTCGCGTTCTTCGAGAGGAAGGGCAAGAAGAAGCTCAAGGACGACGACGAGGGGCGCGTCTGGTACCGCGACTTCCTCGACTTCCAGAAGGAGAAGAGGCTCTTCGCGACGTTCCTGACGCCCGCGCCGCTCGGCTCCGGCGCCGCGCGCTGGGACACGTTCCGCAACTGCGCGCTGAACGAGGTGCTGGGCTTCTACGGCCTCGCGTACTGGTACACGTGGCAGGTCACGATCCTCGGCCTCGGCCCGTTCTGGATGAGCCCGAACGAGGCGATCCGGAAGAAAGCGGCCGCGCTCCTCGCGGACGGCGGGATCTTCGGGTTCGGCCTCTCGGAGAAAGAGCACGGGGCCGACATCTACGGCACCGAGACGGCGATCGCGCCGGCGACCGGCGGCGGGTGGGTCGCGAACGGGCGCAAGTACTACATCGGGAACGGCAACGAGGCCGCGCTCCTCTCCGTCTTCGGGAAGGTCGCGGGCACGGAAGAGTTCGTCTTCTTCGCCGCGGACCCGAAGCACCCTGCCTACGAGCTCGTCCGGAACGTCTGCAGCAGCCAGTCGTACGTCGCCGAGCTCGCGCTGCACGACATGCCGGTCGCGGACGACGCGATTCTCGAGCGCGGACCCGCCGCGTGGGACGCCTCGCTCAACACCGTGAACGTCGGCAAGTACAACCTCGGGTGGGCCTCGATCGGGATCGCGACGCACGCGCTCTACGAGGCCGTCCGCCACGCGGCGCACCGGCGGCTGTACGCGATGAGCGTCACGGACTTCCCGCACGTGAAGCGCATGTTCACGGACGCGTGGGCGCGCCTCGTCGCGATGCGCCTCTTCGCGCTCCGCGCCTCGGACTACTTCCGCTCGGCGTCGCGCGAGGACCGCCGGTACCTCCTCTACAACCCGGTCGTGAAGATGAAGGTCACGACGCAGGGGGAAACGGTGGTGGACCTTCTCTGGGACGTGATCGCCGCGAAGGGCTTCGAGCGCGACATGGTGTTCGAGATGGCGGCGCGCGACATCCGCGCGCTTCCGAAGCTCGAGGGCACGGTGCACGTGAACATCGCGCTCATCCTGAAGTTCATGCCGAACTACTTCTTTGCGCCCGCGCCGTACCCGGTCGTCCCGCGACGGACGGACGCGGCGGACGACGGGTTCCTGTTCGACCAGGGGCCCGCGCGCGGGCTCTCGAAGATCCGCTTCCACGACTTCCGGCCGGCCTTCGCGGCGTGGCACCTCCCGAACGTGAACCTCTTCGAGGAGCAGATCGCGGCCCTGCAGGCCTTCCTCGCCAGACGAAACGTCACGGAGGCCCAGCAGAAGGACCTCGATTTCCTCCTCACGCTCGGCGAGCTCTTCACGCTCGTCGTCTACGGCCAGCTCGTCCTCGAGAACGCGTCGCTCACGGGCGTCGCCCCGGACGTCGTGGACCAGATCTTCGACGTCCTGGTGCGCGACTTCTCGCGCTTCGCCGTCGAGCTGCACGGGCGCGCGGGGACGACGGCCGACCAGGCCGCCGACTGCCTGACGATGGTGAAGAAGCCCGCGGCCGACCCCGGCCGCGCGGCGCGGATCTGGGAGCGGGACGTCCTGCCGCTCGCCGACGCATAGGCCGCCGGCAGGTCCAGAAGATCTCGGTCTTCGTCCTCAACGACGTCGTCTCCGGCATCGAGCCGATGCTCGTGCGGCTCCTCGGCGAGGACGTCCGGATCTCGCACGGACCTCGCGGTCGATCTCGGCCGCGTGAGGCCGATCACGGCCAGATGGAGCAGGTGCTCCTGAACCTCGCCGTGAACGCGCGCGATGCGATGCCGAAGGGCGGGACGCTTCTCGTCGAGACGAAGAACGTGGATCTCGACGAAGCGTACGTCGCGGCGCATCCCGCCGGAACGCCGGGACCGTACGTCATGCTGGCCGTCACCGACGACGGCTGCGGCATGGACGCCGCGACGCTCGCGCGAATCTTCGAGCCGTTCTTCACGACGAAACCGGCGGGAAAGGGCACGGGCCTCGGCCTCGCGACCGTCTACGGGATCGTCAAGCAGAGCGGCGGCTTCATCTGGGTCTACAGCGCCCCGGGCCGGGGTGCACGTTCCGGGTCTACATGCCGACGAGATGAACCCCTAGGAAGCGACCGGAAGGACGCACCATAATCGGAGCATGTGTCGCGTTTCGGCCCTCGTCCTCGCCGCCGCCCTCCTCGCCGCTCCGGCGCTCGCCCAGAAGCCGGAGTGCTCGGTCAAGGTGCCGCGCGGCGCGTCGGAAGCGGAGCTCCGCCGCCTCGCTCGGGTGAGCGTCCAGGACGCCGAGGCGAAGGCGGTCGCGTCCGTCGCGCCGGACCGGGTCAACTCGGTCGTCTCGGGCGACGTCGACGTCCTGGACGGGTGCCTCGCCTGGACGTTCCTCCTGCGCTTCTCGAACAAGGGGGGCGTGACCGAGGTCTCCGTGGACGCCGGCGACGGAAAGATCCTCTCCTCGGAGTACGAGCCCCCGAAAGGCGGGGCGGCGGCGCCCGCGGACGCATCCGCGCCGGGCGCAGCCGCCGGGCCGGCGGCCGCGGCGCCGGACGCCGGCCCCGTCTTCGACCCCGCGACCGAGGAGCCGGCGCTCCGGAAGGCGGTCGATGACGAGGAAGCCTCGTGGAACCGCGCGGACGCGAAGGGCATCTCGGCGCTGTTCCGCGACGACGCGTCCTTCGCGGACGCGTTCGGATCGGTCGCGCGCGGACGGGCCGAGGTCGACAAGCGGGTCGCCGACGTTCTCGCGACGTGGCGCGGGACGCGCATCGCCCTCAAGATCCGGAAGATCCGCGTCCTGAAGCCCGACGTCGCGCTCGTCGAGGCCGACGCCGAGCTCACGGGATGGAAGAAGCTTCCGCCGGGCTTCCGCGCCGAGGACGAGAAGATCGTGCGCTCCCGCCTCCTCCAGGTCTTCCAGAAGGAGGCGGGCGTCTGGCGCGTCGCCGCCTCGTACGAGGTGGACGTCAAGACGAAGCTCGAGGTCCCGCCGGTTCCCGAGGAGCGCACGATCCGCGGGCGGGGGCGCTGATGGTGAGGCCGGCGGCCCTCGCGGTTCTTGTCGTTCTCGCCCTGCCCGCGCGCGGCGCGGACTTTTTCGATGGCGTTCCGACGAAGGGCTACGTGGTCGACGACGTGTCGCTCGACGTGCTGAGCGCGGTCGGCGGCTCGGGCCCGGTCGCGCGCCTGCGTTACGTGCGCCTCTCGCTCGATCCGGGGCGCCGCGACATCGCGTACGACTTCTGGCCCCAGCGGGAGATGCTCATGGTCGAGCACGCGTCGGGCGAGAAGATCGTCTTCGAGCGCGTGACGCGCATGCCGGACGCCTCCGATCCGGCGGCCTGGGCGCCGCGCGGGCGCATCGGTCTCGAGGGAAGCGCGCTCGAGACGTTCGGCCGTGCGGCCGGCGCCGGAAGCGCGTGCGCCTCGCTCGACACGCTCGTCCGCGCGGGGAACGTCGACCTGCCGCTCGCGTCCGGCGACCTTTCGGCGCGCACGGTTCGGCTGGGCGTCGCGCAGGTCGTCGAGGCCGCGGTCTCGGAACGTCAGCGGGAGCTCGTGGCGGCCACGGTGCCGATCCTCCATGCGGCAGGGACGCAGGGACTCCCGGGCGTGCCTCTCGAGATGCTCGGCATCCTGTTCCCCGGCCGGAGCTTCGCGCGGTCCGCGCAGGCGCTGAGCTTCCGCACGTCGGGAGGGGCTCCTCTCAATCCCGCCGACGGCGCCTGGCGCTCCGTCACGACTGCCCCCGAGATGCTGCCCGGCGTGCCGGTCTTCTGACATGAGGCGCCCCGCGCTTCTCCTGCTCGCCGCCGCCACGCTCTCCGGCGCTGCCCTCGCGGACGACGTCTCGTTCTTCCGGGTCGCGGACGAAGGCTCGCTCACCGTCACGGCCGCCCGCGCCACGCGCGGAGCGGGCCCGGGCGCCACGGTCGTCGTCGTGCTCGAGAGCGCGCGTGGCGACCGGCTGTTCCTGCGCCGCGCGCCGAAAGATGGAGGCGGCACGGCCTACCAGATCTGGCTGGGCGGCCCGCCCGGCGTGACGTTCACGCGGCGCGGCGACGCCTTTCTTCTCGAAGGCGGCGGCCGCTCCGTCACCGTCGTCGAAGCGGAGCTCGCGCGCCCCACCGTCGCCTGCTGGGTGTCCGCCCTCGTCGCGAACGTGGAGCCGAAACTCCTCGACGTCGCCGCCGGTCTGCGCCTCCTCAAGGAACAGACGGGCGGGCCGCCGCTGGACGACGCGTTCCTGCCGATCCGGATCCTCTGGCCGGTGGCGCCCCCATCGGACCTCAGGTGGCGCGGGGCCGTCCGATTCCAGAAGGGACCGTTCGAGGGCGAGACGTTCGACCGTCTCGCGGCCGCCGCGACGGTGGAGCTCGGGAGGCGCTGAGCGTGGGCGAGGAGCGCCTGCCGGCGTACGAGCGCGAACCGTACCGCACGTCGCTCGAGACCACCGTCCTCGCGGCGGGCGTCGACGGAGCGCGGCCGTGGGCCGTCCTGCTCGACACGATCCTCTACCCGGAGGGCGGAGGACAGCCGGCCGACCGCGGGACGGTGAACGGCGTCGCGGTCCTCGACGTCCAGAAGAAGGACGGCGCGGTCCGCCACACGCTCGCATCGCCCGTCGCGGCGGGCCCCGCGGACGTGCGGCTCGACTGGGGCCGCCGCTTCGACCACATGCAGCAGCACACGGGCCAGCACCTCCTCTCGGCAATCGCGCAGGACCGCTTTGGCTGGGCGACGACGGCCTTCCATCTCGGGCCCGAGGTCTCCGACGTCGAGCTCGCGGCGCCGTCCCTCGCCGGCGACGACCTCGCGCGGCTCGAGGAAGCCGTCGCGGCGGAGATCCGCGCCGCGCGCCCGGTCGTGCCCCGGCGCGTGACGCCCGAGGAGTTCAGGACGCTGCCGGTGAGGACGCGAGGCCTGCCGGAGGGCTTCACGGGCGACGTGAGGCTCGTCGAAATCGCGGGCGTGGACCTCAACACGTGCGGCGGGACGCATCTCTCGAGCACGGCCGAGATCGAGGTCGTCGTACTCCTCTCGACGGAGGCCCTGCGCGGCGGCACGCGTGTCTTTTTCGCCGCGGGCGGCCGCGCGCGGCGCCGCCTGAAGCGTCACGAGGAGCGGAACGCCTCGCTCCGCGCGGCCCTCGGAGCGCCGGACGACGGTCTCCTCGGCGCCGCGATGGCGAAGCGTGACCAGCTCTCGGACGCCGAGAAGGACCTGCGCCGCGCGGAGGACGCGCTCGCGGGGGCCGCGGCGGACGCGCTTCTGTCCGGCACGGGCCGCGTGGCGCAGGCCCACTGGGAGGGCCGCGACATGGCGTTCGTGCAGACGGTCGCGCGGCGTTTCGCGGAAAAGGCGGGAGAGCGCGCGGCGCTCGTGACGGCGACGAAGGACGGCGCGCACGTCTTCGCTCTGGGCGCGGGAGAGGGCTTCGGGGACGCGCAGGCGCTCGGGCGAGAGGTCGCCGCGCTCCTCGGAGGCAAGGGCGGAGGCTCGGGCCGCGTCTTCCAGGGGAAGGCCGCGGATCTCGCGGGCGTGGGCCGCGCGCTCGCGCGCCTCGCCGGCGCCGGAACCTAGCGGACGGCCGCTTTCTCCCGCCGGTCGCGCTCGGCCTTGTTGGCCTCCTCGACGAGCGGCTTGCAGACGATGTAGAGCTCGCCGCTGGACGAGGACCCGTCGAGGTCCGTCGCGCGGAAGAACGCGAGCGTCTCGCTCTCGTCCTTCCAGACGTAGACGTTCGCGGCCGCCTTCGCGGGCTCGCCCCACTCGGCCGCGAGGGCCTTGAAGAGCTTCGCGCCCTGGCCGACGTCCGTCTGGATCGTCACGGAGCAGAACTGGCCCCTGAAATAGCCGTACGTGATGCTCTCGAGGACGGCGCCGTGGAGCTTCTTGACGTCCGCGGGACGGACGTAGTCGGCGTTCTCGCCCGCGGACTCGTCCTTCTTGAGCTTCATGCCCGCGGCGACGTGGGCGCGCCATTTCAGGTCGCGGAACCCGCCCGGAAGCTTCGTCGCGGCAGGAGCGCCGGGAGCAGCGGGAGCGGGGACGGAGGAGAGAGGGAGCGCGAGCGAGAGGGCGAGGACGGCGAAACGGTTCACGGCGGTCTCCTTCGGCCGTCCCATCTTCGCTCAGGAGAGGTCGACGCGGTCTGGCAGCTCGTTCGCGTGGGCGCCGGACGCCGCCGGGAAGTGCGCGGCGAGCGCGCGGCCCGCCGTCTCGATCCCGCGGACGAGGCCGCCGGTGAAGTCGCCGGCGCGGAACCTCTCCTCGACGGCGGCGGCGACCTCCTTCCAGAAGGCCTCCCCGACGCGCTCGTGGATCGCCGTGTCGCCCCACACGAGGAAGGTGCGGTGCGCCGGGTCGACGAGGATCAGGACGCCGTTGCGTTCCTTCGTCCGCGTCATCCCGAGGCGCACCGCCGCGTGCTCCACGGCCCTCTCGAGCCCGCCCCTGAGGCGCGGAAGGACGGCGACGCGGATCTCGCCCGTCGTCGCGCGCTCGGCGTCCCGGATCGCCGCCTCGAGGGCCGCGTGGTCGAGCCGTGCGAGGAACTCCTTCTGATGCTTGCGAAGAATGATGGCCATGTTCACCAGCTCCCCGAGGCGCCGCCGCCCCCGAAGCTCCCGCCGCCGCCCGAGAAACCGCCGCCCGAGCTCCCGCCGCCGCCGCCGCCGCCTCCGCCGAAGAGACCGCCGATGACGGCCTCGGCGAGGTTCACGCCGATCCAGAGGAGGACGGCCTTCGGGTTCGTGACGAGCATGTAGAGGAAGAACGAGACGAGGAAGAGAAGCACGAGCCCGATCACGACCCCGAGGACGAGCGGCGCGGGGTCCTCGTCCTGCCCGCCGCCGATCGTCTTGAGCGGATGCTTCCACTCGACCCACGGCGCAGGCGTCTTCCCGTCGGCGAGCATCCCGATCTCGCCGACGACGCGCTCGAGCGTCCGCGCGTACGACATGTTCGTCATCGCCTTCTGCACCTGGCTGCGCAGCCGGTCCCGCTGGTCTTCCGGGAAGCGTTCCTTGAGGTCGTCGGGAACGGCGAGGAGGGCCGAAAAGTCGGACCGGAAGGCGGCGAGGATGATCCGGCCCTTCCAGGCCGCCGCCAGCTTCTGGACGCGCTGCTCGGGCGAGTCCATGCCCCTTGCGGGATTCAGGACGAGGACGATCGGGTGCTCGGCCGTGGAGGCGCGCCGGACGGCCTCCTCGAGCGTGCGGGTCGCGGACTCGTCCGCGAAGTCCGCGTTGCCGTAAACGGGCCCGCCCGGCTCGGCGGGTACGGGCGGCGAGTCGAGCCACGACGTCGAGTCCGCCCCCGACAGGCTCTCCCCGATCCGATCGATCACACGGGAAAGCGCACCCTCGGGATCCGGGCCGAAGACCGCCTCGAGGTCGGGTGACAAGCCGTCGAGCGCCGCCTCGGTGCTGACCGGAGCGCCCTGGCCGAGCATGACGAGCGCCTTCGTCTCGTCCGTGAAGACGAAGACCGTCGCGAGGCCGTCGTAGACCTCGCGGTCCTTCATCTTCCAGCGGCGGTAGAGCTCCTGCGCCGCGGCCGGCAGCGAGGCGCCGTTGGCGCTCTTCAGCGTGTAGACGTAGACCCTGACGAAGGGGTGGACTTCCTTGAGCTGCTTCAGCTTCGCGGCGAGCCTCTCGCGCGCCTCGGCCGAGAGGAACTGGGCGTTGTCCGTCACCCATGCGTCCGGAGCGGGCGGGAGCGCCGTGAAGATCGGCGGGGCGTCGGCGGCGTCCGCGGAGCCGGCGGGCGCGCCGAGCAGGCCGAAGGCCAGGAGAAAGGAAGCCCCCGCGATCCGTGCTTTCACGGTGTGCATCTTAGAACGGCGGGGCGAGGCGCCCGTCACCGGAACGTGAGAAGCCCCGTGCCCGGTCGGGACAGGTGCGCGTGGTCGTTGAACGCGCGGAGGAGGAGTCCATCGGGGCCGGCCTCGAGCGTCGTGACGCTCGCGTTCGCGAGGCGGAACGCGTGGGCGAGGACGCCGGAGGCGTCCCGGGCCGCGAGATGCGCGCGGCACGCGGCCGAAATCGGACCGCCCGACGTGAAGACGAGCACCGCCCCCTCCGGTCCGCCCGCGAGGCGGCCGAGGGCGGCGTCCACGCGGGCGAGGAAGGCGGGCCACGTCTCGCGGTAGTCCGCGTCGTGCGCGCCGCCCGTCCAGCGGGCGACGGCGGCATGGAAGGCGCGCTCGAAGGCGTCGGCGCGGCCCGCGGCCGCGAGGTCGCGGTGGAGCTCGGCGTGGTCCGCCCATCGCGGCTCGAAGGCGCGGAGGACCTCCTCGTGGTCGAACTCGTTCCACGCGGCGTCCTCCGTCCACGGAGCGGCGAGGCCCATCGCCTCGAGGCACGCCGCGGCCGTGTCGCGCTGGCGGCGCATCGTGCCCGTGACGACGGCGCGCACGGGATCGAGCCGGCCGCGCAGGGCCTCGCCGGCGATGCGCGCCTGAAGGAGCCCGGTCTCCGAGAGGACGTCGTAGTCGGCGGCGCCGAACGAAGCCTGGCCGTGCCGGACGAGGACGAGCGTTTTCGCCATGCGCCGCGGATTATGGGAGACGCGGGGACGCGGACGTCGCGCGGGCCCTGGGCTTTGCGCGCGCCGGGGCCCCGGCGCACACTCCCGCCGCATGTCCGGCATCACGATCGGCGAGGCGACGGCGGACGAGCGCCTCTGGGCGGGCCGTCTCATGGCGACGAACGAGCCGTGGATCACGCTCGGCCGCGGTGAGGCGGCCTGCGTCGCCGCCTCGGTCGATCCCGGTTACGTCGTCCTCGTCGCGCGCGAGGACGGCGCCCCGCTCGGCTTCGCGCGCCTCCACCCGCGCGGCGTCGCCGGCTCGCCGTACCTCGCGTCGATCGCCGTCGACGCCGCGGCGCGCTCGAAGGGCGTCGGCGCGGCCCTCCTCGACGCCGCCGAGGCGCGCTTCCCCGGCGCGCGCTGGATGTTCCTGTGCGTCTCGGCGTTCAACGCGCGGGCCCGCGCGCTCTACGAGCGCCGCGGCTACCGGACGGTGGGGGAGCTGCCCGACTACGTCGTGGACGGCTACGCCGAGATCCTGATGGTCAGGAGGCTCGCGTGAGGCGCGGGACGCTCGTCGCGCTCCTCGCCGCGACGGCGACCGCGAGCTACCTCAGCCGCGTGAATGTCTCCGTCGCGGGCGCGCTCATGATGAAGGAGCTCGCGCTCGACCAGGTCCGGATGGGCCGCGTCTTCAGCGCGTTCCTCCTCGGCTACGCCCTCTGTCAGGTGCCGGCGGGGATGCTCGCGGACCGCTTCGGCGCCCGCCGCGTCCTCGGGATCGCCGCGCTCTCGTGGGTGGCGGCGACGGCGCTCATGGCGATCTCGCCCGCGGCCGCGGCGCTGCCCGTCCTCCTGGGCGCGCGCCTCCTCCTCGGCATCGGCGAGGCGCCCACGTTCCCCGCGGCCGCGCAGGCCGTCTCGCGCCACGTCCCCGCCGGGGCGCGCGGGAGGGCGAACGGCTTCGTGATCGCCGCGATCGGCCTCGGTTCGGCGATCGCGCCGCCGCTCGTCACGGCCGTCATGGTCCGCTTCGGCTGGCGCGCCGCGCTCGTCGCGTCCTCGCTCCCGGCCCTCGCCGTCGCTCTCGCCTGGCTTTCCGTCCGCACGATGCCGCCGGTCGTCGCTGGCGCGGAGGCCCCGTCGCCGTCCTCGCCGTCTTCGCCGCCGGCCGCCGGGAGCCTCGGGACCCCGTCCTTCGTGCTCCTGACCGCGAGCTACACGCTGCAGGGCTACGTCGGCTACATCTTCGTCTTCTGGTTCTACCTGTACCTCGTCGACGTGAGGAAGTTCGACCTCCTGCGCGGCGCCCTCTGGGCGAGCCTGCCGTGGCTCCTCTCGATCGTCTCGATCCCGCTCGGCGGCGCCGTCTCGGACGCCCTCGTGAAGAGGCTCGGGCCCGCGTGGGGCCGGAGGATCGTCCCGATGGCCGGGCTCCTCGGCGGGGCCGTCTTCCTCTCGGCGGGCGCGCGCACGCCGGACCCGCGCGTGGCGGCGGTCTGCCTCGCGCTCGCGACCGCGCTCGTCCTCTCCGTCGAGGGCCCGTTCTGGGCCGCGATGATGGACGTCGCCGGAGCGAGGAGCGGCACGGCGGGCGGCGTCATGAACATGGGGAGCAACCTCGGCGGCCTCGTCTCGCCCGCGCTCACGCCCGTCCTCGCCGCGTCGATCGGCTGGGAGAACGCGCTCCACGTCGCCTCGGCGCTGTCCGTCGTGGGCGGGCTCCTGTGGCTCGGGATCGGGCCGCGGTCCCCGGAGCCTTGCGGCTGAGCCGGGTTCTCCCTATCGTGACGGGCATGAAGCCCGCCCGCCTCGCCGCCGTGCTCTCCTCCCTCGCCCTCGCCGCCGTCGTCGCCTGCGCGCCCGCGTCGACGACGTCCGTGACGCCCGCCGCGGCCCCAGCCGCCTCCGCACCTGCCGCAGGCGCCGCCGAAGCGCCGGGGATCGACCTCGACGGGATGGACCGGGCCGTCGCGCCCGGCGACGACTTCTTCCGCTACGCGAACGGGACGTGGCTGAAGGACGCGGTGATCCCGGCGGACCGCTCGGCGTGGGGCTCGGGGAGCGTCCTCGACGAGCTGACGTCGAAGCGCACCGCGGACCTCATCGCCGAGACCGCGGCGGCCCCCTCGAAGGAGGGCTCGGACGCCCGGAAGATCGCCGACACGTACGCGACCTTCATGGACGAGGCCGCGATCGAGGCGAAGGGCCTCGCGCCGCTGAAACCCGCCCTCGACCGCATCGCCGCGATCGCGGACAAGGCCGGCCTCGCCCGCGCCCTCGGAGAGACGCTCCGCGCCGACGTCGACGTCCTGAACAACACGAACCTCTACACGCCGAACGTTCTCGGCCTCTGGGTCGCGCAGGACCTCGACACGCCGTCGAAGTACTCACCGTTCCTCCTGCAGGGCGGCCTCGGGATCCCGGACCGCGACTACTACCTCGACCCCTCTCCGCGCATGGCGGAGATCCGGACGAAGTACGTGGCGCACATCGAGAGGATGCTCGCGCTCGCCGGCATCCCCGACCCGGCCGCGACGGCCGCGCGGGTCTTCGACCTCGAGACGAAGATCGCGTCGTCGCACGTGAGCCGCGAGGACTCGGAAGACGTCGTCAAGGGAAATAACCACTGGGTGCGCGAGGACTTCCCGGCCCGGGCTCCTGGCCTCGACTGGACGGGGTACTTCGAGGCCGCGGGGCTCGCGGGCCAGCCGTCGTTCGTCGTCTGGCAGCCGGGCGCCGTCACGGGCCTCGCGGCGCTCGTCGCGTCCCAGCCGCTCGGCGCGTGGAAGGACTACCTGACGTTCCGGGCGCTCTCGCAGGCCGCGGCCGTCCTCCCGAGAGCGTTCGTGGAGGAGCGCTTCGCGTTCTACGGAACGACGCTCACGGGCGCGCCGAAGCTGCGCGACCGCTGGAAGCGCGCCGTGAGCGTGACGGACATGGCTCTCGGCGAGGCCGTCGGCCGGCTCTACGTCGCGAAGTACTTCCCGCCGTCCGAGAAGGCCCGCGCCGAGGCGATGGTGAGGAACGAGATCGCGGCCTTCGCGATCCGCATCGACAGGCTCGACTGGATGGCGCCGGAGACGAAGGCCCGGGCGAAAGCGAAGCTCGCGGCGCTCAAGGTCGGCGTCGGGTACCCGGACACGTGGCGCGACTACTCGGCCCTCGAAGTCGTGAAGGGCGACGCGCTCGGCAACGCGCGGCGCGCGTCCCTCTTCGAATACCGGCGGAACCTCGCGAAGCTCGGCCGGCCGGTCGACCGCGGCGAGTGGGTCATGAACCCGCAGCTCGTGAACGCGGTGAACCTCCCGGCGATGAACGCGCTGAACTTCCCGGCCGCGATGCTCCAGCCGCCCTACTTCGACTCGCGCCGCCCGGGCGTCATGGACTACGGCGCGTCGGGCTCGGTGATCGGGCACGAGATCAGCCACAGCTTCGACGACCAGGGCGCCCTCTTCGACGCGGAAGGGCGGCTGAAGAACTGGTGGACGAAGTCGGACTTCGACCACTTCACGGCGTCGGCTCAGGCGCTCATCCGGCAGTTCGACGCGTACCGGCCGTTCCCGGACCTCGCGGTGAACGGCAAGCTCACGATCAGCGAGAACATCGCGGACGTCGCGGGCCTCGCGGCCGCGTACGACGCGTACCGGATCTCGCAGGGCGGCAAGGAAGCGCCGGCGTGGCACGGCGTCCCGGGCGACCAGCAGTTCTTCCTTGCGTTCGCGCAGGGCTGGCGGACGAAGATGCGCGAGGCGGCGGCGCGCCAGCGGATCGTGATCGACGGCCACGCGCCGCCCGAGTACCGGACGGACACCGTGCGTAACGTCGACGCCTGGTACGACGCGTTCGGCGTGAAGCCCGGACAGGCCCTCTATCTCGCCCCGAAGGACCGCGTCCGCGTCTGGTAGCCGGCTTCGACCCGTGAAGGAGCGACTCGCCCCCGTCGCCGCATTGCTGCTCGCGCCGTCGCTCCTTCACGCGAGCCACCTCCCGATCCGGACGTACACGACGGTCGACGGCCTCGCGCGGGACCACGTCCTCGCGATCGCCCAGGACTCGCACGGCTTCCTCTGGTTCGGCACCGCCGAGGGCCTCTCGCGCTTCGACGGATACCGGTTCACGAACTACCGGGTCGAGCAGGGCCTGCCCTCGAACTTCGTCGCGGACTTCCTCGAGACGAAGGGCGGCGTCTACTGGATCGCGACGAGCGGAGGCCTCTGCCGCTTCGACCCCGCCGGGGCCGGCCGCTCGCGTTTCGTGAGGACGCCGCTCGGCGCCGCGGGTAAGGAGACGGCGCCGTCCGTGCTCTACGAAGACCCTTCGGGAGGCGTCTGGTGCGGCTCGACGTCGGGCGAGGGGGGGCTCTACCGCCTCGACACGAAAACCGGACCGTTCCGCCGCCTCGACCTCGGCATGGCCGACCCGGCGGTGACCGCGATCCTCGTGGACCGGCGGGGCGCGCTGTGGGTCGGGGGCACGGACGTGGTCCTCCGGCGCGACGCCGACGGAACCACGAAGCGGTTCGGGGCCGCGGAGGGTCTCGCGAACGCGTACGTCATGGCGCTCGTCGAGGACCGCGGCGGCCGGGTGTGGATCGGGACGCGGACGGGCCTCTACCGCGCGGAGGCCGCGGCGGACCCCCGGGCGCCGCCACGGGTGAGGGCGTACGGCGTCCGGGACGGGCTTCCGGCGCCGCGTGTCGAATCGCTCCTCGAAACGTCGGACGGCACGCTGTGGGTCGGCACGACGAAGGGCCTCGCGCGGTGGGTCCCGGGCGAGGGGGCGGGAGGGGGCGAGTTCGAAAGCTACACGCTCGCGCAGGGCCTGACCGCGCGCACGGTGGGCGCCCTCGCGGAGGACCGCGACGGGAACCTCTGGGTGGGCACGTTCGGCTCCGGCGCGATGAAGGTCGCCCGCAACGGGTTCACGACGTTCACCGAGGCCGACGGCGCTCCGGAGGCGACCGCGCTCGTCGAGACCCGCGAAGGCGAGGTGTGCATCGTCCACGGGACCGAGTCCGGTCTGGACCTCGCGTGCTTCGACGGCCGCCGTTTCGCGCGGATCTCTCCGCGCTGGCCCGGTACGATTTCGTACTTCGGCTGGGGCCGCGCGCAGATCGCCGCCGAGGACCGCGCGGGCGAGTGGTGGTTCGCGACCGGCCAGGGCCTCTGCCGGTTCGCGGCGGTCCGCCGGATCGAAGACCTTGCGCGCGCGCAGCCCGTGGCCGTCTACACGGAGCGAGACGGGCTCGCGGGCGACAACGTGTTCCGCGTCTTTCCGGACTCGCGCGACGACGTCTGGATCGGGACGATCGGCACCGGCTCGAAGGACGGACTCGCGATCCTCGAGCGCGACACGGGCCGGGTGCGCGCCTTCACCGCTGCCGACGGTCTGCCGCTCCATCCGGCTCCGACCGCGTTCGCCGAGGATCGGTCCGGCGACGTCTGGGTCGGCCTCTTCCACGGAGGGCTGGCGCGCCGAAGGGCCGGCCGGTTCACCGTCTTCGGGCCGGCCGAGGGGATCGCGGGCACCGTTCGCCAGATCTTCGTCGACTCGAAGGGACGGCTCTGGATCGGAACGTCCGAGGGGCTCATCCGGCTCGACGAGCCGTCGCGTGAGCGGCCCGCGTTCGTCCGGTACGACACCTCGAACGGCCTGTCGAGCATCGACGTCGCGGCGGTTGCGGAGGACTCGGCGGGGCGTCTCTACGCCGCGACCGGCAGGGGAATCGACCGTTTCGAGCCGGAAGCCTCGGGCCCGGGCCGCATCCGGCACTACACCGCGGCGGACGGAATCGCCCCCGGCGAGCTGCAGCTCGCGCTCCGCGACCGGTACGGAGCGCTCTGGTTCTCGACGCCGCTCGGCGTCTCGAGGTTCGTGCCCGTGCCGGACCGCCCTCGTGCGCCCCCTCCCGTCCTCGTGACCGGCCTCGCGGTCGGAGGAGTCCCGCAGCCCATCTCCGATCTCGGCGCATCGGCCGTCGCCGGCCTCGAGCTGCGACAGACGCCGTTGCGCGTCGACTTCGTCGGCCTCGGCTTCTCGCCGGGCGAGGCCCTGCGGTACCAGTACCGTCTCGACGGCGCGGACGCCGACTGGGGCCCGCCGACCGACCAGCGCACGGTCGTCTACGCGAGCCTCGCTCCGGGCCGCTACCGTTTCCGGGTCCGCGCGGTCGCGAGCGAGGGCGCGGCGAGCCCGGAGCCGGCGAGCGTCGAGTTCCTCGTCCTCCCGCCCGTATGGCGCCGCGGGTGGTTCCTCGCGATTGCCGGGGCCGCCGCCGCCCTCGCGATCACCTCGCTGCACCGGGCGAGGCTTTCGCGGCTTCTCGCCGTGGCGAACCTCCGGACCCGCATCGCGACGGACCTCCACGACGACATCGGGGCGAGCCTCTCGCAGATCGCGATCCTGAGCGAGGTCGCGCGGCGGGGAGCGGATGGGGCGGCGGACCGGAATGCGACGACGCTCTCGGACATCGCGGGCATCTCGCGCGAGCTCGTCGATTCGATGAGCGACATCGTCTGGGCGATCAATCCCGAGCACGACCGCGCGAGCGACCTGTCGCACCGCATGCGCCGGTTCGCGACCGACCTCCTCGGCGGGCAGGGGATCGCACTCGGCTTCCGCTCGTCGGCCCCGGAGAACGACCCGCGGATCGGCGCGAACGCGCGCCGCCAGGTGTACCTGGTCTTCAAGGAAGCGATCCACAACCTCACCCGGCACTCCGGCGCGCGCCGCGCGGACGTCGAGCTCTCCGTCACGCACGAGAGCGTCGTCCTCACGGTCGCCGACGACGGCCGCGGGTTCGATCCGGCGGCGCCGTTCGAGGGCAACGGCCTCTCGAGCATGCGCCGGCGCGCCCGGGAGGCGGGGGGAACCCTGACGATCGCGTCCGCGCTCGGCGAGGGGACCCGCGTGACGCTCGCCGTGAGGCTCGGCTCGCCCGGGTTCCTCTCAGTGTTGAGGGGCAAGACGGGCCGACGCGTGGTCTAGAGTCGTGGCTTGCCGACGGATGGATCGATGAAGCCGCCTTCCCGCACGGGGGCGATCCGGGTCGCGATCGTCGAGGACGACCGTCTCATCCGGGAAGGTCTCGCGGCCCTGATCGACGGCACCGCAGGCTACCGGTGCACGGGAGCGTTCCGCACAATGGAGGACGCGCTCGCGCGGACCTGGAACGAGGTGCCCGACGTCGCCCTCGTCGACATCGGCCTGCCCGGGATGTCCGGCATCAAGGGGTTGCCGCTCCTCCGCGAGCGGTACCCGCGCGTCGCGCTCCTCGTCCTGACGGTCTACGAGGACGACGAGCGCATCTTCGAGGCGCTGTGCGCGGGTGCGACCGGCTACCTTCTCAAGAAGACGCCGCCCGCGAAGCTCCTCGAGAGCCTCGGCGAAGCGCTCCACGGTGCCCCGATGTCGCCGGAGGTCGCGCTGCGCGTCCTGAAGATCTTCCGGGAGATCCGGCCGCCGGAGACGGGCGACTACGACCTGACGGCGCACGAGCTCCGGCTCCTGAAGCTGCTCGTCGAGGGCCACAACTACCAGAGCGCCGCGGTCGAGCTCGGCGTCGCGTTCAGCACGATCAACTTCCACATGCAGAACATCTACGGGAAGCTGCAGGTCCACTCGAAGTCCGAGGCCGTGGCCAAGGCGCTGCGTCAGGGCCTCGTGCGTTAGCGCGCGTCGCGACTGGCAACGTTGAGGGCGGCTTTCCGGACTTCCGCCCCTACGCTCGCGCAGAGAAGGAGTCGCGACCGCAGAATGAGATCGGAGACGCCGCTGCCGTGGCTGCTTGCGCTTGCGGGCGGCATGCTCGCCGGCCCCGCCCCCGCCTTCGCCGCGGCGTCCGGAGCCGCCGCGACGAAGCTCGTGCCGATCGTGCTCGACGTGGCGGGCGCGGGGGGCTCGCGGTACACGACGGAGCTGACGCTCTCGAACCGGGGGACGACGCCGGCGATGGTGACGCTCACGTACACGCCGGCGGCCGCGCTCGGGGCGACGGGCGGAGGGACGGCGAGCGTGAACCTCGGGGCGGAGCGGCAGCTCGTCGTCCCGGACGTCCTCGCGTACCTCCGCGGCCAGGGGCTCGCGATTCCGATGGGGTCGAACCAGGGCGGGACGCTCGTTGCGGCGTTCGGCGGCCTCTCGTCGCCGGACGCGGCGTACGCGGGCGCGCGGACGACGACGCCCTCCGGAGCGGGTCGCGCCGGCCTCGCGTATCCGGGCGTCGACCTTTCGATGGCCCTGACGCAGACGTCCAACCTCTACGGCCTCAGGAGCAACGCGGCGGACCGGTCGAACCTCGCGCTCGTGAACGCGAGCACGACGGACCCGGTCACATTGCGCGTCACGCTCTACGGCGGGGCCGGCGGCCCGTTCGTCCTCTCGCCCGACACGACGCTCGGCCCGCTCCAGTGGACGCAGATCGGGAACGTGCTCAACCTCGCCGGTTTCGCGAGCGGCTTCGCGCGGGTCGACATCGTCTCGGGCTCCGGACCCTACCTCGCCTACGCGGTCATCAACGACAACACGACGAACGACGGTTCGTACGTGGCCGCCGAGCCGGCGGCGATGCCCGCGGAAGCGCGGCTCCTCCCCGTCCTCGTCGAGACGCCCGCGTTCCAGAGCGAGCTCGTCCTCGCGAACCCGCTCCCCGTGGCGCAGACGGCGACGCTGACGTACGTCGAGTCCGCGTCCCCCGGCTCGGGCGCCGGCGGGAGCGTCACGCTGAGCTTCGCGGCCGGCGAGCAGAAGATCATCCCGGGCGCGATCGACTTCCTCCGCCAGAACGGGGCCTCGATCGGGCCGAAGGGGCCCACGTACGCCGGAGCGCTGTCCGTCGCGTTCCGGAACGCCGGCGCACGGTCGAGCGGATTCGCGGGCGCACGGACGGCGGCTCCCGTCGGGGGAACCGGCCCCGGCGAGTACGGCCTTTTCTACGCGGGCGTCGGCCCCAGCTTCGCGGCGGTCTTCGAAGCCTGGGTCTACGGCCTCCAGCAGAACGCGTCGAACCGCACGAACCTCGCCGTGTCGAACCTCGGGGACGCCGGCGACTCCGTCACGTTCCGCGTGGACGTGTACGACGGCGCGACCGGGCTCCTCGCGGGCTCCACGTCGCCGGCGACGCTCGCGCCGGGCGGGTGGACGCAGCTCAACGCCGTGCTGCAGGCCTTCGGCGTCGCGAGCGGGTACGCCCACGTCGTCAAGCTCTCCGGAAACAGCCGCTTCCTGGTCTACGGCGTCGTGAACGACGGCGGCGCGCCGGGCCAGGGAACGTCGGACGGGAGCTACGTCGCCGGGCAGGCGGTCGCGCCGATCACGTCGTTCTCGGTGGGGCCTGACATCGCGCTGACGTACCCGAACCTTCCCGTCCTCGCCGACGAGCACACGACGGTCTTCCCGCCCGCCGCGGGCTCGAACAAATACCTCGTCTTCGCGGCCCTTGCGAAGAACGCAGCGAATCTCTCGGGCGCGGTCGTCCTCGAAACGTCCGACCTCCGGACGTTCGCGCTCGCGGCCGGCTACACGTCGCCCGTGATGACGGCCGCCTGGCCGTTCACGACGTGCAAGGCGTTCTTCGACCCCGAGTTCGACCTGAACTACGCGTCGCCGGGCTCCGTCGTGCAGGACCCGACGCGGCCCGCGGGGAAC
Organism: uncultured Acidobacteriota bacterium; assembly: GCA_963839295.1. Lineage (GTDB taxonomy): Bacteria > Acidobacteriota > Thermoanaerobaculia > UBA5066 > UBA5066 > Fen-183. The sequence goes on along the minus strand of CAWIUK010000003.1, from coordinate 27,153 downwards.
CTCATCATGATCTACGAGGCCGAGAACCACTGCCCCGGAGCCGTCTGGCAGCACGACTTCTACGCCACGGTCGGGTTCGCCCGCTCGTCGGACAACGGGAAGACCTGGCCGGCCCCCGTGGACGCCGAGATGGGCGGGGCCGACCGCTATCCCGTCCTCAAGTACGCGACGCCCGAACCCGCGACGCCCGAGAGTCCGCAGGTCGCGATGGGCAACGCGATCCCGAGCGCGCTCGTCGACGGAACGAACCTGTACGTCACGTACTCGGCTCCCGGTCCGTCGGCGGACGGCGCCCTGAGGGTCGCGCGGGCCGCGCTCGGCGGGAGCGGCGCCGTCGCGTTCTCGAAGTGGTTCGACGGCGCGTTCTCCGAGCTCGGGATCGGGGGACAGGACAGCGGCGTCCTGCCCGCGAAGGGCTGCGTCGGCCACCAGGGAAACGGCCAGATCAGCGCCAACGACGCGCTCGGGCTGTACCTGATGACGTTCGTGTGCTTCGGCACGACGCAGGGCGCCTGGTACTACTCGACGGCGACGAGCCTCGACCGGCAGAACTGGACGGCGCCGCGGATGATCGACGGGTCCCAGTATCCGATCGTCCTGGGCTGCGCGAGCGACGGGACCGGATCGGCCTTCGACGGGATCTACCCGTCGTTCGTGTCGCCGGGCGTCGCCGCCGGGCACACGTCGGCCTCGGGAACCGTCCTCTTCATGAACGGCTGCGACCGCGGGAGCCGGACGTTCCTCGCGCGAACGTTCACGGTGGCCGCGCCGCCGCGGCCGTTGGCCATGGCCCCGGACCCTCCCTCGCAATAGAGGGATAAGGAGCGCCGCGATGATCAGGAATGCGATGAGATCCGCCCTCCCGTGGACGCTGCTCGCAATCGTGACGGCGGCGGCTCCGGGACTCGCCCAGACGGGCACGCCGCTTCCTCCGGAGTTCTTCGGCGTCGCGATGGTCAACGCGAAGGACGCCCCCGCGGTACCGACGGGGACGATCGCGCACGGGGACTTCGCGTGGCAGCGGATCGAGCAGCAGAAGGGGGTCTTCGACTTCAGTCTTTTCGACGCGTACGTCGGGGCCGCGGTCTCGAACGGCCTCGTGGACACGTCGACGAACACGGCCAACGTGGCGATCACTCTCGCCGCCGGGACGCCCGGCTGGGCGGTCGCGGACAAGAGCACGTGCTCGACGACGAACGGCGTCACTGTCTGCACGGCGCCGCCCGACAACGTCCAGGACTGGAAGGACTTTTTGACGGGTCTTCTCGCGCACTACAACGGGACGGCGCAGCCCCACGTCCGCATCTACGAGCTCTGGAACGAGATCAACTTCGCGCTCTGGTGGACCGGGACGGACGCGCAGATGGTCGCGCTCGCGCAGGCGGCGTACCCGATCGTCCACGCGGACCCGAACTCGATCCTCCTGACGCCGTCCGTCGCCGGACCGGTCGGGACGTCGCTCGCGCACAGCGTCCTCAAGGCCATGACGTCGTACCTTCAGGCAGGTGGCGCCGCGTACGCCGACGGCGGTGCGTTTCACGGCTATCCCGGGGTCCAAGGCGTGACGCCGTTTCCGATGCCCGACGACGAGGGAACGCCGGGCTGTACCCCGGCCGTCTCGTGCTGGGGCTCGATCGTCACGAAGGCGACGCAGATGCGCGCCGTCTTCGACCAGTACGGGCTCGCCGGAAAGCCGATGTTCCAGACGGAAGGGAGCTGGGGGAACAACACGGTCACGGACCCGAACACGCAGATCGCGTGGATCACGCGGTTCACGCTCCTTCAGGCCGGACTCCGCTCCTCCCTGAATCTGCAGCTCGCGGCGTGGTTCACGTGGTCGCCGCCCTCCTTCGGCTGGGGGACCATCGAGGACTCCTCCGGAAACCCCACGTCCGCGGGCGCCGCGTACCGCGAGGTCTACCACTGGCTCGTCGGCGCCACGACGACGGCCCCGTGCTCCGGCGACTCGAACGGGACGTGGACGTGCGTGCTGGCGCGGCCCGGCGGGTACGTCGCGAAGGCCGTCTGGAACACGAAAGGGTCCACGGCCTTCACGCCCGGCCCCGGCTACACGCAGGCCCGGGACGTGACGGGAAAGGCGACGCCGATCACGCCGGGCGGCTCCCTGACGATCGGGCCGAAGCCCGTGCTCGTCGAGGGGAGCACGCTCGCGCCTCCCGGCGCGCCGAACATCGTCCTCATCCTGACGGACGACCAGGACGTCCAGAGCGGGATGCTCGCGTACATGCCGCACCTGCAGGAGCTGCTCGTGGGACGCGGCACGTCGTTCCCGAACAACATGGTCCCGCTCTCGCTCTGCTGCCCGTCGCGCACCACGATCCTGCGCGGCCAGTACCCGCACAACACGGGAGTCCTCGGGAACTCGCTGCCCACCGGCGGGTTCGAGAAGGCGTACAACGAGAACGTCGAGGCCTCGACGGTCGCGACGCTCCTCCACGGCGCCGGCTACCGGACGGCGCTCTTCGGCAAGTACCTGAACGGCTACCCCGACACGGCCGACGGGTTCTACATCCCGCCGGGCTGGGACGAGTGGTACAGCCCGATTTCGGGCGACCCGTACAGCGAGTTCAGCTACGGGCTCAACGAGAACGGCAAGAAGGTCTCGTACGGCAGCACGGCCGCTGACTACGGAACGGACGTCTACCTCTCGAAGGCCGTCGACTTCATCCAGCGCGCGGCGTCGACGCCGGGCCAGCCGCTCTTCCTGTACTTCGCGACGTACGCGCCGCACATGCCGTACACGCCGGCGCCCCGGCACGCGGGCCTGTTCCCGGGCGTCACGGCCCCGCACTTCCCGTCGTTCAACGAGGCGGACGTGAGCGAGAAGCCCGCCTACATCAGCTCGAAGCCGCTCCTTTTGCCCTCGGACATCGCGGGCATCGACTCCGATTTCCGGGGGCGCCTCCAGGCGCTCCAGGCGGTCGACGAGGCGATCGCGACGCTCGTCTCGACGCTCTCGGCCACGGGCCGCCTCTCGAACACGTACGTCGTCTTCGCGTCGGACAACGGCTACCACATGGGCGAGCACCGGCTGCTTCCGGGCAAGTACACGCCGTACGAGACCGACATCCACGTGCCGCTCGTCGTCCGCGGCCCCGGCGTCCCGGCGGGCGTCGCGCGGAGCGAGTACACGTCGGACATCGACCTCGCGGAGACGTTCGCGGACCTCGCCGGCGTCGCGCCGCTCTCCTTCTCGGACGGACGCTCGCTCAAGCCGCTCCTGACGGGGCCGGCCCCGTCCGCGTGGCGCCAAGCGTTCTTCCTCGAGGAGTTCGGGACGGGCGAGTTCGACCCGCCGGACGTCCTCGCCGGCACGCCCCGAGAGCCGCTCGACAAGCAGGATCTCGCGACGACGGTTCCGATCCCGAGCTACTACGGATTCCAGGCGCCGGGCTACAAGTACGTTTCGTACAAGTCGGGCGAAACGGAGCTCTACGTCGCGTCGGATCCGTACGAGCTGACGAACGTCGCGGGCAAGGTCGCGCCGGCGATCGCGACGTCTCTCACGGCGTACCTCAACACGTTCGACGGGTGCGTGGCCGACGCCTGCCGCGCCGCCGAAGCGGTGGCCCCGCCGCCGCTCCTGACGGCGTCCTTCACGGTCACGCCTCCCTCGCCGCCGAGCGGCGCCGCCGTCGCGCTCGCGGCGACGGCGAGCGGCACCGCGCCGTACGCGTACAACTGGACGGTGGACGGAGCGGCGCAGAGCGGCGCGAGCCTGTCCCTCCACCTCGCGGACGGGAACCACACCGTGACGCTCGTCGCCTCGGACGGCATCGGCGCGACGGCGACCGTCACGCAGACCGTCACGGTCGGAACGCCTCCGGTCGTCCAGATCCAGGCTCCGGCGTCCGACACGACGGCAGAAGCGGGCGTCTCCCTCGCGTTCGCGGCGACGGGCTCGCCCTCGGTCCCCGGCGGCACGATCGCCTTCACGTGGGACTTCGGCGACGGAAGCCCCGCGGCCGCGGGCGCCGGCGCGAGCCACGCGTTCGGTATGGCGGGTCCGTACACGGTGACGCTCACGGGTCTCGACTCGCGCGGCTCCATCGCGACGGCGACCCGGTCGATCGTCGTCACGCGCCCGACGCTGTCCGGCGCGGCGCTCCTCCTGCCGGTCGTTCTCGAGACGCCCGGCGCGGGCGGGAGCTACTACACGTCCGAGGTGACGGTCGCGTCCCGCCTCGCGTCGCCCGTCGACGTCCTCCTCACGTACACGGCTTCCCTCGGCGGCGGGTCCGGCTGGGCGCGGCTGACGCTCGCCCCGGGAGAGCAGCGGATCCTGCCGGGGATCCTCGCGTGGCTGCGCGGACGGGGGCTGCCGATCCCGGCCGGGACGTCGACGCGCGTCGGGACGCTCACGGCGACGTTTTCCAGCGCCGCCTCGACGGCGGGCCTCTTCCTCGGCGCGCGGACGTTCACGGCCGACCCGCACGGCGGCCCGGGGACGTTCGGGCTCTTCACCCTCGCGGCCCCGGTCGCGGCCGACACGATCACGGTCTTCGGCCTCCAGCAGAACGCGGCGCAGCGCTCGAACCTCGCGCTCGTGAACACGGGCGAGGGGCCGATCACGCTCCATGCGGTCTTTCTCGGGCCGACCGGACAGACGCTGAACACCGTCGACGCGGGCCTCGGCCCGTACGGGTGGACGCAGCTCAACACGCCGCTCGCGGGCACGCCCGCCGCGTCCGGCGTCGCGATCGTCACGCGAACCTCCGGCACGTCGACCTTCTCGGCGTACGGCGTCCTGAACGACGCCGTCACGTCGGACGGCTCGTTCATCCCGCCGCTCGTGGCCGATCCGTCGGCGCCCGACCGCCTCGTCCCGATCGTCCTCTCGGTCGCCGGCTACGCGTCCGAGCTCACGCTCACGAACCTGACGTCGTCGCCCCTCACGCTGACGCTGACGTACACGGCCTCCCCGCAGCTCGGCTCGGGCGCCGGCTCGGGGACGGCGTCGGTCACGCTCGCGCCGAACGAGCAGCGGATCGCGCCCGACGCCCTCGCGTTCCTCCGCCAGGCCGGGATCCCCGTGCCGGCGTCCGGGGACGCGGGCGGCTCGCTCGACGTGCGCGCGGCGTCCGGCACGGCGTCGTCGTTCGCGGCGGGCGCGCGCACGTTCATCGGCGCCAGGGGCGGCGGGACGTTCGGCCTCTTCTACACCGGGCTCACGCTGGCCGAGTCGGCCGTGTCGACCGCCTTCATCCAGGGGCTGCAGCAGGGCGCCGCGCAGCGGTCGAACCTCGCCGTCGTGAATCGCGGCGACGCCGGCGACGCGATCTCGCTCCGGATCACGTACTACGGTCCGGACGGCGCCCAGGCGGGCGCCGTCGACTCGAAGACGCTCGCGCCGGGGGAGTGGGCGCAGTTCAACCAGCCCCTCGCGTCGCGCGGCGTCGCGGCCGGCTCGGCGAAGATCGAGAAGCTCTCGGGCGCGTCGCGTTTCGTCGCGTACGGCGTCCTGAACGACCAGACGAACTCCGACGGCAGCTACATCGCGATGAGTCAATAGCGGCGACCCGATGCAAGCGTCACGCGCCCCGTACGGCCTTTCGTTCGTGCTCCTCCTGCGCGCGGCCGGGGCGGCCGGGGCGCCCGCGCCCGTGAGCGTCACCGTGCCCGTCGTCCTCGACGTCTACGGCGTCGCGCCGGCGCACTACACGTCGGACCTCGTCCTCGTGAACCGCGGCGCCGCGCCGACGCGCGTGACGCTCGCGTACCGCCCGGCGCCCGGGACGCCCGGCGCGGGGACGGCTCCGGTCGCGGACTCGGTGGGCGCGGGGCGCGAGCTCCGGATCCCCGACGTCATCCAGTACCTGCGCGACCACGCGGCCCCGATTCCCGCGAGCGGGCCGGCGATCGTCGGGTCGCTCGGCGTCACGTTCCTCGACGTGACGGACCCGTCCCTCGTCTTCGCCGGCTCGCGCGCCTCCACGCCGAACCCCGACGCGGCCGTCGGCGGGAGCTTCGGCCTCTTCGCGCCCGCGGTCTCCGGGTCGGGATCGTCCGGGCCGCTCACGGTCTTCGGCCTCCGCGAGGACGCGGCGTTCCGCTCGAACCTCGCCGTCGTCGACCTGCCCGGCGGGAGCGGCCCGGCCGTGCTGTCGATCCAGATCTGGGACGGCGACACGGGCCTTCCGGCCGGCGCGCCCGTCCCGTACGCGCTCCAGCCCGGGGATTTCCACCAGTTCAACTCCGTCCTCGGCCTGCGCGGCGTGACGAACGGCTGGGCGACGGTCACGCAGACGGGCGGCGGCACGGACGCGTTCACCGTCTACGGCGTCGTGAACGACGGGTCCGCGTCCGGCGGCGGCACGTCGGACGGCAGCTTCATCGCGCCCGGCGGCACGGACGGCGGCCTCGTGCCGATCGTCCTCCGCGTGCCGTCCGCGGGCTCCGCGTACACGTCCGAGCTCATCCTCGCGAACCCGTCGGCAGGAACCGTCAAGACCACGCTCACGTACACCCCGTCCTCCCAGCTCGCTCCGGGGGCGCCCGTCTCGACGGTCGTGAGCGTGCCCGCCGGAAGGCAGCTCCGGTTCGCCGACCTCGTGACGACGCTCGGGACGACGCTCGGCCTTCCGATCCCGCAGGTGGAGAGCCAGGGCGGCACGCTCGTCGTGTCTCCCGGCGTCGCGGCGCTCGTCCGCACGTCCATCCCGAACGCGGACGCCGCGTCGGGGGCACGTTCGGCGTCGCGTACCCTGCGTTCGCGCCGCCGGCGCGGGCCGCGTCGGACGCGTGGGTCTACGGCCTGAGGCAGGACGCGAGCGCGCGGTCGAACCTCGCGATCGCGGACGCGCGGGCGGGCGACCCGACGTCGGTGTCGTACCTCGTGGACCTCTACGACTCGGCGAACGGGAACGGCACGCCCGCGGCGACGCTCGGACCGTACGCGCTCGCCGGCGGCCAGTGGATGCAGGTCTCCGCCGTCCTCGCGTCCGCGGGCCTCGCGACGGGGTACGCGCGCGTACATCCCGCGGGCGGGACGTCGGACTTCGTCGCGTACGGCGTCGTCAACGACGGTTCGGCGCCGGGCCGCGGGACGTCGGACGGCAGCTACGTCGCGGCGCTCCCGGTCCCGCCGCCCGTCGTCCTGACGTACGTGCCGGGCTCGTCGGTCAAGGTCGAGCAGCTCCTCGGCGACTGCGACTGGCCGGACCTCGAGCAGCGGAAGGTCTGCACGCCGACGGCCAGCCGGACGATCACCCGGAGCGACGTCCTCGGGACCGACCTGGGCTCCTCGTTCGAGTCCGCTCTCGGGCTCGTCTTCCTCTTCGGCGACACGATCGGCCAGAAGACGCTCTACCACGCGGGCGACACGATGGCGACGAGCGCGAGCACCGACCCGGGCGGGCCGCTCGCCCTGGATTTCCTGACGGCCCCCGACGGCACCGCGTTCCTCGTGCAGCCGCCCGGGGTCGCCATGGGGCCCGACGACGTCCCCGACGCGGGGATCAGCCTCGACGGCCGGATCTACGTCGTCTGCAGCACCGGCTCGGACACGAGCTCGCCGACGCCCCACGCGAACGACCGGTCCGTCCTCACGCGCTTCGACCCCGCGGCCAGAACGTTCTCCGTCCTCCGCACGATGTCCGCCCTTCCCGGAGGCCACTTCGTCAACGTGGCGCTCCAGCAATCGGGCGCCGACGTGCTCGTCTTCGGGCTCGGCGACTACCGGGCGACGGACGTCTATCTTGCGACCGTCCCCGCGAGCGCGTTCGAGGCCGGGACGGCGACCCGCTACTTCGCGGGCCTCGCGGACGGCCAGCCGACGTGGACGACCGACGAATCGGGCGCCGTGCCCGTCCTGATCGACAACCCGCTCCATCACCTCCCGCCCGACGCGCCCACGGTCGGCAACCTTGCCGTGGTCTGGTCGGCCGACCTCGGCCTCTGGCTCATGACGTTCGACGGCGGACGCCAGACTCAGGCGACGACGGGCGTCTGGTTCACGTATGCCGCGCAGCCGTGGGGACCGTGGGCGGCGCCGCAGCTCCTCTTCAACGCGATCCGCGACGGGGGCCTCGGCGTCTTCATCCACGATCCGGGCGCCGTCCCGGACGACCTCCTCGACGGGCCGACGATCAATCCCGCGGCGAACCCTCCGGCGACGACACGGGGCGGCATCTACGCTCCGTTCCTGATCGGGCGGTTCACTCAGGTGGCGGGCGACCTCCTGTCGGTTTCCTACACGATGTCGACGTGGAACCCCTATACGGTCGTGCGGATGAAGTCGTCGTTCCGGATCGCGCGCTCGCCGTAGCCGCGTTAGCGCGTTCTTTGAGCCGGCGGCCGAACGCGATATGGTCTCAACGAGCCTGGACGAAATCCCGCCCGACAAGCCACACGCGGAGGAACACCGGATGCGTCGTCACGTGTACGCCTTGGCTCTCCTGGCCGCTCTCGCTCTTCCCGCCGACGCCGACGAGGTCCTGCGCCTGCCGGGCATGCACGTCGGCGGGACGATTGCGCGCGACTCGCGCGGCATCCCGCACATCAGCGGCTTCACGGAGTGGGACGCCCACTTCCTGACCGGCTACGCGCAGGCGCAGGACCGGCTCTTCCAGATGGACTACTACCGCCGCCAGGCGAGCGGCACGCTCGCCGAGCTCCTCGGACCGGCCGCGCTCTCGAGCGACGTCCAGCTCCGCGCGATCGGCCTCCGCCGGACCGCGTCGAGCTCGATGAACATCCTCTCGAACGAGGGGCGCGCGGCGCTCGAGGCGTACGCGGCCGGCGTGAACGCGTGGGCGCTCAACCACCCGCTCCCGCCGGAGTACGCCGCGCTCGAGATCACGAAGTTCGAGCCCTGGACGGCGCTGGACAGCCTCGCGTTCGCGAACCTCTTCCTCCTCGGGCAGTTCTTCGACGACTCCGACGCGGGCCGGACCCAGACGTTCCTGACGTACCAGGGCACGGGCGCCGCGGCCGGCTTCGACGGAACGAAGCTCTTCTTCGAGGACCTCGCGCGCTTCGAGCCCTTCGACCACACGACGACGCTGCCGGTCGTGACCGGCTCCGTCCGGAGGGCGGAGAACCGCGCCGCGCAGGCGGGCTTCCTCGCCCAGGCCGAAGCCGAGGCGCGCCGGTTGAGCGCGCTCGGCGTCGACGGCCTCGTCTCCGACTGGCTCGCGAAGGTGGACGCGGCGCCGTACTTCAAGGACGCGCTGAACCGGGGCAAGGACCGCGGCTCGAACGAGTGGGGCGTCTCCGCGAAGCTGTCGGCGACCGGAAACCCGATGATCGCGAACGACCCGCACCTCTCGCTCGGATGGCCGTCCACGTGGTACCCGATGGCCGTGAAGGGCGGAGAGATCAACGCGACGGGCATGGGCGCCGCGGGCGTGCCGTTCGTCCTCGTGGGCCAGACGCCGCGCGTCGCCTGGGGAGCGACGAACAACCCGACGGACGTCACGGACATGTACGTCGAAGAGATCGTCCCCGACCCGGGCTCGCCCGCCGGGTTCGCGACGACGTACAAGGGCGTCAAGGAGGCGGTCCTCGCGATCCCGGAGGTCTTCCGCCAGAACAACCCGGGCAACGGGGTCCTGGACGACGTCACGGTCGTCCCCGCGGCCGGGGCCATCCCGCCCGCGACGATCGTCGTGCCGCGGCGCAACCTCGGGCCGATCATCTCGCTCGACCTCGCGCACGGGTCGGCAATCTCGCTCCAGTACGCCGGAACGGCGGCGACGCGGGAGGTCGACGGCTTCCGGACGTGGAACACGGCGCAGAACCTCGCGGACTTCCAGCGCGGCGTCACGTACCTCACGATCGGATCCTTCAACTGGGCGGTCGCGGACGCGGACGGGAACCTCGCCTACCTCACGAGCGGGGAGCAGCCGCTGCGCGAGGACCTGCAGGCGAACGCGCCGAAGGGCCTGCCGCCGTACTTCCTGCGCGACGGCACCGGCGGGAACGAGTGGATGGCGCGCACGCACGTCTACCCGAACCAGGCGCTCCTCTACGAGATCCTGCCGCCGGCCGAGCGGCCGCAGTCCGTCAACCCGGCCGCCGGGTTCTTCGTGAACGCGAACAACGACCCGATCGGCCTCACGCTCGGCAACAACCCGCTCGGCCGGCAGCGCCCGGGCGGCGGGATCTTCTACCTGAACTACGGCTACGACGGCTTCCGGTGCGGGCGCATCACGCAGGTCCTCCAGAAGAAGCTCGCGAACGGCGGCAAGATCTCGTTCGACGACATGAAGGCGACCCAGGCCGACATCGTCCTCATCGACGCCGAGTTCTTCACGCCGTTCCTCCTCGCCGCCTGGGATCACGCGAACGCCACCGCCGCGGACCCGGCGCTCGCGGCCTTCGCGGGCAGACCCGCGCCTCGCGGGCGTGATCGGATACCTGAAGACGTGGGACTACTCGACGCCGACGGGGATCACGGAGGGTTACGACGCCGGGAAGCCGTCGGGGACCGCGCCGACCCAGGCGCAGGTCGACGCGAGCGTCGCGGCGACGTTCTACTCCGTGTGGCGCGGGCGTTTCGCGGCGAACGTGATCGACAAGACGATCGCGCCGTACAACCTCGCCCCGCCCGGCAACGACCAGAACTCGACGCTTCCGGCGCTCCGCCACATGCTCGAGAACTTCGCGACGACGCAGGGCGTCGGCGCGTCCGGCCTCGACTTCTTCGCGGTGCCGGGCGTCGCGGTCGCCGCCGACCGGCGCGACGTCGTGATCCTCCAGAGCCTCTCGGACGCCGTGACGCTCGTGACGGGCGACGCCTTCGCGGCGGCGTTCGGCAAGAGCACGAACCTCTCCGACTACCGCTGGGGCAAGCTCCACCGCATCACGTTCGCGCACCCGCTCGGCTCGCCCTTCAGCGTGCCGCCCGGGAACGGCGCGTTCCCGGCGCCGCTCGCGGGCCTGTCCGGCATCCCGCGCTCCGGCGGGGTCGGAACGCCCGACGTCGGAAACCACCCGATCCGCGCGAACACGCTGAACGGGTTCATGTTCAGCTCCGGGCCGTCCCGGCGGTACGTCGGGGACGTGGGGCCGACGTCGATCCACGCCGAGACGAGCCTGCCGGGGGGCGTGAGCGCCCTCCCGACCTCGCCGTTCTACGTCAACCTGCTGCCCCTCTGGCTGACGAACACGACGTATCCCGCCGAGCTCGCGGGCGGCCCGACGCTGCCGTGGGCGCCTTGAGGGAGACCGCAATGAAGAAGAAGACCGCAACCGCCGCGCTCGGCCTCGTCTTCGCGCTGCTCGCCTCGCCGGCCGCGGCGCAGGTCCGGACGGAAATCGGCTTCCTCGGCACGTGGATCCACTCGACGACGACGACCGTCACGAACGCCCAGTACGACATCGGCGTCAAGTTCCAGGACGGCGCGGGCGGCGGGGCGTACGTCGACGTCCGGCCGTGGAAGCTCGTCTCGTTCGAGCTCTCCGGCTTCTACACCCGGCAGAGCGCCGCGATCACCGCGAATGGCTCGACGCTCGTCTCGGCCGGCTCGCTCGAGGCGAAGACCGCGCGTCCTCGAGGCGAAGTTCCACCCGCTCGGCGACGGCACGTTCGACCCGTACGTCGGGGCGGGCGGGACGTACGTGGAATTCAACGACCTGAAGGACGCGTCGCTCGACGCCGCCGGGATCGGCACCGTGACCGTCAAGGGAAAGGCGGGATTCGTCGGGAGCGCGGGGCTCCGCATCGCGCTCGGCTCTTCGGCGGGATTCGTCGTCGACGCGAAGTACCTGGCGGTCAAGCCGCAGTCGCAGGGCGCGTCCGGCCCTCCGACCGATCTCAAATGGAACCCGCTCCTGGTGTCCGCCGGATTCGGGTTCCGCTTCTAGCGGAAGAGAACGGGCTCCACCCCGCGGCGCGTGGAGCCCGGGTGACGGGCGTCACATCGCGTCAACCGCCGGGGACGAGGGCGCGTCCATGCGGTGCATTCGGAGGGACCTTCGATGAGGAACCGGGCTCGCTTCGGCGTTTTCCCGCTCCTGGCCGCCGCCGCGGTCGCCGCGCTGGGCGGCCGTGCCGCGGCCCAGAACACCGGTCAGGCCGCGCCGCCCGCGAAGGCCGGCGGCCTCGTCCGGCCCGCCGCGACGGAGTTTCCGAGGAAGATCGCGCTCGGGGAGATGACGCTCCTCCTCGACGCGCCGCAGGCCGAGAGCCTCGAGGGGACGAAGCTGAAGGCGAAGGGCACGGCCCGACTCCAGCGCGCCGACGGGACGGAGCCGGCCGCCGCCGTGACGCTCTGGTACGACGCCGACGTGCGGGTCGACCGCGAGCGCCGCCTCGTGACGCTCGTCTCGGTCGTCGTCACGCGCGTCGAGCTCCCGGGCGCCCAGCCGGCGCGCGAGCAGCGCCTCGCGACGCGCCTCGGCCAGGCGGTCACGCGGCACCCGATCACGCTGTCGCTCGACGACGTCCTCGCCGGGGCGCGGTTCGCCGCACGCGGCGCCGGGGCGCCTCCGAAGCTCGGGACCGACCCGCCGAAGATCCTGTTCGAGACGGAGCCCGCGGTCCTCGTCGTCTTCGACGGGGCGCCGCGTTTCAAGACCGTCGAGGGCTCGTTCCTCGAGCGCGCGCTCAATACGCCGTTCCTCGTCCTGCACGATCCCGTCGCGAGCGCGTACTACCTCGACGGCGGCACGGCGTGGTTCCGCGCGGCGGACACCGCGGGCCCGTGGGCGAAGGCCGGCGTCGTCCCGCCGGAGGCGCTTCGCATCGCCCGCCGCGACCGGCAGGAGGCCGGCGTCGCCGAGGCGGACGTCGAGAAGGCGAAGACGTCGGCCGACGCGCGCGTCCCGAAGATCCTCACGACGACGGAGCCGGCGGAGTTGATCGTGTCGGACGGTGCGCCGCAGTGGGGCCCGATCGTCGCGGGCGAGCTCGAGACGATGTCGAACTCGGAGAGCGACGTGTTCCGCACGCCGTCCGACGGAAGCGTGTGGCTCGTGATCTCGGGCCGCTGGTACCGCGGCGTGGCGCTCTCGGGGCCCTGGACGTGGGTCGAGCCCGACCAGCTCCCCGCGGCCTTCCGGCGGATCCCGGCGGACTCCGCGAAGGCCTCGGTCCTCGCGTTCGTGCCGGGCACCGTGCCGGCGCGCGAGGCGCTGCAGGACGCGACGACGCCGCGCACGGCCGCGGTCCGCCGGGCGGACGCGCACGTGAACGTGACGTGGGACGGCGATCCCAGGTTCGAGGCCGTGCCCGGCTCGAACGTCGAGTACGCGCTGAACACGCCCGAGAGCGTCCTGCGCATCCGCGGGCGCTATTACGTCTGCGACCAGGGCGTCTGGTTCACGGGCGACGCGCCGATGGGCCCGTGGCGCGTCGCGGACTCGATTCCGGACGACGACATCCAGACGATCCCGCCCGAGAGCCCCGTCTACAACACCCGTTACGTCGCCGTCTACGACTCCACGCCCAGCACCGTGTACGTGGCGTACACGCCCGCGTACCTCGGCTCGTACCCGTACTACGGCTCGGTCGTCTTCGGCACGGGCTGGTATTACCGGCCGTGGTGGGGGGCGGCGTACTACCCGCGCCCCTGGACGTGGGGCTTCCACGCCGCGTACGCGCCGTGGGCGGGATGGGGCTGGGGCTTCGGCTGGGGCCCTGCGTGGGGCGGCTTCCGCTACGGGTTCGGGTTCGGCTGGGGCGCACGGTGGTGCGGGCCGGGAGGGTTCTTCCGGCCGGCGTACCGGAACGTGAACGTGTCGCGCAACGTGACGGTGAACCGGAACGTCACCGTCAACCGGAACCTCTACGCGAGCGGCGCGAACGCGTCGCGTGCGACGGCGCAGGGCGCCGCCGCGTCGAAGACCGCGGGCGCCTCGAGCGCGGCGAAGGCCTCCGGCGCCTCGAAGACCGCCGGGTCGAAGTCCGGCGCGGGGCCGAAGTCGGCCGCCAAGACGGGCGGCGCGGGCGCGAAGGGCAAGGGGCACGCGGGCAAAGCCGGCGGCGGAGGCCATCACCCGAGAAAGTGAGGGCGCCCGGAGTCCGCTGGCGGCGTTAACGCGCATCGGCAGGAGCGTATAAAGGTCTTTCGATGTGGTCTGGCCCGGTTCCCGGCGAGATGTCCGCGGTCTTCGGCTCGCTTGCGGCGTCTCCGGACCCCGTCTTCGTGACGGACCGCCACAACCGGATCGTCTTCTTCAACAAGAGCGCCGAGCGGATCCTCGGGTACTCGGCCGCGGACGTCGTCGGCCAGCCCTGCGCCGCGCGTCTCGAGGGCTGCGACTCCTACGGGAACCGTTACTGCTCCGAGAACTGTCCCGTCACCGGCATGGCGGCCCGGGGCGAAAGCGTCAACCAGTTCGGCCTGAGGCTCAAACACCGCGACGGCGACGTCGTGACCGTGGACGTCACGATCCTGAACCTCGGGGGGCGCACGCCGGGCGACTTCTATCTCGCCCACATCCTCCGGACGGAACGGATCCACCTGCCTGCCTTCCAGGCGGAACCGGACAGGGTGGAAGCCCCGTCCCCGTTCGTCAGCGCGCGCGAGTCGCCGGACGTCCGGGCGCGAAGGCTCTCCGCGCGCGAGGTCGAGGTCCTCGGAATGCTCGCGGCCGGCCGCTCGACGCCCGAGATCGCCGTCGCCCTCCACATCTCGAACCTCACGGCGCGCAACCACATCCAGAACATCCTGGACAAGCTCGAAGTCCACTCGAAGAGCGAGGCCGTCGCCTTCGCCTTCCAGAAGCGGCTCAAGCTCGTCTGACGGCGCGGCTCCCGCGCCCCGCCGGATTCCCTCACCAGGCGGATTGGTGAGTTTGCGGGATGGTGGCGCCGCCGCGGCGCGAGCACCGTGATCGGCATCAAGGAGCGATGCATGAGCCGATCCACCAACGTCGCCGGAAGTCGGACTCCATTGTTTTCCCTCGTGCTCGCGGCGGTCTTCGGCGCCCTCGCGCTGAGCCCGTCGGACGCGCGCGCCGTCCCGAGCTTCGCGCGGCAGACGGGCCTCGCGTGCAACGGGTGCCACACGACGCCCCCGGAGCTCAACGGCGCGGGCCGCCGTTTCAAGCTGCTCGGCTACACGGACCGGCAGCAGGACACGCCCGCCGTGAGCAACGACCCGGGCAAGAGACACGTCGGCCTGGATCTCCTCAAGGCCCTTCCGATCTCCGCCTGGTTCGAGACCTCGTTCACCTCGACGTCCAAGACGATCGACGGGACCCAGAACGGGAGCTTCCAGTTTCCCCAGGACGTGTCTCTCTTTCTCGCGGGCGCGTGGTCGACCCACGTCGGCAGCTTCCTCCAGATCACCTACGACCCGCAGGCCGATCACTTCAGCATGGACAACACGGACATCCGGATCACCGACAAAGGCACTCTCGGAGGCAAGGAGCTCGTCTACGGCCTGACGCTCAACAACAACCCGACGCTCGAGGACCTCTGGCACACCACTCCGGCGTGGGGATTCCCGTTCGTCGTCAGCCCTTCCGCGCCCTCTCCGGCCGCCGCCCCGTTCATCCAGGGCTCCCTCGCGCTGGACGTCGCGGGCCTCGGCGGCTACGCGATGTGGAACGACCACCTGTATGCCGCCGGCGCGATCTACCGCTCCAACCACCTCGGCGCTGCGCAACCCAACGCGGGCGCCGGGTATGCCTTCAACATCCAGGGCGTCGCCCCCTACTGGCGGGTCGCCTGGCAGCAGCCGATCGGGGACAACAACTTCCTCGAGATCGGAACCTACGGGATGCACATGAGCTCGACCCCGGACGGGGTCAGCGGCCTGAGGGACGTCTACACGGACTGGGCGGTGGATCTGCAGTACGACCAGACGCTCTTCGTCCGGGACGTCCTCTCGTTCCGCGGCGCGTACGTGCGCGAGAACTCGTCCCTGAACGCGACGTTCGACCAGGGCGGGGCCGATCAGGTCGACCACGATCTCACCATGTGGAACGTCAACGTCGAGTACCACTTCGGAAACATCTGCTCCGCGGCGGTGGGCTACGTGAACGTAACCGGCGCCAGCGACGCCCTGCTCTACGCGCCGGCCGCCCTGGCCGGCAGCGCGAACGGCAGTCCGAACAGCACGTCGTACATCCTCAATCTCTCCTGGTGGCCCACCCAGAACCTGCAGTTCGCCGCGCAGTACACGGCCTACACGCGATTCAACGGCGCGTCGACGAACTACGACGGCGCGGGGCGGAATGCGAGCGACAACAACACGACCTACCTTCTCGCGCGCTTCATCTTCTGAAACCCCTTCGAAGGAGGAATGACATGAAGAAAACCCTCGTCCTCGCCCTCGTCCTCGCCGCGGGCGCGGCGCTGCCGCTCGCGGCCGGCGATCTCCACGGCAAGGTGACGTGCAAGGGCGTGCGCAACAGCGCCGACGCCGTCGTGTACGTCGCGGCGATTCCCGGGAAGACGTTCCCGGCGCCGAAAGAACACGCCCGGATCGACCAGCAGAACCTCCTGTTCAAGCCTCACGTCCTGCCGGTCCTCGTCGGGACCACCGTCGACTTCCTCAATTCGGACGCGGTCCTGCACAACGTCTACTCGCCGGACGACTGCGCCGGGAAGTTCAACCTCGGCACCTGGCCGAAGGGCGAGACCAAGTCCTACACCTTCACGAAGGAATGCGTGTCCGCCACGCTCCTGTGCAAGGTGCACCCCGAGATGGAGGGGTTCGTCGTCGCGGTGCCGACGCCGTACTTCGCGGTCACGGCTGCGGACGGCTCCTTCAAGATCGCCGACGTCCCGGACGGCGCGTACACCGTGAAGGTGTGGCACCCGAAGCTGAAGGCCACCCAGAAGGCCGTGACCGTGGCGGGCGCCACGGCGGCCGACTTCGAGATCGCCAAGTAGCGCCGATGGCCGACGTCAGCCGCGACTGGCTCGAACGGAACTTCCCCTGCAAGGCGGCGTGCCCGGTCCACACGGAAGCCGGCAAGTACGTCACGCTCATCTCGCAGGGGAAGTACCGCGAGGCCTACGCCGTGGCGCGCCGGCCGAATCCGCTCGCCTCCATCTGCGGGCGGATCTGCGCGGCTCCCTGCGAGGCGGTGTGCCGCCGCGGCGAGCTGGACGCTCCCATCGCGATCCGGGCGCTCAAGCGCTTCGTCACGGAGCGCTTCGGCGTCGAGAGCATGATGGATTTCTCGGTCCTCACCGCGATCTACGGCCACCGGACGGACCGGTACCCGGAGAAGGTCGCCGTCGTCGGCTCGGGCCCGGCCGGGCTCGCGTGCGCGCACGACCTCGCGCTCATGGGCTACCCGGTCACGATTTTCGAAGCGGCGCCCGTCGCGGGCGGGATGCTTCGCCTCGGGGTCCCGGAGTACCGGCTCCCGCGCGCCCTCATCCAGCTCGAGGTCAACGCGATCCTCTCGCTCGGCGTGGAGCTGAAGACGGGCGTGCGCCTCGGCAAGGACTTCACGCTGTCCGACCTCAAGGCGCAGGGCTTCGCCGCGATCTTCCTCGGGGTCGGCGCGATGCAGAGCCGGTCCCTCTCGATCCCCGGGATGGAGCTTGACGGCGTCCTGAAGGGGATCGACTACCTCCTGAACGTGAACCTCGGCTACAAGGTCGAGATGGGAGCGCGCGTCGTCGTGATCGGCGGCGGCAACGTGGCGCTCGACGTGGCGCGGACCGCGGCGCGCGGCGGCGTCGACGAGAATCTCGAGCGCAACCTCTCCGTCGTCCAGGCGCTCGACGTCGCGCGCAGCGCCGTCCGTTTCGGCGCGCGCGAGGTCGTCGTCTGCTGCCTCGAGTCCGAGAGCGAGATGCCCGCCTCGAAGGAGGAAGTGGACGAGGCCCTGCGCGAGGGCATCCGCTTCCGCTACCGGCTCGGGCCGAAGCGCCTCGTGGGGAAGGACGGCACCGTGACGGGCGTGGAGTTCCTCGACGTCTCGCGCGTCTTCGACGAGACGGGGCGCTTCTCGCCGCTCTTCGTGGAGGGCTCGGAGAAGGTCCTCGCGACCGACACCGTCCTCGTGGCGATCGGGCAGACGGGGGACTTCTCCTTCCTCCGGCCCGAGGACGGCATCGAGACGCGCGGCGGCCGGATCACGATCGACGCCGAGACGCTCGCGACGAGCGCCCCCGGCGTCTACGCGGGGGGCGACGCGGCGTTCGGGCCGCGCATCGCGATCAACGCGGTCGCGGACGGCAAGCGCGGCGCCCTCTCGATCGACGCGTTCTTCCGGGGCCGGCCGCGGCCGTCGCCCGAGGTCACCGTCGAGATCGACGTGCACGAGCGCTACGAACGGGACCTCGACTACGAGGGGATCCCGCGCCAGGCGCCGCCGACCCGCCCGATCTCGCGCCGCATCGGCATCGCCGAGGTCGAGGAGTGCTTCCCGGAACGCGAGGCGCGGCTCGAGGGGACGCGCTGCCTCCACTGCTGGACGAACACGATCTTCGAGCAGAACGCGGCGGAGGGCACCGAGTGCATCCTCTGCGGCGGCTGCCAGGACATCTGCCCGGAGGACTGCATCGAGATCGTGGTCTCGGAACGCGTGACGCGCCTTCCGGCCGCGGCGCGCGAGCTCGCCCCGATCCTGGCGGAGGGCGTGCCCGGCGGATCGGTCTTCATCAAGGACGAGGAAACGTGCATCCGCTGCGGCCTCTGCGCGGCGCGGTGCCCCGTCGGCACGATCACGATGCAGAGCTTCCACACGCCGGAGGGCGCCCATGTCTGACGACCCCGAACGGAACCAGAGCCCCGGCCCGGCCGGAACGACCCGGCGCGATTTCCTGACGCAGGTCGGGGGAGGGGCGTGCGCCGTCGCGGGCGCGGGCTCGCTCGTCGTCACCCTCGACTACCTCAAGCCGAAGGTCCTCTTCGAGCCCCCGACGGTCTTCCGGGCGGGAAGCGCGCTCGACTATCCGGAGGGCACCGTCCGCTTCAACCGCGAGCAGAAGGCCTACGTGATCGGCGGCGGCGGCGGCGTGTTCGCGCTGTCGGCGGTCTGCACGCACCTCGGGTGCATCACGCGCTACCTCTCCGACGAGAAGGTGATCGCGTGTCCCTGCCACGGCAGCCGCTTCGACCTCGAGGGCAACGTCGTCCACGGTCCCGCGCCGCGGCCTCTCCCGTGGCTGGAGGTCACCGCGGACGCCGCCGGCAACCTCGTCGTGGACTCGAGCATCGTCATTCCCCACGGAAAGGTGACTCGGGCATGAGCGCGGCCCGGCCTTCCCTCGCGGACCGGGTGCGCGACACGGCGGTCTGGCGGTCGGTCGTCCGCCACGGGACCGCGGACACGAACCGCAACCGCTCGCTCGTGATCTTCGAAAACCTCTTCCTGCACGTGCACCCGGTCAAGGTGCGCGAGAAAACGCTCCGCTTCTCGCACACCTACTGGCTCGGCGGCGTGACGCTCGTGAGCTCGCTCGTCCTGATCGCGACGGGAATCCTCCTGATGTTCTATTACCACCCGTCGGTTCCGCAGGCCTACCGCGACATGAAGGAGCTGAACTACGTCGTCGACAACGGGCTGTTCCTGCGCAACCTCCACCGCTGGGCGGCCCACCTCATGGTGTTCGCGGCGTTCCTCCACATGCTCCGGGTCTTCTACCACCGGGCCTACCGTCCGCCCCGCCAGTTCAACTGGGTCGTGGGCGTCGTGCTCCTCATCGTGACGCTCGGGCTCTCGTACACCGGTTACCTCCTGCCCTGGGACCAGCTCGCGTTCTGGGGCGTCTCGGTGGGCACGAACATGGCGAAGGAAGCCCCGCTCGTCGGCGAGAAGATCCGTTTCCTCCTCCTCGGCGGGAACGTCGTCTCCGAGAACGCGCTCCTGCGCTTCTACGTCCTGCACTGCGTCGTCCTCCCGGTGGCGCTCCTGCTCTTCCTGTCCGTCCACATCTGGCGCGTCCGCAAGGACGGCGGCGTCCAGGGTCCGCCCACGGACACGGACGACCTGCGCCGCGAGGAGGCTCCATGAGCGCCGGTCCCGAGCTCCACGCCGTCGAATCGACCGACCCGGTCGCCGTGCCGCGCCGCGTTGCGCTCGTGAGACCCGACACGAGGGCCGCCGTCCGCCGCGTCGAGGAGCGGCTGGTGATGACGTTCCCGAACCTGATCCTGCGCGAGGTCATCCTGTTCCAGGTCGTCGTGATCGCGCTCTCGCTCGCGGCGTTCGTCTTCGACGCGCCGCTCGAGGGGATCGCGAACCCGATCGAGACGCCGAACCCCGCGAAGGCCCCGTGGTACTTCCTCGGCCTGCAGGAGCTGCTCCACTACTTCCCGCCGATCGTCGCCGGAGTCCTCCTGCCGGGGCTCGTCGTCCTCGCCCTCGTCGTGATTCCGTACGCGCGGATCAACCTCACGGCCGGGCCTCTGTGGGTTGCGCGGAACGAGCGCACGGCCCCCGCCCTCGCGGCGGTCACGGCCGCCCTCTTCATCCTCTTCGCGGCCTTCCGCTGCTGGCCGATCGCCGTTCCGACGCTCCTGACGGCGGCGGCGATGTTCGCGGCCCGCGGCGGCGAGAGCGGCGGGCGCTTCCGGCGCTCGCTCGCTCGCGTGAGCCTGCCCGAGTGGATCATGACGTGGTTCGTCGTCATCGCGACGCTCCTGACCGTCATCGGCACGTTCTTCCGCGGTCCCGGCTGGGCGTTCGTCTGGCCGTGGTCCGGAGCGATCTGAGGGCCGCCGCCGTGTCGTTACGCCGCGTCTTCGCCGTCTCCAGCGTCGTCTTCCTCGTCGTCCTCGCGATCTCGCCCGCGAAGAACGCGCTCCGTTCGTACCGCGCTCTGCAGCGCCAGTACAAGAAGCTCGGCGCCTCGCGCGCCCGCAGCCTGAAGGCCGCGCAGGCTTACGAAGCGCGGCCGGTCGCGATCCAGCAGATCTGGCTGCGCGATTTCGAGAACCGCGTCGACCGGTGCACGACGTGCCACCTCGGCGTCGCCGACCCCCTCATGGCCGGCGCGCCGCGGCCGTTCGCCCTGCACCCCGGCACGCCGCATACGCCGGGAGGCTTCGACCGCTTCGGCTGCACGTCCTGCCACGGGGGACAGGGCCTCGCGACGACGCAGGCCGACGCCCACGGGGCAACCGCGGAGACCGGGCCCCCGATGACGCCCCCGGTGTTCATCGAAGCGAACTGCGGCCGCTGCCACCTGTCCGAGAAGGTGGCGGGTGCTCCGGTCCTCTCGCGCGGCCGCTTCCTGATCGCGCGCGCGGGCTGTTACGCCTGCCACGCCGTGCGCGGGCAGGACGGGTTCCGCTCGGAGGCCCCGCCGCTCGCGACCCTCCCGCTCAAGACCGGCGGCGAATGGGTGAAGCGCTGGCTGAAGGACCCGAAGTCGATCGACCCGAACGCGTCGATGCCCAATTTCCACCTCACGGACGAGGCGATCGAGGAGCTCTCGAACTTTCTCTTCGCCTCCGAGGTGCCGAAGGACCTCGCGCGCCGCATCGACGCCGCCTCGGCCGAGCCGCCCGGCTCCGCCGCGAACGGAAAGAAGCTCGTGTCGGAGTCGCGCTGCATCACGTGTCACACGATCGAAGGGAAGGGGAGGGGCTCGGCTCCGGAGCTTTCGAAGATCGCCTCGACGGCCTCACGAGGCTGGCTCCTCGCGTTCCTGCGCGAGCCCCAGGCCTTCAACCCGCGCACCGCGATGCCGCGCTATCACTTCAGCGAGACCGAGTCGCGCGACGTCGTCGCGTTCTTCGAGGACGAGTTCCGCGACTTCGACGCCCCGAAGGGGATCCTCGAGCCGCTGCGCGTGAACCAGACCCAGGCCGAGAACGGCAAGAAGCTCTTCCGGGCCTTCGGCTGCTTCTCCTGCCACGACCCGGCGGGGCCGGGCTCGGAGAAGTTCGGCCCGGAGCTGGACGGGATCGGCGACAAGCGGGCCCACTCGCTCGACTTCGGGCGCCGGACCGACCTCGAGAGGACGCTCCCGGCGTGGCTCGCGGCGAAGCTCGAGTCGCCGCGCTCGTTCGCCGACGGTCTCAAGATGCCGTCCTACGGATTCAACGCCGACGACACGCGCGCGGTCACGACCGCCCTCCTCGCCCTCGGCGCGCAGGCCGTGCCGGACCATTACCGCTACGCGCCGCCGCAAAAGCCGGCGCTCCTGCCCGGCGGGCCCGTCGGCGGCCTCATCCAGAGCTACCGCTGCCTCTCCTGTCACCTGATCGGCGACAAGGGCACCGACGTCTCGACGGCGCCTCTCACGTTCGAAGGCAGCAAGGTCAAGCGCGACTGGCTCGTCGACTACCTCATGCTCTCGTACACGATCCGGCCGATCCTCGAAGAGCGGATGCCCGTCCTGAAGATGCCGAAGGAGGACGCGACGCAGCTCGCCGACGCGCTCGAGAACTTCTACGTCGACCCGTCGATCCCCGAGGACCCGTTCGCCGGGCGCCCCGCCGCGGACGCCGACGCCGGCGAGGGCCAGCGGCTCTACGTCAGCCTCGGCTGCCGGAGCTGCCACATCATCGGTGCGGGAGGCGGCTACTACGGGCCCCCTCTGACCGAAGCCGGCAAGAGGCTCAAGCCCGGCTGGGCGTACGCGTGGCTCAAGGGACCGCAGCGCTGGAGGGCGGACGTCCGCTGCCCCGACTACGGGCTCTCGGACCTCGACGCGCTCCGCCTGACCGCCTATCTCGAAACGCTCCTTCCGGCCGCGGCCGCCGCGAAGCCGGCGACCGCCGCGCGAGGTGCCCGATGAGACTCCGGACGGCGACGCCCGCCCTGATCGTCCTTGTTCTTTTCGCGGCGGGCGGCTGCGCCCGGAAGGCCGCGGCGCCGGCCGCGAAGGCGCCGGCCTCCCCGGCTTCCGCGGCCCCGGAAGCGGCGGCGACGACACCAGCCGCGACGACATCCAGCGCCGCAGCGGCTCCCGAGACGCCGGCCGCCGCGCCGGCGGCTGCGGCGGCCCCGACGCCGACGCCGCTCGCGTACGAGGCCAGCCAGGGCAAGGTCACGTTCACGTACTACTGCCAGACGTGCCACGGCGAGACCGGCGCGGGCGACGGATTCAACGCATTCAACCTCGACCCGCACCCGCGCGACCTCTCGGCGCCGGAGTTCCAGAAGAAGAAGAGCGACGCCGATCTCGCGGACGCGATCCGGCGCGGCGGCTCGGGCGTGGGCCTCTCGGCGCTCATGCCGCCGTGGGGGCACACGCTGTCGGACCGGCAGGTGGGCGAGCTCGTCCTCTACATCCGCGTGCTCGGAGCGCAGCGCAAGCCGGCGTCGTGATTCCTCCCGCGCCTTCGCGCCGATAATCCCCCCGGGCCGGAGCCAACGGATCCGGGAGGGACCAGATGTCCGCGAAAGTCGCCCTGCTCGTCTCGCTCACCCTGGTGCCGTGTTTCGGGACCGCCTTCGCCGAAGAGCCGCCCCCGGCCGCCCCGGCGGTCCTCACCCTTTCGGACGCGCTCCGGGCGACCGCGGCGGAGTCGCAGGCGTCGGTGGCCGCCGGCCTCGACCTCGGCGCGGCGCAGGAGGGAACGAACAAGGCGCAGGCGGCGTACTGGCCCACGCTCTCCGTCGCGGGGAACTGGCAGGCGCGCGACAACCCGGTCGTCGCGATCTTCGGCGCATTCGAGGTCCCGACGACGGACAAGAACTTCTTCTCGGCCGAGGCCGACCTGACGCAGCTGATCTGGGACGGCGGGCGGAGATCCGCGGCTCTCGAGATCGCGCGCGCGACCGAGGCGGCGACGTCGGCGAAGGGCAAGGCGGACGTGCAGGGCGCGCAGCTCGAGGGCCTCGGGACGTACCTGAGGGTGCTCGTCCTCAAGGCGCAGCGGCGGGTCGTGGACCAGCGGATCGCGAGCCTCGAGGAGCATCTGCGCATCGCGAAGGACCTCTACGAGCAGGGGATCGTGGCGCGCAACGACCTCCTCGGGACCGAGGTCCGCCTGCGCACCGTGAAGGACCAGACCGGGCAGATCGCCAACGGGATCGCGGTCGCGACGCAGACGCTCCGCCGCCTGACGGGCCGTCCCGCGGACGAGCCGCTCGTTCTCCCCGAGTCGCTGCCGTCGCCGCCGCCGCTTCCGGACGGCCTCGACGGGCTGAAGAAGCGCGCGGCCGCCTCGAACCCGCGCCTCGAGTCCCTCCGGGCGAGCCTGCGCGTGGACCAGAGCGCCGCGTCCGCGCAGAAGGGGGAGAGCTGGCCGAGCTTCTACGCCCAGCTCTCGCACACGTACCAGCAGAACGACTTCCTCGCCTATCCCAACGCGAACGTCTTCTTCGTCGGCGTCTCCTGGAAAGTCTGGGAGAACGGGTCCCGCAAGGCCGCGGTGCGGCAGGCGGAGATCGCGGCGCAGAAGACGCAGAGCGAGATCGGGGACCTCGCGCGAGGCCTCGACATCCGCGTGGACGAGGCCTGGCGCGACTTCACGCAGGCCCTGCGCGAGGCCGAGACGGCCCGGACGAACGTCGAGGCGGCCGAGGAGAACCTCCGGATCGAGGAGGACCAGTACAAGGCCGGCCTCGCGCGCACGATCGACGTCCTCGACGCCGAGGCCGTCCTCGCCGAGAGCCGCTTCTCGCTGGTGAACGAGCACTACACCGCCTACCTGAAGGAGGGGCTCCTCGCGGCGGCCGCGGGCCTCGACCTTCCCGACCGTGTTCGACGACGCCCCGGCCCGGGAGGAGCGCTAGCCATGTCGCGGAAGTGGATCAGCCTCGCCGTCATCCTCGCCGTCGCCCTCGCGATCTTCGCGGCCGCGGCCCGCTCGTGGAGACACTCGCGAGTCCACCCGAACACGGAGGACGCCTTCGTCGGGGGCGACGTCTACTCCGTCTCGTCGCGGATTCCGGGCACGCTCCTCACGGTGGACGTGAACGAGAACCAGGGGTCAAGGCGGGACAGGTGCTCGCGACGCTCGACCCGCGCGACGCGGACATGGCGATCGACCAGGTCGAGACGTCCCTCGCCGAGGCCCGCGCGACCCTCGCGACGCGCCGGGCCGAGATCGAGCAGCAGCGCGCGAAGTCCGAGCCGCGACGAGAGCCGGCTCGCGCTCGCGCGGACGAACCTCGCGCGCTACTCGGAGCTCGTGAAGAAGAACTCCATCCCGCGCGCAGCGGTACGACGACGCGGTCACCGCCGAGTCCGTCGCCGCCCGAGGAGCTCTCGGCCTCCCGCAAGTCGCTCGCCGCCAAGGAGGCCGAGCTCGGCGTCGCGGACCAGAAGGTCCGGGTCCAGGAGTCGCGCCTGAGAAACGCCCGCCTGAACCGCTCCTATTGCACGATCACGGCGATCGCGGACGGCGTCGTCAGCAAGCTGACCGCGCGGCGGGGCAGGTCGTCGCGCCGGGCCAGCCCCTCTGCGCCGTCGTCCCGCTGAAGGGCGACCACGTCTGGGTCGAGGCGAACTTCAAGGAGACGGAGCTCACGCGCATCAGGGTCGGCCAGCCCGCGGTCTTCCGCACGGACGTGAACCCGGACCGCGAATACCGCGGCCGCGTCGAGAGCATCAGCGCGGGGACGGGGGCGGCCTTCGCGCTCCTCCCGGCCGAGAACGCGACGGGAAACTGGGTGAAGATCGTCCAGCGCCTGCCCGTGAGGATCGCGATCGACCCCGGCAGCGACGCGGACGGGTCGCTCCGGCTCGGGTTCTCGGTCCACGTCGAGGTCGACACGGTCTCGCGGCGCCCGCGCCCGCGGCCACGCCGGCCGCGAAGGCGAACGTCCCGGGCTGAGACGGCGGCGGGACGCGATGGCCGATTCGACGAAGACGAGCCCCTACCTGATCGCGGTGACGTGCATGCTCGGCACGCTCATGGAGGTCGTGGACACCTCCGTCGCGAACGTGTCCCTCCCGCACATGCAGGGGACGTTCTCGGCCAGCGTGGACGAGATCACGTGGGTCATCACGTCCTACCTCGTCGCGAACGCCGTCGTCCTGCCGATCACGGGCTGGCTCGGGAACTACTTCGGCCGGCGCAAGTTCTACCTCACGTGCCTCGGCGTCTTCACGCTCGCGTCGCTCGGATCGGGCGCGGCCCCGACGCTCCCGTTCCTCGTCGTCATGCGCGTCGTCCAGGGTTTCGCGGGCGGCGCGATGGTGCCCATGTCGCAGGCGATCCTCCTCGAGGCGTTTCCCGCCGCACGAGCGCGGCAAGGCGATGGCGATGTTCGGGGTCGGCGTCGTCTTCGGCCCGATCATCGGCCCGACGCTCGGCGGCTGGATCACGGACAACTGGGGCTGGCCGTGGGTCTTCTACATCAACATCCCGGTCGGCATCCTCGGGATCATCCTCGGCCTCCTGTACATCACGGACCCCGCGCACATGAAGCGCCCGGAGGGGCGCGTGGACGTCCTGAGCTTCGTCTTCATCTGCGTCGGGCTCGGGAGCCTCGAGGTCGTCCTGAACCGCGGCCAGCGCTACGACTGGTTCGAGAGCCGCTTCATCACGCCTCTTCGCGCTCGCCTCGGCGACGGGGATCGCGCTCTTCGTCTGGCGCTCGTTCACGGCCGAGCGCCCGCTCGTGGACCTCCACGTCTTCAACGACCGCGCGTTCGCGTCGGGGACGATCCTGATGTTCCTCCTCGGGTTCGGGCTCTTCGGCGCGTTCACGATGCTCCCGCTCTTCACGCAGACGATGCTCGGCTACACGGCGACGTGGGCGGGGCTCGTCCTGTCGCCCGGAGGGATCGCGTCCCTTTTCGCGATGATCATCGTCGCGAACCTGATCGGGAAGGTCGATACGCGCTTCCTCGTGGCCGTGGGAGCGCTCCTGAACCTGTTCGCGCTCTGGCTCCTCCGCGGAATCGACCTGAACGCCGACTTCACGTACGTCATGCTCTCGCGCCTCGTGCAGGGATTCGGCCTCGGGTTCCTCTTCGTCCCGATCTCGACGGCGGCGTTCTCGCACCTCAAGCCCGAGAAGATGGGGCAGGCCACCGGCCTCTTCAACCTCCTCCGGAACGAGGGCGGCTCGATCGGCATCGCGATGTCCGCGACCGTCCTCGCCCGGCACGCGCAGTTTCATCACGCGCGCCTCGGCGAGAACCTCTCGGTGTACAGCCCCATCGTCCAGGAGCGCCTCTCCGCGACGGCGCACGGGCTCTCCGCGGTGTCCGGACTCGACCCGTCCAGCGTCCGGTCGCTGTCGCTGGGCTTCCTCGAGGGCAGCCTCTCGCGGCAGGCGTTCGCCAAGGCCTACGTGGACGTCTTCTGGATGCTCATGTTCGCGTTCGTCGCGTTCCTGCCGTTCACGCTGATGCTCTCGGGC
>CAWIUK010000002.1:0-252589 GCA_963839295.1 uncultured Acidobacteriota bacterium | reverse complement strand
GCGTCCCGGCCCTCCGCGCGTGCCGCGCCTCGGCGTCGAGGACGCGGTTCGCGAGGGCGTCGGCCTCGTGGTTCTCCGCGCGCGGCACGTGGAGGACGCGCAGCCGGCGCACCTTCCGCGCCTTGGCCCGCGCCAGGGTCAGGTATTCCGCGAGGTGGGGCGCCTTCATCCGGTACTCGCCGGAAAACTGGCGGAGGACGAGCTGGCTGTCCGCGCGGATCTCGACGTCCTCGGCGCCCGAGGCGACCGCGAGGTCCAGCGCGGCGAGGAAGCCGCGCCACTCGGCGACGTTGTTCGTCGTCGTGCCGAGGACCGCCGCCTTCTCGAGGCCGGAGGGCGACCAGACGCCGTACGCGGACGGCCCCGGGTTCCCCCGCGAGGCCCCGTCGAAGTAGAGGACGAGAGGAGCGGCGGCGGAAGCGGGAGCGGCGCCGCCCGCGCGTCGCCCCGCGTCCGTCACGCGCCCGCCCAGTACAGGATGCGCTTGCAGCTCTCGCAGGTCACGGTCTCGCGGGCCAGCCGCAGGTCCGAAAGCAGCTGCGGCCGGAGGCGCACGTGGCAGGCGGAGCACGCGGCGGTCTGCGCGCCGACCATGTCGACCTTCGCGACCGCGATCCCCGCGCGGACGCGCGCGAGACGGTCGAACGTCGAGAGGAGACGGTGGTCGAGCTCCTCGCGGAGCGCCTTCGCCTGCGCCTCGGCCTTCGCGATCTCCTCGGAAAGCGCGGCCTGCTCGGCCCGCCATTCCTTCATCTGCTCCTCGTAGCCCGCTTCCTCGGCCGGGAAGGCCTCGTTGCGGCGCTCGAGCTCCGCGGCGGCGGCGGTCGCGGTCTCCTCGAGGGCGAGGATCTCGTCCTCGCGCGTCCTCACGTCGCGCTTCACGACGTCGAGCTCGTTCAGGAGGGCGCCGTACTCGCGGTTCGTCTTGACCGACTGGAGCTGCGCCTGGTACTTCTTGAGCTTCTCGTTCAGGTCGAGGATCTCGTCCTCGAGCGCCTTCCGGCGCTCCGCGGCCCTGGCGAGCGTCCGCTCGGTCTCTTCGCGCTGCTGGCGCGCGTCCCGGTATGCGGCCTCGACGTGCGCCAGGTGCTCCGGCGTCTTCGCGCGCCTCTCGACCTTCTGGTGGACCTCGATGAGGACTTCCTGGAGAAGAAACAGCCTGTCCAACGCCCCCGTGGTGCCCGTGCTCAACGTCTCGCTCCCGTCTCTCGTGGTGATGTCACGAAGAACCCCCTGAAAACAGAAAACGGGCGCCGCACGGCGCCCGCCTGGACGAACCCCCGGCGCTCGGAAGCGCCCGCGGGATCGGAATGAATTCGTCGCGCCCGGATTGTCGAACTCCTTCTCCCGCCGAACTGGTGGGTCCGCCTGGATTCGAACCAGGGACCCGCCGGTTATGAGCCGGTGGCTCTGACCGCTGAGCTACGGACCCCGACGGCCGAACTCCAATGATAGCACGGAGAGAGGACCGGGGATTTCTTAGAAGGCGCGGGCGGAAACCCGCCTTTTGCAAGCGGATCGCCGCGCTTCTTCGTCCTCTCTGACCCTCTAAGAAATCTTCTTACTGGCCAACATCCACGAACGGGCGCAGCTTCTTGGCACGGGACGGGTGCCGGAGCTTCCGGAGCGCCTTGCTCTCGATCTGCCGGATGCGCTCGCGCGTGACGTTGAAGCTCTTGCCGACTTCCTCGAGCGTGTGCTCGGAGCCGTCGCCGACGCCGAACCGCATCCGGAGCACCTGTTCCTCGCGCGGCGTGAGCGTCTTGAGCGTCCGGCGCGTCTGCTCCTTGAGGTTCGCGACGATCACGGCGTCGATCGGGGAGATGACCTGGCGGTCCTCGATGAAGTCGCCGAGATGCGAATCCTCCTCCTCGCCGATGGGCGTCTCGAGGGAGATCGGCTCCTGCGCGATCTTCATGATCTTGCGGACCTTGGAGGCCGGCATGTCCATGCGCTTGGCGATCTCCTCGGCGGTCGGCTCGCGGCCGAACTCCTGGACGAGGGAGCGCTGCGTGCGCGTGAGCTTGTTGATCGTCTCGATCATGTGCACGGGGATGCGGATCGTCCGCGCCTGGTCCGCGATCGCGCGCGTGATCGCCTGGCGGATCCACCACGTCGCGTACGTGGAGAACTTGTAGCCCCGGCGGTACTCGAACTTCTCGACGGCCTTCATGAGGCCGATGTTCCCTTCCTGGATGAGGTCGAGGAACTGGAGGCCGCGGTTCGTGTACTTCTTCGCGATCGAGACGACGAGGCGCAGGTTCGCGACGATGAGCTCCTGCTTGGCCTGGTCGGCCTCGTCCTCGCCCTCGCGGATCTGCCGCATCGTCTTCTTGATCTCGTCGTGCGAGACGCCGTACTTCTCCTCCAGGTCCTTGAGCATCTGGCGGTACTTGGAGACGCGGCGCTTGTAGAAGTCGCGGCGGACCTCGTTCTTCTCCTTCTTGATGTTCGCGAGGTCCTGCCGGATCGTGGCCTCGGGCATCGCGAACTGGCGGTCGATGTCCCGGAGGATGTTCACCATCCGGAGCAGGGTCGCCGGCGTGAAGTCGATCGCGTGGATGAGGCGCGCGATCTCGGAGATGCGGCGGTCGATCGCCGGGTCGACGATGGGCACGGGCTTCGTCGGCGGGACCGGCTTGCCGCCGGACTTCGCGTGGGCCTTCGCCTGCGCGAACGCCTTGACCGTGAGCCGCTTCGGCTTGACCGCCGGCCGCTTCTTGTCGGCGAGCTTGCGCAGCTCGCCGTCGATCTTCGCGATCTTCTTGAAGTGCCCGAGGATGCCCTCGATGCGGTGCGCCGTGCGCGGGTCGATCTCGTCGGCGTCCTCGAGGGCCGCGGCCGCGAACTCGAGGAATCCGCGCGCGACGTTCTTGTCCTTCTTGGCCTGCTCGACGATCCGGAGGATCTCCTCGAGGACGACGCGGTTCGTCGAGAGCGCGCGGTAGATCTTCGCCTCGCCGTTCTCGATGCGCCGCGCGATCGAGACCTCGCCCTCGCGGTCGAGGAGCTTCACCGTGCCCATCTCGCGCAGGTACATCCGGACCGGGTCGTTCGTCTTCTCGACGGTGGCCGGGTCGGGGACCGTCGTCTCGGTGCCGGGCGCGGCCGCTTTCTTCGTCGCCTTTTCGGGGACGTCGACGACCTCGATGCCGAAGTCGCCGAAGCGGATGTAGATCTCGTCGAGCTCCTCCGGAGCGTTCGCGAGCTCCTCGGGCAGCGCCTGGTAGATCTCGTCGTACAGGAGATACCCGCGCTCCTTGCCGAGGTTGATCAGCGTCCGGACTTCGGGGTGTTTTTCTTCTACGGTCACCGGTGTCTCACTTCCCATGCGCCCGGGGCCCCGGGCGCCTCACTCAGATTCGTCTCTGCGTCTCGGCTTTGAGTTCCGCCTTGAGGCGGCGGATTTCCTCGGCCAGGTCCTGTTTCCGTCTCGTCGCGGCTTCGCCGGCCTTCTGGTCTCCGGCGGAGGAGGCGTTCTGGATCTCGGGCTGGAGGTTCCTCGCCGTCTCCTCCAGCAGGCGTATCTTCAACTGCATCAACGGGATATGGATGCGGCTGAGCCCCTCCGAGCCCGCCGCGCCTCCGACTTCCGCCCTTGGACTGCCCTCCCTGAGGAGGAGCTGCGCGGCCACGGGCCCTGCATCCGCCCCAAGATGGGTCGTAAGTGACGAAAAATCAAGGGTTCCCGGCTGAGACGCAAACTCTTTCAAGGCCGTAAAGACTTCCCGGGCAGTTGGATGTGTAAAAAGCTCGACCGGGATGCGCCCCACGAGCGGTGCGCTCTCGGGCCAATCGGAGAGGATGGCGGAAAGAACCCGTGCCTCCTGTTCCGGCAGCTCCTGTTGTGGCGCCACCGGGTCCTTCCTAACCGCCTGAGGGGCGGCTTTCTTCCCCTCGGCTGCCGCGCCCCCCCGGGAAAGCACCCCGAGAGGGACGGCCGCGCCGCGGGCGAGCCCCGTCAGGAACTCGTTTCGGAGGAGCGGGTCCGGCGCCGCCGAGAGGATCTCGGCCGCCTCGCGCAGCTTGCCCGCGCGCTCGACGGCGTCGCTCCCGGCCGGCGGGATCCCGGCGAGGAGCGCGTCGAGAAGCGGCCGCGCCGCCACCACCTCGGCGCGGAGCGCCTCGGCGCCGTGCGCGGCGAGGAACGAGTCGGGGTCGTGCCCGTCCGGCAGCGCGAGGAGCTTCACGTTCACGCCGCGCGCGAGGAGGAGCGGGAACGCCTTGAACGACGCGGCGACGCCGGGAGGGTCGCCGTCGTAAGCGACGATGACCGTGCCGGCATGTCGGGACAGGAGGTCGGCCTGCGCGGGCGTGAGCGCGGTGCCCATCGAGGCCACGGCCCAGGCGAGGCCCGCGCGCTCGCACGCGATGCGGTCGAAGTAGCCCTCGACGAGGAGGACGGCGTCCTCCTTTCGGATCGCCTCGCGCGCGCGGTCGAGGCCGTACAGGAGCTTCCCCTTCGAGAAGCGCGCCGTCTCGGGGGAGTTCAGGTACTTCGGCTGCTCGTCGCCGAACGCCCGGGCGCCGAAGCCGAGGACTTCTCCGCGCGGGTCGCGGATCTCGACCGTGAGGCGGTTGCGGAAGCGGTCGTAGACGCGGCCCGTCTCGGGGTTCTTCTGGAGGAGGCCGGCGTCCACGAGCGCCTCCTCCGTGAACCGGCCGCCGAGGCCGTTCTTGAGCGCGTCCCACGAGTCGGCCGCCGCGCCGAACCCGAACGCCGCGCCCTCCTCGGGCGAGAGGCCGCGCTTCTCGAGCAGGGCGCGCGCCGCCGGGTGCGAGCCGAGGCCCGCCCGGAAGAAGGCCGCCGCCGCCGCGAGCGCCTCGGAGGCGCGCGAGTCGCGCCCGCGGTCGGCCCGGGTGCCGCTCCGGCGCACGGGAAGCGTCACCCCCGCGAGGCGCGCGAGGTAGGCAACGGCCTCCGGGAAGTCCATGCGCTCGGTCTCGCGCACGAACGTGATCGCGTCGCCCTTCGCCCCGCAGCCGAAGCAGTAGTAGAAGCCCTTGTCCGGGTGGACGTAGAACGACGCCGACTTCTCGCCGTGGAAGGGGCACAGGCCCTTCCACGACTTCCCCATCTTCTTCAGCGACGTCGAGCCGCCGATCAGCGCGACGAGGTCCGTCGCGGCGAGGACGTCGCGCTTGACGTCGTCGTTGATGTCGTATTGCTGGTCAGACATCGAGCCTCGCGATCGTGACGGCGGGCCCGCCTTCGGACGCGTCCGCGTAGCGGAAGGACGCGACGCCGGGGTGCGTCGTCAGGAACTCCCGCACGGCGGCCGCGAGGCGGCCCGTGCCGTGCCCGTGGACGAGGCGGAGCGCGCCCTTGCCCGAAAGGAGCGCGTCGTTGATCGCGCGCTCGACGAGCGGCAGCGCCGCGTCCACGCGCTGGCCGACGAGAACGATCTCGGCGGTCGCGACGACGGCGGGGGAGGCCGGCCCGAGGTCGGAAGACCCCGGCCCGGGCCCGCGCGGCCTGCGCCTTCGCGGTTCGGACGACCCATTGGGGCCGTGGACGCAGGTGATAGCGACCTCACGTCCACGCGCATCCGCTTGCCCTTGATCTCGACTTCCGCCTCTCCGCGCGGCGACAGCGCGAGCAGTCGCCCGACCGAGCCGAACGGCGCGACCTTCACGTCCATGCCCGGCGAAACGGGCCCGGACGGCGCCTCGGGCTCCTCCGCGCCGAAGAGGCCGAGCGCGGCCTCGCGCGCGCTCTGGGTCACCGTCATGAGCGCGCCCCTGCCGACGCTGCGGCCCGCCTTGAGGTCCTCGCGCATCCGCTCGAGCTCCTGGCGCGTCTTCTCGCGGAGCACGAGGAGCGCCTTCTCGATCTGCTCCTTCGCCTTCTCCTTCACCTTCGCCCGCTCGAGAGCGAGCGCGGCCCGCTCCTTCTCGAGCTCGGCGAGGCGCGCCTGCGCCTTCAGGGCCGCGGTCTTCGCGGCGTCGGCCTCCTCGCGCGCGCGGCGCGTCTCGGACTCGAGGCGCTGCAGCGCGGCGTCGGCGGCCATCCACTTGTCCCCGAGCCTCGCCTTCGCGGCCGCGAGAACGCGGGCGGGGAGGCCCGCGCGCTCGGCCACGGCGAGCGCCCGCGAGCGGCCGAACGCGCCGGGCCTCACTCGGAACGTCGGCCGGCCGGCCTTCTCGTCGAACTCCATCGCGGCCGAGAGGACCCCGGGCCGGTCCTGCGCCCACTCTTTGACGGCGGAGAGGTGCGTCGTCGCGACGGTGAAGCCGCCCCGCGCGAGGTCTTCCTGCAGGACCGCGATCGCGAGCGCCGCGCCCTCGTCGGGGTCGGTTCCGCTCCCGAGCTCGTCGAGGAGGACGAGGCTCCTCGGCGTCGCCCCCGCGAGGACGCGCGCCGTGCGCGTCATCGCGGCGGCGAAGGACGAGAGGTCCCCGAGGAGGTCCTGGGCGTCGCCCGCGACGGTGAGGACGGCGTCGAAGACCGGGAGCGTCGAGCCGGCGGCGGCCGGGATCGCGAAGCCCGACTGCGCGAGGAGCGAGAAGAGCCCGGCCGTCTTCATCGCGACGCTCTTGCCGCCCGCGTTCGGACCCGAGAGGAGGAGCGTCCGCGTCCCCTCCGGCAGCTCGAGGTCGAGCGGCACCGCGTCGGAGTGGCGCTCCTCGTCCTCGCCGAAGACCTCGGCGCGCAGCTGGGCAAGGCGCCGGTCGAGGAGCGGGTGGCGCGCCCCCTTCAGGACGAGACGGTCGCCGAACTCGGGGTAGACGCCGCCCGTGGCCGACGAGAACTCGGCACGCGCCTGCGCGGCGTCGAGCTCGGTGAGGATCTCGACCGCGGCGAGGAGCTCGGCCCTCCGCTGCGAGAAGCGCGCCGTGAGGGCGACGAGAATGCGGTGCACTTCCTCGCGCTCTTCCTCGAGCGCCTCGGCGAGCGCGTTGTTGTCCTCGACGACGGCGAGCGGCTCGACGAAGAACGTCTGGCCCGAGCCCGACTTCTCGTGCACGAGGCCCTGCACGGCCTCGCGCCGGTCCGAGCGCACGGGGAGGCAGTAGCGCCCGCCCTTCTCCGTCACGTAACCGCCGGAGAGCGCGTCGCCCTCCCGGCGCGCGAGCTCGTCGAGCTTCCTCACCACGTCGCGGCGGAGACGCTGGATCGCGGCACGCAGCGCGTAGAGACGCGCGGAGGCCGTGTCCTTGACGCGCCCGTCTGGCTCGAACGTGGGCTCGCGCTCGGCGAGCAGGTCCTCGAACGACACGAGCGGGCGGAGAAGCTCCGTCAGGTCCGGAAGCTCCGCGTCCTCGACGGGGACGGCGACGCGCGCGCCCTCCGCGCGCTCGACGAGGAGGAACAGGTCGAGCAGGTCCTCGGGGCTGAGCGCGCGGTTCGCGGGGCCGAGCCGCGCGACGAGCGGCGCCCCTTCGTCCACGCCCGCGAGCGCGATCGCGGGCCGCACGGCGCGGCGCCTCTGGAGGTCGCGCGTGACGCCGAGACGCCGTGCGACCTCGAAGGGGTCGGGGGACGGCGCCGTGGCGAGGAGGCGGGACCGGCCGCGCTCCGAAGAACAAAAGCGCCCGGCGAGCCGAAGCACGCCGGGCCAGTCGAGTTCGGAGTGAGCCTGGGAGGACGACACGGACCGGGAATTTACATCCCGGTGCGGCGCTCTTCGGCGAGTTTGCGGAGCATCTTCTTGCGGGCGGCGATGGCCTTGCGTTTCCGCTTGGCCGAGGGCTTCTCGTAGTGCTGACGCTTCTTGAGCTCGGAGAGGATGCCGGACTTCTCGCACTTGCGCTTGAAACGGCGCAGGGCGTTCTCGAACGACTCGTCCTCTTTGACGTGGATCAGCGGCACTTTTGGAATCCCTCCTTCCGCGCCCCGACTGGTCCGGACACGAGGCTCCGGACGCGGGCAAACCCCACATGCTAAGGGGCGGGAGGCCGCCCGTCAATCCGGCCGCATCCGGGCGACCCAAGTCGTTCCGTTTGAATATAATGCCGGGACACGACGCCGAATGGGCCCAAGCTCTGGCGCCGTCAGGAGACGTATGTCCGTGGATCCCGCCGCGACACGCCGGTTGATCGAATCGCTGTCCACGCACCTCGAGGACCACCTCGCGACGTGGAAGTCGGGTCTCGTCGACGCCCGCCGGGACATCGAGGCGCTCCTCGCGTCCCTGTCCGAAAAGATCCCCGCGCAGGCCAAGCCGCTGTTCCCCGAGGACATCGTCGCCCTCATGCTCGAGGACGCCGCGCCCGCCTCCGCGTCCGCACCCAGGGCCGCGGCGCCGGCCGCGCCCGCGCAGGCCGACTGGACCGTCGTCCGCGGCTCGTTCGCGGCCGTCGAGTCCGCGCGCACGCAGGTGGACGTCCTCTCGCGCTTCCTCTCGCAGACGCAGGCACACGCCTCGCGCGTCGCCCTCCTCGTCCTGCGCAACGACCGGCTCACGGGCTGGAAGGCCGTCGGCTACGACGCGACGGGCGGGCGCGACGAGTCGGTCCGTTCCGTGGACCTCTCGACCGAGGACGACCCCTTCGTCGCGGCCGTGCTGAAAGGCCAGCGCTCGATGCTCGCCGAGCCGCCCGACGAGCGCTCGCCGCTGCGCCGTGCGCTCTCGGGGCCCGCGCCCGCACGAACGCTCCTCGTCCCGATGGTCATCCGCGACCGCCTGGCCGGACTCGTCTGCGCGGACGAGCTGCCCGGCGAGGAGGGGCGTCTCAACGAGGCCGCGATCGAGGTCCTCACGTTCGTGACGGGGCTCGCCGTCGACCTCCTCGCCGCGAGGAAGAAGATCCCCTCCCCGACTCTCACGCCCACCGGCGAGAGGATCGCCCGCTTCGAGCACGTCCCTGCGGGCGCCACGATCGCCGCACCGGCGCCCGCGCCGCCGGATCTCGACTCGCTCTCGATGGCGCCGACGGCCGCGACGATCGCCGCGCCCGTCGCGCCTCCCGCCGCGACCGTCGCGATGCCCGCGGCTCCGCCTCCGCCGCCGCCCGCGTCGCCGCGCCTGCGTCCCACCGACGCGCGAGAGGCCCTGCGCGCGATCGAGGAGTCGGGCAAGCGCGCGATTCCGGCGCCGCGGCACATGTTCTCGGACCCCGGCCTCACGAGCGCGATCCCGTCTCTCGGGGCGCCGCCCCCGCCGCCGCCGATGCCGGCGCCCGCAGCCTCGCTCCCCTACCCG
The DNA here is from genome assembly GCA_963839295.1 of uncultured Acidobacteriota bacterium. Classification (GTDB taxonomy): domain Bacteria; phylum Acidobacteriota; class Thermoanaerobaculia; order UBA5066; family UBA5066; genus Fen-183. The sequence goes on along the minus strand of CAWIUK010000002.1, from coordinate 243,443 downwards.
TCGATCACGCCCCCGCCCAGCCCGTCGGTGCCGCCTCCGCCGTCCGGCATCCCGTCGCCGCTCTCGGGCGCGTCGACGGGAGACTTCACGGGCGCCTTCGAGGCGCTTCGCGCGTCCAGCGCGGCCCTGCGCGGCTCGGCGCCCGGCGTCGAGGACGTCACGGTCCAGAAACCCGCGCCTCGCACGGGCGTCTCCGCCGTTCTCCCGCCGAAGGACGCCGGGATCCGCCCGATCTCGGGCTTCGTGCCGCGCGGCCGCGCGGGCACCGCCGACGGTCCGCAGCGCTCGCTCGACGACGCGCGCCGCCTCGCCCGTCTCCTGATCTCCGAGATCAAGCTCTACAACGAGAAGAAGGTCGACGAGGGTCGCGCGGCCGGCGACCTCTACGAGCGCCTCAAGGACGACATCGAGCGGAGCCGGCAGGTCTACGACGAGCGCACGCCGGAGCACATTCGCCGCGAGAACGACTTCTTCAAGGACGAGCTCGTCCGGATCCTCGCGGACGGGCGCGCCGAGTCGCTCGGGTCGATGGGCTGAGCGGGATTCCCTGAGCCCCGCCGTCGCCGCGCTTCTCGCGGTCCTCGCCGCGCCCGGCCTCCCGCCGGACGCTCCCGCGCCGGTCGCCGTACGGCTGCCCGCCCTGCGGCGGGCCTTCGCGTCCGCCGCGGTCGCGCTCGCGCGCGCCGACGGCACGGCTCCGGCGTTCGTCGCCGGGCTCGACGGCGCCCCGCTCGGCCTCCCGGGCCTCGCGCCGTGGATCGGGCTCTCCGCCGGCATTCCCGCGAGGAAGACTTCGGTCGCCGCGCTTCTCGCCTATGCGTCCTCGCAGGGCGAGGTCCTCGCCCGCGAGGCCCTCGGCGACGCCGCGCGCCTCGCCGCGACGGCGGCCGAGAAGCGCGCGGTGCGCGACGCGCTCGCCGCGCGGGGCGAGCCCGACCCGCGCCACCCGCGCGCCTCGATCGCCCGGGCGCTCGCTCTCGCGCGGGCGGCGGAGTCGCGCGACGCGGGGCGCCGCACGCTCGCCGCCCTCGTGGGAGCGTGGCCGGACGCGCCCGAGCGCGCGTCCGACCTCTTCGACGAGGCGGACCGCGCCGAGTTCGACGCCGCGGCGAAGATCGCGCCCGCCGCAGCCCGCGCGGCCCGCGCGCGCGCCATCGCCGCGCGCGACCCGAAGCAGGCCGCCTCGCTCCTCAAGTCGCTCGGCACCACGCCTCCCGCGGGCGTCAGGACCGCGGCCGCCGAGGCCTGGCTCGCCGCTGGCGGACCGAAGGACGCGCAGCGGATCCTCGCGCTCCCGCCGCCCGACGGGATCTCCGAGGCGGAATCGCTCCACCGCGCCGCCCTCTCGTGGCTCGCGGATGCGCGCGTCCTGGCGCCGGCCCCCGCGCGCCACACCCGCCGTCGGCGCGGCGCCAGGCCGGCTCCGCCCAAGGCCCCGCCGGCGCTCTCTCCCGCTCAGCGCGCGCGGGCGGACGCGCGCCTTGCCGACCTCCCCGCCCTTCTCGCGCGAGCGCTCGCCGACGAGGACCGTCGACGCGTCCTCGAGGGCGGCGTCCGCCTCGCCCTCCGCGCCGGCCGGAAGGACGAGGCGACGGCCCTCCTCCCGCGCCTTCTCGAGATCGACCCCGGGAACGACGCGGGCGCCGCCGAGTCGTTTCGCGACGCCTTCGACCTCTACACGGCCGGCCGTTTCGCCGAGGCCGCGCGGGCGTTCGAGGACCAGGCCGCGCTCTGGCGCGACGTGAGCGTCCGGCGGCGCGCGACGTACTGGGCCGGGCGCTCGAAGGAGCGCCTCGGCGACGCGCCGGGCGCACGCAGCCTCTACGCGAACCTCGTTCCCGGGGCCGCGCCCGATCTCTACGCACGGTGGGCCGCCGCGGCGCTCGGCATGTCCGTCGCCGCGCCCGCGCCCGTCGCGTCCGAGGACACCTCGGCCGAGAGCGACACGCCGCTCGCCCCGTCGCGCGAGTTCCTGCTGTGCGGCTTCCCAAACCTCGCCGGCGACGCCGCCGAACTCGAGGCCGCGCCCGACCCCGTGTTCTCCGCCCGCGTCGCCGCCGGGACGGGCGACTACCGCCGCGCCGCCGCCCTCCTGAAGCGCCGTTATCCCGAGCTCGGGACGCCCGAGGAGGGCGCCGTGCCCGACGAGGCGCGCCGGGCGTTCTACCCGTTCGCGCACGCGGCCCTCGTCGAGGCCGAGGCCCTGCGGGCAGGCGTCCCCGTCTCGCTGCTCTTCGGCGTCATCCGGCAGGAGAGCGTCTTCACGGCCGACATCCGCTCGAAGGCCGGCGCGCTCGGTCTCATGCAGGTGATGCCCGCGACGGGGCGGACGCTCTTCCGGCGCGAGAACGGCGGCAAGGGGCGGCCCGACCTCAGGGACCCCGGCGAGAACGTCCGTCTCGGCGCCGCCTACCTGCGCGACCTCCTCGCCGAGTTCCACGGCGACACGGCGTCGGCCGTCGCGGCCTACAACGCGGGGCCCGGGCGCGTGCGGTCGTGGAAGAAGGCCGCGGGCTCCGTGGCGTCCGACGAGTTCCTCGAGTCGATCCCGATCGCCGAGACGCGCGTCTACGTCAAGCGCGTCCTCTATTTCCAGGGCGCGTACGCGGCGCTCTACGGCCTCCCGCTCGACACGCAAGCCCCGCATCTCGACGCCGCCACGCCCCTTTCGCCGTAGGCCGGCCTCAGCCCTTCCTCAGGGACGCGAACGCCGCGAGGGCCGCCTTCCTCGCCTCGGAATGCTCGACGACGGGAACGGGGTAGTCCGCGGGCGGGTTCGGGAGCGTCCACGGCGCGTGGAGATCCGCCGGGGCCGCCTCGACGCCCGCGAGCTCCGGCACCCATCTCTTCACGTATGCCGCGCCGGGATCGAACTTCCTCCCCTGCAGGACGGGATTGAAGATCCGGAAGAACGGCTGCGCATCCGTCCCGCACCCGGCGGCCCACTGCCAGCCGCCGTTGTTCGAGGCGGGATCGCCGTCCGCGAGATGCCGCCGGAAGAACGCTTCTCCGCGCCGCCAGTCCACGAGGAGGTCCTTCGTCAGGAAGGACGCGACGATCATCCGCACGCGGTTGTGCATCCAGCCCTCGGCGAGGAGCTGGCGCATCCCCGCGTCCACGATCGGGGTGCCCGTCTTCCCCTCGGCCCACGCCGTGAAACGGCGCTCGGCTTCCGCGCCCGTCGCCCACGAAAACGCGTCGAACTCCTTCCGGAAGTTCTCCGTCAGGACGCGCGGAAACGCGGCGAGGATGCCCGCGTAGAACTCGCGCCAGCAGAGCTCCTTCACGAACGTCTCGATTCCTTTCCTCCCCGACGGCGGAGCGTCCCTCCACGCCTCGCGCGCTTCGGCGAGGACGCGTCGGACGCCGATCGTCCCGAAGCGCAGGTGCGGCGACAGGCGCGACGTCCCGGGGAGGTCCGGCCGGTCGCGCTCGACCGCATAGCGCAGAAGCGCGGACGCGCGGAACGCGTCCCACGTCCGCCGGGCCTCGGAGGCCCCGCCCCGGGGGTTCCCGGGCGGACCGGTCTCGAGGAACCCGCGCACCTTCCCGAGGGGGATCGACGGAAACGCGGGGGAGAGGACGGCGGCGGGCGCCGGGACGTGCGCGGACTCGGGGACGGGAGCGGGCTTGTCGGCCTCGAGCCAGCGGCGCGAGAACGGCGTGTAGACCGTGAACGGCCGGCCCTCCCGGGTCGCGATCCCGCCGGGCGGAAGAAGGAGCAGGTCCTCGACGGCGTGGAGGGACGTCCCCTGGGCCTCGAGCGAGCCCCGCGCCTCCTCGAGGAGCGAGGCGCCGTGGGGCTCGTGGTCCGCGTGCGTGAAGACCGCGTCCGCACCCGTCTCGCGGCAGAGCGCCCCGAGAGCCTCCCCCGCGGGTCCCCTGCGGACGACGAGACGGCCGCCCTTCCTTCCGAGCGCGGCGGCGAGCTCCGTCAGCGACCCGGCGAGGAATGCCAGGCGCGGCGGGGAGAAGTCCTCCGCCAGGTAATGATCGTCCAGGACGAAGACCGGAACGACCGCGTCCGCGGCCCGGAGGGCCGCGTCGAGCACACGGTTGTCGTCGAGGCGGAGGTTCCGCCGCAGCCAGACGACGGCGACGGGCACGCGCCCGAGTCTACGCGGCGGTGACGGAGGCCCGGCCCGGCGCCTTCAGCGCGACCTTCCGGCAGGCTCCGCAGAGGCCCCAGATCTGGTGCGAGTGCGAGGTCGCGACGAAGTCGTGCTCCTTGCACACCGCGTCCTGGCGCTTCTCGATGGCGCCGTCGATGAACTCGACGACCTTGCCGCAGTTCGTGCAGACGAGGTGGTCGTGGTGCTCGCCCTTGCGGAGCCGCTCGTAGCGGTACTTCTCCTCGTTCAGGCGGACCCGCCCCACGAGCCCGCAGCCGTACAGCAGCTCGAGCGTGCGGTAGATCGTCGCGCGGCTGATCTTCGTGCCGCGCTCGCGCATCCGGCTCACGAGGTCGTCGGCGTCGAAGTGCCGGTGCGTCGAGAAGATCTCGTCGAATACGGCCGTCCTCTCGCGCGTGACCTTCAGCCCCTTGCGCTTCAAGAACTCGTCGAAAACGCGGCGTTCGTCGGTGTTTCCGCTCATGGTGGAGAAACGATGCCCTTCCCGAAAGCCGATTGGAATGGTGCAGTTGCATCTGAGTCCAGACGCAGAGCCCCGGAAATCCCGGGAAATCGGGGGTCAGCCCCGCCGGAGCGCCCGGAGCGGGAGAAAGGGGGGCTGGCCCGGGACGGGGCGGGCGAGCGCCGTGAGCCGGGCGAGGACGCCGTCCTTCGCGAGCCCCGGCTCCCGTTCGAGAATGCGGAGGGCGGCGCCCGCCACGAGGGAGGCCGCGAACGACGTTCCGCCGGCTCGCTCGTGCGCCCGGCTCCCGAGGAGGCACGGCACCTCGAGCGGAACCGAGGGCGCGAGGAGGTCCGGCTTGAGGACGCCTGCAACGGGGCCGACCCGGGGGCCGCGCGCGGGCCGGCCCTCCGCGACGTCCCAGCCGCCCACCGCGATCGCGTCCCTCGCGCGCGCGGGGGAGACCACTTCGTTCGCGCGGTCCCAGCCCGCCGCCGCGACGACGACGATGCCGCGCGCGGCGAGCGCCGCGACGAGCCCCGGCACCTCGCTCCGGCTTCCCCGATGCTCGACGTCGTCGCCGAACGGGCAGAGCGCGACGCGGACCCCGAGCCCCGGCCCGTGCGCCGCGAGCCAGCGGTACGCGCGGACGATCGCGGCGCGCGGGACGCGCCCGCCTTCGCCGACCTTCACGAGGACGACCTTCGCGCGCGGCGCGGGGGAGACGAGGCCGCTCGCGCGGCCGCTGCCGGCCGCGAGAAGCATCGTCCGCGTCCCGTGCTCGGCCTCCGTCCCCCTCGCCCCGTACCGGAACGGGACGACGCGGCGGGAGGTCGCGTCCACGCAGGCGACGACCCGCCGTGCGGCGAGGTCCGGGTGACGGTGGAACCCCACGTCGAGGACGGCGAGGACGGGAGGGGCCGGGGCGCGGGGCGTCACGGCCGCGGAGTGTAGCCGCGTAAGATCTCCGCACCATGCCCGAAGGCGGCGGCCCTCCGGCGCCGGAGCGGATCGACCACTACAAGATCGTCCGCCGGCTCGCACTCGGCGGCATGGCGGAGATCTTTCTCGCGACCGACGAGCGAACCGGGCGCAGGGTCGCGATCAAGAAGGTTCTTCCGCACCTCGCGACGGACCCGGACTTCCTCGACCGCTTCTTCCACGAGATTCGGATCCAGATCGCGCTCAAGCACCCGAACATCGTCGAGCTCCTCGATTGCAGCCCGACGCCGTCGAACGCGTACATCGTCATGGAGTACGTGGACGGCGGCGAGCTCCACGGCCTGCGGCAGGAGACGGGCCGCTTCCCGTGGGAGATCGCGCTCTACGCCGTCGACGAGGCCCTGAACGGCCTCGCGGCCGCGCACCGGAAAGGGATCATCCACAGGGACATCAAGCCGCAGAACGTCATGTGGACCCGGGACGGCGCGGTCAAGATCGGCGACTTCGGGATCAGCCACGCCGAGCACCTCACCCGCCTCACGATGACGGGAACCGTGGTCGGGACGCCCGCCCACATGTCCCCCGAGCAGGCGCGCGGCGACGATCTGGACGCGCGCAGCGACCTCTTCTCGATGGGCACGGTCCTCTACGAGCTCCTCTGCGGGTACAACCCGTTCACGGCCGATTCGATCGCCGTCACGCTGCGCCGCGTCGCGGAGACCGAGCCCGAGCTCCCGTCGCTCCTCGACCCGACGATCCCCCCGGGCGTCGACACGTTCCTGCGCGGGCTCCACGCGAAGGACCGCTCCCTGCGCTTTCCGGACGCCGCGACGGCCTCGACGGCGCTCCGGGCCGTCTTCGAGAAGGAACACGTCGAGAAGACGGGCGTCCTGTTCCGCACCTTCCTCGACGACCCCGGCGCCTTCGTCGCGGCGCGCAATCACCGGCTCGCCGAGGAGTCCACCGCGGCGGCCGAGAAGCTCCTGAACGACTCCTCGGCGCGGCCCGAGGAGGCACTCTGGGCCGCGTACCGGACCGTCGCCTGCGCCCCGCACGACCCGAAGGCGCAGGAGCTCTTCCGGACGGCGGCGCTGCGCGCGGGCCAGCGCGTCAAGCCCCTCGACAACGCGAAGATCCGCACGCTCGAGGAGGAGCTTCGAAAGGAGCCGGACAACCTCGCGCTCCTCCTGCAGCTCGCGAAGCTCTACCGCCTCGAGCACGACTTCGTGAACCTCATGCGGTTCTTCCGCAAGCTCCAGTCCCTCGCGCCGCCGGACCCGTACACGCAGGGACAGATCGCGTCGCTCGTCTCATCCGACCCGGGGCCCGCGCACGCGGCAAGGCCCGCGCCGGCTTCCGTTCCCGCGAGCCCGCGGACGCTGCCCGCCGCGCCGTCCGCCCGGCCCGGCGCGCGCCTCCGGATCGCGCTCGCGGCCGCCGCCGTGCTCGCCGTCGTCCTCGCCGGCACTTGGTGGGCGCGCCGGGCGCCGAGGCTGCCCGAAGGCCTCGCGCCGGAGGCGGCGCCGGCCCGCGCCGACCTCGCGGCCGGCCGGACCGGCGGCCTGGCTGCGGACGAGCCGCTCGCGCAGATCCTCGAGCGCGGCGCCTCCGCCGAGAAGGAAAGCGGCGGGGCCGCGGCCTGGGACCTCTACGCGGCTGCCGTGGCGAAAACGTCGCGCGTCGAGACCCGCACGGCCCTCCTGCGTACGATGGCGGACCTTGCGAGGCGGACCGGCGACCAGGCCCGCCTCCTCAAGTCCCTCGACGGCCTCGCGGCGATCCCCGCCGCGCGCGGCGAGTCTCTCCTCAAGCGCGGCGAGTATTTCGAGAGCGTCCGGCGCGGCGACGACGCCCTGCGCGCGTACGAGGAGGCTCGCGCGGGGTCGGACGCCGAGGCGGCCCGCACGGCGACCCTCCGCCTCGCGCAGGCCGCCGAGCGCGGGGGCGACCCGCTCCGGGCCCAGACGCTCTACGAGGAAATCCTCCGCGCCGAGCCCGTCTCACCGGAAGCGCTCCCGGCGCGCGTCGGCCTCGCGGGCCTCTACCGGGCCGCCGGGCGCACGGGCGACGCGCGCCGGCTCTACGACGACATCCTCCGCGTCGCGCCGCCGGGAGGCGACGCCGCCAAGGCCGCGGAGGCCGCGCTGAAGGAGCTCGACGCGGCGCCCGCCCCGGAGAAGGGCGAGAAGAACCCGTGAAGTCCCACCGGAAGGTCCTCACGCTGAACGTCCCCGCCCGCATCGGCTTCGTGAACATCACGCCCGAGGTCGAGGCGGCCGTGAAGGAGAGCGGCGTCAGGGAAGGGCTCTGCCTCGTGAACCCGATGCACATCACGGCCTCCGTCTTCGTGAACGACGACGAGAGGGGCCTCCACGCCGACTACGAGCGGTTCTTCGAGGCGCTCGTCCCGCACGAGCCCGTGCGCGCGTGGCGGCACAACGACACGGGCGAGGACAACGCGGACGCGCACGTCAAGCGCCAGCTCATGGGCCGCGAGGCGGTCGTCGCGATCACGAACGGCCGCCTCGACTTCGGGACGTGGGAGCGGATCTTCTACGGCGAGTGGGACGGCCGAAGGGCCAAGCGCGTCCTGATCAAGATCATCGGGGAGTGACGTCCCCCTCCCATCCCTCGGCCTCGAGACCGAGGGCGATGAGCGCGTCCGCGAGGCCCGCGGCCTTCGTCGCGTCCTTCCCGAGGCTCTCGGCGAAGCGCGCGCGCACGGTCGCCTCGCGCGCCTCGTCGCGGACGGGCCTCCCCGTCGACTTCTTGACCTCCGCGACGCGGCGGCAGAGCTCGAGCCTCCGGGCCGCGAGCGCGGCGATGGAGGAGTCCACGGAGTCGATCGCGCGCCGCACGCGTTCGACCGAGCCCGTGCGCCCCGGCAGGAGGCCGAACTCGTCGAGAAGCATCTCGAGGTCGTCCGGCAGGAGCGCCTGCGGCCCGTCGCAGAGCGCGGACTCAGGCGCGTCGTGGACCTCGATCATGAGGCCGTCGACGCCGGCGCCCCACGCGGCGCGGGCGAGGCCCGGCACGAGTTCCTTCCGGCCCGCGGCGTGCGAGGGGTCCGCGAGGAGCGGCAGGTGCGTGAGGGAGCGCGCCGCGAGGAGACCACCGAGGTCGAGCGTGCCGCGCGTCGCGCGCTCGAACGTCCGGATTCCGCGCTCGCACAGGAGGACGTCGCGGCAGCCCGCGGCGAGGATGTACTCGGCGGCGCTGAGCCACTCCTCGACCGTCGTCCCGAAGCCGCGCTTCAGCATCACGGGGCGCCCCGCGCCGCCGGCCTCCTTCAGGAGGTCGTAGTTCTGACAGTTGCGCGCGCCGATCTGGAGGACGTCCGCGAGGCGCGCGACGGGCTCGACCTGCGCGGGCGCCATGACCTCCGTGACGATCGGCAGTCCCACCGCGTCGCCCGCGTCCCTCAGCCAGCCGAGCGCTTCGAGGCCGTGGCCCTGGAACGCGGACGGCGACGTGCGGGGCTTGAAGACGCCTCCGCGGAGCGCGGTCGCTCCGGCGCGCGCGACGGCTTTCGCGAGACGCATCACCTGCTCCGGCGACTCGACCGCGCACGGGCCCGCGATGACCGCCCGCCGTCCGCCTCCGACCGTGAACGTCCCCGCCGTGACCACGGTGGCCGCGCGGACCTCCGTCGCCCGCGGAGCGTCCCTGAGGCGCGGCGGAGGCACGTGGTCGGGCGCGGGGCCGAGCCACACGAGCGTCTCGCCCGCCTTCGCCGCGAGGCCCGCGGCTTTCCCGAGCGCCGCGGCGGGGACCGTCGCGAACCCGCCCACCGCCGCGCCGGGACGGCCCGCCAGCATCAGGATTTCGGCGCCCGCGTCGTGCAGCGCGGAGGCGAGGCGGGCGCCGCCGAAGAAGAGCGCCCGGACGGTCGGCTCGGCGTCCGAGCGGCGCGCGACCGTCCAGAAGCGCGTCGCGTTCGGCTTCACGTCCGACACGTCCTCCTCGAGGACGACGAGACCGGCTTCCAGCGCGGCCTCCTCGGAGCACACGGCCGCGCGCGCTCCGCCGAGCTCGGCGACGCGCCGGGCCGCGAAAGCCGTGTCGTGCGTCTCGACGGGCACGGCGTCGAGGCGCGCGAGGAGGCGCGCGCACTGCCGCAGGACCGGCGGCTGGGAATGGATTTCCTTCACGTCCTCCTCGGCGACGCCGGAAGGGGCCGCGAGGACGAGGCGGACCGGGACGGCGATCTCCTCGCGCACCTCGAGCGGGACGGCGCCGGCCTCGAGGGCCCGGGCGAGCGCCTCCAGCGGCTCGACGACGGGGCCCGCGCCGTGCGTCGCGGCGGGGAGGACCGCGACGTCCACCTCGCCTCCGAGGAGCGCCCGCAGGAGCCGGTCGAACGTCGCGTACGCGAGCGGGCGGCCGGCGCGCGCGGCCGCGCGCGCGGAAAACGAGCCCGGCTCGCCCTGGTAGCCCGCGCGCGGCGTCGGGACGTCGGGGACAGCGTTGTCGGGGGTCGATCCGTCCATGGGAAGCCTCCTTGGGGACAAAAGAAAAAGGCCCCCCTCCGTCGTTTCGGAGGGGGGCCTCGGGAATCACCCGGGGTCGGTGTCGCCTACGCGGCGGCGCCCCTCCTCGCCGGCGTATAGAAATACCCGGCGACGGTGAAGAAGGCGAAGGCGTTGGGCGCGTTCACGAGCCCAAGGAGATTACTCCGCCCGTCAAGAGCGGGCGCCGCGGGCGGCCGCTGGTACCCTGCCGCGGTGCGGCGCCCGGCCCTCGTCGCCCTCGGCCTCGCAGCGTTGATCGCCGCGGTCTGGGCCCGTGTGATCTTCCTCGGCGAGACGTTCGTCCTGCGCGACGCGCTGCGCTTCACGCGCCCGTCGCGCGCGGCCCTGTCCGCCGCCTTCGCCGCCGGCCGCGTTCCGGAGTGGTTCGACGGCGTCGGGTTCGGCGTCGCGCTCGCCGCGAATCCCGTCCACGGCGTCACGTCGCCCCTCACCTGGCTTCTCGCCCTCTCGCGCTCGCCGTGGGCCTTCGACGCCCTCACGCTCGTCCAGCTCCTGATCCTCTCGCTCGGGGCGGCCGCCCTCGCGTGGCGTCTCGGGGCGGGCCCGCCCGGCGCCTTCCTCTCCGGCGCCGTCGTCGTCACGAACGGCTTCGTCGTCTCGGCAATCCCGAACGGAGCGATTCCGTACGTGACGTGGATCCCCTGGCTGGCTCTCGCCGGCCTCGTGCACGCGGACGGCCCCGGCCCGCCGGGTGCGCGGCGGTGGACCGGCGCCGCGTTCGCGGCCGCTGTGGCGCTCCAGCTCCTCTCGGGCGAGCCGGGATTCGTCGTCGTCGCCGGCCTCGTCACGCTGGCGGTCGTCCTCACCGCCGGGCGTCCGCTCGCCGGCCTGAGGCGCCTTCTGCTGCCGGCGGCCGGAGGGCTCTCTCTCGCGGCCGTCGGCCTCCTCCCGGCCCTTCTCCTCCTCGGCCGGAGCGCCCGCGCCCAGGCTCCCGCCGCCGGGCCCTTGAAATGGTCGATGCCGCCGGGACGGCTCCTCGAGTGCGTCTGGCCGCTCGCGTTCGGCTCGGAGGGGAACGAGAGCTGGTTCGTCGGGCCGGCCCTGGGCCTCCCGGCCGGAGACCCGTGCTACGCGTTCAGCCTCTTTCTCGGCGTTCCCGTCCTCGCTCTCGCCCTCGCCGCCGCGCGCGCGCCGCGGATCCGCCGCCTGCTCCTGGGCTCGCTGGTCTTCCTCCTCTTCGCGTTCGGCTCGTACACGCCGCTCTACGGGGCGCTGCGCGCTTTCCTCCCGCCTCTCCGGTGGATCAACTTCCCCGAGAAGTTCTTCTTCGGCGCCCTCCTGATCTGGGTCGTCGCCGCCGGAGCCGGGTTCTCGCGGGTCTTCGAGAACGCTCTCCCGGCGCGCGGGCTGATCCGGGTCTCTCTCGTCTCCGCCGCTCTCCTGGCGGCCGGCGGCGCCGCCGTCGGGCACTTCCGGAACGAGCAGGCGGCGCTCGCGTCCCGGCTCGGCCGGGGCGCCGCGGGACTCAACGCGGGAGAAGGACTCGCGCTGTCCGCGGCGGGCGCCGGCGTCGCGGCCGCGGGTGCGGCGCTCTTCGCGCTCGCGCTCGTTCTCGTCGGGAGGCGGGCGGCCGGGGTCGCGGGGGCGCTGGCGCTCTGCTCCGTCGCGCTGCCGCTCGTCTTCGCGGCCCGCGCCCTCACGGCGCTCGCGCCCCGCGCCCTCCTCGCGCACACGCCTCGCCTTCTCGCGGCGCTGCCCCGCCCGCCGCGCGCCGGGACCGCCCCGCGGCCGCGCATCTTCATCGACCACGAGAACCTCGCCCGGCCGACGCTCGAGACCGGAGCCCAGATCGCAACCGCCACGCTCGAGGCTCTCGACACGAACGTGGCGTCGCTCTTCGGCTTCGACGTCGTGCCGGGGTTCGAGACGGGCGACAGCGCCCGGTCCCGCAGGTTCTGGGACGAGACGGTCCCGCGCCTGTCTTTCCGGGCCTTCGTGAGCTTCGCCGGAGTCGACTACGCGATGCTGCCCGAGCCCGGGCGCTTCGCGCCGGGCTCTCCCGTCCTCTCACGGCTCGCCGGGTGGGGCGTCGTCGGGACCGGTTCCGTGAGGCCGCGCGCGTTCGTTGCGCCGCGGGCCGCGCGGGCCGAATCGGAGGACGAAGGCCTCGCCTCCCTCGCCACGCCGGGGCGCGAAGGCGACCCGGCGCGCATCGTCGTCTCCGGGGCCGGCGCCGAGCCCCTCGCGTCGGCCGGCTCCCTCGAGCCGTGCGCGGCAGCCTCGCCGCGGCCCGAGGAGGTCGTCGTCACGTGCCGCTCGGCGAACGGCGGGTATGCCGTCCTCCTCGAGGAGAACGCGAGAGGCTGGTCGGCCGAGCTCGACGGGCGGCCGGCGACGATCCTCACCGCGGACGGCCTCTTCCGCGCCGTGCGCGTCGGCGCCGGAGAGCACCGGATCGTCTTTCGCTACCTCACGCCCGGACTTCGCGCCGGCGCTCTCGTCTCCCTGCTGACGCTCCTCGCGTTCCTCGCCGCGGGCCTTACTTCAGCTTCGCGCTCTCGATGATGACCGGGTACGCGTAGCCGGCCCCGAAGTCCTTGTCGACCGAGACGAGGCCGGTCACGGTCACGACGTCGCCCACCTTCGCGGTCGCGTCGGTCGTCACGGTGAGGTCGTTGTCCTTCGTCGCCTTCGAGCCGGAGCCGTCGCGCACGTGGAGCCAGTTCTTGCCCATGACGGCGGCCGTGACCTTCACGACCTTGGCCTTCACGGTGACGTCCTTGCCCTTGAGCGTGGCGCGCTGCGCAAAGAGCTCGGCGACCGTCTTCGCGTTCGCTCCTTCGGCCTTCGGGACCTTCACGTCCGGCGCGTCCGCGGGCCCTCCCGCGGCCTGGCCGTGCTGCGCGGCCATCTGCTGCGGCGTCTCTCCGCCGGTCGTCCCCGCCGTGGGCGCGTGGTCGGACACCATCGGCAGCGCCGCGGCGCCGGCTGCGGCGGGCGACGCGCCGCCGGGTCCGGCCAGGATGCCGAACAGGATGTGGTCGAACGTGCGGTTGAGCGTCTTGCTCTGGAACCCGTCCATCACCATCGCGTTCGTGACCGTGACGGCGTCGCCCTTCTTGATCTTCGTCTTGTTCACGGCCGCCCAGGTCTCGCCGGTCGCGGTCTTGAGGCGCATGTAGGTGTAGTCCGACGCGTCCATCGTCTCGAGGACGGTGCCCGAGACGGTGAGGGTCGGCGGCGCGGGCGCGGCGGGCACGACGCCGGACGCGGACGCCGCGGGGGCCGCCTCGGGAGCCGCGGGCTTCGCGGCGGGGGCGGCGGGCTGCTTCGCGCAGCCGGCGAGGACGACGAGAGCCATCAGGCAGACCGGAACACGCATGGGGGGAGAGCTCCTTTGAGGGAAGTGCTTCACGCGGCCTTGTCCGGGATGAACCAGGACAGGACCGTCGAGACGATGGAGACGATCAGCGCGCCGAGAAAGGCCGACGGCCAGAACGCGTCGACCGTGAAGTCGATTCCGAGCAGCCGGGAGGCCCATGCCGTGAGCATGAGCATGAGCGCGTTGATCACGAGAGTGAAGAGACCGAGCGTCAGGAGGATGACCGGGCAGCTCAGGAGCTTGAGCAGCGGGCGAATGAAGGCGTTCACGATGCCGAAGACGACGGCAACGGCGAGGAACGAGCCGGGCCCGCCCGCGTGGATCCCCGGCAGGAACTGCGATGCGACCCACAGAGCGGCCGCGTTCACGAGGATTCGAAGAAGGAATCTCATTCAGTCCCTGGCGCGCATTCTACGGCCCGGCCCCGGGACCGTAGAATGAAGCAGATGTCGGATCGCAAGTACCGCTCGAAGGGCTATCAGGACGGCGCCCGGACCGGCGGCACGGGAGGCTCGGGCGGCGGGGGCGGCGGGTTCTTTTCCGACCGCCCGGCGCGCCTCGAGGGCGCCCCCCGCGGCCGCGGCGCCGACCGCCACCGGGACGAGGTCTTCCGCTGCAAGGCCTGCGGCGAGAAGAACGATCCCGAGGTGACGGCGGCCGCGGTCTGCCGGAAGTGCGGGGCCGCGCTCCATGCCTGCAGCCAGTGCCGCCACTTCGACGGCGCCGCGCGCTGGCAGTGCCGGCAGGAGATCCCCGCGCCGATCGCCGCGAAGTCGAAGGCGAACGACTGCGCGCTCTACGCGCCCGTCGTGAGCATGGACCTCACGGGCACGAAGGCCGCCGACACGCCCGACGGGGCGCGCTCGGCCTTCGACAAGCTGTTCGGCAAGCGCTGACGCCGGCTCAGCCCTTCAGGAACTCCGAGACGAGACGCTGCCACTTCTCCTCGGACAGCAGCGCGGGCGCCTCGACGACGAGCTCGCCGCCGTCGGCCGCAAGAAGGCCGAGCTCGGTCTCGAGCGCGTGCGAGAAGCGCGCCGTCTCGTCCTGGAACCAGGAGCGCGCGGCGGCGCCGGTCGGGAGCGTGAGGAACGAAGCCGTCGCGGGTTTCATCGAGAAGAGCCAGCCGTTGCGGTAGCGCGACTCCTCGAGGAGCGCGGGGTCCCGCAGGACCCTGGGGTTGATCGCGACGACGGTGCCCGACACCGGGGCGGAGAGCGTGGCCGAGCGGCCGCCGCAGTTCACGGTGGCGGCGGGGAGGCCGGCGGCGAGGACGGTCCCCGGCCGCGGAAGCGAGACGCTCGTCGGCGCATGGAGGAGCCGGCCCGCGATCTCGTCGAGGCCGACGCGGACCGTGCCGCGGCTCTTCCGCGCGAGCCACGTGTGGCCGGGCGCGTAATGGTGCGCCTCGGCGAACTCGAGCCCCGCGATGTCGACGAGGCCGATGCGCCGGTCGCGCATCATCTGCCACGCTCGCCAGAGCGCCCAGGCGGCGATGATCGGGAGCGTGCAGACCGCGATCACGAGGGTGAAGGCGAGGATCCGGACGACGAGACCCGCGAGGAAGATGCCGGCGAGCTGGAGGAATTCGAGAGGCGTCATGACGTCACCTCACTTGGCCTGGTGGCACGTCCCGCAGTCGTCGAGGCCGTGGGCGCTCTTGCCGTCGTGGCAGGAGCCGCAGCTCTTGCCCTTTTCCATGTCGGCGTGGCGGATCGCGGCGGGGGCGGCCGAAGAGGCGGTGCGTTTGACGATGGGGAAGAGTTTCGGGTGGCAGGTCGTGCAGTCGGGCCGCGAGGCGTCGACGTGCGCGTCGTGGCGGAAGGTGACGACGCCCGGGCTGCCGTCGCCCTGCGGGAGCGCCAGGTCCTTCGGGAGGTTCGGCAGCGCCCCCGCGTCGAGCGTCGTGGAAAGGGCGAGGAGGAGCGTCGCCGCGAGGAAGCGGAGGAGGGTGTTCATGGCGTCCTCCTCACTCGCCCCGGAGGGACGTGCGGACGAGCGAGTCCCAGTGCTCCGGGTCGATCTCGCGGGCGATCCCGTGGACCGGCGTGCCGCCGTCCTGGAGGACGACGCCGAGCTCGGGGCTCATACGGCCCGCGAGGACTTCGGCGGCCGCGTCGAGGAAGCGGCGGGCGGCATCGCCCGAGACGAGGTTCTTGATGTTCGCGGTCAGCCAGCGGGGCTCGACCTTCAGGAGCCAGCCCGTGCCGTAGGGGTCGCGGACCGCGTCGGCGGGGTGCGCGCGGACGACCTCGTTCACCGCGACGACGTTCCCGTCGACGGGCGAGACGACGTCGAAGGGCCTGCCGTCGGCGACGACCGTGAAGGCCTTCTGGCCCTGGCGGAGCGACGTGCCGACCGCGGGGAGCTGGACGGCGTCGAGCGGGCCGATCAGCTTGTGGGCGAAGTCGTCGAGGCCGACCGCGACCGCGCCGCCGAACGTCTTCGCCCAGGAGTGGCCGCGGTGCAGGTGGACGTTTTCCGGGACCTGGAACCAGCCCGTCGCGAAGGCCTGCGCGACCGACGCGCCGTTCACGAAGCGCCAGAAGGGGATGAAGAGCAGGAGGTACGAGACCGCGAGCAGGTACTCGATGGCCTTGGTGGCGTGAGGGCTGAGGACGTCGTTGGCGTGCATGAGTTTCCTCTCTCCTCTTTCAGTGGACGCCGCGCCATTCCGGATGCTCGTGGAGCACCGGCATGCGGTTGACGATCCAGCGGAACACGAGGACGCCGAGCGTGACGATCGTGACCGAGATGACGATCTCGCCGAGCGCGGGAACGTACCGGTCGGGCACGTTCCAGTTGAACGCGATCAGCGCGACGTTGAAGCGGTTGAGGACGACGCCGAGGACCGTCATGACGCCGGCGGCGCGCGCGAGCCGCGCGCTCTGCGTCCTCACCGCGAAGGCGAAGAGGAGCGACGGCAGCAGGACGAAGCCGAGCATCTCGAGGGCGTACCACGCGCCCCAGCCGGTCAGGAGGAGGTCCCACCGGCCGCTCGCGACGAGGCCCTGGAGGCGGACGAAGAAGTAGGCGAAGAGGACGACCGCGCCGCCCTTGGCGAGCCCGAGCTGGAGGGCGTCCATGTCGACGTGCGCTTCGGGGTCGAGCTGGTCCTGGAACGCCCGGTGCGAGACCGAGCTCTCGAAGATGACCATGCCGATGCCCGCCGCGATCGACGACACGAAGAAGAAGATCGGGAGGAACGGCGAGTACCACAGGGGGTGGAGCTTGCCGGGCGACATGAGGAAGAAGGCGCCGAGCGAGGACTGGTGGAGGGTCGAGAGCGTGACGCCGAGGACGATGATCGCGATCGAGATCGCGCTCATGAAACGCCGGACCTTCGTCATCCCGAGCCACTCGAGCGCCGCCGGGAGGAACTCGAGGGCGAGGACCATCAGGTACAGGAACACGCACCAGCCGACCTCGTACATGACGGCGGTCGTCCCGGGCGTGAGGAAGAACTGGTAGGGGAGCCGCCAGGGCTGGCCGAGGTCGACGACGAGGCCGACGAGGACGAAGAGGTAGCCGAGGAAGCCGGTGAGGATCGCGGGCCTCAGGACCGGGGCGAACTGCTTCTGACCGAACAGGTAGACGGCCGCGGCCACCGTGTAGCCGCCGGCGGCCAGCGCGACGCCGCAGACGACGTCGAACGCGACCCAGAGGCCCCACGGGTTCGTCTGGGAGAGGTTGCTCACCGCGCCCATGCCCTTCCAGAACCGGTAGGCGATCGTCGGGAGGCCGACGAGGAGGATCGCCGCGAAGATCGCGTTCGTCTTCGTCAGCAGGCTCTTCGCGTATGCCTTCGGTTCCATCCCGAGGAGGACCTTTTCGCGAACGAGGGTCGAAACCGCGACGCGGTCGAAGGTCTCACTCATGGCCGGCTCCCTTCTGTCCGTTTTCGCGTCCGGCGACGTCGTCGCGGCGCTTGCTGAAGGTGTAGAGGCCCATGAGGAGGGGCGGCCACAAGGTCACGATGAACGGGACGGCCGAGAGCGCGCCGTCCGCCATCTCGGGGTAGGGTTTCTTCACGATGTCCTGCGGGAGGTTGAGGCTCGCCGCGGAGACGTCCGAGATGTACAGCCAGCTCGTGCCGCCGGCTTCGTCCTCTCCGTAGATCTCGTGGACGTACTTGCCGGGGTTCTGGTAAATGCGGGTCCTGGCCTCCTCGAGGAGGTCGGCCCGCTTTCCGAACGTGAGCGCGCCCGAGGGGCACGCGTCGGTGCAGGCGGGCGGCAGGCCCTTTTCCTGGCGCGCCGCGCAGAACGTGCATTTGCGCACGAGGGGGGCCGCCTTCGTGTACTCGTACTTCGGAACGCCGAAGGGGCACGCGATCATGCAGTAGCGGCAGCCGAGGCAACGGTCCTCGTGGTACACGACCGGCCCGGCGGCCGTCTTCTCGAGCGCCTTGACGACGCAGCCGGACGCGCACGCGGGGGTCACGCAGTGCATGCACTGCGTCTTCGCGTAACGGTCCTCGCCGCTCGGGCTCTTCTCGGCCGACTTGTTCACGACCGTGAAGCTCGTGGGGGAGGTCCGGCGGCGCGACGCGAACACGGTGTCGTCGCCCGGCTTCTCGGGCCCGGCGAGGCCATTCGCCTCGGAGCACGCGGCTTCGCAGGCGCGGCAGCCGACGCAGCGCGTCGTGTCCACGAGGACGCCGACGGCGTCTTTGGCGGCGCTGCGCGTCGTCGCCGACGAGAGGGCGCGGCCCGCGATCGTGGCCGCGCCCGCGGCGCCGGCGATCTGGAACAGGTTGCGGCGGTTCAGGTTCATCGTCACTCTCTCCTTACGCGGGGCGGACCCGGCTGTGATGGGCCATCGCAAGAAGAGTCAGGACGGCGAGGACGGCGAGCGGGACGGTGGCGATCATGACGGGACCTCCCTCCCGGAAGCGGCCTTGCGGCTCGCCTCCGTGTCAACGGCAACATCAGCGGCGGCGGCGCCTGCCTCGATCCTCTTGACCATCTCGCGGTACATGGCGCACTCCGCAAAGGAACCCGTGAGGCACGGACCCTGCGACACGAGCTGGTCTTTCGGGACCATCTTCTTGGTCGGGCAGGCGTCGCAATAGAGCATCACCACTTGCTTCAGCCAGGGGCAGGCGGTCGTGGTGTCGTTCAACATGGCGACGAAGGGGTTGCACGGACCGGGCCACCGTTCGCGCGGCGGCCCGCACGGCCCGCAACACGTGCGGCCACAGCAGATTGCCCCGGAAAAGCGGAGGAACGCGCGGGAGGCCCGCGCGTTCGCTTTCTCAACGGGGGGTTGTGATTCTCACCGGGCCGGCGTTGCGGGTTCGAACTCCCCGTCCTCGGCGCGTTTGAGTCCGTACTTGCGAATCTTGGCGTAGAGCGTCACGCGGTCGATGTCGAGGATGCGCGCCGCCTGGGTCACGTTTCCGCCGCTCTGCCTGAGGACACTCCCGATGTACTGGCGCTCGATCTCCTCGAGCGACGCCGGGTGCTCGGACGTCGCCGACGCCGAGGCGCCTTCCTGGAGGTTCAGGCCCAGGTGCCGCGCCTCGAGGATCCGCCCGTCCGAGACGACGATCGCGCGCTCCAGGACGTTGCGCAGCTCACGGACGTTCCCGGGCCACGAGTGCGCGAGGAGGATCGCCATCGCCTCGGGAGAGACGCCCTCGACGTCGCGCTTGAGCTCCGAGGCGAGCTGCTCGAGGAGGCGGTCCACGAGAAGCGGGATGTCCTCCTTGCGCTCGCGGAGCGGGAGGAGCGTCATCGTGATGACGTTCAGCCGGTAGAAGAGGTCCTGCCGGAAGCGCCCTTCCTCGACGGCCCTCCGGAGGTCCCGGTTCGTCGCGGCGATGATCCGCACGTCGACGGGCAGGGACTCCGTGCCGCCGACACGCGTGACCCGCCGCTCCTCGAGGACGCGCAGGAGGTCGAGCTGGAGCTTCGGGCTGATGTCGCCGATCTCGTCGAGGAAGAGCGTTCCGCTGTTCGCCGCCTCGAACTTCCCTTCCCGCCTTCCGTTGGCGCCCGTGAACGCGCCCTTTTCGTAACCGAAGAGCTCGGACTCGAGGAGCGTCTCCGTGAGGGCCGCGCACGACATCGCGATGAACGGCC
This sequence comes from uncultured Acidobacteriota bacterium, assembly GCA_963839295.1. Classification (GTDB taxonomy): domain Bacteria; phylum Acidobacteriota; class Thermoanaerobaculia; order UBA5066; family UBA5066; genus Fen-183. The sequence continues at coordinate 223,986 of CAWIUK010000002.1, read as the reverse complement.
TGCCGTTCCGGGGGCTCTCCGCGTGGATCGCGCGGGCGAGGAGTTCCTTGCCGGTTCCGCTCTCGCCGAGGATGAGGACCGTCGACGCGCTCCGGGCGGCCGTCTTCGCGAGCTCGAGCGTCGCGAGGAGCACCGGGCTCTTCGTGACGAGGTCGTGGAAGCGGTACTCCTTCCGGAGGGCCTTCCGGAGGATTACGTTCTCCCGCACGAGGGCCTGCTGCGCGACGATCTTCTCGACGACGAGGCTCACCTCCTCGGGGTCGAACGGCTTGACGACGTAGTCGAACGCGCCCGCCTTCATCGCGTTGACGGCCGTGTCGACCGTCGCGTAGGCGGTCATGATGAGGACGGCCGTCTCGTGCCACTTCTCCTTGACCCGCCGGAGCAGCTCGAGACCGTCGATCCCCGGCATCTTGAGGTCCGCGAGGACGATCGACCAGGGGCTCTCTTCCATCATGGCGAGCGCCGTCCCCCCGTCCGGGGCGGTCCCGATCGTGTACCCGTCCTTCCCGAGCCATGCCGAGAGGGACTCCCGGATGATCTCCTCGTCATCGACGATCAGGATTCGCGTGTTCTTCTTGCTCATGGACGTCTCCGTTTTCCGAGAGTTCGCGGGTTCGCGCGCGGCAGGTGCGGCAGAGGGCGGGGGACTTCGCGTCGACGTGCCTCAGGCTGGGCGAGCGCGCCATCGCGCAGCGCGCGTCGGCGCAGTGCAGGAGGCCGAAGGTGTGTCCGAGCTCGTGAACGGCTTCCTTCTGGAGGCGCAGGGCGATGCGCGCCGCCTCGCCGGGGATCAGCGGCGTGTCGCCGAGGCGGGCCGTCGAGACGACGGCCGCGCGGCCGCCGAGCTGCGCCTCGCCGAACACGAAGGTCAGGATCGGGATGAACAGGTCGGCGTCCGTGACGCCGAGGACCCGGCGCGCCCCGTCGTGCCGGTCCTTCAGCCACGCGAGGATCCGCGTGGAGGAGTGCTGCCCCCGGCGCGGGTCGAAGGCGTCCCCGGGCCGGTCCGGCGAGACGCGCAGGCGCACGGGCACCTCGAACTCGCGCGCGACGCTCCGGTGGACGCCGTCGAGGAGGTCCGGGGCGGGTTCCTTCTGCCCGATCCACAGGAGGAGGACCTCGTTCACGCGGCGGCGCCCGCCGGCGCCGCCGCCTCCCCGGCGAGCGGCAGCCGCACCGTCATCGTGGTCCCTTCGCCGAGGCGGCTCTGCGCCTTCATGGACCCGCCGTGCTTCTCGACGACGCCGTAGACGACGGAGAGCCCGAGGCCCGTTCCCATCTCTTTCGTCGTGAAGAAGGGGTCGAAAATGCGCGAGAGGTGCTCGGGCGCGATGCCCGTGCCCGTGTCCGCGAACTCGATCTCGACGGCGCGTCCGGAGTCGACCTTCCGGGACGTGACGGAGAGCGTCCCGCCCTTCGGCATCGCGTCGCACGCGTTCAGGATCAGGTTCACGAAGACCTGGCGGAGCTGGCCGTAGTCCCCCCGGACGACGGCCGGACCGTCGACGTTCTTCGCCACGACAACCTGCTGCAGCTGGAGCTTGTGCTGCGTCAGGGAGACCGCCTCGTCGAGCGCGGACGTCGCGTCCACGTCGTTGAGCTCGATCGGCCGTGCGCGCGCGAAGTCGAGGAGGCTCCGCACGATCCGCGTGCAGCGCTCGGTCTCGCGCTGGATGAGGCCGAGGTTCTTCAGGCACGCGGCGCGCGCGGCGTCGTCGACCTCGCCGGACTCGAGCGTGCGCGACATGAGGCGCGCGAACGTGAGGATCCCGGCGAGCGGGTTGTTGATCTCGTGCGCGATCGAGGCGGAGAGCGTCCCGAGCGAGGCGAGTTTCTCGCTCTGGGCGAGCGCGTCCTGCGCCTGCCGGAGGGCCGCCGTCCGCTCCTCGACCTGGCGCTCGAGGTCGCCCGCCGCCGCCTCGAGGCGGTCGCGCGCGTACCTCAGGTAGGCGCTCATCTCGTTGAACGAGCCCGCGAGCATTCCGAGCTCGTCGTGCGAGCGGACCCTGAGGGGTCCGGGCGTGCCGCCGTGGGCGAGGTCCCGGGTCGCCGCGAGCATGTCCGAGACGGGGCGGAGCACGAGCACGCGGACGATCGCGGTCACGAGCGCCGTGAGGACGACGAGCGCGAGGAGCGAGAGGCCCACGATCCGCCAGGTCGCGGCGGCGCGGCGGTCGTCGACCTCCTTGAGGGAGAGCGCGACGTCGAGGAGGCCGAGGACGCGCTGGTCCTTCGGGGAGGCGTGGCACCCGGAGGAGGCGCAGTCGGCTTCGTTGTAGATCGGCGTCACGAACGAGAGGATCCGGTGGCCGCCCGACGTCGTGATCCGGCTGCGCGTCTCCGGGTCCGGGTTCGTGACGGGCGCGCCCGCCCCGCCGTGACACGGCGCGCAGACGTCCGCGCGCTTGTCGGCGACGCGCCCGATCTCCGAACGGTCCGTCGAGTACACCGTCGCGCCCTGCTTGTTGAAGATCCGCACGCTCTCGATCGAGCTGTCCTTGCGGAGGCTCTCGTGCCCGACGATCTCGACGATCCGGTACGCGTCCTCCCGCTGGTCCTTGAGCATGAAGTCGTGCGTCGCGCTCCGGACGGTCTCGGACAGGATCGCGGCGCTCCCCTGGGCCCGCGCGACGAGCTCTTCGTGCTGGGCGCGGATCGTCACGGCCGCGACGATCGCGACGGGCACGAGGATCGCCGCGGCCGCGGTTGCGGTGATCTTGAACCCGAGCCGCCGGTGGAAGGGGATCCGGGACAGAGTCATCCACCGTCAATGTCAAGGTCGCTGCACAGCCCGTCTATCCCTCATTTGAACCATTCGGCGGCGCCGGAAGGCCTTCCGGGCGCGCCGTGACGCCGCCCGGCCCCTTTCTGGCGCTTTCGGGCCATGCGGAGCCCTTGCGGCGGGGCGTACCCGGTCTAGATTCCCCCACGACAGGAGGAACCCGTGAAACGTGCCGCTCTCGTCCTCGCCGCCGTGTGCGTCGCCCTCGCCTCGCCCGCGGCCGCCTTCGACCACTTCAACAACTTCAACCTCTCGGGGAGCGCCTCCCCCGGCGCCTTCCCGAACACCCCGCTGAACGCGGGAAACTCCCTCGAGGCGACGATGGGCTACACCCTCGACGCCCACGACACCGCGCAGGTGACCCTGTCGATGACGGGCGTCCCGTACGTCGCGAAACCGGAGACGATCACGAAGGGCGTCGGCGTCGTGAAGGTGCGCTTCTCGGCGCTCTGCTCGCCGGCGACCCCGGCGACGCAGACCGTCCACGAGGTCGTCCTCCGGATGTGGGACTCGAACCAGAAGGAGATCCTCTCGGCGCGCTCGGGCGAGAACGTCTCGCTCACGTTCACGTGCCCCGCGACCGCCGCGGGCGCTGCCAAGCCGGACCTCGTGATCACGAGTTTCGGCCTCGAGAAGTGGGGGACCTGCGCGCCGGGGCAGATGGTCTACCGCTTCTCCGTCGGCGTGAAAAACCAGGGCGCCGCCACGTGGCCCGCCGGCAAGCAGCCCGCCGTCGTCGTCAAGGACATGCACCTCCCGAACCCCGACGACTTCGGGACGGGCGTCGGGATCAACCCGCCGATGAACCCCGGCGAGACCCGGAACGTCCCGGTGGACGTCACCTACTACGCCGCGAACCCCGCGCACATGACGTCCGGCGCGCCGCACCCGTTCCGCGCGAGCGTGAACGACAACAAGGCCGTCGACGAGTCCGACTACGGGAACAACGCCGGCCCGGGCCCCGCGACGTGGAACGGGATGAAGGTCATCGAGATGGGCGCGCCCCAGAACTGCCCGGCGCCCGGCAAGCCGCCGCTCGCTCCGCACGTGGTCCCGGGCCCGCCCGGCCGGGTCGTGGCGCCGACGCCGACGCCCGTCCCGATCCGCTGAGCCTCGCGTCCTCCGGGGGCGGGCCGTTCCGCGGCCCGCCCCCGTGCGGTCAACCGCGCGGCTTCACCCGCGCGAGGAGAACGCCGGCGCCTCCACCCGGCTCGATTCCGCGCCCGCACCTGAGGCCGCCCGCCGCGAGCGTCGCGAGGCCGCGGCGCGACGCGAGCACCCAGAAGGAGCCCGGGGGCCTCGACGCGAGAATCCCGGCGGGCGTTTTCCTCGCGAAAGAGGTCAGCGGGAGGCCGCGGTCCGCCCCGTGCGCGACCGCCTCGACGACGACCGGGTGGAGAAACGCTCCGGTCTCCTCGACGACGGGCGCCTCCGCGAGACGCCCGAGGAGCCGGCCCGCGTCGGTCTCCGCGCCGCAGAATCGTGCGCTCGCGCCGGGGAGATCCACGAGGACGGGCAGCGACTCCGCGGCGAACAGGGCCGCCGCGAGGCCCGCGACGAGGACGGCCCGCGAGGCCGCGCCGGCGCGGGCGGCGGCGGCGATCGCGGCGTCGAGGACGGCGGCCGCGAAGAGCGCTGCCGGGACGGCGAGCGCCGCCACGCGCAGCGTGTTCGGCGAGCCGCCGGGGTTCGACAGGATGCCCGCGAGGAGACTTCCGCCCGCCAGGAGCAGGAGGAAAACGTCCGCGGGCCGCCGCCGCGAGGCCGCGAGGCCGAACCCCAGGAGCGCGGCGGCGCCGACGAGCGGCGTCATGACGCCCCGCCCCCCCGCGTGACGCAGGTTCGGGTCGCGCGTCCAGAGAAGGACGCCCGTGTACTCGAGCGCGTTCGCGGCGAGATCCGCGGGCAGGCGGAGAACGCCGGGGGCGTGCGGCGCGTCCACGCCTTTCACGGGCGTCCCGACGTGGACGTCGCGCAGGTGCCCTCCGAGGCGGCTGTCGCCCGCCGTGAACGCCCAGGCGAGCGGCGCGAACGCCAGCGCCGCGGCCGCCGCAGCCGCGAGGACGAGCCGCCGGGACGGGGCGCGCCGCATTTCCAGAAGAGCGAACGCGGCGAAACCCGCCGCGACCGCGCCGGCGGACGCGTGGGTGTGGAGCGAGAGGCCGACGCACGCTCCGGCGAGCGCGGCGAGCGCGAGGCTTCCGGTGCGACGGGCGCGCAGCGTCGCCGCGGCTCCCACGAGGACGAGGACGAGGAGCAGCGCCGCCGTCGACGACCAGCGCGACAGGAGAAGAGGCCACCCGAGCAGCGCGCCGAGCACGGCCGCGACGGCCGCGGTCCGCGGGCCGGACGCTTCTCGCGCGAGCCACCAGGCGGCCGGGACCGCGAGGCTGCCCGGCAGGGCGGAGATCGCGAAAAAGCCCGTCTCGCCGCTCCCGAAGAGCGCGAAGACGCCGCGCACGAATCCGACGTACAGGTTGGACACGACCTCGGAACTCGCCGGGTTCTCCCCGAACGGCGAGGCGCCCCACAGCGGCGGAGGAGCGCCGCCGAAGAGCGGCCGCGCCGCGTAGACGACGTCGACCCAGAGCCCCGGCGGGTTCCACGCCGCAAAGACCCATCGCAGGACGACGCCGAGCGCGAGGGCCGGGACGACCCACGCCGCCTCGGCGAGCGGCCGGAGCGGCGGAGAGGGCTCACGCTCCTCGCGCGCGGCCGCTTCCGTGACGAGCGCCAGGAGCCTCGCCGCGATCCAGCCCGCGGCGGCCGCGAGCGCGAGGTCCTTCAGCCAGAGGAGCAGGACGTAGAGCCACGACTCCCCCGTGAACCAGAAAAGGACTTCGAACCGGTCCCGGCGCGCGAGCCAGAAGAACGTCTGCACCGCGCCGAAGGCGCCGAACGCGCGCCGCACCATGCGTGCGCTCAGTCTCGCACCACGGGCGCGCCGCGCCTCACATCAGCTGCAGCCGCTCGTCGCCCCGCAGTTCAGGCATTTGTAGCAGGCTCCGCTGCGCACCATGAGGCTCCCGCACTCGTGGCAGCTCGGGGCGTCCGCGCTGTTCTCGAACGTGAGGTAGCCCCGCGAGGCCGGGACCGCCGGGACGGCGAACCCGATCGGCCGCGCCTCGCCGGCTTCCGCCGGCGTCTCGCCCTTGATGCCGGCGATCGCCTGGAACGCCGCCGCGATCGGGCCGGCCGCGGCTTCCGCGACCGGCGCGAGCGTCGTGAGCGACGCAGGCGCCTTGTAGCCGGACGCCGACGTGGCCGGGCCCGGCTCCTCGCGGGAGATGATCCCGGCCTTCTCCTTGAGGTCCGCGGTCAGGAACTTCGACGCGAGCCAGCGGAAGATGTAATCGACGAGGCTCTTCGCGATCGGGATCTCGGGGTTCTTCGTGTATCCCGCCGGCTCGAAGCGCATGTGGCTGAACTTCTCGACGAGCGCTTCCAGGGGCACTCCGTACTGGAGCGTCAGCGAGATCGCGGTCGCGAACGAGTCCATGAGCCCGGAGATCGTCGAGCCTTCCTTCGCCATCGTGAGGAAGATCTCGCCGGGCATCCCGTCCTCGTAGAGGCCGACCGTGACGTAGCCCTCGTGGCCCGCGACCGAGAACTTGTGCGTGATCGCGCGGCGCTCGTCGGGCAGCTTGTGCCGGCGCAGGCCGGGCGCGACGGCGACCGCCGGGGCGGCCGGCGTGATCGTGTTGCCGCGCGCGTCGCGGGTGCCCTTCACGCCGTCGTCGTTCCTGGACGCCGACGTGTTGAGCGGCTGGGTGCGCTTGCAGCCGTCGCGGTAGATCGCGATCGCCTTCAGGCCCAGCTTCCAGCCCTGCAGGTAGACGTCCGCAATCTCGTCGACGGACGCGTCGTTCGGCATGTTGACGGTCTTGCTGATCGCGCCCGAGAGGAACGGCTGGACGGCCGACATCATCCTCACGTGGCCCATCGGCGCGATCGAGCGCGTGCCCCCGAGGGCCTTGAAGGCGCAGTCGAAGACCGGGAGGTGCTCGCTCTTGAGCCCCGGGGCCCCTTCGATCGTGCCCTTCTCGTCGATGTACCGGACGATCGCGTGCATCTCGGCGTCCGAGTAGCCGAGGCGCGTGAGCGCGTGAGGGACCGTCTGGTTGACGATCTTGATCGTCCCGCCGCCGACGAGCTTCTTGTACTTGACGAGCGCGAGGTCCGGCTCCACGCCCGTCGTGTCGCAGTCCATCATGAAGCCGATCGTGCCCGTGGGCGCGAGGACCGTGGCCTGCGCGTTCCGGTACCCGTGCTGGCGGCCCGACTCGAGCGTGAGGTCCCACACGGCGCGCTGCGCCTCCCAGAGGTCCTTCGGAACGCCCGGCTTCGCGACCGCGTAGGCCGCGTCGCGGTGCATCGAGATGACCTCGAGAAACGCGTCTCGGTTCGGCGGATAGCCCGCGAACGGCCCCATCTCGGAAGCGATCTTCGAGGAGGTCAGGTACGCCTGCCCGTGCATGAGGCTCGTGACGGCGGCCGCGTAGTGGCGGCCCTCGTCGCTGTCGTACGGGAGGCCGTTGTACATGAGGAGCGCGCCGAGGTTCGCGTAGCCGAGGCCGATCGGGCGGAAGTCGTGCGAGTTCCTCTCGATCGCCGGCGTCGGGTACGACGCCTCGGAGACGAGCATCTCCTGCGCCGCGAAGACGACGTCCACGGCGTGGGAGAACTTCTCGATCTCGAACCCGCCGTCCTCGCGCGCGAACTTCATGAGGTTCAGCGAGGCGAGGTTGCACGCCGAGTCGTCGATGAACATGTACTCCGAGCAGGGGTTCGACGCGTTGATCCGGTGCGTCGCCTTGCACGGGTTCCATTTGTTGATGAGCGTGTCGTACTGCATGCCGGGGTCGCCGCAGACCCAGGCCGACTCGGCCATCTTCACGAGGAGGTCTTTCGCGTCGAACGTCCCCATCGGCTCGCCCGTCGTCACGGCCTTCGTCGTGTGCGTGCCCCCGGACTCGACGGCCTTCATGAACTCGTCCGTGACGCGGACGGAGTGGTTCGCGTTCTGAAACGCGATGTTGCTGTAGACCTCTCCGTTGAACGAGCCGTCCCAGCCGGCGTCGATGAGGTCCCAGGCCTTCTTCTCTTCCTTCTCCTTGCAGAGGATGAACTCCTCGATGTCGGGATGGTCGACGTTGAGGATCACCATCTTCGCGGCCCGGCGCGTCTTGCCGCCGGACTTGATCGCGCCCGCGAAGCTGTCGAAGCCCTTCATGAAGGAGACGGGACCCGACGCGATGCCGCCCGAGGAGAGGGATTCGGTCGACGAGCGCAGCGAGGAGAGGTTCGAGCCCGTGCCCGAGCCGAACTTGAAGAGCATGCCCTCGGTCTTCGCGAGGTCGAGGATCGAGGACATCGAGTCGCCGACCGAGTTGATGAAGCACGCGGAGGCCTGCGGTCTCGGCTCGACGCCGACGTTGAACCACACGGGCGAGTTGAAGCTCGCGGCCTGGTTCACGAGGATGTGCGCGAGCTCGTCGGAGAAGGCGTCGCGGTCGGCGGCCGTGCGGAAGTAGCCGCCCTTGACGCCGAAGCCCGTGATCGTCTCGACGACCCGGCCGATGAGCTGTCGAACCGAGCGCTCCCGCTGCGGCGTGCCCGGCTTCCCGGAGAAGTACTTCTGGGCGACGATGTTCGTCGCGGTCATCGACCACGCCTTCGGGACCTCGACGTCCTTCTGCTCGAAGAACACCTCGCCCTTCTCGTTCGTGATCGCGGCCGTGCGGAGCTCCCACTCGATCGCGTCGTAGGGGTGCGTCACGCCGTCCGTGTAGAGGCGCCGGAAGGTGAGCCCCCGGGCGCCCGACCGCGGGGCCGCGCCGTTCGTCTTTTCCGTCTTCGCTCCGGCCTTCGAGTCGCGCGTGTTCATGTTGCTCATGGACGGAAACGCCTTCCTCTCACTTTCCTCGGACGTGAGCGGTTTGTCCTCTTTTTGCCGCCACCCGGCGGCACCTCTGGCCCTTCGTCTGACCGGGGAAGACGACTGTTCGCGATCGCCGGGTCGTTGTCAGGTCTGTCGAACAAGGTAGTGCCGCTGAGATCGAATTTCAAGGGGAAAACGCAAGGGATAGTGTTTTTACACGAAGAGGCCACTAGATGGTGGGGTTTTTCACGGGCTGTGGGAATACGCAACCCCTCTCGCCCGTTTGACTTCCGCGGGTGTTCGCGGCCATATTCCACAGGCGGCGCGCGCGCCGATGGAGGACCAGTCAATGTCCAGCGCTCCCGAGACCGCCACGCAGGTCGTGTCCCCGTCCGTCTTCGTTCTCAGCGTGACGGATCGCGCCGTCGCGAAGGTGAAGGAATTCGCCTCGAAGATGCCCGACGCCGCGAACAAGCCGCTGCGCGTCTTCATCCAGGGCGGAGGATGCTCCGGCTTCCAGTACGGCTTCACGTTCGACGACAAGAGGCCGACGGACCACGTCCTCGCCGTGAAGGACATCGAGGTCGTCGTCGATCCGGCGAGCGCGCTCAAGCTCCACGGCTCCACCGTGGACTTCGTCGAGGACATGCGCGGAGCGGGCTTCGCCGTGGAGAACCCGAACGCGACGTCCGGCTGCGGCTGCGGAAAATCCTTCAGCTGAACGACCGCTCCATCCTGAAGATCGTCTTCCTGACGGTCTTCATCGACCTCCTCGGCTTCGGGATCGTGATCCCGCTGTTGCCTCTCTACGCGGAGAAATACCACCCGTCCGCGCTCGCGTTCGGGCTCCTGATGTCGAGCTACTCCGCGATGCAGTTCATCTTCGGGCCCCTCCTCGGCCGACTCTCGGACCGGTACGGGCGGCGCCCCGTGATCATCTTCTCGCTCCTCGGGACGGTGGTCGGCTACCTTCTCTTCGCGTTCGCGCGCTCGCTCCCGATGCTCTTCGTCGCCCGCCTCCTCCCCGGCGCGACGGGCGGGAACATCGGGACCGCGCAAGCCGTCATCGCGGACTCGACGGCGCCCTCCGAACGCACGCGCGGGATGGCGATGGTCGGGATCGCGTTCGGCCTCGGCTTCATCTTCGGGCCCGCGATCGGCGGCTTCTCCGTTCGGCTCGGCGAATCCGCGCCCGGCCTGTTCGCGGCCGCGCTCTCGGCGACCGCGTGCCTCTGGGCCTTCTTCCGCCTCCCCGAGACGCGGCCAGCGGGAACGGTCGCGCCGTCGGTTCCCCTCTTCTCGACGGGCTCGCTCCTCAAGGCATTCCGCCGCCCGGAGATCGGCGCCCTGATGCTCCTCTCCTTCGTGACGACGACCGCCTTCGCGAATTTCGAGTCCACGTTCGCGCAGTTCCTCTCGCTCCGTCTCGGGACGGGGCCGTCCACGGTCGCGTGGTTCTTCGTCTTCGTCGGCGTGTGCTCGGTCGTCGTCCAGGGCGGCATCGTCCGCCGGCTCGCGCCGCGCTTCGGCGAGGCGCGCCTCGTGATGGCCGGCTGCGTCCTCCTGATCGCGGGCTTTCTCGCGCTGCGGTTCGGGACGACCGTCCCGCGCCTCCTCGCGGCGATCGCCGTCATCGCGCTCGGCATCGGGATTACGACGCCCACGCTGTCGTCCCTCGTTTCGCGCCGCACGGCGGCGACCGAACAGGGCGAGATCCTCGGGGCCTACCAGTCCATGGCCTCGCTCGGCCGCGTGTTCGGTCCGTTCGCCGGAGAGAACCTCTACCTGCGCGTCGGCCCCGACGCCCCGCACTGGGCCGCGGCCGCGCTGCAGGGCGGCGCGCTCGTCCTTTCCGCCGCGGGCCTCCTGAAGGAGAATGGAGACGCGCCGCCGCGCGCGGAGGAGTCCACCCCATGACACCGCAGGTTCCCACCGCCCACCAGCTCTCGCGCGATTGCCCGGCCATCCGGATCCCGTCGGGCGACCCCGTCATGCTCAAGGCCGGCACGGACGTCTTCCTGACGCAGTCGCTCGGCGGGACGCTCACCGTGCAGGCGCCCGAACTCGGCGGGCTCTTCCGCATCTCCGGAGAGAATGGGGACGCCCTCGGCATCACGGCGGGGGCCGCGGACGACGCGCCCGCTTCCGCCGTCGGCCCCGTCAGCGAGGACTCGCTGTGGGACTCCCTCAAGACCGTCTACGACCCCGAGATCCCCGTGAACATCGTGGACCTCGGCCTCGTCTACGACCTGCGCGTCCTCGCCGCGGAGAAGGGCGGCACGCGCGTCGAGGTGAAGATGACCCTGACGGCGCCCGGCTGCGGGATGGGCCCCGCGATCGCCGCCGACGCGCAGTCCCGCGTCGCGCGGGTGCCGGGCGTCAGGGAGGCCGAGGTCCAGCTCGTGTGGGACCCGCCGTGGAGCGCGGAGATGATGACGCCCGAAGGCAGGCGGATCCTCGGGATCGCCTGACGCGTTACTGCAGGGGCACGCGCCCCGCGAAGCCCTCTTCGTACCCGTGGAAGAACTCGAGGGACTCCTCGGGCCATTTCCAGCAGTAGTAGCCGGCTCCCGAGTCGAAGTCGACGAGCCACGGGCCCTTGACCTCGATTCCGAGGGCCTCGACCTCCTCGCGCCATCCGTTCAGGATGCCCTCGACGGCCCGCTCCGTGCGCGTGCGGGTGGTCTCGGCGTCCTCGTCCGACACGGCCGCGAGGCCGCCGAGCGCCTCGAGGGCCCGGCGCGTCTTCTCGCGCACGGCCGGGAGGAGCGCGCGCGCCTCGTCGAACGTGAAGGTCCTCCGGAGGGTCTCGGCCACGGCCCGAGGATAGCAAGGGGAGCGGCCTATGATCCCGGCGTGAATCCGCTCGCGAAGGACGCCCGCGCCGTCGACGCGGCCGCGGTCGCGCTCCGGCGGACGCTCCACGCGCGGCCCGAGACCGCATTCGAGGAGGTCGAGACCGCGCGCGTCGCGGCGGACCGCATGCGCGCGCGCGGCCTGGCGGTGCGCACCGGCCTCGGGAAGACCGGCGTCGCCGCCGTCCTCGACACCGGGCGGCCCGGGAAGACCGTCCTCCTGCGCGCCGACCTCGACGCGCTGCCCGTCGAGGAACGAACGGGGCTGCCGTGGGCCTCCACGAACGGGCGGATGCACGCCTGCGGGCACGACGGTCACGTGGCCGCCCTGGACGCGGCGGCCGACCTGCTGCTTCTCGATCCGCCCGGCTCCGGCCGCGTGGTCTTCGCGTTCCAGCCGGCCGAGGAAGGCGCGGGCGGCGCGGAGGCGATGATCGCCGACGGCGTCCTCGACGACCCGCGCCCCGACGCCGCTTTCGGCATCCACCTCTGGACCTCCCTGCCGCTCGGCGTCGTCGGCGTCGCCCCGGGCGCGATGATGGCCGCCGTCGACGAGTTCCGGATCGACGTCACGAGCCCCGGAGGCCACGCGGCCTCCCCGCACGAGACGCGCGATGCCGTCGTCGCCGCCGCTCTGGTCGTCACCGCGCTCCAGACCGTCGTCGCGCGGCGCCTCTCTCCGCTCCAGCCCGCCGTCGTCTCCGTCACGTCCGTGCACGGCGGCTCCGCCTTCAACGTCCTCCCGGAGTCCGTGACGCTCACGGGGACCTGCCGCTCCTTCGACCGCGACGTGCGCGAGCGCCTCTCGGCGCTCGTCCCGGAAATCGCCGCCCACGCCGCCGCCGCCGCGGGCTGCGCCGCAAAAACGGTCTACCGCAGGCTCACGCCCGCGCTCGTGAACCACCCCGGGGAGGCCGCGCGCGCGCGGCGCGCCGCCGCCGCCGTCCTCGGCGAGGGTTGCGCGACCGGAGACTGCCGGACGATGGGCGGCGAAGACTTCTCGGAGTTCCTGCAAAAAGTGCCGGGCGCTTTCGTGTTCGTCGGCGCCGCGCGCACCGACGGCCCGCGCGGACCGCACCACTCCCCGGACTTCGACTTCGACGAGCGGGCCCTTCCGCACGCGGCCCGCCTCCTCGCCGCGTACGCCCGCGACGTCCTCTCGGCCTGACCCGCGTGGTCCTCGCCCTCGTCCTCTACGGCGCCGCCGTCCTCCTCGTCGGCGTCCTCTCGGCGCGGGACGCCTCGCGCTCGACGGACGCGTTCCTCGTTGCGGATCGCGGTCTGGGCGCCTTCCGCGCGGGAGTGGCGCTCTCGTCGACGGTCATCGGCGGGTCGACGACTCTCGTCCTCGCCGCGCTCGTCGCCTCGAAGGGCCTGCCCGCGCTCTGGCTCGACCTCTCGGGCGCGCTCGGCCTCCTCGCGCTCGGCGCGTTCCTCGCGCCGCGCGTGAGGGCGACGGGCGCAACGACGATCGCCGAGGTCATCGGCCGGACGTACGGCCCGGGCGTCCGGCGGATCGCCGCGGTGCTCGTCGTCGCCGCCGAGATCGTGTGGTTCGCGCTCCTGACGGAGGCGACCCAGACCGTGATCGTCGCGACGACGCCGTGGGACCCGTCGCGCGTCCTCGTCCTGACGGCCGCGCTCTTCGTCCTCTATACGGCGCTCGGCGGCCAGCGGGCCGTCGTCGGCACGGACCTCCTGCAGTTCGCGCTCATGGCCCTGGGCCTCCTCCTCGTCGCGCTGCCGCTCGCGCTCGCCGAGCTCGCGCGGACGCCGCCCCCGCCGCGCCTCCTCGCGTTCCCGACCGGCGCCGCCCTCGGATGGGGGGACGTCCTCGCGCTCCTCGTCCTCGTCGGCCTGCCGCACGCCGTCGGGAGCGACGTGTGGGCGAAGGTGCTCTCGGCCCGCGACGAGTCGGCGGCGCGGCGCGCCTCGTTCGGCGCGGCCTTCGCCAAGCTCGTCTTCGGCCTCGGAACGTGTGCGATCGCGCTCGCGGGCGTCGCCCGGGGCGTCGGCGGCCCCCCGGCCCAGCTCTTTCCGCGCACGGTGTTCGCGCTCGCGGGCCCCGCGCTCGCGCCGCTCCTCCTCGTCGCGCTCGTCGCGACGATGCAGTCCTCCGCGGACTCGGTCCTCCTTTCGGCCGCGGCGGCCACGGCGCACGACCTCGTCCCGCGCGCGGGCGTGCGGCTCGCGCGCGTTTCGGTCGTCGCCTACGGAGCGGCCGGCCTCGCGGTGGCGCTCGTCCTTCGCGACCTCGTCGAGACGTTCCGGCTCGGCTACACGCTCTTCGCGTCGGGCCTCATCCTCCCGACGCTCGCGGCGTTCGTTCCCGGCGTCCGGGTGGACCGGCGGTTCGCGGGCGCGGCGATGGTGCTGGGCGGCGCCGCGGCGATGCTCGAGCGCTTCCTCCACGTCGCCGGCGTCGACCCGGTCCTCGCGGGGACGGGAGTCAACGCGGCGGTGCTCGTCCTCGGCCTCAGGCCAGGCCGGTGACGCGCAGCGCCGCCGCGACGACCGCCCGCCGCGGCGCTTCGGGAACGGAGTGTTCGGCGCCGTGGCCGTTGCGCGTGGCGACCAGCGCGCCGTCCATGAGGACGAGGACGAACCGGGCGGCGTCCTCGGGCCCGTACGCGCCTTTCACCCCGACGTCCGCGATCGTCTTCGAGAGGAGCCTCGCGCGGGGGTCGTCCAGCGGTTCGTGCGCGCCCCCGGCAGCGAGCGCCGGCCCGGCGAGCCGGTGGAGAAGGCTCAGCCGGGGGAGCGAGGGCCGCGTCCACGCGAAGTCCCAGAGCGACTCGACGACCGCGGTGAGCCGCTCGACCGGGGAGCTGGAGCGCTTCGCCTCGACGACCTCGCCCGAGACGGCCGCGTCGAGCACGGCCCGATAGAGGCGCGCCTTGTTTCCGAAATGATAGTGAAGCGTCGCGACATTGACGCCGGCGCGGGCGGCGACCTGGCGGGTCGTGGCCCCGACAAAGCCTGAAGCCGCAAAGGTTTCCTCGGCTGCCTTGAGGATCTCCCGGCGCGTTTCGGCGGGGTTTCCGTCCCTGGGTCGACCCACGTTTCGCTTCTTCATGCCGTCAATCCGTTGCCTCGCCCCGATTGGATTGAAAAGAAACGGGAGATTGGTCCGCGCCCGCGATCCCGGCCCCGACCGCCCGGGTGTTAGCGTCCGCCCGGGTGACCGCCCTGAAAACCGTACCGTTCCGGATCCGGCCTGCCCGTCTGGGAGAGTGGCCGAGAACCGGCCCGGACGCCGCCCTCCTCGCGACGGACCCCGACGGGGCCCTCGTCGCGGCCTCGGAAGACGGACGCGTCCTGGGGCGCGCGGCCTCGGCAGTGCGCGAGGACGCACTTCTCCTCGCGCGTCTCGACGTCGACCCCGCGCATCGGAGAGGCGGCGTCGGCCGGGCTCTCCTCGAGGCCGTCCGCGCGTACGGGACGGCTCGGCACGCCCGCGACTTCGAGGCGCTGGCGGCCTCCGGCCCGGAGGGAATCGCGTTTCTTCTCCGTGCCGGGCTGTCGCTTCGCACGCTCGTCCTGTCGTTCGCCGGCGCCCCGCCCGAGCGCGCCGACGCAACGGCGCCCCTCGAGCCGGTCGGCTTCGGCGCGCCGCTCTCCGGCTGGGTCGCGGACCTGGACCGCGAGACGCGGGGCTTCGCGCGTCCCGCCGAGTGGGAGCGCGCCGTCGCGAAAGGCGAGGTTCTCGCGCTCCGCCGCCGCGGACGGCCCGAGGCCGTCGGCGCCCTCCGTTTCTCAGGCAGGACGGCGTGGATCGGGCCCGCCGCGGGCCGCAGCCCCGAAGCCGCCGCCCAGCTCTTCCTCGCGCTCGCGGCGCGCGCGGGCGCGTCCGGCGCGTCGCGGCTCGTCGTCCGCGTCCCGGCGGAGGCCGCGCCGCTCCTCGAGGCCGCGCGGCGCACGGGACTCGCCGCCAAAGAGGCGATCCCGCTCCTCGCGCTAAGGAGGCGCGGGGACTTCCGGCGCCTCGCGGGGGCGCCCGGCCCGCTCTTCTGACGTGAGGGCGGCGGGACGGGCGACACTTCCGGGCGCGGGCCGCGATCTTCGCGGCCTTTTCGCGTCGAATCCGGGCCAAAATCCCGGCGAGAGGAACCGACCGCATGCGCCTGCCCCTCAAAATCGCCCTCGTCACCGCCCTTCTGACGCCCGCCGCCCTTCTCGCGGACACGCCTTCCACGACGCAGTGGGTCGTGACGTCCGCGAAGGCGACCGGCAGGAACGGCGAGGACTACCGGTCGTCTCTCCGCATCGTGAACCCGAACGCGGTCGCGGCTCCGGTCGACATCACGTTCCTTCCCGCGAGCGGAGACGGCTCGGGAGACAACGGCACGAACCCCGCGAAGGTCAGCGTGACCGTGAACGCCCACTCGACGCTCGCGATCGACGACGTCCTCGGGACGAAGTTCGGCGTCACGGGCGCCGGCGGCCTCCTCGTCCAGTCGACGGGCGTGACGCCCGTGCCCGTGTGGGTGCTCTCGCAGACGCTCGTCGCGAACGCTCTGAGCCACACCGGCGTCCCGGGCACGAACGGGTTCGCGATCCCCGCGCAGAACACCGACCAGCTCGCCGCCTCCGGCGAGACGGCCTACGTCCCGTACGTGTCCGCCTCGGCGAGCTCGGCGAGCGGCTACCGGACGAACGTCTTCCTCCTCTCCGCGAACACGTCCGGGAACACCGTCGTGACCGTCGCGCTCGTCAAGAGCGACGGCACGGTCCTCGGGACGCGCGACGTCACGCTCGCGAGGCTGGCCCAGACGCAGATCAACGACATCGCGAACGCGTTCGGCTACACGCCCGGCGGGAACGGCGTCGACACGACGCTCACCGCGACGGTCACGGTCAAGAGCGGCGGCCCCGTCGCGACGGGCGCCTCGGTCATCGACAACGCGATCGCGTCGGTCAGCTACTCGCCGCCCGTGAAGGTGGCGATCGCGAACAACGGGGCCTTCGGCCTCCTCCTGAACGACGGCGGATACGACTTCTCGGGACGCCTCGACATCGTGGCCGGGAGCGGAGACTTCCTTTCGATGTCGATCGTCGTCCCGAACTGCGGCGGCCAGAGCTACGTCTTCCCGTTCCAGGCCTTCGGCGCCTCGCAGGGAACGAACAGCAACACGAGCTTCGTCACGCAATCGGACGGCTCGATCTCGTTCAACGGGGCGCAGCCGGACGCGACGTTCAGCGGCACGATCTACTCGAACGTCGACGGCTCCGTCTACGGGAACGTCAGCTACACGCGCGTCACCGGCTCGAACGGCGCGCCCTGCCCGGGCGTGAGCATCCCGGCTCCGTACACGTTCACCGGGACGAAGGCATTCCCGCTCCCGTGACGCGATTCACCCTCCGCGCCGCCGCGGCCCTCGCGGCCCTCGCGGCCGCCCTCGCCGCCTCGCCCGCGAGCGCGGCGGACCTCTACGGCAAGCCCCTGAGGGGGCTCACGGCCGTGAGCGTCGCGGCGGTCGTCGCCGCGCCCGGAAGATTCGAAGCGAAGAACGTCCGCGTCGAGGGGAAGAACGAGGGGGGCGCCGGGAAGCCGGCCCTGAAGGAGGGGGACGCCGTCCTCCCGATCGTGGCGGACGGCTCGTACGCGCTGCCCGCGGACCTCGCGGGCGGGACGCTCGCGGCCGAGGGCCGGGCGCAGACCCGCGAGGGGCGCGCCGTCTTCGTGGCGACGGGTGTCGAGGTGCGCGGCGCCGAAGTCCGGCGCTAGACTTCGCCCCGTGAAAAAGACGCTCCTTCCCCTCGCGGCCCTCGCCGTGCTCGCGACAACCGCGTCCTGCCGCCGCGTCGACGAGACGCGCTCGCTCAACTTCGACCCCGAGACGACGGCGGGCGCGCTCGGTCCGGGCTGGGACGGGTTCGAGAAGACGGACTCCGGCGACACGTTCGTCTGGGCCCACGGCAGGGAAGCGCGCCTCGTCGTCCAGAGCCGCGCCGACGGGGACCGCCTCGTGCGCTTCCGCTGCTGGCCGTTCGGCTACCCGGGAGGGCCCGCGCAGACGCTCACGTTCTACGTGAACGACCGGAAGATCGAGACCCTGACGCTCGGGGGCGAGCCGCGCGTCTACGGCATCCCGACGCCCCGGGACGCGTGGAAGCGCGGCGTCAACGAGCTGAAGTTCGTCTTCGCGTACGCCGAGTCCCCGAGGGACCGCGTGCCCGGCGCCACCGACGAGCGCACGCTCTCGGCGAGCTTCGACTGGCTCGAGATCCTCCCGCCCGTCCCCGCCCGGAAGTGACTCAGCGCTCCTCGCCGGACGGGATGTCCGGGTAGGCCCCGAGCAGGGCCTCGAACGCGCGCCGCAGGGTCGCCCCGCCCGCGGGCGGAACTTCGCGGAAAACGTAGGTCTCGGTCTTCGTCGAGAGGCGCCACTCCGTGCACGGCGCTTCCGCCCCGCCGCGGCACCGGATCGTGTGCCCCGTCAGGCGCCGCGCGGGCAGGACGAGGTTCTTCCCGGGGTTCACGCGGTCCGTCCAGCGCACGAGGTCGTCCCGCAGCTCGAGGACGCCGGGGTCCCAGCGGCTCCGGAAGACCACGAGGCCGGCGTTCCGGCGCGCGAGGCCCTCCCAGCGGAACGGCGCCGGCGTCGCCGGCGGCGTCTCCTGGGCGGCCCCGGGCGGCGCGGCGGAGACGAGCAGCGCGAGGAGCGCGAGAAACGGGGGACTCGCGAGTCGCATCCGGGAATTGTAGACGCCGGATTTCCCGTTATGCTGAACGGATGAAGCGCTTCCTCGCGATGCTCGCCCTCGCCGCCCTCGCGGCGCAGGGCGGAGCCGCGCAGCAACCCGACCCGCTGACGACGCGGCTGAGGAGCTACACGGAGACGCCCATCGCCACGTTCCAGGGGGCCGAGTGCGTCTCGATCACCGCGCCCAAGGCCGTCGTCTGGCGCCTCCTGGTGGGGCCCGAGACGGTGAGCACCTGGCTTCTCGCGGGCATTCCCGGCGTCGTGCCCCGGCGCGCGTCCTACGGCAAGGGCCCGACGGCGTCCAAGGGCGACGTCCTCACGATCGACGCGACGACGGCCGACGGGCCCCGGAGGATCGACCTCGCCGTGATCGCGCTCCAGCCCGGCGAGGTCCTCGCCTTCCTGCTGAAGTCGGACGACGCGGACCTTCTCGACGCGAAGGTCGAGCGCCTGACGCTCTCGTTCTTCGTCGACGGGCGCCCGGACGGGACGACCGACCTGTCGTTGGCCTCGCACTACGACGCCGACTCGCCGTTCTCCGCTCTCCTGTCGCCCACGTACATACCCCGGCGCCGCGCGCGGCGCCTCACGGCCCTGAATCTCTTCAAGGCGATCGCCGAAGAGGCGGCCGTCCTCCCGTACCCGCCGCTGCACGACGTCCCGACCTCGCCGCAGCCGACGTCG
The DNA here is from genome assembly GCA_963839295.1 of uncultured Acidobacteriota bacterium. Taxonomy (GTDB): domain Bacteria; phylum Acidobacteriota; class Thermoanaerobaculia; order UBA5066; family UBA5066; genus Fen-183. The sequence continues at coordinate 205,074 of CAWIUK010000002.1, read as the reverse complement.
GCCCCGCGCCGGAAGAAATGAAAAGGGGGCGCCGAAGCGCCCCCTCGTCTTCCGCGGCAGCCGGGATCCCTAGAGGATGACGCCCTTGATCGGGACCTTGACCTCGGCCTTCGCCTTGTCGCTCGTCTTGATCGTGAGGTCGCCCTCGAACACGCCCTTCTTGATCTTCTGGTCGACCGTGAGGACGACCTGGACGCGCGACTTGTCGACCGGCACGACCTCGGCCGTGATGCCGGGGACGCTCGTCTCGACCTTCGTGACCGAGAAGTTCTCGACGGCCGCGTTGTTGTTCACGAGCATCACGTTCCGCTTCTGCGGGTCGCCCTTCGGGTCGAAGTTCCCGAAGTTGATCGACAGCGGCGTCACGGACACCGTCGGCTTGATGAACCCGGTGACCTGGAGCTCGACCTCGGGCTGCTTCTTGGCGCCGGTCGCGATCTTCACGGTGCCGCCGAGCAGGCCCTCGGGCGCGTCGGGGGCCGTCGTGACGGTCACCTTCCACTGGTTCGGGCCGCGGTCCTTCACGAGCTCCTTCTCGGGCACGGGCGCGAGCGCGACGCGCAGGAAGGAGTTCGGAGCCTCCGCCTTCGTCGGCTTGAAGTCCGGCTCGTCGGACACGAGGATGACCTCCGCGGACGAGGCCTCGCCCGAGAGTGCCGTGATCCGGAAGAAGCCGTAGGGGAGCGCGTCGACGAACGGCTTGACGACGGCCGAGAGGAAGAGCGTCTTCTGCGGCACCGTCGGGTCGTCCGTGATGAGGAGCGCGGTCTTCGAGATCGGGCCCGAGAAGTTCTTCGTGTCGACGGTGAGGGTCACCTTCCCCTCGCCACCGGGCTTGATGACCTTGTCGAACTCGGGGACCGTGCAGCCGCAGGACGGCTTGACGTCCGTGATGTGGAGGTCGGCGTTGCCCGTGTTCTTGAGGACGAACACGTGCTTGATCGGCTCGCCCTTGGCGACCTGGCCGACGTCCTTCTTGTCCTCGACGATCACGAGCTTGGGGCCCGACGGTTCCCCGGCCTTCGCCTGCGCGGCGAGGGGGGACGGCAGCACCGAGATCGCGAACGCGGCCACCGCGAGCGCGGAGACGATTCTGGAGCGACGGGGAGAGATCATGTCCGGGAGCCTCCTTCGGAAACGGGGGCGGCGGCGCCGGACCCCCTGAAAAACTCTCAATTCGCGCCCGGCGAGTATACGTGGGACCTGCCGGGCAGGCCGATGGAACGCGCCACCGAGGCGCCGTTTGACGGCACGGAGGCCGTCTTGCAAACTGCGCGCCCGGTGCCCGCCGCTCCTCGCACGTTCCACCTCGTCGCCGTGGGTGGGACTGCGATGACGCCCCTGGCCGCACTGCTCCTCGCTCGCGGCGAGCGCGTCACGGGTTCCGACGGTCCGCTCTACCCGCCGATGTCCGACCGTCTCGCCGCCCTCGGCATCGCGGTCCTGCCCGCGTACTCCGCCGGGAACGTCGCCGGCGACGTCACCGAGGTCGTCGCGGGCAACCTCGCCCGCAGGGACAACCCCGAGGTCCTCGAGGCGCTCCGCCGGGGCCTCCGCGTGCGGTCGATGCCCGAGACGCTTCACGACGAGATCCTCGCGGGCCGGCACCCCGTCGTGGTCGCAGGGACGCACGGAAAGACGACGACGACCGCGCTCACGGCGTGGCTCCTCGCGGCGGCGGGCCGCGACCCGGGCTACCTCGTCGGCGGCGAGCCCGCGAACTTCCCGGGCCCCGCGGCGCTCGGCGGCGGGATCCCGTTCGTCGTCGAAGGCGACGAATACTCGACTTCCTACGCCGACAAGGGGCCGAAGTTCCTCCATTACGCGCCGCGGACGTTCGTCCTGACGTCGGTCGAGTTCGACCACGCGGACCTCTACGCCGACCTCGCCGCCGTGAAGGCCGCCTTCCGCGCCGGCGCCGCGCTCGCGCCCGAGGGGGGGACGATCGTCGCGAACGGAGACGACGCGAACGTCCGCGACGTCCTCGGCGCCGCCCGCGCCCGCGTCCTGCTCTACGGCGTCGCGCCGCGGCCCGCAGGCGCGCCCGACGTGGATCTTCTCGCCACGGAGGTGGCGGAAGGCGAAGGAGGCACACGCTTCACCGTGCACCGCTCCGGACAGGAGCCGTACTCCGTCCTGTCGCCGCTCGCGGGCCGCCACAACGTCTCGAACGTGCTCGCGGCGTTCGGCGTCGCGCTCGGCTTCGGCCTCAAGCCGGACCAGCTCGCGGGCGGCCTCGCCTCCTTCCGCGGCGTGAAGCGCCGCATGGAGACCCTGGGGACCGAAGCGTCCGTCACCGTCGTGGACGACTTCGCCCACCACCCGACCGCCGTCGCGTCGACGATCGCGGGAGCGAAGCGCCGCTTCCCGGGCCGCCGGGTCTGGGCGGCGTTCGAGCCGCGCTCCATGACGGCGGGCCGCGCGGACTTCTTCGAGGCCTACGCGGAGGCGCTCGCCGGGGCGGGTGCCGTCGCCCTCGCGGCGCCGTTCCACGCCGCCCGCCTCGCGCAGCCCGGCGGGCCGGGGGCGCTCGACGCGCATGCGCTCGTCGCGCGTCTCGCCGCGGCGGGAATCCCCGCGTTCACCGCGGACACCCCCGAGGCCCTCCTCGCGGCGCTCGTCCCGGCGCTCCGGGAAGGCGACGTCGTCCTTTCGATGTCGTCCGGCTCGTTCGGCGGGTTCCCGTGGAAGCTGCTCGCCGCGCTCCGTTCGACGGGTCAGGCGGGGCTGGCTGACCCCCGGGATTCCCGCGGCGGCCCCCACTCCTCCGGGTCCAGCGTCCCCTCGTAGACGACGCGCGCGTCGCCCGAGAGGGTCACGTCCCGGGCGACCTCGCCCGCGAACCGGAAACCGACCGTGAGCGTCTCGCCCGAGCGCGTCTCGAGGGCGACCGGGGCGCGCGCGCGGCCGAGGGCGCAGGCGGCCACGGCCGACGCGACGACGCCCGAGCCGCACGCGAGCGTCTCGGCCTCGACGCCGCGCTCCCACGTCCTCACCAGGAGGCGCGAGGGCCCGAGGAACTCGACGAGGTTCGCGTTCGCGCCCTCGCGCATGTCGGGGTGGCGGCGGAGCGCGGGCCCGAAGCGCGCGAGGTCGAGCGTCGCGAGGTCCACGCCGGCCGCGACGAAGGCGACGACGTGCGGCACGCCGACGGCGACGGCGACGGCCTCGGGCTGCAACGTCCCCGTCGCGTCGAGCGAGGAGACGGCGCGTCCGACGGCGACCGGCTCCGGGAGGGTGAGCGTGACCGACGCGCCCTCGACGCGCGCGCGGACGTCGCCCCATCCCGTCGAGACCGTCATGGCGTCCGGGGCGAGCCCTCTCAGGACCGCGAATCGCGCCGCGCAGCGCGTCCCGTTCCCGCAGAAGCGGCCCACGGACCCGTCCGCATTGCGGTAGTCGACGGCGACGCGGCCGGCGCCGGCCCGCCGCACGAAGAGGACGCCGTCGGCGCCGACACCCGTGCCGCGGCGGCAGAGCAGCCGGATCGCGGCGATCTCCGCCGCGCCCACCGCGACCGCGGCCTCCCACACCAGGAAGTCGTTTCCGGCCCCGCTCATCTTCGTGAAGCGGGGCGGGAGGGCGCCGAGCGGGGACCCGGTCACTTCGCCGTCCCCATCGGGCTCTCGTTGCCCGAGCGGTCGACGGCCGTGACGCCGTACGCGCGTCCCGCGGCCCCCGCGTCGAAATAGATCGGGTCTTTCAGGCCGTCCGCGATCCGCGTGCTCGCCCCCCCGTCCAGCCGGTAGACCCGGTAGAACGCGATGTCCGGCGCGAGCGACGGGTTCCAGACCAGCCGCGTCCCGCCCGACTCGACGAGGGCGAGGAGGCCTTCGGGCGCCGGCGGAGGGAAGACGTCTTTCGTCGACACGGCGACCTGGTCCGCCGCAGGGCCGAGGATGAGCGGGACGTCCGCGACCGGCGCCGCCCGGACGGTGTAGACGTAGGACCGGTCCGCGCGGACGCTTTCGTCCACGTACGTGGCCACGCCGATCGCGACGCCGAGGGGCTTGTCGTCGTACTCCTCGTCCGACGCCTCGCGCCGGTAGATCGCGTAGCCCGCGACGACCGCGGGCGTCGCGCCGTCCAGCATCGCGGCGGGGGCGAGCCAGTCGAGACACACGCGGCTCTCCTCGACGGTCGCGATGATCCGGAGGGGCCGGTCGGGCGGCACGCGCGGGATGATCGACACGATCTCGGACAGGTCCGAGACGCGCTTCTTGTCCCGCGTCGCCGTCACGGCGTACCGGAGCATCACGCGCCCGACCCGCTTCTCCCGGTAGAGCGGGACGAGGTCGTCGCGGAAAACGACATCGGGCCCGGCGGTCACCGCGTCGAGGTCCGCCGGGGCGAGCGTGGCGATGGTCTCGGCGCGCGCCTTGAACGCCTTCTCGTCGCGCCCGCGCGCCCCGGCGTCGGCCGGCGGCGGCGGGACGCGCTGCCCCTCGCGCGCGCCCGCGATCTCCCGCATCACGGTGACCTTCGTGAGGTTCGTGAGCGTCGCCCCCGCGTTCGTGAGCGACGGGTACGGGAAGCGCAGGACGATGTCGGAGCCCTCCTGGCTGATCCGGATGGGGTCGACGCGCGCCGGGAGGACGAGGAGCGGCGCGACGGGCGGGAGCTTGCGGCCACAGGCCGAGAGAAAAAGAAGAAGAGCGAGAGAAGAGAAGATTTCTTTGAACGAGGGGCCGGGTCGAGGCGCGCGATGCGCGTGGCGAGCCTCCACGCCCGTCGAGGCACCGGTCTCCCCCCGCGCTCCTCTCCTCCCAACCATTCGAAGAAATCTCTCTCTCTTCAATCTTCTCTTCCGGCTACAGCACGAAGCGCGACAGGTCGCGGTCGCGGACGAGGCCCTCGAGCGCGCGTTCGACGTACGCCTTGTCGACGACGACGCGCGCCCCGGCCGCGTCGGGGCCCGCGAAGGAGATCTCCTCGAGGACCGTCTCGAGGATCGTGTGGAGGCGGCGCGCGCCGATGTTCTCGAGGTTGCGGTTCACCTCGGCGGCGGCGCGGGCGATCTCGCGGAGGCCGTCGTCGGCGAACTCCAGCGTGATCCCGTCCGCCCCGAGAAGGGCGGCGGACTGCTTCGGCAGCGCGTGCTCGGGCTCCGTGAGGATCCGGAGGAAGTCCTCCTCGCTGAGCGCGTCGAGCGAGACGCGGATCGGGAAGCGGCCCTGCAGCTCCGGGATCAGGTCGGACGGCTTCGCGACGTGGAACGCGCCCGCCGCGACGAAGAGGACGTGATCCGTCCGGACCATCCCGTGCTTCGTCTTGACCGTCGTCCCCTCGACGAGCGGCAGGAGGTCGCGCTGGACGCCCTCGCGCGAGACGTCCGGCCCGCCGCGCGCGCCCTCGCGCCCGGCGATCTTGTCGATCTCGTCGAGGAACACGATGCCCGTCTCCTCGGCCCTGCGGATCGCTTCCTGCGCCAGCGTCGCCTCGTCCGTGAGGGCGTCCGCCTCGCGCTCGAGGAGGAGCGGCCGCGCCTCGGAGACCGGCACGCGGACCTTCTTCTTCTTCGGCCCCCCGAACAGGCCCGGGAGCATGCCGGGGATGTCGATCCCCATCTCCTCCATTCCCTGCGGGCCCATGACGGAGATCTGCGGCGTCCGGTCGTCGGCGATCTCGAGCTCGACCTCCCGCGCCTCGTGCTTGCCTTCGCGCAGGTCGCGCCGGACCCGGTCCCGCCCGTCCGCGAGGACGGCCTTCCCGGCGGCGTCCGTCGCGAGAGCGGTCACGAGGAGGTCGACGAGGCGCTCCTCGGCGGCGGCCGCCGCCCGGTCCGCGACGCGCGCGCGGCGCTCCTCCTTCACGAGCCGGATCGCGGCGTCGACGAGGTCGCGCGCGATCGAGTCGACGTCCCGCCCGACGTAGCCCACCTCGGTGAACTTCGAGGCCTCGACCTTCACGAACGGGGCGTCCACGAGGCGCGCGAGGCGCCGCGCGATCTCGGTCTTGCCGACGCCCGTCGGCCCGATCATCAGGATGTTCTTCGGCGTCGTGTCGCGGGCGAGGTCGAGAGGGAGGCGCTGGCGGCGCCAGCGGTCCCGCAGCGCGATCGCGACGGAGCGCTTCGCCTTCGCCTGGCCGACGACGTGACGGTCCAGCTCGGCCACGATCTTGCGCGGCGACAGGTCGCGCAGCGTGAGGGGAGTCACGGCAGCGTCTCGACCTTGATCGTGTCGTTCGTGTAGATGTCGATCGTCGAGGCGATCGCGAGGGACTCCTTCACGATCGCGGCGGCGTCGAGCGACGAGTGGCGGAGGAGCGCCTTCGCCGCCGCCGCCGCGTACGGACCGCCCGAGCCCACGGCGAGGACGCCCTCGTCGGGCGCGATGACGTCGCCGGTGCCCGAGAGCAGGAGCGAGACCTTCGCGTCCGCGACGACGAGGAGCGCCTCCAGCTGCCGGAGCGTCTTCTCCGTCCGCCAGTCCGTCGCGAGCTCCACGGCCGCGCGCTCGAGCTGGCCGTGGAACTCCTCGAGCTTCTTCTCGAAGCGCGTGAAGAGCGTCACGGCGTCGGCCGTGGACCCCGCGAAGCCCGCGAGGACCTTCCCGTCGAGGAGGCGCCTGACCTTCGAGGCGCCGTGCTTCACGACGGTCGTCCCCATCGTGACCTGCCCGTCGCCGCCGAGCGCGACGGAGGAGCCGCGTCTCACGCAGAGGATCGTCGTGTGGTGGAAAGCCGGATGCGCCACGCGGGGAGTCTAGCGCCGGGACGGACTCAGTCCCGCTCTTCGGCCTTCGGGTGGCTCTTGCGGTAGACCTCGAGGAGCCGCTCGGCGTCGAGGTGCGTGTACCGCTGCGTCGTCGAGAGTGACGCGTGGCCGAGGAGCTCCTGGATCGAGCGCAGGTCGGCGCCGGCCGCGAGGAGGTGCGTCGCGAAGGAGTGCCGGAGCGCGTGCGGGGAGGCGTGGCGCGAGACGTCCGCCCCGAGCATGGCCCGGTCGAGGATGCGCCGGACGCTGCGATCGGTCAGCCGCCCCGCGTGCGCGTTCAGGAAAAGGAAATCCGCGTCCCGGGCGGTCGGCGCGAGGGCGGCCCTCGCCCTGAGCCACGTCTTCACGGCGTCCGCGGCCGCGCGCCCGAACGGGACGATCCTTTCCTTCCGGCCCTTGCCCACCGTCCGGACCTGCCGCGCGGAGAGGTCGACGTCCTGGAGCCTCAGGCCGACGAGCTCCGAGACGCGCAGGCCCGTCGCGTACAGGAGCTCGAGGAGCGCCCGGTCGCGCGCCCCGAGCGCGCCCTCTCGGCCCCGCGCCTCGACGACGGCGCCGGCTTCCGTGACCGAGAGCGTGCGCGGAAGGGCCTGCTCCTTCCGGGGCGTCGCGATCGCCTTCGCGGGGTTCGCCTCGACGCTCCCCTCGCGCTTGAGGAACGCGAAGAACGTGCGCAGGGCCGAGAGGTGCCGGCCGATCGACGCTTTCGCGAGGCCGTCCGCCCGGAGGGCGGCGATGTAGGACCGGACGGCCAGCGCGTCGACGTCCCTGCCCGCGATCTTCTCGAGCGGCCGGTTCCAGAACACCTTCGAGAGGAAGGCGGCGAACCGGCCGAGGTCCCTTCCGTACGCCGCCCGCGTGTGCCGCGAGACGCCGCGCTCGTCCGCGAGGTGGCGGTCGAACGCGGCGAGCTCATCCGCGAGGCGGCTGCGCACTATCTCTTCGCGAACGTCCGCACCTCGGCGACGAGCGCCTTGATCTCGTCGGCCGAGAGCTTCTTCTCGAAGGAGGGCATCTTCTCGTGCCCCTTCGTGATCGAGCGCGTGAGGCGCGCGTCGTCGACCTTGTCCTGCCAGCGGGCGTTCGTGAAGTCCCGGGCGCCTTTCTTCCTGCCCTGCTCGGTCTGTCCCGTCCCGTCGTCCCCGTGGCAGACGGAGCAGTATGTCTGGAAGTTCTCGGACCGCGCGTCGGCGGCCGCGAGAGGCGGGGCGGCGAGGAGCGCGGCGAGCGCGGCGGCGGAAAGAAAGCCGGGGGCGTATTTCTTCACGGAGTCCCTCCGCGATGATTTTAGGGGCCGGACCCGCCGGGGACCGTGACGGACGGCACGGGAAGCGCGTCCGCCTTCCAGCGCGCGACCTCCTCGAGAGCGCGGCGGCCGATCTCGGCGCGCCGTTTCGCGCGGTCCTTCGACGGCGCGACGTCGGCGTCGTCGATGAGGCCGAACGTCACGTTCATCGGCGTGAAGACGCCCTCGCGCGGCGTCGAGACGTGCCTCGCGAGCGAGCCGAGCGCCGTCGAGAACGCGAGCGGCACGGGCTCCCGCCCTTCGGCGAGCTGCACCAGCGTCGCGCCCACCATGAGGCCCGTGGCGGCCGACTCGAGGTAGCCCTCGACGCCCGTGAGCTGGCCCGCGAAGAAGACGCGCGGGTCCTTCCGCCAGCGGAAGAGCCGGTCGAGGTGCGCCGGGCCGTTGACGTACGTGTTCCGGTGGAGCATGCCGTACCGCACGAACTCCGCGCCCTCGAGGCCCGGCAGCATCCGGAAGATCCGCCGCTGCTCGCCGACCTTGAGCTTCGTCTGGAAGCCCACGAGGTTGAAGTGCGTCTTTGCGAGGTCGTCCTGCCGGAGCTGGACGACCGCGTAGGGCTCGCGCCCGGTGCGCGGGTCGGGGAGGCCGAACGGCTTCATCGGCCCGTGCCGCAGCGTCTCGACGCCGCGCTCGGCCATCGCCTCGACCGGCAGGCAGCCCTCGAAGTAGACGGCCTTCTCGAAGTCGTGGAAGGGGACCTTCTCGCCGGCGAGAAGCGCGGCGACGAACGCCTCGTACTCGGCGCGCGAGAGCGGGACGTTCAGGTAGTCGTCGCCGCCGCCCTTGCCGTAGCGCGAGAGCGCGTAGAGCTTCGGGAGGTCGAGCGACGCGGCCTCGACGATCGGCGCCATCGCGTCGTAGAAGTAGAGGTACTTCTCCCCGAGGACCGAGAGGAGCGCCTGCTCGAGCGCGGGCGACGTGAGGGGGCCGGTCGCGACGACGACGTACCCGTCTCCGGGGTCGGGCAGCGTCTCGGCCTCGGCCCGCACGACCGTAAGGAGGGGCTGCCCCGCGAGGCGGCGCGTGACGGCCTCCGCGAAGACGGTCCGGTCGACCGCGAGCGCGTCGCCCGCCGGAACGGCGGCCTTCCGGGCCTCCTCGAGGACCAGGGAGCCGACGCTCTCCATCTCGCGCTTGAGGAGTCCGACGGCGTTCGCCGGGTTGTCCGACCGGAACGAGTTCGAGCAGACCATCTCGGCGAGGCGGTCCGTCGCGTGCGCGTCCGTCGTCCGGACGGGCCGCATCTCGACGAGCGTCACCGGGTGGCCGCGCCGGAGGAGCTGGTGCGCGCACTCCACGCCCGCGAACCCGCCGCCGATCACCGTGACGCGTGACGCCATCGGGGGATTCTAGGGGCCGGCGCGGCGGACCGTGCGTAGACTTCCGCCGTGACGTTCGAGGGCCACCTCTACGATCCGGAGTACTTCGCGGGGCTCCACAAGAGCCACTGGTTCACGAACCCGCCGCGCAAGTACGAGGAGCGGAACCGGGACGCCCTCAGGGTCATCGACGCCCGCCCCTCCGACCGCGTCCTCGAGCTGGGCTCGGCGCGCGGCGACGTCACGTTCTTCCTCGCGCGGCACGTCCGGGACGTCGTCGGCCTCGACGCCTCGGACGACGCGCTCGAACTGGCCGAGCACGCCCGCCTCGCGAACGGAATCGGCAACGTCTCGTTCGCGAAGGGCGACGTCGCGGACCTCTCGCAGTTCGCCGACGCCTCGTTCGACGCCGTCGCGGCGATCGACCTCGTCGAGCACGTCGACGACCCGACGCTCGCGGCGATGCTCGCCGAGTCGCGCCGCGTCCTGAGGGCGGGCGGGCGCCTCGGGCTCTACACGCCGGACCGGGCGCACTACGTCGAGCGGCTCAAGGCACACGACGTCGTCCTGAAGCAGTTCCCGCAGCACATTGCGGTCCGTCGGGCCCGGGCGTACCGCGGCTTCCTTTCGGACGCGGGCTTCCGGCTCGCGCTCGACACGTGGTCCGTCTCGCCGTTCCCGCTCGTCCGTCTCGTCGAGGGCGCGCTCGCGCCGCTCCCGCTCGTCGGGGAGACGTTCCGGTATCGCATCCTGATGCGGGCCGTGAAGCCGTGACGGAAGACGGCCGGAAGTTCGCTCCGAACGCCGACGTCTACGGCCCGGAGTACTACGCGCGGATGTACCGCCCGCACTGGTTCCTGCGGAGCCCGCGCAAGTACCGAGAGCGCGACGCGGCGCTCCTCCGGATCGTCCGGCCGTCGCCGTCCGCCCGCGTCCTCGAGGTCGGGTCCGCGCGCGGCGACACGGCGTTCTTCCTCGCGCCGCGTGTCGCGGAGGTCGTCGGGATCGACGCCTCGCGCGCCGCCGTCGACGCCTCGCGCGCCGAGCAGGCCGCGCGCGGCGTCCCGAACGCCCGCTTCGAAGAGGGCGACGCGCGCGACCTCACGAGCGTCGCCTCCCGGCCCTTCGACGTCGTGCTCCTCGCGGACTTCGTCGAGCACGTCCTCGACGACGTGCTCACGCCGTGCCTCGCGAGCGCCGCGAAGATCCTCCGCCCCGGCGGCGCCCTCGCGATCTACACGCCGAACGCGGCGCACTGGGCCGAGCGGATCAAGGCCGCCGTGCCCGGTCTCCAGCAGGAGGACCACATCGGCGTCCGCCCCGCCGCTCGCGTCGTCGCGCTCGTCGAGGCGGCCGGGTTCCGCGTCGAGGACCTCTTCTTCTCCGCGAGCCCGTACCCCGTCCTCGGCGCCCTCGACCGGGCCCTGCCGATGGTCGGCCTTTGCCGTTTCCGGACCTGCCTGAGGGCGGTAACGTCCCCCGCATGAGAGGGTCGTCATGAAGGTCTCGTTCGTCACGTGCGACGTCTTCACGGACCGGCCCTTCACGGGCAACCCGCTCCTCGTCGTGCCGGACGCACGCGGCCTCACCGCCGCCCAGATGCAGTCGGTCGCACGCGAGATCAACTACTCCGAGTCCACGTTCGTCCTGCCGCCGAAGGATCCCGCGCGCGCCTACCTCCAGCGGACCTTCGTCCCGGTGAGGGAGATCCCGTACGCGGGCCACCCGACCGTCGGGACCGCCGTCGTGATGGCGGCGCTCGGCAGGGTGGCGGACGGTGCGCCGGACGGAGTCCTGCCCCTCACGATCGAGGTGGGCTTCGGCCCGCTCCGGCTCGAGCTCCTGAAGAAGGACGGCCGCGTCTCGCGCGTGCGGATGGAGCAGGGAAAGCCCGAGTGGAAGGCGCCCGTCACGGGAGACGACGTGAAGGGCCGGATCGCCGCGGCGCTCGGCGTCCCGTTCGACGCGCTCCACCCCGACCTTCCGCCGCAGGCCGTCGGGACCGGGAACACGTTTCTCATGGTGCCGCTCGCGTCGACCGGCGCGGTCTCGTCCGCCGTCGCCGACACGCGCCTTCTCTCCGACCTCGAGAAGGAGCTGTCCGTCCTCGGCCTCTTCTTCTTCGCCTTCGACGAAGCCCGCCTCCGGGCGCGCATGTTCGCGCCGGGCGCGGGCGTGCCCGAGGACCCGGCGACGGGCTCGGCCGCGGGGCCCCTCGGCGTCTACCTCGCGCTCCACGGCGCGGTTCCGGGCGGCGCCGCGGAGGGGCGCGGGCGCTTCACGATCGACCAGGGCGTCGAGATGGGCCGTCCGTCCGAGCTCGACGTGACGGTCCTCGTCGACGGCCGCCGCCCCGCGGGCGTGCGCGTCGAGGGGAGCGCCGTCCTCGTGATGCGCGGCGAGCTGGACGTCTAGGGGACCTCGGGCCTTTCCGCCGGCGTCAGCCCGTGCGCGGCCGGGACGTCCTGGGTTTTGCAGCCCTCGGGGCTCTCGCGGCCTTCGCCGCTTTCGCCGCCTTCGCGACCTTCGGGTCGGCGCTCCCCGGCGATTCGGCGGCAGCCTTCGCGCGCGGGGCCCTGGGCGCACGCTTCTTCGCGCCCTTGACCGGCGCCGGGACGCGCGCCTCGGCGATCGCGGCTTCGAGCGCACCCTCGGGGATGCGCGTCGTGGGCTCGAAGGCGTCGAGATCGCTCGCGGCGACGTCGAGGCCGCAGCCTTCCGTCTCGCAGACGTAGAACGGTCCCGCCTTGCGGTCGCGCACGAGGAGGTACGGCGCCCTGCAGTTCGGGCACGCCTTCGGGACGGGCCGGGCCTTGAAGTTCTTCTCGCACGACGGGTAGTTCGAGCACCCGTAGAACGGCCCGAAGCGCCCGCGCCTCACGAGGATGTCGCCCGTCCTGCAGACCGGGCACTTCACGCCCGTGAGCGTGACGGGCTTGGGCGGCTTGAACCGGCACGCGGGATAGTTCGAGCACGAGACGTAGTCGCCGAAGCGGCCGTGTCGCGTCACGAGGCCGTGGCCGCAGTTCGGGCACGTCTCGCCGGTCGGGACGTCGGGCTTGGCCTCGGCCTTCCCGCCCGCGACCTTCACGGGCACGGTGTTGCGGCACACGGGATACGCCGTGCAGCCGAGGAACGCCGAGCCGTTCCGGCCCGTGCGAAGCTTCATCGGGCTGCCGCACTCCTCGCAGGTCTGGCCCTCGAGCTCCGTGGCGTCGATCGGGTCTTCCTCGACCTCGGGGATGTCCTGCGTGAAGTCGCAGTCCGGGTAGCCGGAGCACGCGATGAAGAGGCCGGCCTTGCCCATCCGGAGCTTCAGCGGATGGCCGCTCTTCGGGCACGCGTCGCCCGGATCGTTCGTGAGCTTGAAGTCGACGAAGCGCCGCCGGACCTCGGCGAGCGCGAGGCCCGCCTTGACCGAGACCATCTTCTTCTTCGCCTTGTCGCGGTCCTTGACGAACTTTCCGTCGAACTCCGCCAGGGCCTTTCTCCAGTCGAGCTTCCCCTCCTCGACCTCGTCCAGCTCCTCTTCCATCCTCGCCGTGTATTCGGTCTGGAAGAAGTCGTCGAAGCCCTCGCGCATGAGGTCCACGACGAGCCGGCCGAGCGGCGTCGGCGTGAAGCGCCGGTCCTTCTTCCTCACGTACTCGCGATCCTCGATCTTGCGCATGATCTCGGCGTACGTCGACGGGCGGCCGATGCCGTTCTCCTCGAGGAATTTCACGAGCGACGCCTCGTTGAAACGCGGCGGCGGCTGCGTCTCGTGGCCCTCCGTCGCGACGGAGACGAGCGCGAGCGCGTCGCCCGCGGTGAGGGCCGGCAGGCGCACCTTCTCGCTCGAGGCCCCGTTCCCGTCGCCGTTTCCGTCCGCGGCCTCCGCGTCGGCCTCGGCCTTGTCCTTCTCCTCGGGCTCGGGCTCGGCGTCCTTCTCGTAGACCTTGAGCCAGCCCGGGTCCTTGAGGACCGTGCCCGAGGCGCGCAGGAGAGCGGCCACGCCCCCCTTGACCGCCTCGATGTCGACGGAGGTCACTTCCGAGACGGACGGGCTCATCTGGGACGCGACGAACCGGTTCCAGATGAGGCGGTAGAGCTTCAGCTCGTCCGGCGCGAGGGCCCGCGCGACCGCCTCGGGGGGGAGGTCGAGCGACGTCGGACGGATGGCCTCGTGCGCGTCCTGCGCGTCCTTCTTCTGGCGGAAGCGCCGCGCCTCCTCCGGGAGCGCGCGCGGCCCGTACGTCCGTCCGATGAAGTCCCGGACGGCCACGAGCGCCTCTTCGGCCGTCCGTGTCGAATCCGTGCGCATGTACGTGATGAGGCCGATCGTCCCGCGGTCGCCGATCGTCTTGCCCTCGTAGAGCCTCTGGGCGATCTGCATCGTCCGGCGGACGCTGAACCCGATGCGCGCGGCCCCCTGCTGCAGTTTCGACGTCGTGAAGGGCGGCGGCGCGCTGCTCTTGCGCTCCTTCGCGTCCACCTTCACGACCGAGAGCGCGGCGCCCTCGACGTGGCCGCGCGCGGCCTCGGCGTCGGCGGCCGTCGCGAGACGCGGGTCCGTCCCGTCGAACTTGAGCTTCTCGCCCTTCCAGACAACCACGCGCGCCGGGAAGGCGGTCTCGCCCTTCTTCAGCGTCACGGGAACCGAGAAGTACGGGACCGGGACGAAGCGCTCGCGCTCGCTCTCGCGCTCCACGATGATCCGGAGCGTCACGGTCTGGACCCGTCCCGCCGACAGCCCTCTCCAGAGCTTCGACCAGAGCAGGTCCGAGACCTCGTAGCCGACGAGCCGGTCGATGATCCGGCGGGCCTGCTGCGCGTTCACGCGGTTCTGGTCGATGACGCCGGGGTTCTGGACCGCGCGCGTGACCGCGGATTTCGTGATCTCGTGGAACTCGGCGCGGTGGAACGTCGTCTTCGGGGAGCCGGGCTTGAGGATCTCCTGGAGGTGCCAGCAGATGGCTTCGCCCTCGCGGTCGGGGTCGGCCGCGAGGTAGATCGTGTCGGCGCCTTTCGCGGCCCTCTTGAGGTCCGCGACGGTGCGCTCCTTGCCGGGGAGGACCTCGTACGTCGGCGTGTACCCGTGCTCGCGGTCCACCGCGATTCCCTTTCGCGGCAGGTCGCGGACGTGGCCGTAGCAGGCCATCACGGTGAAGTCCTTCCCGAGGAACTTCCCGAGGGTCGCGGCCTTCGCGGGGGACTCGACGATCACGAGTGACTTGGCCATACCGGACCCGCCACGATGCCACGCCTGTCAACTCCGGGGGCGCGAGCGGACGAAGAGAGCTCCCGGAAGGGCGGTCGCGAGGCCCTCGATTTCGAGGTGCAGGAGAGCCGCCGAGAAGCGCGCCGCGTCCAGTCCCGCGGCCGGAATCAGGGCGTCCGCGTCGCGCGGCTCGTCCGGGTCGAGGACCGCGAGGAGCGCCGCCGCGTCGGGCGGGAGATCGGGAACGGCGGCCGCCGCGCGCGCCGCCACCGCGCGGTTCAGGCGCCGGCGGTCCTCCTCGGGCAGCTCCGCGAGGAGGTCGTCCGCCGAGCGGACGAGGATCGCGCCGTCCTTCAGGAGCGCGTTCGACCCGGCGGCCAGAGGCGCGAGGACCGAGCCGGGCACGGCGGCGACGTCGCGTCCGTAGCCCGTGGCGCACCGCGCCGTGATGAGCGAGCCGCTCTTTTCGGCCGCCTCGACGACGCAGACGATCCGCGAAAGGCCCGCGATGAGCCGGTTGCGCACGGGAAAGTGCCAGGGCTCGGGCCCGTCGCCCATGGGGAACTCCGAGAGCGCCGTCCCGGTCGCGAGGAGCGTCTCGAGGAGCCCGCGCTGCTCGGCGGGATAGCAGACGTCCACGCCGCAGCCGAAGACGGCGATCGTCGGGCCGCCGGCCTCGAGCGCCGCGCGGTGCGCCGCCGCGTCCACGCCGCGGGCGAACCCCGAGACGACACAGACGCCTGCCTCGGCGAGGCCCCGCGCGAGAACGGCCGCGGTCTCGAGGGCGACGCGCGACGCGCGGCGGGCCCCGACGAGCGCGACCGCGGGCGCCGGCGGCACGGGCGCCCCGCGCGCGAACAGGAGCGGCGGCGGATCCGTGATCTCGCGCACAAGTTCCGGGTACTCGGCGTCCCCGAAGAAGATCACGCGCGCGCCCGAGGCCTCGAAGCGGCGCAGGTCGGCGTCGGTCGCCCCGAGGTCCGGCGAAAGGAGCGGGGCGACGACGTCCTCGGCTTCTTCGGCGATCCGCGCGGCCTCCGCGGAGGACAGGGCCCGCACGTGAGACGGAGTCTCCGTGGCTTCGAGCAGTCTCCGGAGGGCCCGGGCCCGTCTTCCGCGGGCCGCTCGCGACCACGCGAGTCCTGTCCTGAGATCGGCGGCGACCGTTCGGATGCGGCACCCCTCTTGCGGGAAATCGCGCCAGAGTCGCTGTCTATAATGCCCGACCGCACCGTGACGCGTCTTCGCCGAGCCGTCGCCGCTGCCGTCCTCTCGGCCTTCGCGGCCGGAGCATGGGCCTGCGCGTCGGGCGGGACCGACGAATCCTGGAAGACCGAGAAAGCGTACGGCTCCGAGATGGCGCGCAAGGGCTTCTGGCGCGAAGCGCTCTTCCGGTACGAGAAGGCCTCCGCCGAGAAGCCGAACGACGCCCAGATCCAGAACAACCTCGCGGTCGCGTACGAGAGCATCGGGGACACGACCCGCGCCCTCGCCGCCTACAAGCGCGCCCTCGCGCTCGCGCCCCAGGACGCGATGATCAAGCGCAACTACGCGCGCTTCGCCGAGTACTACACGTCGGTGCAGCGCGCCTCCTCCCTGCCCGCACCGTCTTCGTATGCGCCGGCCGCTGCGGGAGCCGTCCCGCCAGCGCCCACGCCCGCGCCGACTCCGGCCGCCGCTCCCGCGGCCGCCCCGTCTCCCGCCCCCGCACCCCTGGTCCCGACGCCCGCCCCGGCGCCGACGCTCGCCCCCGGAGGGGCGGCGTGATGCGCCGTTCCGTCGCGGCCGCCCTCGCCTTCCTTCTCGCCGCGTGCTCGCCCTCGAAGGAGGTCAAGCTCAGGCTCCCGCTTCGTCCGAAGCTCGCCGTGACGGGCCGCGAGCGGATCACGCTCGCCCCCTTCCTCGTCGCCTCGAAGCTCTCGGACCAGAAGGACGTGCCGAAGTACAAGGACCTCGACCTCGACGCCGAGTTCCGCCGCTACCTCGGCAAGCAGCTTTCGAAGCGCACGAAGATGACGGTCGTCACGATGCCGGCGGACGTCCGCCTTCCGACACAGCACCTCAAGGAGCTCGGCGAGGCCGGCGACTTCTGGAGGGGAATCGGGGCGCGGACCGGCGCCGACATCGTCCTGACCGGCGTCGTGGATTTCCGCGTCGAGAACAAGTCCGGCTACCGCGCCGAGGAGTACGTCAGCCCGATCGACCAGCGGAAGTACTACCGGCAGGTCCTCATCGAGTCCACCGGCTTCACGTTCGACGTCACCGTCCTCGCGCTGGACGGCCGGACGGGCGCCCGCCTCTTCCAGGAGAACTTCCGCGACACGAAAGAGAAGAACAAGCGCGCCGCCGACGAGCTCGCCGGCCTCTTCGAGAACCTGTTCTCCCTCGAAAACCAGCTCCTCGGTCTCTTCGTCGTCCGCGAGCGGGAGGCGAATCGCTATGTCTTCGACTAGGAAGGCCCTCTCCCTCGTCCTCCTGCTCGGCGTCGCGGCGGCGGCGCCCGCCCTCCTCGCCCAGGGCCAGAACAAGATCGTCTACGACACGTTCGACTGGTCGATCTACCAGTCGACGCACTTCGACGTCTACCACTACTCGCGTGAAAAGGCGACGCTCCAGAAGGTCGTCTCGATGGCCGAGTCGGCGTACGACGAGCTCTCCCGCCGGCTGAACTACCAGATCCCGAAACGCATCCCGATCATCTACTTCTCGACGCACGCGGAATTCGAGCAGAACAACGTCGACCTCAACTTCATCCCCGAGGGGGTCGGCGCGTTCGCGGAGCCGGCGCGCAACCGGATGGTCCTGCCGATCGACGTGCCGGACGAGAAGCTCCAGGCCCTCATCCAGCACGAGCTCACGCACGTCTTCCAGTACGAGATCCTCTTCGGCGGCAGCCTCTCCCGCGCCCTCACCTCGAACCCGCCCACGTGGTTCATGGAAGGCATGGCGTCCTACTTCGGCAACGACGAGGACGACAAGGACCGGATGTACCTGAGGGACGCCGTGAACTCGGACCTCATCCCGCCGATCACGAAGGTCCAGATCGGCGGCTACCCCGCCTACCGTTACGGGCACGCGGTCTTCGACTTCATCGAGTCCGAGTGGGGCAAGGACGGCGTCCGCGACTTCATCTTCGAGTTCCGTTCGTTCCTCGGGCGGGACATCGCGGTCGCCCTCCGCCGGACCTTCGAGATCCAGCCCGACGACTTCGACCTCAAGTTCCGCCGCTACCTCCGCCGCAAGTACCTTCCGCTCCTCGCCGTCAAGGGCGAGGCCTCCGAGTACGGCGAGCGTTTCCGCGTCGGGCCGTACGGCCGCGAGTCGTTCGAGATCGGCGCGGCCCCGTCGCCCTCCGGGGACTTCGTCGCGACGCTCACGACGTACCGGAACGAGGTCGACATCGGCCTCCTCTCCGTCAAGGAACGGAAGCTCTACAAGAACCTTTCGCCCGGAAACACGACGAAGTACGAGTACATCGTCGGCCAGTACCTGACGACCGGACCCGAGAGCGGCCGGGACCTGTCCTTCGCGCCGGACGGCGACCGGATTGCGGTGTTCGGCCGGCAGGAGCGCGGCCGCAAGCTCCTGATCTTCTCCGCGAAGGGCGGCGGCCTCCTCGACCGCATCGCGGTCGCGCCCGACGTCCCGATGGCGCCGTCCTGGTCGCCCTCCGGTAACGAGATCGTCTTCTCGGCGATCGAGGGGAACAGCCGCGACATCTTCCTCCTGGACCTCAAGACGAATGCGGTCCGGAACCTCACGAACGACCCTGCGTACGACGAGGCGCCCGTCTTCTCGCCCGACGGCGCGTACGTCTACCACTCGAAGATCATCGGCGGCCGCGCGAAGATCGTCCGCTTCCCCCTCGCCGACCCGACGAAGGTCGAGCAGGTGACCTGGGGCGAGGGCAACGACGAGGACCCGTCCTTCTCGCCGGACGGCAAGCGCCTCTACTACACCTCCTCGCGCGGCGGCATCTACAACGTCTACGGGCAGACCCTCGCGACGGGCGAGATGGTCCAGTACACCGACGTCATCGGCGCGGCCGTCGGGCCCGCGGCGTTCCTCGGGCCCGACGGGCAGGAGAAGATCATCTTCTCCGGCTTCCAGGGACTGCGCTTCCAGCTCTACATGGCGGACGCGAAAAAGCCGTTCCGCAGGCTCGACGAGAGGGCCGCGGCCCCCGCGCCCCTCAAGACGGACGCGAGCTCCGCCTTCGTCCCGTCCGTCGAGGTCTCGGTGGACCCCGAGAAGCTCTCGCGGCCGAAGTTCAAGCTCTTCCTCGACAACGCCACGCTCCTCGCGGGCATCAACACGGACCAGACGTTCGTCTCCCAGGTCGTCCTCTCGTTCTCGGACTACCTCGGCGACCACCGGGCGTTCTTCCAGTTCGACTCCGTGTCGACGTTCTCGAACTTCCGGATCGGCTACTTCAGCATCGGCCACCGGCTGCAGTGGGGGGCGCAGGTCTTCGACGACCGGAGCTACTTCTACGGCTACGACCCCACCACGGGCGACACGATCCGGGACCAGCGCATCTCGAGGAACACGGGCGCCACGTTCGTGACGACGTACCCCTTCACCCGGTACACGCGCATGGACGCGAACGTCGGGTTCCTGAGCCGCTCCCTCGACGTGCCGCTCTACTACTCGAACATCGACGGCACGCAGGCGATCGCGTACGAGGCGCGCTCGGACAACGTCCCCCAGGCGGGCCTCGGGTTCTCGAACGACACGACGCGCTACTCGTACTTCGGCCCGCTCGCCGGCCACCTCCTCACGCTCAACACGCAGTACATGCCGTCGTTCAAGCAGGGCGAGACGACGCTCTCGTGGGACACCTTCGGCGAAGCGCGCCTCTACGTGCCCCTCTCGCGCCGGACGCTTTTCGCGTTCCGGGCCTTCGCGGGCTTCTCGCGCGGCGCGGCGCCGACCGTCTTCTCCTTCGGCGGCCTCGACACGATGCGCGGCTACGACTACGCGACGGTCATCGGGAACAACGCGTTCTACGTGAACAGCGAGTTCCGTTTCCCGCTGATCGACGTCCTCGCGACACCGGTCCTCGCCTTCCAGGGCGTGCGCGGGCGCCTCTTCCTCGACATCGGCGGCGCGTGGTTGAACGGCCAGCAGTTCGTGTTCTGGACGGACGGCCAGCTCAACGGGCTCACGAACCCGGGCGCGCCCGGCGGTCTTGCGTCGTTCGGCGGCGGCTTCTCGGTGTACTTCCTCGGCATGCCGTGGAACGTCGACCTCGCCAAGCAGTGGGACTTCAAACACACGCTTTCGGGCTGGCAGACGGCGTTCTACATCGGCAACACCTTCTAGCCGGACTGTGAGGGGCGTCACCGGCCGATCGCCGGGGGGCGCCTGGCCTCATAATTCCGTCCCCGTGCGCATTCGCGTCCTTGGAGCCCACGGCGGCTCCACGCCCCGACACCGGCAGACGTCGTTCCTCGTCGGCGACGCGCTCTGCGTGGACGCGGGCGCCGTGACGGACGCGCTCTCGCTCGAGGAGCAGGAGCGCGTGCGGGCGGTCCTCGTGACGCACTCGCACATGGACCACGTCGCGTCCCTCCCCTTTCTCGTCGAGAACGTCTTCGGCCGGACGCGCGGCCCGCTCGAGGTCCTCGCGCCGGAGGACGTCCTCGAGTCCCTGACAACGCACCTCTTCAACGACGCCCTGTGGCCCGACTTCTCCCGGATTCCCGGGCAGAGCGGGCCGAGCGTGACGTTCCGTCCGGTCCCCGTGGGCGTTCCGTTCTCCGCGGACGGCCTCATGGCGACGGCCGTGCGCGTCTCGCACGTCGTCCCGACGTACGGCTACGTCCTCGCGGACGAGCGGGCCGCGGTCGTCTTCTCGGGCGACACGGGCCCGACCGAGGAAATCTGGAGCGCGGCGCGGCGCGTCGCGAACCTCCGGGCGCTCTTCGTCGAATGCTCGTTTCCCAGCGACCTGCAGCGGATCGCGGACGTCTCCTTCCACCTGACGCCGACGACCCTGCGCGCCGAGATGGCGAAGTTCCCGAAGGACGTGCCGATCTACCTCTACCACATGAAGCCGCCGGCGCTCGGGCGCCTCCGGGCCGAGATCGCCGCGCTCGGCGAGCCGCGCATCCGGATCCTCGCGGACGGCGACGACCTGACGTTCTAGCCGGGCGCGGACCCGAGGCCGAGGAGGTCCATCGCGAGGTGGAAGACGAGCGTCTTCCGCACGGACTCCCCCGGGCCCGCGGGAGGAACGCGGCCTCCGAGCGTGGCCCTGAGCGCGATCCGCGCGCCGCCCGAAGCCGCTTCGACGGCCGCGTCGCGCGAGGCGACGAGGGACGACGGCGGCAGCTCCGAGAGGGCGAGGCCGCGGCGCACGTCCTCGGGCGCGAGCGCGACCGAGTGGAAGACCGTCAGGGACGGCGCGAGCGCGGCGGCCGGGACCGCCGGCGGGCCGACCCCGTCGAGGTTCAGCGCGAAGAGCGACTCCAGCGCGGCCCGCTCCGTCCCGGCGAGCGGGTAGCGCAGCACGCTCCACGCGTCGAGGATCGACATCGCGCCGCCCGCCCAGTAGAGCACGCGGTCGTCGAGGACGCGGAGCGCGAAGGGGGCGGAGGCGCGCTCGGGCCTCGCTCCGGGATCGAGGCGCAGCAGGTCCGTGACCTCACCGCGCGCGTCGCACGTGACGCGGCGACCGTCCGCCACGGTGAGCGTCCCGAATCCCGTCGGGATTTCCATTCCCGGCGCGTCGAGGGGAACGACCACGGGGAGCGGGAAGCCCGCATCGACGAGGATGCGCCGCCCTTCGATCGTGGCGACGACGGCGCGATGCGCCTCGGGCACATTCACCTTCGAGGAAGAACCACCTGCGCCTTCGCTCCGGCGCTCCTCGCCGTGCTCCGCCACCGCCCACGGACGGGAGCAAAGAGAATCGACGAGCCCACACGAGAACCCGAACTCCCCCGCGAGCCACGCGAACGAGAGCGCGCGTTCTTCGCCCGTCAGCCCGCGCTCCTCCTCGGGCCACTCCGCCGCGAACGCCTCGGCGTCGAACGCCGCCGGATCGGCCGCGGGCCGCGTGAGCGTCTCGCACGCGACGCGCCGCTGGAAGCGCAGGAAGAGGTCCTCGAGGAACCGCGCGTCCGGGAGGCGCGGCTCGAGGCCCAGCGCATCGAGCCACGCGAGTGCGGCCGGGCGCGCCAGGGCGGCTCCCGCGCGCTCAGTGAGCCAGCGCGCGGGCGAGGCCCCGCTGGCCCGTCTCGGAGAACCACGACTCGACGAAGGCCTTGCGGGCGTCCGGCTGGATGTCGAGCGCGCGCTCGTACGCCGACCCGCGCAGGTCGCGTTTGATCGCCGCGTACACCTCGCTCGAGGCGCCGCCGAGGCGCTGCGCGAACGCGACGGCCTCCTCGATGAGCCGGTCCGCCGGGACGATCCGGTCGATCGCGCCGAGCTCGTGCGCCTCCGCGAACGGCATCGTCTCGCCGAGGAGCGCCCAGCGCGTGAGGGCCTGGTCGCCGATCGTCGTGCGCATCGCCTCGAGGTAGTGGCGCGGTACGTGGATCCCGAGCGTGACCTCGGGGAGGCCGATCGTCCCGGGTCCCCCGGCCGCGATGCGGAAGTCGGCCGTCGAGGCCAGGAGCGCTCCGCCCGCGACCGCGTGCCCGGTGAGGGCGACGACGAGCGGCTTGCCGAGGAGGAAGAGATCGAAGAAGAGCGCGTCGAACACGCGTACGAAGCGCGCGAACTCCTCGTCCGTCGCGTGCGCGAGCGTCCGGAGGTCGAAGCCCGCCGAGAAGATCTTCGGGTTCGTGGACGTCAGGACGACTCCGCGGACGGAAGCGTCCTCCTGCGCCGCGAGAGCGGCGTTGTGGAGCGTGTGCGCGAACTCCGTCGAGAGGGCGTTCGCCTTGCCCCGCGCGAGGGACAGGATCCGGATTCCGCCGCGGTCCTCGACGAGGAGGTCGGTCGGCCGGTCGATCGTGACGCCCGACAGGATCTTCGTCTCGGGGCTCATCGCGCGGAGTTTCTCATGCGGGCGGCGAGAAAGAGGTCGAAGACGCGCCGGTCCGCGGTGAGCTCCGGGTGGAACGTGGCGGCCACGACGTTCGCGTTGCGGACGAGGACGGGATCGCCGTCGCGGCGGGCGAGGACTTCGACGCCCGGCGCCGCCGCCGTGATCTTCGGCGCGCGGATGAACACGGCTTCGAGGGGCTCGGCGCCGAGAGCGGCGCGGTCCACGTCCGTCAGGCGGAGGACCGTCGAGTCCAGCTGCCGGCCATAGGCGTTCCGTGCGACCGTCAGGGGGAGGAGACCGAGGCCGGCCCCGTCCGGGTTCGTCACGCTCCGCGCGAGGAGGATCGCGCCCGCGCACGTGCCGAGCACCGGGTCGCCGCGACCGGCGACCTCGCGGATCGCCTCCTCGAGGCCGGTCCCCTCCATGAGCTTCCTGAACGTCGTCGATTCGCCGCCCGGGATCACGAGCCCGCTCGAGGCCAGCACCTCGGCCGCCGTGCGCACGGGCCGCGCGGCGACGCCGGCCCGGCCGAGCGCCGCGAGGTGTGCCTCGAAGTCGCCCTGAAGGGCGAGGACGCCGATCACGGGACCTACCAGCCGCGGGTCTGGAGCTGCTCGGCCTCGGGGAGCTTCGCGGCCTCGATGCCCTTCATGCCCTCGCCGAGGTCCTCGGAGGCCTTCGCGACGCGGTCCGCGTCCTCGAAGTGCGTCGTCGCCTCGACGATCGCGCGCGCGCGTTTGGCGGGATCTTCGGACTTGAAGATCCCCGATCCGACGAAGACGGCCTCGGCCCCGAGCATCCGGCAGAGTGCCGCGTCGGCGGGCGTCGCGATGCCGCCGGCCGCGAAGTTCGGGACGGGAAGCCGGCCGTGCTGCGCGACCCACACGACGAGCTCGAACGGCGCCCCGAGGTTCTTGGCGGCCGTCATCCACTCGTCCTTCGTGAGGAGCGTGAGCGCCTTCATCTGGCGCGTGACTTCGCGGAGGTGCTTGACTGCGTGGACGATGTCGCCCGTTCCCGCTTCGCCCTTCGTGCGGATCATCGCCGCGCCTTCGCCGATGCGGCGAAGCGCCTCGCCGAGGTTCCGGCAGCCGCAGACGAACGGGACCTTGTAGTCGTGCTTGTAGACGTGGTTCTCCTCGTCGGCCGGGGTCAGGACCTCGGACTCGTCGATGAAGTCGACGCCGAGGGACTCGAGGATGCGCGCCTCGGCGAGGTGGCCGATGCGGCACTTCGCCATGACGGGAATCGAGACGGCGGCCTCGATCTCCCGGATCTTCGAGACGGGCGACATGCGGGCGACGCCGCCGTCCCGCCGGATGTCCGCCGGGACGCGCTCGAGGGCCATGACCGCCGCCGCGCCGGCGTCCTCGGCGACCTTCGCCTGCTCGGCGTTGACGACGTCCATGATGACGCCGCCCTTGAGCATCTCGGCGAGGCCGACCTTGACGCGAAACGAATCGGAGGAGAAGGGAGACGTGAAGCCGGGAGTGGTCATCGGAGTTTCCTTTCGTCTTCAGATCTGGATGAGCGCCGCTTCCTTCGCGTCGCTCGCGTCCCGGGCGGCCTTCGCGCGGCCCTTCTTCTGCCGCGCGGCCTGGCGGGCGAGCTCCCGCGCGCAGGCGCCCGCGATCCCGAGGGCTTTCTCGAGATCGCCGGCGCTCCCCCGCGCGACGGAGATGCGGATGGCGGACACATCGGACTGGTCGGGCTGGTAGTCGGCCCCGGCCGACAGGAGGACGCCCTCCTCGCGGGCGGCGGCCGCGAGGGCACGGCCGGACACGCCGTCGGGGAGCCGGACCCAGAGCACCCAGCCTCCCGCGGGCTTCTCGACGGCCGACCCGATCGGGAACCGGTTCAGGACGGTCCGGTGCGCGAGGGCGAGCCGGCTCTTGAGGCGCGCCCGCGTCCGCACGAGGTGGCGGTCGTAGTCGCCTCGCGCGAGGAAGAGGTTCAGCGCCGCCTGCAGGACCGGCGGAGACGTCAGCTCGCCGACGCGCTTGAGCGCCGCGAGGCGGTGGACGAACTCCTTCGGCCCCGCGATCCAGCCGACGCGCACGCCGGGGAAGAGCGCCTTGCTGATCGTCCCGAGGTGGACGACATGCTCGGGCGCGAGTGCGGCGAGCGGCGGCGGGAGCTCGCCCTCGACGAGGAGGTCCGCGTCGAACGCATCCTCGACGAGGAGGACGCCCGCGGCGGCCGCCCGGCGCGCGATCTCGGCCCGGCGCGGGGCCGATGCGAGGAGGCCCGTGGGGTTCTGGAAGTCCGGGATCGCGTAGACGAACTTCGGCCGCTCCGCGAGCGCGCGCTCGAACGCGGCGGGCTCCATGCCCTCGGCGTCGAGCGGAACGCCGAGGAGGCGCGCACGGTGCGCGCGGAAGAGCGAAAGCGCCCCCGCGTAGCTCGGGCTCTCGACGGCGACGGCGTCGCCCGGGTCGACGAGCGCGCGCGTGATGAGGTCGAGCCCCTGCTGCGCGCCGTTCACGATGAGGAGCGCGTCGGGGTCTGCCGCGATCCCGCGCCGCGACAGGCGCTCGGCGAGCGTCTCGCGGAGCGGCCGGTAGCCGAACGGCGAGCCGTACGCGAGGAGCGCGCCGTCGCGCGCGACCTCGGCGAGGAGCGCGGCGAACGCCGCGGCCGGGAAGTCGCGTTCGTCCGGCGCGAGGCGCGAGAGGTCGTACGGGGACGAGACGGGCTCGGCCGCCGGCGGCTCCGAGACGATCCTGAGGAGGAGCGACGAGGCGATGCGGTCCCACGCGGGCGCGGGCCCGAGGACGGGGGCCGCGCTCGAGCGGCGCGCCACGCGCGTCCCGCCGCCCTTGTTCGTCTCGATCCAGCCCTCCCGCTTGAGGATCTGGAGCGCCTGGTGGACGGTTGCCCGGTTCACTTCCAGCGCCCGTGCGAGGTCACGCGACGCGGGGAGGCGCTCGCCTTCGAGGTGCTTGCCCCGGCGGATGTCGCGGATGATCGCGTCCGCGATCGTCCGGTAGAGCGGAACCCGCGCGGCGGGGGTCGCGGGCTCGGGCGCGTTCGTCGCCATCCCGGACACGTTAGGGCTTGGCCTAGACCAACGTCAAATCCTGAGCCAGCGCGTCCCAACCAAGAGCGCGTGGAGCCCGGCCGGGGCTATTCGCCGCGGGAGAGGAGGGCCGCGTAGGCGCGCTCGAGTTCCTCGGCGACGAGGAGGTCCCATTCGCGCGTGCCCTCGACGACGCGGCGCGGGCGGGCGGCGATCTTCGCCTTCACGGCCGCGGTGACCCGCTCGTTCTCCCTGTCCCACGCGAGGATCGCCTGGAGGATGTGGTTCCGCAGGAACTCGCGCTCGGCAAGGAGCGTGACGCCGGGCGTCTTCCCGAGGCGCTCGACCATCTTGTGGGAAAGATCGACGGCGCGCTCGCGGGAGATCGACATAGGGCTCCTAGGCGATTCGTCGGGAGGGGTCCGGGGAACCCGACGTCCGGGTTCCCCGGGAAAACGTCAGTGAATTCTCCTCGGCCCGTCGCCCGCCGGCGAACGGAGGAGCGCGACGCCCTTCGCGGTGAGCGGGTGGTCGAAGAGCTTGTCGAGGACCGCGAACGGCAGCGTCGCGACGTCGGCCCCGAGGGCCGCCGCGTCGAGGACGTGGATCGGGTTCTGGACCCCCTGCACGCAGATCTGCGTCTCGAGTCCGTAGTTGTCGTAGACGCGGACGATGGACTCGACGACGTCCATCCCGATCTGCCCCGCGTCGTCCAGCTCACCGACGGACGGGCTCACGTACGCGCTCCCGGCGCGCGCGGCGAGGAGCGCCTGCGAGGCCGTGTAGACGAGGCCGACGTCCGTCGCGATCTGCTCGTCGCCGAGGAGGCGCACGACGCGCAGCCCCTCGCGCGTCATGGGGACGCGCAGGACGACGTTCTTGCCGTGCTTGTGGAGCTCGCGCGCTTCCTTGTACATCGCCTTCGGATCGCCGGCCGCGAGCGTCGCGACGACCGGGCCGTCGCCCACCTGCGCGAGCTCGGAGAGGAGGCGGCGCGTGTCCCGGCCCGCGGCGCCGGCGGCGTCGGGGCGGAGAAGGATCCCGTCGAGGAGGCCCCACTCGCGGACGCGGCGGGCCTCGTCGGCGTCGGCGGTGTCGAGGAAAAAGCGCATGGGCGGCGGAGTCTACGCCGGGGCCGGGGTCCCGTCGCCGGGGGGCTCCTGGGCGGGGTCGGCGGGCTCGGACTCGCCGTTCGGGACGTCCTCGCCCGAGAGCTTCGCGACCGCGACGACGCGGTCTCCCTCGGCGAGGTCGATCAGCTTGACGCCCATCGTCGCCCGGCCGGTTTCGCGCACGTCCGAGACCGCGATCCGGATCAGGATCCCCTGCTCCGTGATGAGGAGGAGGTGGTCCGTGTCCGAGACGGACGAGACGCCGACGACGGGGCCGTTCTTCTCGGTGACCTTGACGTTGATGACGCCCGTCCCGCCGCGGCCCTGCTGGCGGTACTCGGCGATGTCCGTCCGCTTTCCGTAGCCCTTCTCCGTGACCGCGAGGAGCGTCGACGAGTCCTCGACGAGGTCCATCTCGACGAGAACGTCGCCTTCGCGCAGCTCGATGCCCTTGACGCCGGTCGTGTCGCGGCCCATCGCGCGCACGTCCGTCTCCTCGAACTTGATCCCCATCCCGTTCCGCGTCCCGAGGAAGACCTTTCGCGTCCCGTCCGTGATCTGGGCCGAGAGGAGCTCGTCGCCGTCCTCGAGCTTGATCGCGATGATCCCCTTCTCGCGCGGGTTGCCGTATGCGGAGAGGACGGTCTTTTTCACGAGCCCGTTCTTCGTGGCGAACAGAAGGTAACGGTCGTCCGGGAACGTCCGGGTCGTCGCCATCGCGGCGAGGCGCTCGCCCTCCTCGAGGGCGACGAAGTTCACGAGCGCCTTGCCGCGCGTGGCCGGGGCCAGCGACGGAAGGTCGTAGACCTTGACCCAGTGGACGCGGCCCTTGTTGGTAAACGCCAGAAGGGAGTCGTGCGTCGAGCCGACGAAGAGGTGCTCGACGACGTCCTCGGCGGCGGTCGCGGCGCCCGTGCGGCCCTTGCCGCCGCGGCGCTGCGCGCGGTACACCGAGAGCGGCGTTCGCTTCGCGTAGCCCCCGCGGGAGATCGTCAGGACGACCTCCTCCTCGGCGATCAGGTCCTCCATCTCGAGCGTCCCGGCTTCTGCCTGGATGTCCGTCCGCCGGGGGTTCCCGAAGCGCTCCTTGGCAGCGAGGAGCTCGGCGCGGATGATCGCGGCCACGCGCGCACTCTTCGCGAGGATGTCCTTGAGGTCGGCGATGAGGGCGAGGACCTCTCGGTACTCCCCGAGGATCTTCTCGCGCTCGAGGCCCGTGAGGCGCTGGAGGCGCATGTCGAGGATCGCCTGCGCCTGGACCGCGTCGAGGCGGAGAAGGCCGTCCTCCGTGCGCGCGGACGCGGAGACCTCGAGCGAGGAGACGCCGAGGAACTTCTCGAGGGCGGGCTTCTCGACGGCGACTTCCGAGGTCAGGCGCTCCTTCGCTTCGGCGGGATCCTTGCTCCCCCGGATGATCGCGATGACGCGGTCGAGGCTCGCGAGCGCGACCGCGAGCCCGAGGAGGATGTGGGCGCGTTCCTCGGCCTTCCGGAGGTCGAACTGCGTCCGCCGGACGACGACCGTGCGCCGGTGGTCGAGGAAGTGGCGGAAGAGGTCCCTGAGCGGGAGGACGCGCGGCTGCCCGTCCACGATCGCGAGGAAGATGATCCCGAACGACGACTGCAGCGGCGTGAGCGCGAGGAGCTGGTTCAGGACGACCTGCGCGACGGCGTCGCGCTTGACGTCGACGACGACCCGCATCCCCTCGCGGTCGGACTCGTCGCGGATCGCCGAGATGCCCTCGAGCCGCTTCTCGTTCACGAGGTGCGCGATGAGCTCGATGAGCCGCGCCTTGTTGACCTGGAACGGGATCTCCGTGATGACGATCGACTCGCGGTCGCCCTTCTTGTTCTTCTCGATCCCGGCCTTGCCGCGGACCTGCAGGATGCCGCGCCCCGTGCGGTATGCGTCCACGATCCCCTGCCGGCCGAGGATGATGCCTCCCGTCGGGAAGTCCGGGCCGGGCATGACCTTCAGGAGAGCGGCCAGGTCCGTAAGGGCGTCGTCGAGGAGGAGCACGGCCGCGTCGCACGCTTCGGCGAGGTTGTGCGGCGGGATCTTCGTCGCCATGCCGACGGCGATCCCCTCCGAGCCGTTCACGAGGAGATTCGGAAACGTGGACGGGAGGACGACGGGCTCCTGGAGCGAGCCGTCGTAGTTCAGCGTCCAGTCCACCGTCTCCTTTTCGATGTCGTCGCCGATGAGCTCCTCGGCGAGCCGCGCGAGGCGGATCTCCGTGTAGCGCATCGCCGCGGCCGCGTCGCCGTCGACGGACCCGAAGTTGCCCTGCCCGTCGACGAGGGGCTCGCGCAGCGAGAAGGGCTGCGCCATCCGGACGATCGTGTCGTAGATCGCCGAGTCGCCGTGCGGGTGGTACTTGCCCATGACGTCGCCGACGATGCGGGCGGACTTCTTGTACGGGCGGCCGGCCCGGTTGCCCTGCTCCCACATCCCGTAGAGGACGCGCCGGTGCACCGGCTTGAGGCCGTCGCGCACGTCCGGGAGGGCGCGGCCCACGATGACGGACATCGCATAGTCGAGGTAGCTCCGCCGGATCTCTTCTTCGATGGAGACGGGGATCTTCTCGCCCGGGTTGATCGTGGGGGGCTTTTCGGGGGTGTCGGTCATCGAAGATTCTTCTTAGAAAGGGGGCTGGTGCGTGCGGCCCCGACCGTGCGTTGCGAATTCGGCGTCGGCACCAACGCCCTTCGAAGAAATCCGAAAACCAAAGAACTCTCCCTCAGATGTCGAGGTTGGACACGTTGAGGGCGTTCGCCTCGATGAACTCGCGGCGCGGCTCGACGGCGTCGCCCATGAGGATCGTGAAGATCTCGTCGGCCTCGACGGCGTCCTCGACGCGCACCTGCAGGAGCCGGCGCGACGCCGGATTCATCGTCGTCTCCCAGAGCGTCTCGGGGTTCATCTCGCCGAGCCCCTTGTACCGGTTGATCGTGAGGCCTTTCTCGGCGCTCGCGAGGACCGCGTCGACGGCCTCGGGCAGCGTCGCGAGCGCCAGCTCGGCGCCCGAGCCGTTCGCCCGGAGCCGGTACGGCCCGTCGAGGAAGCCGTCGATCTTCGCGGCGAGCTCCGCGACCTTGCGCATCTCGTAGCCGCCGAGGAACGCGGCGTCCACGACGCCCGTCTTCGAAACTCCGTTCACGGCCTGCGTGACGTGAATCGCGTGGCCCCCGTGCTCCTCGTCCGCACGGATCTCGAAGGCCTCGACGACGGCGGCGAGCTCCTGCGCCGCGCGTTCGAGGCGCGCGCGGTCGAGGAACGCGGCGGGGTCCGTCAGGCCGCCGTTCACGAGGGTCCGGAGCAGCGCCTCGGGGAAGCCGCGCACCGCGAGGCGCGCGACGAGGCTGCGCCACTCCTGCATCTCGGCGACGAGCGCCGTGAGCGCCGCGCCGGAGGCTGTCTTCTCGGTCGTCTCGGAGACGAGCGTGCGGTCCTCGCCGAGCCGCGCGAGGAGAAACCGCGCTTTCTCCTTCTCGTCCTTGAGGAACGTCTCCTTCTTGCCCTCCGCCACGCGGAAGAGCGGCGGCTGCGCGATGTAGAGGTAGCCGCGCTCGATGGCGGCGCGCATCTGGCGGAAGAAGAACGTCAGGAGGAGCGTCCGGATGTGGCTCCCGTCGACGTCGGCGTCCGTCATGAGGACGATCTTGTGATAGCGGATCTTGTCGGGGTCGAAGTCCTCGCCGATTCCGGCGCCGAGCGCGAGGATGAGCGAGCGGATCTCCGCGAAGGCGAGCATCTTGTCGAACCGCGCCTTCTCGACGTTCAGGATCTTGCCCTTGAGCGGGAGGATCGCCTGGGTCCGCCGGTCACGGCCCTGCTTGGCCGAGCCGCCGGCCGAGTCGCCCTCGACGATGAAGATCTCCGAGAGGGCCGGATCGCCTTCCTGGCAGTCCGCGAGCTTGCCGGGGAGGCCGGCGCCGTCGAGCGCGCCCTTGCGCCGCACGAGCTCGCGCGCCTTGCGGGCCGCCTCGCGCGCCCGCGCCGCGTCGACGATCTTCTCGACGACCCGCCGGGCCACCTTCGGGTTCTCCTCGAAGAAGCTCGAGAGCCTCTCGTACGTGACCGTCTGGACCCACGTCTTCGCTTCCTGCGAGACGAGCTTCTCCTTCGTCTGCGAGGAGAACTTCGGGTCGCGGATCTTGAGCGAGACGACGGCCGTCAGGCCCTCGCGGCAGTCGTCGCCGGAGAGCGTCGTGTCCTTCAGGTTCTTCGTGAGGCCCGCGCTCTCGGCGTAGCGCTGGATCGCGCGCGTGAGCGCAGCCTTGAGTCCCTCGAGGTGCGTGCCGCCGTCCTTGTTCGAGATCGTGTTCGTGAAGCAGAACATCTGCTCCGCGTACCCCTCGTTCCACTGGAGCGCGACGTCCAGGCGCTCGTGCTTGGCGTCCTGCGTGGGGTCGCCCGTGGGGTTCTTCACGTCCGCGAACGTGATGACGGACTCGTGGAGCGGCGCCTTGTTCTTGTTCAGGTGCTCGACGAAGGACTTGATCCCGCCCTCGTACTTGAAGACGTGCTTCCTCTCGCCCTTGTCGAGCGCGCGATCCGCGCGAGCCGCATCCGGCCCGCGCTCATCGACGGCCTCGATCGTGACGCCGGGGTTCAGGAACGCGAGCTCGCGAAGGCGCTGGCTGAGCGCGTCGAAGTTGTAGCTCGTGACCGAGAAGATGTCGGGGTCGGCCTTGTACGTGATCTTCGTCCCCGTCTTTGCGGTCTTGCCGACCTCGCGGATCGGCTCGAGCGGGACGCCCCTGCCGTAGCGCTGCTGCCAGACCTTGCCCTCGCGCTTGACCTCGACGAGGAGCGAGCCCGCGAGCGCGTTCACGACGGACAGGCCCACGCCGTGGAGGCCGCCGGAGACCTTGTACGCGTTGTCGTCGAACTTGCCGCCCGAGTGGAGGTCCGTGAGGATGATCTCGAGCGTCTCGCGCTTGTGGACGGGGTGCGGCCCGACCGGGATTCCCCGGCCGTTGTCCTCGACGGTGACGGAGTCGTCCGCGTGGACGACGACGCTGATCGTGTCGCAGTAGCCGGCCTGCGCCTCGTCGATGGCGTTGTCGACGAGCTCCGTGACCATGTGGTGGAGGCCCGTGATGTCGTCGGTGTTCCCGATGTACATCCCGGGCCGCTTGCGGACCGCCTCGAGCCCCTTGAGGAGCTTGATCGACGCTGCGCCGTAGTCATCCCCGGAGTTCGGGTTCGACACGGCCGGGTCGGCCGGGTCCGCCGGCGCTCCGGCGCCGGGCACCGCGGACTCCCCCGCCACGCTCATCGCGCCCCTCCGCGGGCGACGCGCGTCGCCGCGCGGCCCGCCCCGAGGATTCCCTCCCGCGCGAGGCGGCCCGCCGACATCCGGTAGAGCACGCCCGCCGGGAGCGGGAGGCCGCGGACGGCCTCCGGGCGTGCGGAGGAGAGGAAGATCTGCCCCTCCTCGGGGAGCGCCTCCGCGAAAGCGCCGAGGACGCGCGGGTCCCACTCGGAGTCGAAGTCGTCGAAGGCGAGGACCGGCGTGTTCCGGGCCGCCTCGGCCATGAGCGTCATCTCCGCGAGCGTCCACGCGAGGAGAAAGGTCCGGGTCTCGCCCGAGGAAGCGCGCGCGGCGGCGGAGACGCCTTCGGCCTTCAGGAGGACGTCGTCGCGGTGCGGCCCGGCGAGGCAGCGCTGGGCGCGGCGCTCCTCGGCCTTCTTCTGCGAGAGGAGCGCGGAGAGGGCGGCGGAAAGGGTGGCCGCGTCGCCCTCGGCCGGCAGGTCGCTCACGAGCTCGAGCTCGACGCCGCGAAAGCGCGTCCCGAGGGCTTCGGCCGCGCGTGCGATCTCGGCCTCCAGCCGCGCGCGCGTCTGGCGGCGCGCGACGGCCAGGCGGCCGCCCGTCTCGGCGAGCGTCGCCTCGTACACGGCCATCTCGTCTGCGTCGTACCGCGGGGAGAGCGCGAGGAGGCGCGTCTTGGAGGCGCGGGCTTTCTCGTACTGCGAGAGCGTGCGCGCGTGCTCGGGATCGACGGCGAGCGCGGCCCGGTCGAGCGCGCGTCGGCGCTCGGCCGCCGGACCCGAGAGGCGCGCGAGGTCCCGGGACGTCAGGAAGACCGCCGGCAGGGTCCGGGCGGCCGTCAGCCGGGTGATGCGCTTCCCGTCCCGGTAATGCTCTCGGACTCCGCCCGCGAGGACGAGGCCGAGCGTCGTGTCCGTCCGCGGGTCGCTGCCCGCGCGGACGCGCGCGGAAAGGACCGAGCGCGGGGCGAGGTGCGTGCGCACCTCCGCGAGGTCACGCGTGCGGAACGACGCCCGCCCGGACACCAGCGCGAGAGCCTCGAGGAGGTTCGTCTTGCCCTGCCCGTTGTCGCCCACCACGAGGTTGAGCCTCGGGTGGAACTCGAGCCGGCCGCTGGCGAGGTTCCGGAACGCGTCCGAAGTGAGGGACAGAATCTCCACGAAGCCTTTTACATCCGCATCGGCATGACGACGTAGAGGTAGCTCCGGATCCCGCCGAGGGGCTCGCCCGGCCGGCCCTGACACTGAGCCTGCTCGTCTTTCACGAAGAGGTGAACGTCCTTGGTTTCGGCCGCCTCGAGGAACTGCTCGAGGTAGCGCGCGTTGAGGCGGAGGGTTACGGGAGTGGCGTCGTACGCGGCCGGAATCTCCTGGGAGCCGTCCCCGACTTCCTGGCTCTCGGAGGAGACGACGAGGGCGCCCTTGTCGAACGCGAGGCTCACGGCCTTCGTGCGGTCGCCCGAGAGAAGCGCGATGCGACGCACCGCGCCGAGCAGTTCCTCGCGCGGGACGACGGCCTTCTTGTCGTTCTCCTTGCTGATGACTTTCTCGTAATCCGGGAAGCGGCGCTCGTCGAGCTTCGAGAAAAGCTTCCGGTTTCCGACGACGAAGCCGATGTGGTTCGTTCCCCGGACGATCGTCACGGCGGCGTCGTCGGCCGCGTCGAGCTTGCCGAGCTCGTCGAGGATCTTCTTCGAGACGAGGACGGGCTCGAAGCCGGAGTCCGCCTTCGAGCCGTCGACCTCGACGAGGGCGAGGCGGTGGCCGTCCGTGGCGACCATCTCGACCACGCCGTTCTTCGCCTTGAGGAGCGCTCCCTGCAGCTGCAGGCGCATCTCCTCGGTCGAAACCGCGAAGCGGACCTTGTCGACCATCCGGCGCAGCGCTCCGAAGGTCAACGTCAGGGTCGGGCCCCCCGCCGGCTCGGGCCGCGTCGGGTAGTCGCCCGCCGGCAGGCTGTTCAGCCGGATGCGCAGCTTCGGTTCCTTGCACTCGACCGAAACATGGTTGTTCTCGAGCACCTTGATCTTCAGCTCGGCTGCGGGCGGGAGCTCGCGAACGACGTCGTACAGCCGGCGGGCCGGCGCCGTGACGGCCCCGGCAGTCTTCTGCGTGGTCGTCGGAATCTCGGACAGAAGGGTCGTGTCGAGATCTGTCGCGGTGAGCGTCAGGGCTCCGTTTCGCGCCTCCAGAAGCACGTTCGTGAGGATCTGGTGCGTGGTTCTCTTCTCGACGACGCCCTGGATCAGGCTGAGCTCGCGCGCGAGAACCGAGGCTGGAATTGTCAGCTCCACGACGACTCCTTAATGAATCTGAATCGTATCATCCAGAACCCCCCAAAAGAAGTAGAAGTCGTAGGCAGAGACAAAAAGTGCATTCTGAAATAAGTGGTTGATTCTAAACCGTTTAGGTGGCCCATGACCCTGTGTATCTCGGCGGGCAGGATTGTGAACTGGTTGGGCATGAAGAGCGTCTCGCCGGGGTTATCCAGAAGGCGTGACGGAGCGTCGCCCGGCGGGTGGAAAAAACCGTGGAAAAGTCACCGATACTGCGCCACGAAACCCGCGACGAGACGATCGAACTCGGGGTCTTTCTCCCGCATGGCGGCGATCTTCCGGATCGCGTGGAGTGCGGTCGTGTGGTGCTTGTCGGAGAACAGCCGGCCGATCTCCGGCAGGGACAGGTGCGTCGCTTCTTTCAGGACGTACATGGTCACCTGGCGCGGAAAGACGATCGGGCCGCGCTTGGACCGGGCGCGCATCTCGCTCGGCTTGAGTCCATAGTGCGCCGCGATCCCCTTGAGGATCTCCGCGGGAGAGGTCGCGTGCTCCTCGGCGCGGAAGACGTCCTTGAGGGACTCGCGGGCGAGATCGAGGGAGACGGACTCTCCCTTGAGCGACGCGAAGGCCACGACGCGGTTGAAGTAGCCCTCGAGCTCGCGGATCGAGGACTTGATCTTCGAGGCGAGGAAGAAGGCGACGTCGTCCTCGAGGACGACCTCGTGCGCGTCGGCCTTCTGCCGCAGGATCGCGACCTTCGTCTCGAAATCCGGCAGCTGGATGTCCACGATGAGGCCGCCCTCGAACCGGCTCTTGAGCCGGTCCGTGAGGCCCGGGATTTCGCGGGGCGGCACGTCCGACGAGAAGACGATCTGGTTGCCCTCGTCATAGAGCGCGTTGAACGTGTGAAAGAGCTCGTTCTCGGACGCTTCCTTGCCGACGACGAACTGCACGTCGTCGAGGAGAAGGATGTCCGCTGCGCGAAAGCGTTGCCGGACCGCCTCCATCTTGTTGAACCGGAGGCCCAGGACGACCTCGTTCACGAAGTTCTCCGACGTCAGGTAGATGACCTTCTCTCCCGGGCGGCGGGAGAGGCGGCGGTGCCCGATGGCCTGCATGAGGTGCGTCTTGCCGAGGCCGGTGCCCCCGCAGACGAGAAGCGGGTTGTACTGCCGCGAGGTCTGATCGGCGACGCGAAGGGCCGCCGCGTGCGCAAGGCGGTTCGAGGAGCCGGTGACGAAGTTTTCGAACGTGTACGCCGGGTTCAGCACGCCGGCGCGACGCCGGGGTTCGGGAAGGACCTTCTGGGGGTCGACGGAGGAGCGAAACTCGCCGTCGGCGCCGAAACGGATCTCGCGGTTTCCGACGCCCGCGAGCCGGGCCGCTTCGGCGATCTGCTGGGCGTA
Organism: uncultured Acidobacteriota bacterium; assembly: GCA_963839295.1. Classification (GTDB taxonomy): domain Bacteria; phylum Acidobacteriota; class Thermoanaerobaculia; order UBA5066; family UBA5066; genus Fen-183. The sequence goes on along the minus strand of CAWIUK010000002.1, from coordinate 169,430 downwards.
GGCCTCCGGGATGTAGTCGACGAAGAGCGGCGTCCGCACCTGGACGAAGATCGCGTCCGCCGTTTCCGACTTCTGCCGCGAGTCGCGGAACCAGGAGTCGAACTCCCGCTCGTCCACGCGGGTCTTCAGGTGCTCGAGGATCTTGGCCCAGGAAGTCGCTTTTTCCACAGGATGTCCACCGCTGTGCATAACGGTCTGCCCACGGGGGGCGAGAGCCTACCACCCGCGACACCCGGGTCAAAGACGGATCGGGTTGACAGGTGGGGCCGCGTCCCCGAGAATCCCCCTCCCCGTCGGAGGACCCGCCAACCATGGCAAAGACGAAGCGCACGTTCCAGCCCAACAACCGCCACCGGAAGAGGACGCATGGCTTCCTCATTCGGATGAGAACGAAGACGGGCCGCGCCGTCCTCGCCCGCCGCCGGGCCAAGGGCCGCAAGACCCTCTCCGCCTGAGCGGAGGAGGGGCCCGGGCCGCCGGGCTCCCCCGGCCAAAGAGCCGGTCCATGAACCCAAGCGCCCCGCCAGACCCACGCCCCGCGCGCGCGGAGGCTTTTCCGCGCCGCCTTCGGATCGCGGCCCGCCGTGACTTCACGGCGACGTACGACGCCGGGCGCCGCCACCACGGCCGCCTGGTCGTCGTGTTCGCGCGCCCGAAGGATGGCGAGGGCCGGCTCGGGGTCACGGCCACGCGCAAGGTGGGAAACGCCGTCGTCCGGAACCGGGCCCGGCGCCGCGTGCGCGAGATCTACCGGCGCTGGCACGCCCGCGCGCCGCTGGCCGCCGCCCTCGAGGTCGTCGTGAACGTCACGGCCCGCACCGCGAGCGCCCCCTTCGGGGCGCTCGCGGCCGAGCTCTCGAGCCTCCTCGACCGGGCCGCAGCGGCCGCGTGGCCGGAGCGCGCGTGAGCGGCGCCGTGGTCGCGCTTTCGTCCGGTCCGTCCGCGGGCGCCCGCGTCGCGGCGGCGGTGTTCGCGGCATACAAGAAGTTCGTCTCTCCCCTGTTGCCCCCGGCGTGCCGCTTCACGCCGACGTGCTCGGACTACGCGCGCGAGGCGGTTCTCCGCCACGGGCTCCCGCGCGGCCTCGCGCTCGCCGCGCGTCGGCTCCTTCGCTGTCATCCGTTCCACGCCGGCGGCCACGACCCCGTTCCCTGAGAAGATCGTCCAAGGAGAACTCTTGGAGACCAAGCGCCTCGTCCTCGCGTTCGCCCTCTCGGCCGCCGTCCTGATCGGCTGGTACGTGCTGTTCCCGCCGCCGCCGAAGGCGCCCGCGAAGCCTGCGCCGGCCGCGGCCGCAAAGACGGCGGCCGCGGGGGCGCCCGCGCCGGCCTCCCCTGCCGCCGCATCCGCGGCGGCCGCGACGTCCGCCGCGCCGGCGCCCGCCGCGAGCCCGGCTCCCCCGCCGGTTCCCGCGGCGCCGATCGCGGCCGACGCAGCGGAAGTCGTCGAGGTTCGCGAGCCGCTCTTCACGGCGCGGCTCTCGAACGAGGGCGGCGTTCTGACGTCTTTCGTCCTACTCCAGCACCGGGACGGCGCGGGCAAGCCGCTCGACCTCGTGCGCCAGGGCGCCCCGTACCCGGGCCGAACGCTCGGCCTCGACGAGACCGACTCCTTCCTCGCGCGCGCCGCGAAGGCGCGCTGGGCCGTTTCCAGGGAAGACGGAAACGGGAACGAGAAATCGGTGCGATTCCGCTACCGCGAGGCGGACGGAAACGGCCTCACGCGCACGTACGTCTTCCGCGACTCTTACGTCGTCGCGGTGAAGGTCGAGCGCGAGGGCGCCGCCGGCCCGGTCGGGATCGTCCTCGGACCGAGCATCGGCAACCCGCTGGGAGACGAGCTCACGAGCCGTTACGCAAAACCCGGGGCGACGATCACGGTCGCCGCGGGCGGCTCCGTGACGCGCCGGGCGAAGGACGGCCTGAAGGAGCCCCTGGCCGGCCTGACCGGCCTGACGGCGGCAGGGCTCGAGGACAACTACTTCCTGACGGCGTTCCTGCCGGGCGCGCAGGGCGCCGTCCTCCTGCGCCCGGTCGTCCTGAACGCCGCGGCGCCCGCGCCTGCGGCAACGCCGGACGCGGCGGCGACGCCGGCCGCCGGAACGAAACCCGACGGCGAGAGCGAGGTCGTCCTTTCGGGCCCCTCGCCGCTTTCGACGGACGTCTTCCTCGGTCCGAAAGCGATCGAGATCCTCGAGAAGACGCGCCCCGGACTCGACCGCGTGATCGACTACGGCTGGTTCGCGGTCCTCGTGAAGCCGCTCCTCTGGGGCCTGCGCGCGATCCACAAGTTCGTCGGCAACTGGGGCGTCGCGATCCTCCTCATCACGGTCGTCATCAAGGTCCTCCTCTACCCGCTCACGCACAAGCAGCTCGTCTCGATGAAGAAGATGGGCGCCCTGCAGCCGAAGGTGGAGGCGATCCGCACGAAGTGGGGTTCGCGCATCAAGCAGGACCCGCAGGCGCGCGTGAAGATGAACGAGGAGATGATGGGGCTCTACAAGCAGGAGGGCGTGAACCCCGCGGGCGGGTGCCTCCCCCTCCTCCTGCAGATGCCGATCCTCATCGCGTTCTACAACCTCCTCGCACACTCGATCGAGCTCCGCCACGCGCCGTTCATGCTGTGGATCACGGACCTCTCCGCGAAGGACCCGTACTACGTGACGCCGATCCTGATGACGGCGACGATGTGGATCCAGCAGCAGATGACGCCGACGACGGGCGACCCGGCGATGAAGCGGGTCCAGAACATCATGCCGCTCGTCATGGGGTTCCTCTTCAAGGACGTCCCGTCCGGCCTCGTCCTCTACTGGCTCATGCAGAACATCCTGACGATCGGCCAGCAGATGCTCCTCAACCGCTTCACGGACCTCGGGCCTTCGTCGATGAAGCCGAAGGCGTCCTGAGGCCGGCCGGCCGAGCATGTCGCCGCTCGCCGGCGACCGCGAACGCGGGGACGACGTGCTCGTCGCGCCCGCGACGCCGCCGGGCGTCTCCGCGCTCGCCGTCGTCCGGCTGACGGGCCCGGCGGGCCGGGCGCTCGGCGTGGCGCGCCGCCTCGCACCCGACTTTCCCGCCGAACCGGTCCCGCGCCAGGCGTTCCTCCTGCGCCTCGTCGACGCCGACGGCCGCGCGCTGGACCGCGCCGTCGCGATGTTCTGGGAGGCGCCGCGCTCGTCCACCGGCGAGGAGGTCGTCGAGCTGTTCTGCCACGGCTCGCCGGGCGTCGTCGCCGGCGTCGTGGACGCGGCGCGGCGGGCGGGCGCCCGGCCCGCCGAACGCGGGGAGTTCACGCGGCGCGCGCTCGCGAACGGGAAGCTCGACCTCGCGGAGGCCGAGGGCCTCGCGGCGCTCGCGCGGGCCGAGAGCGGCGGAGCGGCACGCCGCGCGCTCGGCCTCGTGGAGGGCGCGCTTTCGCGCCGGGTGAACGACGCGCGCGAGCGGACGCTCGACGCGCTCGCGGCGCTCGAAGGGGCGCTGGACTTCGCCGAGGACGTGGAAGGCGAAGAGGCGCGGCGCGCGGGCGAGGCGCTCGCCGCGGTCGGCGGGGAGCTCGAGGCTCTCGCGAAAGCGGCGCGCGGAGCGGGCGAACGGCGCCCCGTCGTCGCGATCCTCGGCCGCCCGAACGCCGGGAAGTCGACGCTCTTCAACGCGCTCGTCGGGCGCGACCGCGCGATCGTGACGGCGACGCCCGGCACGACGCGCGACGCGATCTCGGAAGAGGTCGAGATCGCGGGGGAGGGCGTGACGCTTCTCGACACCGCGGGGCTGCGCGACGCGGCGGAAGAAGTCGAGCGGATCGGCGTCGACGTCGCGACGCGGGCGGGGGAGAACGCGGACCTCGTCCTTTACGTCGTTGATTCGCATCGGGGGAGGTCCGAGGAGGACGAAGAGTTTCTTAGAAGGGGAAGAGGGGAAGGGCGGCTCGTCGTCATGGCCAAGGCGGATCTTGTCGCGGCGCCGCGCCCCGCAATCCCATTCAATGAGGATCTCTCTCTTCCTCTCTCCTCTCTTTTCCGTTTCCGCGGTCACCGGCGCGGGCCTCGACGGGCTGCGCGCGGCGATCGCGGAACGCCTGGGTCTCGTCGAGGCCGAGGGCGAGCTCCTGGTGCTGGCGCGGCACAAGGAAGCGCTCGGGGCGGCCGCGGGACTCCTTGCGGATGCCGCGGCGCTCGCGTCGGACGGACGCGACGCGGAGCTCGTCGCGGCGCGGACGCGCGAGGCGCTCGTCGCGCTCGGGGCGATCACGGGGGAGACCGCGACGGAGGATCTCCTCGACCGGATCTTCTCGACGTTCTGCGTCGGCAAGTAAAGTGTCGGCATGAACGGCCGCTGGGACGTCGTCGTCGTCGGGGGCGGGCACGCGGGCGTCGAAGCCGCGCTCGCGTCGGCGCGCGTCGGCGCCGCGACGCTTCTCGTGACGGGCGACCCCGCGACGATCGGCCGGATGAGCTGCAACCCCGCGGTCGGGGGCCTCGCGAAAGGCCAGGTCGTCCGCGAGATCGACGCGCTCGGCGGAGCGATGGGACTCGTCGCGGACCGCACGGCGATCCAGTTCAAGGTCCTGAACGCGTCGCGCGGACCTGCCGTGCGGGGGCTGCGCTGCCAGTCGGACAAGTCGCTGTACGCCAGGGAGCTCCGCCGCGTCTTGTCGTCCGCTCCGGGCGTGACGGTCGCGGCGGGGACGGCCGCGGGCTTCGCCGTCGGCGGGGGCCGGCTCTCGGGAATCGTCCTCGAGGACGGGACGACGCTCCCGTGCCGCGCGGCCGTCGCGACGACCGGGACTTTTCTCTCGGGCCTCGTGCACGTGGGCGAGAGCCGCCGCGAGGCGGGCCGCTGGGACGAGCCACCCGCGAAGTCGCTTTCGGCGGCGCTCGCCGCGCTCGGACTGCGTCTCGGGCGCATGAAGACCGGGACGCCGCCGCGCGTCGCCGCCGGGTCGGTGGACGTCGCGCGCATGCATCGGGCGCCGGGCGACGAGCGGCCGGTGCCGTTCTCGTTCCGGTCGCGCGGCGAGAGGTTTCCCGCCCAGCCGCAGGTGGACTGCTGGCTCACGCACACCGGCGAGAACGTCCACGACCTCGTCCGCGAGAGCCTGCCGCTTTCGCCCCTGTACTCCGGGCGCATCACGGGGCGCGGGCCGCGCTACTGCCCGTCGATCGAGGACAAGGTCGTGCGTTTTCCCGACAAGGCGCGCCACCAGATCTTCGTCGAGCCCGAGGGCCTCTCGACGGACTGGCTCTACCTGAACGGGCTCTCGATGTCGCTCCCGCCCGCGAGACAAGAACAAATCGTTAGATTGATTACAGGGCTGGAGCGGGCCGAGATCCTGCGCCCCGCCTACGCGGTCGAGTACGACGTCGTCTTCCCGGAGCAGCTCGACGTCTCGCTCGAAACCCGCGCCCTTCCGGGGCTCTTCCTCGCGGGCCAGATCAACGGGACGTCCGGGTACGAGGAGGCCGCGGGGCAGGGGCTCGTCGCCGGGACGAACGCGGCGCGCGCCGCCAGGGAGCTCGGCGAGCCGCTCGTCCTCGGCCGGCACGAGGCCTACATCGGCGTGATGCTCGACGACCTCGTGACGCTCGGCCTGGACGAGCCGTACCGCCTCCTCACGTCGCGCGCCGAGCACCGCCTTCTTCTCGGCGCCGACAGCGCGTACGCGCGCCTCACGGAGAAGGCCGTCGCGTTCTCCCTCGTGAGCGGGATGGATGCCGAACCGATCCTCGAGGCCGAGGCGCGCCATGCGCGCGTCGCCTCCGCGCTCGAGGGGGCGCGCGTGACACCGGACCGCGCGACGCGCGCGCGCCTCGCGGGCGAGGGCGTGGAAGTCGTCGAGGAGACGACGCTCGCGGGGCTGCTCCGGCGGCCGGAGCTCGACGTGGCGGCGCTGCGCGCGTTCCTCGCCGAGACGCTCGACGAGGGCGGGCGTGGGGATCTCGCGGCGCTCGACGCCGAAGCGCTCGACCGTGTCGCGTCCGAGCTCCGATACGCGGGCTTCCTCCCGCGCGAACGACAGACCGTCGCGCGCCTGAAACGCGCGGGAGGCCGTAGGATTCCGCGCGACTTCGTCTACCGCGGTGTGCCGGGCCTCTCGCTCGAAGCGGTCGAGAAGCTCGAGCGCCACCGGCCGGGCACGCTCGGACAGGCCGCGCGAATTCCGGGTGTGACGCCTGCGGCCACGGCGCTCCTCCTCGCGCGCCTTCTCGGGAAGGATCGGGGCGTGGCGGCGTGAGCGGCTCGGAGCTGAAGTCGGCCGTGGATCGCGCCGTCGCGACGCTTCCGGACCGGGTGCGGGAACCGGCCGAGGCGGCGCGGCGCGGGCTCGTCGCGTTCCTCGCGTTCCTCCTCGAGCGCAACGCGACCGTGAACCTCGTCTCTGCGCGTGCGGCCGAGCCCGAGGCGCTCGCGGGACACCTCGCGGACGCACTCGCAGGCCTGCCCCTCCTCCCGCCGCCCCGCCTGGCGACGACGCGCCTTCTCGACCTCGGTTCGGGAGGCGGCTTTCCGGCGCTGCCGCTCCTCCTCGTGAGGCGCGATCTCGAGGGGACGCTCGTCGACTCGATCCGCAAGAAGTGCGACTTCCTGTCGGCGGCCGCCGAGCGGCTCGCGTTGACCGTGGAGGTCGTGAACGCTAGATTCCCGGACTCGTTTCCGATGGCGAAAAGCGGGCTCTTCGACGTCCTCACGACCCGCGCCGTCGGCTCGGCGGGGAAACTCGTGCGTGCGGCCCGACCCGTCCTCACGCCCGGCGCCCGGGCGCTCCTCTGGACCACCGAACCGCTCGTGAAGGACGCCGTCTCGTACAGCGGAGCGAGGGAGGCGGCCTTCCACCCAGACGCGGGCAGCGAGCGCCGCGGCATCCTCGCGCTGGAACGTTTCACGTGAAACATCGGGTTCTCGCCGTCGCGAACCAGAAGGGCGGGGTGGGGAAGACCACGACCGCCGTCAGCGTCGCGGCGGCGCTCGCGGCGCTGGAGCGGCCCGTCCTTCTCGTCGACCTCGACCCGCAGGGGAATGCGACCGGCGGGCTCGGCGTCGACAAGGCGGCGCTCACGCGGACGACGTACGACTGGCTGCTCGGCGAAGCCGCGTTCGAGGAGGTCGCCCGGCCGACGGAACTGTCCTGCCTGACGCTGCTGCCCGCCAACCGCGACCTCGTCGGCGCAGAGGTCGAGCTCGTGGGCGCCGAGCGGCGCGAGTTCCGGCTCAAGGAGCGGCTCGCCGGAGTCCGGGAGCGCTTCGAGTACGTCCTCGTCGATTGCCCGCCGTCACTCGGGTTTCTCACGCTGAACGCGCTCGCGGCCGCGGACGGGCTCCTCCTTCCGATCCAGTGCGAGTACTACGCGCTCGAGGGGGTGTCCGAGCTCCTCGCGACGATCGAGCGGGTGAAAGAAAACCTCAACCCGGGCCTCGAGCTCGCGGGCGTCGTCCCGACGATGTGGGACGAGCGGACGAACCTCTCCCGCCAGGTCCTCGAGGAGATCCGGAAGCACTTCGGCGACCGCGTGTTCAAAACGCCGGTCCCGCGCAGCGTGCGGCTCGCCGAGGCGCCCTCCTTCGGCAAGCCGATCCTCCTGTACGACGCGCGCTCGCGCGGCGCCGAGGCGTACCTCGCGATCGCCCGCGAGCTGCTGAGACGCCAGGCGCGCTGACGCGCGCGGGGCCGCCACGCGCTGACCGGCCCGCTCCGGACGCGCCCGGCGAGGGGGCGGCTGTTACGATTCGCGCGATGTCTCGAAAGCCCGCGCTCGGCCGGGGCCTGTCGGCCCTGATCCCCACGGCGAAGCCGGGACGGGAAACGGGCGGCCTCCGCACCGTGCCGCTCTCGCTCCTCGACGCGAACCGCCGTCAGCCCCGCCACCGCTTCGATGACGACGGCATCGAGGAGCTTTCGCGCTCGATCGCGAAGACGGGGATCCTCCAGCCGATCCTCGTCACGCGCGAGGGCGAGCGCTACCGGATCCTCGCGGGCGAGCGGCGCGTCCGCGCGGCCCGCCTCGCGGGACTCGCCGACGTGCCCGTCGTCGTGCGCGAGGGCGTCACGGACCGCGACCACCTCCTCCTCGCGCTCATCGAGAACGTCCAGCGCCGCGACCTCACCGTGCTCGAGGAAGCCGAGGCGTACCGGCACCTGCGCGAGGATTTCGGCCTCACGCAGGAGGATGTGGCCGAGCGCGTCGGCAAGGACCGCGCGACCGTCGCGAACGCGCTCCGCCTCCTGAAGCTGCCGGCGGCCGTGCGCGAGGCACTCGAGTCGGGCGCGCTCACGGCCGGGCACGCGCGCGCGCTCCTCGCGCTCCCGTCCGCCGCGGACCAGGAATCGCTCGCGAGGGAGATCGTCCGGCGCGGCCTGAACGTTCGCGCCGTGGAAGCGCGCGTCGCGGCGCTCGCGAAGGGTGCGACGGGGAAGAAGAAGAAGCTCCGCGCGGTCGACGCCGACACGCGCGACGCCGAGCTGCGCCTCGGACGCGCGCTCGGGACGAAGGTCGAGATCCGGAGGAAGAAACGCGGCGGGGAGGTCCGCATCGCGTTCTACTCGGAGGAGGAGCTCATCGGCCTCTTCGAGAAGCTGTCCGGCGGGGGAGACGCGTGAGCGGAAAAAAGACCGGCGGAACCTTGAACGGATTCCTCGACCGCGGCGCGCGCCTCGAGGGCACGCTCACGTTCGACGACGTCTTCCGGATCGACGGCGCCTTCAAGGGCACGATCGTCTCGGACGCCGAGCTCGTGATCGGGGACGGCGGGGTCGTCGAAGGCGAGATCCGCGTCGGCCGCCTCGCGGTTTCGGGTACGGTGCGCGGCGTCATCCACGCCACGGAGCGCGTCGAGGTCCACGCCGGCGGACGGCTCTTCGCGGAGATCCACGCGCCCGCGCTCGTCGTCGAGGAGGGCGCCGTGATCCAGGGTCCGGTCGAGGCGGGCGCGGCGCGCCCCGCGCCAGGCCCCGGGGCCGAATTCGCCTAGCCGACCCTGCGCGAAAGCGCCGCGATCGCCGATCCGGTGAGCGCGTGCGCGACGGTCGTCTCCGCGCCCGCCGGAAGCCGGGCCTCCGACGCGATCTCGACGAGCGACTGGTCGACCGCGGTCAGGCGCGCCGCGTCGATCGCCGTCTCGAGGGTGCGCGCGGGCGACGCGCCGGCGAAGTTCAGCTCGCAGGCGGGAACGAGCGTCTCGTCTCCCGCGCGGAGCGCGAGACCGTAGGTGCGGCAGGTCGTGGGGCGCGCCGCATAGACGGTGCAGCGGCCGGAGGGAAGCTCGAGCGCGGGGCAGGGGACGTCGCGCACGGCCGCGAACCACGCGTCCTCGGCCGCCTCGTCGCGCTCGGGATCGAGGACGCCCGCCGCCGCGTCGCCGGGGAACGTCGCCTCGCTGCGCTCGACGGCGCGCGCCGCCCGGGCGAGAACGCCTTCACGCTCGGGCGCGGGCAGCGCGGCGACGGCGCGCCCGAGCGCGATCGCCTCGGGCAGCCCGATCGCGAAGAGCCCGACGCAGCAGCCGAAGCAGCCTTGCCGGCAGACGAGCTCGCCCGGCCGCAGCGAGGCGGTCTGCTCCTCCCAGAGGCGGTCCGCCCCGACGAGAGCCTTTATAAATCTATCGCTTAATTCGTGTCTTTGGGCCATGGCCGACGATCGGGGATCATGGCAGCCGACCCGCCCTCCTGGAAGCCAGCGAGCCGATTCGTCCGCGGTTTGACCGGGTGGCCGCGCTGTGAGATAACGCGCCGGCCAGCGCGCGTTTCCGGGCCGTCGACCCCCGCCTCTCCGAGGCCGTTTCTCGAGGTCCCGACCCGCGCGGGCGACGACGCTCTACGGACCGACATGCAGCTTCCCGATCTCTCCCTGCTTCTCATCATGGCCCTCTTCTGGGCCACGTACGCGGTCTTGCGCGCATGGGTGTTCAAGCCGCTCGGGACGATCCTCGAGGAGCGCGAGGCAAAGGTCGCCACCGCGACCGAATCCCTCTCGAAGGCCCTCGAGAACGAGAAGGAAACGCTTGCGTCCATCGACCGGCGCCTCACCCAGACGCGGCGCGAGGCCCTCTCGGCGCGGCAGACCTCGCGCGACGAAGCGAACGTGAAGAGGCAGGCCGTCCTCGACGACGCGAGGGAGAAGGCGCGCCTCGCCGCCACCGCGGCCCAGGCCAGGCTCGACGCCGAGGTGGCGGCGGCGCGTGCCGAGCTCGCGAAGAACGTCCGCACGACGGCAGGCGAGATCGCTTCGCTCGCGCTCGGGCGGAGGATCGCGTGATCTCCTCGGTTCTGCTCGGGCTGGCGGAGGAGGGTCATGAAGCCGCGAAGGGCTTTCTCGGAGTCCCGACCCTCGTCTGGCAGATCGCGAACCTCGCGGCCTTCCTCGCCCTCCTCTGGTACTTCCTGAGGAAGCCCGTCGCGGAGTTCGTCGGAAACCGCCGGAGCGAGGTCGCCAAGGCGCTCGAGAAGGCCGACGAGGACCGGCGCCGCGCCGAGGCTCTCGCGGGCGAGCTCCGGCAGCGCCTCGCGCAGATCGAGACCGAGCTCGTGAACATGAAGGACGCCGCGCGGAAGGACGCCGAGGCCGAGCATGCCGCGCTCCTGAAGCAGGCCGAAGAGGACGCCGCGCGGTTTCTGACGCGCGCGGCGTCCGAAGTCGACAACCGCGTTCGCGCGGCGCGCGCGGAGCTGACGGCCTACGCGGGCGACCTCGCCGTCGAGGTCGCGCGCGAGATCCTCGCGAAGAACGTCACGCCCGAGGACGAGAAGCGCCTCGTCGCCGAGGGCGTCGCCGAACTTTCCGCCAGGACGAAAACTTGAGGGAGAAAAGGGCCTGACGATGGCGGAACGCTTCACCCGGCCGTACGTCGACGCCTTCTTCGCCGTCGCGGGCTCCACCGACGCCGTCGACGCGCAGCTCCCGGCGCTCGACGCGGTCGCCCGGGCGATCGAGTCGAACACGGACCTCGCGAAGGTCCTCGGGAACCCCGGCATCGAGAAGCCGCGCCGCAAGGCGCTCCTCGACGCCGTCGCCGGGAAGGCCGGCGTCGGCGTCCTCGGCGGCCGGCTCCTCGACGTCCTGCTCCAGAACCGGCGCGTGCACCGCCTTCCCGCGTTCCTCGCGGCGGTGCGCGAACGGCTCGACCGCGAGCGGCGCGTGCTCGAAGCGCGCGTCACGAGCGCGCGGCCCCTCGACGAGACGGTCTTCGAAGCCCTGCGGCGCATGGTCGAGGGCCGGACGGGGAGCACGGTGCGCGTCGCCGCGTCCGTGGACCCGGCCCTCCTCGGCGGTTTCGTCGTCTCGGTGGGCAGCGCCCGCCTCGACGCATCGCTCGCGCGCCGGCTCGAGAAGGCCCGCGCCGCGCTGCACGCACTCGCCCCGGCGTCTTGACCGGAGAAAGAAGCTTATGGCCGACATCAGCGCCCAGGAAATCACTCAGCTCATCAAGGCCCAGCTCCAAGGCGTCACGCAGGGAGTGGACGTCGACGAGGTCGGCACGGTCATCTCGGTCGGCGACGGCATCGCGCTCGTCTACGGGCTGGACAAGGCGATGGCCGGCGAGCTCATCGCGTTCCCGAACGACGTCTTCGGGCTCGCGCTCAACCTCGAGGAGTCGCACGTCGGCTGCGTGCTCATGGGCGAGACGAGCCTCGTGAAGGAAGGCGACACCGCGAAGCGCACGAAGCGCATCGTGTCCGTGCCCGTCGGCGACGCCCTGATCGGCCGTGTCGTGAACCCGCTCGGCATCCCGCTCGACGGCAAGGGCCCGATCGCGTCGAAGGAGTTCTACCCCGTCGAGCGCCTCGCGCCGGGCGTCGTCGACCGCATGCCCGTCAAGGAGCCCATGCAGACGGGCATCAAGGCGATCGACGCGATGATCCCGATCGGCCGCGGCCAGCGCGAGCTCATCATCGGCGACCGCCAGACCGGCAAGACGGCCCTCGCCCTCGACGCGATCATCAACCAGAAGGGCAAGGGCGTCGTCTGCGTCTACGTCGCGATCGGGCAGAAGAACTCGACGGTCGCCCAGGTCGTCCAGACGCTCGAGAAGCACGGCGCGATGGACCACACGATCATCGTCACGGCCTCGGCGTCCGATCCCGCGCCGCTCCAGTACATCGCCGCGTACGCGGGCTGCGCGATGGGCGAGTACTTCATGTACAACGGCCGCCACGCGCTCGTCATCTACGACGACCTTTCGAAGCAGGCGGCGTCCTACCGCGAGATCTCGCTCCTTCTCCGCCGGCCGCCGGGCCGCGAGGCGTATCCGGGCGACGTCTTCTACCTCCACAGCCGGCTTCTCGAGCGCGCCTCGAAGCTGAGCAAGGAAAAGGGCGGCGGCTCGCTGACGGCGCTCCCGATCATCGAGACGCAGGCGGGCGACGTCTCGGCCTACATCCCGACGAACGTCATCTCGATCACGGACGGCCAGATCTTCCTCGAGTCGGACCTGTTCTTCTCGGGCCAGCGCCCGGCCGTCAACGTCGGCATCTCGGTGTCGCGCGTCGGCGGGTCGGCGCAGATCAAGGTCATGCGCGCGATCTCGGGCACGCTCCGCCTCGACCTCGCGCAGTTCCGCGAGCTCGCGGCCTTCGCCCAGTTCGGCTCCGACCTCGACAAGACGACGCAGGCGCAGCTCAACCGCGGCCGGCGCCTCGTCGAGATTCTCAAGCAGAACCAGTACGTCCCGATGGACATCGCCCTGCAGGTTTCCTCGGTCTTCGCCGGGACGAAGGGCTTCCTCGACGACCTCCTCGTCGAGGCGGTGCTTCCGTTCGAGACGGCGCTGCACGAGTACCTGAACGACCAGAAGAAGCCTCTCCTCGACGAGATCCGCGGGGCGGGCAAGCTCACGAAGGAGATCGAAGAGGCCCTCTCGGCCGCGGTCGCCGAGGCAAAGAAGGTCTTCCTCGCGGCACGGCCCGAGGCGAAGGTCGCGTAGGGGACGGGCGCGGCGTTTCCATGGCCAACCTGATCGACATCCGGCGCCGGATCCGCAGCGTGAAAAACACGCAGCAGATCACGAAGGCGATGAAGATGGTCTCGGCGTCCAAGCTGCGCCGCGCGCAGGACCGCGCCATCGCGTCGCGCCCCTACGCGAAGACGCTCAACGAGATCCTCGCGTCCGTCGCGTCGCGCGTCCCCCCGGGCGAGGACGGAGCGCCGGCGCACCCGCTCCTCGCCACGCGAGAGGAGAAGAACGTCGTCCTCATCGTCGTGAGCGGCGACAAGGGCCTCGCGGGCGGCTTCAACACGAACGTCAATCGCGCGGCCGGCGCCTTCGTGCGGGAAGCCCGCGAGAAGGGGATCGAGAACGTCTCGCTGATCATCCTCGGCAAGAAGGCGAACGACTTCTGGAAACGCCGCTCGGTCCCGGTCCTCGACGCGCGGCCCGGCCTCTTCGCGAGGTTCGACGCCGCGACGGCGGCCGGCATCGCGAAAGGGCTCGCCGACGCGTTCATCGCGGGCGAGATCGACGCCGTTTACGTCGTGTCCAACGAGTTCAAGAGCGTCATCTCGCAGGTCGTCGTGACGAAGAAGCTGCTCCCGCTGTCCCTGGACAGCCAGGCCGAGGCGGAGGGCGCCGACTACCTCTACGAGCCCGCGCCCGACGTCATCCTGAGGACGCTCCTTCCGCGCTCCCTCGACTTCGCCATGTACCGCGTCCTGCTCGAGTCGAACGCGGCGTTCTTCGCCGCGCAGATGACCGCGATGGACAGTGCGTCCAAGAACGCGGGCGAAATCATCGACGGCCTCACCCTCACGTACAACCGCGCGCGCCAGGCGCGCATCACGAAAGAGCTCATCGAGATCGTCTCGGGCGCCGCGGCGCTCGAGTAGGAGACGAGAGAGGCACCCATGGACACCCCGAACATCGGCCGCATCGTCCAGGTCATCGGACCCGTCGTGGACGTCGAGTTTCCGGCCGGGAAGCTCCCGACGATCCTCAACGCCGTCCGCATCGTGGACGACGAGAAGCTCTCCACCGTCCCGATCGACATCGTGACCGAGGTCGCGCAGCACCTCGGCGAGAACCGCGTGCGCTGCATCTCGATGAAACCCGCCGACGGGCTCGTCCGCGGGATGAAGGCGATCGACACCGGCGCGCCCATCACGATCCCCGTCGGCCCCGAGACGCTCGGCCGCGTCCTGAACGTCATCGGCGAGCCCGTCGACGAGATGGGCCCCGTCACGACGACGGAGCACTGGCCGATCCACCGCGAGGCGCCGGCATACGAGGACCAGTCCACGTCCGTCGAGATGTTCGAGACGGGCATCAAGGTCATCGACCTCCTCGAGCCCTACACGCGGGGCGGCAAGACGGGCCTCTTCGGCGGCGCGGGCGTCGGCAAGACCGTCCTCATCATGGAGCTCATCAACAACGTCGCGAAGGCCGCCGGCGGCTACTCGGTCTTCGCAGGCGTCGGCGAGCGGACGCGCGAGGGCAACGACCTCTGGCTCGAGTTCACCGAGTCCGGGATCATCGACCCGAAAGACTGGAAGAAGTCCAAGGCCGCGCTCATCTACGGCCAGATGACGGAGCCTCCGGGCGCGCGCCTGCGCGTCGGACTCACGGGCCTCACGGCCGCCGAGTACTTCCGCGACAAGGAAGGCAAGGACGTCCTCCTCTTCATCGACAACATCTTCCGCTTCACGCAGGCGGGCTCCGAGGTCTCGGCGCTCCTCGGGCGCATGCCGTCGGCCGTCGGGTACCAGCCGAACCTCGCGACCGAGATGGGCGAGCTGCAGGAGCGCATCACGTCCACGAAGCGCGGTTCGATCACGTCGGTCCAGGCCATCTACGTCCCGGCCGACGACCTGACGGACCCGGCGCCCGCGACGGCGTTCGCGCACCTCGACGCGACGACGGTCCTCTCGCGCCAGATCGCCGAGATCGGCATCTACCCGTCCGTCGACCCGCTCGCGTCCACGTCGAAGATTCTCTCCCCGCTCACCGTCGGCGAGGAGCACTACAAGGTCGCGCGCGCCGTCCAGCAGGTCCTCCAGAAGTACAAGGACCTCCAGGACATCATCGCGATCCTCGGCATCGACGAGCTCTCCGAGGACGACAAGGTCATCGTCGCCCGCGCCCGCAAGATCCAGCGCTTCCTCTCGCAGCCGTTCCACGTCGCCGAGCAGTTCACGGGCCTTCCGGGCCGCTACGTGAAGGTCGCCGACACGATCCGCTCCTTCAAGGAGATCGTCGACGGCAAGCACGACGAGCTGCCGGAGCAGGCGTTCTTCAACGTCGGCGCGATCGAGGAAGCCCAGGAGAAGGCCGAGAAGCTCAAGGGAGCGGCCTGACGCCGTGGACGGACGCCTCACGCTGACCGTCGTGACCCCGGAGCGCGCCGTCGTGGGCGGCGTCGCCTGCGACGAGGTGACGCTCCCGGGGTGGGACGGCGAGATCGGGATTCTGCCCGCGCACACGCCGCTCATCACGCTCCTCGGGATCGGCCTCGTGACGTTCCGTGACGGTTCGAAGAAGACGTCCGTCGCCGTGCGCGGCGGGTTCGCGGAGGTCGCGGGCGACGCGGTGCGCGTCCTCGCGGACGAGGCGGCGGCGAAGGACGCGGTCGACGCCGTGAGGGCCGCAGAGGACAAGACCCGGGCCGAGGCGCGTCGGGCGGACGTCGTCGGGGACGAAGAGCTCGACGCCGTCAACGCCGACGCAAAGTTCGCCGAGGCGCGGATTTCGGTCGCGGCGAGCTGAGCGGCGGCGGCCGGCGCCGTCCCGTTCCGCCTATCATCGAGGGACGGTGGCGGCGTGACGGAGGAAGGCGATCCCTGGTGGGAGCACTGGTTCGGGGAGCCCTATCTCGCCCTGTATCCGGAGCGGGAGGAGCGTGAGGCCCGCGCGCAGGCGGTGTTCGCCCGGGAAGTCCTCGCCCCGTTTTCGAAGGCCGGGCGTCTGCGGTTTCTCGACCTCGGGTGCGGGACCGGGCGGCGGACCGCCGCGCTCGAGGGCGGTCTCGGCGCGACCGCCGGGCTCGACGCGTCGCTGCGGCTCGTGGCGAACGCCCGCGGGCGCCAGGCGCGCCTGAGGCCCGGAACGTTCTGCGCGCGAGCCGAACGGCTGCCGCTGGCGGCCCGGAGCGTCGGGGCGGCGGTGAGCTTTTCCGGAGCGTTCGGCCGCACCGACGACCCGGGCGACGACACGCGCGTCGCCGCGGAGATCACCCGTGTCCTCGCGCCGGGCGGAGCGCTTCTCGCGGCGGTCTTCAACGCCGAGCGCGTCGTCTCGGGTCTCGCCCTGCGTGAGGAAAAGCTGATTCTCGGCACGCGCGTCGTGATCAAGCGACGGTACGATCCGGCGCGACGGATGCTGGAGAAGGAGATCGAGCTCGCGGCCGGCGACGAGAAGCGCGTTTACGCGCAGCGGGCGCGCGCCGTGACCGAGCACGAGTTGCGCGGACGCCTGCGGGCGGCGGGCTTGACCGTGGTGGGCGCGTGGGGCGATTTCGACGGCTCGTCCTTCGACGGCCGCCGCTCGCCGCGGCTGGTTCTCCTCGCGTCGAAACCCAGCTCGAAGGCTTTCGGAGGGGTGGGCCGATGACGGTGCCGCTCGACCGCGTCCCCGGGATCCCGTCCCTCGCGCGCGGCCTCGCGACGGGGGTGCCCGACGTCTCGGAGTTCCTCCCGCGCTCCTCCTCGCGCGCCGACGTCGCCGCTCGGGCCGCGGCGGTCCGAAGCGCCTTCCGCCCGCGCACGCTTCGCGCGGGGGCCGACCCGCGCCTCGGCGCGCTCGCCCGCGGCGAGCGCGCCGCCGTCCTCACGGGGCAGCAGGCCGGCCTCTTCGGCGGGCCGTACCTGACGCTCGTGAAGGCGGTGGCGGCCGAGAAGCTCGCGGCCGACCTCTCGGCCGCGGGGACGCCCGCCGCCGCCGCGTTCTGGTGCGCAGCGGAGGACCACGACCTCGTCGAGGTGACGCGGGTCGTCCTCCCGTCGGCGGAGGGGCCGCGGGACGTCGGGCCTGACCCCGTGCCGCTCGCGTCGAACCGCGCCCCCGTCGGCGACCTCCCGGTTCCCGGCGACACGGCGGCGATCCTCGAGGCGGCCGGCGCGCGCCTCGGGAGCCCGCCGGACGAGGACGCGCTCTCGGCGCTCCGCGACGCTCACACGGACCGGACCTACCGGGAGGCCTTCACGCGGACGCTCGACTGGCTCCTCGGCGGCACGCTCCCGATCGTCGACGCAGCCGACGCCGCGGACAAGCCCGCGCTCGTCCCGCTCGCCGTCCGCATCGTGAAGGAGCGCCGCGACGTGCGCGGGCTCCTCGCGGCACGCGGCGCAGCGTTGACGAAGGCGGGCCATCCGCTCCAGGTGAAGACCGATCCTGCCGCGCTGCCCCTTTTCGTCCGCGCGGACGGCGAGAGGCTCCTCCTCGTCGAGGCGGACGGTGGCCGGCTCGCGCTCAAAGGGCGCGACGGGACCTTCTCGGGGGAGGACGTCGTCGTTCGGCTCGAGTCCGGCTCATGGCTTCCCTCGTTCTCGGCGCTCACGCGGCCGCTCGCGGCCTCGGTCCTCTATCCGGTCGGCGCGACGATCCTCGGGCCGGCCGAGGTCGCCTACTGGGCGCAGTCCTGGCCCCTTTTCAAGTGGGCGGACATCGTCCCGCCCGCCGTCCTCCTCCGGCCCCTCGTCGCCTTCGAGACGCCCGCCGCACGCCGCCTGCTCGCGAAGCTCGACATGACGCTCCCGGACGTCCTCGAAGGCGAGGAGTCCATCCTGAGGAAGAAGGGTGCCGGCTCGGCGCGCGCGCTCCTCGCGCGCGTCGAGGCGATCCGAGACGGGGCCGTCGCCGGTCTCGACGCGGCGCGGCCTGCGCTCCTCGCGGTGGATGCGTCGCTCGAGAAGGCCGTCGCGGCGACGCGCGAGAAACTCGCGTTCGCCTTCGAGAAACTCGTCGAGAAGACGGAAGCCGCCGCAGGGCGCGCGGACACCCACGTGACCCAGCAGGTCCGGCGGCTCACCGCGGAGCTCCTTCCGGAGGGACAGCTCGCCGAGCGCCTCTATCCGGTCGTGCCGTACGTGCTGCGGCTCGGGCGCGAAGCGGTCGTCGGTGCGCTCCGGCGCGACCTGAAGTGGGACGAGACGGGTCTTCAGGAGATCGCGCTGTGAGCGCCGAGACCGTCCTTCCCGTGGACGTGCTCGCGTTCGGACCGCACCCGGACGACGTCGAGCTGGGCTGCGGCGGCACCCTCGCCGCGCTCGCCGGCCGCGGGCGGGGCGTCGGCATCGTGGACCTCACGCGCGGGGAGATGGCGACGCGCGGCACGCCGGAGATCCGGGCGGCCGAGGCGGCGGAAGCCGCGCGGCTCCTCGGCGCGCGCTTCCGGACGAACTTCGACCTCGGAGACGGCGACCTTCGGACGGACCGCGCCGCACAGCTCCTCGTCATCGAGGCCGTGCGGCGCGCGCGGCCGCGCCTCGTCTTCGCTCCGTGGACCGAGGACCGCCACCCCGACCACGAGCGTGCGGGGCGGCTCGTCGCAGAAGCCGCGTGGTACGCGGGCCTCGCGAAGGTCGAGACGGGCCTGCCGGCGCACCGCCCGGACCAGGTCGTCTTCTACGCGGCGTACGGGCTGCTCCAACCGACCTTCCTCGTGGACGTGTCGACGTCTTTCGAGACCAAGCGGGCGGCGCTCCGTGCGTACAAGAGTCAGTTTCGCGTTTCCGAAGGGTCCGCTTCGGCCGAGCCGGAGACGGTCGTCTCGTCGAAGTCGTTCTGGGACGGCATCGAGGCGCGCGCGCGCGCCCTCGGGCGTGTCGCGAACGTCGCGTACGCCGAGGGGTTCGTCTCGAAGAACCCTCCCACGCTCGCGGATCCCGCCACGGCGTTCGCGGGGTACGAAGGAGCGAAGCCGTGAAGATCGGGATCACCTGCTACCCGACGTTCGGCGGCTCGGGCGTCGTCGCGACCGAGCTCGGGCACGAGCTCGCGCGCCGCGGCCACGACGTCCACTTCATCACCTACGCGATGCCCTCGCGGCTGAACGTCTTCGCGGACCGCGTGACGTACCACGAGGTCACGGTCCCGTCGTACCCGCTCTTCCAGTACGCGCCATACGACCTCGCGCTCGCGACGCGCATGGGCGACGTGGCGACGCACGAGAGGCTGGACCTCATTCACGTCCACTACGCGCTCCCGCACGCGATCTCGGCGCACCTCGCGCGGGAGATGCTCGCGCCGGTCCGCCTCGGCCTCGTGACGACGCTCCACGGCACCGACGTCACGATCGTCGGGCAGGACCGCTCGTACCTGCCGATCACGCGCTTCGGAATCGAAAAGTCCGATGCCGTGACGGCGGTGTCCGAACACCTCCGGCGGGTCACGATGGACGTCTTCCAGCCGAAGAAGGAGATCGTCGTCATCCCGAACTTCATCGACCCGGACCGCTTCTCGCCGGAGTCGCCGCAGCTCTCGTGCCGGTTCGTCGGCGCGGGCCGCAAGGTCCTCATGCACGTCTCGAATTTCCGGCCCGTCAAGCGGGTCCTGGACGTCGTCGAGATCTTCGACCGCGTCCAGCGGCGCGTCCCGGCGTCTCTCGTCATGGTCGGCGACGGCCCGGACCGGCCCGCGGCGGAGGCGCTCTGCCGCGAGAAGGGCCTCCAGGGCCAGGTTTCGTTCCTCGGAAACATGCCCGCCGTCGAGGCGCTCATGCCGTCCGCGGACCTCTATCTGCTCCCGACGGACTCCGAGTCGTTCGGCCTTTCGGCGCTCGAGGCGCAGGCCTGCGGCGTGCCCGTCCTCGGCTACGCCGTCGGAGGGCTGCCCGAGGTCGTCGTGCCAGGCGAGACGGGGTTCCTGCGCGCCGTCGGCGACGTCGGCGGTCTCGCGGACGACGGGGCGTCCCTGCTCCTCGACGCGGGACGCTACAAGGCGATGTCGCAGGCCGCCCGCGCCCGTTCGGTCAAGCTCTTCAACGCGGACGCGATCGTGTCGCGCTATCTCGCCCTGTACGAGAGAGTCCTGGCGGCCGCCTGACGGGCCGTCCGCGCGCAGGCGAGGAGGTCGGAGCCCGACGCGCCCCAGGAGGCGACGCGCCGGTATTCCCGCCGAAGCGTCGTCCCGAACAGGCCCGGATCGTCCGTGGAGATCGACACGGCGACGCCGGCGGCGAGGAGCGCGCGCACGGGGTGGGCCGCACCCGCCCGGACGGCGCCCGTCGCGAGATTCGACGTGGGGCAGACGTCGCAGACGACGCCGCGCCGCACGAGGAGGCGCAGCAGGGCGGGATCCTCGGCGGCGCGGATGCCATGCGCGATCCGGACGGGCGAGAGGTGCTCCAGCGTCTCGGCGACGGAGTCCGGCCCCGCCCACTCGCCCGCGTGCGCGACGGGCATGAGGCCGAGGCGCCGTGCGCGGCGGAAGGCGCCGGCGAAGTCGCGGGCGGGAAACGCGGCTTCCTCGCCGCCGAGGCCGAGCCCCGCGGCGCGCGGCCAGGGGTCCCTTTCGTGGAGGTCGAGGACGCGCGCGGCGGACGCCGGCCCCCAGTGCCGCACGACGTCGAGGAGGACGACGATCCGCCCGCGCCGCGCCGCCTCGTGCGCGGCGAAGACCGTCTCGAGCGCCGCGCGGACGTCGAACCAGTCGAGGCCGAGCCTCTCGGCGACGGCGGGCGAGACGTAGACTTCGGCGTGGCGAATGCGCTCGCGGGCGAGGCGCGCCGTGAGGGCGCGCGCGACGGCCGCATAGTCGGCGGCGGAGCGGATCTGCCGGCAGACGTCGCGGTAGAAGGAAAAGAACGCGTCGGCGGAGCCGAGAAGAAGCCGCCGCGCGCGCACGGACGCGAGATCCGGGAAAATGGGGGCGGGCGTCCGGGAGGACAGGCGCACGAGCGCCGCCGCGGAAACCGCGCCCTCGAGGTGCAGGTGGAGCTCGACTCCGGGCGCCGTGGCGAAACGGCGGAGAAAACGGGCGGCGGACGGGGCGATTCCCACGCGGACGCATCCTACGGCGTCTTCGAGACGGGCCCCGTGCCGCTCGGCGCCCCGCCGCGCGAGCGGCTCTGGATGCGCGCGGCCGCGTTCGGCGTCGACCTCCTGCTCGTCGCGGGGGGCCCCCTGCTGGTCGCCTCGGCGATCGTCTTCGGAATCGCCGCGGTGACCGACGAGGCGCCCGTCGGCCTCGACGACGGGTTCCGGGCGGCTCAGGTCCTTTCGGCTCTCCTGTTCCTGTTCCGGGACGCCACGGGCGCGAGCCCCGGAAAGAAGCTCTTCGGGCTGCGGCTCGTCCGGCAGGGCGGCGCCCCGGCGGGTCCGGGCGCGTCGTTCGCCCGCAACCTGCCGCTCCTCGTCCCTGGCTGGAATCTCGTTGAGATCGCGTCGGTTGTGCGCCGCCGGAACGGCCGGAGACCGGGCGACAAGCTGGCGGGAACGACGCTCGTGGAAGCCTGAGCGGCCCGGGGCGGAAACCTTTCGCCCCGTTCGCTCGTTCTCCTTACAGGGTGCTGAGATGAACGCCACGCCGAAAGACCGCCCGCCCCGCCTCGCCCGCCTCGGAGGGGCCTTCGCGCTTGCGCTCGCCGTGGCGGCCGCCGGCGGCGTACGCGCCGAAGACGCCAAGGTGGCCGGCGACACGAAAGACCCGCGGGAAGAGCGGTTCGACAAGACCTACGAGCTGACGGGCGTTCGCAAGGTGCGCCTGCAGAACGTGAACGGCGCGGTGTCGATCGAGAGCGGCGGCGAGCACCTGAAGGTCCAGGCCGTCAAGTCCGTCCGGCACAACTCCGACGTCGACGTCCTGAAGGAGACCGAGATCCGCGTCACGAAGACGGGCTCCTCGATCGAGATCGAGACGATCCTCCCGAAGAAGGGGCGGTTCTTCCCGTGGGCCTTCTTCGGGCGTTCGGGCTCGGCCGAGGTCTCCTACCAGGTCACGCTGCCGTCTGGCGTCTCCGTCGAGGCCGAGACCGTGAACGGCCGGATCGCAGCGTCGAAGCGCACCGGGGACCTCGTCCTCTCGACGGTGAACGGCGCCGTGAAGGTCGAGGGCCAGGACGGCCCGCTCAAGGTCAACACCGTGAACGGGTCCGTCGAGGTTTCGTTCGCGGCCGCGATGCGCCAGGCCAGTCTCGAGACCGTCAACGGCTCGGTGACCGTGACGTGCGGGAAGGACTCTTCGATCCGCTGCGCTCTCCAGACGACGAACGGCCGGATCCAGTCCGAGTTCCCCGTGACGATCGAGGGCAAGTGGGGCCCCAAGGAGGCCCGCGGTTCGATCAACGGGGGCAAGGAAAGCCTCGCGGTCGAGACCGTGAACGGCGACGTCCGGCTCTTCGTGGCGGATTCCTCGGCCGCCCCCAGGTAACCGCGCCGCGCTCCCGGACGGGCTCGCGCCCGGGCGAGCGCAGGGGGAAAGAACTGGTGCCCTGGGCCAGACTCGAACTGGCACGGATTGCTCCACACGCCCCTCAAACGTGCGCGTCTACCAATTCCGCCACCAGGGCACCCTCGTGCGAGGGAGGGGGATCTTAACCGATCTCTACTTCGTTGCGGGCGCCGCGGCGGGGGCGACGGGCGCCGATGGCAGCGCCGTCACGGGAGCCGGAGCGACGGGGACGGCGGCCTTCGCGGGCGCCGACGTCTTCACGGCCTTCGAGAGCACGGAACCGGGCCGCCTCGCCTGGATGAGCGAGATCGTGATCGCGAGGACCGAGAACGCGACGAAGGACCACGTCGTGATCCTCTCGAGCAGCGTCGTCGCGCCACGGGCGCCGAAGGTCGTCTGCGAGGACGAGGCCCCGAAGGCCGCCGAGACGTCCGCGCCCTTTCCCTGCTGGAGCAGGACGACGAGGATCAGGAACACGCAGACGATCACGTAGATCGGGATGAGGACGTACAGCCACATGCGGTGAACTCCGGACCCGCCAACGCGCTCGCGAGTCGGAACGGCGGGGCCGCAGATGATAGCGGAAACGCTGGCCGGACGCGACTTTCGGTCCCGGGAGGGCCCGAGGGCCTCAGGCGGCGGCCCGGAGGATCGCCGCGAACGCGGCCGCGTCCAGCGACGCCCCTCCGACGAGCCCGCCGTCCACGCCGGGCTGGGCGAAGAGGGCCGAGGCGTTCGCCGCCGTAACCGACCCGCCGTAGAGGATCCGGATCGAGCCCGCGACCCCCGCGCCCCATCGCGCCCCGAGGGCCGCTCGGAGGACGGCGTGCGCCTCGGCGGCCATCTCCGGCGTCGCCGCGAGGCCGGTCCCGATCGCCCAGACGGGCTCGTAGGCGAGCGCCAGCCCGGGCGGCGGAGCCCTGAAACCGTCGAGGGCGGCGAGCTGGGCCCCGAGGACCTCGGCCGTGCGGCCGCCGTCGCGCTCGCTCCGGGTCTCGCCGACGCAGTAGAGCGGCGCGATTCCGGCCTCGGCGAGGCGCTCGAGCTTCCTTGCGAGGAGCGCCCCGGTCTCCCCGTGGCGCAGCCGGCGCTCGCTGTGGCCGACGATGCAGCGCGAGACGCCGAGTTCCTTCAGGCTGGCGGCGGAGACCTCGCCCGTGAACGCGCCCTCCTTCTCGGGCGAGACGTCCTGAGCGGCGAGCGTCACCGGCCCGCCCGAGAGAAGCCGGCCGACGCCGTCGAGCGCCCCGAACGAGGGCGCGAGCGCCGCGTCGACGCCCTTCGGGAGCCCGGCGACGATCCGCCCGGCGAGCGCGAGCGACGCGGACGGCCCGAGGTACATCTTCCAGTTCGCGACGACGAGCCGGCGCGCGCTCACGGCGCTCCCGTCCTCACCGCAGCGCCTCGACGCCCGGCAGCGGCTCGCCGGCCACGAGGTCCAGCGACGCTCCGCCGCCGGTCGAGACGTGCGAGATCGATCCCGCGAGTCCGGCCTTCGTCACGGCCTCGACGGACTCTCCGCCGCCCACGACCGTGAACGCCGGGGACGCCGCCATGATCTTCGCGACGCCGAGCGTGCCGGCGTCGAACGGCGGCGTCTCGAAGACGCCCATCGGGCCGTTCCAGAAGATCGTCTTCGCGTCCTTCGTCATCCTCGCGAACATCTCGAGCGTCCTCGGGCCGACGTCGAACGCGGCCGCGTCCGCCGGGATCGCGTTCATTGCGACCGCTTTCGCCGCGGAGGCCTTCTCGAGCGACGGCGCGACCATGAAGTCGGACGGCAGGACGAGCGCGACGCCGCGCTCCTTGCAGCGCTCGAGAATCGCGCGTGCGACGGGGACGCCCGCGGGCTCGAGGAGCGACGTGCCCACCGGCAGGCCGAGCGCCGCGACGAAGTGGTTCGCCATCCCGCCGCCGACGAGGACGACGTCCGCCTTCTCGACGAGCGTCTTCAGGGCCGCGATCTTCCCCATGATCTTCGCGCCGCCGAGGATCGCGGCGAACGGGTGGTCGATGTCCGTCGCGACCTTCGCGAGGGCGGTGAGCTCCTTCTCCATGAGGAGGCCGATCCCGCGGCGGTCCCGCGGGAAGAACGCCGCCATGCCGGCCGTCGAGGCGTGCGCGCGGTGAGCGGTCCCGAACGCGTCGTTCACGTAGACGTCGGCGAGCGCCGCGAGCTGCTTCGCGAAGGCGGCGTCGTTCGCCTCCTCGCCCCGGTGGAATCGGAGGTTTTCGAGGAGGAGGACGCCGCCGGGCGGGAGGGCGCCTTCGGCCCGCTCCGCCTCCTTTCCGACGCAGTCGGACGCGAACGCGACGGGGGAGCCGAGCCGGTGCTCGAGCGTCCGGGCGACGGGCGCGAGCGAGTATTTCGGATCGGCGACGCCCTTCGCCTTGCCGAGGTGAGAGGCGAGGACGATCCGGCGCGCGCCACGCTCCTTCGCGAGGAGGATGGTCGGGAGCGCCTCGACGACGCGTGTGTCGTCGCGGACGACGCCGTCCGTGAGCGGGACGTTGAAGTCCACGCGGATGAAGACGCGCTTGCCTTCGAGATCGAGGCCGGTGATCGAGGGAGGAAGTGCGGCCATGGGGCCTCCTGCGGCCGAGGGTCGTCCGATCCTAACCTCAGCGGGCGCTTATAGTCGGGACGTGGAGAATCCGGCCGCCGCCGCGACGTCCGTCGTGCCCTACGCGTACCACGGCGGCGTCCTCTCGCTCCTCGACCAGCGCCGCCTGCCGCACGAGGAGACGATTCTCGAGTGCAGCTCGGCGCTCGAGACGGCCGAAGCGATCCGGAGCCTCGCGGTCCGGGGAGCCCCGCTCATCGGAGTCGCGGCGGCCTACGGGATGTGCGTCGAGGCCCGGCGAGTCCTGCCGCGCGTCCCGGCCGACCTCGACGCGGCGCTCGCCGCCGCCGCGGACCGGCTCGCGTCCGCGCGGCCGACGGCCGTGAACCTCGCCTGGGCCGTCGCGCGGATGCGCGGCGTCGCCCTCGCGACGGCCGGCGGCGACCCTGCCGGGCGCGTGCTGCTCCTCGAGGCCGAGGCGGACCTCATCGCGGCGGAGGACCGAGCCGCCTGCGCGGAGATCGGGCGGCTCGGGGCCGCGTGGCTGACGGCGCGTCTCTCCGCCGGCGTCCCGACCGTCCTCACGCACTGCAACGCGGGAGCGCTCGCGACGGCGGGAATCGGCACGGCCCTCGGAATCGTCCGCGCGCTCGCGGCGCGGCGACCGCTCGCGATCCTCGCGGACGAGACGCGGCCGTTCCTCCAGGGCGCGCGGCTCACGGCCTGGGAGCTCGCGAAGGACGGCCTGCCCGTCACCCTCCTTCCGGACGTCGCGGCGGCGTCGCTCATCTCCCGCGGGCGCGTCCACGCCGTCATCGTGGGCGCCGACCGGATCGCGGCGAACGGCGACGTCGCGAACAAGGTCGGAACGTACGGCCTCGCGCTCGCGGCGCATGCGCACGGCGTGCCGTTCGTCGTCGCGGCGCCGACGACGACTCTCGACGCGGCGACCCCGGACGGTGCGGCGATCCCGATCGAGGAACGCGACGGCGCGGAGGTCGTCGACCTTCCGCTCCCCGGCGGCGGGCGCGTGTCGCTCGCACCGGCGGGCGTCTCCGCCCTCTATCCGGCGTTCGACGTGACGCCCGCGGCTTATGTCGACGCGATCGTGACGGAGAGGGGAATCTCCGAGCACCCGCACGCCTCCGGCCTCGCGCGGCTCCTCGCGTCCCGATGAGCACGCCCGTCGGCCGCGGCGGACTTCTCCTCGCGTTCGAGACGTCCTGCGACGAGACGGCGGTCGCCCTGCTCGAGGCCGACGGCCGCGTGCGGGCTTCGCGCGTCGCCTCGCAGGAGGACGCGCACCGCGCCTTCGGGGGCGTCGTGCCCGAGATCGCGGCGCGGGCGCACCTCCAGAACCTCCCGCCGCTCCTCGACGAAGCGCTCGCCGGCGCGGGGGCGTCGCTCGCGGACGTCTCCGCCGTCGCGGCGACCGCGGGCCCGGGCCTCGTCGGCGCGCTCCTCGTCGGCCTGTCGGAGGGAAAAGGCCTCGCCCTCGGCCTCGGGGTCCCGTTCGTCCCCGTGCACCACATCGAGGCGCACGCCCTCTCGGCGTTCGTCGATCCCGCGGGCGCGGCGGCGGCCGCCGTGCCGGAGCGTTTCGGCGCCCTCGTCGTCTCGGGGGGGCACACGCACCTCTACCGCTTCGACGGGCCGGGAATCGACCGCCTCGCGCGGACGCGCGACGACGCGGCCGGGGAAGCGTTCGACAAGGTCGCGAAGATGGCCGGCCTCGGCTACCCCGGCGGCCCGGCGGTGGACCGGCTCGCGCGCCGCGGGCGGGCGGCGCGGCCGTTCGGCGTGCCGCAGTTCAAGGACCGCTCGGCCGACTTCAGCTTCTCGGGGCTGAAGACGTCCGTGCGGGAGCGTCTCGCGGAGATCGGCCGCGCCCCGGTCTCGGGCCTGCCGTCCGGGCCGGCCCTCGCGGCGGGCGACGCTCCGCCGGAGCTCTGCGACCTGATGGCGGACGTCGAGGCGGCGATCGTCGCGCAGCTCGTGGACCGCATGGACCGCGTCGTCCTCCGCGAGAAGTTCGGGATCCTCACCGTCTCGGGCGGCGTCGCGGCGAACACGCTCGTCAGGGAGCGCCTCCCCGCGTGGGGACGGACGCGCGGCGTCGACGTCCGCGTCGCCCCGAAGGCGCTCACGGGCGACAACGCGGTCATGGTCGCGTTCGCCGGGCTCCGCCGGCTGGCCACGGGCCGCCTCGGCGAGGGCTTCGGGGCCGTCGCGCGCTCGCGCTGGCCGCTCGAGACGCTAGAATAGAGGGCTCGCGCGCGGCCGGCCGGCCGCGTGTCACCACACCATGACCGACCCCTCGCGCATCCGCAACTTCTCGATCGTCGCCCACATCGACCACGGGAAGACGACCCTCTCCGACCGGATCCTCGAGATCACGGGCGCGCTGACGGCGCGCGAGATGACGGAGCAGGTCCTCGACGACAACCCGATCGAGAAAGAGCGCGGGATCACGATCAAGGCGCGGTCGGTCACGCTCAAGTACCGCGCCGAGGACGGACAGGACTACGTCCTGAACCTCATCGACACGCCCGGCCACGTGGACTTCACGTACGAGGTCTCGCGGTCCCTCGCCGCGTGCGAGGGCGCCGTCCTCGTCGTGGACGCGACGCAGGGCGTCGAGGCGCAGACGCTCGCGAACGCCTACCTCGCCATCCACAACGACCTCACGATCGTCCCGTGCATCAACAAGGTCGACCTCCCGTCCGCGGTGCCGGAGATGGCGCGCGAGCAGATCGAGGAAGTCATCGGGATCCCCGCGCGCCACGCGGTCCTGACGTCCGGCAAGGTCGGGACGGGCGTTCGCGACCTCCTGGAGCAGATCGTCCACGACGTCCCCGCGCCGAGGGGCGATCCGGCGGCGCCGCTCAAGGCCCTCCTGTTCGATTCCTGGTTCGACGTCTACCGCGGCGTGACGTGCCTCGTGCGGGTTCACGAGGGGACGCTCCGGCCGGGCACGAAGATCCGGATGATGGGGACGGGCCTCGGCGGCGAGGTGCAGGAAGTCGGGATCTTCAACCCGAAGCAGCAGGTCGTGCCCGAGCTCTCCGTCGGCGAGGTCGGGTACGTCATCGCGGGCATCAAGGACCTCCACGCGGCGAAGATCGGCGACACCGTCACCGAGGCCGAGCGCCCGACCGCGGCGGCGCTGCCCGGGTTCCAGGACGTCAAGGCGATGGTGTTCGCGTCGATCTTCCCGACGGAGACGGAGGCCTACGAGGACCTCCGCGACGCGATGGAGAAGCTCCGGCTCAACGACGCCTCCTTCACGTTCGAGCCCGAGTCGTCGACCGCGCTCGGCTTCGGCTTCCGCTGCGGGTACCTCGGCCTCCTCCACATGGAGATCATCCAGGAGCGCCTCGAGCGCGAGTTCAACCTCTCGCTCATCACCACGGCGCCGTCGGTCCCGTACCAGGTGACGACGACGCGGGGCGAGCGCCTCGAGATCTCGAACCCCGTGAAGCTGCCGGAGCCGCAGCTCATCGAGGAGATGCGCGAGCCCTACATCCTCGCGACGATCATCACGAAGGACGAATTCCTCGGCGGGATCCTCGCGCTCTGCCAGGAGCGGCGCGGGACGCAGGTCTCGCTCGAATACGCGGGCACGCAGCGCGCCGTCCTCAAGTACGAGCTCCCGCTGAACGAGGTCATCCTCGACTTCTACGACAAGCTCAAGTCCCTCTCGCGCGGCTACGCGTCCTTCGACTACCAGCTCATCGACTATCGCCCGGGCGACCTCGTGAAGCTCGACACCCTCATCAACGGCGATCCGATCGACGCCCTCGCGTTCATCGTCCACCGGGACAAGGCCACGGCGAAGGGGCGGTCGCTCGTCGAGAAGATGAAAGAGATGATCCCGCAGCAGATGTTCGAGGTCGTGATCCAGGCCGCGATCGGGTCGAAGATCCTCGCGCGGTCGACGGTCAAGGCGATGCGCAAGAACGTCCTCGCGAAGTGCTACGGCGGCGACATCACGCGCAAGAAGAAGCTCCTCGAGAAGCAGAAGGAAGGAAAGCGGCGGATGAAGAAGGTGGGCCGCGTGGACCTCCCGCAGGAAGCGTTCCTCGCCGTCCTGAAGGTCGATTCGTGACGCGGCCCGGGCGCTTCGCGGAGACGGCCGAGGCCGTCCTCGTCGCGGCGGCGCTCGCGCTCTTCGTCAAGGCGTTCGTCTTCCAGATCTTCCACGTCCCGACCTCGTCGATGGAGGACACCGTCCTCGCGGGGGACCGCATCGTCGTCGACAAGTTCGCCTACGCGCCGCACGCGGGTCCCTGGGGACGCCTCCTGCCGTACCGGACGCTCGCGCGCGGCGACGTCGTCGTGTTCCGCGACCCGCGAGACCCGTCCCGCGACCTCCTGAAGCGCGCCGTCGCCACCGGCGGCGACGCGGTGGAGCAGCGCGCGAAAGAGCTGCGTGTCAACGGATTCGTCCGCGCCGAGCCCTTCGTCGTGCACCGCGACGCCACGACGTACGGACCGGACGCGCCGGCCGCGCTCGCCGCGCGCGACTCGTTCGGCCCCGTCCCCGTGCCCGCGGGGGCGTTCTTCGCCATGGGCGATAACCGGGACGATTCGCTGGACTCGAGGTTCTGGGGGCCGGCGCCGGCCGCTAACCTCGAGGGCCGGGCGGTCTGCGTCCTGTGGTCCTGGTCTCCTCCGGACCGGACGTTTTCGGGCCGGGGGGCATTCCTGCGCAGAATGCTCGACACCGCGATACACTTTTTGGGCAGGACCCGGTGGAACCGGACGGGCCGGGTGATCCGTTGAAGGCGGGGCGATCCACAGGCCGCGCCGAGGAGAGGAGCACGGACATGCGTCGGGCACGAAATCGGGGAGAGGGCGCCTTCGGTCTCATCGTCGGGCTCGCGGTTCTCTTCGTCGTCGCGGTTGCGTGCATGCGGATCGTCCCGCTGCACGTCCACGGGAACGAAGTCCTCGACGCGATGACCGAGGCGGCGAACTTCGGGGGACTCAAGCCGCTCGAGAAGCTCCAGCTGGACGTCTATCTCAAGGCGCAGGAGGCGAAGGTCCCGCTCCAGATGCAGGACATCCGCGTCGAGAAGAACGGGACGTACGTCGTGATCTCGGCGCGCTACAAGCAGACCGCCGACATCTTCGGCTACAAGTACGTCTACACCTTCGACAAGAAAGTGGAAAAACCCGTCTTCTAGCGTGCCGGGTGGAACCCCGGGGCCGGGTTCCCCCGGGGCCCCCCTCCGCGCCAACGTTCGAGGAAACATGGGAAGGCACGGCCAGGAAGACGAGAAGCCCGCGCTCACCGAGGTCCGGCTCGACGTCTGGCTGGACGTCACCTGCCTCTTCCCGACGCGCTCGCAGGCCGCGGCCGCGTGCGCCGGCGGAAAGGTGGATCTGAACGGCCACGCGGCGGCCGCGCACAAGCTGGTCCGCGCCGGAGACCGTCTGTCGATCACGTTCGCCCGCGGCAGGCGCACGTTCGTCGTGAAGGGGCTGGCCGAGCGGCACGTGAAGAAGTCCGACGCGCGCGCCCTCGTCGAGGAGACGACGCCGCCCCCGAGCCCCGAGGTCCTGGAGGCGCGCCGTCTCGAGCGGATGTTCGCGCCCCGGGACGCCGGCGGCGCGCGCCCGACCAAGAAGGAGCGCCGCCAGCGCGAACGGGCGCGCGGGTGGTGAAGGGCCTCGTGCGCCCGAGGCTCTACGAGCTCCTCCTCCTCGCCGACGCCGGCGTCGTCATCCTCCTCCTGCGGGGGCGCGCGCGGATCGACCTCGGTGTCGCCGGGTCCCTCCGCGACATGCGCGCCTTCGCCGCGTTCCTCGCGCCGATCCTTCTCGGCGGCGTCCTCGTCCGGGCCCTCCTCGCGGCACGCCGCGGCCGGCGCCGCGGGCTCGCGCGCCTGCGCGCGCTCCTCCGGCCGCGCTCGCTCGGCGACCTCGCCCGATTTCTCGCCGCGATGGCGCTCACGTCGTACGCCTACAGCTGGCTCAAGATGGCGCTCCCGCTGCTCCGGCCCGACGTCCTCTACGACCCGGCGCTCTTCCGCCTCGAGACCGCCCTCCATCTCGGCGTGAATCCCGGGCGCTTCCTCCAGGGCCTCTTCCCGTACCCGGCGCTCTGGCACGCGCTCGACTGGTACTACGGCGCGTTCGCCATGACCGTGATGGGGGGGATCGCCTGGTTCGCCGCGGCGCTCTCGACGCGCGAGCGCGCGCGTTTCGCCGCCGGCTTCTCCTTCCTCTGGGTTTTCGGGGCGTGGTTCTACTTCGTCGTGCCGTCGCTCGGCCCGTGCTACGTCCTGAAGGACGACTACACGGAGGTTCGCGCGGCGATGCCGAGGCAGTCCGCGACGATGGACCTCCTGTTCGCGCACTACGGCCGCGTCCGTTCGCTCCGGCGTCGGCCGGAGGGGACGGATCTCTCCCCGTATCTCGGCGTCGCCGCGATGCCGTCCCTCCACGTCGGGGCGCAGGCCTTCTTCATGCTCTTCGCGCGCCGCCGCTCCCGGCGGCTCTTCGCATTCTTCGCCGTCCTCACGGCCGTCACGTTCTTCACGTCCGTCGTGAGCGGATGGCATTACGCGATCGACGGGTACGCGGCCCTCCTCCTCGCGGGCCTCTGCGTCGCGGCGGGAAACGCCAGCGTTCCGGACGCGTAACATCCCGCGGATGCGGGTGATCCTCTTCACGGGCAAGGGCGGCGTCGGGAAGACGACGGTCGCGGCCGCGACGGGCCTGACGCTCGCGGCCCGCGGCGCGAAGACGCTCGTGATGTCCGTCGACGCCGCGCACTCGCTCGCGGACGCGTTCGACCTCCCGGGTGGCCTCACGGACAAGCACCGCGGCGAGCCGGTGCCCGTCGCGGAGAACCTGTGGATCCAGGAGGTCGACGTCACGGAGGAGATCGGGCGCCACTGGAAGGACATCTCGGGCTACATCACGGCGCTCCTCGCGGTGACGGGCGTCGAGGAGGTCCTCGCGGAGGAGCTCGCGATCTTCCCGGGGATGGAGGAGGTCTCCGCGCTCCTGTACGTGAACCGCTACGCGAAGGAGAAGGCGTTCGACGTCCTGATCCTCGACTGCGCCCCGACCGGGGAGTCCCTGCGGTTCGTGTCGCTCCCGCCGACGCTCGACTGGTACATGACGAAGCTGTTCCGGATCCAGCGGAACATCCTGAAGGTCGCGCGGCCCGTCGCGAAGAAGATGGCGGACGTCCCGCTCCCTCCCGAGCGCTACTTCGACAACGTGCAGTCGCTCGCCGCCAAGCTCGACGGCGTGGATGCGCTCCTGAAGGACCCCGCGATCACGACGGTCCGGCTCGTCACGAACCCGGAGAAGATCGTGATCAAGGAGACGCAGCGCGCGTTCATGTACTTCGGCCTCTACGGGTTCACCGTGGACGCCGTCATCGTGAACCGCCTCCTGCCCGAGGGCGTCCACGACCCGTTCTTCGACAAGTGGCGGAAGACGCAGGCGGTGTTTCTCGAGGAAGCGCACCGCTACTTCGACCCCGTGCCGCTCTTCACGCTGCGGCTCCGCGACGACCAGGTCCTCGGCGCCGGCGCCCTCGCGGCGCTCGGGGCCGACCTCTGGGGAGACCGTGACCCAGCCGCGTCGTTCCGGTCGGACGCGCCCTACCGGTACGCGAAGCAGAACGGCTCCTACGTCCTCACGCTCGCGCTCCCCTTCGTCGGGAAGGAGGAGGTGGATCTCGCGGTCGCCTCCGGCGACCTCGTCGTCCGCATCGGAAACGTCCGCCACCACGTCCCGATCCCACGGACGCTCACGGGCTTCACGCCCGCCGGCGCGAGGGTCGAGGACGGCACGCTCACCGTGCGCTTCGCGCGCGCGACGGAGGCCGCACATGCCGCGAAAAAAGGCGCCTCGTGATCCTCTGGAATCCGACTTCGGCCCCGGCGTCGCCGCCGATGCCGCGCCGGAGGCGCACGGCGCCCCGCGCGCCGGCGGGCCGATCCCCGGCCTCGCCTGCGGCGGCGAGGGCTGTTTCCTCCGCCCGGCCGCGGGGCTCATCGGGAAGTTCTCGGTCTCGCTCGCAGGCCGCGCGGCGCTCGGCCGCGCCGCGTTCTCGGGCATCGAGCTCATGAAGGCCCTGCGCGACTTCCTCGACGAGGAGATCGCGCTCGCCGAGCGCGCGACGAAGCCCGGCGCTTCGCGCTACGAGAAGATCAAGGTCGACTAGCGCCCGCGATTTCCGCGACGATCGCGCGGGCCGCCTCGGCGGGATCGGGCGCGCCCGTGATCGGGCGGCCGACGACGAGGAGGTCGGCGCCCGCGCGGATCGCGGCGGCGGGCGTCGCGACGCGCTTCTGATCCCCGGCGGCCGCGCCCGCGGGGCGCACGCCCGGGACGACGAGCAGGAAGTCCGGCCCGCACGCCGCGCGGATCGCGGCAATCTCCTCCGGAGAGCAGACGACGCCGTCGAGGCCGGCTTCCTTCGCGAGGGACGCGAGGCGTACGGCGGCGTCCCGCGGAGAGCCCGCGAGCCCGATCGCCGCGAGCGCCGCGGCGTCGAGCGACGTGAGGACGGTGACGGCGACGAGCTTCGGGGCCGGACGGCCCGCCGCCGAAGCGGCCGCGCGGCCGCCGTCGCCGAAGGCGCGCATCATGTCGCGACCGCCCGAGGCATGGCAGTTCACGATCGCGGCGCCGGTCGCGACGGCCGCGGCCGCGGCGCGGCCGACCGTGTTCGGAATGTCGTGGAGCTTGAGGTCGAGGAACACCTCCGCGCCGGCGGCGACGACCTCGCGCACGAGGGCGGGCCCCTCGGCGACGAAGGCCTCGAGGCCGAGCTTCAGGACGCCGGCCTCGGGGGCGACGCGGCGCGCCATCGCGAGAAGCGCGGAGCGGCCACCGAGGTCGAGGGCGACGGCGAGGCGGGCGCGGGCTTCAGGCAAAGCGGTGGTCCTCGCGCGGCCGCGTCTTCAGGGTTCCGACGAGGTCCGAGACCCGCGCGATCTTCCGCTCCGCGCACCACGCCGCGAGCTCGCCGACGAGGCGGCCCGCGAGGGACGGGTCCCGGAAGTTCGCGGTTCCGACCTGGACGGCGTTCGCGCCCGCGACCAGGAACTCGACGACGTTCTCGACGGTCTCGATGCCGCCCATTCCGAAGATCGGGATCTTCGGGAGCGCCGTGCGGACCTCCCAGACCATCCGGAGGGCGACCGGACGGATCGCCGGGCCCGAGAGGCCGCCCGTCGTGAAGCCGATCTTCGGCGTGCGCGTCTCGAGGTCGATCGCGAGGCCGACGAGCGTGTTGATGAGCGAGAGCGCGTCCGCGCCGGCGTCGACGGCGGCCCGCGCGACCGTCACGATGTCCGTCACGTTCGGCGAGAGCTTCACGACGAGAACGTGCGCCGTCGCGGCCCGGACCTTCTTCACGAGGCCGGCCAGCGCCTGGGGGTTCGTCCCGAAGATCATCCCGCCCTTCACGACGTTCGGGCACGAGACGTTGAGCTCGATCGCGGCGACGCGGCGGTCGGCCCCGATGCGCTCGACGACGGCGACGTAGTCCTCCTCGGTGTCTCCCCAGACATTCGCGATGACGGTCGCGCGCCTCTTGTGGAGCTCGGGGAGCTTCTCGTCGAGGAAAGCATCGACGCCGACGTTCTGCAGCCCGATCGCGTTCAGCATCCCCGCGTCCGTCTCGCAGATGCGCGGCGGCGGATTGCCGTGGCAGGGGCGGCGCGAAAGGCCCTTCACCGAGATGGCGCCGAGGGCCGAGAGGTCGAGGTAGTCCGCGAACTCGAGGCCGTACCCGAACGTGCCCGACGCCGTCCCGATCGGGTTCTTCAGGCGCAGGCGGCCCATCTCGACGGAGAGGTCGACGGCCATCAGATCCTCTTCCAGTCGATGAAGGCCGGGGGCACGCACGGCCCTTCCTTGCAGATCGTCGCGAAGCGGCCGTCCGCCGTCGGCGCGACGCAGCCGAGGCAGACGCCGAACCCGCAGGCCATTTCCGACTCCATCGCGAACGAGGCGTCGAGGCCCGCCTTTTCGACGAGCGCCGCGAGCGTCCGGAACATCGGGAGCGGGCCGCACGCGAAGACGCGCCGGTAGGACGTCCCGGCGTCGAGAGCGTGCGCGAGGACGTCCGTCACGCGGCCGCGCCGCCCGAGGGAGCCGTCGTCGGTCGCATACCGGCAGCGGTGCGGGCCCAGGAAGCGCTCGAAGTCCGCGCGCTTCAGGACGTCGTTCTCGTTGCGACCGCCGTAGTAGAGGTCCGCCGCGAGGCCCCGCGCGGCGAGCGTGCGCGCGAGGAGGACGAGCGGCGCGAGGCCGATCCCGCCCGCGACGAGCGCGACACGATCGCCGGCCGCGAGGTCGTCGGTCGGAAACGGGACACCGAGGGGGCCGAGGACCGGCACGGGCGTACCCTCGGGGAGGCGTCCGAGCGCCGCCGTGCCGACGCCGACCGCCTTCACGACGAACTCGAGCGCCGGCACGCCGGCGACGGTCGTCACGTCGGCGATCGAGAATGCGCGCCGGAGGTAGGGCTTCAAGCCGTCCCCGGCCTGGAGCATCGCGAAGTGCCCCGCCTTCGCGGCAGGTCCGATCGTTCCCGCCTGCAGGAACAGGGAGTAGTGCGCCGCGTCGTAGTGCAGCGTCCTGAGGACGCGGAGCGATTCGTTGACGGCCATCGGGAAGAAGGCGAGACTCGCCGGGCGCGGATTATATGGACGAGCGTCGGCGGGCGTTACCTTTCGTCCTGGCCGGGGCGCTCGCGGGCGCCTCGGCGGCGGACGTCCTCATCGGGATGAACCCGGACCTCCTCGCGCCGGTCCCGGCGCTCCGCGCGCTCGCGGTCCTCGCGGCGCTCGGCGCCGCGGTCTTTTCGCCGCTCGCGTGGCTCAGGAAGAGGCCCGCGACGGGGGCGGCGACGGCGCTCCTCGGGCTCTTTCTCGGCCTCGCGGCGGTCGGCGTCGAGCTGCAGCGCGAGGCGACGTACGCGTTCGTCCCCGCGGGCGGGCGGCGCGTCCTCGTCGCCGCGACGCTCGTGCTCGCGGCCGGCGCGCTGCTCCTCGTCCTGACCGCGTGGCGGCGGGCGCCGGCGGGGCCCGTCGCGGCCGTCCTCGTCCTGCTTTTCCTCGCGCCGCTCGCGGGGCGCCGCGCGCCCGGGCGCCCGGCCCTCGCGAGCCCCGAGCCGCTGCCGAGGACCGCGCGCCGGAGCCTTCTCGTGATCGGGATCGAGGGGGTGTCGTGGGATCTCCTCACGGCGTTCGCGTCCGAGGGCGCGCTTCCGACGTTCGCGCGTCTCTTGCGCGAGGGCGCCGCGGGGCCGCTCGAGTCTCTCTCCCCGTACGACCGGGCGGCGCTCTGGACGTCCGTGGCGACGGGCAAGAAGCCGGCGAAGCACGGGGTCGTCGCGGCGTACCGCCGCGAGGCGATCTCCGGAACGTTCCGCGTCCTGCCCGTGGTCCCGGGCCTCGGGCGGCTCGTCCCGCCGATCGGGACGTGGGTGCGCGAGGACGGCGCTCGGCGCCGGAGCCTCACGTTCTGGGAGATCCTCGTCGCGCGCGGCCACGAGGCGGCGGTCCTGAACTGGCCGTGCTCGGCTCCGGCGCGCGACGGACCGATCCTGTGGGCGACGGACCGGTTCTTCGCGGGAGACACGAGCGGCGACGCGGCGCGCCCGGCGGCGGCCGCGGAGCGCGCGCGCCTCTTCACCGTCTCGCCGGGCGGACTCGACCGGCCGCTCGCCCGCTCGCTCGCGCCGGACGGCCTGCCCGCCGGCCCGGAACGGACGGGGCCGCTCGCCGCGGCCGCACGCGACCTCAGCGTCGTGGGCGCGTCCCTGGGGGCGCTGCCCGCCGGCCCGAACAACGTCGCCGCGCTCGTCCTCTCGGGGCTCGCCTCGCCCGCGCGGCTCTTCGGCGGCGCCGGGGACGCGCGCTACTGGGGTCTCGCGGCGCCCGAGGGCGCCGACGTCCGGGCGCGCGCGCTCAAGGCGTACTACCGGTTCCTCGACGACACCCTCGCGGACGTCCTCGAGCGCGAGGGCCGGGACCGGACCGTGTGCCTCTTCGCACCGGTCGGGTGGGGCCCGCCGTCGGCCGCCGAAGCCGTCGTCCGTTTCCTCCGCGGCCGCGCGCCGCAGGCCGGGCCGGACGCCTCGCGCGACGGCTTCGTCCTCCTCGCGGGGGCGGGCGTGCGCCCCGGCGTGCGCCTGACGTCCGCGGGGATCCTGGACCTCGCGCCGACGCTCCTCGTCCTCGCGGGCGAACCCCTCGCCCGCGACATGGACGGCCGCGTCCTCGCCGAGGCGTTCGACGAACGTTTCGCGGAATCCGCGAGCGTCCCGGTCGTCCCGACGTTCGAGCCCGGCGGGCCGCAGTGACGGTCCGCGCGCGCGCCGGCGCCGTCGTCGTCCTCGCGGCGCTCCTCGGCACGGGCCTGCGCCTCGTGAACCTCTTCGCCTGGCCGCCGGGGCCGTGGATCGACGAGGCGTACGCGCTGCGCGCCGAGCGTTTTCTCCCGCCCGGCGCGCCCGTCTTCGGGACGACCGCGCTCACGCCTTCCGGGGAGGGATTCGTGAACGCCTGGGCGACGAACCTCTACCTGCGGTTCGTCCGCGCCGTGGACGTTGCGGCGGGCGGCGGCCTCGCGTCGTTCCGATGGCTGTCGGCCGTCCCGGCGCTCGCGCTCCTGGCGGCGCTGCTCCTCCTCGCGTGCGAGGCGGGCCGGGAGCGGCCGCGGGCGCGCGGCGCCGCCGCCGTGCTCGGCGCGTCGTCGATGTGGCTTCTCACGACCGGCCGATGGGGCTGGGACGCCGTCGCGACGTCCGCGCTCGCCGTTCTCGCCACGTGGGCGGGCCTCCGCGCGGCGCGGACGGGGTCCACGGCGCTGGCGCTCTTCGCCGGCGCGTGCGCCGGGCTGGGCGCGTACGGCTACGCCGCGGGGCGCCTCTTCCTCGCGGCGCCGGCGGTGGTCCTCGTCCTCGCCCTCGCGCGGCGCTCCGCGGGGCGGGCGCTCGCGCGTCTCGCCGCCCTCGCGCTCGCCGCGGAGGTCGCCGTCCTCGCGCCGCTCGCGGCGCACTACGCCCGTAACCCCGAGCGCCTCTTCGCGCGAGAGCAGGAGATCTCCCTCCTCCGGCACGGCGGCGCCGACGCCGGCCTCCTCCTCGCGCGGAACGTGGCGGACTACGGCGCGCTCTTCCTCTGGCGGGGCGACGTGAACGAGCGGCACGGCGACCCGGCGCGGCCCGTGCTGCCTGCAGCCACCGTCGGCCTCGCGCTCCTCGGCGCGGCCGCCGGCGCCGTGCGCGGCGGGCCGGGGCGCGCGCTCCTCCTGCCGGCGGGCCTCTTCCTCGCGGGCGGCCTCCTCGCGTCCGAGGAGACGGGAGCGAACGCCTACCGGATCTCCCCGATGGCGCCGTACCTCGTCGTCCTCGCCGGCCTCGGCGCCGACGCCCTGGTGGACCTGGCCGGCCGCCGGGTCCGGCGGCTCGCGCCGGCGATCGTGGCCACCATCGTGGCCGCGGCCGCGACGGCGGACATCGCCGGATTCGTGCGCTGGGGCGCGTCGCCGCGCACGTGGGGTGCGTTCGGCGGCCCGGAGCGCGAGCTCGCCGACGCACTCGTCGCGGCCTCCCGCGGCGGCGCTCCCGCGCGGGTCGTCCTCGACGAGCGGAGCGCGGCGCGGAACCCGTACGTCGTCGAGGAACTCCTCGCGCCGCCCGGCGCCCGGCGCGCGCCGGTGGTCTTCTACGCGAACCTCGCGGCCGCGCGCGGGCCGCTCGTCGAGAACGTCCTCTACGCGGACGGCGGCGCGCTCGCGGCGGCGGGCCTCGCGGGGCGGCGCGGATCCGTCGTCAGCCGGGGCGCGGATCCGTGGGGGAGGCCCACGTTCACGGTCTACCGCCTGTCGCCCGACTGAGGGGCGGAAGGAGGCGGGGCGAGGGCGGCCGCGAGCGCCTCGCGGAAGGCGCGCGGAGTCTCGAGCGGGCCGTCGTGCCCGGCGCCCGGCAGGACGAAGAGCCGACCGCCGGGGATCGCGGCTGCGAGCCTCTCTCCGAGAGGGAGCGGGAAGAGCGTCTCCTCCGCGCCCCAGATGACCGAGGTGCCCGCGGGCAGCTCGCGCTCCCGCCCCGCGAGACCGTCCGAGAGGCCGAGCGACGTCACGGTCGCGGCGGCCGGGTCTCCGCCGTAGTTGCGTCCGAACGCGTTCACGACGAAACCCGCCGCGGGGAACGGCCGCCTGAAGAAGAGGAGGCCGAGGACGCGCCGGGCGCCCTGGCGGTCCGTCGGGAGGACGCGCCGGCGTTCGGCCTCGACGTCGGCGGGCACGTCGAAGCCGCCCGCGTCGACGAGGACGAGACGCCCCGTCTTTTCCGGGTGCGAGAGCGCGAAGGCCGCGGCCGTCCAGCCGCCGAGCGAGTGCCCGACGACGTCCGCCTTCTCGAACCCGAGCGCGCGAAACAGCGCATCGACCGCCGCGACGCGGCCCGGAACACGGTAGCCGGACGTCCGCCGCGGGCGCTCGCTCCGCCCCGACCCGGGCCCGTCCGGCAGGAGGACCGTGCGGCCCGCGTGGACGAGGGCGCGCGCGGTCCCGGCCCAGTACGTCGCGTCGGCGCCGAGGCCGTGGAGGAGGACGACCGGGCGCTCGGCCGAGAGCGGGCCCAGCACCCAGACGGACAGGCGCGAGCCGTCGTCCGCCGCGAAGACCTCGCGGTGCCCGCCCGAGATCGCGAGCCACTCCTCCATGGCGGCGCGGTAGGCGGGAAACGGGTCCACCGCGATCGCGCCGAAGAGGAAGAAAAGGCAAAAGGCCAATGCGAACAGTCCGAATCGCAGAAGCGGGAGCCGCTTGCTCATCTCGGCCGCACGGTATCAGGGATTTCTTCTGCGATGCGGCGGCCGCTTTGCGGCCGCCGGAAGGAACGAATTTCCCGCGGATTTCCGGAGTCAAGGGTCTTCGACCGCTGCGCGGCGCGCGGAGCGCGCCCTTGACACCGGAAATCCGGGACAGATTCCTTTCTCAGGCGGCTGCGAATGCAGCCGCCGATAGCCGAAATCTTCTCTTTTCTTCTGTCTCTGGATTCGTCGCGTCAATACGCGACGAGGTCGCGGAGCGCGGTGAGGATGTCGTCGCTCTGGGGGAGCGTCGCGTCCTCGAGCCGCGGCGCGTAGCCGCAGAAGACGTCCTTCGCCGCGACGCGCCGCACCGGGGCGTCCAGCCACTCGAAGAGCTCGTCGGCCGCGCGCGCCGCGATCTCGGCGCCGAAGCCGTGCGTCTTCCAGTCCTCGTGGACGACGAGGAGCCGGTTCGTCTTCTTCACGGACGTCGCGATCGCGTCCCAGTCGTACGGCGCGAGCGAGCGCAGGTCGATCACCTCGGCGTGGCGGCCCGCCTCCTCGGCGAGCGCGGCGGCCGCGACGGCGCTCCGGTAGACCGTGGCGCCGTAGGTCACGACCGTGACGTCCTCGCCGGGGCGGACGACCTTCGCCTTCCCGAACGGGATCATGAAGTCCGCGCCGGGGTACCGGCCCTTGTTGTGCGTCTGCCGGTAGAGGTGCTTGTGCTCGAGGAAGAGGACGGGGTCGTCGCACCGGATCGCCGTGCGCAGGAGGCCGTTCGCGTCGAGGGCGTTCGAGGGCATCACGACGCGGAGGCCGGGGATGTGCGTGAACGTGACCTCGCCCGACTGCGAGTGGTACGGCCCGCCGCCCGTGAGGTACCCGCCGATCGCGACGCGCACGACCACGGGTGCCTTCCACGCGCCGCCCGAGCGCCAGCGCACCGTCGCGAGCTCGTCGCGGAGCTGCTGCATCGCGGGCCAGATGTAGTCGAAGAACTGGATCTCGACGACAGGCTTGAGCCCGCGCGCCGCCCAGCCGATCGCGCGGCCCACGATGCCCGCCTCCGCGAGCGGCGCGTTGAAGACGCGCGCGCTCCCGTAGGCCTTCTGGAGGCCGGCCGTGACCTTGAAAACGCCGCCCTTGCCCTTGCACTCGCCGAGGACGTCGGGCCGGCTCGCGTCCGCGACGTCCTCGCCCCACACGGCGATCCGCGCGTCGCGCGCCATCTCGTCCTTCAAGGCCGCGTTCACGAGGTCGACCATCGTCGTGGGCTCGCCGGAGAACGCGGGGGCGTCCTCGGTGTCGAACGCGGCGGACGCCGGGTCGGCATCGGGAGACGTCACGTTCTCGAAGACGGCCGAGGCCCCGGGCTGCTCCTCACCGAGGGCCTCGTCGGCCGCGCGGCTCACCTCCGCGTCGACCTCGTCCCGGAGAGCCTGGATCGCGTCGGCGGTCGCGAGCCCCTCGTCGACGAGGAATTTCGCGAAGAGGACCACGGGATCGCGCTCGGCATCCTTCTGGCGCTCGCCCTCGGGGCGGTACAGCTTCTCGTCGTCGGAGAGGGAGTGCGAGTACGGCCTCACGACGTGCCCATGCACGAGCGCGGGGCCCTTCCTCTCGCGGGCGTACGCGAAGGCGTACCGGAACGCGTCGTACGACGCGAGGAAGTCGCAGCCGTCGACTTCGACGACGAAGAGGCTCGGGTACGAGCGCACGAGGCGCGAGATCGAGCCGCCGGGCGTGTTCACCTCGACGGGGACGGAGATCGCGTAGCCGTTGTCCTCGACGACGAAGACGACGGGGAGCTTGAGCGTCGAAGCGGAGTTGAGCGCCTCCCAGAACTCGCCCTCGGACGTCGCGCCCTCGCCGATCGTCACGACGACGACCTCGTCGGAGGAGGCCCCGGAGGCCCGGTCGCGGATCGCGGCGGCCTCGGGGCGGAGGAGGTACCGCCCAGCTTCCGCCGCGCCGACGCCGGGGAGGCACTCGGAGCCGGTCGGGGAGGACGTCGTGAAGACGTTCAAGCGCGCCGAGCCCCAGTGCGACGGCATCTGCCGGCCGCCCGACGCGGGGTCGGCCGCGGCGCCGACGGCCTGGAGGAACATTTCGCGCGGCGTGACGCCGAGGCCGAGGCAGATCGCGCGGTCGCGGTAGTACGGGAAGAGCCAGTCGACGCCCTTCTTCATGTGGGCCGCGATCGCCGTCTGGAGCGCCTCGTGCCCGGCTCCGGAGATCTGGAAGAAGATGCGGTTCTGCCGCTTGAGCTGGATCTCCTTGTCGTCGATCCGCCGGGACGTGAGCATGTTGCGGAACGCGGCGAGCAGCTCCTCGCGCGTCAGCCCCTCGTATTTGTCCGCCCGGGGTGCGGCGGCTTCGGTCGCCATCTGCGCTCGACTTTACCCTACGCGGCCGGCGTGGACCCGGCGTCCGGCCCGGGGGACGCGGGTGCGGGGCCGCTCCAGTCGGAGTGCGGCGCGCGGTTCTCGACGATCCACCCGCGGAGAAGGTCGCGGTACCGGCGCGCCGCGATCCCCTCCTTCTCGAAGAACGGGACGAGCGCCGAATTGAGTTCGCCGAGGCGGTAGAACGGGACGGCGGGGTAGTAGTGGTGCTCGAGGTGGAGGTTCGACCAGAGGTAGACGAACTCCCAGAACGGCGAGCGGGCCATCCGCGTGCCCCACTTCGCGGGCTCCGCCGGGACGATGTCGTAGTGCTGGCCGAGGCGGTTGAGCGCGAACGCCGGCGGGAAGACGAGGAAGACCGGGACCAGGTAGAGCCAGACGAGGCGCGCGGCTCCGCCGAACGTCGCGATCGCGGCTGCGGCCCCGAGGTGGAGGACGATCGCCGCGAGGCGCTCGGCGCGGATGCGCCTCCGGAGCGTCTCCGGGTACGTCGCGGTCTCTGTCCGCGCGGCGCGGAAGTAGATCGGAAAGAGCGCCGGCGTCGCGTAGAGGAGCTTCAACCAGCGCGCGTTGATCTTCGGCGAGAGGTGCGCGCGCTTGGGGTCGTCGGTCGGGGAGCCGAGCTCGGCGTGGTGGTCGAGGTGCCAGCGCGTGAACTGCGCCGGCGAGATGCCGGACGGCAGCGCGTAAAGGAGTCCGAGCGTGCGGTACGCGGCCGGCCGGTCGCCGTCGAAGACGGCCTTGTGGACGACCTCGTGAAGGAGGACCGTCCCGTCGAAGACGACGAAGCCGAGGACGAGCGCGCACGGGACCCGGACCCAGAGGCTCTCGAACGACCAGCCGAGAGCGAACGCCCCCGCGAAGAAGACGAGCTGCCGCAGCGCCACCGCGAAGTGCCGCGCGGGGCTCTTCCGGTGGAGCGTCTTGAGGACCTCGTTCGGGACGGCGGCCGAGAGCCGCGCCCGGAGGTCCCCGATCGAATGGTGGTAGAAGCCCGACTTCATCCCGCTCAGGTTAGAACAGATTTTCCCCGGGGGAGATTCCGTCTCAGGGCTCGTCGCCGCCGTCCCCCCCGACCTCTTCCGCGACCAGGTAGAGCGGCCGGCCCTTCACCTCGTCGTAGACGCGGCCGAGGTACTCGCCGAGGACGCCGATCACCATGAGCTGGACGCCGCCGAGGAGGAGGACGAAGACCATGAGCGTCGTCCAGCCGGGAACGTTGATCTTCAGGATCCAGAGCGCGAGGACGACGAGGATGTAGAGGAACGCGAACGCCGAAACGAGGAATCCGAGCCACGTCGCGAGCTGGAGCGGCACGTGGCTGAACGACGTGAGACCGTCGAGGGCGAAGCGGAGCATCTTGCGGAGCGGGAACTTCGTCTCGCCGCGCGTCCGGGGCGGGCGGACGTACGGGACGCCCACCTGCCGGAACCCGACCCACGCCGTCATCCCGCGGATGAACCGGTGCCGTTCGCGCAGGCGGCGGAACGCGGCGACGGCCTTCGGGCCCATGAGCCGGAAGTCGCCGACGTCCACGGGGATGTCGACGTTCGTCCAGCGCTCGAGGAGCCGGTAGAAGACGTGGGCCGTCCAGAGCTTGAAAGCGCTTTCTCCCTCGCGCTTCGTCCGCTGCGCGTACACGACCTCGTAGCCCTCGTCGATCTTCTTCAGCATCTCGCCGAGGAGCTCGGGCGGGTCCTGGAGGTCCGCATCCATCACGGCGACGATCCGCCCGCGCGCCGCGTCGACGCCCGCGGTGAGCGCCATCTGGTGGCCGAAATTGCGCGAGAAGCGCAGGGCGCGGATCCGGCGGTCGGCGCGCGCGAACGCCGCCATCTTCTCGAACGAGCCGTCGCGGCTCCCGTCGTCGACGAACACGATCTCCCACGGGCGGCCGGCCGCGTCGAGCGCCTTCACGAGACGGTCCTTGAGCTCGTCGAGGTTTTCGGCCTCGTTGAAGACGGGGAGGGCGACGGAGATCTCGGGCGCGCGCGCGGTCATGACGGGACCTTTCCGTCCGCGGCCGGCGATTCCTGCGGCGGCGGGGCCGGCGGCGCGGGCGGCGGAGACCCGGCGGGATACTGGCGCCGGAAGACGGTCACCCACACGGCGCCGATC
Organism: uncultured Acidobacteriota bacterium; assembly: GCA_963839295.1. Classification (GTDB taxonomy): domain Bacteria; phylum Acidobacteriota; class Thermoanaerobaculia; order UBA5066; family UBA5066; genus Fen-183. The sequence goes on along the minus strand of CAWIUK010000002.1, from coordinate 125,232 downwards.
GGGTTCGCGCCGTCCTCGCGGTCCCACGCCTCGCGCGTGAAGACGTAGCGGAGGAGCTGGCCGGGGCTCGGGCGCAGCGGCTTCCACGAGTTGTCCGGAATCCACCACGCCCGGAACGGAACGCGGTCGCGCACGTAGCCGGGGCCGAGGGCCTTTTCCTGCTTGTCCGCGTCGGCCTCGTCGCAGACGACGACCGGCGGGTGGAGGTCGCCGGCGGGCGCCTGCCAGTTGACGGGCGCGGCCCTCACGTACCAGCTCAGCGGCCAGCCGGCTTCGCCGGACACGATCGCGGCGGGCACTTCGCCGGCGCGGCCGGCGCGGAGGATCTCGTCGACGATCCCGAGCATCTCGGGGCACGTCTGGACCTGGATCGTGGACTCGGCCTTCCGCGAGTTCGGCGTCAGGACCGGGTAGACGAACGAGAGCGTCAGGGACGTGACGACCGACGCGAACGCCGCCGCGGCGCCCGCGGCGCGCCACGCGGCGCCCTTGTCGGCGAGGAGCGCCCACGCGGCGCCCGCGAGCGGGAGGAAGGGGAGGACCTGGTGGACGAGGAGCCAGCCGGCCTTCTCGCCGAGGTACGCGTACATCGCGACGGAGGAGATCGCCCAGCCCGCGAGGAAGCGTTCGGCGAACGACAGCTTCCTCCACCGGGCGAGGACGTACGCGAGCGCCGGGATCAGGATCGCGAACTCGTACTGGAGGAGCCGCGGCAGATAGAACGTCTTCGGCCCGCCGACGCGCTCCATCCTGTGCTGGCCCCACCAGTAGGAGATCGCGTCGAAGACGGGGTTCCCGGACTCCGGGTGGACGAGGAAGACGGTGTAGAGGAGCTCGGACGTGACGAAGAACAGGAGGAGCGCGCCGACGGCGGCCGTCGCGTTCTCCTCGAGCCAGTCGATGAGACGCCGCAGCCGGTTCCAGACGTCCAGCCCGCGCCCCGGCTCCATCCACGCGACGGCGAGCGACGGGACCATCAGGGCGAGAAGGACGTAGAAGTTCTCCTTCGACGCGAAGGCGACGGCCGCCGAGAGCGCCGCGAGGCAGATGTCCTTCACGCGGCGGGTCGCGAGGTACTCGTCGAGCCAGAGGAACAGCCCCGCGGTCCCGAGGAGGCTCCAGACGTCGTCCCGGCAGAAACGCGTGTAGTAGAGGATGTTCGGCGACAGCGCGCAGAGGGCTCCCGCCGCGAACGCCGCGCGGCGGCCGAACCGCCGGCGCAGGAGGACGGCCATTCCCGTGAGCGCGACGCCGCCCAGCGCGGGCGCGAGGCGCGCGGTGAAGTCGGACGTCCCGTCCCAGGTCCTCGCGGCCGCGAAGCCCGTCAGGAGGCCGACCGCCTTCCCGACGACGGACGAAACCGCGAAGACGGCCGTGACCGCGAAGTACTGGACGGGCCCGTGGTAGATGGGGTCGTACTTGTAGAAGCCTTCCTTCAGGAGGCGGATCGCGGCGTAGGCGTGGATCGACTCGTCGTGGTGGAACGCGTGCGTCCCGAGCTGGACGAGGTGGAGGAACGCCGAAAGGGCGACGAGGCCGATCCAGGCCCGTTTCTCGAACGACGAGAACGCCGGGGCGGGGGCCGGGGAAGCGCCGGCCGTCACTTGAGCACCTCGTAGACGGCCGCGTCGTTCGACTCGAAAACGCGCCGGAAGTTCGCGCGGAGCGGGAAGGCATTCACGCCGAAATCGCGGTGCTCGAACGACCCGACGAAGACGTACCGCACGCGGTAGCGGTGGAGCACCGCGAAGACCGCGTCGGCGTCCTCGGACGTGTAGAGCAGGCGGAGGTCGCGGCGGCGGCCCTGGAGCTCGCCCGCCGCGTCGGCCCCGCGCCACAGGCCCTCGTGGTTGTCCCAGCCGAGGACCGTCGGAAGGCCCGTCGCGCCGCCGATGCGGCTGTAGTCCGTGTACGCGTTGCCCGTGGCCTCGGCGAGGAAGGCGCCGTCGACGGCGTGGGTGCGGAGCCACTCCACGGCCGCGCGGTCGCCCGGCGCGTCGCGCTGCATCCAGGCGAGTCCGTTCAGGCCGTCCACCGGGCCGGACCACTTCCAGCGGAAGAGGACCGCCGAGAGCGGGTGCGCGAGAAGGCTCGCCGCGCTGACGAGAAGGGCGGCGCGCACGAACCCCCGCGCGCGTCGGGTCGAGAGCGCGAGTGGCAGAAGGAGCGCACCGCCGATCACGAGGAGCGGCCACGCCCCCATGAACGTCTTGAACACCGTGTTCATCCTCCGGAGCTGGTCGCCGTACGAGTCCGAGACGAGAACGACGTCCGGCACGGACGCGAGCACCGCGCCGGCCGCGGCGAAGAGGAGGCCCGCGCGGAGGGCGCCGGACGGGGCCGGCGCCTCGCCGCCCGACGGCTCGCGCAGGAGGAGCCAGAGGACGCCGGCCGCGAACGCCGCCGCGAGGCCGAAGACGGGGCGCTTCGTCAGGACCGCGAGCGCGAGGCCGAGCGCCGGGAACGCGGTCGCGGCGACGAGGGCGCGGTCCTCGCGCGTCTGCGAGCGCACGAGCGCGACGCCGAATGCGAGCGCGGGCACGACGCAGAGGACGCCGAAGTGGAGGAACGCCTCGCCCGCGGTCGTCGCCTCCTTCCAGAACGTGAGTCCGTGGACCGCGGGGCGCGGCGAGCGGAGGAACGGGAGGAGGAACGGGACGGCGAGGAGGAGCGAGAAGAGGCTGCGGACGACCGCGGGCCTCGCCGCGCGCTGCATGAGGTTGCCCGCGCCGAGGACGAGGAGGCACGCCGGGAGGTCCCACGGGTTCGCCGAGAGGACGGCCGCGAGAAGGATGCCGTCGAGGAGCGTGCCGGAGACGGTCCCGATGCGGCCGGCGAGGCCGGCGAACGCGACGAGGAACGGGAACGTCACCGCGTGCGGGTGGAGGTCCCCGAGCCGGAACGTGAAGAGCGGCCACTCGGTGATCGCGTTCTCGACGCGGCGCGAGGACGCCCACCAGTCGAGGTCGGCGAGCGGCTTGTCGCCGAGCGCCTGCCGCACGCCGTCGAACGTGCCGCCGAGGACGAGGACCGCGCCCGCGAGGAGGGAGAGCCGCCGCCCGCCCCCGCGCGTCCGGACGGCGCCGTACGCCGCGAGGGCGGCGAGCGCCGGCAGGAGGGCCGCGATCAGGTTGTACGCGAACTCGGACGGGACGCGCGCCACGCGGGCGGGGAGCGCGAAGAGGTACGTCCCGAAGTGGTAGTACGGAAAGCGCGAGCCGGAGAGCCACGGGTCCATGAACGGGAGGCGCGGCGTCGCCATGAGGCCCGAGAGGACCGCGAAGTCCATCGGCTTCTCGGTCTGCCGGATCTCGCCGAACGTGCCGCGGATCCAGAGGAAGAAGAGGAAGACCGCCCCGAAGAGGACCAGCGGCGCGGCGAGCGTCCGCCCGCGCGCGAGGACGCCGGCGAGGTCGCTTCCCCCCCACAGGAGAAGCGCGGCGAGCGAGAGGGCCGCGAGCGGCAGCGCGAGGGACGAGACCGGGACGGGCAGGAGCGCCGACACGAGCCAGCCGGGGAGCGCCGCGGCCACGAGGCCGACCGGGAGCGAGAACGCGAGTGCCGTCTCCGCGCGCGCGTCGTCCGTCCCGTCGCCGCGCAGGAGGCGGGCGAGGACGGCCGCTCCCGACGCGCTCGCCAGGAGGAGGACCGAGGCGAAGAGAAGCGCGGACACGGCCGACACGGGACGGGTCAAGGTAACACAACGGGCCGTCTCCGGCGGGCTACACTCGGTCCGTGAACGCCGCCTCCCCGCGAATCGCCGTGGTCGGCGGCGGCCTCGCCGGGCTCGTCGCGGCGGACCGTCTCCTCGGCGCGGGTCTCGCCGTGACGGTCTTCGAGAAGTACCCCGAGGCGGGCGGCCTCGTCGGCGTCGTCGAGGTCGGCGGCACGCCGCTCGAGCGGTATTACCACCACCTCTTCACGAGCGACGTCGACTACGTGTCCTTCGCCGAGGAGTTCGGGCTCGCGGGAGACCTCCAGTGGCTGAAGTCGCGGATGGGGTTCTTCTCGGGCGGGAAGCTCTGGGACTTCGGGACGCCGGCGTCCCTCCTCTCGTTCGCGCCGCTCGGCCTCCTCGGCCGGCTCCAGTTCGTCCTCTCGACGCTGAAGCTCCGGCACGACTCGGACTGGAAGAGCCTCGAGGGCGAGACCGCGATCGGGTGGATGCGCCGGAACGGGTACGGCCGCGCGCTCGACGCCGTCTGGGGCCCGCTCCTCGCCCAGAAGTACGGGCGAAGGGCCGAAGACGTCGGCCTCGTGTGGCTGTGGGGAAAGATCGCGCTGCGCACGCGCTCGCGCGACAAGACCGGCCTCGGCGAGCGCCTCGGGTACCTCAAGGGCTCGTTCGGCCGCGGGGTCGCGGCGGTCCTCGCGCGCGTGAAGGCGCGCGGCGGCGACGTCAGGACGTCGCGGCCCGTGAAGATCGTGAAGAAGGCCGCGGGCGGGTTCGACGTCACGTTCGCGGGCGGGACGGAGACGTTCGACCTCGTCCTCTCGACGGTCGCGATCCCCGAGCTCCTGAAGCTCGCGCCGGACCTCCCGGAAGACGTCCGGAAGACGTGGAGCGCGATCTCGTACTGCCACGCGCTCTGCCCGATCCTCGAGCTCGACCGCTCGCTCTCGCCGTACTACTGGCTGAACATCGGGGACGCCTCGATGCCGTTCGGCGGCGTCATCGAGCACACGAACTTCATCCCGAAAGAGGAATACGGGGGCCGGCACGTCGTCTACATCTCCAACTACGTGCTGCCGGACGACCCAAAGTGGAAGAAGCCGGACCACGCGCTCTGGGCCGAGTACCTGCCGGCGCTCAAGCGGGTCAACCCGGCGTTCGACGAGACCTGGATCCTGAAGAAGCAGATCGGGCGCGCCGAGTACGCGCAGCCGATCGTCGTCCCGGGCTACTCGAAGCTCCTCCCGCCGCTCGAGACGCCGGTGCCGGGCCTGTGGTCCGCGTGCATGGCGCAGATCTACCCGGAGGACCGCGGCCAGAACTACGCGATCCGCATCGGCCGCGAGGCGGCGGACGCGATTCTGAAGAAATTGCGCGGCTAGTCGGTCCAGAGCGGCAGCTGGCCGTCCGGACCCGGCGCGCCCGGGACGACGAGTCCGTGGACGCCGACGCCAAGGAGGCGCACGGGCCGCGCCCCCGCCTCCGTTCGCGCGAGGAGCGCCGCCGCGCGCGCCGCGAGCTCGTCGGCGTCGCGCGTCGGCCGCGCGCTGTCGCTGCGCGTCACGGTGGTGAAGTCCGCGTAGCGCACCTTGAGCGTGACGGTGCGCGCGAGGAGCCGCCTCTCGGCGAGAAACGCCGCGTCGTGCCGCGCCATGGACTCGACGATCGTCGTCATTTCGCGGGTGTCCGTGAGGTCCTCGCGGAACGTGTCCTCCGTGCTGACCGATTTTCGGGTCCGGTCCGGCACCACGGGCCGGGTGTCGTCGCCGTGCGCGAGGCGGACGAGGGAATCGGCCCAGCTCCCGACGACGCGGCGTAGCGCGGCGGCGTCCGCGGCGCGCACGTCGACGAGCCTCGCGCAGCCGATCCCGCGCAGCCGCTCGGCCGTTTTCGGCCCGACCCCCCAGAGCGCATCCACGGGGAGCTTCGCGAGGAAGGCCTCCATCCGCCCGGGCGCGACGACCGTGAGGCCGTCGGGCTTCTTCCAGCCCGACGCGATCTTCGCGAGGAACTTGTTCGGCGCGACGCCGGCCGAAACCGTCAGGCGCGTCGCTTCGCGGACCTGGGCCTTGAGCCGCTTCGCGACCTCCATGCCGAGGGGCTCGCCCCAGGCGTTCGTCGTCACGTCGAGGTACGCCTCGTCGAGCGAGAGCGGCTCGACGAGCGGCGTGACGGCGCGGTAGAGCGCGAAGATCTCCTTCGAGACCGCGGAGTACTTCCGGAAGTCGGGCCTCACGATCACGAGCTCCGGGCAGAGACGCACGGCGCGCGCCATCGGGATCGCGGAGCGGACGCCGAACTTCCTCGCCTCGTAGCTCGCGGCCGCGACGACGCCGCGCCCCTTCGGGTCCCCGCCGACGGCGACGGGGCGCCCGCGCAACGCGGGATCGTCGCGCTGCTCGACGGACGTGTAGAAGGCGTCCATGTCGAGGTGGAGGATGCGGCGGACGTCAGGGCCCACGGGCACCTTCCATCTCTACGCGGCGCGGGGGAGCAGGTGCTCGAGAGCCCAGGTCACGACGAGGGCCGCCGCGAGCGCGGGCAGCGTCCCGCCGGTCGACCCCGCGAGGAAGTACGCCGCGGCGCCGGCGGCCCAGCCGCACATTCCCGGGATCGCGAAGCCGCCGTGGCGGCTTGCCGGGCCGTCCTCGGCGTAGAGGTCCGGGACGGCGACGGGCCGCCGGAGGAGGAAGAAGCGCGCGAGCAGGACGCCGCCGACCGGCACGAGGAGCCCGCCGAGGAGCAGCATGAAGTCCGCGTAGCGCTCGAGCCAGCCCGAGAAGAGCGAGAGGAGCGCGCCGACGACGCCGATCGTCCACACGGACGCACGGTCCTTCGCAGCGGGGACGAGGCTCTTCCACGCGAGCGCCGACATGTAGATGTTCACGAAGTTCGTCGTGAGCGTCGCGAGGGCGAGGAGGAGGGCCCCGAGGCCCCCGAGCCCCGCGGCGGCGATCATCGCGCCGGGGTTCGTCGAGCCCGCGGCGCGCGCGGCGACGAACCCGAGCGGGACGAACCAGAGGCTCGTGAGCGCGAGGCCGAGGAACACGGCCGCCGCGGCCTTCCCGGGCGAGCGCGTGTAGCGCGGGTAGTCCCCGAACACGAGGAGCCACGAGACCTGGTAGCCGATCACGACGTCGAGGCCCCGCACCGCGGTCATCGAGCCGTTCCCGGGGGCGGCCGTGACGGCGGCGGGCAGGCGCAGGAACGCGTACGTCAGGACGCCGCCGACGCCGAGGAGGAGGGGCACGGCGACGCGGTCGGCGTGGCCGACGGCCCGCGGGCCGCCCGCGACCACCGCCGTGGCGAGAAGGCCGAGGCCGAGCGCCCAGAACTTCACGCTCGCCGGCCCGCCCGCGAGGCGCGCGCACGCGGAGGCCGCGATCACGTTGTTCACGGCGATCCACGCGAAGTTCGTGACGTAGAGGATGAGCGAGACGAGCGCGCCGCCGCGGAGGCCGAGCGCGGCGCGGCATGCGACGACGGACGGGACGCCGAGGCGCGGACCGAGCGGCGTGAGCGCGGCCACGAGCGCGGTCCCGAGGAGGATGCCCGCCACGGCGAGGACGGCGGCCTGGCGGATCCCGAACGCCGGCGCGAGGCTCGCGCCGGTCTGGAGCGTCGTCGCGACGAGGTTCGCGCCCGCGATGATGAGGAAGAGGTCGACGGGCGTCTGCGTCTTCTCGGCGTCGGGGACCGGCCCGAGGTCGGCGGCCTGCATCGGCGGAGCCTACGCGGGCCGGCCCGGCCGCGCGAGGAACGCGACCGCCTGTTCCTCGGCCCAGTAGACGGGCCGGAAGCCCCGCGCCGCCACCCATCCGGCGTGGCCTCCGTGCTCCGTGACGAGGAACTTCACCGCGGTGGACGCCGTGCGGCGCGCCGCCGCGACGGACTCGGGAGGGACGAACGGGTCGTCGAGGGACGAGATGCAGAGCGTCGGGACCGCGATGCGCGGGAGGACGGCCAGCGAGCTGCACCGCGCGTAGTAGTCCGCCGCGCCCGCGAACCCGTGGAGCGGCGCGTTCGCGGCGTCGTCGAACTCGCGGAACGTCCAGGCGCGGGCGGCGCGCGGGATGTCGAGCCGCGACGCGGCCCCGGGAAAGCGCCGCGCGAGCGATTCGGCCTTGGGCGTGAGCGTCCTGACGAACGAGCGCACGTAGAGGGCCGACGGGAACGACGCCATGTGGCGGTCCCCGGCCGCGAGGTCGTACGGCACCGAGAGCGCGGCGGCGGCGGCGACGAGGCGTTCGCCCGGGTTTTCGCCGAGCCATTTGAGGAGGACGTTGCCGCCGAGCGAGACGCCCGCCGCGAGGACCGGCCCGCCGTGCCGCGCCGCGAGCGTCCGGAGGACGAAGTCGAAGTCCGCCGTCTCGCCGGAGTGGTAGAGCCGCGGGCGCTCGTTCGGGATCGTCCGCGAGAGGTCCTCGAGGTCGCGCGCGCAGAAACGGAAGTTCAGCACCGAGGGCCTGAGCCCCGCTTTCACGGCGAGGGCGAGGAGTCCCTGCGCATAGACGGAGTGCGAGCTGCCCTCGAGCCCGTGGAGGATCAGGAGCGGCGGCGCGCCGGACGGAGCGGGCGCGTCCGCGTGGTCGAGGTAGAGCGTGTCGCCGTCCGGCGCCGTGAGCGTCTCGCGGCGGAGAGGCACCTGCCGGCGGGAGCGCGCGAGGCGCCCCCAGACCGTCTGGAGGTGCGCGCCCCTCAGCCACCAGGCCGGCGCGAAGCCGGCGCCGTCCGCGTCCGTCATTTCGGAAGGGCGATCACGACGACACGCCCGTCGATGTCCGCGACCGCGAGCCGGCCGCCGGGGAGGAGCGCGAGGCCGGACGGCTTCACGAAGCGCCGGTTTTCGGGCTGGTCCTTGCCGCGCGCCGTCGCGAGGAGCGTCCCGTCCGGCGCGTAGCCGCGCACCTCGCCGAGGAGCGGGACCGAGCACCACACGACGCCTTTCGCGTCCACCGCGAGGTAGGGCTCCGAGAAGATCTCGCGCCTCCATCCCGAAACGGCGAACGCGCGGACGAACGCGCCGTCGGCCGTGAAGAGCGCCGCGCGCCCGTTGTCGTTGTCCGCGACCCAGAGGCGCCCGTCGGGCGCGAGCGCGAGGCCGTTCGGCCCCGCGAGGCGGCCCGGCCCGTCGGCCTTTCCCCACTCGGCCTGCTTCGTCCCGCCGGCGCCGAACCGCACGATCCGGCCGTTGCCGGTGTCCGCGACGAAAACCCGGCCGGCCGCGTCGACCGCGATCCCGCGCGGCCCGAAGAAATCGCCTCCGAACTCGCGCTTCCACGTCCCGTCGGCGCCGAAGACCTGCACGCGCCCGTTCCACGTGTCCGCGACGTACAGGCCGTCGGGCCCGACCGCGATCCCGCACGGGTCCTTGAAGGCGCCGGGAGCGGTTCCCTGGTATCCGAACGCGACGAGCGGGGCGAGGTTTTCCGAGAAGCCCTGGATCCGGTTGTTGCCGAAGTCCGCGACCCAGATCCGTCCCTTCGCGTCCGCCGCGAGTCCGCGGGGCTGCCGCACCTGCCCGGGCTGCTGCACCGGCGGGGCGTCCGCGCGCGCCGCGGACGTCGCGGACGGCAGCTCCTCGACGCGCACGAGCGTCGCGGTCCCGCCGGGCGCCCAGACGCCGTTCACGGCGAAGAGGGTGACCTCGGGGTTGCGGTAGACGGGAGAAAGGAGGTCCGTCCACTCGCCGAAGCGCGCGAGGTTCGCACCCGCGTACGTCCGGCGCTCGAGCCCTCCGACGACGACGAGCGCGACGTGATAGCGCCGGAGGACCGCCTTGACGGTCGCCTCGTCTGGAGACGTGTAGGCCGTGCGGACGTCGCCCGCGCGGCGCTCGGTCTCCGCCTGGCTGTGGCCGCGCTGCTGCGTGTGGTACTCCCAGCCCTGCACGGTCGGCAGGCCCGTGTTCATCGCGTAGCGCGAGAAGTCCTGGTAGGAGGGCCCTTGCGCCTCGAGCAGCACGGGGATCCCCCGGACGTGCGCGTTGATCCACTCGTAGGCAGCCGCGTCGCCGGGCGCGTACGACGCGAGGTAGGCCGTCCCGTCCAGCGTCCCGCGCGGCCAGCCCCCGCGGTCCTTCTTCAGGAAGGCGGGCACCGCCGTCGCCGCCGTGAAGAGCGCAGCGGCGCCGGTCAGGGCGACGGCGATCCTCCAGGCGGCGCCGCCCGCCGAGACGAGGGCTTCGAGCGCGACGGCGCCCGCGAGGGCGAACAGGAACCACGTCTCGAGGTGGAACTTGAAGACCGTGTTCATGCGGTCCCACACGAAGACGATCTCGCACCCCGTCAGGACGAGGAGGCCGAACGTCACGAGGATCGCCGCGGGCCGCCAGCGCGCCGCCGTCCCGCGGCGCAGGGAGGCGGCGAGGCCCACGAGGGCCGCGATCCCGGTGAAGAACCCCGCCGACGCGGCCTCGTCGAGGCGCGGCGGCGCGAGACCGATCGAGAGGAGCGAGAGCGGAAGGGCGACGGCGGCGAGGCCGATCGCGAACCGGGCCGCGCGGCCGGGCGGCGGGTCGCCGCGCCTCAGGGCGACGAAGAGGAAGGGGACGAGGAGCGCGAGGAAGAACGCCCACACGTTCGCGAAGTCCCATGGGGACGCCCACGGGCCCACCTCACGGCCGAAGTTGCGCGGCGGCGGCGTGAAGCTCGCCCAGAACGGACGGACGAGGACCCACGCGACGAGCGCCGCGGCGCCCGCCGGCACGACGACCTCCCGCGCGAGGCCCGCGAGGAAATCCCCGGCGCTCCGCGGCGGCGCGCCGAGGAAGACGGCGAGCGGCAGGAACACGAGCAGCACGCCGTAGACGGGGAGCGCCCAGCCGTTCGTGATCTGGAGCGCCGCGAAGAAGAGGCCGAGGAGAAGCACGGTCGCGGCCGCCCCGCGGCCGCCGTCCCGCGGGCGCGTCACGAAGAAGAGGAGGAGGGCGACGAAGCCCGCTGCGAACGGCATCGCGAGGACGTGCGCGTGGAGGTCCGCGAACAGGAAGCTCCACAGCGGGTACTCGTTGATCGCGTTCGGGGCGATCACGCGCGTCGTCGCCCAGAAGTAATGCCAGTCGAGCGGCTGTCCCGCGGCGTGGCGGTGGATCGCCTCCCGGACTCCGGACGCGGGCGCCCAGAACACGGCGAGGAGGACCGCGAGGCCCCCCGTGCGGAGGCGCCCGCCGAGCGCGGCGCCGGCCGCGAGAACCGAGGCGGCCGTGAGCGCCGCGGTCGATGCGATCCCGAGGTTGAAGAGGACGCCCGCGTGGATGCCGAGCAGTTTGCCCAGGGCCGCGAGGGCGTAGTGGCCGAAGTACGTGTACGAGAGCGGCGCCCCCGCGAGCCACGGCTCGGGCGGCGGCAGCGTCTCGGCGCGCAGCAGCGTGTTCAGGAACGCGAAGTCCATGGGTTTCTCGCCCCACTGGATCTCGGGGTTCAGCGCGCGGATCGCGAGGAAGAAGAGAAACGTCCCCCAGAAGACGGCTTCCGTCTTCCACCGCTCGGCGCGCGGCGTCTGCGCGGGCCTCGCGCGGCGGGCCAGGAAGCCGGCGGCGAGGAGAAGCGCGGCCCAGGCGAGGAGCGGGCCGCGTGTGAACGGCACCCACCGCCACGAGACGAGGAGCCACGGGACGAACGCGAACGCGAGGACGCCGAACGTGCGGCCGAGGGCGTGGAGGCCGGGCCGCGCGGGCAGCGCGGCCGAGAGGAGCGCGGCCCCCGCGAGGCCGAGGAGCTCGAGGAAGCCGGCGAAAAGGAGCGCCGCGGGAATCGACGAGCGCAGCGCGGGCAGGCCCGACGCCGCCACGGCCGCCGCGCCGCCCGCCGGCGCCTTCGCGCGCGCGAGCAGGAGGTCGTTCCGCGAGAGCGTCTTCGAGGGCGCGGCCGAGAGGAGGACGCGCTCGAGCTCCGGCGCGGCGAGACGCTTCTCGTTGCGGAAGATCAGGGCCTTGGGGTGGTCGTAGACGGAGAAGGACTCGTCCGCGAGCTCGTCCGGCACCGTGATCCCGAAGATCGCCGGGCGCGAGGCGACGTCCTTCTCGAGGACGAACCCGAGGTCTCCCGCGAAGAGGAGACGGAACGCCCGGTTCGTGAGCGGAAACTTCTCCGGCGCGCGCGTGACGGCGCCGTAGAGGCGCTTCGTCTGGAGGACCACCCAGTCCGCCTTCGCGAGCTCGCCCGCGAGCCTCGCCATCTTCTCCGGCGAGTCGTTCTCGTAGAACGGGAACTGGACGACGGCGTAGCGCTCCGAGGGGCGGCCCGGGAACGTGAACGGGAAGCCCTCGTCCCAGTCTTCCTCGAGGACGCGCGCGCCGTCCGGGACGCGGTCGTGGAACCAGACGGACGCCGTCACGGCGCTGTGCTCCCGCGTGTAGATCGAGAGGAACGCGAGCGCCCAGACCGCCGTGCCGCCCACGACCGCGGCGCGGAGGATGCGGCCGCCCGTGCCGCGCTCCGCCCGCTCCGTCAGCCACGCCCCGGCCCAGAGGAGGAGGATCGGGTAAACGGGCAGGAGGTAGCGCGGGAACTTGACCTCGAACGTGCACGTGATGAGGACGTACGGCACGAGGAACGAGGCGAGGAGCCACTCGCCCGGCCTGAGGGCCCGCGCGCGGGCGAGGCGCGCGCCGGCCGCCCAGAGCGCCGCGAGGCCGAGGAGCGGCCCGAGGCCCCAGAGGACGAGCTCCTTGCCCTCGTAGAGGAAGTTCGGGGTGCCGACGTACTGGTTCGTGTACGGCATGGCCCCCGCGTGGCGGACCATCGCGCCCTGCTCGGTCACGGAACGCCAGAACTCGCGGTGGTCGAGGAAGGCGTAAGGCTCGCCGAGCGCGAACGCGGCGACGACGGCGACGCCTCCGGCCGCGAGGAGCGCCGCGGCGCGGCCGAACGCGCGGCGGTCCCTCCCGCCGAACAGGCCCGTCGCGAAGGCGACGGCGAGGGCCAGGGGGAGGAGGAGCGGCGCCGCGCTCGCCTTCGTCGCGAGCGCGAGCCCGGTTGCGGCTCCCGCGAGGAGGGCGTCGCGGAGCCGGCCGCGGTTCGCGAGCCTCGAGTCGCAGACGAGCGCCAGGAGGACCAGGAACGTGAGCGCGACGTCCGTGGCCGCGAAGTGCGAGGTCTGGACGTGGAGGACCGCGAGCGCGAGGAGGAGGCCCGAGAGGAGCCCGGCCTTCTCGCCGTACCAGCGCCGGCCGAGAAGCGCGAGGAGGAGCACCGTGAGAGCGCCCCACACGGCCGACAGGAAGCGCCCAGCGTGCACGACTCCGTCGTACGAGGCGAAGGACGGGCGCCCCGTGACGGCCGCGAGGACGGACGTGGCGACCTTCGTCACGTAGAGCGGGAACGAGCCGTATGCGAAGAAGTGCGGGTTGAGCTGGAGGGGCCGGAACGAAAGCTTGAGGATCGCGTCGCCGATCGCGCGCTCGTCCGGGTGGTAGAAGTGCCCCTGATCGAAGTCCAGGCCGACCGCGCGGACGAGGAGGGCGAGGAGGAAGAGGCCGGTCAGCCCCGCGGAGACTCGTCGAACGCGTGGGGACATGGTCGGGCGGTCCGTCGAGGTTACCATTGCCGGACATGAGTCTCGGCCTCCGCGGGCGCGCCCTGGCCGCGCTCCTCGTGCTGTCCGCGGGATTCCTCGCGGCGATTTCCGCGCACACGCTGGCGTTTTCGGTGGCGACCGCGGGGACCGAGGTCGTCGTCGAGTCGAACGGCCACGTCTTCCGGGGGGACCTCGGAGGCACGGGCGGCCTCGACGTCCGCTACTACCCGCAGGAGCGCTTCTCGACCGTGCAGGTCCTCGTCGAGGACCGCGGATTCCTCCGGAACGGCCTCGCGATCCTCGCGCGCATGGGCCGCCACCTCCCCTCCGAGCCGCGCGTCTTCCGGCAGCCGGCGGGCGAGACGCGCCGATACGTCCTCTTCGACCCGTTCCGCGGCGCCCTGACCGTTCATCGGGGGATTCCCGAGCTGCGCCTCGAAGTCAACGTGCCGGACGACTCCGTCGAGAGCTGGCAGGAGGGGAAGAAGACGCAGGCGGTGAAGATGGCGCCGGCGTGGCTGCGCCTCACGTTCGCGCCGCTCGCGGCGGCCGTCCTCCTCGCGGGTCTCCTCGTCGCGGGCGCCGCGTTCCTCTTCGGCCCGGGGCCGCGGGAGGTTCCCGCCCCGGACGCGCCGCCGGCCGCGCTCGCCGGGTGGCGGGCGCCCGCGCTCGTCTTCGTCGCCGGGACGCTCCTCTCGGTGGCGCTCTTCCACGGCGTCTTTCACGCGATGCCGGGCTTCGGCGACGAGATGAACTACCTCATGGAGGGGCGCATCCTCGCCGCCGGCCACCTCTCTGTACCCGAGCCGGCGAACCCCGAGTTCTTCCGCGTCGGCTGGATGGACATGTTCGGCGCCGACCACAGGGTCTGGGGATTCCACCCGCCGGGGCAGAGCGCGCTCCTCGCGCTCGGCTGGCTCGTCGGCGTGCCGTGGCTGACCGTGCCGCTCGTCTTCGGCGGGATGCTGGCCGTGACGTACGTTCTCGCGCGCGACGTGCTCGGGTCGCACGCGTGGGCGCTCGCGAACGTCGCCGTCGTCGCGACGTCGCATTACGTGCTCTCGCTCTCGTCCTCGTACATGGCGCACGCGCCGAGCTTCCTCGTCCTCGCGCTCTACCTGCTCTTCCTCCTGCGCTTCGCGCGGACGGGGCGCGCGCGTTTTCTCCTCCTCGCGGCCGCCTGCGCGGGCGCGGCGTTCTGCATCCGCCCGATGAGCGCCGTCCTCGCCTCGCTCGTGCCCCTCCCGTGCGCGCTCGCCTGCGCGCGGGGGAAGGCGAAGGCGCGGACCTGGGCGCTCGCCCTCGCGATCGGCCTCGCCTTCTCGTCCCTCGTCTTCTTCTACACGTGGGGGATCACGGGCCGCTTCACGCTCCCGTACGCGATCAAGGGGCCGGAGGTCGGTCAGACCGTCTGGGTGCGGCTCACGAAGGGCTGGACCGTCCACGAGACGAACCTCTTCCGGAACGTCAACGAGCTCCTGCACCGCGTCCACAGCTTCGGCCTCCTCGGAAACGCCGCCTTCTTCAGCGTGCCGCTCGTCCTCGCGGCGGCCCGGCTCCGCAGGCTCGGCGGCGCCCTCGCTTTCGCGTACGCGACCCTCGCCGCGTTCGTCGTCGCCCACAGCGTCCTCCACTGGTACGGCTGGAAGTGGGAGCCGCGGATGCTCTTCGACGTCTCCTTCCTCTTCTTCCTCGCGACGACCGCGGGCCTCCAGCGCTTCGCGGCACTCCTTCCGGCCGGGCCTCCCCGGCGCGCGGCGGCGGCGGCGGCCGGCCTCGCGCTGCTGTTCGTCGCCGCGATCGACCTCCCGTGGCGCTTCCGGACCGAGTACCACGACTACAACCTCGCGCCCTTCGGCGTCCGCGAAGCGATCCGCAGGCAGGGCGTGAGAAACGCGGTGATCTTCTTCGGCGGCGAGAAGGCGTACGCGTGCTACACGCCGTACAACGCCGTGACCTTCGACGGAGACATCGTGTATGCCCGCGAGCAGGGCGAGCTCCTCGATTACCTGCTCCTCTCCCGCTTTCCGCAGAAGGAAGCGTGGTTCACGCCGGACGGAAACACGCTCCAGAAACGGCCGAACTTCTACCGGCGGGACCTCTCGACCCTGAAGGCCGACCTCGCGGCGCTCGGGGGCGGCCCCGCGACGGTCGTCATGCCGTGGGTCGACGTCGCGCCGACGCCGCTCAACGACGCCCTGAAGCCCGCCGTTCCGGAGGAGCCCGGTCGCTTCCTCGCGCGCCTGGCGAGCGGCGAACGCGGGAGCGGAGGAGGGCCGTTCACGGCCGTCTTCCTCGAGGGCGCGACGGAGCTCGCGCGCCTCGCGGATCTCACGTACGAGACCGCGACGCCGGCGATGCGGGGCCCCTACGAGGGGCCGATCGCGTTCCGGACGGTCGGGACGCGCCGGCCCGGGTCGGGCGGAAGGCTTCCCGGCTTCCGGATGACGTGCCGCGAGGGGACGACGTGGGACGGCAGGCTCCTGTCCGAGCAGATCGTCTCGACGCTCGACATCGGCGTCTGCCCGGGCGAGTTCCGCTCGATCACGTTCGAGACGTCGTTCGAGCTGAGGGCCCCGCGGACGTGCGTGTTCGCGACCGAGTCGGACGACGGCTCGGGCGTGTTCGTGGACGGAACGCTCGTCGTCGACAACGACCTCGCGAACACGCACGGAGCCGAGACGAAGAAAGGGACGGTCACGCTCGGCCCGGGCGTCCACGAGCTGCTCGTGAAGTACTTCAACGGCCCGGGCGGCGCGAGGCTCGCGGCGACGCTCGAGGACCGCTCCGGAAAGCCCGTACCGATCTCCGTCGCGGGTTTCGTCGACGAGTTCGTCTTCTTCGTGACGAGCCCGAAGGACCCGGCGCATGGCCGCTGACGCGCAGCCGTCCCCCGGGCCCGCCTGGGCGCGGCGCCTCGGAGCGGTCGTCCCCCTCGTCTTCCTCGCCGTTTCGCTCCTGACGCTTCACGACTACGGCGAGACGTGGGACGAGCAGTTCGACCAGAACATCGGCCGCTTCTACGCCCACGACTGGTCGAAAGAGGGCCTCAAGGGCCTCGAGCGGTTCATCCCGCTCCAGCGGAACTACGGACCGTTCTTCGACGTCGCGATCGTGGAGACGCACGACCTCGTCGCGGGCAGGCTCCACTGGATCAAGGACGACGTCGCCGCCTACCATCTGCCCGTCGTCCTCGCGAGCACCGCGACCCTCTGGATCGTCTTCCGGTTCGGAATGGATCTCTTCGGCCCCGGCCCGGCGCTCGTCGCGCAGCTCTCCCTCGCCCTCATGCCCCAGTTCGTCGGGCACTCGCAGAACAACCTGAAGGACACGCCGCTCATGGCGTTCTTCATGCTGGCGCTCCTCCTCGGCCGACGCGCCGTCCGGGACGGGGGCGCGTGGCGCTGGGCGCTGGCGGGAGCCGTCGCCGGCCTCACGTACGCGATCAAGCTGCACGCGCTCTTCATCCCGATCATCCTCGTTCTCTGGCAGCTCGGAACCCGCGAAGGGCGCGCGCGCTGGAAGAAGACGCTCGCCGGCCTCCTCGTCGCGGGAGCGTCCGCGTTTCTCGCGATCCTCGCCGCGTGGCCCTATTACCGGCACGCACCTCTCGCGCGCTTTTTCGAGACGCTCCGCACGTTCGGCGACCACGAGTACAACGAGTACGTCTTCTATCTCGGGCGGCACTTCCGCGCGCACGAGGTACCCTGGCACTTTCCGTTCGTGATGCTCGGCGTGAACACGCCGCTCGTGACGGTCCTTCTCTTCCTCGCCGGCCTCGTCCTCGCCGTCGCCGCGTGGCGGCGGGGGAGCGCGGACGGGGACGGCCTCCGCCTCGTGACCCTCTGGTTCTTCGTCCCGATCCTCGTACAGATCCTCTCGGGCGCGATCAAGCTCGACGGTGTCCGCCACTACCTCCTCGTGCTGCCCGCGATGGCGCTCCTCGCCGGCTGGGCCGCGTGGGAGATCGGCCGGCGCCTCGGCGCGGCGTACGGAGGACGGCCGCGCCTCGCTCGCGCGTGGGCTCTCCTCGTCGCGATCGCCCTCCTCGACGTCCTCAGGACGGACGTGCGCCTCCACCCCTACCAGGTCGTCTTCTTCAACGCGCTCGCCGGGGGGCCCGCGAAGGCGCGCGAGAAGTTCGAGCTCGACTACTGGGGCGTGTCCTTCAAGCAGGCGGCCGCGTGGATGAACGCGAACCTCCCCGAAGGCTCGCGCCTCCTCCTGACCGTCCAGGCGCAGCATTTCCTCCACGTCGACTCGGGGAGGCTCCGCTTCGTCCCGGACCTCAAGCGCCGGCCGAACTACAAGATCAACCTCATCCGCGGAATCCTGAAGAGCAACGACCCGGACGGCGGCGACTACCTTCATCCTGCCCAGAAGCCGGTTTACGCGGTCACGGTGGACGGCGCGAACCTCCTCGAGATCTTCGAATACGAGGCGAACCGCGACCTCCCGGACGGGACCGCGATCGAACCCGCGCGGCCCGTCCCCGCGGGGCTGGAGCCCGGGCTCGAAGCGCGCGAGTACGGCGACGCCGACTTCGGGAAGGCCGGACCGGTGTTTCCCTGGATGCGCCTCGCGTTCGACTGCGAGAAGAACCCCTACGCGGGCCGCGCCGTGTCCCTGCGCGGGAAGGGCCTGCTCGTCGTCGAAAAGCCCGGGATCTACACGTTCGAGATCCACTCGGACGACGACGCCGTCCTGTGGCTGAACGGGAAGGCCGCGATCGCGAACCCCTCCACGGTCACGACGCGGCGGCGGTTCCGTCTCGGGGCGGGCGCCTACGACCTGATCCTCGAATACCGCAACGACGTGGGCGCCGCGTGCCTCTCGGTCGCGTGGGGGCCGGGCGACGGGAACGCGACCGTCTCGGTGCTCGCGGCGCCCGCCCTCTCCCACGAGGCGCCGGCCGCGGCCGGACGCTAGGCTCCCGCGGACCTTTTCGCGACGAACGCGTAGTGCGCGTACGGAACGCGGGCCCAGAGCGGGTGGAAGACGACCGTGAAGCCGCGCGCCTCGAGCATCGCCCGGAACTCCTCGTGAGGCCGGAAGAAGAAGCGGTCGCGCGGATAGCTCAGCCGGTCGAGAACGCGCGTGAGCCGGTAGCGCACGGGGCGGCTCGTCGTGACGTCCTTGATGACGAGCGTCCCGCCCGGCGGGAGGATCCGCCGCACCGTGTCGAGGAGCGGTCCCTGCTCCTCGAAGGAATCGAGGTGGTGAAGAACGTCGATGAGCGTCACGGTGTCGACGGGCGGGAGGTCCGACCGCGAGACGTCGCGGTCCTCCACGCGCACGTTCGTCACGCGGTTGCGCGCGAGCGCGGCCTTCGCGGCGTTCCTCTCGAGCGCGAGGACCGTGCGGGCGGGGCCGCGAAGTCCCATGAGGTTCGCGAAGATCCCGTGCCCGCACCCGAGGTCGAGAACCGTCCCCGACTCCGGCACGAGCCGCTCGACGGCGGGCATGCTCGCGTGCCACCAGCGGTGCACGAGGAACGCCCGGAGGCCGAAAGACGCGTCCGAATAGAGCGCGAGGAGGTCGCGAAGGCCGGCGGACGGGCCGATCGGCGGCCGCGGGGCACGCACCGTCACGGCTTCGGGCGCTGGACGTCGCGGATCACGTAGAGCGGCCGGCGCTTGACCTCGTCGTAGACGCGTCCGAGGTACTCGCCGAGGATGCCGACGCTCATGAGCTGCGCGCCCCCGAGGAAGAGGATCGCGACGATCGTGCTCGTGTAGCCGACGACGACGGGGATCCCGAAGAGGCCCGTTCCGAGGAGGCGGCACACGATCAGGACGACGCCGTACACGAGCGAGAAGAACGCCACGAAGAGCCCCGCGAAGAGGCTCAGGCGGAGCGGCTTGTAGCTGAAGCTGAAGATCGCGTCGAGCGCGTAGCGCAGGAGCCGCCAGAACGTCTGTTTCGGCCGGCCCGCTGCGCGCGGACGCCGGTCGTAGAGGACGACGCGCGTGGGGAACCCGACCCACGCGCGGAGGCCGGGGAGAAAGCGATTCGTCTCCTGGAGCGCGTTGATCGCGTCCACGGCCCGGCGGTCGAGGAGGCCGAAGATGCCCGCGTTGAGCGGAATCGGAAAGTCCGAGAGGAACCCGAGCGCGCGATAGAACGCGGGAAAGAAGAGGGATCTCAGGCCCGTCTCCATCCGGCTCCTCCGCTCGGCGATGACGACCTCGGCGCCTTCGCGCCAGGCGGCGACGAGCTCCGGGATCACGGCCGGCGGGTCCTGGAGGTCGCCGTCGATCAGGACGACGGCGTCGCCGCGAGCGACGCTCAGTCCGGCCGAGAGCGCCGCCTGGTGGCCCCAGTTGCGCGAGAGGTCGACGATCGCGACCCGGGCGTCCGACCCCTGCGCCTTCCGGAGGAGCGCGAGCGAGTCGTCGCGGCTCCCGTCGTTCACGTAGACGATCTCCCAGGGCACGGCGGCGGAGTCGAGGGCGCCTCGGAGCTCCTCGTGGAGCCGGCTCACGAGGTCGCTCTCGTTGTAGATCGGAACGACCACCGAGATGAGCAAGGAAGCTTGGACCTCGATGGAGGCAAGTGTAGCATCGCGCGAATGTCCTCCCGAGAGACCGGCGACGACGCGGCGCGCCTGCGCGCCCGGATCGGTGTCACGGGAGCCCTCGCGGTCTGCGTCGCCGCCGCCGCCTCGATTCCCCTTCACCGGACGGGGGCCGCGTCCGTCGCGCTGTGGCTCTTCGGGATCGTCGCCTTTCTCGGAGCGTTCGTCCCCTGGAAATCGCTCCGCCCGCGGCGGCCCTCCGGGGACGCCCTCCTCGGCTTTGCGCTCGCGCTCCTCCCGGTCGCGATCCGCATCCTCTCCACGCAGCACTTCCGCGTTCACGGCGACGAGCTCATCACGGCCTTCCACTCCGCGACGGACGACTTCTCGGCGAAGCGCTTCTTCGAGGGGGTTCCCCAGTCCGGGGACTGGGTGTGCCAGTTCCCCTCGCCGTGGTTCGTGCTCCAGCGCGGGTGGTTCGTGCTGTTCGGAAGCAGCCTCGACGAGATCCGCCGCTCGCAGGTTCCCTACGTCTACCTCACGTCCGTCTGCCTCTTCTTCATCGCGCGCCGCCTCGCGGGCCGGGCGACCGCGGTCGTCGCCGTCGCCCTCTATTCGTGCCTCGCGATCAGCCTGTACATCGAGACGACGGGCCTCCACTTCATCGCCGGGACGACGCTCTTCACGGCGTTCTTCCTCGCGGCGCTGCGCCTCCTCGAGGACGGCGGCGCGTGGAATGCGGCTGTCGCCGGCGTCATGACCGGCGCCTGCTACCTCTTCTACCCGTCCGCGTACATCGCGCTCCCGGTCTTCGCGGCGTTCTGGCTCGCCCATCTCCGGAGGACGCGGCGCGCGGACGTCGCGCGCTGGATCCTCCTCCCGGCCGCCGGCGCCCTCGTCGTCGTCGGGCCGTTCCTCGTCTACGCGTTCACGGTCTACAACTACTTCACGGAGCGCGCGTCGCAGGTCTCGTTCGTCAACCACCACACGGTCGAGTACGACGCCATGCCGCTCGCGCGCCGCGTCCCGGCCATCCTCGCGGAGAACGCCGTCCGCGGTGTCCGCTCTCTCTGGACGGACGGGCTCGGCGGAGCGGCCGGCTACTGGTTCGGCGAGAGGGCGCTCTTCGACCGGCTCACGCTCGTCGTCTTCCTCGCGGGGCTCGTCGTCGCCGTCTGGATGGCGCGCCGGAACGCGGGCCTCTCTCTCGCGCTCTTCGCGCTCGGGTTCGCCTTCCTGACGGCCATCGTCATGTCGGTTCCGCCGGTCCCGTTCCACCGGCTGAGCTCCATCTATCCTTTCATCGCGCTCGTCCTCGCGCTGCCGATCCGCCTGATCGGACGGCTTCGCATCCGGCCGCCCGTTCTCCTCGCGGGCCTCCAGGCCATCGCCGTGGCGGTCGTCGCGTCCGCGAACTACGGCTACTTCTCGAAGATCGCGGTCACCGAGGGCACCCCGACGGATCTCTTCATCGCCGACTGGGTGAACACGCGTTACGCGGATCGTGTCCTCTACGTCGCGGCATTTCCCGGGCATGCCTACCGCAAGCTCGCGTACTGGGCGCCGACGCGCCGGAGGACCCAGACGATTTCCGACTACCACGGGGACCTTCTCCGACGCTTCAACACCGACGAGAGATACCTCTATCTCGTGACGTTCGGATCGGAGTTCCGCGAGCGCTTCACCAAGATGGATCCGCGCGGCCGCTACATCCTACTTCCCGCGCTGCCGTGGGCCGTTTTCCTGAACTGATCGAGGCGCTGCTGCGGCGCGTCGCCTTGACAGTGTTCGCCGCGCTCCCGTATCGTCGAAGAACCATGAAGACGTCGACGGTCGTATCTGTTCTCCTCGCGGGACTTCTGTCGCTCACCTCCGCCTGCGGCGGCAAGAAGGAAGAAAAAGGGGCCAAGGCGCCCGCCGGAGGCGTGGCGCAAGTCGCCGCCGAGCCGACGCCGGAAGGGCCGGTCGGCGTCGACCCCGTCAGCGTGGACCCGAAGACCCTCAAGCCGGGCCTCAAGCTCACGGTCTTCGGGAACAACAGGTTCGCCGAGCCGGTCACGTCGACGAGCGTCGTGAGCGAGACGGACTTCGACTGCGACAAGAACCCGTACAACGGCAAGGAAGTGTCCTTCCGCGAGGAGGGCTACCTGAAGGTCGAGAAGGACGGCGCGTACTGCATGCAGCTCTTCTCGGACGACGAGTCGCGGATCCTCCTGAACGGCAAACCGCTGGTCGTGAACGCCCGCTCGACGGCCACGAAGGAACGCATCCTGAACCTGAAGGCCGGGTACTACGAGTTCAAGCTCGAGTACCAGAACAACGTCGGGCCGGGGTGCCTGAAGGTCAAGTGGTCGCCGGAAACGTGCGGGGGCGCCGTGCCGATCCCGGCCTCCGCCTTCTCGCACTGACGCGTCGCGGCCCACGGTGAAGGCCGTGGCGCTCCTCAGGGCCCTGCGCCCGGCCCAGTGGGTCAAGAACCTCTTCGTCCTCGCGCCCGTCCTGTTCGGCAAGGTCGCGGACCGCCCGGACCTCGCGGGCCGCACGCTCGCCGTCGCGGCCGCCTTCTGCGGCCTCGCGTCCGCCCTCTACCTGCTGAACGACGTCCGCGACGCCGAGGCGGACCGGCAGCACCCCGTCAAGAAAGACCGGCCCGTCGCCTCGGGCGAACTCCGGCCCGCCGCGGCGCTCGGGACGGCCGCGGTTCTCGGGCCCGCGGCGCTCGTCGCGGTCTTCCTCGCCGCGCCGTCCGCGCTCCCGTGGGCGCTCGTGTACGCGGCCGTCACGGTCCTCTACTCGCTCGGTCTCAAGAAGGTCGCGCTCCTCGACGTCTTCATCGTCGCGGCGGGGTACGTCCTCCGCGTTCTCGCGGGCTCGGCGGCCGCCCAGGTCGTGCCGTCGCACTGGCTCCTCCTCTGCACGTTCTTTCTCGCCCTTTTCCTCGCGCTCAGCAAGAGGCGCAGCGAGCTCGTCGGGCGAGGGAGCGCGAGCCGCGCGTCGCTGAGGGAAATCCCCGCCGGCCTCATCGAATCGTTCGAGAACGTCGCGCTCGGGACGACGATCGTCTGCTACGCGCTCTACACGGTCGCGCCCGAGACGGTCGCGTGGTTCCGGACGGACCGGCTTCTCGCGACCGTGCCGATCGTCGTCTTCGGCCTCTTCCGCTGGCGCATCGTCGAGGCCCGCGGGGGCGGCGAGGACGCGACGTCGGACCTCTTCACGGACCCCGGGCTCATCGCCACGGTCGTGACGTGGGCCACAGTTTGCGCGGCGCTGATTTACGGCCCCGGACGGAGCTAGGGCGGAATATCCTCTCCGCGATGCCGACGAGGCGCGCGTTCACCCTCACCGCTCTCGCCGCAGGCGCCGCCGCGTTCGCGTCGGTCGCCGGAGCCGCGCTTTCGTTCGCGCTCTCGCCGCTCGTGCGCCGCAAATCCGCCGCGGGCGCCGCGCTCGACGTCGGCGGCGTGAAGGACTTCGACGCCGTCGCGAGCGGCACCGCCGGAGCCGTCGAGGTCGTCGTCCTCCGCAAGCTCGAGGACGGCTACATGACGCGTACGGTTCACGAGCGCCTCGCCGTCGTGAAGGACGCGTCGTCTCCGTCCGGCCTCTCGGCCCTCTCGACGACGTGCACGCACCTGGGCTGCGGCGTCGCGTGGAACGCCGAGCGCAGGGCCTTCCTCTGCCCCTGCCACGGCGGCGTTTACGGCGCCGACGGGCGCGTCCTCGCGGGCCCGCCGCCGAGGCCGCTCGCGAAAGCGCCGCTCGTGATCGCGGGGGGTCGCGCGACCGTCGACCCGGCGGCGTTCGAGGCATGAAGCGGCTCCTCGAGTTCCTCGAGTCGCGCGCCGGCGCGTCGTCGCTCTGGCGGGCGTTCGCCGACGAAGCCGTGCCCGTGAGGCGGGCTTGGCTCTTCACCCTCGGCTCGGCCCTGCTCTTCGCGCTTGTCGTCCAGGCCGTGACCGGCCTCGCGCTCGCGCTCTCGTACGCGCCGACGCCGGACCACGCGTGGGAGAGCGTCAAGGCGATCCAGACGAAGCTCCCGGCGGGAGCGGTCGTGCGGGGACTCCACCACTGGGGCGCCTCGGCGATGGTCGTCCTCGCGGCGCTCCACCTCGCCCGCACGTTTCTCTTCGCGTCGTACAGGAAGCCGCGCGAGCTGAACTGGCTCGTGGGCGTCGCGCTCCTCCTCCTGATCCTCGCGTTCGGCTTCACGGGCTATCTCCTCCCGTGGGACCAGAAGGCCTACTGGGCGACCGTCGTCGGAACGAAGGTCCCGTCGGCGCTTCCCGTCGTCGGACCCGCCGTCTCCCGCGTGATGGCGGGCGGGAGCCGGGTCGGAGCCGCGACGCTCACGCGCTTTTACGCCGTCCACGTGGTCCTGCTCCCGCTCCTGACGCTCGGCCTCGTGGCCGCGCACCTCCTCCTCCTGAGGAAGCACGGCCACGCGGGGCCGACGTCGACGCCCGACCCGCGGCAGCCGTTCTTTCCGTACCAGGCCGCGCGCGACGCCGTCGTGGGCCTCGCGGTCGTCCTCCTCCTCTTCGCGCTCGCGTCGGGGTCGCCCGCGCCTCTCGAGCGCGTCGCGGACCCCGCAGACACCGCTTACGTGCCGCGGCCGGAGTGGTACTTCCTCCCGCTCTTCCAGCTCCTGAAGTTCTTCAAGGGTCCGCTCGAACCGCTCGGCACGGCGGTCCTGCCGGGGATTTCGATGCTGCTTCTCGCCCTCGTCCCCTGGCTGGACCGCGGAGCGTCGCGCAGCCCGCGGGACCGCAAGCCCGTCCTCGCGGCCGGCGCGCTCGCCGGGGCGGGGATCCTCGCGCTCCTCGTTTTCGGGGCGCTCGACGCGCCGAAGACGAGGCCCGCGTCCGGGCTCGGGGCCGGCGACGTGCCGGACCCGCGCCTTCTCGGCGGCCTCGCCTCGTACACGGTGCGCGGCTGCGCGTCGTGCCACGGGGTCGAGGGCGTCCTCGCCGCGAACGCGCCGGGCGGATCGGTCCCGCTCGCCGCCCGCTCGCTCGCGCTTTCGGGCGACGCGCTCGTGGCGCACGTGAAGGAGAAGACGCCGAAACCGGCCGCGTCGGCCGGGGAGGGCGGCGAGGACCCGGACAAGGACGTCCCGTCGCTCGTCGAGTACGTCGGAGCCCTCAAGGAGGGCGCGTCGTTCGCCGCCCTGCCCGCGCCGATCCGCGCGGGAGGCGCCGCGATCGACCGCGAGGACTGCCGGCAGTGCCACCAGATCTACGGCGACGGCGGCCGGAAGGGGCCGCCGCTCCAGCACCTCACTCGGAAAGCGCGACAAGGCCTGGCTCGTCGAGCACTTCAAGGACCCGAAAAAGCTCGTTCCCGACTCGAAGATGCCGAAGTTCGCGTACCTCTCCGACGGGGAGCTTGCCGCGATGGCCGACTACCTCCTCGCGCTGCCGTGACGCCGACGAACGTCCGCATCGCGCTCGCGAACGTCCGGTACCCGGCGACGCCCGAGGAGTCGGTCGTCCTCGCCGAGCGCGCGATCGCCGAGGCCGGAGCGGCGGGCGCGGCGGCCGTCTGCTTCCCGGAGTGTTACGTCCCGGGCTACCGCGGGCTCGGGAAGTCCCCGCCTCCACCGGACCCGGGCTTCCTCGAGAAGGCCTGGACGCGCGTCGCGGCGGCCGCGGCGACGGCGAGAATCGCCGTCGTCCTCGGGACGGAGCGTGTCGAGGGACCCGCGCTCCTCGCGACGGCGCTCGTCATCGGGCCCGACGGCGCGCGCCTGGGCTTCCAGGACAAGGTGCAGCTCGACCCGTCGGAAGACGCCACGTACGCACGCGGAAGCTCCCGCCGCGTCTTCACCGTCGGGCCGCTCACGTTCGGCGTCGTGATCTGCCACGAGGGCTGGCGGTACCCCGAGACGGTGCGCTGGGCCGCGCGCCACGGCGCGCAGGTCGTCTTCCACCCGCACCTCGAGCTGGGCGGCCCGGACGCCTACGCGCCGGCGACCTTCGCGGACCCGAAGAACACGTTCCACGAGAAGGCGCTCCTGTGCAGGGCGGCGGAGAACACGGTCTGGATCGCGTCGGTGAACTACGCGGCCGCGGGCTCGGCGACGACGTCGGCGGTCGTGAAGCCCGACGGGACGCTCCTCGCGTTCCAGCCGTACGGCAGGGAAGGCCTCCTCGTCGCGGACCTCGACCTCTCGCTCGCGACGGGGCTGCTCGCGAAGAGGCTGCGGCCGGCCTGACGAATTGATATCATTGATATCATGACCCCTGGGGGTGCGCGATGGCCCAGCTCCTGGTGCGCGACTTGCCGGATGCTGTCGTCCGCAACCTGAAGAAGCGGGCGGCGCGGCACGGCCGTTCGACCGAGGCGGAGCACCGCAGGATCCTCGAGGCGGCACTCCTGCCGGACGCTCCGAAGGGCACGCTGAAGGAGTGGCTCCTCGTGATGCCGCCCGGCGGCCGTGACGCCGACTTCGCGCGTCCCCGCGGCCGCACTCAGCGCGCGCGGCGCGTTGACCTGTGAAGTACCTCCTCGATACGAACGTCGTCTCGGAGCTCCGAAAAGGGGAGCGTGCCGATGCGAACGTCGTCGCCTGGTTCGGGAAGACCGATGCAGAGGACCTCTTTCTGAGCGTGATCGTCGTCGGCGAGATCCGGCGTGGGATCGAGCTGATCCGGCGCCGCGACGGCCAGACGGCCCATGCGCTCGATCGCTGGATGACGCGCCTTCAGGCGGGCTTCGAGGAGCGGATTCTCCCCGTGGACGGGCGGGTCGCCGAAGAGTGGGGTCGGATGAACGTGCCGAACCCCCGCCCGGCAGTCGACTCCCTCTTGGCCGCCACGGCGAAGGTCCACGGGCTCGTCCTCGTGACGCGCAACGTCAAGGACGTCGCGTCGACCGGAATCCGAACCCTGAACCCGTTCGCTTCCTGAGACTTCCTCTCTCAGCACGCCACATCAGACTCCCGGCAGCCCCTCATTTCTCTCTCTCCCGGAACCCCTTCAGCTCCAGCCGCTGCCCGAGCAGCCGGCGGAACTCTTCGGGCGGGATCGAGGCGACCTGGCGGCCGGTCGTGTGCTCGATCGCCTTGAGCGTCATCTCCCATAGATGCTCGCGGCGCGCGATCTCGTCGAGGTCGCGGACCTTCCCGAACTCCTGCACGTACTTGTTGTGCCGGCAGAGCATCCGGAACGCGTTCTCCGTGTTCGGGCGCCGGAGCGGCAGCCCGAGGATGCGCACGTCGTTGCCGACGTCGTGGATCGGCTGCCCCCACTCGCCGTAGCCGCCGAAGATCGTCCCGAGCTTGTCGAGCGCGTTCGCGAGCTTCGGCTCGCCGCTCCGCTCGAGGACGGCCTTGACGATCGGGAGCGTCACGTTGCGGAAGAGCGTCGGGTCCGCGAGGCGCACGTCGATCCCGATCTCCTCGCGCGTGATCCGCGCGATGTCCTCGGAGCGGATCCGGTTGTCGGTCGCGAGGTGGATCCGCTCGCCGATCGACTCCGGCACGGTGAGCGCCGCGAGGATGCCCTCGACGACGCGGTCCACGGGGACGATGTTCAGCTCGGCCGAGCGGTCGCCGGGGAACGCGGACGCGATCGACCCGATGAGCCAGGCCTTCCCGCGCCCGACGGCGTCGCCCTGCAGGAGGTCCATCGCCTGCTTGCTCCGGCCGAACGCGTTGATCGGGGCGTTCACGACCTTCGTGTCGCCGCGGTTGTTGCCGGTCTTGCTGTGGCCGATCACGATCGAGGGAAGGAGCTGCGACACGCGCAGGCCCTTCTCGATGAGCGTGTAGTCCGTCTCGAGCGAGGCCATCGCCTTCGTGAGCTCGTAGAAGTTGTTGTAGAAGTTCCGCGGGAAGACGAGCGCGGACTCCTGCGCCGTCGTCCGCTTCTTGCGCCCGTGGATGTAGGACGTCTCGATCGCGATGTGCTGGATGAACTTCGAGCCCTTTGCGTTCTGGAGCGAGAGCGCGAACTCGAGCGCGTTCCGGGCGCCCTGTACGTTCGCGCGGAACGAGTTCTCGTAGGCGTCGTCGAACGACACGCTCGCGGCGCAGTGGACGACGTGGGTGATCGAGCGCGTCAGGCGCGCGAGCTCCGCGTCCGCGATGCCGAGCTGCGGCCTTTCGATGTCGCCGTCGACGAAGACGAACTTCTTCGCCTTCGCGCCCGAGAGCCCGAGGCGCCTGAGGAGGACCGCTCCGCGCTGCTTCGGCGTCAGGACCTTCAGGACCGCCCTCGTCTTCGGATCGCGCAGCGTTTCGGGGCGGACGACCGAGACGACTCGCTCGATGCGCCGGTCGTGCGCCGCCTGGAACAGGAACTCCTTGCCGAGGAAGCCGGTCGCGCCCGTGAGGAGGACGTGGAGCTTCGGGCTCCGCCCGCGGGCCCGGAGCAGGTGCCGCGCGTCTTTCTGGAGCTTCTCGATCCGCGCCTTGACCTCCTTCTCGGAGAGGTGCGAGGCCTCGCGGAACTTGAAGAAGACGTCGCGCTCGGAGACGCCGATGACCTTCTTGGCCTGCTTCTCGACGGCGCGGCTGCCCGTCGCCTGGCCGAGCGCCTCGGCGATCCTGAGGCCGAGGAGGTTCACCTTCCTGAGGCCGTCCTTGACCGTCTGCTCGTTGCCGGTCCACGAGATTGCGCGACTCGCGAGGAACTGCGCGGTGACCTCGATCGGGTTCTTGTCGCGGTGCGCGGAGACGAGAAGCTCGTCGGGGTCGATCGGGCGGAGGATCTCCTTGCCCGTCGCGAGGCTCACCTTCGCGATGTAACGCGACGGCGAGCTCTCCCACGCCATCTCGCCCCTGGGATTGACGGTCGGGGTCAGGTCGGCGCCGCGCTTCGCGGGCGGCGGCGGGGCAGCGAGTGGTGACATCGGCTTGGCCCTCCGGGAAAGGGATCTCATTCTAGTCGCCGGCGCGGCGGGCGGCCGCACCCGCGTCGAGGCGAGGCTCAGCCGAGCGCCGACACGACGGCCGCGCCGCCGAGGGCGACTCCGAGCGCCGAGTCGTTTCCGGCCTCGACGTAGAGCGTCGCCGTCGGGTCGCCCACGAGTGCGATCCGCCCGGCCGGAACGATCTTCGGCTCCTCGCCGTCCACGAGCGTGAACTTCCCGGCGAAGACCGCGATTGCGGAAAGCCCGACGAACACCCAGCGCGCGCCGGGCGGCGGCCCGAGACGCAGGACCGTGACGCCGCCCGCGGCATGACGCAGGCGGAGGCCGGTGATGCCGGAGACGCCTCTTCCCGACAGGTCGTCCCTTCGGATGTGATGTCGGGGTCGGGGAGAGGTTCTGGAAATTTCTTCGAGTGAAAGAGAGAGGGGAGAAGACCAGAGGAGGACGTCGCCGGGGGAGGGGGGCGGCGGGGCGGCCGCTTCCCCTGCCGCGGCCGCCCCGCCGCCCGGGCCTGCGCCGGCCGCAAGGAGCACCAGGAGCGCCGAAGAACGCTCCTGACCCTCTTCACCCTCGAGGAAGAATCCGCCCGCGCCCTCGGCGAGCCGCAGCAGGCGCTGCGCGGGAATCTCCCCGAATGCATGGATCGCCACGCCCGGCGCGTGCGCCGTGCGCGGCGGAGGCGGGACGGGGCCGGCGCGGTCGTCGTCGCGCGGGATCGCGCTGTCGATCGCGCGCGGCTTGTCGCGCCATTCCTCGCGCGGCTTCTTCCCGAACGGCCAGCCCATCCCCGGACTTTAGCGACTCTCGCGCGTCAGCGCCCGAGGACTTCGTTCAGGCGCTGGGCGCCCGTCCGGCTGACGGGCAGGCGCGTGCCGTCCGCGAGGACGGCCGTCGGAGCTCCCGTGTCTCCGGGCTCGAGCCTCTCGAGGCGGTCGAGGTTCAGGAGGTACGACCGGTGGATGCGCACGAAGCGCGCCCTCGGAAGCGAGTCTTCGAGGCTCGCGAGCGTCTGCTGCTTGAGGTGGTCCTTCCCCGACGCGCGCAGGAGCACGTAGTCGTCCTCGGCCTTCACGAAGTCGATCGTCTCGACGGGAAGGACGGTCACGGTCGTTCCGTCCTTCACGACGACGCGCCGGAGCGGGCCGTCGCGAAGAGGGGCGGCGGGCGCGGACGGGCGGACGGCGCCGATCCGGCTCCTCGCCCGCTCGAGCGCCATCTCGAAGCGCGCGCGGTCGAACGGCTTCAGGAGGTAGTCGACGGCGTTCGCGTCGAAGGCGCGGAGGGCATATTGGTCGTACGCGGTCACGAAGACGACGGCCGGGCGGCCCTCGGCGTCGCGCTCGATGAGCTCGAGGACCTCGAAGCCGTCGAGGCGCGGCATCTGGACGTCGAGGAAGAGGACGTCGGGCTTCTTCTCGGCGACGGCTTTCACGGCCTCGAACCCGTTCGCGCACGTCGCGAGGACGGAGATGTCGGCGTGCGCCGCGAGCAGCTCGGCGATGAGGTCGCGGGCGAGCTCCTCGTCGTCCACGATCACGACGCCGAGAGGGCGGGACGTCACGGCGTGAGGATAGCCCCGGGCCCGGGCATGGGACCGCCCGCGACAGGGCCGGGACCGGAACTTCCGCCGGCGCCGCGCGTTCTTCTCGTCATGACGCCCCTGCGCCCCTCGTCTCTCGTGGTGTTCTGCCTCGCCCTTCTCTCCGGCCGGCGCGACGCGTCGGCGTGCGCGGCGGAAGGCTCGGCCGCGTATGTCGGGAGGTACGTGGCGGAGGGCTGGAGCCCCGAAGGCTACGTCGACGTGCGCGTGCGCGAAGGAGGCCTGACGTGGGGGCCGGCGCTCTGGAGGCCGGCCCGGCGCCTCGTGGCGGCCGGAGTGGACACGTTCCAGATCGAGGAGCTCGCCGACCGGCGCGTGCTCTTCGTCCGCGACGCCCGCGGGTGCGTGACCGGGATGACGACCGAGCGCCTGCCGTTCGAAGGGATGCTCCGCCGCCGGGGGGGCGGGACGAAGCCGCCCCTCGCCGCGCTCCTCGGCGGCGAGGCCGCGCAGGCGTTCCCCGGCCTCCGGAAGGAGGCGGGCGGCGACCCGGCGAAGCTCCTGGCGCTGGGCCGCCGGATGCTGGATGTCCCGTCCCAGCGGCGGAACGCCCGGCGCCTTGCCGACGAGCTCACGCGCGCGTTTCCGCGCTCGGGGGAAGCGTGGGCGCTCCGCGGCCGGGCCGATCTCGAGACCGGGCGGCGGAGCGCAGCTCTCGAATGCTTCGAGAAGGCCCGGTCGCGCGATCCCGGGAATGCGGAGGCGCGGAGCGCGCTCGAAGACCTCCGCCCTTCCGGGCTCTCCCCTGCGGAGCGTGCGCTGCCGTTCACGCTCGACGAGATGCTGCGCGATCCGGCGCCTGCCGAGATTGCGCGTGTCCGGGCGGCGTGGAAGGACGCGGACCTCGCGCCGCGGGCCGTCGTCGTCGAACGCACGGGAGACGTCGTCCTCGCGGGCGTCCCGTTTGCCGTTCGCGTGGTCTCCCACGGCGTGCCGGGCGGGATGGAGTACGGAGTCATCCTCGTCCCGAAGGGCGCGCGGCCGGCCTCTCTCGGGGTCGTCGTCGAGGCGAAGGGCGTGTCGTGGAACTTCTTTCCGCTGAAGGTCCCGGACGGCCTGGACGTCCCCGGGATCCTCGGCGCGGACGTCGGGAAGTTCGTCCTCGTGGTCCCGGGCTTTCGCGGGGAGGAAGTGCAGCTCGCGGGGGAGTCGTTCCGTTCGCCCGCGCCGCACGAGTCCTGGAGCGGCGCGGTGGAGGACCTCCTCGCCCTCCTGAACGTGGCCCTCGCGACGACGCCGGAGGCCGACCCATTCCGCGTCGGTATCTTCGGGCGGAGCCGCGGGGCGAGCGTCGCACTCCTCGCGGCGGCGCGCGACCCGCGGCTCCGGTGCGCCGCGGCCTGGGCCGGGCCGGCGGACTGGTTCCGCTCGATGACGCCGGAGGGCCTGACCCCGCGCGAGGCATGGGCTTCGGCCCTGAGGCGGGGCGCGAAGCGGGACGAGGAGGGCGGGCAGGACCTCTACAACTTCCTTCGGTTCGCGCGGGCCGGCACGGAGGGCCTCACCGCGGTTCGCGGGCGGTTGATCGCGAGCTCGCCCCTCTACTTCGTCGAATCGCTCCCGCGCGCGCAGCTCCACTACGGCACCGAGGACTCGATGGTCCCCGTCCGGAACGCCCGCGCGATCGAGCGCCGTCTCGCGGTCTTTCCGGGAGCCGCGCGCCGGGTCGCGGTCCTCACGCACGGGGACGCGGGCCACGACCAGGACCTCTTCGACGCGCCGCGGGAGACGCGCGCCTTCCTGCTCGGGCAGCTGGCCGCCGGGGCGCGCCATGCGGCGAACTGACGCCGGTCAGGCGCGCGAGGGGAGGTCGATCTCGACGCGGAAGGTGGCGTCCACGTGCCCCGCGGCGAAGCGGCCCGAGTCGCCCCACGACGCGGCGACGCGCCGGGCGACGTTCACGAGGCCGAGCCCCGTGCCGGCGGGCCTGGGCGCATCGGCGTCGGCGGGGTTCTCGACGACGATCGACACGCGGTCGCCGTGGCGCTTCGTGACGAGGGTCAGCGTCCCGCCGTCGAGCCGGCCCGCGATGCCGTGCTTGACGGCGTTCTCGACGAGCGGCTGGAGGAGCAGGGGGGGCACCCGCGCGTCGTCCGCCGCCGGGTCGAGGTTCTCGGCGACGCCGAGCCGGTCGCCGAAACGGACGCGCTCGACGGCGAGGTACCGGCGGGCGAGCGCGATCTCCTCCGAGAGAGGGATCTCGGCCCGGCCCGAGAGGCCGAGCGTCGTCCGGAGGAAGTCCGAGAGGAGCGCGCACATTTGGCGCGCCTCCTCGGGCCGCGTCGCGGCGAGGGACCCGATGGAGTTGAGGGCGTTGAAGAGGAAGTGCGGGTTCAGCCGCTCCTTGAGTGCGGCGAGCTCGGCGTCGCGCGCGAGGGCCTTCAGCTCGGTCTCGCGGCCCTCGCGTTCCTTCGCGTCGCGGGCGGCCGCGAGGAGGTAGTGGAGGGCGACGGCGAGGAGGTAGAGGAGGATGCCGAGAAGGAGGATGACGGGGGTCGCGTTGCGGAGGGCCTCGGGCAGCGTGGCGAGCGGCGGCGCGAGGGCGAGAAGCCCGCCGAGCGTGGCGCCCCAGAGCACCCAGAGCGACGCGGCGACGATCGACGCCACGGCGAGCGTCACGGCGAGCGGGAACAGGCGCGACGTCGCGATCGGGAACGCGATGCAGAGGTACCACGACGAGAGGCAGACGAAGGCGTACACGCCGGTCAGGAGCGGCGAGACGGCGGCAGCCTCGAGCGCCGTCATCCCGCCCGCGAGGACGAGGAGGCCGCCGAGGATCGCCGTGAGCGGGAGCCACGCGAGGAGGTAGACCGCGAGGGCGCCGGGCCGCGCGAAAAGCGGGTGCACGGCGGGCCTTCAGTTCTTGACGCCGAGACCGCCGAAGACGATGAATCCGGTGACGAGGAGCGTCTTGGAAGGCGCGGCGCCCGTCGTGGACGGCTCGTGCCGCGTCTTGTCGTCCGTCCCGCCGAAGATCGCGACGACTTTCAGGATGACGTTCCAGCCCTCCGGCACGCGGATCTCGCCGCCGCCGCAGAAGCAGAAGACGTCGATCGCGGCCGAGTCGCCCACCATCGTGGATTTCCTGAGGTCGAGGTTGAAGCCGCCGAAGACGGCGTTCGCCTGGCCGCCCGCGAATTCGGACGAGATCCGCCGGTCGCCGCCGCCGAAGACGGCCCACTCGTTCACGGCGCCGCCCGCGCCGCTCACGTCCGGCGGGGCCGGCCAGCGGCGCCGAAGCCCTTCCGTGACGATCCTCAGACCGATGATCACGAAGAGCAGCGGCAGGAGCATCGAAGGCCGGAACCAGAGGATGTCCAGTTCGCGGAGAAGGAACACGACGCCGATGCCGACCCAGACCAGGCCGGCGAAGATGCTCCGCCCCGCGAGACGCAGGAGACCGATGGCGACGAAAACGAGAGGCCAGTAGCGCGTGACGTCCCGAACGTGGACGACGCCGAAGTTCGCGAGCGTGAAGAGAATCCCGCCTGCGATGAAGAGCAGCCCGACGATCAGTCGCCCGTTCGGGGTCCTTCGGTGGGTGGGAATGGTCGGGTCCATGTCGGCCTCCACGGGAGAAGGTACGCGCCCGCCGCCCCGCCGGCCCGTGCGATTCGGCCAACGGACGGCGGGAGTCGGCGAACGGAGCTTGGAGCGGGCCGTCAGCGGGCCGCGGCGGCGGGGGCGGCGGAGCGCGCGGGCTCGTAGCCGAGGTTCGGGGCGAGCCAGCGTTCGGCCTCCTCGACCGGGATGCCCTTGCGGCGCGCGTAGTCCTCGACCTGGTCCTTCCCGAGGCGCCCGACGGCGAAGTAATGCGCGTCGGGGTGCGCGAAGTAGAAACCCGAGACGGACGCGGCCGGCGTCATCGCGAAGCTCTCCGTGAGCCGGATGCCCGCGGCCTCCTCCGCCCCGAGGAGGTCGAAGAGCGTCCGTTTCTCGGTGTGGTCCGGGCACGCGGGGTAGCCGGGCGCGGGCCGGATGCCGCGGTACTTCTCGCGCAGGACGTCCTCGTGCGAGAGGGCCTCGTTCCGGCCATAGCCCCAGTCCGCGCGGGCGCGGGCGTGCAGCATCTCGGCGAACGCCTCGGCGAGCCGGTCCGCGAGCGCCTTGACGAGGATCGCGGAGTAGTCGTCGTGCGCGGCCTCGAACGAGCGGGCGAGCGCCTCGGCGCCGATCCCGGCCGTGACGGCGAAGAGGCCGATGTGGTCGTGGCGGCCGCTCGCGGCGGGCGCCACCCAGTCCGCGAGCGCCTCCAGCGGCTGGCCCCCGGGCTTTTCCATCTGCTGGCGGAGCGTGTGGAGCGTCGCGAGCCTCTTCGCGCGGGACTCGTCCGCGAACACGGCGACGTCGTCGCCCTCGGACGCCGCGGGGTAGAACGCATAGGCGCCGCGCGCGGTCAGCAGGCGCTCCTTCACGACGCGCGAAAGGAGCTCCTGCGCGTCGGCGAAGAGGTCTTTCGCCCTTGGACCGAGAACCGCGTCCTCGAGGATCTGCGGGTATCGGCCGCGCATCTCCCACGCGTGGAAGAACGGCGACCAGTCGACGAAGGGAAGGAGCGTCTCGAGCGGCACGTCGTGGAGGACGCGGACGCCCGTGAAGGACGGCACGGGCACGTCCGCGGCCGCCCAGTCGATCTTCGGGCGGCGCGCCCGAGCCGCCGCGAGCGGGACGAGCGGCTTTCTCGCCCGCGCCTCGTGCTCCGCGGCGAGGATCGCCTGCTTTTCGCGGTTCGCGTCGGCGAACGCCGCCTTCTCCGCGCCGAGGAGGCCGGAGACGGCGCCGACCGCGCGGGAGGCGTCGTGCACGTGGACGACGGGCCGGCCGTACGCGGGCGCGATCTTCACGGCCGTGTGGACGGGGCTCGTCGTCGCGCCTCCGATGAGGAGCGGCACCGAGAAGCCCTCGCGCTCCATCTCGCGCGCGACGTGCGTCATCTCCTCGAGCGACGGCGTGATGAGGCCCGAGAGGCCGACGGCGTCGACGGCCTGCTCCTTCGCGGCCTTCAGGATGCGGTCGGCCGGAACCATGACGCCGAGGTCGACGACCTCGTAGCCGTTGCACGCGAGGACGACGCCGACGATGTTCTTCCCGATGTCGTGGACGTCGCCCTTGACGGTCGCGAGGAGGACCTTGCCCTGCGAGCGTGAAGCTCCGGCCGCCTTGTCGGCCTGCAGGTACGGCTCGAGGTACGCGACGGCGCGCTTCATGACGCGCGCGCTCTTGACGACCTGCGGGAGAAACATCTTCCCGGCGCCGAAGAGGTCGCCGACGACGTCCATTCCCGCCATGAGCGGTCCCTCGATGACGTCGAGCGGGCGCGGGAGCATCTTCCGCGCTTCCTCGACGTCGGCCTCGACGAAGTCCGTGATCCCGTGGACGAGGGCGTGCGTCAGGCGCTCCTCGACGCTCCCGCTCCGCCACGCGTCGGCCTTCGCCCCGGCGGGTCCCGCCTGCTTCACGGACGCGGCGAACGCGAGGAGCCGCTCGGTCGCGTCGGGCCGCCGGTTCAGGAGCACGTCCTCGACTCGCTCGAGGAGGTCGCCGGGTACGTTCTCGTAAACCGCGAGCTGGCCGGCGTTCACGATGCCCATGTCGAGGCCGGCGCGGATCGCGTGGTACAGGAACGCCGCGTGCATCGCCTCGCGGACCGTGTTGTTGCCGCGAAACGAGAACGACACGTTCGAGATCCCGCCCGAGACCTTCGCGTACGGGAGCGTCTCCTTGATGCGGCGCGTCGCCTCGAAGAAGTCGACGGCGTAGGAGTCGTGCTCCTCGATTCCCGTCGCGACCGTGAGGACGTTCGGGTCGAAGATGACGTCCTCGGGCGGGAAGCCGACCTCCTCCGTCAGGATCCGGTACGCCCGCCGCGCGATCGCGAGCTTCCGCTCGACGGACGTCGCCTGGCCGTCCTCGTCGAACGCCATGACGACCACGGCCGCGCCGTACCGGCGGACGAGCCGCGCGTGCGCCTTGAACGCCGCCTCGCCCTCCTTGAGGCTGAGGGAGTTCACGACCGCCTTGCCCTGCAGGCACTTCAGGCCCGCCTCGATCACGTCCCACTTCGAGCTGTCGAGCATGATCGGGAGCTTCGCGATGTCCGGCTCGGCCGACAGCAGGTTCAGGAACCGCGTCATCGCGGCCACCCCGTCCAGCATTCCCTCGTCCATGCAGACGTCGAGGACGTTCGCGCCGCCCTCGACCTGCTGCCGCGCGACCGCCAGCGCGCCCTCGTAGTCGCCCGCGAGGACGAGCTTCGCGAACTTCGGCGAGCCCGTGACGTTGGTCCGCTCTCCGACGACCGTGAAGACGCCGTCGCGCAGCGTGTACGGCTCGAGGCCGCTGAGCCGGGTGGCGCGGGGGATTTCGGGGACCTTCCGCGGCGGCACGTCCTTCACGGCGTCCGCGATCGCGCGGATGTGGTCGGGCGTCGTGCCGCAGCATCCGCCCACGACGTTCACCCAGCCCTCGCGGGCGAACGCCGCGAGGTCGGCGCACATGATCGCGGGCGTCTCGTCGAAGCCGCCGAACGCGTTCGGGAGGCCGGCGTTCGGGTAGGCGCTGACGAAGACCGGCGCGAGGCCGGACAGCTCCTCGACGTACGGCCGCATCTCCTTCGCCCCGAGCGCGCAGTTGATCCCGACCGAGAGGAGCGGCACGTGCGCGATCGAGTTCCAGAACGCCTCGACGAGCTGGCCCGAGAGCGTCCGTCCGGACTTGTCCGTGATCGTGACGGAAACCATGAGCGGGACGCGCCGCGCGCCCTCGTCGAAAAGCTGCTGCGCCGCGAAGAGCGCGGCCTTGAGGACGAGCGTGTCGAAGACCGTCTCGAAGAGGAGGACGTCCGCCCCGCCGTCGAGGAGGCCGCGGACCTGGTCGCGGTACGCGGCGACGAGGGCGCCCCAGGCGTGCGTCCGCTTCCCGGGGTCGTTCACGTCGACCGCGAGGGAGAGCGTCCGGTTCGTGGGCCCGAGCGCGCCGGCGACGAACGCGTCCTTCCCCGTGCGATTTCGGTGAGCATCGACCGCGTGCCGGGCGAGACGGGCCGCCTCGACGTTCAGCTCGTACGCGAGCGGCTCGAGGCCGTAGTCCGCGAGCGAGATCGCCTGCGCGTTGAACGTGTTCGTCTCGACGATGTCCGCACCGGCCGAGAGGTACGCGAGGTGGATCGTCTCGACGATCGCGGGCTGCGTGAGGACGAGGAGGTCGTTGGCGCCTTTCAGGTCCTTCGGGTGATTCCGGAACCTCTCGCCCCGGTACGCGGCCTCGTCGAGCCCCTCGCGCTGGATCATCGTCCCCATCGCGCCGTCGATGACGACGACCCGGCGCGCGAGGAGCGCGCGCAGCCGCGCCTCGGCGCTCATCCGAGGGCCTCGAGGAGGCGTTTGACGATCCCGTAACGGCCCATCGGCATGACGTGGATGCCGCGCACGCGCGCGGCCATCTCCTTCACGAGCACGAGGGAGAGCGCGACGCCCTCCTCTTCCTCGAACTCCGGCCCCTTGTCGGCGGCCTTCCGCATCCGCTCGACGAGGGACGCGGGGACGACCATTCCGGGCACCTCGTTCGCGAAGTAGAGGGCCTGCTTGAGACTCTTCGGGGGGATGAGGCCGACGAGGACCGGGATCGCGCGGGACTCGGCGCGCGCGCAGAAGCGGTCCAGGGCCGCGAGGTCCCAGACCGGCTGCGTCTGGGCGAACGTCGCCCCGGCGTCGATCTTGGCCGCGAGCTTCGCGATCTCGACGTCGAGGTCCTTCGCGGCCGGGTTCGCGGCGCAGCCGATCGCGAAGGACGTCGCGGCCCCGATCGCGCCCCCGGCGAGGTCGACGCCCGCGTTCAGGCCCTTGACGATGCGCAGGAGGCCGAGCGTGTCCACCTCGCCGACGGGCTTGGCCTGCGGGTAATCGCCGATCTTCAGCGGGTCGCCGCCCACGACGAGCAGTGCCTTGATCCCGAGGCCCGCGGCCCCGAGGAGGTCGGACTGGATGCCGAGGACGTTCCGATCCCGGGGCGAGAAGTGAAAGACCGTCTCGGCGCCCGTCTCGTGGCGGATGAGGTGCGCGACGGCGATCGAGGACATCCTCAGGCGCGCCATCGGGTTGTCCGTGACGTTGACGGCGTCGACGCCGATCGTCTTGAGGGTGCGCGCGCCGTCCAGCGCGGCCGAGGCGTCGAAGCCCTTCGGCGGCTCGACTTCGACGGTCACGACGCGGGCCGCGGCGTCGGCGAGCTTGCGCTTGAAAGAGGACGTCTCGAGGGGCGCCGCCGCCGGACGCGCGCGGTCCTCCGAGACGAAGACCATGGGCGCCGCGTGGGCGGCGCGGCGCGCCTTGCCGACCGTTTCGCGGGCCATCGCGGAAACGTGCTCGGGGCCGGTGCCGCAGCAGCCCCCGAGGAACGCGGCGCCCGCCTGCACCGCCTCCTTCGCCGTCTCTCGGAAGTAGTCGGCCGTCGCCGGGTACACGGTGCGGCCGCCGACGACCCAGGGGTAGCCCGCGTTCGGCATGAGCGAGACGGGCAGGGAGACGGAGGACGTCGCGCGCGTCAGGACCTCGAGCGACTCCTGCGGGCCGATCGCGCAGTTCAGCCCGACGACGTCCGCGCCGGCGTCCGCGAGCGCGCGAAGGCTCTCGGCCACCTCGTCGCCGAAGCTCGTCTTGCCGTCCGCGAGGAACGTCATCGACGCGACGACGGGGATCTCCGTCGAGAGGGCCCGGGCCGCGCGCACCGCCTCCAGGATCTCGAGCAGGGACGAGAACGTCTCGAAGACGAGGAGGTCGACCTTCTCCTCCAGGAGGATGCGGAGCTGCTCCGTGAAGATGTCCCGGACGTGGGGGCGCGTGAGCGGCCCGTACGGCTTCACGAGCTGGCCAAGAGGGCCGACGACGCCCCCGACGTAGACGTACTCGCCCTCGGCCGAGGCGTGCGCGAGCCGGACGGCCGCGCGATTGACCTTCTCGAGCGAGTCCGCCCAGTCGAATTTCGTGAGCTTCGCCCGGTTCGCGTCCCACGTGTTCGTCGAGATCAGCTGCGCCCCGGCGGAGACGTAGTCGTCGTGGATCTCCTTGACGAGGTCGGGCGTCGTGAGACAGACCGGCGAGCGGGGTCCGTCCGCGGGGGCGCCGCGCGAGACGAGGAGCGTGCCCATGGCGCCGTCGCCGAGCAGGACCTCTGTCTTCAGGCGCTCCCGGATGTCTCTCTTCACCGCCGGATTATGGCCCGCGCCCGGGGGCGTCTAGGCGGCGGGGAGGCGGGTTAAGATTCCAGCCGTCACATGAGACTCCTCGTGGTCGGCTCGGGTGGGCGGGAGCACGCACTCGTCTGGAAGCTCGCGCAGGCGCCGGGCGTCACGGACATCTTCTGTGCGCCGGGCAACCCGGGCATCGCCGGGATCGCGACGTGCATCCCGATCTCCGTCGACAACGTCGTCGAGATCGCCGACTTCGCCGAGTCGATGAAGATCGACCTCACGATCGTCGGGCCGGAGCTCCCGCTCACGCTCGGGCTCGTCGACGAGCTGCAGCACCGCGGGCTCCTCGCGTTCGGGCCGAATCGCCTCGCGGCCGAACTCGAGGGCTCGAAGGCGTTCTCGAAGACCTTCATGAAGAAGTACGCGATCCCGACGGCCGACGCCGAGATCGTCACGAGCCGCGCCGAGGCCGAGCGCGCCCTCAAGTCCTTCGGCCTGCCCGTGGTCTTCAAGGCCGACGGCCTCGCCGCGGGCAAGGGAGTCGTCGTCGTCCATGAGGCGGCCGAGGCGGAGCAGGCGCTCAAGCTCTTCTTCGAGGACCGCGTCTTCGGCTCGGCCGGCGACCGCGTCCTCGTCGAGCGTTTCATCGCGGGCGACGAGGTGAGCTTCATGGTCCTCTGCGACGGGGAGCGCGCGCTCCCGCTCGCGACCGTGAAGGACTACAAGAAGGTCTGGGACGGCGAACGCGGCCCCAACACGGGCGGCATGGGCTCGCACAGCCCGTCGGTCCTCCTCGACGCGTCCACGGCGTCCGACATCCTCGCGTTCGTCGTCCAGCCGACGCTCAAAGGGATGAAGGAGGAGGGCCGGCCGTTCCGCGGCGTCCTCTTCGTCGGCATCATCCTCGAGAAGGGGCTCAACCCCTACGTCCTCGAGTACAACGTCCGCTTCGGCGACCCCGAGACGCAGTCGGTCCTCCTCCGCATGGACGGCGACCTCCTGCCGTTCCTCCTCGCGTCGGCCCGCGGGAAGTTCGAGGAGGGCGTGACGCCGACGTGGCGGCGCGAGGCGACGGCCTGTCTCGTCCTGACGGCCGAGGGCTACCCCGGCCCGTACGAGAAGGGGCGCACGATCTCGGGCATCGAGGACGCCGAGAAGGAAGAGGGCGTCGTCGTCTTCCACGCGGGCACGGCGACGGCGCCGGACGGGCGTCTCGTGACGGCGGGCGGGCGCGTCCTCGACGTCTGCGCGCGCGCGCGCGGCCTCTCGCAGGCGCTCAAGAAGGCGCGCGAGGCGTCGGAGAAGATCCACTTCGACGGGAAGCACTTCCGCCGCGACATCGGGAAGAAGGCGATGGAGATCCTGATGGAGCGGTCGGGTTCCCTCCTGCGGTAACCCGGGCCATCCCGCCCGTGAACGCCCTCGTTCGCTCCGGGCCGGGCGGAATGCGGTTCGCCCGCCGCCGGACCCGCGCGTGGCTCGTCGCGTTCGCCCTCCTCGGCGTGATCCGCTTCGTCACGATCGCCCCCGACGCGTGGCACTGGGACGAAGTCCTCCTCACCGACGCGGTCGCGCACGGGATCGACCTGCGCGAGCACCGTCCGCACCCCCCGGGCTATCCGCTCCTGGTGGAGGCCGCCGCGCTTCTCCACCGGGCGGGGATTGACCCGTACCGGTCGCTCGCGATCGTGGGCACGATCGGCGGGCTCCTGGCGGCCGCGGCGCTCGCCGCATTCCTGGCGGCGGCGGGTCTCGACGCCGACTTCGCCTGCCTCGGCGGCGTTCTTTACGCGTTCATCCCGTCGGTCTGGCTGTTCGGGGTCCGGGGATTCTCGGATGCGCCCGCCGCGGCCGCGATCTTCGCCGCCGGCGCCGTCTTCCTCGCCGGGATCCGTTCTCCCGATGGCCGCCTCACGGCGCTCGGCATCGTTCTCACCTCTCTCGCGGGCGGGTTTCGCCCGCAAGGCGCGATCGCGCTCCTCCCCCTGGGCGTGGCTTCGATCGTCGTTTGCCTGCGGAAGGGGCCCGGGTCTTGGAAGTGGCTGCTGGCCGGCCTCACCGCAGGCGCGGCGCTCAGCGTTCTCGTCTGGGTCCCCGCGATCGCCGGCTCGGGCGGCATCGGCCGTTTTCGCGAGCAGCTCGCGATCCAGGCCGCCGACACCCGCCGGTACGTGCTGAAGACACCGGCGGAACTCGTCGACGCGGCGGTCGGACGTCGCTGGTTCGTGGACCCGTTCGGGTGGGACCCGCTTTTCTGGTCGTACGCGTTTCTCGCGCTGATCGCCGCCGCACGCCGTCCCCGCTTCGTGCTCCTGGTCCTCGCCGTGGTGTTGCCGTGGGCGTTCGTGAACATCCCGGCCTCGGCTCTCTTCGCCGCTCCGCGCTATGCGACCGTCTTGCTCGGCGCTCTGGCCGGCCTCGCGGCCGGCGGTCTCGCGGTGCTGTTCCGGCGCTCGAGATGGGGGGGCGCCGCCGCGGGCGCCGTCCTCGCGGGCTGCTGCGCCGCGGCGGCGGTGCCGCCGGTCGTCGAGGTCGCGACGCGGACGAGCCCGCCGATCGCGGCGATCGAGGCCGCGGGCTCCGGCTCCTACGCGCGCGGGTTGGTCGCTCACGATCCCGAGCTCCGGATGCACGTTTCCCGGCTCCTCCCTTCGCGCGAGAGGAGCGAGATCGCCGACAGCCGAGCGGTCGTCTCCGATGCGGGCGACGTCGTCCTCATCGCCGACCGTCTCGTGCCGGGCCTCATGGAGGAGAAGCGCTTCGCGTTCGTCGCGCCGCTTCTCTCGCGCGTGTCGCAGGGCGTCCTGCTGAGCGTCCAGGTGGGAATCGCCCGGACCGCCCTTTCGGTCGGGACCCGGCCGTCTCCCCCGGGCGCGGAGGTCGTTCGTTACGACGACGAGATCCCGGTGTCCATCGATCGCCCCGCCGGAGGGCAGGTCGTCGGGCGCGAGCTCGTCGTGGCCGGCTGGTGTCAACTTCGAGGCGGCGGAACCGTCGTGCCGGTCGAGTTTCGGATCGACGGGACGCCCGTTCAGCCGGTCCGGCTCGATCGAACCCCCCGCCCGGACGTCGCCGCCGTGATCCCCGAGATCGGGGACGCGTCGCGCGCGGGCTACGAAGGCCATCTCGACGTCTCCGGGCTGCCCCCGGGCACGCACGTCGTGCGCGTGACGTTCCGCGCCCCGGACGGCCGGAGGCGAATTTCTCACCCGGTTCCGTTCACCGTGTCGCGATGAGGCTTCGGATCGGCCGTGGGAGCGCAGGCCGCGCGCGACAGGCTGCCGTAAACCGGCGGCGGGCCGGGCGCTTCGAGGAGGGCGAAGGCCGCGGCCAGGATCCTCGTCTGGAGCGTGGCGTCGTGCGGCAGGCCGAGCGGGTAGCCGAGCGCATACGGCACCGCGAGCGCACGCGGGGCGCCGACTTTCTTCGTGATCTCGGGCAGGGCCGTGACGGACGTCGTCGCGATCCCCCTGCGTTCCAGCTCGGCGGCGATCAGACACACGGTCTGATGGCAGAGCGGTCAGAGCGGGACGAGGAGCGCGACGTCGACGCCGTCGGCCGCCAGCAGCGCCGCCGCCTCCGGCGCGGTCTCCTTGACGAGCCGGCCCGGCGCGGAGATCGACCCCATGAACGAGATCGCGCGCGGCGCGAGGCTTCCGATCGCGCCCGCCGCCTCCATCTCGCGCAGGCGGTCGAGAGGGAAGCCGAGGTTGCGGTCCGCGCGGAAGCCCGTCTGGTCGAACGCGTCGGACTTGTGCGCGATCCCGAGCGTCGAAACGTCCGCGTCGCGCGGGATCACGCGGTACGAGACGTCGCCGCCCCTCCTCTCCTCGTCGAACGGCTCCTGGCCCTGCGCGTAGACGGCTCCCGTCGTCAGGAGCGCGACGCGCGCCTCGCGCAGCGGCCGCCGCGGCACGGCCCACGGCACCGGTTCGACCGTCCGGTACCGGTACGTCGCCATGAAGAGGCGGTTCTTCAGGGAGAGGTCGGAAAGCGTCGCCATGGGCCGAGTATCCTCCGCCGCGCGAAACCCGTCGGCCGCCGGGACGTAGGACGCTCATGACGCCGAAGGAGCCCGCCCGGGAAAGGCCCGCCTGGGCCCTGATCGGCGGGGCCGCGCTCGTGCAGGCGGCGCTCCACGCCGCGTCGATCGGCCGGTACGGGATCTTCCGCGACGAGCTCTACTACCTCTCGTGCGCGAGCCGTCCGGCGGCGGGGTACGTCGACCAGCCTCCGTTCTCGATCCTTTTCCTCTCGGTGTGGCGCGCTCTGTTCGGCGACTCGGCCGCCGCGCTCATGGTCCCGCCGGCGCTCTGCGGGGCCGCAATCGTCGTCCTGACCGGCCTCCTCGCGCGGCGTTTCGGCGGCGGCACGGTTGCGCAGAGCCTCGCGGCCCTCGCGGCCGCCGTCTCCCCGATCTGGCTCGGGATGACCGGCACTTACTCGATGAACGCGTTCGACATCCTGCTCTGGACGGCCGCGGCGTCGCTCCTCGCCGTGCTCGTCGCCCGGGAGCCG
Organism: uncultured Acidobacteriota bacterium; assembly: GCA_963839295.1. GTDB lineage: Bacteria > Acidobacteriota > Thermoanaerobaculia > UBA5066 > UBA5066 > Fen-183. The sequence continues at coordinate 81,341 of CAWIUK010000002.1, read as the reverse complement.
GGCCGCGGGGCGGGGCGCCTGTGGCTCCTCCTAGGATGCATCCTCGCGCTCGGGCTCCTGAACAAGATCAGCGTCCTCTGGCTCGGCGCCGGAATCGCGGCGGGCCTCGTCCTGACGCCGGCGCGGCGCTGGCTCTCGACGCTCGGCCCGTGGCTCGCCGGAGGCCTCGCGTTTCTCGGGCTCCTCCCGTACCTCGCCTGGAACGCGCTCCACCGCTGGCCGACCCTGGAGTTCATGCGGCGCGCCACGGCGGAAAAATACGTCCCGTCCTCGCCGCTCACGTTCGCGAAGGACCTGCTCCTGTTCTTCGACCCTCTGGCGGCGCCGCTCTGGATCGCGGGTCTCGCCTGGCTCCTCGCGGCGAAGGACGCGAAGAGGTTCCGCGCCCTCGCCGTCGTCTTCCTGACGACGCTCGCGATCCTCCTCCTGAACCGCACGAGCAAGGCCGAATACCTCGCGGCGTCGTTCGCGCCGCTCCTCGCTGCGGGCGGCGTCGCGCTCGAGCGCGTGCTCCGCCGCGGCCGGAGCGCCGCGCCCGCGTGGGGGTATGGGACCCTGCTCGTCGCCGGCGGCCTCGCGCTCGTGCCGTTCGCGCTGCCGCTCCTGCCGGTCCCGCAGTACCTCGCGTACGCGAAGTCGCTCGGGATGGGTCCGACGACGACCGAGCGCAACCGCCTCGGACCGCTCCCGCAGCACTTCGCGGACCGGTTCGGCTGGCCCGAGCTCGCGGCCGAGGTCGCGCGCGTCGCGTCCACGCTGCCGGACGCCGAACGGAAGACGGCCCGCGTCTGGGCGCGCAACTACGGCGAAGCCTCGGCGCTCGAAAGGTACGGCGCGCCTCTCGGTGTCCCGCCCGTCCTCTGTCCGCACAACAGCTGGTGGTTCTGGAGTGCCGAGGACGCTCAGAGGAACGCGCCGTTCGCGGGGCCGCTGATCGTGATCGGCGGGCGGCGCGAGTCGCTCACGGGCGTCTTCGGGCGGGTCGAGGAGGCTGGGAGGACCGGCCACCCGCTCGCGATGCCCTACGAGAACGGCCGGACGATCTGGATCTGCCGCGACCCGAAGGAAGACCTGAGGGGCGTCCTCGAGCGCGACCGGCTGTTCATCTGACGCCGAACGTCGCGAGGAAGAACGTCGGCCCATCCTTGCGCGAGACGCCGTGGTCGGGGTTCGCGGCGAGGTGGCGGAGGACGGCGAAGACGGTCTCGACGTCGGGCTCGCTCATCGCCGCCGCGATCTTCTCGGCCGTCCGGAACTCGCCCGGGTTCGCCCGCAGCGCCGCGAGGAGCCTGCCCTGCAGCGCGAGGACGGCGGCGGCGGCCTTCTTGCCGGCCTCGACCCCGGGCTGGTGGTACGCGTTGATCCCGACGAGCTGCGCGTAGAGGCCGACGGCCCGCTCGTAGAGCGCGATGAGGACGCCGATCGTCCTCGGCGACACGTCCGGAACCGTCAGCGTGACCGAGCCGCGGCCGTTCCCGGCGAGCGCCTTCCGCGTCCCGAGGAGGAAGCCGTGCAGGTAGTCGCCCGGCGTGACGTCGGGCTCGACCTCGAGCGAGCGGGCGCCGTCCTCGCGGTCCTTCTCGACCTCGAGGAACGTCGCGAAGAAGTTCGGGACGCCCTCGCGCAGCTGCTGGACGTACGCGTGCTGGTCGGTCGAGCCCTTGTTGCCGTAGACGGCGATCCCCTGGTTCACGACGCGGCCCTCGAGATCCTTCTCCTTGCCGAGCGACTCCATGACGAGCTGCTGGAGGTACCGCGAGAAAAGGAGGAGCCGGTCCTTGTATGGGAGGACGACCATGTCCTTCGCGCCGCGGCCGCCCGTCTCGGCATGCCACGCGAGCGCGAGCATCGCGGCGGGGTTCTTCGCGACCTCGGGGACGCGCGTCGCCGCGTCGCAGGCCGCCGCGCCCGAGAGCATCGCCGAAACGTCGAGGCCCTGGAGCGCCGCGGGCAGGAGGCCGACGGCCGAGAGCTCCGAGGTCCGCCCTCCGACCCAGTCCCACATCGGGAACCGCTCGAGCCAGCCGCCCTTCGCGGCCACCTCGTCGAGCTCGCTCTGCGCGCCCGTCACGGCGACCGCGTGCTTCGCGAAGTCGAGGCCCGCGCGGTGGTACGCGTCCCCCGCGACGAGCATCCCGTTGCGCGTCTCCTTCGTCCCGCCCGACTTCGAGATCACGACCGTGAGCGTCGCGGGGAGTCCGCCCTCCGTCGCGGCGATTCGCGAGAGCTCGCGCGCCAGGCCGTCGGGGTCCGTGTTGTCGAAGAAGAACGGGCGGAGCGGATCGCGCGGCGAGCCGAGGGCGTCCGCGACGAACTGCGGTCCGAGGGCGGAGCCCCCGATGCCGACGACGAGGAGGTTCGTGAAGCGCGGGGCGTTCGAGGGCGCGAGGCGGCCCGCGTGCACGGCCTCCGCGAAGTCCTCGATCCGCGCGAGCGTCCCGCGGATCGCCTCGGTGATCCCGGCGTCCGGGGCGCGCTCGGGGGCCCTCAGCCAGTAGTGGCCGACCATGCGCTTCTCGTCCGGGTTCGCGATCGCGCCCTTCTCGAGCGCGTCCATCGCCGCGAAGGCGGCGGGGAAGGCGTCCGTCACGAGCGGGTGCCTGAGCAGGGCGTCGTCCGCGAGGCCCGTCTTCGAGAGGTCGACGAGGAGCTCGAGCGCGGGAACGTGGAGCGAGAGGGCCTGGACGCGGGGCCAGCCGTGAGCGGACATGCGGGACCTCCCCCCTCCATGATCTCCGATCCGGGAGCCCGGCGCGTAAACTGCGCGCCTCATGGCGAAGACGACCGGCAAGGGCCTCGCCCTCGGCATCGACCTCGGCGGCACGAAGATCCTTGCGGGCGCGGTGGACGCCTCGAACCGGATCCTCGGGCGCGGCAAGCTCAAGACGCCGTTCGCGGACGGGGCCGACGCGATCGGCGCCGCCCTCGTCGAGGCCAGCGACCTCGCGCTGAAGGAGGCCGGGGCCGTGCGCGCGGACGTTTCCACCTTCGCGGTCGCCGCGCCCGGCGCGGTCGACACGATCAAGGGAACGCTCCTGAAGGCGGCGAATCTCGACGCGTCGAACTGGAACGTCGTGAGAGCCGTCGGAGCGTCGTTCCCGGGCGCGTCGGGCCGGGTCGAGAACGACGTGCGTCTCGCGGCGCTCGCGGAGGCGCGCCTCGGCGCAGGCCGCGGCTCGATCCTCATGGTCGCCGTCTGGGTCGGGACGGGCGTCGGCGGCGCCGTCATCTGGAACGGGAAGATCCACTCGGGGCACAACCGCAACGCGGGGGAGATCGGCCACACGCAGATCGACTTCCGCAGGGCCGCTCCGGGAAAGCTGGACGGGACCCTCGAGGGCACGGCCGCCAAGGTGGGGATCGCGTCGTACCTGAGGCGGCGGATCGACCGCGGCGACCGGACGGAGCTCGAGAAGGCCGTCTCGAAGAAGGACGTCCGCCTCAAGGGTTCGCAGCTGCGCGAGGCGTGGGAGGAGGGGGACGAGCTCGCCCGGCGCGCTCTCGCGCGCTCGGCGCGCGCCGTCGGGATCTCGATCGCGAACGTCTGGAACATCCTCTCCCCGGACGTCTTCGTCCTCGGCGGGGGCGTCGCGACCGACGTCGGTCCGGCCTACCTCGACGAGGTGAGGAAGTGGGCGGACGCCTTCGCGTTCACGCAGGACCTCGGCAGGATCAGGATCGAGCCCGCAGGACTTGGCGACGACTCCGGCCTCCTCGGAGCGGCCCTTTATTCGCGCGACTGAGTCCCGCTAAGGCCTTCTGGCACAATCGGCTTCCATGAGCTGCACGGGCTGCTCCCTCGGCACCTCCACGAATCCCGGCGGGAACTACGTCGGCGTCCGCCTCGCCGACGCCGAGGACGGGAAGACGACGCTCGTCTTCACGGGCGAGGTCGCGGTCAAGCCCGGCGAGCGGCTCATCGTCGAGACCGAGAGCGGCCCCGAGTTCGCGGAGGTCACGACGACGTCCCCGACGCTCGCGCGGTCGTGTTCCGCGAAGAAGGCGCGCCGGTTCCTGAGGCTCGCGTCCGACTCCGAGTACGCGGACTACGCCGAGCGCCTCGAGCTCCAGCAGGCCGCCCTCGCGTTCGCGGACGAGAAGGTGGCGGCGATGCGCCTCGACATCCACGTCGTCAAGTGCGCCGTCGGCTTCGACCGCCGCAAGCTGACGGTCCTCTACACGTCGGACAAGAAGCCGGAGGTGCGCGACCTCTCGCGGGCGATCTCCGAGAAGTTCGACCTCAGGGTCGACATGAAGCTGTTCGGCGTCCGCGACGAGACGAAGCTCCTCGGGGGCATCGGCTCGTGCGGCCTGACGCTCTGCTGCTCGACGTGGCTGAAGGGCTTCCACCCCGTCGCGATCCGGATGGCGAAGATGCAGGGGCTCACCCCGAATCCCGCCAAGCTCACGGGCCAGTGCGGCCGCCTGAAGTGCTGCGTGGCCTACGAGCTGGAGGGCGGCATCGAAGCCGCGCGACGCATGGGCCACGGCGGCGATCGCGAGCGCCGCGAGAAGCCGGCCCCGGCTCCGCCGCCGCCCTCCTGAGCGTGGTCTCGTCCTCCGGCCAAGCCCGGAATAGACTCCCGGCAACATCCGTTTCCCCTCCCGCGTAGAGACGGTCATGAGGAGTTTCGACATGGCTTCCGCGAAAAAGCCCTTCTCCGGCGCCCCGACCCCCGGCGATGGGCAGGGCCCGTCCGAGGAGCTGGGCCCGCGCAAGCTCATCCGGCCGTCCCTCGCCCGCGTCCTCAAGGACCAGGGGAGCGCACGGCCCGCGGGCGGCGCCCGCCGCGTCGTCCCGCCCGAACAGACGAACGCCGAGGCCTACTACTACCTCAAGCAGATGCAGTCCAAGACGCCGATCGTCGTCCGCCTCGTGGACGGCGAGGAGCTGCGCGGCTGGATCGAGTGGTACGACAAGGACGTCATCAAGCTCAACCGCGACCACGCCCCGAACCTCCTGATCCCGAAGCGCTCGATCAAGTACCTCTACAAGGAGGAAGAGGAGCGCATGCACCGGAAGAAGCGGCGCCCTCTGCCGGGCGCGGGCCCCGGCGTCGGAAACGGCGGATGAGGTTCCTGCACCGTTGACGGGGCGGCGAGGGGCGGGCATACACTCGCCCCTTATGAACGAAAGCAAACTCACCAAGGAAGCCCTCACGGCGTTCGCGGCGCAGAACCGCGACCGCTTCGAATCCCTCCTCAAGGACTTCGTCGAGCGCCAGACGATCTCCGTCGACCCGACCAAGAAGGCCGCGATCGCCGACGGCGTGCAGCTCGCCTGCGACACGATCAAGGCGTTCGGGGGCGTCCCCGAGGTCCTCGAGACGGGCGGCCACCCGATCGTCCACGGCGTGTTCGGTACGGACGCCTCCCGCCCGACGGTCACCGTGTACAACCACCTCGACGTCCAGCCCGCCTCCAGGCAGACGGAGCCGTGGGAGACCGAGCCCTTCGTCTTCACGAAGAAGGGCGACCGCTACTTCGGCCGCGGCACGACGGACGACAAGGGCCCGGCCCTCTCGGCGCTCTTCGGCGCGAAGGCCGCGATGGACGCCGGCGTCCCCGTGAACGTGCGCGTCCTCTGGGAGTTCGAGGAGGAGATCGGCTCGCCGAGCTTCGCGAAGGGCATCACGGCCGCCAGGGAGAAGCTCGCGACCGACTCGATCATCGTCTCGGACACGATCTGGATCGCGCGCGGCAAGCCGGCCTCGCCGGCCGGGCTCCGGGGCCTGCAGGGCATGCTCTTCACGCTCGAGACGGGCACGACGGACCAGCACTCGGGCGTCACGGGCGGCGCGGCACGCAACCCGATCGCCGAGCTCATGCAGGTCGTCGCCGAGTGCTTCGACGCGAAGACGGGCCGGGTGAAGATCCCCGGGTTCTACAAGGACGTCGTCCCGCCGACGAAGGCCGAGCTCCAGGACTTCCGGAAGTCCGGCTTCACGGTCGCGGGCTTCAGGAAGGACCACCTCTTCAAGTCGATCCGCACGAACGACTCCCTCGACGTCATGAAGCGCATCTGGGCGATGCCGACGTTCGAGATCCACGGCGTCGTCGGCGGGTACACCGGCCCCGGCGTCAAGACCGTCATCCCGCCGCGCGCCGAGGTCAAGGTCTCCTGCCGCCTCGTCCCGAACCAGACGGGCGCGAAGATCGCGAGGCTCGTGACGGACTTCGTCAGGAAGAAGAACAAGGACGTGAAGGTCGTGCTCGAGGGGCGCCTCGACCCGTACCAGGGCGTCACGACGGGGCCGCTCGCGGACGCCGTGCGCCGGAGCGTGAAGTTCGCGTTCGGCAAGGAGCCCGTCTTCGTCCGCGAGGGCGGCTCGATCGGGGCCGTGCTCACGATGGAGCAGGTCCTCAAGGCGCCCATCCTCTTCCTCGGGCTCTCGCTCCCCGAGCACGGTTACCACTCGCCGAACGAAAACTACGACTGGGAGCAGGCCGAAGGCGGCATGATCTCCTTCGCGAAGTACTTCGCCGAGGTCGGCGCGATCGGCAGGGTCGGCGCGAAGGGCTACCGCCCGAAGAAGTAAGCCTGGTCCGCTAACGCCCGGAGGACGCGGGGGAGCCCCCCTCGTCCTTCGGGCGGAAGCTCCAGAACTCCCCGCTCGTCCCGAGCACCATCGCGAGGATCGTCCCGCCGCGGCCCCACGAGGCCGTGAGGACCTCGCCCGCCGCGCGGACGGGCACGAGGACGAGGGCGCCCGTGGCCGGGTCGAGGACCGCGGGCGCGGGGAGCCAGGTTTCGGGTGAGACGGCCGAGACGAGGATCCTGCCGTCCGGCCCGACCGCCCCTCCCGAGAGCGGCGCGGACGCGAGCCTGACGGGCCCCGTCAGGAGGACGGGCGTCTCGGCGAGAGTCGCGAGCGAGACGCGGACGAGCTGGACCCCCGACGCGGCGTTGCGCTGGACGAGGACGTCGTCGGCGTCGGGGAAGCCCGCGACGCCGTTCCCGGTGCAGAGGGTCTTCACGGCGCCGCTCGCGGCGTTCACGGACCAGATCGTCCCGCCATCCGCGAAGAAGACCGTCTTCCCGTCGCGCGAGGCGGCGAGCGACGACGGCACGGCGCCCTTCGGGAGCGCGTGCTTCTTGAGCAGGCGGCCGTCGGACCGTGCCGCGATCGCGAGGAGCGGCGGCGCGGCCGCGGGGCCCGTGAGGAACACGGCCGTGTCCCGGCCCGCGAGCGTCGCGGGGCCGAACGTGGGCTCCGACAGGCCCGTGAAGGGCCTGAGGTCGCCGTTCTCGCCCGTGACGAGGAGCTGGCGGCGGCCGGCGACGAGGCCCGGGACGAGGAGACGGCCGTCCTCGAACTCGACCGGGGTCATGACGAGGCTCGCCGGCACCGTCGCGAGGCGCTCGGGGAGGCCGCCCGAGACGGGGACGCGGAGAAGGTCGGCGGCGCCGTCGGAGAACCCGACGTAGAGCGTCCCCTCCGCGCCCTCGGCGAGGTATCGCGGCCGGCTGGAGAACGAGAGGAGCGTCTGCGCTCCCGTGCCGTCGCGCGCGGCCGAGACGATCCGGTGGAGGTCGCCGGCCGCGAGTCGCGCGAGCACCGCCCGCCCGTCGCGGAGCGGGAGGAACGGCGGAAGAAGCGGAAGCTCCGGAAGAAACGGGCGCGCGGCGCCCGTCTCGACGTCGAGGACGTGGAGACGCCGCCCGGCCGCGTCCTTCGCCCCCGCGAGGCGGCCCCAGACGAGGACTTCCTTGCCGTCCGGGAACGCGCGCGAGACGAGGTCGCTCGAATCCGCGAGGATCGGCGGCCCGACGGCCTTCTGCTTTCCGCTGTCGGGCCACACCCGGACGATCTGGAACCGGCGCTCGGCGTCGAGCTTCACGACGAGGAGGCTGCCGTCCGGCAGCGGGTCCGGGCTCTCGGCGCCCTCGACGACGAGGCGCTCGTCGCCGCCGATCGCGGGAACGCTCGAGACCCCGAGGGGCACGTCCGTCACGCGGTCGAAGAAGAGGCGGGTGCCGTCGGGCGACCACTCCACGCGGTGGACGCCGCCCTTGTCCCGTCGCTTCGTCAGGACCGTCCAGTCGCCCGACTCGGGCTCCATGGCGGCGACCTGCGCGAGGCCGCCCACGGGCGTCAGGAACGCGACCCTTCGGCCGTCGGGCGAGCTGCGCGGCGAGAGCACGCGCGTCGAGCCGCCCATGACGAGAGAGCCCGACCACGCGGGCGGAGGAGCGTCCGCCGATTTCTGGCGCAGCCAGTACCCGAGGCCGCCGCCGCCGGCGACGAGCGCGAGCGCCCCGATCGCCGTCAGGAGGACCCGCGTCGCGCGGCGCGCTCCGGACTCGCGCTTCGGCGGCGGGACGGGCGCCACGGCGGGGACGGGAGAGGACGAGAGCGTCACGGAGGGCCCGGCGCCCGCGCGCAGGCGGCCCGTCGGAGCGGCCTCGAAACGCGCGGTCGCCGCCGTCTGGAAGGCCGTGTCGGCCGCGAGCACGTCCGCGTTGCGCTGCAGCTGCTTCCACTCGCGCGCGAGGTCGCGGGAGGAGGCGTAGCGCTCTTCGGGGTCCTTCGCGAGGCAGCGCTCGATCACCCAGCGCACGGGACCGGGGAGCCGCGGCGCGAAGTTGGAGATCGGCTCGGGGTCCTCGCGGATGATCGCCGAGAGCGTCTCGACCGGCGTCGGCCGTTCGAAGGCCCTGCGACCGGTCGCGAGCTCGTACAGGATCAGGCCGACCGAGAACTGGTCGGAGCGGAAGTCCACGGGGCGGCCGGCGGCCTGCTCGGGCGACATGTAGCCGGGCGTCCCGACGACGAGGCCCGCGCTCGTGAGCGTGGTCGGGAAGTCGCTTCCCGCGACGTGAGGAGCGAGCTTCGCGATCCCGAAGTCGAGGATCTTCAGGAAGCCGTCCGACGAGAGCATGAGGTTCTCGGGCTTGAGGTCGCGGTGGACGATGCCCGCGCCGTGGGCGCTCGCGAGGCCGTCCGTGAGCTGCACGGCGATGTCGAGGAGGCGGCGGAGCGGGACGGCGCCCTCCTTCAGGAGGTCCCGAACCGTGCGGCCGTTCACGAACTCCATCGCGAGGAAGGGCGAGTCGTCGGTCTTCCCGATGTCGTAGATCGTGACGATGTTCGGGTGGTTCAGCGCGGAGGCGGCGCGGGCCTCGTGGGCGAAACGGGCGAGGCCTTCGCGGTCGTCGGCGAGGTGGGCGGGAAGGACCTTGAGCGCGACCTCGCGGCCGAGGCGCGTGTCCCGGCCGCGGTAGACGTCTCCCATGCCCCCCGAGCCGAGGAGAGACACGACCTCGAACGGGCCGATCAGGGTTCCGGGCGCGACGGACAATGCGTCCCGATTATGTCAGCGCCCGGGCGCGCGTCACTCCGGCTTCTTGACGACCTTCCCCCGGGAGATCACCGCGGCGGTCTTCTCCATGACCTTGATGTCGGCCAGGGGGTCGCCCTTCACGGCCACGAGGTCCGCGACGCAGCCCGCGTCGAGGCAGCCGAGCCTGCCGTCCTTGTGCGGGCCGAGGAGTTCGGCCGCGGCCGTCGTCGCCGTGCGGAGCGCGTCCCACGGCGTCATCCCCCACGCGACCATGAACGAGAACTCCTCGGCCTGGTTGCGCTTGTCCCAGTCGAAGCCGCCGGCGTCCGTCCCGAAGACGATCGGCGCGCCGGCCTTGTACGCCCGGCGGAAGGACTCCTGCGAGACCGCCCAGAGCTGGTCCCAGATCGGGTTCGTCTTGCTCCGCGGGCCCTTCACGAAGTCGGCCACCGTGATCGTCGGGCAGTACGCGACCTTCTTCGCGACCATCGCCTTGACGGTCTCGTCGTCCAGCACGTCGCCGTGCTCGAGCGAGTCGACGCCGGCCGCGAGCGCGATCCGGTGGCCGGTCGGCGTCATCGAGTGCGCCGCGACCTTCTTCCTGAGACGGTGCGCCTCGTCCACGATCGCGTTCATCTCGTCCTGGGTGAAGTTCGGGACCGACGCCCATCCGCCGTCCGGCGTCCGGAAATACGAGCCGTCCGCGTAGACCTTGATCCAGTCGACGCCGTACTGCGCCTGGTACCGGACCGCCTTGCGGCACTCGTCGGCGCCGTCGCACTTGAGAACGCCGTCGGGCATCTTCCGCTCCCACGAGAAACCGAGGAGCGGGTAACGGCCCGTCGGCGTCATCGCGGGCCCGGCGGCGATCACGCGCGGGCCGGGGACGATGCCGCGCTCGAACGCTTTCCGGAGGTCCACGTCCGTGAAGCCGGCGCCCTCGGTTCCGAGGTCGCGGACCGTCGTGAACCCGTGGTCGAGCGCGATGCGCCCGGCGGCGGCGGCCCGGAGCGCGCGGTACGGCGTCGACTCCTTCAGGACCTGCTCGTCGTACTCCTCGCTCGTCGCGTCGCCCTGCAGCAGCAGGTGCGTGTGCGCGTCGATGAGGCCGGGGAGGCACGTGTAGGCCGAGAGATCCAGCACGCCCTCGGCCGTTCCTTTCGCGGCGCCCGCCTCGTCTGGTGAGACGGCATTTGAGGATTTCTTAGAAGGTGAAGAGGGTGGAGGCGCTGCGGCCGCACTCGCGGCCCCGATCCTCGCGACCTTTCCACCTTCTAAGAGAATCTCCACGTTCGCCTTTGCTCCTCGCCTTGCAGGATCCAGGAGGGTCCCGCATTTCACCGTCAGCGGCTGTGCGGCGAGCGGCAGGGTGAAGGCGGTTACGAGCAGCGCGAGGCGGATTCGCATTTGACGGAGCCTCCCTTCCCGATCAGGATGAGGGCCGATTATGAGCCGTGCCGACGAACTGACGAGGGCCCGGGCGAAGGCCGAGACCGTGCGGGCCTCGATCTACGAGGCCGTCGCGGGGAAATCCGACGCGGAGCTCCTCGCGATGCCCGCCGACTGCGGCTGGTCGGCCGCCGAGGTGCTCGACCACATCGGGACGGCCGAGCGCACCCTCGTGAAGGCGCTCGCGAAGGTCGAGAAGGGCGAGCCGACGCGCGTCCCCAGGCGCGCCTGGTTCTACCGGCTCCCGATGTCGCCGGTCTTCTGGAAGATCCGGTTCCGCGCGCCGAAACTCGTGCGGCCCCGGCCGCGCGGCGAGGTGAACCCGCAGGAAGTCCTCGCGGGCCTCAAGGAGACGCGGGCGGCCCTCCTCGCGATCGTCGACCGCATGGGCGAGGAGCGCTTCGCGACGACGGTCTTCCCGCACTTTCTCCTCGGGCGCTTCAGCGGCGTCGACTGGTTCGACTTCCTCGCGGGGCACGAGGGCAAGCACCTCGGCCAGATCCGCCGCGTCCTCGCGGGGCCTAAGGTCCTGCGCTGCGCCGGGCGATCCTGAAGCTCGCGTACGCGAAGAACGGGGCCGCGAGCACGTCGACCGCGTAGTGGACGTGCTGGGCGAGGACGCAGAACGCGACGGCCGCCGTGCACAGGATGAAGAACGCTTTCCATCTCGGGCCCGGGATCGCGAGGGCCAGCAGGAAGAGCGTCGACGTGTGTCCCGAGAAGAAGAGGTCCTTCGTCAGGAGCCTGCCCGGCCCGAAGAGGCGCACGAGCGGGTCTTGGAGCGGGATCATCCCGGGCGGCGCCTCGAGCGGCGTGACGGCCATGGCGGCGATCCTGAGGAGCACCATCACAACGTAGGCCTGGAACGCGAGAACGAGGGCGCGGGGCTCTTTCGCGAGGCGCGCGACGCCAAGGGCGAGCCCGAGGTAGATCAGGCCGAACGTCAGCCACGTGAGGTCGCGCGGCGCGAGGAGCGCGAGGACCGGGTCGGGCAGGACGGCGCCCGGTCGCGTCTCGTTCCACTCGAGGAAGCGGGCGAGAGCCGCGAGCGCGGCGACGAGCGCGGGTACGGTGAGGGCGAGGCGGACGCGGAAGCGCGGGTTGCGAAGCGCCTCGGCCCACGCGCGCGCCGCCGGGGACGACGGGAGCGGCGCGGCGGGCCTGACGATCGCGGGTCCGCCTACCGCGCGCCGCGGCCGGAAAGGACGGCCGGAATCGTCCTGAGCAGGATCTTCGCGTCGAGCGCGAGGCTCCAGTTGTCGATGTACGCGAGGTCGAGGTTCGTCCACTCCTCGAAGCGCGGGATCTCGTTCCGGCCGGACACCTGCCAGAGGCCCGTCACGCCCGGCTTCATCGAGAGCCGGCGGCGCTGCCACCGCTCGTAGCGCGCGACCTCCTCGGGGAGCGGCGGGCGCGGGCCGACGAGCGACATCTCGCCGCGCAGGACGTTCCAGAGCTGCGGGATCTCGTCCAGCGAGAATCGCCGGATGAGCCGGCCGAGCGTCGTGAGGCGCGGATCGTGTGCGGACTTGAAGACCGGGCCCTCGTGCTCGTTGAGGTGCGCGACCTCGGAGAGACGCTGCTCGGCGTCCTCGACCATCGTCCGGAGCTTGACGAGCGTGAACGGCCGCCCGTTCAGGCCGACGCGCGTCTGCCGGAAGAGCGCGGGGCCCTTCGACGTGAGCCGGATGAGGAGCGCCGCGAGCGTGACGGGGACGATGGCGACGGCGCCGAGGACGATCGAGAGAAGGACGTCGGCCGTGCGCTTGGCCATCATGGCGGCGCTGTCGTCCGGCGTCGTCGAGAACGTGAGGAGGGGCGTGCCGTCCAGCTCCTCGAGCTCGACGCGCGCGAGGACGTGCGGGAAGAAGTCGAGGACGAGGCGCGTCTTGACGCCCATCTCCTCGCACAGGAGGAAGAGGTCCTCCATCTTCGGCAGGTCGCCGCGGTCGACCGCGAGGAGCACCTCGTCGACGCTGAACTCCGTGAAGACCCTCGGGAAGTCCGCGAGCGTCCCGAGGTACGGGACGCCGTTCGACGTCGTCGTCTCGCCCGGCTCGATCGGCTTCTCGCGGATGAGGCCGAGGAGCTTGAGCCCCCACCAGGGGTGCTCCCGGATGAGCTTCGCCATCGCCGCCGCTCCCGGCGTGTCGCCCACGAGGACGACCGTCCGGAAGTTGAAGCCGAGGGCGCGCACGCGCCGCGCGACGAGGCGGACCGTCACGCGCTCGGCGATCAGGAAGACGAGGTTCACGAAGAAGAACGCGAGGAGGAACGGTCGCGAGATGAAGTCCCAGCGTGCGCCGAAGACGACCAGGGCGAGACCGACGCTCCCGAAGAGCGCGGTCCGCGCGACGAGCGCGACCTCGTCCCTCAGCGCCTCGGTCCTCCGGCTGCGGTAGGACCCGCCGACGACGAGGAGGCCGGTCCAGATCAGGACGATCGGCCCGACGAGGACGAGATACCAGTTGAAGTCGTAGAGGCCCGTGAGGCGCCGGGCGAAGAGCGGGACGACCTCGCTCCTGAGGAGGTACGCCACGGGCAGCGTCGCGAGGGTGACGCTGAGATCGGCGGCGTACAGGAGAGCCGCAATCGTCCGGGCCTGTTGCTTCAGCATCGCGGGAGACCCCGGCCGGGGGTCAGGGTGATGCTAGCAAGTGCCGCGGAATCGTGCCTCCTCACGCCCCCGAAAGCGCCGTTTCGTAGGCGTCCGTCACGGAATCCCACCGGTAGAGGGCGCCGGCGCGGGTGCGGGCGGCCTCGCCGAGGGCCCGGCGGCGTCCCGGGTCGGCGAGGAGAGCCCCGATGCCCCGGGCGAGGGTGTCCGGGCGGGCGGCGTCCGCCCAGAGGGCGGCGTCCCCCGCGGTCTCGCGGTTTTCGGGAGTGTCGTGGACGACGAGCGGCCGGCCGAACCCCATCGCCTCGAGGAGCGCGGGGTGCGTCCCGCCGACCTCGGTCGCGTGTACGTAGACGGCCGCGTTCGCGAGCAGCTCGCGGTAGCCCTCGCCGTAGATCGCGCCGGGGAGGAGGACGCGGGGGTCCCGCGCGGCCTCGGCCTTCACGGCCGAGACGAAGGCGTCGGCGTACGGCGCGCCCCCGAGGAGGACGAGGCGGGCGTTCCCCGGCACGCTCCGGTAGGCGCGCACGACCGCGTCGGCGTTGTTCTCGGGCTCGAAGCGCGAGACGTAGAGGACGTAGCCGCCGGCCGAAAGGCCGAGGCGCTCGAGCGTCGCGGTCCCGGCGGGCGCCTCGAGGTCCGAGCCATAGGGGATGTAGAGCGAGTCCTGCCCGTACGCCTCGCGGTAGTACGTCCGGATCGCGCGGGCGTCCGTCACGAGGACGTCCGGGAGCGCACAGCTGAGCCGCTCGGACATCGCGTAGGCGAGCCGGCCGAGGGCGTTCCACTTCCGGCGGTTCCTCTCGAGGCCGTCCACGTTGAGGACGACGCGGGTCGGCGCGCCGAGAAGGCGCGCGAAGCGGCACGTGAGCGCGTTCACGCCGTTGCACACGAGAACCGCGTCGTAGCCCTGCGCGGCCGCGTGGAGGCCGGAGAGCGCCGTGTGGACGACGGTCTCGAGGTACTTCTGCCGCACGGTCGGGAGGAAGACGATGCGCGCGCCGCGGTGGACGTCGGTCTCGGCGGCCGTGCCGCCGCGTCGCGCGTAGACCGTCACGTCGTGCCCGCGCGAGGCGAGGCGCGCCGAGAGCTCCTCGGCGAACGTCTCGAAGCCCCCGTAGGCCGCCGGGACGCCGCGCGTTCCCAGGATGGCGAGCTTCAATCCTCGATCCTCGCGCCGCGCGGGTCGTCCGTGAACCAGCGCAGGAGATCCTGGTCGGCCGCCGTGCGGCGGCCCTGGATCTCCGCGCGCTTTGCGAGCAGGCGCGCCCGGTTCGCGGCGAGCCACCGGAGCGCCTCGAACGACGTGCGCTCCACCGTGAGGCAGCCCCCGACGACGACCGCGTCGCGGAGGAACGTGCGGAGGAACGTCGCGCGGAGATGCTCCTTGCCGGCGTTGTTGATCCGGAGAAGGAAGCGGTTCTTGACGGAATGGAGGTTCGCGAGCGGCGACATCTCCCGCCGGCGCTCGGGGAGGTTCCGGCGACGGTGCCAGGCCCGCGCCCCGGGGACGCAGCGCGCGGACCAGCCCCGCCCGCGCAGGCGCCACGCGAGGTCGACGTCCTCGCGGTAGACGAAGAAATCGTCGTCGAAGAAGCCCGTCGAGATCCGGATGTCGGCGAGCGCCTCCGTCCGGAACAGCGCGGCGCAGCCGGAGGCGCCGAAGATCTCGGCGGGCCGGTCGAAGCGCCCGTCGTCGGGGTCGCCCGCGCCGACGTCGAAGTGCCGCCCGTTCGGCGTCATCCGGAGCCCCGCGCTGTCGATCACGGAAGTCGGCGTGAGAGCGGGCCCGTCCGCGCGGAGGATCTTCCCCGTGAACGTCGCGGTGCGTTCGCGAGAGGGCCGCCCGGCGTCCGCGAGGAGCGCCTCGAGGAAGTCGGGCGCGAGGACGACGTCCGTGTTCAGGACGAGGACCCACGGGATCCCGCGCTCGACGGCCTTCGCGATGGACCGGTTGTGGCCGCCCGTGTACCCCAGGTTCTCGCGCGACGGGAAGACCTCGAGGGGGACCGGCGCGACCTTCTCGAACGCGGCGAGCGTCGCGCGCGTCCCGTCCTCGGAGGCGTTGTCGACGACGGAGACGGCGACGTCGCGGAAGGTCTGCGCGAAGAGCGACGGGACGAGCCGCTCGGCGTCGTGCGCCTCGTTGTGCGTCACGAGGGAGACGAGGACCCGCGCCGTCACGCCGACTCCGGAAGAAGCGTCGAGCGCCAGCCGAAGCCGAGAAGGCCCCTGAGGACGCGGACCTGCGCGGCGACGACGTCCGCGCGCGGATGGCCGGCGCGGACGAGGGGCGCCAGCGCGAGGCGCATCGCGGCGCCGAGGACCGTCGCGGCCCAGGCGGCCGCGCAGACGGGCGCGGACGCGTGCCGGACCAGGTAGCGGAACTGGTTGCGCACGTAGACCGGGCGGAAGTCCCGCCACGAGAGGGTGTCCATCGCGACGCCGCCCACGTGCTCCACGCGCGCGGACGGGACGTAGCGGATGCGGCCGCCTTGCGCGAGGAGCTTCGCGCAGAGATCCACGTCCTCGAACCACGCCGGCGCGAAGGCCGGGTCGAAGCCGCCGACGGCCTCGAAGGCGGCGCGCCGCACGAGGAGCGCGGCGGCCGCAGGCTGCTCGACGTCGAACGCGGCGTCCCGCGGGCGGTCGAGGTAGCGGTCGCGCCTGAAGCCGGCGTTCGCCGGGAACAGGCGGTCGACGAGGAGCGCCTCGCGGAGGATCGCGCCGAGGCGCGGGAGGCGGCGGAGCTGGAACTCCGCCTGCCCGTCGCCCGTCAGGCGCGGCGCGGCCGCGACGACGGTCGGGTCGGCGTCCAGGGTCGCGAGGAGCGCCGCGAGCGCGGCCGCCCCGTCGAGGAGAGCCGCGTCGGGATTCAGGAAAAGGATCGTCTCGGAGGGGGCGCCTTCCCTCGCCGCGAGGTTGCAGGCGGGGCCGAAGCCGAGGTTCGACGCCGCCGGGACGACGCAAGCCCCCGCGGCGCGCGCGGCCTCCGCCGAACCGTCCGTCGACGCGTTGTCCACGACGACGACGGGCACGCCGGGCGGCACCGACTTCACGGCGGCCGAAAGGTGCGCGGCGGAGTTCCACGAGACGATCGCGACGAGGACGCGGGGGACGTTCAAACCGGCCGATGATAAAGCGCCGCTTGAATCCCGGCGGCGCGCCCGACAGAATGCAGGGCTCCATGATTTCCAGAGATTTTCTTCGAAAGGAATTCGAGCGGCTTCCCGACTTGCTTCGCGGGCGCAACTACGACCCCGCGGCGCTCGCGGCCTGGGGCGAGCTGGACGCGGAGCGGCGCCGCCTGCTGACGCAGGTGGAATCGGAGCGCGCGGAGAAGAACTCCGTCTCCGAGAAGGTCGGCGCCCTGCGCCGGGCCAGGCAGGACGCCACGCAGCTGCAGGAACGTTCCAAGGAGATCGCGGCCCGGATCTCTTCACTCGAAGAAATTCTCAAAGGCCTCGAGGAACGATTTGCCAGCATCGAAAGAACTCTTCCGAACGTCCCGCACGCGTCCGTCCCGGACGGCGCGGACGAGACCGCGAACGTCGTCGTGAAGACGTGGGGCGAGCCGACGAAGTTCGACTTCGCGCCGCTCGCGCACTGGGACCTCGGCCCGGCGCTGGGCATCCTCGATTTCGAGAGGGCCGCGAAGATCACGGGCTCGCGCTTCACCGTGCTGAAGGGAGGGGCGTCGCTCCTCTCCCGCGCGCTCATCCAGTTCTTTCTCGACGTCCACACGAGGGAACACGGCTACACGGAGCTCCTGCCGCCGTTCATCGTGAACGCTGCGTCGCTCTTCGGGACGGGCCAGCTCCCGAAGTTCGAGGCGGACCTCTTCCGCCTCGAGGGCACCGACTGGTACCTCGCGCCGACGGCGGAGGTGCCCGTCACGAACATGCACCGCGACGAGATCCTCGCGGAGAGCGCGCTCCCGATCTCGTACTGCGCGTACACGCCGTGCTTCCGCGCCGAGGCGGGCGCCGCCGGCAAGGACACGCGCGGGATGATCCGGCAGCACCAGTTCGACAAGGTCGAGCTCGTGAAGTTCGCGAGGGCGGACACGTCGTACGACGCGCTCGAGACGCTCACGCGCGACGCCGAGTCGATCCTCGAGAAGCTCGAGCTCCCGTACCGGCGGATCGCGCTCTGCCGCGGCGACCTCGGGTTCTCGTCCGCGAAGACGTACGACCTCGAGGTGTGGCTGCCGGGGCAGGACGCCTACAAGGAGATTTCCTCCTGCTCGAACTTCGAGGATTTCCAGGCGCGCCGCGCCGCGATCCGCGTGAGGGTCGAATCGGGCGGCAAGCCGAAGAACGAGCTCGTCCACACGCTGAATGGCTCGGGCCTCGCCGTGGGGCGGACGCTCGTCGCGATCCTCGAGAACTGCCAGCGCAAGGACGGCTCCGTCGCGATCCCGAAGGCGCTCCAGCCCTACTGCGGTGGGAAGACGGAGATCGTCAAGGGTTGAAGGCTGGCGGAGGAGGAGGGATTCGAACCCCCGGTACCTTTCGGTACAGCGGTTTTCAAGACCGCCGCCTTAAACCACTCGGCCACTCCTCCACGCGGGCACGGATGAGCCATTATCTCCTCATCCTGCTAGACTTCGCGGCCCGGCGACGCCACGGACAGGTGGGTGAGTGGCTTAAACCAGCGGTTTGCTAAACCGCCGTAGGGCTTTAAAACCTTACCGGGGGTTCGAATCCCCCCCTGTCCGCCAGCCTTCGCCTTCCCGGCCCTGAAACTTTCCGGGCCGAAAGGCCGTAACAGCCGGAGGAGACAGCAGTTGCGCCGGAAGGGAGCCGTTCCATGAGCACGCGGATCAAGGCGGCGATCGGCATCGGGGTCGTCGCGATCCTGGCCGTCGTCATCTGGGCGTCGATCGCCCGCAAGGACAAGAACCTCGTGCGGGTCACGACGGCGAAGGTCGCGAAGACGCCCCTCGTCGCGACCGTGAGCTGCAACGGCCGGGTGCAGGCGAAAACTCACGTCGACATCTCGTCCCAGGTCATGGGCCAGATCGTCACGCTCGCGGTGCGCGAGGGCGACGTCGTCAAGAAGGGCGACCTCCTCCTCCAGATCGACAAGGTCCAGTACGACGCGAACGCCCGCGCCCAGCAGGCCGCCCTCGACGCGCTCTTCGCGCAGCGCGACTCGGACCGCTTCACGCGCGAGCAGGCCGAGCGGGACCTCGAGCGCACGAAGAAGAACTTCGAAGCGAAGATCGAGTCCGAGCAGAACCTCCAGAAGGCCCAGCTCGCGCTCGACTCGGCGAAGGCGAACGAGGTCGCGGACGAGCGGCGGATCGAGCAGGCGCGGCAGAACCTCCTCGCGAACAAGGACAGCCTCAGCAAGACGACGATCGTCTCGCCGATCGACGGGGTCGTGACGGCCAAGCCGGTCGAGCAGGGCGAGAACGCGATCGTCGGCACGATGAACAACGCCGGCACGGTCCTCCTGACCGTCTCGGACATGTCCGTCGTCGAGGGGGAGATGGAGGTCGACGAGACGGACATCCCGCACGTGAAGCTCCGCCAGAAGGCGACGCTCACGTTCGACTCGTACCCGGACAAGAAGTTCGACGGCGTCGTGACGGAGATCGGCGGCAGCCCGATCACGAAGTCCGCGCTCGGCACGGACTCCTCGGCCGTGAACTTCAAGGTCAAGGTCCAGGTCGTGAACCCGCCGTCCAACATCCGCCCGGGTTTCTCCGTCTCCGGGAAGATCGAGACCGACCGCCGCGAGGCGGCGCTCGCGATCCCGATCCCGGCCCTCGTCGTCGCGGACCCGGCCTCGCTCGAGCGCGCGAAGCCCGGCGCGAAGGCCACGCCGGCCGCCGGCGCCGCGGTCGCGGCACCCGCTCCCGCGCCGGCGGGCGCCGCCGAAAAGAAGAAGGACGTCGAGGGCGTCTTCGTCGTCACGAAGGCCGGGACGGTGGAGTTCCGGAAGATCAAGACCGGGATCAACGCCGACCTCCAGACGGAGGTCGTCGAAGGCCTCGCGGAGGGCGACGAGATCGTGACGGGCCCGTTCAAGGCGCTCCGGCAGCTGAAGATCGGCGACCGCGTGAAGATCGACAATTCTGCGCCGGCGGCGGACGCCGACAAGAAGTCCTAGGGCGCCCATGCTGTTCGGGGAGCTCCTGCGCGTCGCGTGGAAGGCGGTCACGGCGCACAAGCTCCGCTCGTTCCTGACGCTCCTCGGCGTCATCATCGGCGTCATGACCGTCATCGCCGTCGTGGCGGTCATCTCGGGCCTCAACAACTACGTCGCGACGAAGATCTTCTCGCTCTCGCCGGACGTCTACGTCGTGACGCGCTGGGGGATCATCACCTCGCGCGAGGAGTTCCTCGCGGCCCTCAAGAGGAAGCCGATCTCCAAGGCCGAGCTCGACCAGGTCCTGCGGCTCGCGAAGTCGGCCGAGAGGGTCGGCGCGTCGTCCGGCACGACGCGCCTCGCCCGCTACGGGAGCGCCAAGCTCTCGGACGTCCAGATCTCCGGGACGACCGCGAACGTGAGCGAGATCCGGAACCTCGACCTCGAGTCCGGGCGGTTCTTCACGGAGACCGAGAACGAGCACCGTGCGTACGTCGCCGTGATCGGATCCGACGTCAAGGACGAGCTCTTCCCGCGCCTCGACCCCCTCGGCCGCACGTTCACGCTGAACGGGATGCCGTTCGAGGTCATCGGCGTCCTCGCCAAGCAGGGCTCCGTCCTCGGACAGAGCCAGGACACGGTCGTCTACATCCCGCGCGAGACGCTCTGCAAGGCGTGGGGCGCGATCCGGAACATCAACATCCTCGTCCAGGCGAAGGGCGGCGTCCCGGGAGTCCCCGCGTCGATGGACGAGATGCGCTCGATCTTCCGCGCGCTCCGGCACGTCGAGCCGAAGGCGCCGGACCCGATCTCGTTCGTCAACGCCGATGCCGTCCAGGTCGTGTGGAAGGCGATCACGGCGGCCGCGTTCGCGCTCCTCGTCTTCATCAGCGGCATCTCGCTCGTCGTCGGCGCCATCGTGATCGCGAACATCATGCTCGTGTCCGTCATCGAACGGACGAAGGAGATCGGCCTGCGCCTCGCCGTCGGGGCGCGCAAGCGCGACGTCCTCTTCCAGTTCCTCCTCGAGGCGGGTCTCCTCGCGCTCGGCGGCGGCGTCCTCGGGGTGTTCTTCGGGTGGGTGATCGCGCTCTGCGTGGACGCGTTCTCGCCGCTCCCGACGCTCGTGACGCCCGGGCTCGTGATCTCGGGCCTCGTCCTCGCGACGCTCACGGGCGTCATCGCGGGCGTCTTCCCGGCGATCAAGGCCTCGCGTCTGACGCCGATCGAGGCCTTGAGGTTCGAGTGAGGTTCGAATGATCGCGCGCGCCCTCGACGCCGTCCGCCGCGTGTTCACGGAGAACCTCCGGTTCGCGCTCACGGCGCTCCGCGCCCACAAGCTCCGCGCGTTCCTCACGATGGTCGGCATCGTGATCGGCGTCTGGACGGTCATCGGGATGGTCTCGCTCGTGACGGGCTTCGACCGCTCCCAGACGGAGGCGTTCTCGTCGTTCGGGACGACCCTCGTCCAGTTCCAGAAGTTCGAGCCGCGCTTCGGACCCGGCCACCGGACCGAGGAGGAGCGCAAGCGCCGGGACCTCACGCTCGAGGACGCGCAGGCGCTCCAGGACATGTGCCCGTCCATCCTCGCCGTGTCCCCGGAGCGATACATGTGGTCGCCATCGGCCGTGAAGGCGAACGGGATCGAGGCGAACGCGCCTCAGATCGGCGGCGTGAACCAGAACTACGCGATCTGCAACAACTGGGAGATCAAGGACGGCCGCAACATCACGGAGACGGACGTCCTGCACGCGACGGACGTCGCGGTCATCGGGCAGGACGTCGTCGAGTCGCTCTGGAAGGGCAAGGACCCGCTCGGCCAGGTGCTCACGATCAACGGCAGGCGTGTCCAGGTCGTCGGGACGTTCGAGAAGAAGGGCTCGTCGGGCTTCGGCGGGCAGCCCGACAACATCGTCGTGATCCCGATCTCGACGTTCGACCGCCACTTCCCGCAGACGAAGAACTCGCACGACGACACGATCCACATCGCGACGATCCCGCGCTCGCCGGAACTCGTCGACAAGGTCATCGAGGAGGGAACGGCCCTCCTCAGGGCGCGGCGCAAGGTGCCGTTCAACGCCCCGAACGACTTCGCGATCTTCACCGCCGAGAAGATGCTCGCCCAGATGCAGGGGATCACGAACGCGATCTCGGGCGTCATGGTCCTCATCGCGGCGATCGCGCTCCTCGTCGGCGGCGTCGGCGTCATGAACATCATGCTCGTGTCCGTCACGGAGCGGACGAAGGAGATCGGCCTGAGAAAGTCCGTCGGAGCCCTCCGGCGGGACATCTCGCTCCAGTTCCTCACGGAAGCGATGACGCTCACGGCCCTCGGCGGCGCCGTCGGCGTCGTGCTCGGCATCCTGACGTCGTTCTTCATCAAGACCGTCTCGAGCCTCCGGACCGAGACGCCGCTCTGGAGCATCCTGCTCGGCCTCGGGGTCTCCGTGTCGATCGGCCTTTTCTTCGGGATCTACCCCGCGATGAAGGCGGCCCGCCTGAACCCGATCGACGCGCTGCGCTACGAATAGTCTTACCGGTTACCATCTTCCCGTGGCCGCAACCCCGAAAGACGTCCAGGTCCTCGGCGACGAGCTCGCGATCGTGTGGGCGGACGGCGCCGAGACGTACCTGAAGCTGGCCGACCTCAGGCGCCTCTGCCCGTGCGCGTCGTGCCAGGGCGAGGGGGACCTCCTCGGCCGCATCTCGAAGCCGCCCGAGAAGCCGCTGACGAAAGAGTCGTACGTCGCGCGCGGGACGTCGCCGGTCGGCGGCTACGCGCTCCAGATCTTCTGGGGCGACGGCCACGCCGACGGGCTCTACACGTACGCGCGCCTGCGGGCGTGGGGAGAGAACCCGCCGCAGCTCCCCCCGGTCACGGCTTTCCCGCTCCTGCCGACGGTGTGACCTCGAGCGCCTTCTTCACGGGCTTCGAGAACTCCGGAAATCCCCTGCCCTTCGTCGCCGTGACGTAGAGCGCCGCGACGGCGCGCGGGCCGGCGGCGAGGGCCGCGAGGAACTTCTCGCGCCCCGCGAGGCGCAGGAGACCGTCCGTCATCTGGGCACCGACGATCGCGGGATAGCGCTGCCAGAAATCGCCCTTGCCCGCGTTCTGGAACATCTCCCGGCGCTGCGCCTCATTCGCCTTCTTCTCGAGAAGGATCCCGGCGGCCGTGTTCCAGCGTCCGAAGTTCCGCACGATGGGCTCCTCGAGGAGCGGCGAGAGCGGGAAGAATTCGTCGGGGACGAGGAAGAGGGTCCCCGGGCCTTCGGCGACCGTGCGCGCGAGGAGCGTGTCGAAGTCGAGGGCCCTTTCGCTCTCCGGCCAGGCGGGCGCCTTCCGCACGTGCGCGTCGAAGAGCGCGCGCCAGGCTTCCGCCGACGTCCCGCGGAGGAGCTTCAGGAGGACCTCGCGCGGCGTCGGCGCCGTCGCGACGTCCCCGACGAGGCGCGGAAGGTCGGCCGCGAGGACGATCTCGCCGTCGCCGTTCACCGCGACGATCTCGGCGAAGCCGGCGATCGCGAAGAACGGCACCAGGACGACGCGGGCCTTCACGGGCGTCCCGGTGGGGAGAATCGAGCCGACCCGTCTCGCCTCGACCGCCGCGAGCGCGGGTCCGTCGCCTTCCATCTCGTCGAGAAGCTTTTCGAAGTACGGGCCGCGCCCGACGAAGGACGAGAAGAGCGAGTCCGGCGTGCCCGCGACCGCCGAGACGAGCTTTCCGTAGTAGTCGTCGGGCGAGAGGTTCTGCGCCCGGATCGCCTGCGTCGCGCGGCCGGAAGCCTTGAGGCGCCGGAGCGCCGCGGTGGGCTCTGGCGCTCCCGTCAGGAGCCTCAGGACGTCACGGGCAGGAGCGGCGTCGATCGTGAAGACGATCTCGTGCGGCGTCTTCGCGTCGACGTCGAAGGGCGGGCCAGGGACCGTGTCCGCGGCGGCCGCGGGCCGGACCGCGGCGAGGGCCGCGAGGAGGCACGCGGCGCCGGACGCGAGCGGGGACCGGACGTCAGCCAAGGATGGCCTCCAGGGCGCGCGACGTGTCGGAGAGGTCCGGGAGGACGACGTGGGCGCCGGCGTCGGCGAGCCGTGCGGCGGGCGTCTTGCCGGTCGCGACGGCGACGATGCGGGCGCCGAGGGCGAGGGCGCAGGCGACGTCCTGCGGCGCGTCGCCCACGACGACGCAGTCCTCCCCCTCGAACGGGAAGCCGAGCCGGCGGGCTTTCGAGAGCGCGATCGGGCCGAGCTCTTCGCGGCGGGAGGCCTCGTCTCCGTAGGCCCCGAAGGCGAACCGCTCCCACAGGCCGACGGCGGAGAGCTTGATCCGCGCCCCGCGCTCGACGTTTCCCGTCAGGAGCGCGGGCACGGTCGCGGCGCGGCGCGCGACGCCGTCCAGGACGGCCGCCACGCCGGGCTTGAGGACGGGCCGCTCGAGCGCGAGCGCGGCCTCGAGCCGGTCGAGGTAGAGCGCGAGCGCCTCGGCGCGCCGGCGGAGGACCGTCTCCTCCGGGACGCCGGCACCCACGAGGAGGTCGCGGACGATCATCGGGTCGAGCTTTCCCTCGAACGCGAACGTGTCGACGTCGCCGCACGTCCCGTACACCTCCGTCAGCGCCGCGGCGAAGACCGTGCGCGCCGCCCGGCCGCCCGAGAGCAGGGTCCCGTCGATGTCGAAGAGGACGAGCCGCGCGCGCGGCGCGCGGGCTGCGCTCACGGGGCGCTCCCGGGGGCGAGGCGGGCGGCGACGGAGGCCACGAAGTCGGGAAACACGCGTCTCCAGTACGGCCAGTCGTGCACCCCGGTTTCGAGACGGACCTCGTGCGCGAGGCCGACGGCCGAAGCGAAGCGGTCGAAGAACACGCTGAGCTCGCCGAGGCGGTACTTGTCCTCGGTTCCGCAGCGCACGAGGAGAAACGGCGCGCGGGCCGCGAGCGTCGGGTCGTCGAGGAGCATCTGGTAGAGGTCGTTCTTCCGGAGCACGTTCGCGACGGGATCGGCGCCGAAGACGGCCTCGAGCGACGGCCGGATGAAGAACGGCATCGCGGCGACAAAAGGCACGTTGAGCGGCTGGACGGCGGGGGAGAGGCCGCCCGCCGCGGCGAAGAGGTCGGGCCGCGCGAGAGCCCAGCGCAGGGCGCCGTAGCCGCCCATCGAGACCCCGGCGACGAGGCGGCTCCCGCGGGCCGCTCGCGTCCGGTACGTCCGGTCCACGAACGGGACGAGGTCGTCCGAGAGAAACGAGGCCATGCGCCGCGAGCCGTCCGCCGAGTCGACCCACCAGGTCCCGGACCCGCGCGGACACACGATGAGCATCTCGGGCAGCCGGCCTTCACGCATCGCCGCGCCGAGAACGTCGACGAGGCCCTGCCGGAAGAGGACGGCCTCGTCGCCCTGGCCGTCGTGGAGGAAGTAGAGGACCGGGTAGCGGCGGACGGGAGCGGAGTCGTAGGAGGGCGGCGTCGCGACGAGGACGGGGACGGCGCCGGGCATGTTCCGCGTGGGGACGCGCTCCTCGCGGCGCGCCGCGCGCGCGGGTGCCGCCGCGGCGAGGAGGACGAGGACGGCGGGCATGCAGGCGAGTCCGCGTCTCATGGCGGGATTGTAGGAGCCTGTTAACCTTTCGCCATGTCCGGAATTCTCGAGGGGCAGACCGCCGTCGTGACGGGCGCCGGGCGAGGGATCGGCCGCGCGATCGCGCTCGCGTTCGCCCGCGAAGGGGCGACGGCCATCCTCGCCTCACGGTCCGCGGCCGAATTGGAACGGACGGCCACCGAGATCGGCGGCCGCGGCGGGCGCGCGCTGGCCCTCCCCACGGACGTGACGTCGGGGGCGGCCGTCGAGGCTCTCGTGGCGCGGACGCTCGAGAAGACGGGTCGCATCGACGTCGTCGTGAACAACGCGGGCGTCTTCGTCTGGCGGGCCTTCTCGAAGCTCGAGGAGGAGGACTGGGACCGCATCCTCGACACGAACCTCAAATCGAGCTACCTCCTGACGCGCGCGGCGCTCCCCGCGCTGACGGCATCGGGGCGCGGCCGCGTCGTGAACGTCGCGTCGATCCACGGCTCCGTCGGCGAGGCGAACGTCGTCGCGCACTGCGCCGCCAAGTTCGGTCTCATCGGGCTCACGAAGGCGCTTGCGGCGGAGCTGCGCGGCGCCGGAATCACCGTGAACGCCGTGAGCCCCGGGGCGACGGACAACAAGAGCCTCGACGTCGACCCGCCCGCCCGCGCCGAGCCGCTGAAGGAGAAGCTCCGCGCCTCCGACGTGGCCGCGGCGGCGCTGTTCCTCGTGTCACCCGGCGCCGCGGCGATCTCGGGTGCCGTCCTCGACGTCTGGGGCGGGAACTCGGTCGGGATCCGGACGTGAGAAACCGGCCCGCGGACCGGCGCCCGCGTCCCCGGGTGCGCAATCCGGAACGCCCGCGCCGTCGAAGAAGGACGGGACGCATGAAACCGGAGCCGGACGTCGCCGACCTCGCAGGGCCTTTTCTCGTGACGCTCCTCGCGGGCGACGAGCGGGGGGCGGACGGCGTCTTCCGCCGCGCGGTCGCGCGCGGCGCGGACCCTGCGCTCCTCGCACGCGACCTCGTCGAAGCCGCCCTCGACGAGGTCGGCCGTCTCTGGGAGAAGGGCGAAATCGGCGTCGCGGAGGAGCACCTCGCGACCTCCCTCGCGGCGCGCACGTTCCTCGTGCACGTGGCCCGCAGGAAGGCGCCGGCGCTCGGCGCGCCCCGCCTCGTCCTGGCGTGCCTCGCGGGCGAGTTTCACGAGATCGGCGCGCGCCTCGCTGCCGAGATCGGCCGGAGCGAGGGCTGGCAGGTCGAGCTCCTCGGCGCCAACGTCCCGCGCGACTCGGCGCTCGACTACATCGCGATGCGCAGACCCGAGGCGGTGGGCCTGTCGCTCTCGCTCGCAGGGCATGTGGTCGAGGCGGCCGCGATGGTCCGCCGGATCCGGACGATCGCGCCGGGCTCGAAGGTTCTCGCGGGCGGCGGCGCGCTCCGGCGCGACCCCGCGCTCGCCGACCTCACCGGCGCCGACGCGTGCCTCACGGACCCGGTCGCCCTCCGGGACTGGTTCCGCGAGAACCGGTGCGCGCGCCGGACGGTGCGCCCGCCCGCGCTGCGCAAGCGGGCGTCCTCGCGCGTCCACTGAGCCGGCCTGCGGGCCGGCGGCCGTTCAGTCGACGAGGCCCTTGGCCTTCAGGTCCTTGCGAACGGCCTTCGTGACGTCCTTGACGAGCTCCCGGGCCGAGTCGGGGTTCTTGGTCTGCGTCGACCCCCCCCAGACGAGCTTGTCGGTCGTCATGTCGTAGATGTTCGTCTCGAGGGTGACGTACGTCTGCGCCTTCGTGTAGCTCGTGTTCGCGGCGACGTACGGGACGCCCCAGCTGCTGCCCCAGTAGCCGTAGTAGGTGTAGAACGTCCAGTAGTACGTCGGCTGGGCGGCGCCCGCCTCGCGCGTCACGCCGCCGTCCCCGCCGAGGGCGCGGAGGAGGACCACCGCGTCGTAGCCGCCCTCCTTGATCTTCGCGATCGCCTTCTCCTTGTCGCCGGCGTCCGCCTCCGAGAGGATCGTGTAGCCGCGCGTGCACGCGGTCTTCACGACGTTCTTGCAGATCTCGTCCTCGGCCGTCCGTCGGAGGGACGCGTCCTTCGTGGCGACGATCGCGAGGACGTTCTTGAACTTCATCTTGCCGAACTGCGCGTCGGCCCAGCTGTTGACCATCTTCGTGCCGGCGTGGGCGGAGGCGGCGAGGGCGAGGGCGGCGCAGGCGGCCAGGGACGCGAGCGTGGCGCGGCGTGTCGTCATGGCGTGGAGCTTAGCCGAACGGCGGTGCTACAGTGATTTGCGCGCTTCAAGGCGTCCGTGCCTGCCCGTAGCTCAGCTGGATAAGAGCATCGGCCTTCTAAGCCGAGGGTCGGGAGTTCGAATCTCCCCGGGCAGGCCATTGATTCCAAAAGAACTTAAGGCTCCAGCTTCAGGGGTCTCACCACCCCGTGGGTTCACGGAAGAGTTCATCTTCGCGCGTTCAAGTGCCACGATGATGGACTGCATCGCCTCGATTGAAGGGCGCGCATAGCGGTCGGTCATGCGCGTTGAGGTAGCCACCCGTGAATAAGTCGGCTTCAGCTTGTTCGGGCCAGCGGAAGTTCGGCGAGGTCGATATGATCGTGAACGCTTCGTGAATGTATCGGTGTCCCGCAAACTGAGCGCCAGCCATGCCAGACATTAGTGGATCTTCCTGAGTGAAGCGTCCGCCTGCTGGCTGCATAAGCTTGGCCCTGTAGAAATGCAGCCCGGCCGACTGAAGACCAGGAGCCAGAGGGTTCGTCACGACGCTGGAGCACTGGCTCGCCGGCCTGCGCTGGGCGAGTCGTCGGCTCCGATTCGAGCCGAGGCTGCGCTCGCTTCAAGCGGAGTGCGTGCCTTACCCAGTAGTTTCCTAAGTGCGTCTACTTTTGACGCCTTCAACCGACGATACAGGATTCGCACTCGTCCCTGTGCAGCGGGAAGGTCGATGGATGGCTACGACGGATTCGGCCACCAGGTTACGTCGCCTAGGCGGGCGAGCGTGTCGGGGACGCACGCTCGCTTTGCTGTCGGCCCCGCCACTAACGCGTCGCGTGTCCGTCACCCTTCGGAACTGGGGAGGGTTCGGTTTTGCGGCACGGAGGAGGCCAGCCAGTCTCCTCGGATCGGCTGGCGATTGCTCCCTTCTTGAATCGAACGACAACATACCGTTTCGGCGTTGGAACCGCGGAGTACGTCGCCTCAAGTACGACTAGAAGATCGTGCGAGAGGCTGCAATCAAAGTCGTACCATGTAATCGCGCGTCCAGACTCGGACAGCAGTTCTCGAAAGCCGATTTCTCCGATACCACGAAGTTCTGGGACAAGGAGTGCGATGAAGGTGCCGACCGCGCCGCGAGCGCCGCGAACCTCGAGGATTCCATCAGGGAATTCGTCTGATACGTGTATCCCGACCGAACTAATGGTCTTGCCGTCGGCAACCGGGTCAACTGTGAGCAACACCCTGTCCTGGGCCGGTGTGTTGCCCCTGAGAACGAGGCGATAGGTCGAGGCTGGCCCTGGCGCCGACGGGCTCGGCCCCTCAACAACGCAGGTGCGCGTGACGCCGTCCGGGGTGCGCCAGCTCACGCCACTTGTGACGCCTGCCTCCGAAGCGCCTCCGAGGCAGGGCAGTAGGAGTAGCGGCAATACGGCCGATTTGAAGACGATCATCGTTTCGCCTTGTCGAGGCACGTTGTGAGCGGACCGAAAGGATCACGAGGCGACGGCCGGTTCTTCGGAACGGCGAATGGATCCTGAAGGGAGGTCTTGCATCCGAAGCACTTGGCGCAATCCAGAATCGCGTCCGCGTAGTTCTCGCCGCCAGTCGCGGCTCCAGGGCCGTAGCTCTGAATGCCAGCCCGAAGGTCGTATCCCTGCTCTTTGATCTTCTGGGCGAGAATCTTCAGACCCCAGTAGATGTTGTTCTCGGGCGAAGAAAGTGTGGATGAAGGGTCCGGTAGTGAAGCAAATTCTTCGCCGATCCGGCTACGGTAGTCGTCGGCCGTCATACGGGTGATCTGCATTGCACCGTACCCACCGCCAGGTAAATGAGCGGCGGTCTCGATCGAGTATGGCACCCCAGGTGCCGTCGATTCACGGTACATCAGGCAAAGGGCGATTACTGAGGGAACAACAGTTGAGTTAACTGAATCGATCGTTCTCAAGACTGCAGCCGCATCGACCACCGCCAAGCCCAGTGGATCGATGTATCTGGTTGGAGAGCCGGCGGCGTATTCATACGAGACCGGTGCGATCGATCGAAGCGCCGGATCTTCCTGAGTAAACCTTCCCGCCCCTGGCTGCATAAGCCTGGCCCTATAGAACAGCATTCCTGCCTCTCCGACCTCTCTCCCCGTGTACGTGAAGGGGTGCGTTCTTGTCCCGGTCTCGGTCTTGGCGAGGCCCCAGGCGTCGAAGACGGAGCTGTGGGAGACGGTGCCCGTGGGGCTGTTCGTGGCGACGATTGAGCCCAGCCCGTCGGCGTTGAGGTAGCTGACGGCCCCTGAGGCGTAAAGGGCCAGAGGCTCGTCGATTGAGGGACCGAACGCGTACCTCGTCGTGGCCCCAGATGGTCGTCTCAGAGACGAGGTTCAGGCCGTCGTAGAGGTACTTCGTGGTGACGCCTGAGACCGTCTTGGAGGTACGCCTGCCCTGGTAGTCGTAGGTGTAGGCGGCCGACTCGGCCCCGGAGATGGAGGAGAGGCGGTTGTCGAGGTCGTTGACGAACCCGTAGCTGGCCCCGCCTGTCCTCGAGGTCTGGCTACCGTTGAAGTCGTACGTGTAGGCGTTCACGCCGTCACCGAGGAGCTTCTGCCCGTTCTTCGGGTTGCTCCCGATCGTTTCGTAGGTGTAGGTCTGAATGGCAGCGTTCACCTGGCTCGTCAGCCTATTCCCGATGGCGTCGTAGGTCCACTGATCGACCTCGGCGTTGAAGGGGGAGACGTTCGGGTATGCGGCCTTCGTGAGCTGATAGAGAGGGTCGTAGGAGTACTTGGTCAGCGCGTTCGTGAAGCCCTGCGCGGGAACGTCGGCCGTCTGCGAGACGCGCTGCCCGAGCATGGTGTTCTGACCCGACATCCAGTCCACGTCGTAGCCGTACGCGTTTGTCGCGATATTCGTGGCGCCGAGGACATTGGCGAGCTGCGTGAGGCGCCCCTGGTCGTCGTAGGAATACGTCCTCGTCTGCCCGTTCGGGAACGTGACGGTCTGGTACTGACCCCTTGGGGTGTACGCGTACTTGAACTGCCCGGACTGCGGACTCCAGACGATGGTGTTGAGCGAACCGTCGGCATAGTAGGTATGGGCGGTCGTGACGTTGGGGGTGCCGGCGATCGTCATGGTGTCGACCCGGTCGTCGGGGGTGTACGTGTACGTAAGCGTCCCGCGGGTCGACTGGACGTTTTGCTGGACACGGTAGCTGGTGTCGTACAGGAAGGTGTGGGTTTCGGCAGGGCTCGCGAAGGTGTCGTCGACCTGCGTGAGCTTCTGGCCGGCGTAGGTGTACGTGATGGTCGATGCGTTCGGGTAGGTCTTCGTCTTGAGCCGCTTGAAGTCGTCGTACGCGTACGTGAGGGTCTGCCCCATCCGGTCTGTCTTTGTTTTTAGGAGGCCGTCGGCGTAGTACGTGTACGTCTCGAACTTCCCGTCCGGGAAGGTGGTCTTGTCGAGGCGCTTCAGCGAGTCGTAGTGGTAGGTGGTGACGTTGTCGTTGGCGTCGGTGATCGAGGTCAGGACGTCGCGGGTGTAGGCGTAGCTGGTGGTGTTGTTCAGGGCATCCGTGGACTTCAGGAGCCGCCCGTGCTCGTCATAGCCGAGCTTCGTGAGGCGGCCGTTGGGGTCCGTGATGTTCGTGTAGACGAGGCCCGACGGCAGGTCGGACCTCGACACCTATACCACATAACACAGACCTGACCCTACAGAACCAAGTAGACGTGGTTGAGGGTGCCGGCGGCACTATGAGCGTCGGGACACAAGCGAACGGTTAAACGCTGCGAGTGCTTCTAGATCATTGCAACCCAGGCCCAGGCTTCGTGCCTTCCAGAACTCGGCGAACCGGTATCGAGAGTCCGTACTCCTTAGGGCGCCTTCAATATAGGAGAGCACGTCACCGCTCATCGGCCAATCGCGCAGCTCTGAGAGGGGGGCCAGAAATCGAAAGCGAACCTGAAGCACAGAGCCATCCCACACGGCGAACTCCCTCAGGAACGGTGCGACCCACCGCCTACGGACCGTTACCTCACTGGTTCCTAGATCAAGAAGGTGCCCCAAGCACCATAGTGTCAGGTGGCCACCACTCACAAAGAGTCCCACTATTCCAGGCCTCGTCGTACGCCCCAGCGGGCGGACCTCGTCGCCGAGTCCAGCCTGTTGTCCGCTAATTGGGTCCAACGAGCTCGGCTTGACCTCGAACTGGTATCGGCCATCGTTAAGATTCAGAATCACGTTTTGATCTGGGTCTCCGAACCGGCCAAGGCGCACTGTCGGCCCCGCGCCTAACGCACGTTGTTCTTGCACTTGCACTCCTCGGGTTCAAGGGCTCCAGAAACGGCGGTCCCGAATCCCCATGCATTCAACCAGTTATTTGTACGTCCCGAGGCGGCGATAATCGCCATCGGATCGCCTTGGTACATATCGGCGATCGCTTGCCATGTATACACTCGCGCGTTCTTGAACAAACCTAACCGGAATGCCACCTTGATCTCATTTCGGGCGGCTGAGGCTTGTTGGGCGACTGCCTCTGCTGAGGCACCGTTAGCCACTGCCTGCAATCCAAAACGGAGGCTAGCCCCTTTCATGACGCCTGCGTAACCAAGACGTCCCAGGCCAACGAGCAAACTCGCCAGTTGTCCATCACGGTACGCCTTAGAACACCTGTCGACAGATGTGTATTCCAGTTGCTTTCGAACCGCCACTGGGATATCCAGTAGGAGGGTATCCCCAAAACCCGCTAGAAAGTTCAGCGTGTCTTCCGTCCCATCTTCCACCGAGTACAGGCCGAGAGGATCTTTGAGGAGGGTCGGCGCGCCGTCGGCGTAGCCGTACAGGCTCTTAACATTGCCCAATGGGAACCTATCCTCAGCCCCAAACCGTCCCGTCGCTGGCTGCATAAGCCTGGCCCTATAGAACAGCAGTCCTGCCTCTCCGACCTCTCTCCCCGTGTACGTGAAGGGGTGCGTTCTTGTCCCGGTCTCGGTCTTGGCGAGGCCCCAGGCGTCGAAGACGGAGCTGTGGGAGACGGTGCCCGTGGGGCTGTTCGTGGCGACGATCGAGCCCAGCCCGTCGGCGTTGAGGTAGCTGACGGCCCCTGAGGCGTAAAGGGCCAGAGGCTCGTCGATTGAGGGACCGAACGCGTACCTCGTCGTGGCCCCAGAGGTCGTCTCAGAGACGAGATTCAGGCCGTCGTAAAGGTACTTCGTGGTGACGCCCGAGACGGTCTTGGACGAGCGCCTGCCCTGGTAGTCGTAGGTGTAGGTGGCCGACTCGGCCCCAGTGATGGAGGCCAGGCGGTTGTCGAGGTCGTTGACGAACCCGTAGCTGGCCCCGCCTGTCCTCGAGGTCTGGCTGCCGTTGAAGTCGTAGGCATAGGAGTTCAGGCCGTCCCCGAGGAGCTTCTGGGCGTTCTTGGGGTTGGGGGAGATCTTCTCGTAGGAGTAGTTGAGGATGGAGGCGTTCACCTGGCTGGTCAGCCTATTCCCGATGGCGTCGTAGGTCCACTGATCGACCTCGGCGTTGAAGGGAGCGACGTTCGGGTACTCGGCCTTCTTGAGCTGGTAGACGGTGTCACCGAACTTCTCGCCGCCGCTCTTCGCCTCAAGAAGAAGACCATGAAAACCAAGGCGTGGCACTTTGAAGCGAATGAGCGCATCAAACTTGCGCGGAAGCACGACCCCATGACGACTGAGTGCTCGCACGCACTCCACTCCAAGATCCCCGTCGGCGAGTTGTTCCCCTCCCAGCCATCCTTGATAGGCGCATTCGATGCCTGGAGCCTCAATCACATTTCCGGATTGCCCCAGCTCGATTGAGCTGTCTGCCCCTCCTGACCCAGCCAGCGGATGTGGCGAGACCGGCCAACCAGCCCGTCAAGCAGACGCACGACGCATAGCAGTTCGAAAAGAGCGTCGCGGGGTGACGGAAGAGGAAGGCGATCAACCGTCTCCGGCTCGACGACCGGGCGGAGACTCTCTGCGACTACCTCGCGGAGGAACGGCCAGCGTGATCGCCGTGCTGCCTGTGCCCATCGCATGAGCTGCCGGTCGGAGACTTTCTCGTCTTCTTCGTCCTTCTGCCATGGCATCTCGACCGGACCAGAACGGGGATCCCCTTCTTCCGAGCGTTCCACACATCTGCGACAGAGGCTCCATTCAGCTCGTGTCGGATCACGATGGCGCGGTCCTTCTGTGGCTGCCCATAGACTTCGCAGATGAGGCCGAATCCGACATCATCGGGATCGTAAAACTCGCTCGCTTCATCGGTCGAGTTCACGGGAGAGTTCATTTCGTCGTCGGACGACGCTTTTTCCCGCTTGTTGACGCTAGCGGACTCCTCGGAAGTCGTTGATAGACTTGCATCAACAACGGGCGATGAGGCCGGCTTACAACTTCTAAGCCGAGGGTCGGGAGTTCGAATCTCCCCGGGCAGGCCAGTTTCTGACGAGTCAAGTCGCGTCCCGGTTGGGCGCGCAGCCCGACGTCAGGGCATCATGCCCATGCCGCGACCGCCGTTCATCATGTTCCCCATCACGACGTAGCCGTCGTTCGTCGCGTTGTCGTTCACGACCGCGTAGGCCATCACCATTCCCGTCGAGCCCTGGTTGAGGCGCACCCGGACCTGCATGCCGGCGTCGTTCGAGCCGAAGCGTGAGTGGAGGCCGAGGAGAACGTCGTTGAGCTGGTGGGACGAGTACCCGGCGATCGAGAACGGAACGCTCATCGCGCCCGTGCCCGTCGGGGCCGACCCGTCCGCGTCCAGGACCTCCACGACGCCGTTCACGGTACCGGCGCTCGTGTTCACGACGCTGACGTTGACGCGGTTCCCGGGCTCCGGGAGCAGGCCCAGCATGTACATCGCGAAGTCGTCCATGCCGTACCCGCCGCCCATCATCGGCATGGCCTGGAGCGACATCGTCGACGGCATCCCCATGAACGAGAGACCGTAAGCGCCGCCCCCGCCGTTGTTGTAGACGCGGATGACGCCGGAAACCGGGCCGGAAGCGACGATCCGGATGTTGCCGGCGCCCTTCGTGACGCCGAACGTCGCCGAGAGGATGTCCGCCAGGTAGGTGACAGGCTGGGACAGCGTCATCGGCACGGTCACGGCCGGCGACGACGTCGCGGCGTCCGCAGGGTAGAAGGAGAGCGTGGCGGAGACAGGCGCCGTCTGGCAGCGGATCCAGAGGTCCGTCTGGAAGAACGCGCCGTTCTTGCCGTCGGCCCGGACCGCGGCCGGAATGACGACGTCGGACGACATGCCGTCGAACGGGCCGTTCTGCATGCCGCCGGTCTGCGCGGGCGCCGGGAGGGCCACCCCGAGGAAGAGCAGGAGTGCGACGGGTCGGGCAAGGCGGGCGAGAGAGATCATGGGTGCCTCCATGGCTGCGATCGGACGAACGAGCGATCCTCAGGTCCCGCGGCCCGATGCTCCGCGTTCGACCTGGAACCGACGGTAACGCGAACGAGTCGCGCCCTCACTGAGGCACCTGCATCACCGCGGCGCGAGGAAATGCGCCGAACGGACCCGAAATGAGAAAGAATTTCAACGGTCATGAGAGCGCAAGCGTAGGCGGAGCGGCATGACGGGCTCCTTCCTGAGGCTCGGCGCGTTCGTCCTCGGCCTTCTCGGCCTCCGGGGAGTCGAGCTCGTCGCGCCGGACCACCCCCCGACCGTCCCGCTGCGGAGCCGCTGGATCGTCAACCTCGGGGTCGGTGCCGTCAACGGGATCATCGTGTCCCTCGCCTGTGCGTCCTGCTACCTGCTCTCGGCTCAAAGTGACCTCGTGGCGCGTCTCGGGTTCCTTCGGAAGCTGGATCTCAGCGCGTGGACACGGATCCCGCTCGAGATCGTCCTCCTCGACGTCGTCACGTACCTTCTGCATCGCGCCTATCACGAGGTGCCGCTGCTCTGGCGACTTCACGTCGTGCACCATTCCGACCTCGACCTTGACGTCTCGTCGGCGTCGCGCTTCCACACGGGCGAGGTTCTCGTTTCGTCGATCCTCAAGATCGGGGTCGTCGTCGTGGTGGGGATCTCGCCTCAGGGGCTGGTCGTCTTCGAGGCCGTGATGCTGGCCTGCGCGCAGTTCCAGCACGCGAACGTCCGGCTCCCCGAGCGCCTCGAGTCCGGCCTCTGGTGGGCACTCGTGCCCCCGGCGATGCACCGGATCCATCACACGCCGACCAGAGAAGACACGAACTCGAACTACGGGACGATCCTCACCGCGTGGGACCGGCTCTTCGGGACGCTCCGGCGACGACGACCGGACCCGGTGCCGTCGTTCGGCGTGGAAACGCTTCGCGATCCCCGGTCACTCGGGATCACGGCACTCCTCGCGCTGCCGCTCACGCTGCCGGATTCCTGACGGATCCGAGCCGCCTCCGGCACCCCTTCCTTCGGGCGGGCCCGGGAACGACCTCAAGGGATGAGCATCGTGAGCCCGACATTCACGTTCGCTCGCTCGGTCTGCTGGCCGTAGAGGCTCTTCAGGACCGGGATCTGGACGCCGACGCGGCCGAGGACGCCGGCGCCGAGGTCCAAAACGAGGCGCGGCGTCAGGTAGACGATGTCACCGCCCGTGTTCGGGTCGCGGTTCCCGTCGGCGTCCACGACATCCTGCTCCGCATGCCGCCAGTTCGCCTCCAGGACGGCGTCGACGACGGCGCCGAGCTTGTGCTCGTAGGCGAGGTTCATCGTCGTGACGCGGCCGTAGCGGTATCCGGTGGCGTTCGTGCCCGTCTGCCGGTACTGAACGGACGAGAAGACGGACGAGCGCGGATCGACGAGGACGAAGGCCGACAGGCCCCCGTACACGTCGGTCGCCCCGGTGCCGGACTGCGCGTGCTCGTCGACGCGCACGCCGTTCACCGTCAGGTCGTTCCTGCCCCACGGCGTCTTGACGCCGAGGACGAGGGACACCCATGCGCGGCGGCCGAGACCGGGCGCGGGGTCCGAGGCCCAGATGCGGAAGAACGCCGTGACGTCGGGGTCGGAAAGACCGGACGTGTCCGTCGTGGCCGTCCCGGACTCGTCCGTGGAGGTCAGTTGCCGGACGCTGAGCGGCAGCCGCCCGACGAGCGTGAACCGCTCCCCGAACGAGTAGACGGCGCTGAGCGTGAAGCGGTTCTCGACCTCGGCGTCGCGGCCGGTGAGCGCGCCGGTTCCGGGGTCCGAGACGCCGTTCTCCTTGTCGAAGCGCTCCCAGTCCAGCGCGAGCCGGAACTGCCCCGGCGTGTAGATCGCGGCGCCCAGCGCGTTGAAGGTCGGGTCGCCGCAGCGGCAGATCGAGCACGCCGAGGCGCGGGGCGCGAGCGTCGCGGCGAGCAGCAGCAACGCCGCGCAAAGCGGGGCGCGGAACGCCTTCAAGATGCGGCCAATCTCAAGGGAACGCGGGCCGGTCCGCCGGGCCCCGCGTCAGGGCGCGAGCCACTCCACCTTGCCGGAGGCGAGATCGTAGACGCCGCCGGCGGTCGCGAACCGGCCCTCGGCCACCATCTTCTTCAGCACCTCGCTCCGCGCCGTGACGTTCCCCATCTGGAGCCGGACGTTCTCCTTCACCGCTTCGGCGGGGAGGTGGTCCGGGTCGGCCCCTTTCGCCCTCGCGGCGTCGACGGCGGGGCGGATGTCCTTCAGGAGGATCGCGAGATTGGGCGTCGGGTCCTCGGGAGACGTCGCCGCGGCCACGCCGCCGCAGGAGGCGTGGCCGAGGACGAGGAGGAGGCGCGTGCCGACGTGCTCGGCGACGTACTCGATGGACGCGATCTCGTCGGGGCCGGCGACGTTCCCCGCCACGCGAATGACGAAGAGCTTCCCGAGCGACTCGTCGAAGACGATTTCCGGGGGGACACGCGAATCGGCGCAGGAGAGGACGATCGCGTAGGGCTTCTGCCCCTTCGTCAGCTGCGGCCGCTCGGCGCGGTAGTGCCGCGGCCTGACGGCGCTCGTCGCGTAGCGCCGGTTGCCGTCCTTCAGCATTCTCAGCGCCGTCTCGGGCGCGACGCCTTCCGGCGCGCCGTGACTCTCGGCGAAGGCGACGGGTGCGGAGAGAGCGAGAACCACGGCCAGGGCTCGTGCGGAGACGCGCGGCATGGATTCCTCCTCTTCTTTCGATCATAGCGGCTCGGCCCCCGGAGGCAGATCCATCGACAATTCTTGATATATTCGGGCCGTGGCGGGACGTTGAGCGCCTTCGAGCGTTACCTGACCCTGTGGGTAGGCCTCTGCATGGGGACGGGCGTCGCCCTCGGGAAGCTCCTGCCGGGGCTGACGGACGCCCTGCGGAAGACGGAGTTCGGCGAGGGCAGCCACATCAACATCCCCGTCGCCATCCTGATCTGGCTGATGATCTACCCGATGATGCTGAGGATCGACGTCACGTCGATCCTGGGCGTCGGGAAACGCCCCAGGGGCCTCATCGTGACCCTCTTCGTGAACTGGCTCGTGAAGCCGTTCTCGATGGCCTTTCTCGGGTGGCTCTTCTTCAAGCACCTCTTCCTTCCGTGGATCGGGCCGGATCTGGCCAACCAGTACGTCGCGGGAGTGATCATCCTCGCCGCGGCCCCGTGCACCGCGATGGTCTTCGTCTGGTCCTATCTCACGGACGGCGACCCGGCCTACACGCTCGTTCAGGTGTCCGTGAACGACCTGATCATGCTCGTCCTGTTCGCTCCCATTGTGACGTTCCTCGTCTCGGGGGCCAGCAGCCTCACCGTGCCGTTCAGGGTCCTCGTCTGGAGCGTGATCCTGTTCATCGTCATCCCGCTCGCTCTCGGGAGCGCGTCGAGGACGGTTCTGATCCGGGCGAAGGGAAGGGCGTGGTTCGAGGCGAGGTGGCTCCCGTTCTTCCATCCCCTGACGGTCGCCGCGCTCCTCGTGACGCTCGTCCTGATCTTCGCGTTTCAGGCCGACAACCTTCTCGCAAAGCCGCTCCACGTCGTCCTGATCGCCATCCCGATCCTGATTCAGGTCTACTTCAACTCGGGCCTCGCCTACGGCCTGATGAAGCTCGCGAAAGTCCCGCACTCGGTGGCCGCCCCGGGCGCCCTCATCGGCGCGAGCAACTTCTTCGAGCTGGCCGTGGCAACGGCCATCGCCCTCTACGGCCCCGGCTCGGGGGCGGCCCTTGCGACCGTGGTCGGTGTCCTCGTCGAGGTCCCGGTCATGCTCACGGTCTGCTCGTTCTGCAACCGGACCCGGGGCTGGTTCCCGGAATCGCGCGAAGCGCCGAGCGTCACCTCCTGGCGCCCGCCCTCTTCATCATCGCGTCGATGACCGCGTTCGAGACGCCTGCCTTCTTGAGCGCGAGGAGCGACTCCGTGGACACGTCGAGGTTCGCGGACGGAGCCTGCTGGATCTTCGCGACGACGAGGTCGTCGCCCAGGCCGGCCTTCGAGAGCGCGATCACGTCCTTGTTGGAGAGCGGCTTCTCGGTCGGGCTCGCCGGCGGCGCCGCGGCCTGCGGTGCCGGGACGGCGGCCGGCGCGGCGGCGGCCCTCGGCGCGGCTCCCGCCCAGCGCTCCTTCAGCTCCGCGAGCTTCCGGTCCCGCGCTTCCTTGAAGCACGCGTTCCACACGTACGTCCCTCGTCCCGCCGTGCCGAAGGGCGAGCAGTCGGCGTCGCAGCCGCACTCGTAGCCGAAGAACTCGAGGTCCTTCTCGTCCATCCACGCGTCCCGGTCTTCGCCGTTGTCGTTGATCTGCGCGAGATAGAGGACGTGCACGCGGCCGTTCTTCCGCTCGAACGTGTACGCGCGGGACGCGCCCGACCCCGAGACGCCGCCGAAGCACTGGCCGCGCTCCGCGCGGGCCTCGGCCTTGTCTCCCTCGTCATCCCGGTAGAGAGGCGCGTAATTCCTCCCGCTGGTGTCGCGGACGACGCAAGCGCCTTCCCCCTTGCCGGCCGCCTCCGCGGTTCCGGCGACCAGAAGAAACACGAGGGCCGTCGTTCGAGACTTCCGCATGCGCCCGAGTCTGGGACGTGTCATCGCTACGCACCTCACGCAGGGCGCGATTCTATTCCGGCCGCCGGCCCTGCGCCGGCAGAGCCCCGGGCCCCGCGAGGTACGATGAGTCCTCGAGGTGACGCCATGACGAACGCCCGTTTCCGTGCCCGCATCCCGGTCGCCGTCCTCGCCGCGCTCGCGCTCTCGAGCTGCGCGTGGAAGAAGGACCTCGACAAGGCCCAGGCCGAGAACAAGTCGCTCACCGAGGAGAAGGCCCGCGCGCAGAAGGAGCTGAGCGCCGCCGGCGCCGCGACCGCCGAGATGCAGGGGACGCTCGACGAGGTCCAGAAGGGCCTCGAGGAGCTGCGCACCAAGGAGCTGAAGGCGATCCGGACGTCGATCTCGGTGGCCCAGGAAGGCAAGTCGGCGGGGGCCGCGCAGCGCGACGAGCTGAAAGCCGAGATCGAGGAGATCCGCAAGGCCGTGAAGGCGAACCTCGACAAGCTCGCGACCCTCCAGAAGTCGCTGAAGGCCTCGGACGCGAAGGCGACGTCTCTCGAGCGCCTCGTCGGCGAGCTGAGGAAGCAGCTGGAGGAGAAGGAAGCCACGATCGCCGCCCTCGAGGAGAAGACGCAGGAGCTCACGAAGACGGCCGAGGAGCTGCGCGGGACCGTCAAGGAAAAGGAAGAGGCCGTCCAGCAGAAGGAGGCCGTCATCGCGGATCGCGAGACCCAGATGGCGACCGCGTACGTCCTGATCGCGCCGCAGAGCGCTCTGAAGAAGGCCGGCCTCGTCGAGAAGAAGGGCTCCGTCCTCGGCCTCGGCGGCAACTGGAAGCATACGGGCCAGTTCGACGAGTCGCTCTTCAAGACGGTCGACACGCGCAAGGTCACGACGTTCGACGTCGCGGCCGCCCCGGACAAGGCGCGGGTCCTCTCGGACCACCCGAAGGACAGCTACACCCTCACGGCGGCGGGCCCGAAGGCCAGCACCCTGACCGTCACGGACGCCGCCCGGTTCTGGAAGGGGAGCAAGTACCTGGTCGTGATGCTCCCTGACTGAAGCAAATGCCTCATGCCTGAGGCGGGCCGGGAGCCCACGTTGTAAGACGGAGGCTTCCGAGCATGGAGAAGTTTTCGGTTCGTCACGATTCAAAGGGCCCGGCCCGGCTGGAGGTGCCCTATCGGGGCACCCGCCTGCTTCGCCACCCCATGTATACGAAGGGCACGGCCTTCACCGAAGAGGAACGCGAGGCGTTCGGCCTCGAGGGGCTCCTGCCACACGCCGTTTCCACGATGGAACAGCAGGAACGCCGCGTCTACGCGAACATCTCGCGCAAGGCCGACGAGCTCGAAAAGTTCATCGGGCTCGCCTCCCTCCAGGACCGCAACGAGCACCTGTTCTACCGGACGCTCGTGGACCACATCGAGGAGTTCCTCCCGATCGTCTACACGCCGGTCGTCGGCAAGGCCTGCCAGGAGTTCAGCCACATTTTCCGGCGCGCCCGGGGCCTGTGGATCACGCCGGGCCACCGCGGCCGGATCTACGAAGCCCTCGGGAACGCGCCGTTCGCCGACGTTCGCCTGATCGTCGTCACGGACAACGAGCGCATCCTCGGTCTCGGCGACCAGGGTGCCGGCGGGATGGGCATCCCGATCGGGAAGCTCGCCCTCTACACGGCCGCGGCGGGCATCCACCCGGCCCAGACGCTGCCGATCAGCCTCGACGTCGGAACGGACAACGAGGCGCTCCTGAACGACGAGCTCTACCTCGGCTGGCGCTTCCCGCGCCTGCGCGGGGCCGAGTACGACTCGCTCGTCGAGGAGTTCGTCCAGGCGGTCAAGCGCCGCTTCCCGAAGGTGCTCCTGCAGTGGGAGGACTTCAAGAAGGCGAACGCGTTCCGCCTCCTCGACCGCTACCAGAAGAAGATCACGTGCTTCAACGACGACATCCAGGGCACCGCCGCGGTCGCCGTCGCCGGGATGATGGCCGGCTGCCGTGTGACGGGCATCCCGATCAAGGACCAGCGCGTCGTGATCCTCGGCGCGGGAGCCGCGGGCATCGGGATCGCGCGCCTCCTGCGCGACACGTTCTCCCGTCAGGGCGTCGCGGGCGAAGCCCTCACGCTCGCGACCGCGAACCTCGACAGCCAGGGGCTCGTCGTGGACGACGTCGAGATCAAGGACGTCCACAAGCGCCCGTTCGCGTGGCCGAAAGCTCTCGCCGCGAAGATGGGTCTCGGCACCGGCGCGCCGCGCGACCTCCTCGCGGTCGTGAAGGCCGTCAAGCCCACGATGCTCGTCGGGACCTCCGGCGAGCCCGGCACGTTCACCGAGGCGATCATTCGCGAGATGGCGAAGCACGTCGAGCGGCCCGTGATCTTCCCGATGTCGAACCCCACGAGCAAGACCGAGGCGAAGCCGGTCGACCTCGTGAAGTGGACCGACGGACGCGCCCTCATGGCGACCGGCAGCCCGTTCGACCCCGTGCCGTACGGCGGGAGGAAGATCGTCGTCGGCCAGGGCAACAACGCGTTCATCTTCCCGGGCGTCGGCCTCGGCGTCCTCGTCTCGGAGGCGCAGGAGGTCACCGAGGCGATGTTCGCCGCCGCGGCCAAGGCGCTCGCCGACGAGGTGAAGGCCTCCGACCTCGCGTCCGGCAGCCTGTTCCCGTCCACGTCGGAGATCCGGCGCGTGAGCGCCTCCGTCGCGGCGGCCGTCGTGAAGGTCGCGCGCGACTCCGGCCTCGGACGCGCCATTCCCGACGCCGAGATTCCGAAGGCCGTCGCCGCCGCGATGTGGAATCCGGCGTACCTTCCGACCGTGGCCGTGCCGGCGCGGTCGGAGGTGGCGGCGGGCGACTTCGTCCCGGCCCTCGTCTGAGTCCCCGGGGGCGCCGGTCCGTTCGCGGGCCGGCGCCCCGTCCCCGGCGCCTGATAGCCTCCTGACTCGATGGCGGAGCGCGCGGACGTCGCGATCATCGGGGCGGGGGTCATCGGCACGAGCGTCGCGTTCCAGCTCGCGCGGCTCGGGACGGCGTCCGTGCTCCTCCTCGAGAAAGAAGCCCTCCCCGGCACGGGCTCGACGGCGAAGGCGAACGGCGGCATCCGCGCCCAGTTCACGACGGACGTCAACGTCGCGATGTCCCTCGCGTCGATGGAGATCCTCGACGGCCTCGCGGACGAGATCGGCGATCCGCCGATGTACCGCAAGGCGGGCTACCTGTTCCTGACGGGCGACCCGAAGAAGCTCGCCGCGATGGAGTCGGCCGCGGCGTTCCAGAGGGCGCGCGGCGTCGCGGTCGAGGTCCTCGACGCGGCGGGCGTCCGGGCGAAGGCGCCGTTCGCGGCGGGGGAGATCCTCGGCGGGACG
This sequence comes from uncultured Acidobacteriota bacterium, assembly GCA_963839295.1. Lineage (GTDB taxonomy): Bacteria > Acidobacteriota > Thermoanaerobaculia > UBA5066 > UBA5066 > Fen-183. The sequence goes on along the minus strand of CAWIUK010000002.1, from coordinate 38,798 downwards.
TTCGGCCCGCGGGACGGCTTCATCGACCCGGGCGGCCTCACGAACTTCTTCCTGCGCGAGGCGTCGCGCGCGGGCGTCCGGACCCTGTACGGCGCGGGCGTGACGGAGATCGCGCGCACGGCGGCGGGCTTCCGCCTGACGACCGGCGTCGGCGCCGTCGAGGCGGGCGCCGTCGTGATCGCGGCCGGGCCGCATTCGGGGCGCGTCGCGGCTCTCGCGGGCGTCGACGTCCCCGTCGAGCCCGTTCGCCGGCACATCTTCGTGAGCGGGCCCTGCCCGCTCCTGCCGCCGGTGATCCCGATGACGATCGACGCGGACAGCGGAGTCCTCGTGCGGCGCGAAGGCAGCCGCGCCGCGATCGCGTGGTCGAACGCGGACGAGCCTCCCGGCTTCAACGCGGCGTTCGACCCGGATTTCTTCCTCCGCTTCGCCGGACCGCTCGAGGCGCGTTTCCCGTCGATCGCCGCGTCCGGCCTCGACCTGCGCATGAGCTGGTCGGGCCTCTACGAGGTGACGCCCGACCACCATGCGGTCCTGGGCCCCGCCGCCGGGGTTCCCGGTCTCTTCGTCGCGTCGGGTTTCTCCGGGCACGGGGTCATGCACGCGCCGGCCGCGGGGCGCGCGGTCGCCGAGCTGGTCGTGCGCGGGCGGAGCGAGACGGTGGACGTGGCGCCGCTCGCGCTCGACCGCTTCCGGCGAGGCGCGATGATCCACGAGACGATGGTCCTCTGAGCGGCCCGCCCGGGCGGTGACGGTCAATGAAGCATTTGAATCAACACGATTTCGTGCGCCCTGCTCCCGTGGCCGGGCGATCATCCGCGGACCCCCCGAAGCACGGCCGCACAACCCGAGCCTGCGCAGTGCAATCCGTTCCAGGGCGGGGTTGGCACCGGACTTGAGACACGTTCATCCGTCCCGATGACGGGACTCAACGGAGGAGAAAGAACATGAAGAAAACCACCGCCGCCGTCGCCGCCATCGCCGCGCTCGTTCTGGGCAGCACCGCCTTCGCGACCTCGGACATCCTGAAGGTCTACAAGAACGGCATCGACGGAAAGGGCGCCAAGGACCCCAAGGCGACCTGCGCCAGCTGCCACAAGGAAAAGATGCCCAAGAAGGACAACGCCGCCCTCAACGAGACGGGCGAGAAGGTCAAGGCCGCCAAGGGCAAGGACGGGAAGATCGACTGGACGAAGGTCCCCGTCGTCGAAGAGAAGAAGTAAGCACGTTTTCGTTCCGGCCGCCCCCGCGGCCGTCTCCTGCGCCCCCGGGCCCCCGCCCGGGGGCGCTTTCTTTTGCCGCGCGGCCGAAGCCGTTGCGATCCGTTCTCATTGACGCGGCCGGGCGACCGGGAGAAGATTTCCGCATGGTCCGCGTCTCCTTCGCGAGCAGCCTCGAGCGTTTTCTCGCGTGTCCGCCGCGCACCGTCGAGGCCGCGACCGTGCGGGAGGCGCTGGACGCGGTCGTGAGGAGCGACCCGAGGCTCGGCGCCTACCTCGCCGACGAGCAGGGGCGGCTGCGCGCGCACGTCGCCGTCTTCGTCGGCGCGGCGTTCGTCCGCGACCGCGAGGGCCTGTCGGACCGCCTGAACGACGGCGACGAGATCCACTTCCTGCAGGCCCTCTCGGGAGGCTGACGATGCCGGAGACGCTCTTCGTCGCGACGCGCAAGGGGCTCTTCCGTCTCTCCCGCGGGCGCGGCGGCTGGCGTCTCGCGCCGCCGGCGTTCCTCGGCGACCCCGTGTCGGCCGTCCTGCCTCGGCGGGACGGCTCGGTCCTCGCGGCGCTCGACCTCGGGCACTTCGGCGTCAAGCTGCACGCGTCGGCGGACGGCGGCGCGACGTTCCGGGAGACGGGCTGCCCGGCGTTCCCCGTCCAGACCGAAGCCGAGAAGCAGGCCGAGGCGGCGCGGACGAAACCGTCGCCGTGGCAGGTCCAGAAGATCTGGACGCTCGAGGAGGGCGCCGACGGCGTCCTCTGGGCGGGTGCGATCCCGGCCGGCCTCTTCCGCTCGGCGGACGGCGGTGCGACGTGGAGCCTCGTGCGCGACCTCTGGGACCGGCCCGAGCGTGGCGGATGGTTCGGCGGCGGCTACGACCACGCCGGGATCCACTCGATCGCCCTCGACCCGCGAAGCCCGTCGGCCCTCCTCGTGGGCATCTCGAGCGGCGGCGTCTGGCGGACCGAGGACGCCGGCGCCTCGTGGAGCCCGGCGGCGAAGGGCATGCGCGCGGCATACATGCCGCCCGAGAAGGCGTTCGAGGAGAACGTCCAGGACCCGCACCGCGTCGCGCGCTGCGCCGCGCAGCCCGACACGCTCTGGGTCCAGCACCACAACGGCGTTTTCCGCACGGCGGACGGCGCGCGGAAGTGGACCGAGATCGAGAAGGCCGGCCCGTCCACGTTCGGATTCGCGGTCGCGGCGCACCCCGAGGACGCGGGGACGGCCTGGTTCGTCCCGGCCGTGAAGGACGAGAAGCGCGTCCCCGTGGACGGGCGCCTCGTCGTCACGCGGACGCGCGACGGCGGCGCGACGTTCGACGTCCTCGGCAAGGGGCTGCCCGACCGAGACGCGTACGACCTCGTCTACCGCCACGGCCTCGACGTGGACGCGTCGGGCCGGACGCTCGCCTTCGGCTCGACGACGGGCAGCCTCTTCGTGTCCGAGGACGCGGGCGACTCGTGGACGCTCGTCAGCGCGCACCTGCCGCCGGTCTACGCCGTCCGCTTCGCCTGACGGCTCCGCGGGGTCGTCCGCCTTGCCTGACTCAGGGCGGGCAGGGGGACTCGGGTGCGGGGACAGGACCCGACTTCGCATCGAGCAGCTGGACCTTCGGCGGCTTCGTCGGCGCGAGCGTGACCCGGAAGACGACCTCGCCGCGTTCGCAGCGGCGCGTCCAGGTTCCCCGGAGCGCGTTCTCGGCCTCGATCGCCCCCGCGCGGCAGGAGCCGTGCTTCGACTTCAGGTCGGCGAACGCGGTGCGCCGCCCGTCCCTCGGCGTGTCGAGGACGAGGTTGTCCGCGGCGAGCGCGTCGAACGCGCCGTCGTCCCAGGCGTCGTAGAGGCCGTTCACGGCCGCCTGCGCCGCAAGGAGCGCGGGCGACGGCTGCGGGACGCGCGGCTCGAGCCCGCCGCCGGTTCCGAGCGCGTCGAGCGCGTCCTGGAACCCGTCGGCCCAGCCCGCGTACGTGAGGTTCGCGAGGGCCACGAGCGCGACGCCGTGCTCGGGCAGCCAGAGCATGAGCGATCCGTAGCCCGGCAGGCCGCCGCCGTGCGAGACGACGTGACGGAATGCGCACGTGGCGCGCGCGCCGAGGCCATAGGCGTACCCGCCCGCGGCCAGCCGCAGGGGCTTGCCGTCCTTCGCGGGCCGCACGGCGGCCTGGCTGAACCTCGCGACCTGCTGCATCTCGCGGAGCGAGCTCCGCCTGACGGGCCCGGAGTCGGCGTCGTCGCGCGGCGGCCACGCCGAGAGGAAGAACGACGTCCAGCGCGCGAGATCGCGCACGGTGGAGAAGAGGCCGCCCATCGAGCCGAACGCGCCGTCCGCGAGCGCCGGCTCCTCGACGAGCGCCTCGCCCTCGCGCCGGTAGCCCTTCGCGAGGCGCCCCGCCGGCACGGCCGAGGCCTCCCAGTAGGTCGAGGTCATTCCGAGGGGCTTCAGGATGTTCGCGTCCACGTAATCGCGGTAACGCATCTTCGACACGTTCGCCACGACGCGCCCGAGGAGCGCGAAGCCCGTGTTCGAATACTCGAACGCGACGCCGGGGGCGTTCGAGAACGGGATGCCGGCCTTCGCCATCGCCGCGAGGAACGCGTCGCTCCGCGCAAGCTGGCGGTCGCCCCACGGGTTGTCCTCGGGGAAGCCTTCCGAGTGCGTCAGGAGATGGCGGATCGTCAGGACGGGGGAGTCCGCCGTCGCCTTCGGCATCTCGGCGAGCTCGGGGATCCATCTCTCGACGGCGTCGTCGAGGGAAAGCTTCCCCTCGTCGCGCAGCTTCAGGATCGAGGCGGCGGTGAAGCTCTTCGTCATGGACGCGATTCGGAAGACCGTGTCGGCGTCGACGGCGTTCACGGATCCGCCCGCCGCCTCCCGCGCGCCCCATCCCGTCGCGAGGACGAGCTCGCCGTCCACGACGACGCCGAACGCCGCGCCCGGGAATTTCTGCTTTTCGACCGCGGCCGCCACGGCCTTCTCGACGGCGGGCAGCGCCGCGACCAGCTTCGCACGGCGCGCCGGGTCGGCGAACGCGGCCGGCGGGACGTCGGCGGACGCGTGCGCGGCGCGGGCGGGCGGGACGAAAACGGCGACCGCGGCGAGGGCGAAGGCGGATGCGGACGCGGCGAGGCGGGCGGACATGGAGACCTCCTCGGGAAAAGAGAAGAGAGAAGATGTTCCTTGAAGGTGAAGAGGGGCCGGTGCGCGGTGCGAAGTCTCAGGTCGCGATCGGCTCGAAGCGGGCCGTGAAGTGCCGGAGGACGCGCGGGGCGGACGTGATCCGGTAGCCCGGAAGGGACGAGGCGTTCTTCGCGACCTCGAGCACGACCTCGGCGACGTAGTCGACGTGCGACTGCGTGTAGACCCGGCGCGGGAACGCGAGGCGCACGAGGTCCATCGGACCCGGCTCCTCGCGCCCGTCCGGCTTCAGCCCGAACATGACGGTGCCGATCTCGACGCCGCGGATGCCGCCCATCTCATAGAGGGCGTTCACGAGCGCGATCCCCGGGTACTTCGCCGGCGGGATGTGCGGGAGGAGCGCGCGCGCGTCGAGGTACACGGCGTGGCCGCCGGAAGGGCGGATCATCGGAACGCCGCCCGCCTCGAGCTTCTCGGCGAGGTACTCGATCGAGCGGATGCGGTACTGGAGGTAGTGCTCCTCGACGACCTCGACGAGCCCCTGCGCGATCGCCTCGAGGTCGTAGCCCGCGAGCCCGCCGTACGTCGGGAAGCCCTCCGTGAGGATCGTGAGGTTGCGGGCGTTCTCGGCCCAGGCGTCGTCGTTCATCGCGAGGAAGCCGCCGATGTTCGCGAGGCCGTCCTTCTTCGCCGACATCGTGCACCCGTCCGCGAGGGAGAACATCTCCTGCGCGATCGCCTTCGGCGTGCGGCCCTCCTGACCTGTCTCGCGGCGCTTCACGAAGTACGCGTTCTCGGCGAAGCGGCACGCGTCGAGGAAGAAGGGCTTGCCGTACTTCGTGCAGAGGGCGCGGACGCCGCGGAGGTTCTCGAGCGACACGGGCTGGCCGCCGCCGGAGTTGTTCGTGACCGTCACCATGACGAGCGGCACGCGGCCGCCATCCTCGGCGAGAGTCCTCTCGAGCGCGGCGAGGTCGATGTTCCCCTTGAACGGGTGGAGGAGCGAGGGCACGCGGCCCTCGGCGATCACGAGGTCGCGCGCCTCGGCGCCCTCCACCTCGATGTTCGCGCGCGTCGTGTCGAAGTGGTTGTTGTTCGGGACGACGTCGCCCTTCTTCAGGACGGTGTGGAACAGGATGCGCTCGGCCGCGCGGCCCTGGTGCGTCGGAATCACGTGCTTGAAGCCCGTGAGGTCCTGGATGACGTCGCGGAAGCGGTAGAACGACCGGCTGCCCGCGTACGACTCGTCGCCCTGCATGAGGGCGCCCCACTGCGCGGCCGACATCGCGCCCGTGCCCGAGTCCGTGAGGAGGTCGATCAGGACGTCCGCGGCGGGCAGGAGGAAGACGTTGTAGCCGGCCTCCGCGATCGCGCGGCGGCGGGACTCGGGGGTCGTCTCCTTGACGGTCTCGACGGACTTGATGCGGAAGGGCTCGATGATCGTGCGGAACTTCATCGTGCCGCAGGATAGCGCGCCGCGAAGGGTGCGTCCCTGTTCAGGGGGCCGGACTCACCGCCGTGTAGCCCACCGTGACCCCGCGGTCGCTCGAGGCGTGGACCTCGATCTTCCTGCCGGTGACGTCGGCGCATTGCCCGCCGGGGACGGTGGCGACGACCTTTCCGTCGGCGACGAGCTCGACGACGGGTTCGGCGTCACAGACGCAGACGCGGTAGGTCGACGGCACACTGCCCGTGTAGATCGTCTTGTCGGACTTCGCCTGGATCTGGACTTCGGTCATCTTGCTGCAGTCGCGGCCGGCGCCCGCGAGGGGCAGGGCCGCGGCGACCAGGAGCGCGAGCGCCACGGCGACCGGGACTTTCCTCATGAGGATATTCCTCCTCTTACAAGGTGGGGCCTGCGCGCGTCCGCCCGCCATTGAAGCAGTTGCTTCATGGCCGGCCTGTTCCGGGACGCCCCCGCCGGCCTGGAAATAAGCTGTAAATCCGCGGGGACTCGGCGCCCGCCGGGACACCACCTTTCCGTCGTCCACCCGACGGACGGAAAGGACATTCCCATGAGACCCCGCACACATGCGTCGCCCCTCCTCGCGGCGGCTCTCGCGGGCATCGCACGCTCCCTGGCCTTCCTGGTGTCCCTGTTCCTGCTCCCGCTCCGGGCCGCCGCGGGCACGGTCGCCGAGGTCTGCGCGCCTCGGCCGGCCGGCGGAGCCTGCTGGTCGGACTTCGCGGACGAGCCGGTGGACGGCTTCGAGATCGGGAGGGACAGCAACATTTACGCGTCGTTCGCGCTCGACGCGCTGCGGCCCGAGTGCGCGCCGGCCGCCGCGCGGCGCCTCGAGCAGAGGCTGCGCGACACGCTGGACCTCTACGGCCGGACGCCGGACGGCCCGGGCCCCCGGGTGATGGACCCGCGGATCGGCAAACCGGTGCACCCGCTCGCGAGCTGGCTCGCGGGCACGGCCGTGACGCACGTCTTCAACGCGGCCTTCGAGCTGAGACGCGGCGGCATCGAAGTGGACGACGACCTCCTGCGGGCGACGGCGGCGGTCTACGCGGCGATCCCGGTGCCGCAGGACCCGGGCTGCGGGCTGACCTCGTTGCCCTGGGCGAACAGCTGCATGGACGACTTTGCGCTCACGGCGAGCGGTCACGCGTGGGTGGCGGCCTACGAGGTCGCGGCCGGGCGTGACGGCGGTGAGTGGGCGACGCGGGCCCGGCGGTACGTCGCCGAGGCGCTGAGCCCCATGTCGGATCACGGCGGCGGGCCGTGCTTCTTCGCGCTCGACACGCGTGAGGACGGCACGCACCGCGCGAGGTGCGACGAGCCTGCCGCGACGGCGACCGTGATGGGCGCCGACCACGGCCGCGAGAACCCCGGCTACGGCCTGGGCCTCATGACGAGCGTCGCAAGCGCGTGCGCGGCGCTGTTCTTCGCGGGGTCGCGGTGCGAGTTCACGGAAGACGAGTCGGCCGTGGCGCGCGAGCTGTTCCGGCACGCTCAGGGGAAGGCGAGCTCCGACGGGGCGTCCTTCGCGGCCGCCGGGCCGGGGGGCTGCCTCGACTTCGCGGATCCCGACGGCGCGCGCCTTTCCTGCGCGGACGGGGACACGCTCGTGTGGAGCGGCGGCGGCTACCGGCCTTCCGACTTCCCGGTCTCGTTCTTCTACGGGAAGCGGGGCGTGACGGGGATGGACGCGGCGCCGGCGTACGCGTTCGACCGGTTCTGCGAGCCGCGCACCGGCCCGCGTCCGGGCGACTTCTGGGGCCCGAACCGCCGCGCGTTCTACGAGCGCCTCGCGTGGCGGATCTTCGAGTGAAGGGTTCGGGAAAACCCCTGCAAATCCGCTGAGATCGCGCCGTTTCCTCGGCGCTACGTTCGAAACGTCCAGTCAATGGACGGAAAGGCAGAAGCAACATGAAGAACCGACCGAGCCTGTTCGCCTTCGCCGCCGCGGCCGCGGCGGCGCTGGGCCTCGCGATTTCCCCGGCCGCCTCGGCGGACGGACCCAGACCCGTGAAGGCGATGACGTGGAACCTCTACTACGGCTTCGACGACGCGCCGGTCGCCGCGGCGGCGATGTCCGGCGATCCGGCGCTCGTCGTCCAGGCGGCGACGGAAGCGTGGCGCCAGATCCACGCGACCGACTTCCACAAGCGCGTCCGCGACATCGCGCTCCGGGTCCGCCTCGAAGCCCCCGACCTCGTCGCCGTCCAGGAGGCCGTCCGCTACGTGCAGACGGGCCCCACGGGGTCGGTCGTCGAGAGGATCGACCACCTCGAGATCCTCGTCGCGGCGCTGCGCGAGCTGGGCCTGCCGTACGAGGTCATCTCGTCCGTCGACACGACGTCCGTCGACCTGCCGGTTCTCGACGCGGAGGGGAACGTCACGAACGTCGCGCTCCAGGACCGAAACGCGATCCTCGCCCGCGCGAATCACGAGAAAATCGCCGTCTCGAACCCGCAGCGCGGCACGTACCAGTACATCCTCGGCCCTCCGGACTTCCCGTTCACGCTCGCGCAGGGCTGGACGTCCGTCGACGTCGACGCCTCGGGGCGCCGGTTCCGCTTCGTCACGACGCACCTCGAGGACGCCTCCGCGGATCCCGCCTCGCTCACGCCGCTCCAGGAAGCGCAGGCGTACGAGCTCGTGAGCCTCCACGCCACGTCCGGCCTCCCGGTCGTCTTCGCGGGCGACTTCAACACGGACGGGTTCCGCAAGTGGCCCACGTACAACCTGCTGACCCGGGACCTCGGCCTGACCGACGCGTGGACGGCGGTGAACCGCGGCAGGCCCGGCCTCACGTGGGGCCAGTCGCCGGATCTCCTGAACCCGGTCCCGCGGTTCACGCAGCGACTCGACCTCGTCCTCTTCGCGGGCGCGGTCCGCGCGACGGACGCCGACGTCGTCGGCGCCTCGCTGCTCGACCGCGTTCCGGCAGGCATGTGGCCCTCGGACCACGCCGGCCTCGTCGTGACGTTCGTCCCGTGACGCCGCGGCGGCTTCAGGCGGGCGAGAGACCCACGACCCGGCCGTCCACGAGGTCGATGTGCTCGGCCGCGGGGACGGCCGGCAGCCCCGGCATCCGGAGCATGTCGCCGAGGATCGGAACGAGGTAGCCGGCGCCCGCGGCGAGCAGGACCTCCCGCACCGTGATGTCGAAATCCTCCGGACGGCCCAGCCTCTTCGGGTCGTCCGAGAGCGATTTCTGGGTTTTCGCGACGCAGAGCGGGAGATTCCCGTACCCGAACGACTCCGCGAGCGCGAGGCCGGACCCGGCGGCCTTCGACCAGACGACCTCGTGCGCGCCGTACATCGCGCGCGCAATCTTCTCCATCTTCAACGTCGCGGGGTCGCCGGGCGCGTAGAGCGGACGGAAACGGCCCGGGTCGCGGCCGGCGACCTCGACGACGGCCTCGGCCAGATCGGTCCCGCCGGCCGCCCCGGACGCGAAGACGTCCGACACGGCGAACGGCACGCCGAGGCGCGTGCACTCGCGCCGGACGACGGCGATCTCGTCGGCGGAGTCGGTCGCGAACCGGTTGAGCGCGACGACGGGCCCTTCCCCGAACGTGCGGATCGACTCGACGTGCTTCTCGAGGTTCGTGAGGCCGCGCGTGACGGCGGCGGGATCGGGCTTCGCGAGGTCGGCCTTTGCGGCCCCGCCGTGCATCTTGAGCGCGCGCACCGTCGCGACGAGGACGACGGCGGCCGTGTCCAGGCCGGCCGACGTGCACACGATGTCGAAGAACTTCTCGGCGCCGAGGTCGAACCCGAACCCGGCCTCCGTGACGGTGTAGTCCGCGTGCGCGAGCGCCATCTTCGTCGCGAGGACCGAGTTGCAGCCGTGCGCGATGTTCGCGAACGGCCCGCCGTGGACGAACGCCGGGACGCCGTCGGGCGTCTGGACGAGATTCGGCTTCAGGGCGTCCTTGAGGAGCGCCATCATCGCGCCGGTGGCGCGGAGATCGCCCGCCGTCACGGGCGCCTTCGCGTGCGTGAGCGCGACGACCATCCGCGCGAGGCGCCGGCGCAGGTCCTCGGCGCCTTCGGCGAGGCAGAGGGCCGCCATGACCTCCGACGCGGGCGTGATGTCGAAACCCGTCTCGCGCGGGACGCCCTCGAGGGCGCCGCCGAGGCCGATCACGACGTGCCGCAGCGAGCGGTCGTTCATGTCGATCACGCGGCGCAGGAGGATGCGGCGAGGGTCGATGCCGAGCGGACCCTCGTGATGGATGTGGTTGTCGAGCATCGCCGCGAGGAGGTTGTGCGCCGACGCGATGGCGTGAAAGTCGCCCGTGAAGTGGAGGTTGATGTCCGCCTCGGGGACGAGCCGGGCCTTCCCGCCGCCGGTCGCGCCGCCCTTCATCCCGAACGTGGGTCCGAGCGACGGCTCGCGGAGGGCGAGGCAGACGCTCTTCCCGATCCGCGCGAGACCCTGCGCGAGCCCGATCGAGGTCGTCGTCTTGCCCTCGCCCGCGTCCGTCGGCGTGATCGCGGAGACGAGGACGAGCCTGCCCTGCGGCCGGCCGGGGGCGAGGACGGACGGGTCGACCTTGGCCTTGTCCTCCCCGTAGAGCGTGAGGGCCTCGCGGGCGATTCCGAGATTCCGGGCGACGTCGGCGATTGGGCGCATGGGCCGGACCTCCCCTCGTCAGGGTAGGCCTCGCGGGCAGCACGCGAACTGGTGCGGGTGCATCGCGCCCGGGCGGCCGGAGCCCCGGCCTGTGGGACGATGGCGCTCTCCGGAGGTGACCGTGACCGCCATCCCCTCGTCCCGCCGCGCGGCCCTTTCCTTCGTTTCCCTTCTGCTCCTCGCCGGAGCGGTTCCCGTTCAGGCCCAGCCGTTCGCACCGTCGCTCCTCGGCGAGATGCGCTGGCGGATGATCGGCCCGTTCCGCGGAGGCCGGACGGTCGCTGCGTCGGGCGTCCCGGGCAACACGAACGTCTTCTACATGGCGCCGAACAACGGCGGCGTCTGGAAGACGACGGACGCCGGGCGCACGTGGGTCCCGATCTTCGACGGGCAGCCGACGGGCTCGATCGGCGCCCTCGCAGTCTCGTGGTCGCGCCCCGACCGGATCTGGGTCGGGAGCGGCGAAGGTCTCCAGCGTCCCGACCTTTCGGTCGGCGACGGGATGTACCGCTCCGACGACGCGGGCCGCTCGTGGACGAAGCTCGGCCTCGAGGACGCGCAGCAGATCGCCGCGATCGCCGCCGACCCGCGGGACGCGGACCGCGCGTTCGTCGCCGTCCTCGGCCACCCGTACGGGCCGAACGCGACGCGCGGGATCTTCCGGACGCGGGACGCGGGCAAGACGTGGGAGAAGGTCCTCACCAAGGACGCCGACACGGGCGGCGCCGCCGTCGCCCTCGACCCGAAGAGTCCGGACACGGTCTACGCGGCGCTCTGGTCGGCGCGGCAGGGCCCGTGGGAGAACGGCGAGTGGGAAGGACCGGGCACCGGCCTTTACAAGTCCACGGACGGCGGGACGACGTGGCGCCCGATCGGCAAGGGCCTGCCCTCCCACGCCGAGGGAGGGGGCCGCATCGGCTTCGGGATCGCGCCCTCGGACCCGAGCCGGATCTACGCGACGGTCGACGGGCGCCGCGAGGAGAAGTCGCAGGGCGGCATCTTCGTCTCGGACGACGCGGGCGAGACGTTCACGAAGGTGAACGGCGAGCGGCGGCTCTGGGGCCGCGGCTCCGATTTCGCCGAGATCAAGGTCCACCCGTGGTCGAGAGACACCGTGTGGATCGCGAACACGTCCACATTCCGTTCGAAGGACGGTGGGAAGACGTTCGAGCCCGTGCGCGGCGCTCCCGGCGGCGACGACTTCCACACGATCTGGTTCCATCCCGAGAACCCCGACGTGATCCTCCTCGCGGCGGACCAGGGCGTCGTCATTTCGGTGAACGGAGGAGCCACGTGGAGCAGCTGGTACAACCAGCCGACCGCGCAGCTCTACCACGTCTCCACGGACGACCGGTTCCCGTACTGGGTCTACGGCGGCCAGCAGGAGAGCGGCTCGGCGGGCGTCGCGAGCCGCGGCGACGACGGCGCGATCACGTCCCGCGACTGGCACCCGGTCGCCGCCGAAGAGTACGGCTACGTCGCGCCGGACCCGAAGGATCCCGACGTCGTCTACGGGGGCAAGCTCACGCGCTACCGCCACTCGACGAAGGAAGTGCAGGACGTCTCGCCCGCGCCGCTGCGCGGGACGTACCGCTTCCTCAGGACCGCGCCCGTCGTCTTCTCGCCCGCCGACCCGCGGCTCCTCTTCTACGCGGGCAACGTCGTCTTCCGGACGGCGGACGGCGGGCGGCACTGGGACGTGATCAGCCCGGACCTCTCGCGCGAGAGGACCGCGGTGCCCGAGTCCATCGGCGTCTTCCGGACGAAAGACCTCGAGACGATGAAGCGCCGCGGCGTCGTCTACACGCTCGCGCCGGCGCACAAGGACGCGAACGTGCTCTGGGCCGGCACGGACGACGGCCTCGTCCACCGCACCGCCGACGGCGGGAAGACGTGGGCCGACGTCACGCCGCCGTCGCTCACTGCGTGGAGCAAGGTGTCGATGCTGGAGGCCTCGCCGCACGACGACCTCACGGCCTACGCCGCGATCAACCGCATCCGCCTCGACGACCTGAAGCCGCACGTCTTCGCGACGCACGACGGCGGGAAGACGTGGACCGAGATCGTGAACGGCCTGCCGGACGACCCCGTCAACGCCGTCCGCGAAGATCCCCTGCGCAAGGGCCTCCTCTACGCCGCCACCGAGCGCATGGTCTGCGTCTCGTTCGACGACGGGGCCCACTGGCAGCCGCTCCGCCTCAACATGCCGGCGACGTCCGTGCGGGACCTCGTCGTCAAGGGCGACGACCTCGTGATCGGGACGCACGGCCGCTCGTTCTGGATCCTCGACGACGTGACGCCGCTCCGCCAGATGACGGCCGCGGTCGCCGCGTCGGGTGCGCACCTTTTCGAGCCGGAAAAGGCCGTGCGCGTCCGGCGCAACCGCTGGACGGACACGCCCGTCCCGGTCGAGGAGCCCGCGGGTGAAAATCCGCCCGACGGCGCGATTCTCGACTACCTTCTTGGCGCGCCCGCGTCGCAGGTCTCGCTCGAGGTCCGCGACGCCGCCGGCGCGCTCGTCCGCCGGTACGCGAGCGACGACAAGCCCGAACCGAAGGTCGAGCCGCTCATCGTCACGGCCGACTGGGCGCGCCCCGCCCTGGTCCTTCCGAAGGCCCCGGGGCTTCACCGATGGGTTTGGGACCTGAGGGAGACGGCGCCGCCGGTCTCGTCGCACGAGTACCCGATCTCTGCGGTCCCCGGGCGGACGCCGCCGGAGCCGGAGGGCCCGCTCGTCCTGCCGGGCGCGTACACCGTGACGCTCACCGTGGACGGCAAGACGCTCACGCGGCCGCTGACGGTCGGGATGGATCCGCGCGTCTCGGCGACCTCCAAGGACCTCGCGGCGCAACACGCCGCGGCGCGGCGGCTCGCGGTGGATCTCGGGCGCCTCGACGGCGCGCGGAGGAACGGCGCCGCCGCGGAAAAAGCCGGCGCGCTCGAGGGGAGGCTGACCCGACTCTACGGGATGGTCCAGGAATCCGACGACGCGCCGACGCCGCAGCTCGAGGAGGCGCTCGCCCGGACGGAGAAGGACCTCGCGGCGTTCCTCGAGGCGAAGAAGGAAGACGCTGGGAAGGACGTCAGGGCGAAGTAGCCGGGCGGAGGACGAGCCCCGGGTACGCGCGCTCGAGGAGGGCGCGGAAGTCCGCGCCCTCGGCCGCGGCCGCGTTCGCCTCCGTGACGTCGAGGCCCGCTCCGTGACCCTCGCCCGTGCCGCGGAAGACGAAGGCGTCTCCGGATCGCACGAACCGGTCAGGGCAGGACGGCAGGCGGAGCTGGTTGCGGAGCGTCTCGCACGAAACGCGCGTCGGGCCTCCCGCGTCGACGTCGAGGCCTCCGTCGCCGCGGTCCGCGATTCGCGTCGGGAGGCCCGGCAGGCCGAGCTCGGTCTGGATCTCCCCGGCGCCCCGCGTCCGGGTCCACGGCTCGCGTCCACCGAGAAAGAACGGCAGCCACGCACGCCCCGCGTCAGGCGGCGCGATCTCGAGGGAGGCCGCCGCGGCGACGGCCGCACGGGCGCGGGCGCGCACCGCCGCGGGCACGCGCTCGTCCTGTCCGAAGAGGTTGCAGTGCGTCGTGTCGCACGGCGGGCGTTCGCCGTGGCGTCCGACGAGGCGGTTGTTGCGCACCACGAGGGAGAGCGCCGTCTGGACCTCGGCGTGGCTCGACGCGGACTCGGAGAGGACGCTCGACGTCACGTACGAAAGGACGCTCGTGTGGAGGAGGAACCACGAACCGGCGCGTGCGCGGGCGCTCTTCTCGCGGAGCGGGACGCTCGACGGCGGCGCGGGCGGCGGCGCCTCGACGTGCAGCGTCCCGAAGTACGGCCGGCTGCGCACCGCTCGGCCGGAGACCGTGCGCGACACGAAGAGCCTCGAGGCCGGGCACGTGTAAGAGGCGCCTGCGAGAAGCGTCCCGGCGGGCTGCGCCGCGCCAGGCTCGCCCAGGCTCCATTCGCCCTCGGGGCTCCGCGTCGCGAGCGGGACGCCCGGCTCGCACGCGACGCCGACGGTCCCGGACGGCACGAGGCCGAGGACCTGCACCGACGCGGGCGTTTCGAGGGACGTGAGCCCGCTCTCGAGGCGGCGCCTCAGCTCAGGCAGGAGCGAGGATGTCGCGCGTCCCGTGGCGTGGAGCGCGGCGACGAACGACGGCGGACCCGCCGCGCTGCGCGGGCCGACGGCGACGATCCACGCGTGGAGTGGCAGGCTGCGCGCGTCGCGCACCGTCCCCGTCTTGAGCGCGATGCCGCGGGCGGCGAACCACGCGGCGGACGGCGCGGCAGCGAGCGTCCCCGTCGCGGCGGTGCCGCGCAGGGCGTCCACGACGTGCGGCGCGGAACGGTCGAGCCACGAGAAGAGCCGGACGGCGTCGAGCGGTGAGACGGCATCGTCGCCGACGAGGCCGATCCGCCCCTCCATGGTGCGCGGGGGCGCCGGAAGGCCGAAGCGGCGGAGCATTTCCTCCCACGGGGCGAAGGCGGCCGCGTCGGGCGGCGCGAAGTCGAGGAAGAAGCCGTTGCACGACCGCCGGAGCGCGTCCTGCCACGCCATCGGCTCGCCGACCTGCGGCGGTCCGGGGCAGCGCCACGACGCGTCGTCGCGCGCCCGGCGCGGCTCTAGGAGCGCGGGGATCGCGGCGACGAGCGAGGGCTTGAGGATGGAGCCCGTCGGGAAGCGCGCGCGCGGCCGCCCGTCCTCGGCGAGCGTCTCGCCCGAGAGGCCGTCGACGAGGAGGAAGTCCGTGCGCGAGACGGACGGCGCGTCGCCCGTCCCGCGCACCTCGTCGAGGAATTCCGCGACCGCGCGGCTCGTCGAGAACGAGGCGTCGCGGCAGGTCTCGAGCGTCCCGGCGAACGCGGCGTCCCAGTCCGCCCCGCCGCGCCCGAGAACGCGGACGAGGACACGGGACGCGGCGCGCTCGTCCGGCCGCGCATCCTCTCCGTGGAGGACGAGCCAGTCGCGCGCGGAGGCGAGCGTCGGGAGGCCCGCCGTGGACGCAAGGCGGCGCGCGGCGTCGCCCGAGGCGTGGAGCGCGAACGCCTCCGAGAGAAGCGGCGACGCTTTCGCGAGGCCCGGGCAGCGGCTCTCGAAGAAGGCGTGGGCGAGCTCGTGCCGGAACGTGGCGTCGGCCGCCTCGCGCGGAAGGGACGCGTTCAGCTCCAGGCGGCCGCCCCGCGAGCGGCCGAGGTCGCGCGGCAGGCTCGCGACGTCGAGAAGTCCGACCGACAGCGGCGGGCGCTCCGCCTGGGCGCGAAACCGCGCCTCCCACTCCGGCCAGACGGTCCGCGCGGCGGCCTCCCATCTCCGCGCCTGGTCGGCGGAGACGGGAGGCTCGAACCGGATCTCACTTTGCGCGCGGGCGGTCAGGCAGAGGATCGACCCCAAGGCGGCGAGAAGCCGTCTGGGAGTAGAGCGCCTCATCGTAAAAGTCCTCCAGGCGCGCGACGCCCGCCGAGAAGTCGCCCGCGTACTGGGCGCGGAGGACGTAGCCCGTCTGGACGGCGCGGTCCATGAACGCACGTTGGAAGGAGAACGTCCACGTCACGCGGTCGTTGCGCAGGTCGCGCGTCGCGTACCCGGCCGCGTGGAGGTCGAGCCTGAACGGCGGCGCGTCGTAGATCCTGTCCTCCTCGACGACGGTGAGGCCCGCGGGCACCTGGTCCGTGAGCGCGTAGTACGACGACGCCCACCACGGCAGCGAGCCGGCTCGCGGCTGGAACGTGACCTTCACGTACACGAGATCGCCGATCGTGACCTTGCCCTCGAGCGGCGTCTTCGCGCCGGTCTTCGGGTTCAGGCGGAAGTACTCGCGCCTGAGGGCCCAGCCGCCGGGTACGGCGGGCGCGCGGTCGTACGGGACGAAGCGGACGAGGCGCGCGCGGAACGCGGCGTCCTCGCCGCCGCCGTCGACGGTGAGCGGCCCCTTCACGGCCTCGCGCGGGTCGACGGCGATCTCGACGCCGCCGGGCGTCTCGCGCGTCGTGAGCGCGGACGCGGGGAGGTCGGCGCCGCCGGAACGGACACGTACCTTCGGGAGGGCGCGCGCGACGTGCATCTCGCGTTCGATGAGCCAGGCCGAGTGCACGAGAACCTGCGACGTCTCGAACGTCGAGCCGAAGTGCCGGCCGTCGAACCGATCGAGGAGGCGCCGCGCGAGAGCCTTCTGCCTCGCGGCGTCGAGCCTGCCGTGGGCCTCGAGCGCGTGCGCGGCGACCGCGAGCGTCGAGCCGAGGCGCCCGGGGTAACGCGTCCAGGAGCCGGCGAGCGGCGTCCAGCGCGCCGGGTCCTCGGAGCCGGGCTTGTCGAGCGCGGCGGCGACGTCGGCGCCGACGGAGGCGAGGAGACCCTGCGTCACGCGGTCGAGGCCGGGCTTTTCTTCCATCGAGAAATTCTTCAGCGAGAGGAGGACGAGCGATTTGTCGAGGACGGTGCCGCTGGCGGCCGCCCACGCGCCCTGCAGGCGAAGCGTCGCCTCGGCGGAGGCGCCCGCCGCGGGAAGGACGCCAAGGGCGACGAGGCGCGACTCGACGTACGTGGCGACGACGCCCTCGGACGACGAGGCGTCCGGCGTCCTGTCCCGGAGCCACCCGAGGGCGCGCGGCGCGTCGAGCGACTTCAGGGACGCCGCGTCGTCCGTCGACGAGACGAGCATGAGGACGAGAGCCGTCATCGCGGGGTCGCCCTTGCCCTGACCGGGCCACCACGCGAACGATCCGTCGAGGTTCTGGAGCGTCTTGAGGCGCGCGACGCCCGCGGCGGAGAAGTCCACCGCGTTCTTCCAGGTCTCGTCCTGGCCGGCAGCGAACGCCCCGGACGACGCGCGCTTCGGATCGAAGAGGGACTTCACGACGAGGCTGGGGACGGTTTGAGAGGCGACCTGCTCGGCGCAGCCCCACGGGTACGTGAGGAGCCAGCGGAGGGACGGGAGGAGCGCGGCGATGAAGCCGTTCGTCGCGAGGATGCGGACCTCGGCGAGCGACTCGCCCGGGCCGGGAGCCGCGAGGAACGGCTCACCCGGCTTGAGGACTCTCGTCTCGGAGAAGGTCACGGCGTCGGTCAGCGTCCGCAGCGGGTGCTCGAAGCGCTGCGCCTCGCCGGCGACGGTGAGCGTCGTCGCGAGGACGGTCGAGCCGGACGGGGGCAGCTCGGCGAGCGTCACGGATCCCTTGCCCGAGGCTTCCTGCTTCGGCGCGAGACGCGCGGTCACGGCGAGCGGAGCCGCGAGCGTCGTGCCTGCGCCGGCCGTCAGCGAGGCGGTCACGTCCTTCGCCTTCTTCTCCTGGTTCGAGACGAGGAGGCGTACCTGCGCGGTGTCGCCGCGGCGGAGGAACGGCGGGGCCGCGACGGAGAGCGTCACCGGGGCGTTCGTCCCGAACGACGAGCCGCCCTCGCCGAACCGGCCGCGCGTGTCGACCGCCACGGCGGACACGGCCCACGTGGTCTGGTTCGACGGGAGGCGGAACGCAACCGTCGCGCGGCCGTCGGCGTCCGTCACGACGCGCGCGTTCCAGTACGCCGTGTCGTCGTCCTTCTGATCCTTCTTGTCGGGCTTCGTCGCGGCGAGCCAGAAGTTCGGGCGGTAGAGGCGCGCGAGGCGCTCGCCGTAGCCGTACGACTGGAACTCGCGGCTGTAGAAGCTCATCAGGTTGAGCCGCTCGAGCGGGTAGAAGAAGGCGAGGAGCGGCGGCCGGAACTCGGGCTGCAGCGCGAGGACCGCCTTGTCGACGACCGCGACGGAGACCTCGGCCTCGACGGGTTTTCCCGAGGCATCCGTGACGCGCAGCGTGAGCGCCTGGCGCTGGCCGGGCTTGACGAGCGGCGCCTGCGGCTTGACCGAGACCGAAAGCGCCTTGTCCCTCGGCGGGATGCGCAGCGTCATCGTGCGCTCGATCCACCCGCGGACCGGGTCGGCGTAGCCGAGGACGACGTACGCGGCGGTCCCGAACGACGGGAGGATCGGCTGCGCGATCCACGTCGAAAGGCCCTGCACCTTCTGGACGCGCTGCTCGTGGATGCGCCGGCCCGCGACCGTGAGGTAGAGGCGGCCGCGGTCCGTCCCACCCTCGCCCCAGCCCTCGGGCAGGAGGACGAGCGCGCGCGCCGTCTCTCCAGGAAGGAACGTGTCTTTATCCTGGAGGATCGTGAGCTCGGAGACGTCGGTGATGGGCGCCCCGGGCTTCTGCGGCGCGACGACGATCGAGGCCTCGGCCGTCGTCGGGCGGCCGGCGCGGTCTTCGAGCGTCACGAGGACGTCGAGGCGGCCGGACGCGTCCGTCGGCACCGGCATCTCCCAGCGGCCGTCCTCCCGGGTCGTGAAGGCGACCTCGCGCGTGGCGGGCGGCAGCTTGTACGGCGTGAGCGTGAGGACGGCCTTGCCCTTCGTCTTCCCGTAGCTCTTGCCCGACGGATACACGGCGCGGACGGAAAGCGTCGCGGGCTTCTCGGCGCTTGCGGTGACGGAGGACGTCTTCGCGAGGGCGACGACCTCGCTCCGCGCGTCGGGGAACGTCTTCGAGAACGACGCGACGTTGCCGTCCGGGTCCTTCCCGAAGAGGCGGAGGACGAACGAGTAGTCGTAGTTCGGGGGGCCGGGGAGCTTCTCGGGCAGCGTCAGCGTGATCGTCGCCTTGCCCTGCGCGTCGAGCTCGACCTCGTCGGCGTCCGCGACGGGGAACGGCACGGCGACGGAGGTTTCCTTGGGGCCGTCCCAGCCGTACGTCGTCGTGCTCCCGGCCTCGCCGAGGCCGGCGTCCTCGATCCACTGCGGGGCCTCCGCCCGGACGCGCACGAGCTGTGCGGAGACCTTCACGCCGGGCGGCACGCCGCCCGCGTACCGCTGGACGGCGACCCTCGCCGTGAGCGTCTCCCCGGCCCGGAGCGACTCCGGCTCGGCGTCGACCTTGAAGAAGAAAAGGGGCTTCACGTACTCGCGCATGCGGAACTCGCCCGCGTGGGCGGCGCCCGCCACCTTCGCGGTGACGCGGTAGACGCCGTTCAGGTCGTCGCCTTCGAGGACGAGCTCGCCGGAGAACGTCCCGAACGGCGTGAGCGGCGCGGAGACCTCCTTGACGACCGTCGTCCCGGAGAGGTCGAGGATCGAAACGCGCGCGACCTGGGGCTTCCCCGCCCACTCCGTGAAGAGGCGCGAGAGTCCCGTCTCCCTCTCGCGCAGGACGCCGCGGAACCGGACCTTCGCCCCGTTCCGGTAGAGCGGCCGGTCCGTGTAGAGGTAGACGTCGGGGAAGACGGCCGTCGTCGGGAAGAACTCCGTGTCGACGATCGCCGTCGAGTCCTTCTCGCGGAGGACCGCGAGGAGCTCCGAGTCCTTCACGTTCGGCAGGTCGAGGACGCCGTCGGCGTCCGTCTTGCCGGCCGCGACCCACGCGCCCGAGAGGTTCCGGACGTCGACGGTGACGCCGGCCGCGGGCCGGCCGTCGCGGTGCGCGACCTTCACGAGCGCGGCGCCGTCCGTCTGCTGGAGGACGGCCTGGAGGTCGTTCACGACGAGGACGACCTGGCCCTCGAGGTCGCCCTGCAGGACCTGCACGAGGTAGAAGCCGGGCGCGAGCTTCGGCAGCGCGACGACCTTCTGCCGGAAGCGGCCCTCGCGCGAGAACCACCAGTCGAAACCCGGGACGTCGAACGGCTCCCGTGCGTCGCCGGCGTCGGGCTCGAACGAGAACTCGTTCAGGAGGTCGAACGCGGCCGGCCCCGCGACGATCTTCGCCGGGCCTTCCGAGAGGCGCGTCGGCGCCGGGCTCCACGAGCCGCCCCCGAAGTCGTCCTTGAGGCGCTTGCGCAGCTCGAAATCCGCGCCCGTGCGCAGCCAGTCGAGGTCGAGGCGCGACTTGTTGAGGCCGGAGAAGAGGAACTTCGCGGTGTTCCACTCGACGGCGGGCTCGCGCCAGGCGCGGCGGAGGTCCGCCTGGCTCGTCACGAACTCCTTCATGTCCTTCGGGCGGTAGACCCGGACGGTGAACGGCGCCGAGCGCGTGTAGTGGAGCTCGATCTCGGGCGTTTCGGCGACGCCGAAGTCGCGGCGCACCGTGATCATCATCTCCTTGGCGGCGAGGGGCCCCGCCGCGAGGAGGAGCGCGAAGGCGGGCAGGAACGTGCGGAGCGCGCGGCGGCTCATGGCTCGACTCCCGTCATGACGACCGCGTTGCCCGCGGCGCGGCCCGAGAAGGCGTACATCGGGAGGCGGTCGAGGAGGCGCATCGCGTCCACGACCTCCTTCGGCGGGGGCGGCGGTTCCTTCGTCTTCGGCTCGGGCGGCGCTTCGCGCTGCCAGCCCCAGAGGAGCGAGGACCGGAGGAACCCGCCGAGGTTCAGGAACGCCGCGGTCGACACCGGCGCGGCCGTGAACGCGCGGACGATCTTCGGCGGCGCCTGCCGGAAGGACGGCGTCCGGCCGGAGCACGCGTCCGCGACGCGCGCGAGCGCGGCCGGAGACGGGCTCAGGGCGACGACGCCCGGGCAGGCGCGCGAGGCGTGGACCTCGTACGCCCCGTGCCGGTTGAACAGGGCGTCGAGGTCGGCGACCGTCTTCTCGCCGGTGCCCGTCCGCGGGATGAGGAGGACCGACATGGCTTCGCTGCGTTCCGTGCGCTCTTCGCGGCCGCTCCTCGTGCGCATCCCAAGGGAGACGAGCGTGACGGGGACGTACGCGCCGGCCGGGCGCTTCTCCCGCGCGGTCCTGAAGTACTCCTCGGCGGACGCGGCGTCGAGGCGGCCCGGGTCGGGCAGGACGGCGGTCGCGAGGAACGGCGCGTCCGCCGGGATCGCGGCCAGCAACGCCGCGTCGAGCGGCGCCGTCCCGAGCGCGTGGTCCTTGTCGAGGTGGAGCGCGGCCCCGGCCGGGGTGAAGCGCGCGTTCTTCGCGTCCCAGTCGAACGTCACGCGAAGCCCCGGGCCGACGCCGAAGAGCTTCTCGAGGACGGCCGACCAGGCCGAGAAGAACTCGTCGGTCCGGATGTCGAGCGTCGCGGCGGCGAGGCGCGGCTCGAGAGCGCACGAGCGCGAGAGCGTCGCGGCGACGCGCGGGTCGCGGCTGACGGCGAGGCAGCCGCCCGTCTCGACGGCCGCGAACTTCTGGAGGCGGAGGACGAGCGGCGTGACCTTCACGGTCGCGAACCCCGTGTCCCCGTCCGCGACCTCGCGCGCGACGTCCGGGCCCGAGCGCAGGCCCTCGAGGACGAGGTGGGCCGCCGACTGCTCGCGCGTGGTCAGCGCCGGGAACGTCATCCCGAACGCGCTCACGAGGCCCGACGTGTGGAAGTAGCTGATCCTGACGGGCCGGCCGTCCAGGAAGTGGTCGAGGGCGAAGTCGACGAGGCGGCCCTTCCAGCCGTCCTTTCCGTCGCGTCCCACGGCGTAGAGCACGGGGCCGAGGCGGACGAGCGCGCCGCGCGCGAGGTTCGACGCGGCGAAGTCCTTCGCCCAGGCGTTTTCCTTGAAGAGCGTCCTCAGGCGCGCGCCGTCCGTGACCGTGAGCGTGTACTCGGGGACGAGCGCCTCGGGCGGAGGCGTCGGGCCCTTCGAGGCGTTCTCGTCCGCGGCCGCGAGGGGGAGGGCGAAGAAGGCAAGGAGGGCGAGGGCGCGGGCGTTCACGTCAGTTCTCCTTCGAGGCCGCGGCCGAGCGGGGCGCGGGGGCCGCCCAGCCGTTCCAGCGGAACGTGCCGAGGAAGCGGGGATTCGCCGAAGACGGCCGCCACTCGGGCGGGCCGGCGTCGAGGTCGTCGAGCCAGACCTTGCGGACGGCGGCGTCCGGCCCGGAGGCGCCGTTGTGCCAGACGGCGAGGACGCGGCCGGGCGCGGCGCCCGGCGGCCGCAGCAGGACCATGAGGTGCCACGCGTCCGTGCGCGGCTTCTCGGGGTTGTAGAACGCGAGGAGGTCGCCGGTCTCGACGCGCCCGGCGTCGGGGACGCGCGAGACGGGCGTGAAGTTGTACGCGAGGAGGTCGCCCGCCGACGCGAACGGCCCGGTCCCGCCGCCCTTCGTCTTCCACGCCGCCGCTCCCGTCCCGAGCGACTTCCGGAACAGGAACCGCACGAACCCTGCGCAGTCGCGCTGCGCCGGGTCCCAGTCCGCGCGCGGGCCCTCGGCCTGCGTGAGCGCCTCGTTCAGGAGGCGGAAGCGCGCGGCCTCGGCGCCGGGCGGCGCGGGGGCGACGGCGAGCGCGACGCCCGACCCGAGGACGAGAAGACAGGCGGCGGCGCGCATCAGTTGCTCTCCTCGGGCGAGTCGTCCGAGGGCTCGGGGGGGTCGTCCGGGCCGGCCTTCCGCTTGAACTCCGTCACCCAGGCGGGCCACGTCTTCGTGTCCGCGGGCTTCCTCTCGAGCGTCGGCAGCCAGACGTGCGCGCGCCGGCCCTTCTCGACCTTGATCCACGCGAGCGTCTGCGTCTCGCCCGGCTTGACGAGAGGGAGCTTCACGCGGCGGCGGATCTCGTTCGGCGTGCCGCCGAAAAGGACGATGTTCAGCGTCGCGACGGTTTGCGCCTTGTCGCCGCTCGGCCAGTAGTTCACGTCGACGCGTGTGAAGCCCAGCGGCGGCGAGGCGTGCGTGTAGAGGTACGGCCCGTAACCCGGGCTGTCGAAGTCGCCGCCCTGCTCGTTCAGGTAGAACGTGCCGCCGGAGGGCGAGCTCGTGCGCGCCCAGAAGACGTGCTGCGTCGCGTCCCTGCCGGCGGTTTCCGGGTCCGGCGCGTCCGGGAGCGGCTCGTAGACGTGGAGGTCCGTGTAGACGCCGTCCGTGTCGCTCGTGAGGACGAGGAAGACGGGCACGGACGGGACCTGCGCGTAGACGGTGCGCTCGGCGCGGCCGGTGCCGCCCTTGTTCGTGCCCTGCACGACGACGGCGTTCTTGCCCGAGGACGCCGGGAACTTGCGCTGGAACGCCCCGTTCACCGTCTTCAGGAGGTAGCGGTCGCCGTTGATGCTGACCGTGACGGGATTGATCGTCGGATCGCTCACGGTCCCCGCCACGAGGACCATCCGGTCGACGGTCCAGCCGCCGGTCGGCGCGGTGAGCGTGATCGTCGGCGCGGCGGTCCCGGTTCCGATCACCTTGCCCGTCTGACGCGCCTCGGGCGCGTCGGGGATCGGAAAGGCGAGAACGAGTCCGACGACGAGTCCCTGAAGGGCTCCGGGGTTCATGCGCGTCTCCTGTGTCCCGCCGGCGGGCGTTCGGGAACGGGGCGTTCGGGGGAGGCCGCGAGCTTACCGCTCATGCCCTCCTGGTTTCACGCCGCGTGCCGGACCCGAACGGAGCCGGTGCTTGCGGGGCCGGCGGTCGCGCTCTTACTTTCTAAGAAATCCCCTCCGAACCGGAGCGCGTCAGGCGAACCCTCGGGAGGCGTTCGTCACCGCGGCGCCCGTCCGGTCGAGGTACCCGGCCGGCGGCCCGTAGTCGTCGGCGGCCTCGACGTGCGCGAGGATCCGGCGGGCGCGCACCGTGTCGAGCTCCTTCTCCCAGCGCGACACGACGATGGCGCCGACGCCGTTGCCGATCAGGTTCGTGATCGCGCGGGCCTCGGACATGAAGCGGTCGACCCCGAGGAGGAGCGTGAGCCCGGCGACGGGGATGTTGCCGACGGCGGAGAGCGTCGCCGCGAGCGTGATGAACCCGCCGCCCGTCACGGCGGCCGCGCCCTTGGACGTCAGCAGCAGGACGGCCAGGATCTGGAGTTCCTGCGCGAAGGTCACGTGCGTGTTCGTGGCCTGGGCGATGAAGAGCGTCGCGAGCGTCAGGTAGATCGACGTCCCGTCGAGGTTGAAGGAGTAGCCCATCGGCACGACGAGGCCCACGACCGGCTTGCTGCAGCCGAGACGCTCCATCTTCTTCATGAGGAGCGGGAGCGCGGACTCGGACGAGGAGGTCCCGAGGACGATGAAGATCTCCTCCTTGATGTAGCGCACGAACCGGAGGATCCCGAGGCCGCAGAGCCGGAGAACGACGCCGAGGACGATCACGACGAAGAGGAGGCTCGTCGCGTAGAACGTCCCCATGAGCTTCCCGAGCGACAGGAGCGTCCCGATCCCGTACTTGCCGACCGTGAACGCCATCGCGCCGAAGGCGCCGACCGGCGCGACGCGCATGACGATCCCGACGATCCGGAAGAGCACCTTCGAGAGGTCGTCGACGACGCGGAGGATGCCCGTCCCCTTTTCTCTCAGCGCGGCGAGGGCGACGCCGAAGAGGATCGAGAAGAGGAGGACCTGGAGGATGTCGCCCTTCGCGAACGCGTCCGCGACGTCCTTCGGGATGACGTTCAGGAGGAAGTCGACCGTCGAAAGGTGCTGGCCCGGGTTCGTGTACGCCGCGATCGACGAGGCGTCCAGCGTCGCGGCGTTCACGTTCATCCCGGCGCCCGGCCTGAAGACGTTGCCGACGACGAGACCGATCGACAGGGCGATCGTCGTCAGGACCTCGAAGTAGGCGAGCCCCTTGAGCCCGACGCGCCCGACCTTCCTGAGGTCGCCCATCTTCGCGATGCCCGTGACGACCGTCGTGAAGACAATCGGCGCGATCAGCATCTTGACGAGCTTGATGAACGCGTCGCCGAGCGGTTTCAGCGACGCGCCGAGGGCCGGTTTGAAGTGTCCGAGAAGTGCCCCGAGGAGGACGGCGATGAGGACCTGCGCATACAGGCTGCGGAAGAGTCGTTTCATCGCGCCTCTCTGAAGGTAGTTCCGCGCTCGCGGCGCGGCAAGGCGCGAGGACGTCAGCGAACGTGGAACGGATGCATCATGGCGCGCGCGATCTCCCTGCCATCTGATGCGCGCACGAGAGAGACGCCACGTGCGCCGTCCGCGACGTCGGCGTGCGGCACGAGGACGTCGCCCTCGAACGCCTCGCTCCGGAACTCGGCCTCGAGCGCGAACGGCGGAGGCGCGGCGTCGAGCCCCTCGAGGAGCGCGCGGAAGACCGCGACGTTGTTTGCGTGCGCGTTCAGGTCGAGGTCGAAGCGTCCGACGCGCGCCCCGGCCCCGGGCGCGGCGGCGGCGTCCGGCGCGGCGAGTGGCTCGAAGAGGTCGGGGATCACGCGGGCCGGCATGCCCGCGGCGATCGCCTCGATCTCGGGCGGCTGCCGGAGCGGTCGCTTGGACGGCACGGCGACGAGCAGCCATGCGGACGTCGCTTCGGCGAGGAGGCGGCCGTCCGCGCCCGTCGCGCGGAACTCGCGGAGAGCGTAGACGCGGTGGACGCCCGAAGGCCACGTCTCGACGCCGACGTCCTCGCGCCAGACGGGCAGCGCGTGGAGACGGAGGTGATGGCGCGAGAGGACCCACGTCTTCCCCTGCGCGAGGAGCGTCTCGGAGCCCCACCCGAAGGACGTCGCGCTGTTGCCGGCAGCCTCCTGGAAGAGGTCGAGAAGAGCGGGCAGCCGCATGACTCCGCCCGGGCCGACCTCGCCCGCCCGGACGCGGAAGGTCTCGCGGTGGACCGCGATCATGCCGCCGGCGCGGCGTGCGAGCCTGCGAGCGTGCGGCGCTTCTCGTACGCGTCCCGGGCGACGGCGACGTCCTCGAGGAACCACCCGAGCTCGGACAGGAGGAGCGCCTGCGGCCCGTCCACGAGCGCCTTGGCCGGGTGCGGGTGGAAGTCCACGAGGACCATGTTCGCGCCCGCCGCGACGCCCTGCGCGGTGACGTGCATGAGGTCCGGGATCCCGTCCGGCGCCTTCTCGCGGCTCCCGACGGAGTGGGACGGGTCGATGCAGACCGGGAGGCGCGTGAGACGCTTGATCACGGGGACGTGCGCGAAGTCGACGAGGTTGCGGTGCGGGTCGCCGAGGTTCGTCTTGACGCCGCGCAGGCCGAAGACGATCTGCGAGTTGCCCTCGGACGCAAGATACTCGGCGGCGTTCAGCGACTCGTTCAGCGTGATCCCGAAGCCGCGTTTCACGAGGACGGGAAAGACGGACTGCCGTCCGACCGTCTTCAGGAGCTCGAAGTTCTGGATGTTGCGGGTGCCGATCTGGAGCATCACGCCCGTCGGGCGCCCCGTCTTCTCGAGGCACTCGGCGATCTCGTCGATGTGGCTCTCGTGCGTGATCTCCATCGCGATCACGCGGATGCCGTGCTTGCCCGCCTTCTCGAAGACCCACGGCAGGCAGCCCTTCCCGTGCCCCTGGAACGCGTACGGGTTCGTCCGCGGCTTGTACGCTCCCATGCGCGTCGTCGTCTGACCGAAGGACGCGAGGGCGGAGAACATCGCGTCGGCGTTCTCGGGCGTGTCCACCGCGCAGAGTCCGGCGAAGACGTGCAGGTTGTCCTGCGAGAACGCGACGCCGTTGTACGTGAAGCCGCTTGCGCGCCGGTCGTCCTTGTGCCGCCCGATGACGCGGTACTCCTGCGAAACGCGGACGACGCGCTCGACGCCCGGGAGGACGGCGACGTCCTCGACGGCGAGGCGGTGCGTGTCGCCGATGAGGTAGACCTCGGTCACGGTCTTCTCGGCGCCGCGGACCTTGTGGACCCTGACCTCGATGCCGGGCAGGCGCGAGAGCGCATCCAGGAGGTCCTTCTCGGCGGCGGCGTTTTTCGCGGTGGCTTCGTCGACGAGGACGATCACGGGGCGGCCTCCGGGAGGCGGTCGACCCTCCCCTTCTTCGTGGTGCGGGCGGGGTACGAGCCCAGGACTCTCAGGTACGGGCACTCGGCCGAGAGCGCGGCCACTGCCCGGGACGCGGCGTCCTCGCCGGCGGCGCCCTCGAAGTCCACGTAAAAGAGGTACTCCCACGGGTGGCGCGGCACCGGGCGCGACTCGAGCTTCGTGAGGTTCAGGCCGTGCGCGTCGAGGACGTTCAGGCAGTGCGCGAGCGCGCCGTGGCGGTGCGGCGTCGAGAAGACGAACGAAGTCTTCGCGGGGATCCGCGGGTCGAGGGCGATCGGGATGGCGGACACGACGACGAAGCGCGTCCAGTTTTCCTCCTGGTCCGCGAGGTCGCGCGCGAGGACCGCCAGGCCGTGGAGCGCGCCCGCCTCCTCCGAGGCGATCGCGGCGAGCGTCGGGTCGCCTGACTGCCTCACGAGGTGCGCGGCCTCGGCCGTGTCGACGTACGGCATCGCGGCCGCGCCGGGCAGCTGCGCGAGGAATCGCCCGCACTGCGCGAGCGCCTGCGGGTGCGAGGCGACGCGGCGGATCCCGTCGAGCGTCGCGCCGGGCAGCGCGAGGAGGCAGTGACGCACCTCGAGGATCTCCTCGCCGACGATCTTCAGGTCCGTGTGGCGGATCAGGTCGTACGTCTCGTTGATCGAGCCCGCGGTCGTGTTCTCGATCGGGAGGAGCGCGTAGCCCGCGTCGCCGCGCTCGGCCTCGGCGAGCGCCGCGGCGAACGTCGGGAACCCGGCGAAGGCCGTGGCGGACGAGCCGAAGTACTTGCGCGCCGCGATGTGGCTGTACGCGCCCTCGGTGCCCTGGAACGCGACACGGTGCGCGTTTCCGAGGGAGCGCTCGGCCGCCTTGCGGTCGAGGAGCGCCTCCTCCTGCGCCTTGACGGACATCGCGATGACCTCGCGGAAGATCTCCGTCGCTCGGAATGCGTCGAGGCCGAGTGTGCGGGCCTGCGCCTCGACCTTCACGAGGAGAGCCGACTCGCGCTCGTGGTCGCGCAGGAACGGGACGCCCGTCTTCTTGAGCCGCACCACCTCCGAGACGAACTTCAGGCGGAGCGCCAGCGTCTCGAGGAGCTGGCGGTCGGTCTCGTCGATCCGGCGTCGCAGGGCGTCGAGGTCGTCCATCGGATCTTCGATGTTACGGGATCGCGAGAGAATCCCCGGCAATCTGCTATTCTCCGCGGTCCGATCGAGTGCGGTGGGAGTAGCTCAGTCGGTAGAGCGTCGGATTGTGGTTCCGAATGTCGCGGGTTCGACCCCCGTCTTCCACCCCAGTTCTTCCCGCCTCGGAATGCGCCCGTAGCTCAGCTGGATAGAGCGTCAGACTCCGGATCTGAAGGCCAGGCGTTCGAATCGCCTCGGGCGCACCACTTCTTTCGCGGACGAGCCGTCCGCGCTCCCCTTGCGGCGGGCAAATCGTGGGCCTAGCGTTCCAGGGGAGCCCGTTTCCGGGTTCCGGCGTCCGGAAGGGAGGGGCCCATGACATTCGACGTCCTCAGGGAACGCGAGCGCGGCATCGAAGCCCAGTGGGCCCGGCAGCACGACGAGGAGCTGATCCGGAAGCTGCGGGAGCGGGCGAAAGTCGACGAGATCGCCAGGCTCCTGGCCCGGAAGCTGCGCGTGGAGGATCCGGCGCTCCGGCAGCGGCTCCTGGATCTGGGATTCACGCACGAAACGGGCCCGGCGCTGTTCGTGGCCCCGCTCGTCCAGCTCGCGTGGGCCGACGGGAAGGTGACCGGCCGCGAGCGGGACACGATTCTCGGGATGGCCGCCATGCGCGGCATTGCGCCGGGCTCTCCGGTTCACGCCCTCCTTCTCGAGTGGTTCCGAAAGCCGCCCCCGGACGGCGTTTACGGCGCGGCGCTCGAGGTCATCCGTGTGGGGATCTCGGTCCTTCCGGCGGCCGAGCGCGAGCTGCGCGTGAAGGCGTACGCCGAGTCCTTCCGCCGCGTGGCGGAGACGTCCGTGAGCGGAATCCGCCGGGTTCTCGGGAAGGGCGGCGTGCCACCGGAGGAAAACGCCCTCATCGACAGGATGACGGCGGCCCTGGCGCGTTGACGGATCAGCCGAAGTTGCTCGCGACCATGATGCAGGCCTCGTAGACGGTCTTGTAGGGGGCCGCCGCGGCGACGGCGAGCGCCGCGTCGTCGTAGCTCCCGTCCTGCAGCCACACCGCCGGAAGGCCGAGACGGGTGGCCTCCTCGAGGACGCGCCGCGTGACGGGCGGCGGCGTGACGACGTCGACGAGGTGGACCGGCCCGGGGACCGACGCCAGGTCCGGAAACGCCGGAAGGCCCGCGATCTCCTTCTCCCGCGGGTTCACGGGAAGCACCGTGTAGCCCTTCGCGGCGAGGTTCCTCACGATCACGTTGCCGTACTTGGAGGGGTCGTTGCTCGCGCCGACGACGGCGATGCGCGTGGCGGCCGTCTTCCGCCGGAGGATCTCGAAGACTTCGGGGGGATGGGGATCGGGACGCACCACGGGACCTCCTGGCGCTCGCGCGCCGGACTCCGATTGTGCCGCAGCCGGAGAGCGCGCTCGCCGCCGGCGCTAGGATGCGAGCGATGCCGCGCCCGCCCGCCACGTCCCCCGCCGCTGCCGCCCTCCGCGGAAACCCGTACTCGAGCCTCCTCGACCGCATGGCGACGCACCGGGGCGAGGTCTTCCCGCTCCACGTGGGCGACACCTGGCGCGCGGCCCCCGCGGGCTGCCGGCCCGAGGAGCTGCCGCCCGGCCTCCCGGGCATCAACCGGTACACGGACGTCCGGGGGCTGTCCGAGCTGCGCGACGCGATCGCCGCCCGCGCGTCGGCGCAGACGGGCGTGCCCGTCGCGCGCGCGAACGTCGTCGTCACGGGCGGCGCGACGGCCGGCCTCATGGCGGCCGTGGCCGCGCTCGTGGCGCCGGGGGAGGAGGTCGTCCTCCTCGGCCCGCGCTGGCCGCTCATCGAGGGGCACGTCCGGCTCGCGGGAGCAACGCCCGTCGAAGTCCCTCTCTTCATCGGCGACCTCTCTCCGGACGCCGCTGCCGCGGCCGTGCGCGCGCGGGTCACGGAAAAGACGGCCGCCGTCTACGTCAACACGCCGAGCAACCCGACGGGCCGCGTCCTCCCTCCGGCGACCGTCGACGCGCTCGCGCGCGTCGCGCGGGAGGCGAACCTCTGGCTCATCGCGGACGAGGTCTACGAGCTCTACGTCTACGCCGGGACGCACCGGCCCGCATATGCGGCCGCGCCCGAGCGTACGATCGCGGCGCATTCGCTCTCGAAGGCGTGGGGCCTCGCGGGCGCGCGCTGCGGGTGGCTCGTCGGGCCGGAGGCGGCGCTCGCCGAGATCGTGAAGATCGGCGCGCACACGATCTACTCGGCGCCGACGGCCTCGCAGCACGCGGCTCTCCGCATCCTCGCGGGCGGCGGCGACGCGTGGGTGAAGGACGCGCGAGCGGAGTACGCGGCGACCGGGCGCGAGGCCGCACGCCGGCTCTCGCTGCCGGCGCCGGAAGGCGGGACGTTTCTCTTCCTCGACGTTGCCGAGGCGCTGGACGGACGCGGGCTCATGGGACTGCTCGAGGACGTTGCCGGCGAGGGCCTTTTTCTCGCGCCGGGGCCGAGCTTCGGCCCCTACCCGACGCACGTGAGGCTCTGTTACACCGCCGTCCCGCCCGATGCGGCGCTCAGGGGAGTGGACGTCCTCGCGAGGCGGCTGGAGCGCGCGGCACAGTAAAATTCCGTCATGCGCGGAGCAGGTCTCTGTCTCGTCGTCCTCGGCGTCGTGTCCCTCGGCATCGAGCGGCCCGGCTCCGCGTCGGAGGCCGCGTCCCCGGGGCGCGACACGCGCACGCTTCACGCGGTTCTCGACCGGATCGCGGGGAACTACGTCGAGCCCTCGCGCGTCGATCCCCGGAGGATGCTCTGGGGGGCCGCCCGCTCGCTGGACCGGGACGTGCCCGAAGTGCTCCTGGAGTCGGACGAAGGGACGGCATCGCTGGTCCTCCGGGTCTCCGGGGAGCGCCGCACGTTTTCGGCCGCGGACGTTCGTTCGCTTCCGGCGCTCGAGCGGACCCTTCGGGAAATCCTCCGGTTCGTAGCGAGCCGCCGCTCGTCGTCCTCGATGCCGAACGCCGAGTACGTCGCGATCAAGGGGATGCTGGCGACGCTCGACCCGCATTCGCTCCTCCTCGATCCGGCCGAGGCGCGCGAGATGGCGACGCAGATCGCCAGCCGCCTCTTTGGAATCGGCGTGACCTTCGACAACAGCGGATCGCGCGCGACCGGCGCGGACCCCGGAGTCCCCGTGGTCACGAGCGTGATGAAGGGCGGGCCTGCAGACTGGGCCGGGATCGCGGTGTGCGACCGGATCCTCGCGGTCGAGGACCGGTGGGCGGCCGGGCTCGACTGGCGGGACCTCGCCGGCCTGATCCGCGGTCCGGGCGGATCGCCGGTATGGCTGACCCTGCTCCATGACGGCGCCATCCGGGACGTCGTCGTCACGCGCGGCGAGGTGAAGCTCCCCACGGTCGACAGTCGACTGCTCGAAGGGGACGTCGGACTGATCCGGATCTTCGGCTTCGCCCGGGGGACCGCTGCCGAGGTGAGGTCGGCACTCGAGTCGCAGAAGGCGGGCGGGGCGAGGGCCTGGATCCTCGACCTGAGGACGGACATGGGCGGGCTGCTGTCGGAGGCCGTCGAGACGGCCAGCATCTTCGTGCGTTCCGGTCCGATCGTCACGACGCTGGAAGGCGCGGGGCACCGGAGGGAGACGAGCGAGGCGAGGCGGACTCTCCCGGGCCCTCTCGAGGAGGGCCCTCTCGCCGTGCTGATCGGCCCCGGAACCGTGTCCGCCGCCGAGGTTCTCACGGGCGCGCTCCAGAACCGCAACCGGGCCGCGATCCTCGGACGGACGTCCTTTGGCAAGGGCTCCGTGCAGTTTCTCTACGACGAGGAGGACGGCAGCAAGCTGACGCTGACGGTCGCGCACTACGTCACTCCCGGCGGCGTGTCGCTTCAGTCGCGCGGAGTCACGCCGGACGTCGAGCTCGTACCGGTCCCCGTACCCTCGCCGGGCCGGATCCGCCTGTCCGGAGAGGACGCCGCGGGGCGCGAAGCGGACCTCGACCGCGCATTTGCGGCGCGCGGGGCGCCGCAGGCCAGCGAGATCTCGCTGAAATACCTCGCGGCCACTCCGGACGGAGAGGAGGAGGTGCGCATCGCACGCGACCTTCTCGTCGGCGCCCGTGCGGAGTCGCGCGGGGCCTCCCTCGCACGCGCAGACTCGATGCTTCGTCGCCTGCGCGACGCGGAGGAGACGAAGATCTCGGCCGCTCTCACGGAGGCGGGCGTGGACTGGTCCGCGGGCCCTCCCCGGGCGTCCGCCCGGCTGAGCGTCCGCTGCCGACAGAGCGGACCCGCGGCCGGAGACCACGTCCCCGTCGAGTGCGAGGCGAAAAACGAGGGACCGGACGACGCCTTCCGCGTCTTCGGACGCACCCGCCCGCCCGCCTTCGACCTCAAGGACGAGGAGATCGTCGTGGGCCGGGTGCCGGCGGGATCGACCCGCAAGTTGACGCTCGACGGCCGCCTCGCGGAGGACCCGTCTCCCCGCGTCTCGTGGGTCACTTTTTCGTTTTCCGATCAGAGCGAGGGCGGCGCGCGGAACGTGCCGCTCCGGATCGAGACGGGGGCGCGGGTTCGCCCCGTCCCGGGCGGGGCGCCCCGGCAGCTCGAGATCCGAGTCGAAGCGGGCCCGCTGGAGACCACCGAAGACGAGAGGACCGTCAGGGTCTCGATCCGCGCCTCGGACGTCCGCGACGCATGGGTCCGCATCTCGAACGAAGGCGCGAAGCTCGACCGGAAGAAGGTCGCGTACGTCGCACGTTCCGCCGACGCGGCTGGCGCCGCCTTCGATCTCGCCGCAGACGTCCCGCTGAAGGACGGTCTCAACGAGATAGCTGTCTGCTCGAGGGCCGGGAGCCAGGAGCGCTGCGAGTCGACGTTCGTTTATCGGCTCGTGCGCTGAAGCAGGAAGGAAGAAGACCTCTAAGTCATTCTAAGAAGAAATCTTCTCTGGACTTGCGTTAGTTCCACTCACATTGGGGAATAGGCCGCGTTGGCCCTACGTTCGCCCCACTATGACGGAAACGCTGACCCTGCCCGTTCTCCCTCTCCGCAACGCCGTCCTCTTCCCGGGCGTTTCGACGCCCATCTCCGCGGGACGCGGCGGGACGGTGCGCGCGATCGAGGCGGCGCTCCGCTCGGGCGGCGACGCGCTCGTCTTCGCGGTCGCGCAGCGCGAGGACATCGAGCGGGTCACGCCGGAGGGCCTCTTCACGATCGGCACGATCGCGAAGGTCAGCTCCGTCCAGCGCGGCCTCGGCGGGATGCGGCTCCTCCTCGAGGGACAGCGCCGCGGCATCGCGATGCGCGTGGCCGAGAAGAAGGGCGGGATGCTGGAGGCCGTCGTCGTCACGGCGGCCGAGATGGCGCCGCCCGACGCGAACGACCCCGTGTTTCTCGCGCTCCACAAGGAAGCCCGGGAGCGCGCCGCCGAGCTCGGCGAGAAGATGGGCCTCCCCGAGGAGGCCGTCGAGCAGTTCCTCGACCAGGCCGACGAGCCGGGCCGCCTCGCGGACCTCGTCGCCGGCTACATCGACATCCCGACGGCCGACCGCCAGCAGCTCCTCGAGACGCTGTCCGTCGAGGACCGCCTGCGCCGCGTCCTCGTCGCGGTGCAGCGGCAGATCGGCGTCCTTTCCGCCCAGGAGGACATCCAGTCCAAGGTGAAGGAGCAGATCGGCGACCGCCAGCGCGAGATGCTCCTGCGCGAGCAGCTCCGGGCGATCCAGAAGGAACTCGGCGAGGGCGAGGGCAAGGACGCCGCGGACCTCGAGGAGCTGAAGAAGAAGCTCGCGGCGCATCCGCTGACCGAGGAGGTGCGCAAGGAGGTCGACCGCGAGCTCGGGCGCCTCGAGCGCATCGGCCGCGAGTCGATGGAGTCCCAGGTCATCCGGACGTTCCTCGAGAACGTGGCCGAGCTGCCGTGGGGCGTGCGCAGCGACGACAAGCTCGACGTGAACGAGGCGGCCCGCATCCTCGACGAGGACCACTACGCCCTCGCGGACGTGAAGGACCGGATCCTCGAGTTCCTCGCCGTCCGCCAGATGCGCGCGAAGGCGGAGAAGGCCGACGCCGCAGCGGCGCCGGAGGGCGCTGCCGGGGCCGAGAGCGCTCCGAAGAAGGAAGTCTCGACCGGCAAGGGCCGCATCCTCCTGTTCGTCGGCCCTCCGGGCGTCGGCAAAACCTCGATCGCGAAATCCATCGCGCGCGCGATGGGCCGCAAGTACGTCCGCATCTCCCTCGGAGGCGCGCGCGACGAGGCGGACATCCGCGGCCACCGGCGCACGTACGTCGGCGCGATGCCCGGCCGGATCGTGCACGGGCTCAAGCAGGCGGGAACGAAGAACCCCGTCTTCCTCCTCGACGAGATCGACAAGCTCGGCGTGTCGTTCCAGGGCGACCCCGCGAGCGCGCTCCTCGAGGTCCTCGACCCCGCGCAGAACGACTCGTTCACGGATCACTACCTCGGCGTTCCGTTCGACCTCTCCGAGGTTCTGTTCATCGCGACCGCGAACTTCATCCAGAACATCCCGGGGCCGCTCCTCGACCGCCTCGAGGTCGTCGAGTTCTCCGGCTACACGGAGCGGGAGAAGCTCGCGATCGCGCGGCAGTACCTCGTTCCCCGCCAGCTCGCCGAGAACGGGCTCGCGGCCTCGCAGCTCGTGCTCACGGACGCGGCGATCGCCGAGATCGTCACGAGCTATACGCGCGAGGCCGGCGTGAGGCAGCTCGAGCGCGAGGTCGGCAAGCTCGCGCGCAAGGTCGCGCGCAAGATCGCGGCGGGCGACGTCGCGTCCGTCTCGGTCGACGCGGCCGACGTGTTTCCGCTCCTCGGCAAGAAGCGCGTCCACCCCGAGAAGAAGGTCGTCGGGGACCAGGTGGGCCTCGCGACCGGCATGTACTACACGCCCGCCGGGGGCGACATCATGTTCATCGAGGCGATGCTCATGAAGGGCAAGGGAGAGGTCGTCCTCACGGGCCAG
The DNA here is from genome assembly GCA_963839295.1 of uncultured Acidobacteriota bacterium. Lineage (GTDB taxonomy): Bacteria > Acidobacteriota > Thermoanaerobaculia > UBA5066 > UBA5066 > Fen-183. The sequence continues at coordinate 3,623 of CAWIUK010000002.1, read as the reverse complement.
CTCGGCGACGTCATGAAGGAGTCGGCGCGCGCCGCGTGGACGTACGCGCGCTCGCACGCGGCCGAGCTCGGCATTCCCGACGAGGCGTTCGAGCGCGACCTCCACATCCACGTTCCGGCGGGCGCGATCCCGAAGGACGGGCCGTCCGCGGGCATCGCGATGGCGACGGCGATCGTGTCGGCGCTGTCACGGGTGCCGGGTCGCCACGACATCGCGATGACGGGCGAGATCACGCTTTCGGGGCGGGTCCTCCCGATCGGCGGCCTCAAGGAGAAGATCCTCGGCGCCGTGCGCGCGGGCATCCGGACGGTCGTCCTGCCGAGGGACAACGAGCCGGATCTCGCGGACCTGCCGAAGGAGGTCCGGGACGCCCTCGAGGTCCACCCCGTCGACGGACTCGGCGAGGCGCTCGCGGTCACGCTGCGCGGCGCGAGCTTCCGGGGCGGGCACTTCGTCCTCAGGGACGGGGACGCGCCGGCCGCAGGAACGCCGGCGCACTGAGCGGCGCGCGGGCGCGGCGCTCCGCCGCGCTCAGGCGCGCGCGTGGCGGAAGAACGCGCGGTGCCGGGCGACGACGCGCGGGAGCGTCGCGGGGTCGCCCGGCCCGAAGGGCAGGACGTAGAGCGCCCGGTAGAGCCCCTTCCTCACGGACGAAGGGAGCGGGAGCGCCGAGATCCGGCGCCACGTGTTCAGCGCCGCGGCCCGGATCGGCATCAGGCGGCCGACGGGGCGGACGCCGCGCGCGAGGACGATCGGCGTGCCGAGCGGCCCCCGGAGGAGTTCCTTCCAGGCGAAACGGGAGAAGCGCGGGGCGGTCTTCATGCGCCCGAGGATACCGCGTCTGCCGGGGGGAACGCACGCCGGTCCAGCAGGAGGAACGCGGGGATCGAGAGAACCGCGAGTCCCGCGGCCGTCCCGTACGCGGCCGGATAGCCGGATCGGCCGATGACGGCGCCGAGCGCGATCGAGCCCGTGCCGATGCCGACGTCGAACGCGGCGAGGATCGCCCCGAACGCCGCGCCCCTCCGCTCCTGCGGCACGTGGCGCGTCACGTGCGCCGCGAAGACCGGGTAGACGTTCCCGAACCCGGCGCCGAAGAGGAACGCCGAGAGGGCGAGGAGAGGCCGTGTCGTCGCGACGGCGAGGAGCGCGAAGGCCGCCGCCGTCAGCCCGAGGAGCGGGAGGAGGACGCGGCGCGGCCCCGCGCGGTCCGCGTGGCGGCCCAGCAGCGGCCGCAGCACGAGAACGGTCAGCGAGAAGACCGTGAAGAAGAGCCCGCGCGGCGCGAGGCCGTTCTTCTCCGTCCACATCGCCACGAAGCTCGTGACGCCGCCGTACCCGAAGCTGCACAGGAAGAGTGCGAGCGACGGCGCGAGGACGCGCCACTCGACGAGGTCCTTCGTGAAGAACGGGCCGTGCGGCGCGACGCGCGGCGGGTCCGTCTCGAGGTTCCACGCGATCGTGGCCATCGCGAGGTTCAGGATGCCGACGGACGCGCAGAGCGCCTTCCAGCCGAGGCCGTAGACGGCGAGGCCGAGCGCCGGCGCGAACGCGGTCGCGAGGACGGTCGCCATTCCCCAGTACCCGATCCCCTCGGCGCGCCGCTCGTTCGGGATCAGGCCCGTCATGTACGCGGCCGATGCCGAGAGGAGGCCGGACCAGAAGAGGCCGTGAAAGAAGACGAGAAAGACGAGGACCTCCCAGCGCGGCGCGAAGGCGTAGGCCGCCGCGAACGCGGTGATCGCGACGCTCGAGACGAGGAGCATCCGGCGCCGGCCGATCCGGTCGGCGAGCGCGCCCGTGAGCGGCGCCGAGAGTGCGGAGGCGTACGTCAGGAGGCCGAGGAAGAGGCCGGCGGCGGTCGTGGACCCGCCGAGCTCGAGGATCCGGAACGGCGCCGTCGGGAGGAGCTGGAAGAGGGAGAGGAAGACCGTGAACGTGAACCCGCACATCACGAAGAACCGGCGCGTGAAGAGACGGTCGACGGGCACCGAGGGAGTCTAGAGGGCGCGCGAGGGCGAAAAAAAAGGCCGCCCATCGGGGCGGCCGGCAGGAGGTTGGAAGTGCGTCAAACCGGCTATCGCACACTCCGTGCCAGCCGCCGCGCGCCGAATCGGCATGGCGCGGGAGAATGGGACCGTGACCTCCCGGGGTTTCACCGTCCTTCTGGCCTGCGGGCTGTTCGCGGCCGTCGCCGTCGGCTTCGCGTTCACGCTCGACGTCTCGTCCGACGAGGGCTTCTACGCCCAGGCGGCATCCCGGGCAGCGTCGGGCCTCGTCGCATACCGGGACTTCGGCTATTCCCAGGGGCCGGTCGTCCCCTACGCGAACGGCGCCGCGATGGCGCTCGCGGGCTTCGGCCTTCTGCCCCAGCGTCTCCTCGGCGTCGCCGAGGGCGTCCTCCAGATGGCGGTCCTCATGCTCCTGGCGGCGCGCCTCGGGGACGCGCTCGCGGGGCGCGTGGCGGCGGCGCTGCTCGTCCTGTCCCTCCACTGGGTCGAGAACGTCACGCTCGGAAACACGTACGCGCTCGGCGGCCTCTTCGTCGCGCTCTCGGCGCTCGCGTTCGCCTCGATCGAAGCGCCGCGGCCGCGACTCGCCGCGACGCTCGCCTGCGGCGTCCTCGCGGCGGGGTGCCGCATCTCGCTCGCGCCCTTCGGCGGGATCCTCGCGCTCGCTCTCGTCCTCGGGGAAAGGCGGGGGAGGCGCGCCGCCGCCGCGGGGTTCGCGGCCGCCCTCGGCGCCGCCTTCACGTTCGCCGTCTACGGCCCGTTCCTTCTCGCCGACTCAGAGGCGACGCTTTTCTGGGTCGTGCGCTTTCACCTCGCGAGCGTGATCGACCGCCGCGGCTTTCCCCCCCTCGCGGAGGCCTTCGCGCTCGCGCCCGCGGCGGCCGTGCTCGCGGCCGCGGTCCTCGCGCTGTGGAGGAGGTCCCGCGCCACGGACGGCCGGGCGGGCGCCGCGCGCGTCCTCTTCGGTGCCGCGCTCGCGACGGCGGCCGCGAACCTCCTCGTCCGCGCCCCGTACGGCGGCTACGTGACGCCGGTCGTCGGCGTCCTCGCCGTCGCCGGCGCGCGGCTGCTCCTCGGCGCGCTGCCGGCCCGCAGGGGCCTCGCGGCCGCGGCGCTCGTCCTCCTCGCGGCCGCGCTCGCCGCGCCCTTCCGGCCGGCGCTCCGGCCCGGCGCCCTCGACGACGTCGCGCGCGCGGCCGCCTTCGTCCGCGCGCACACGGAGCCGTCCGCGCGCGTCGCGTGCACGCTCCCGGAGGTCGCCCTCGAGGCGGGACGGGACGTCCTGCCGGGGCTCGAGATGGGGAAATTCGGATTCACCGAGGAGATGACGCCCGCGCGCGCCGCGCGCCTGAGGCTCGCGCACGCGTCCGTCCTCGAGGAAGCCCTCCGGGCGCGCACGGTCGGCGCCGTCGTCCTGTCGCGGGCGAAGAACTGGAACTTCGGCTGGTCGGCGCCGAGCCTCCGGCCGACGTCGCCGGAGACGCTCGCCCGCCTCAAGGCCGTGTTCGACGCCGGCTGGCGGGTCGCGTACGCGGACCCGAGCGTCTTCGTCCTCCTGCCGCGCTGAGCAAGCCGTCCGGGCTCAGGCTTCGAGGACGATGTCGAAGCGCT
>CAWIUK010000001.1:0-151443 GCA_963839295.1 uncultured Acidobacteriota bacterium | reverse complement strand
TTCCGCCACTCCGGCAGGTCGTGGCTCTTCCGATTCTACGGTCCCGTCACTCCCACTCGAAGCGCACGTTGCGGTGGAGGTGCGCAAAGGCGCTCCCCGCGATCGTCCCGAGGACGTTCCAGAAGACGTCGTTGATGTCGGCGGCGCGCGTCGGGAGGAACAGCTGGATGCTCTCGATCCCGAGCGAGAAGAGGACGCCCACGAGGATCACGTCCGCGTGGTTGCGCGTCGGCGTGCGGCCGGGCCCGTCGAGGAACTTCCACATCAGGAACGCCCACAGCGCGAACATCGCGAGGTTCCCGACGATGCCGACGACGGCGTAGACGAAGGCGTTGGAGAGGACCCCGCCGTGCCCGGCGCGCAGGAGGATGCGCGAGATGTCCTCGAACGGCGCGAGGTTCGTCCTCACGCCGCTCCCGCCCTTGACGAGGAGCGTGACGGCGAGGAGCACCGCCGTGTAGCCGACGAGCAGCAGCCCCTCCGTCTTCTTCCCGACGTGGACCGTGCGCATTCAGGGCCCCGCGATCCGGAAGACCGTCCGGAGGTCCCCCACGACGTCGCCCCGCACGTTCAGGACGGGGCGGAAGGCGAGCCGGCGCAGGCGCGAGAGGCGCGCCCCCTTCGCGAGGCCCAGCGCGCGCAGGACCTCGACCGTGACCGCGTCCCGGCCGCGCTCGGCGCCGTCCGCGATCTTGACGGCGATCCCGATGGCGTTCCCGGCCCGGCCGGCAAACGCCGCCGACACGCCGACCGCGTACACCCCCTCGGCGCCCTCCTTCGCGACGAGCGCCCCGCGGTACTCGCGCATGACGTCCGTGGTGAACCGGCCGGTCCCCGCGACCATTTCCGGAGCCGCGGCCATCGCCCCGGCGATCCTCTGCCGCGCGGCGGCCTCCGCCGGGCTCTCGCCCCGTGGCCCGCCGCCGACGAGACGCGCGTAGCCGAGCGCGAGCGCGGAAAGAGGCACGTTGAAGACGGGCACGGAGCAGCCGTCCACGGCGCGCGGGATCCGCGCCGCGGGCACGCCCGTCATCCGGGCGACGGAGGCGAGGATCCGGCGCTGGAGCGGGTGCCCCTTCTTCCAGTACGACGCGGGATCGAAGCCGAGCATGCGGCACGCGAGGAGCATCGCGGCGTGCTTGCCCGAGCAGTTGTTGTGAAGGGCCGTCGGGCTCTTCCCCGCCGCCCAGATCGCGCGGGCGGACCCCTCGTGCATCGGGGGGTGCGCGCCGCAATGCAGGTGGACTTCGGTGAAGCCCCCCTTCGCGAGCATCGCGGCCGCGAGGCGCGCGTGGGCCGGCTCCCCGGAGTGCGACGCGGTCCCGAGCGCGATTTCTTCCGTGGAAAGGGCGAAGTGCTCTTCCCCGCCCGCGGCGAGGAACGGGGCGAGCTGGAACGGTTTCGCGGACGAGCGCAGCCAGACGCGCTGGCGCGGGTCGCCGGCCGAGGCGAGCAGTGTCCCGTCCTCGGACACGACCGCGACCGAGCCCCGGTGCACGGACTCGACCCGCCCGCCGCGCGTCACGACGACGAGGGGCACGCTCCGGGGGACGCCGCGCGCGCCGCTTTCCGACATTTGGCGCGCGAGATTACCCGAATTCGTTGACGCCGCCCGAAAGCGCCAAGACAATGCGAGCGTGGCTCCTCCCGGTTCCTCGCCCGCCCGCTCGACCGCCGTCCCGGCGCACGAGGGGTTCTTCCTCTCCGAGTTCCTCGGCGAGACGGTGCGGGACGTCGCGCGGCAGCCCGTCGGGAAGATCCGCGACCTCGCGGTCTCGACCGGCGTCCGGTCCCCGTTCCCGAAGATCACGGGACTCCTCCTCCGGGACCGCTTCGAGACGTTCGTCCTCCCCTGGGAGGACGTCGCGATCTTCCAGCGCGGGACCGTCCGGACGCGCCTCATGAAGGACGACCTCCTCCACCGCCCGCCGGGAGAGGACGAGATCCTCCTCGCGCGCCACCTCCTCGACAAGCAGATCGTGGACATCAACGGCGTCAAGGTCGTCCGCGTGAACGACCTCAAGCTCGACGTCGTCTCCGGCGACCTCGTCCTCACGGCCGCCGACGTCGGCGTGCGGGGCCTCGTGAGGCGCGTCTTCGGCGCCGGGATCACGCCGCGCGGCGGGCGCCTCTCGGACCGTTCGCTGCCGTCGCGGCTCATCCCGTGGGACTCGATGCAGCCCCTCCATCCTCAGCTCGACCGGCTCGAGACGACGCTCCCGCAGGAGAGGCTCCAGCGCCTGCACCCGGCGGACATCGCGGACATCCTGAGCCAGGTCTCCGGGACCGAGCGCACGGGAATCTTCCGAAAGCTCGACGTCGAAACCGCGGCCGAGACGCTCCACGAGCTCGAGCCCGAGATCCAGGCCGAGATCCTCGAGGACCTCCCCGAGCGGCGCGCGTCGGAGATCCTCGAGCAGATGCCCGCGGACGAGGCGGCCGATGTCCTCGGCGACCTCGAGGGCGAGCACGCCCGCGACCTCGTCCAGCTCATGGAGAAGGGAGCCGCCGAGGAGGTCACCGAGCTCCTCGTCCACGACGAGAACACGGCGGGCGGGCTCATGGGGACGGACTTCGTGACGTTCGGCCCGCACCTCACCGTGAAGGAGACCCTGCAGCGCCTCCGTCCGATCGCACGCGACGCCGAGGTCCTCTTCTACTTCTACGTCGTCGACGAGCGCGAGATCCTCCTCGGCGCGCTCTCCGTGCGCGAGCTCCTCGCCGCCGAGGACGACGTGGCGCTGGAGAAGGTGATGACGGCGCCCGTGAGGAGCGTCACCCCCGACGTCTCGGCGGACGACGTGGCCGAGACGATGTCGAAGTACGACCTCCTCGCGCTGCCCGTGACGGACCCCGAGGGCGTCCTGATCGGGATCATCACGATCGACGACGTCGTCGACCGCCTCCACGAGCTTCCGAAGCGCCACCGCCGGAGGCTCCGTTGATCGCGCCGGCCGCCGAATCGGCGCCTCGTCCGGACGCGAGGACCTGGCGCCGGCGCCTCACGATCTTCTTCGCGATCCTCGGCCCGGGCATCATCACGGCGAACGTCGACAACGACGCCGGCGGCATCGCGACGTACTCGATCGCGGGCGCCCACTTCGGGTACTCGCTCCTCTGGACGCTGATCCCGATCACGCTGGCGCTCATCGTCGTGCAGGAGATGTCCGCGCGGCTCGGGGCGATCACGGGGAAGGGCCTCGGCGAGCTCATCCGCGAGAATTACGGCCTTCGCTCCACGTTCTATCTCCTCGTCGCGCTCCTCGTGACGGACATCGGGAACACCGTCGCGGAGTTCGCGGGCTGGGCGGCCGCGCTCGAGATCTTCGGGATCCCGCGGTGGGTCTCCGTGCCGATCGGGGCGTTCGTCGTCTGGTGGATCGTCGTGAAGGGCAACTACAAGACGGTCGAGAAGATCTTCCTGATCGCCTGCTCGGTCTACCTGACGTACATCGTTTCGGCCCTGTTCGCGAAACCGGTCTGGAAGGACGTCCTGAAGCAGACGTTCCATCCCCGGATCGAGTCGAGCGCCGCGTGGGTCCTCATGATCATCGGCATCGTCGGGACGACGATCGCCCCGTGGATGCAGTTCTACCTGCAGTCGTCGATCGTCGAGAAGCGCATCGGACCCGAGGAGTACAGGCTCTCCCGCTGGGACGTCATCGTGGGCTGCGTCCTGACGGACGTCGTCGCGTTCTTCATCATCGTGGCGTGCGGGGCGACGCTCTTCCCCGCCGGCATCCGCATCGAGGGCGCCGAGCAGGCGGCCCTCGCGCTCAAGCCCCTGGCCGGCAAATGGGCCGGCACGCTGTTCGCGTTCGGGCTCGCGAACGCGTCGCTCTTCGCCGCGTCCATCCTGCCGCTCGCGACGGCGTATTCCATCTGCGAGGGCCTCGGCTTCGAGGCGGGCGTCGACAAGTCGTGGTCCGAAGCGCCGCAGTTCAACGCGCTCTACACGGGCATGATCCTGATCGGGGCGGGCATCATCCTGATCCCGGGCGTCCCGCTCTTCCCGGTCCTCTTCCTGTCCCAGGTCCTGAACGGGCTGCTTCTCCCGTTCGTCCTCGTCTTCATGTGCCTTCTGGTCAACCGCGTGGACCTCATGGGCGAGCACGTGAACGGCCGAACCTGGAACTGGATCGCCTGGGGGACGTGCGCGGTCATGATCGCCCTGACGCTCGGCCTGGTCGTGACGACGATCTGGCCGGGGCTCTTCCCGACGGCGTAGCATTCCCGGAACGGGGGTTGCTTGCGTAAACCCGTTCGAGTCGTCCGCGTCTCCCCTTTCGGACGAGCCTTGCACCCGTCGGACGGCCTAACGACTGACTCTCGAGGAGGTTGGACCATGCGACTCAGGATTCCGGTTCTCGCCGGCTGTTTCGTTCTCGCCACAATGGCCGGCACGGCGGCCGCACAGGACCGCACCGGCACGTTCGAGATCTCGCCGTTCGCCGGCGGGTACTTCGGGGGCACCCTCTACGACACCGGCCAGGGCAGCCTCGACGTCGGCAGCGACTGGGCGTACGGAGCGCGCCTCGCGTACAACGTGAACCGGCTCTTCGGCGTCGAGTTCGACTGGACGCACTCGAAGGCGGATCTCGACGCGAACAACGTCTGGTCGAACCAGTTCCCGTCCAACGGGAAGGTCGGAAGCCTCACGCAGGACGTCTACGAAGCGAACGCGATCTTCAACTTCGGCAGGGGGCGTGCGATCGGGTACTTCGGGGTCGGCGCCGGCGTGGCCGTCATGAAGACCGACTTCATGAACGCGGGCAGCTCCTCCGACAGCAGGTTCACGGGCAACATGTCGCTCGGGTTCAAGGGCTTCGTCACGCCACGCTTCGGATTCCGGATCGACGGGCGGTGGCGGTACACGGACACGCCGAACACGACGAACTCCGGGACGACCTGCGACTACTATGGCTACTGCTACCACTACCACACGACCTGGTACTACAGCGGCGAGATCACCGGCGGCCTGATCTTCGCGTTCTAGCGCCGGCGTCCGGGCGGCGCGACGTCGATCCGGCGCGCGCCGCCTTCCCCGAGAGCGATCGTCACGCGCCAGGCGTCGAGCGCCGTGAGCGGCGGGCGCGGCCACTCGACGGCGAGGATCGCGTCTCCCCGTGCGTCGAGACCGAGGTCCTCGACGGGCCCTCCCCCGGCCGGCAGCCGGTAGAGGTCGGCGTGCACGAGCACCGGCGGCTTTCCGGCGGGCCCGTACTCGTGCACGAGCGCGAAGCTGGGCGAGGTGACCTCGTCGGGATCGAGTCCGAGGCCCTCGGCAAGACCCTTCACGAAGACCGTCTTGCCCGCGCCGAGGTCGCCCTCGAGGAGGACCGCGTCGCCCGGCGCGAGCCGCCTGGCGAGGTCGGCCCCCGCGCGACGCGTGTCCTGCTCGCTCGCGCTCTTGACCGGCGTCATCCGGCCGCGGCCTCGCGCGCGAGGAGGAACGCCCCGGGCACCGCCTCCACCACGTCCGAAGCCGTCGCGGACTCCTCTCCGAGGCCTTCGCGAACGAGGTCCCCCGCGGTCCCGTGCAGCCAGGCCGCCGCGCAGGCGGCGTCCCACGCGGAGAATCCCCGCGCGAGCAGCGCCCCGACGACGCCCGTCAGGACGTCGCCCGTTCCGCCGGAGGCGAGGGCGGGGTTGCCGGCGAGGACGGGCACGACGCGGCCCGACGGGGCCGCGACGAGGGGGCGAAAGCCCTTCAGGACGACGACGGCGTTCGCCGTGCGCGCGATCCGGGCCGCCGCCGCCTCACGGTCCGCGTTGACGGCCCCGGCGGAGGTCCCGAGGAGGCGACCCGCCTCGCCCGGATGCGGAGTCAGGACCGTCGGGACCCGGCGCCCGGCGAAGAAGGCCGCCCCGTCGGCGAGATTGAGCGCGTCGGCGTCGAAGACCGCCGGCACAGGCTCGGCCGCGGCCCGCGCGAGCATCTCGCGGGCGGACGCGCCCTTGCCCCAGCCCGGTCCGACGGCGAGGGCCGTGTAATGCCCGAAATCCGGCTCTCCGCCGACGGACGTCGTCTCGGGCGTCACGGCGTGGACGATCGCGCGGATGTCGTCCGGAACGGCGGCCGTCACGAGGCCCGCGCCGGACCGGTGCGCGGCCCGGCACGCCAGCGCGGGCGCGCCCGCCATCCCGCGCGAGCCCCCGACGACCAGGAGATGCCCGTACGTGCCCTTGTGAGACTCGGCCGCGCGGCGCGGGAACAGGAGCGCGACGTCGCGGACGGCAACGGCTTCGCGCGAGGCGGGCTCGGCGGGCTCGAGGAAGCCGAGGTCCGCGACGGCGACCCGGCCGCAGCGGGCGGCGGGGCCGCGCTCGACGTGGCAGGGCTTCGGCCAGCCGAACGCCACGGTCAGGTCGGCCCTCACGGAGGGCGTCCAGGGATCGGGCTCGTCCGCCGAAAGGCCGGAGGGGAGGTCCACCGAGACGACGAACGCCCGGCCCTGCGAGGCGAGGCCGATCGCGCGCGCCGGGAGGCCGTCGGGCGCCACGCGCCGCTTGAGCCCCGTCCCGAACAGCGCGTCCACGACGAGCGTCGCGGAGGAGAGGGCCTCGAGCTCGCGCGCGTCGTTCACCTCGCGGATCGCGCCGCCGACCTGCTCGAGACGCGAGTACGTCTTCCGGGCGTCGGTCGTGAGGTGCTGCGGGTTTCCGAGGAGGAGCGTCTCGACGTTCGAGGCGAGGCGCCCCGCCATGAGGAGGCGCGCGACCTCGAAGCCGTCGCCCCCGTTGTTCCCGGGACCGGCGAGGACGACGACGCGCGCGCCGAGAGCCGGGCGTCGCGTCAGGACGCCCGCGATCTCGCGCACGACCGCCGCCGCGGCGCGCTTCATGAGGACGATCCCCGGCGTTCCGGCCGCGATCGTCCGGACGTCGAGAGCGCGCGACTCGTCGGCCGAGACGACCCTCACGGCTGCACCGCGCCGCCGAGCAGGGCGAGCGCCCGCCGCGTCGACGGCGCCAGAGTCGGATCCGCCGAGAAGTAGGGAGAAAGGGCCACGAGGTCCTTCAGTTCATCGACGTCCGGAACGGTCGCGAGAAGAGCCACTCGCGCCCCCCTCGTGACCGCCGAGCGACGAGCGTCCTCGAGGGCGTGCGCCGTCGACCATCGGACACCTTCGAAGAAATTCCGGAAATCCCAGTTGCCCGCCAGCCCCACGAGAGAAAAGCCGCCGTCCGGCGCGGGCGCGAACACGACGTCGGCGTCTTCCTCGAGGGTGTCGAAGGCGGCATGGAGGTCGTCGCGCCCCAGCGTCGGCGCGTCGCTGCCCGCGACGACGACGTCGCGGCGGCCCTCCATCCGCGAGCGGACGACGGCCCGGGCGAGCCGGTCTCCGAGGGACCCGTCGCCCTGCGGAAAGAGCTCCCAAGGAGACCGGAACGTCCCCACGAGGAACGGGCCCGGCTCGAACTCGGCGTGCGCGAGGACGGCGTCCCAGCGCGCCGGGTCGGGCAGCGCCACGGCGAGGTCCTGCAGGAAGGCCCCGTAGAGCGCGGTGGCGGCGGCCTCGCCGACCTCCCGCGCGAGGCGCGTCTTCACGTGCCCCGCGACGGGCTCGCGCGCGAACAGGACGACGCGTCGGACGGGGCCCGTCATCGCGCCATTACTTCGCCGGCCGCTCCCCCGCGAACGCGGAGACGAAGATCGCCTTCTGGAGGTAGCTCACCTTGTTCGTCACGTCGTCGCGGATCGCGAGCGAGAGCTTCTGCCCGCCCGGGATCATGACGAGCTTCACGTCGTAGATGAAATCGCGACGGGCGGCCGCGGCGTCGAAGGACTTTGCGTCTGCGTTGACCGGGACGGGCTGCGTCGTGAGCTCGGACTGCTTTCCCTCCGAATCGACGACGATGAAATAGAAGACGAGCCGGCCGCGGACCTTGGTCCCCTCCGGAAGCATCGCGATCCGCGAGAGCGGCACGCGGAGCGTCACCGGGACGATGAAGTTCCCGCGGCCGTCCGGCGACGGGTCGCCGACCGCGAGGGACGCGCCGAGCGAATTCTCGTCGCGCGGGAAGAAGAGCGCCGACGTCACGGCCTCGCGGACCTTCGTGTCGAAGCCCTTCTCGACGTAGCTCCGGCGCGCGAGAACGGTCAGCTTCTTCTTGTTCTTGAGCTTGACGTCGACCTTGTGCGGCCGGTCGAGGCCCGAGCGCACGCTCGTGTACCCGAGGGAATAGTAGGAGGTGTAGTCCTTCTCCATCTCCTTGAGGGCCAGCGAGACGTCGTTCCGGTTGATGATCGCGCGGCCGCCGGTCTCCTCGGACATCAGCTCCAGCATCGACTGCAGGTTCGTGCGCTCGATGAACGTGTCGATCCGGTGCGACGTCGTGCGCTGCTCGGCCGTCACGCTGTTGTCGACCGTGAGCCCACCGGCGTCGATCGTGTACATCGAGACGCCCGCCGAGTTCGCGGCCTGCACGATCCCCAGGTAGCTCGAGGTCTTGTCGAACTCGAACTGCTGCATGCTGTACGACGTCGAGTTCGGGTACGCCTGCTGGAGGTAGTTCCACAGCTCGAGGGCCGGCGATTGCGGGAGGCCGCCCGAGACGTGGACGAAGATCTTGCGGCCCTCGACGCCCGCGAGCTGGTTGATCGTCGTCTTCATCGCGTCGAACGTGAACTTGAGGTCGTTCTCGAGCGCCTGCGCGTAGGTCCGGATGCGGCCAGCCGCCTGGTCGGCGTTGTTCGAGTCGTCGATCGCCTTGATGACGTCGCGCTTGTCCGAGTCCGTCGTGGAGCCGAGGGCGGACTCCTCCTCCATCTGCTTGAGGATGTCCGAGAGGTCCCTCCCGTCGTTCGTGAACTTGCGCCGCACCTTGAGGGTGCGGTTGAACGACACGATCATCCCCTCGACGTCGCCCTTGACGTTCTCCCGGACGAACGTCTCGACGTTCCGGAGGACGCGGTTCCGGTCGAACGCCACGAGGTGGACGTTGTCGACGAAGATCACGATGCGCGTCTTCGGCGCGGGCTGCGGCGCCGGGACGGGCTCGGGCGCCGCAGCGGGCGCCGGGGCGGGGGCCGGGGCGGCCTCCTCGGGGGGAAGGATCACCTTCCCCTGCACGACCGCGTAGAAGTTCGTGACGGGCTGCTCGATCCCGTCCTCGATCACGATGAAGTCTTCCTTCTTGAGGCCCGTCACCCGCTCGCCCTTGGAATCGGTGACGACGACGTCGAGATTCGTCACCGAGACGCCCTCGCGCGCGACGAACGGCATGGACCCGGCTCCCGGCTTCTCGGGCGCCTGCGCGCGGAGGTGAGGCGCCGCGATCCAGCCGGCGAGGAGGGCCGCGAGGGCGGCGAGGGCGGAAATGGGACGGCTCATACGCATCATTCCCGGGATTGTACGGCCCGCTTAGAATGCCGCTCCCGATGTCTCTCCACGTGCGTCGCCATCTCACGGCCGGGGTCCTGCTCATCGTCCCGATCGCGGTCACGGCGGCCGTCCTGAGGTTCCTTTTCGGCTTTTTCGACGACTGGATGCAGCCGTTCGCGCGGCAGCTCTTCGGCCGCCCGGTGCCCGGCCTCGGCCTTCTCCTGACGGTCCTTCTCGTCTGGATTACGGGCGTTCTGTCGACGAACTTCGCCGGGAAGAAACTGCTTGAACTTTTCGATCGCGTCTTGGAAAATCTCCCCCTCGTCAGAACGGTCTACACGGCCTCGAAGCAGCTCGTGGATGCCGTTTCGCCGGGCGGGCGCCGCGCCTTCCGGAAAGTGGTGCTCGTCGAATTTCCGAAGAAGGGAACCTTCGCGTTGGGTTTCGTTACAGGCGACGGCCTCAGCCCCCTCCCGGGCGACATGATTTCCATCTACGTGCCGACCGCCCTCAACCCGACGAGCGGATTTCTGGTGTTTGCGCAGGAAAGCGATATTCTCGACCCTCGCCTCTCGGTGGAGGAGGGGATCAAGCTCGTCGTTTCGGGCGGCATGGTGAGGCCGCCCGGGAACTGACGACGCCCGGCCCGGGTCCAACTCGGGGCCCGCGGGGCGACTCGGTGTTTCGGAAAGGAGTGAACGGGCGATGACGACGAAACGGACCGGCGGGGAGATGGGGAAGCGGTTCGCCGCGGCGACGCTCGTCCTCCTCTCTTTCGCGGCGGCCGGCTGCGACAAGTTCAAGAGCAAGCAGCTCATCCGGGAAGGAAACACCTACTTCAAGGAGCAGCTCTACGAAGACGCGCTCAAGAAGTACGAGCAGGCCCAGGCCCTCGACCCGGACGAGGTGCGCCTCGACAAGTTCGTCGCCATGGGCAACATGGCGCTCTACAACCCCGGCTCGACGCACCCGAAGGACGTCGCGGCCCTCGAGAAGTCGATCGAACACTTCAAGAAGTACCTCGCGGCGCGCCCCGACGACGAGAAGGCCGCGAAGTTCCTCGTCACGACCTACATGAACGCCCAGAGGTACGACGACGCCATCGCGTACTTCAAGGACTTCATCACGAGCCACCCCAAGGACGCGCAGGCCGTGCAGACGGTCGCCATGCTCTACGCGAAGAAGGGTGACTACGAGAACTCGATCGAGTGGCAGAAGAAGCGCGCCGACCTCGAGCCCACGAACGCCGACGTCTTCTACACGATGGGCGTGACGGCGTGGGACAAGTCGTACAACGCGCCCGGCGCGGACATCTCCCCCGAGCACGGCCTCACGCCCGAGAAGCGGAAGGAGATCCTCGACTTCGGCATGGCGTCGCTCGACAAGGCGATCGAGCTCAACCCCGACTACTTCGAGGCGATGCTCTACAAGAACCTCATGTACCGCCAGTACGCCCGCATCGAAGGCGACCCGGCCAAGGTGGCCGAGCTGACGGCGAAGGCGACCGAGTGGCAGACGAAGGCCCTCGAGGTCCGCAAGAAGGTCCAGGAAAAGCAGAAGGCCGAGCAGGCCGCCAAGAACCCGCTCGAGGCGATGTAGGGAACGCCGGGAGGACGAATGTTCGAAAATTCCCTCATCGAATCGCGCAAGCAGGCCGGCGCATCCCGGCGCTGGTACACGCTTCCCCTCTCGATCCTGATCCACGTGGTCGTGATCGGCACGGCCCTGGGCCTCTCGATGTGGTACATCGAGGAGATCCCGGAGCCGCCGATCCCGGTGCAGTTCTACTCGCAGGCAGCGCCCCCGCCGCCTCCCCCGCCGCCGCCCCCGAAGGCCGCGCCGGCGAAGCAGCAGACGAAGGTCGAGCCCGTCAAGCCCACGACGGTCACGTCCCCGATCGTCGTCCCCGACACCCTTCCCCCGCCGACGACCGCGCCTGAACCCGCCGATTCCGGCGTCGAGGGCGGCGTCGAGGGCGGCGTCGAGGGCGGCGTCGCGGGCGGCGTCATGGGCGGCGTCCTCGGCGGCGTGAAGGGCGGCGTCATCGGCGGTCAGGTCGAGGAGCCTCTCCGCGTCGGCGGCGAGGTCAAGGAGCCCATCGAGATCAACCGCATCAAGCCGCAGTACCCCGAGGCGGCGCGCAAGGCGCGCATGCAGGGCGTCGTGATCCTCGAGGCCATCATCACCAAGACAGGCGACGTCGAGTCCGTGCGCGTGCTGCGCGGCATCAACCCGCTTCTCGACAACGCCGCGATCCGCGCGGTCCAGCAGTGGAAGTACAGGCCGGCGACCTTCAACGGGCGTCCGGTTCCCGTTTACCTGACGGTCACGGTCACCTTCACGCTCCAGTAGGACCGTCACGAAACTCAAAGACGAGAACGACAAGAACCCGAAATCGGCGAAACGTTAAGGAGGACGAATCACATGGACATGAGCTTTACGGGCCTTTGGATCTCGATGGGGCCCATGGCAAAGGGCGTCTTCATCCTGCTCTGCATTCTGTCCGTCTACTCGCTCGCGGTCTCCGTCGAGAGGTGGCTGACGTTCCAGAAGGCGAAGCAGCAGTCGGTCAAGTTCGCGCTCGAAGTCGGCCAGCTCCTCAAGCAGGACAAGCTGAAAGAGGCGATCGACCTCGCGAAGAAGTACAAGCACAGCCACGTCGCGAAGGTCGTCTCGGCGGGTCTCCTCGAGTTCGCGTACGAGGCGCACGGGGCTTCGTCGCAGGGGCACGACACCGTCGCGGCGGCCGAGCGCGCGATCGAGCGCGCGTCCATGATGACGACCGCCGACATGAAGAAGGGCCTGGGCGGCCTCGCGACGATCGCGACGACCGCGCCGTTCATCGGCCTCTTCGGGACCGTCATCGGCATCATCAACGCCTTCCGCGGCATGGCGCAGTCCGGCGCCGGCGGCCTCGGCACGGTGTCCGCCGGCATCTCGGAAGCCCTCGTCACGACCGCTGTCGGCCTTTTCGTGGCCATCCCGGCCGTGTGGCTCTACAACCTCTTCCTCAACAAGATCGAGCGCTTCCAGGTGGAGATGTCGAACTCGGCTTCCGAGCTCGTCGACTACTTCATGAAGCGCCAGGCCGCCAAGGCCGCCTGAGGTTCTTTCCGCACCGTACACAGGGAAGGTAAGGAGCGAGTTCGATGGGAATGGATAGCTTCGGCGGCCGACAGAGCATGAAGAGCGACATCAACGTGACGCCGCTCGTCGACGTGTGCCTCGTCCTCCTCATCATCTTCATGGTCGTCACGCCGATGCTGCAGAAGGGCAAGCCCGTCATGCTTCCGCAGACGGAGCGCCCGGACAAGAAGCCCGAGTCGGACAAGGAGCTCCTGATCTCCGTCCAGTCGGACAAGACGATCTTCATCGACACGAAGTGGTACCCGGACAAGGATTTCGCGGCCAAGATGAAGGAGCTCGGAGAGCGCTCCTCCAACAAGGACGTGCTCATCAAGGCCGACCAGCGCTTGAATTACGGCGACGTCAAGAACGTCATGCGCATGATCAAGGACGGCGGCTTCGAGCGGGTCGGCCTCATCACCGAGAAGAAGGGCGATAAGTAAGGAGCAACCCATGGGTATGGGAGTTGGAAGCGGAGACGGACCGAAGTCGGAGATCAATGTCACTCCGCTCGTCGACGTCGTCCTCGTTCTCCTGATCATCTTCATGGTCGTCCAGCCGCTCCTCCAGCGCGGCTACGACGTCCAGGTCCCCCCCAACGCGCCGCCGACGCAGCCCAACCAGCCGCCGCCGACGGACCAGATCATCGTGTCGATCACCGCGAACAAGGAGTACTTCATCAACAAGGAGAAGGTCGAGGCCGCGAACATCGCCGTCCGGCTCCAGGAAGTCCTCCGGAATCGCGCGTCGAAGATCGTCTTCTTCTCGGCCGAGGACTCCGTCAAGTATGCGGACGTGATGACCCTCATGGACATCGTCCGCAACTCGGGCTCCGGCGAGAAGAAGGTGAACATCGGCATCGTGATGGACTGGGTGAACCCTGCCGCGTCCGCGACGCCGTGACGCCGCCCCGCAGGAACGAGTCTCTCGCGCACGTCCCCGGCTCACACCGGGGACGTCGCTCGTTTGCCGAGCAAGGAAAGGATCTGAACCGATGACGACTTCCACCCGCCTGGTCCGTACGGCCCGCGCCGCATGGGGCCGCGCCACCGCGTTCCTCCTCGCCCTGGGAGCGCTTCTCGCCTCCGGCGTCGCGCGCGCCGACGAGTCGGAGCTCATCCTCCCCGACCTCGGTTCCGTGACGTTCCTCGGGATGAGCGGCCGCACCCTCCTCATGAGCGGCATCCTCGTGTGTCTCGCGGGCCTCGCCTTCGGCCTCGTCATGTACGGAAAGCTGAAGAACCTGCCCGTGCACAAGTCGATGCTCGAGGTCTCTGAGCTCATCTACGAGACGTGCAAGACGTACCTCGTCACGCAGGGCAAGTTCATCCTGATCCTCGAGCTCTTCATCGGGACGATCATCGCCATCTACTACGGCGTGCTCCGCCACATGGAGCCGGCCAAGGTGGCCGTGATCCTCCTCGCGAGCCTCGTCGGCATCGCCGGCAGCTACGGAGTCGCGTGGTTCGGCATCCGGATCAACACCTTCGCGAACTCGCGGACGGCCTTCGCGAGCCTTCGGGGCAAGCCCTTCCCCTGCTATTCGATCCCCCTCGCGGCGGGCATGTCGATCGGGACGATGCTCATCTCGACCGAGCTCATCCTCATGCTCGGCATCCTCCTCTTCATTCCCGGCCACCTCGCGGGCCCCTGCTTCATCGGCTTCGCGATCGGCGAGTCCCTGGGCGCCTCGGCCCTCCGCATCGCGGGCGGCATCTTCACGAAGATCGCCGACATCGGCTCGGACCTCATGAAGATCGTCTTCAAGATCAAGGAAGACGACGCCCGCAACCCCGGCGTCATCGCGGACTGCACGGGCGACAACGCGGGCGACTCCGTCGGGCCGACGGCCGACGGCTTCGAGACCTACGGCGTGACGGGCGTCGCGCTCATCTCGTTCATCCTCCTCGCGGTTCCGGACGCCCCGACGCAGGTCAAGCTCCTCGTCTGGCTCTTCGCGATGCGCATCATGATGATCGTCGCGAGCGTCGCCTCCTACTGGATCAACGACGCGATCGCGAAGGCGCGGTTCGCGCACGTCGACAAGATGGATTTCGAGACGCCGCTGACCTGGCTCGTGTGGATCACGTCGCTCGTCTCGGTCGTCATCACGTTCGTCGTCTCGTACCTCCTGATCCCGGAGCTCGGCGACGGGACGCTCTGGTGGAAGCTCGGAGCGGTCATCACGTGCGGGACGCTCGCCGGCGCGATCATCCCGGAGCTCGTCAAGGTGTTCACGTCGACGAAGTCCGGGCACGTGAAAGAGGTCGTCACGGCGTCCCGCGAAGGCGGCGCCTCCCTGAACGTCCTCGCCGGCCTCACGGCCGGCAACTTCTCGGCCTACTGGATGGGCCTCGCGATCGCGTCCCTCATGGGGATCGGCTACGCGATCTCGACCTCGTTCCCGGCCGGCCTCATGCTCGCGCCCGCCACGTTCGCGTTCGGCCTCGTCGCGTTCGGCTTCCTCGGCATGGGCCCCGTCACGATCGCGGTCGACTCCTACGGCCCGGTGACGGACAACGCGCAGTCCGTCTACGAGCTCTCCGTCATCGAGAACGTCCCGAACGTGAAGGCCGAGGTCAAGCGCGACTTCGGATTCGACCTCAGCTTCGACAAGGCGAAGCACTTCCTCGAGGAGAACGACGGCGCGGGCAACACGTTCAAGGCGACCGCCAAGCCCGTCCTGATCGGCACGGCCGTCGTCGGCGCCACCACGATGATCTTCTCGATCATCATGCTCCTGACCCACGGGCTGAAGAGCGACCTCGACAAGCTGTCGATCCTCCACTCCCCCTTCCTGCTCGGCCTCGTCATGGGCGGCGCGGTCATCTACTGGTTCACCGGCGCCTCCACCCAGGCCGTCTCGACGGGCGCCTACCGCGCCGTCGAGTTCATCAAGAAGAACATCAAGCTCGACGCCTCCGTCGAGAAGGCCTCCGTCGAGGACAGCAAGAAGGTCGTCGCGATCTGCACGCAGTACGCGCAGAAGGGCATGTTCAACATCTTCCTGACCGTCTTCTTCTCGACGCTCGCCTTCGCCTGCCTCGAGCCCTTCTTCTTCATCGGCTACCTCATCTCGATCGCGCTCTTCGGCCTCTTCCAGGCCATCTTCATGGCGAACGCCGGCGGCGCCTGGGACAACGCGAAGAAGCTCGTCGAGGTCGACCTCAAGGAGAAGGGCACCGAGCTGCACGCCGCGACCGTCGTCGGCGACACCGTCGGCGATCCCTTCAAGGACACGTCCTCCGTGGCCATGAACCCGGTCATCAAGTTCACGACTCTCTTCGGCCTCCTCGCCGTGGAGCTCGCGATCGGCCTCTCCCGTGGGACGAGCGCCACGCTCGCGGCGATCTTCTTCGCGATCTCGCTCGTGTTCGTGTACCGCTCCTTCTACGCCATGCGGATCGAGAGCTCGCCGGTCTCGTCCTGACGCCCCGAACCGCAGGTTTCGACGAGGGCCGCCTTCGGGCGGCCCTTCTTCTTCGGGGGCTAGAATCCCGCCACCCCAAGGAGGGTCGATGGGCACGATGACGAAGTCCGGCACGACGCAGCCGGCCTATCCCCGGACGCTTCCCCGACGTCTCGGCCTTCTCGACGCGACGACGATCGTCGCCGGCTCGATGATCGGCTCGGGCATCTTCATCACGTCCGCGGACATCTCGCGCCAGGTCCGGAGCGGCTCGCTCCTCGTCCTCGTCTGGGTCTTCACGGCGCTCGTGACCGTGGCGGGCGCCTGGAGCTACGGCAAGCTCGCCATGGCCTTCCCGAAGGCCGGCGGCCAGTACGCGTACCTGCGCGAGGCATGGGGCGACCTCGGGGGCTTCCTCTACGGCTGGGCCGTCCTCCTCGTGATCCAGACGGGCACGATCGCCGCCGTCGGCGTCGCGTTCGCGAAATACCTCGGCGTCCTCGTTCCCGCCGTCTCGAGCAAGCACGTCTTCTTCAAGGCGCGTTTCCTCAGCGTCACTCCGGTCGAGCTGGTCGCGATCGCGCTCATCCTCCTCCTCACCTGGTGGAACACGACGAGCGTCGAGAACGGCGCCCGCCTCCAGAACGTCTTCACGACGGCGAAGGTCCTGTCGCTCGTCGGCCTCCTCGCGGTCTGCTTCACGGAGGGCAGCGGCCTCGCAACGACGTCCTGGTCCTTTCCCGCGGCCGCCGACCTCAAGATGCCGCTGATCTGGGCGTTCGCCGTCGCGACCGTCGGGTCCCTCTTCTCGGCCGACGCCTGGAACAACGTGACCTTCCTCGGGGAGGAGGTCCGGGACGCCGAGCGGAACGTGCCGCGCGCGCTCGTCTACGGGACGGGCCTCGTGACGACGCTCTACGTCCTCGCGAACGTCGGCTACCTGAACGCCCTGCCGCTCTCGGGGATCGCCTCCGCTCCCGAGGATCGGGTCGCCACGGCCGCGATCGGCGCCGTGACCGGCGGCGCCGAGTCGGGCACGCCGGCCCTCATCATGGCCGTCGTCATCCTCGTCTCGACGTTCGGATGCCTGAACGGCCTCGTCCTGTCCGGCTCGCGCGTCCTTTACGCCATGTCGCGCGACGGCCTCTTCCTGAAGTCGCTCGCGAAGGTCGCGCCCCGGACGATGATCCCGGTCAACGCCCTCGGGGCGCAGGCGGCCTGGGCGGCCGTCCTCTGCCTGTCGGGCAAGTACGGGGACCTCCTCGACTACGTGATTCCGACGGTCCTGATGTTCTACATCGCGACGATCGCGGGCCGCTGGAAGCTCGCGGCGACGGTGCCCGGCCTCGCGCCGAAGACGTGGGCGGACAAGGTCGTGCCGGTCCTCTACGTCGCCGCGACGGCGTACGTGACGATCGCGCTCGTCGTCTACAAGCCGGCCTTCACCGTGAGCGGCCTCGCCATCGTCGCTCTCGGCGTGCCGGCGTACTACTTCTTCAAGGCTCGCGGCCAGGCCGAGACGCCGTAGCGGCGGCGGATCAGACGAGGGCCGAGAACACCTCGTTCGAGAGCAGGACGCCTTTGCGCGTGAGGCGGACGGAAGAGGAGATTTCTTCGAGCAGGCCGGCGGCGAAGGCGTCCTCGAGCCGTGAGATGCTCGCGGTGGGAAGCGTTTCTCGGATTTCTTCGAATGATGAAGAGGGAACGCCGCCCGACAGCCGCAAACGCAGCATGAGCCCCTCTTTCTTTCTAAGAAAATCCGAATCTTCGACCTCTTCGGACGTAGCCGTCGCACTCTCGCCCGCCCTCGTCCGCCTGAGGTACTCGTTGAGCATCCCCGTATTCGCAGATCGTCTTCTTCCGTCGAACGAGTGCGCCGCGACGCCGAAGCCGAGAACAGGAACCTGCGTCCAGTACTTGAGGTTGTGCCGGCTCTCGCGGCCCGGCATCGCCCAGTTCGAAAGCTCGTACCGCGGCAGGCCGGCCTCTTCGAGTCGCTCGTCCACCTCCAGCCAGCGGTCGG
Organism: uncultured Acidobacteriota bacterium; assembly: GCA_963839295.1. Classification (GTDB taxonomy): domain Bacteria; phylum Acidobacteriota; class Thermoanaerobaculia; order UBA5066; family UBA5066; genus Fen-183. The sequence goes on along the minus strand of CAWIUK010000001.1, from coordinate 133,556 downwards.
CCATCTCGTCGTCGTCTGCGAAGAGGAGGGGCTGGTCGCGCTTCAGGGCAACCAGCCGGGGGGCCTTCTCGATCTCGAGCAGGTAGACCGAGAGGTGGCTGACTCCGGCCTCCAGGAGGCCCTCGAGGCTCGCCTGGAGGCTCTCCCGCGTCTGCCCGGGGATCCCGATCATGAGGTCCGCCGAGACGTTCCCGAAGGCCTTCACGGCCGCCCGGACCGCGTTCCGGGCGGCCGCGGCGTCGTGCCGCCGCTCGAGGGGGACGAGCTCGGCGTCGACGAGCGACTGGACGCCGACCGACAGGCGGTTGATCCCGGCCTCGCGCAGCGCGGCGAACTTCGCGGCGTCGAGATCGTCCGGGTTGGCCTCCGCCGTGATCTCGGCGTCCGAAGAGAGACCGAAGATTTCTTTGAAGGTCCCGAGCAGGCGGCCGAGGCCGAGCGTGTCGACGTACGACGGAGTGCCGCCACCGAAGTAGAAGGAGTCGAACGCGAAGAGCCCGCCGCCGGCCTCGCCGTGCCTCGAGCGGATCTCCCTCTCTACACCTTCAAGGAAATCGTTCTCTTCGGACCTCCCCTCGAGGGCGACGAACGAGCAGTACGTGCAGCGGTGCGCGCAGAAGGGCACGTGGACGTACGCGCCGGGCGCGGCCGTGGCGCCCGGGGGGAGGTCGGCCGGGCGCGGCGTCACGCGCCTTCGGCCAGCAGCCGCTTCAGGCGCTCGTCGCGCGCGAGGGCGTCCGCGTCGCCGAGCCGGGCCGCGAGGAGGCGTTCGACGTACTTGCCGAGGACATCGACCTCGAGGTTCACGCGGTCGCCCGGCTTGCGGTCCCCGAGCGTCGTTCGGGCGAACGTGTGCGGGATGACCGCGACGTCGAACGAGCCGTCGCGCAGGGACGCGAGCGTGAGCGAGATCCCGTCGACCGCGATCGAGCCCTTTTCGACGGCATAGCGAGCGAGCGCGGCCGGCAGCGCGAACCTGAACGTCCACGAGTCGCCCGCCCGGTCGACGGAGAGCACCTCGGCGGTGCCGTCGACGTGTCCCGCGACGACGTGCCCGCCCAGACGGTCGGTCGGGAGGAGCGCCCGCTCGAGGTTCACGCGCGCGCCGGCCTCGAGGCCGCCGAGCGTCGTCCGGGCGAGCGTCTCGGGCGAGACGTCGAACGTGAGGACCTTCGGGTCCAGCGGCGGAACGACCGTCAGGCAGACGCCCGAGACGGCGATGCTCTCGCCCAGCCCCGCGTCCGCGCACGCCGCCGGCCGCTCGACGGAGAGGACTCCCCCCTCTTGCGACGCGCGGCGCGCGACGACCTTCGCGGTGAAGGAAACGAGGCCCGTGAACACGCGCTCTCGATCCTACGCCACGGGCCGTCGCCGGGCCGAGAGGCGGACGTCGCCCCCGATCCGGACGACTTCCATGTCCGAGAGAGCGATCGCGTCGAGGATCGAACCTGCGCCCTCCCCGGCGACGGGCACGCGCGCACCGACGCCGCCGAGAATCTTCGGGGCGACGTACGCCGTCACGCGGTCCACGAGGCCGGCCGCGAGGAACGACGCAGCGGTCACTCCGCCGCCCTCGACGAGGAGCGACCGCGCCTCGGCCGCGTAGAGGTCCGCGAGAAGCTCCGCGAGATCCACTCCGCCGTGCGGGCCGGGCTTCGAGACGACGTGCACGCCGCGGTCCCGGAACGCGGCGAGTCGCGGGTCACGGCCCGGGACCGCCGTGACGAGCCAGACCTCGCCGCCGGCGGCCGAGAAGACCCGCGCGGAGGCCGCGACGCGCAGGGCGCCGTCGAGGACGATCCGGCGGTGCGGCACGATCGCCGTGGAGAGCGCGAGGCGCCGGGTCAGGAGCGGGTCGTCCGCGAGGACGGTCCCCGCCCCGACGAGAATGGCGTCGTGCTCCTCGCGCAGGAGGAGCGCGTCCCGCCGCGCCGTTTCTCCGGAGATCCACTGCGACTCGCCCGTCCGGGTGGCGGTCTTGCCGTCGAGGGACGCGGCCCATTTCAGCTGGACGAAGGGCCGGCGCTCCCGCGCCGAGGTCAGGAACGGCTCGTTCACGCGCTCCGCCTCGGCGGCGAACGCCCCGACGAGGACTTCCACGCCGCGGTCCCGGAGCCTCCGGATGCCGCGGCCGGAGATCCGCGTGTCGGGGTCCTCGACGGAGCACACGACCCGGGCGATCCCGGCCGCGAGGATCGCCTCCGTGCAGGGAGGCGTGCGCCCGAAGTGCGAGCACGGCTCGAGGTTCACGAGGAGCGTCGCGCCGCGCGCGCGCTCCCCCGCCGCCGCGAGCGCGACCGCCTCGGCGTGGGCGCTTCCCGCCCGGTCGTGCCAGCCTTCGCCGACGACCGCGCCGTCGGAGTTCACGACGACGCAGCCGACGCGCGGGTTCGGCGACACGGAGAACCGCCCGCGGGCCGCGAGCTCGAGGACGCGCCTCCAGAGGATATCGAGCGCGCTCGGGGAGGTCGGAGACGAGTCAGTCATCGACGAGCGCGGAGGCGAAGGCGGCGGGGTCGAAGTCGAGGAGATCGTCGGCGGTCTCGCCGACGCCTACGTACCTCACGGGCAGGCCGAGCTCCCGGACGATCGCGAGGATGACGCCGCCCCGGGCGGTCCCGTCCATCTTCGTGAGGACGAGCCCCGTCACGCCGGCGGACTTCGTGAACTCGCGCGCCTGCGAGACGCCGTTCATCCCGGTCACGGCGTCGAGGACGAGGAGGACCTCGTGGGGCGCCCCCGGAACGAGGCGCGCGGCGATGCGCCGCATCTTCGAGAGCTCCTCCATGAGGTTGTGCTTCGTGTGCAGGCGCCCCGCGGTGTCCACGAAGAGGATGCCGGCCTTCCTCGCGACCGCCACGGTGCACGCGTCGTGCACGACGGCGGCCGGGTCGGCCCCCGACTTCTGCTTCACGAGCGTCACGCCGAGCCGGTCGGCCCAGATCTGGAGCTGCTCGACGGCGGCGGCCCGGAACGTGTCCGCGGCCGCGAGGACTACGGACGTCCCGTCCGCGACGGCGCGCGCGGCGAGCTTGGCCGTCGTCGTCGTCTTGCCGGTCCCGTTCACGCCGACCAGGAAGACGACGTGCGGGGTCCCGGCCGCGGCGGGAGGGCCCGGGACGGACAGTCGGCGCGCGATCTCGGCTTTCAGGACGCGGCGCACGACGTCGGCTTCGCCCGCGTCCCGCTTCCCCGCCTCCTCCCTGACCGCGGCGACCAGCTCGGCGGCCGTCGAGGGTCCGACGTCGGCCGACAGGAGCGCGTCCTCGAGCGCCTCGAGCGCGCGGGGGTCGGGCTCGAACTTCGCCTTGATCGCCCCGCCGACCTTCGCGATCAGCTCCGTGTGCGTCATGAACAGCCCGCGCTTCAGGCGGGCGAGCACGGAGGTGCGGGAGGTTTTGACGGGAGTCTCGTCGGCCGCCATGGACCCGCGAGACTAGCAGGAAGGGTCCGTTCTCCCCGAGGCGAACGAGTGTTTCAGGTCGTATCTCACCAGCACCGGGTGGCCGATCGGAAGTTCCTACCTGCAGTTACCGGGATATTTCTATTTGCAGTAACTTGCCCCGTACGTCTCTGCAGATAGAAACTTCGGATGCCGTCAATACTAGTTGGGCCACGAAGCGAAGAGCCTGCGCCTGAAACAGCCGGAGGAGCTTCATGTCGGATCATGCCAACGCCTCCACTCTCGCTCTTACGGGCCTCGTCGTAGGCGTCATCGTTCCGGTTTTCATCTTCGCCGTTGGCACGGCTATGGGCCGGCTTTTCGGCTGGACCCTGCTCAACAGGCGGCGCAGGCTCGTCATCATCGTCCCGCTCGTCTGCTTCTACCTCTTTCAGGCTTGGTCCGCGTATGTGCGCGAGGGCTTCGGCTGGCGCGCCATAGGCATGCTGGCTCTGGGCATCTCGTACACATCGTTCGCTTGGCTTCGCGGCCTTTCAGTGCCCACCGGCGCTCAGCAGCCCGGCGCGCCTTCGTAACCACGGCCCCTGGTCGGCTTCACCCTGGGGGCGCTCACCCCCCGGTTCACCCGTGTCGTGGCCTAACACCTTTGCAACGGACCCGGCGCCAGTCGCCGCGCTCCTTCCTTCTCGCCGCTGAACTCGATATCGTTCAGCGGCGCGAGAGGCACACGCCCGATCGGAGCATGTCGTGAATCAAAAGGAGTCGTTGACGACGATTGGCAGGCCGGTACCGGAACTGCCGGTCGCAGACGTCGAACGGGCACAGCAGTACTACCGCGATGTTCTCGGATTTGAAGTCGGATGGCTTTATCCGGGGAAAGAGATCGGCTCGGTCTCGCGTGGAAATGTGGCGATCTTCTTCCGAAGACGACAAGAAGCGTTTGAACCCGCGGTTCATTGGGTATTCGCTCAAGACATCGACGCCACGTACCAGGAGTTCCGATCGTTCGGCTCGAAGATCGTGGAGCCGCTGGAGAAGAAGCCCTGGGGGCTGAGGCAGTTCACCGTCGAGGACCTCGATGGAAACCGCTTCTATTTTCACTGCGACTGAGCAGGACGAGGCCCTGAACGGAGACTGCTCGAGGGAAGAGGCCCGTCAGGAAACCTCGGCCGCGAGCCGGTCCCGGGCCGCGTCCATCCCGGCGCGCACGACGGACGGGCGCCCCTCCGGCGAGAGGACCACGAGCAGGAAAAAGCCTGCCTTCACGGGCGCCGTGAGTACCTTCCTGCCCTCGAACTCCAGCGCGAGCTCGGAGATCGGCCCGAGGCCCGCGCGGTCCGCCGCGCGTCCGAGCTCGGTCAGCCAGACGGACTGGTAGGCCCCGATGACGTCGGTGGCGGCCTCGTCGCCCGCCCGGGCGACCACTTCCCCCTGCGGATCGAGAAACGCGGCGCCGAGGGCCCCCGGCGACTCGAGGAGGCCCGACAGGATCGTCTCGAGGCTCACGGCTTCCCTCCCGCCGGCAGGGGCTCGTTTTCGAGCCAGCGCTTCGCCTTCCGGCCTTCCTCGGTGTCGGGCGCCGCGTCCGCCGCGCGCCGCATGAACTTCCGGGCGAGGTCCCGCCGGTCGGTCGCCAGCAGGCAGATGGCCGCCTGATAGTTCGCGACGGCGTCCTTCGGCTCGTCCTTCAGGACGACGAGGAAGTCCTCGAGGGCGCCCGCGTTCTGCTCGAGCTTCATCCGCGCGAGGCCGCGCGACCTGTAGGCCTGCGTGTTCTCCGGCGAGTCGGCGATCGTGAGCGAGTACTCGCGCTCGGCGTCGCGGATCTTCCCGCGCTTCTCGTACAGGAGCCCGAGATTGTAGTGGGCGTTGACCTTCTCGGGCGTCGGAGGACCGTCGAGAACGGCCTGGAAGTCGGCCTCGGCGTCGTCCCACTTGCCTGCCTGGAGGTACGCGACGCCGCGGTTGTTCCGCGACTCCACGAACGTCTCGTCCAGCGCGAGCGCGTCCGAGAAGGCCTTGATGGCCGGCGGGTAGTCCTTCTTGTAGAGGAGCGCGAGCCCGAGCGCGTTCGGAACGTGCGGGTCCCGGGGCGAGCTCTTGCGCGCCTGGACGAGGAGCTGGATCGCCTCGTCCGCGCGCCCCTCGCGGAGCATCACGAGCCCGCTGCGGTAATCGACGAGATCCGCCAGGATCGGGTTCTCCTTCGGCGGGGACGCCATGGACGGACCGCAGCCGGCGCCGGTGAGGACCGCGGCGAGCGCGGCCGCCGCCGCGCAGAAAGGCGCGAGGCGCGCCTTCACGCGGACGCCTTCAGCTGGACTTCCTCTCCGAGGAATTCGAAGTCGCCCGAGGACCACGCCTTGTCGAGCGCCGCGATCACGGCAGGGTCGAAGGACCGGCCGGCGAAGGACTTGATCTGGCGGATCACGTAGTTGAGCGGCATGGCCTTCTGGTACGGCCGCGTCGTCGTCATCGCGTCGAACGTGTCCGCCACGGCGACGACCCGCGCCACGAGCGGGATGTTCTCGCCCTTGAGTCCGTCCGGGTACCCGCCGCCCAGCCACTTCTCGTGGTGGTGCTTGATGCCCGGGATGACCTCCTTGAGCTGCGGGATCTGGCCCATGATGAGCGCTCCCTTGATCGGGTGCGTCTTCATGACCTCGAACTCCTCGTTCGTGAGCGCCGTGGGCTTGCGCAGGATGCGGTCGTCGATCCCGATCTTGCCGACGTCGTGCAGGAGCGCCGAGAGGCGGATGATGCGGACCTCCTCGGGGCTGAGCCCCATGTGGCGGGCGAGGACGACGGCGTAGCGCGCGACGCGCTCGGAGTGGCCGCGCGTGTACGGGTCCTTCGCGTCGATCGCGGCCGCGAGCGTCCGGACCGAGTTGATGAACAGCTCCTGGTTCTCCTTGGCGGCCTGCCTGAGCTTCTCCATGGACTTTTCGAGGGAGTCCGACATCGAGTTGAACGTCTCGGAGAGCTCCGCGAGCTCGCGGACGCCGCGCACGGAGACGCGCTGCTTGAGGTCGCCGCCCGCGATCGAGCGGACCTTCTCGACGAGCTCCTCGAGAGGGTGCGCGAGCATCCGCGCCGCGAAGAGCGCGACGAGCGACGCGAACGCCAGGGAGAAGACCGCGAGGAGGAGCGACGCCTTCTGCGCCTGCGCGACGGACGCGTAGGCCTGGGCCTCGTCCTTCTCGACGACGACACCCCAGTCCGGCGTCGCCATCGCCGCGAGCGTCCCGAGAACGCGCCGGCCGCCGCGCGTATAGGACTTCGTCATCCGGACGGGGTGCGCGATGAACTCGCTCACGAGGTCGACCTGGTGGACGTCCTTCGACGGGAAGGCCGCGGGGTCGCTCGCGAGGACGAGCGTGCCGGAGCGGTCCACGACGTAGGCGAGGACGCCCGTGGCGCGGCTTTCCTCCTCCAGGCGGGCCCGGAGCGGGGCGAGCGACAGGAGCGCCTCGACGGCGCCGATCGGCTCCTGGCCGTCGGCCGGCCGGACGGGCACGGCGAGGACGAGACCGCCCTCGGGAAGAGCCGCCGTGAAGAGGGGCTCGCCGACGTACGTCTCGCCGCGCATCGCGGCCGCGTACGCCTGCCGGAGGGTGCGCTGGATGTCGAGGTCGAGCGTCCGGGATTCGGCGACGGCCCCGACGCCGTCGCGGTCGAGGGCGCGGAGGACGAGGAAGCTCGCGTCCGCGTCCGCGTACTCGCGCAGGAGCTCTTTCTTCGAGAGGTAGTAGAAGGGGTCCGGCGACATCGAGCTCGCGAGGCGCAGCCCGTCGGCGATCTTGCGCAGCTGGGCCTGGGCATTCGTGATCGCCGTCTCGAACTTCTCCGCGAGGCCCACGGAGCTGTTCTTCAGGTACTTCTTTTCGGCCGTTTCGAGCGCATCCCGGTTGATCCGCGTGACGTTCAGCGTCAGCAGGACGAGAGGCACGAGCGACACCACGACGAGCGCGGCGAGCAGAGCCGTCACGATCCGCAAACGCGGAATCCGAGCTACACCCATCCAGAATCAATTGTACCGCGCCAGCGCCTCGCTCAGCGCCGCCGCCACGTCCGCCGCGGCGACCCGCGCGACCCGGACGGAGCCGGGCCTCTCGAGGAGCACGGCGACGAGCCCCCGCCGGTCCGCCTTCTTGTCGGCGCCGAGGAGGCGGGGAGCCTCCCGGACCTCGGCGGGACGCGGGCGGGGCGGCCGCGCGAGCGCGAGGACGCGCGAGGCGAGCGCGTCCGCGGCGCCCGGCGCGAGGCCCGCGCATGCGACTGACAGCCGGAGAGCCGCGAGGAGCCCCCATGCGACGGCCTCGCCGTGCTCGAGGCGGTGTTTCGAGGCCGTTTCGAGCGCGTGCCCGGCCGTGTGGCCGAGGTTCAGCGCGGCCCGGCGGCCCGTGCGGTCGAAGGGGTCCGAGGACACGAACGAAGCCTTCACGCGAAGGCTGCGGCGAACGGCCTCCGCGACGGCGGCCGGCTCGCGCGCCGCGAGCGGCTTGCCGAGCCGCGACATCGCGCGGTGGAAGGCGAGGTCGAGGAACGACGTCTTGACGACCTCCGCCATCCCCGACCGGAACGCGCGCTCGGGAAGCGTCGCGAGGACGGCCGTGTCCGCGAGCACGAGCCGCGGCGCGTGGAATGCGCCCGCGAGGTTCTTGCCTTGAGGCAGGTCGACGGCCGTCTTGCCGCCGAGCGCGCTGTCGCAGGCCGCGAGGAGCGTCGTGGGCGCCTGGACGACGGGGACGCCGCGCAACGCGAGGGCCGCGGCCAGCCCCGCCACGTCGCCGACCGTCCCTCCGCCGAGCGCCACCACTCCCCCGTCGCGGCGCAGGCCGCGGCGGACGAGGTCCTCGATGAGCCGGCCGAGAACGTCCCAGGTCTTCGCGGCTTCGCCATCCGGGACGAAGAGGGGTTCTTTGCTTAAGACCCTCTCAGCGCCTCCAGCAAGGACCTTGTCGCCATGCAGTTTGAAGATCTTCTTAGAAGATATGAGAAACCAGCGGCCCGGCGCGATCGACGGCAGGCGCGCGCCGAGCGAGGCGAGGGCGCCCGGCCCGACAACCACGTCGGTCCGCGCCCCCGCCGCGGTGAACGAGAAGGATCGAAGCTGCCGCGACTTTGGCACCCGCTCCGCCCCTCCCCTCTTCCCCTTCTAAGAAAGTCCCCGGTCTTCTCTTCTTTTTCTTCTCTCTTCGGCTATTCCGGCGTCTTCGGCGGCTTCGCGAGCGCGATGTGGAGCTCGGCGAGCTGCTCGGGCGCGACGGGGTTCGGGCACTCCGTCATGAGGTCCGTGCCGGAGGCCGTCTTCGGGAACGCGATGACGTCGCGGATGGACGACGAGCCCGTCAGGATCATGAGCAGCCGGTCGAGCCCGAGCGCGATCCCGCCGTGCGGCGGCGCGCCGAAGCGGAACGCCTCGAGCAGGAAGCCGAACTTCGCGCGCGCCTCCTCCGGCCCGATGCCGAGCCTCGAGAAGATGCGCGACTGCACGTCGGGCCGGTGGATCCGGATGGACCCGCCGCCCAGCTCCATGCCGTTCAGGACGACGTCGTAGGCGCGCGCCTTCACGCGCCCGGGCTCGCTCTCGAGGAACGGCAGGTCCTCCTCGCGCGGCGACGTGAACGGGTGGTGCGTCGCGTACCAGCGCGCGTCCTCCTCGTGCCACTCGAGGAGCGGGAAGTCCGTGACCCAGAGGAAGTCGAAGCGCCCCTCGGGGATCAGCTTCTCCTCGCGGGCGATCTGGAGGCGGAGGGCGCCGAGGAAGTCGAAGACCGCCTTTGATTTTCCGGCGGCCAGGAAGACGAGGTCACTTTCGCCCGCGCCGAACGACTCCCGCATTCGCGCGACCGCGCCGTCGTCGAAGAACTTCTTAGAATTGGAATTCCAGGCGCCGGGACCGCCAGTCTTCACCCAGAAGAACCAGTCCACACCCGCCGCCCGCGCCCCCTTCTCGATGTCATCGAGTCGCTTGCGGGAAAACGAGGCGCCCCCGGGGACGCACAGGCCCTTGACTCTTTCAACCTTCGAAGAAATCTTCTCCTCAATTTCCTGGAAATTCCCCAATTCCAGCCCGAAGCGCGTGTCCGGCCGGTCGATCCCGTAGCGCTCCATGGCCTCGTCGTACGTCATCCTCTTGAACGGCGCCTCGCAGGCGATGCCCCACTTCGGGAAGACGCGCGTGAAGACCTTCTCCACGAGGGCGTAGACGGTCTCCTCCGACGGGAAGGAGATCTCGATGTCCACCTGCGTGAATTCGAGCTGCCGGTCGGCGCGCAGATCCTCGTCGCGGAAGCACCGCGCGATCTGGTAGTAGCGCTCCATTCCCGCGACCATGAGGAGCTGCTTGAAGAGCTGGGGCGACTGCGGGAGCGCGTAGAACTCGCCCTCGTGAAGGCGCGACGGCACGAGAAAGTCGCGCGCGCCCTCCGGCGTCGACTTCGTGAGGATCGGCGTCTCGACGTCGAGGAAGCCCTCCTCGTGGAGGACCTCGCGGATCTCCATGGTCACGGCGCTGCGCGCGACGAACCGACGCGTCATCTCCGGGCGGCGCAGGTCGAGGTAGCGGTATTTCAGGCGGAGGTCCTCGGACGCCTTGATCCCGTCCTCGATCGGGAACGGCGGCGTTTCGGCGCGGGCGAGGATCGCGAGGGAGGTCGCGCGCACCTCGATCGCGCCCGTCGGCAGATCGGGGTTCACGGCACCTTCGCCGCGGGCCATGACGGCACCCGTCACATCGACGACGAACTCGCTCCGGAGCTCCTTGGCGAGACCGAGGACGGCGGCGTCGGGCAGGAACTCGGCGTCGAAGACGACCTGGGCGAGGCCCGAGCGGTCGCGGAGGTCGATGAAAACGAGCTCGCCGTGGTCGCGGCGGCGGTTGACCCATCCCTGAAGGCGCACGGTCTGTCCGACGTGCGAAGGGCGAAGAGTCCCGGCGGGCGTGCGAGGGAGAGCGGACATGGGACGGGATCTTACAGACGCGCCCGGAGCGTCTCGACGACCGAGGCCCGCGGCACCTCTTCCTGAGAGCGGGTCGCGAGGATCTTGAGGACGACCGTGCCCGCGGCTCGTTCCTTTTCGCCGAGCAGCAGGGCGAACGCCGCGCCCGTCCGCTCGGCGACCTTGAGGCCGGGGCCCGGTCCCTTCGCGGCGGTCACGAGGTCGACCGCGACGCCCGCGCGCCGCAGGTCGCCCGCGAGGGCGAGCGCGTCGACGAGGTCCGCCCTGTCGAGGGGAACCAGCGTCACCCCGCGGACCGCGGCGACGGCCGCGTTCCGGAATTCCCCGGGCAGGACGTCCACGAGTCGATCCTCGCCGATCGCGAAGCCGATCCCCGGCGTCTTCGGCCCGCCGAGGTCGGAGACCAGCTTGTCGTATCGCCCGCCGCCGAGGAGCGCGTTCTGCGCGCCGAGGCCGGCGGCGGTGACCTCGAAGACGGTGCGGGTGTAGTAGTCGAGGCCGCGGACGAGCCGGGGCTCGAGACGGTACGGGATCCCGCCCGCGTCGAGCAGCCTCAGAAGCGTCGCGTGATGCTCGGAGGATTCCTTCGAAAGGTGGTCCACCATCCTCGGCAGCGAGGGGTCGGCGAGCCACTCCGCGAGCTTCGGATTCTTCGAATCGAGGACGCGCAGCGGGTTCTCCTCGAGGCGCCTCCGGTCGTCCGCATCGAGCAGATCCACCTTCGAAGAAAACCAGGCGCGAAGCGCCTGGATGAACCCCGGTCTTTCCTCCTCCGTTCCCACGGAGTTGAGCGACACCGAGAGCCCCGTGAAGCCGAGCCGCCCGAGGAAGTCGAAGAGCATCACGAGGACTTCGGCGTCCGTCGCCGCGTCGGCGGGCCCGAGGACCTCCGCGCCGATCTGCCGGAACTCGCGGTAGCGGCCCTTCTGCGGGCGCTCGTACCGGAACTGCGGCCCCATGTAGAAGAGCTTCCACGGCCGCCCGGCCTGCGCGAGCGAGTGCTCGACGTACGCGCGGGCGACGCCCGCCGTGTTCTCGGGCCGGAGCGTCACGGAGCGGTCTCCGCGGTCCGTGAACGTGTACATCTCCTTGTGGACGATGTCCGTCGCCTCGCCCACGCTCCGCACGAAGAGCTCGGTCGACTCGAGCACGGGCGTCCGGATCTCGTCGTAGCCGTACAGCGCGAACACCTCGCGCGCGGCCGCCTCGACGCGGTTCCAGACACGTGTCTCGGGCGGGAGGAGGTCCCGCGTGCCCTTCACGCTCCCGATCACGGCTTCAGGTACTCCGCCTTGTAGACGAGGTAGTTCTTCCAGTACGTCTCGAGCCCGACGACTTCCTCCGGAGTCAGGTCCCGCTTCTTCTTCGCGGGGCTCCCGGCCCAGAGCGTCGCGGGCGGGATCACCGTTCCCGGCAGGACGACCGCCCCGGCGGCCACGAGCGCGCTCCGGCCGACGTCCGCGTCGTCGAGGACCGTCGCGTTCATCCCGATCAGGGCGCCGCGCCGGATCGTGCAGGCGTGCACCACCGCGTTGTGCCCGAGCGTGACCTCCTCCTCCAGCACGAGGGGCCCCGTGTCCCTCGTGACGTGAAGCGTGCAGTTGTCCTGGACGTTCGAGCGCGCTCCGACGCGGATGTGGCAGCAGTCCCCGCGCACGACGGCCGAGTACCAGATCGAGACGTCGTCGCCGAGGACGACCTCGCCGATGACGGCGGCGGTCTCCGCGAGGAAGACCCGCTCGCCGAGTTTCGGGGCGTGGCCGAGATAGCTTCGCAGCACCATTTCGCCGGTCACGATACCAAACGACAGGCTCCGGGACCGCCGCTGCACAGTCCTCTGTGCGAGACGGAAAAAACCGCGTGAAGTTGCGGGGTTGGGCCCCTTTTCGCCGCTCAATTCACAGGCTTTTGCACAGAAACGGTCGAAACCTCCAACCCGCTCCTTTCCAGTGCTTTGCAGGCGCTCCATCACATTTATCAGGGGAGTTGTTTACGGGGTACGAATCGAGGCTGTGAAGAGCACTCAACGCGCGCGTGGGGAGCCCTTCGCGGCGCCTTCCAGGAGCTGCCGGGCCTGCGCCCGGGCCGCCTCGCCGACGGCCGCTCCGGCGAGGAGGGCGGCCAGGGCCTCCACGCGGCCCTTCGGGTCGAGGGCGGTCACCCTCGTGCGCGTTCGCCCCCCGGCGGCCACCTTGTCGACCGCGAGGTGCGTCGCGCCGGCGGCGGCGACCTGAGGCAGGTGCGTGACGACGAGGATCTGCTCGCGGTCGGCAAGCGCCCGGAGCTTCCGTCCGACGGCGTCGGCCGTCGCGCCCGAGACCCCCGCGTCCACTTCGTCGAAGACGAAGGTCCTCACGGGCCCTCCACGGCGGGCGCCGCCGCCCGGACGGGCCTTCGCCTCCTCCTGGGCGAGCGCGGCCGCGAGCGCGAGCTGGACGCGCGACAGCTCGCCTCCGGATGCGATCTTCGGCAAGGGGCGAGGCGGTTCGCCCGGGTTCGGGGCGAAGGCGAACGACACCGCGTCGATGCCCCAGGCGCCGAAGGCGACGCTCTCCCCTCCGGCCGCGAAGACGCTGGACGGGTCGGGCCGGCGCGCGACCTCGACCGCGAACGACGCGCGGCGGAACGCGAGGTCCGCGAGGTGCGACTCCACCGCCCTGCCGAGACGCGGCGCCGCGGCGGCACGCGACTGGGAAAGGTCGAGCGCCGCCTTCCGGTACGCCGCGAACGCCTTCCGGGCCGCCTCCCCGGCCTTCTTCACGGCCCCCTCGAGGTCGGCCAGCTCGTCGCGCTCCCGTCCGAGCGCCGCGCGGCGCTCGACGACCTCGGCGAGCGTCGCCCCGTACTTGCGCTTGAGCTTCGCGAGCGCGTCGAGGCGCTCGGCGAGGAACGCGAGGCGCGCGGGGTCGGCTTCAAGCTGCTCGAGCTCGCGGGACGTCTCGAACGCGACCTCCGTGAGGCGTTCGATCGCCTCGGTGAGCAACGCGCTCCGGGCCGCGTAGGAAGGAGAAATTTCTTCGAGCGAATGAAGAGAAGAGCGCGCCGCGGCGGCGGCGCGAAGGGCGCCTCCCTCGTCGTCCTCCAGCGCCGCGGTCGCCTCGGCGAGGAGCTTTCCGACCCGCTCGACGCTCGCCAGTCTCTTCCTTTCAGAAGAAATTCTCTCGTCTTCTCCCTCTTCGGGTTTGACTCCCTCGATCTCCGCGATCTGGAAGTCGAGGAGCTCGAGGCGCTGGACGCGGTCCTTGCCCGCTTCCTCGAGGCGGGCGAGGTCGCGCTGCCTCGCGACGAACTCGCGGTGGAGGGCGGCGACGTTCGCGGCCGCCTCCTCGTGGCCCGCGAAGCGGTCGAGCAGCTCGCGCGGCGCGGCAGGGTCGAGGAGCTCGCGAGCCTCGGCCTGGCCGTAGAGGACGAGGAGGCGCGCCGCGGCTTCCTGGAGCGCCTTGAGCGGCGCGGGCGAGCCGTTCACGAGGAGCCGGCCCTTGGCGCCCGATCCGGCCGCCGCCACCTCGCGTCGGACGACGACCTCGAAGGGCCCCTTGCCGCCCTCCTCGACGAGCCCGGCTCCGGCGAGCGCCGCGCGCGCCTCCGCGTCGTCGCAGTCGAACGCGCCCTCCACGACGAGCCGCTCGGCCCCCGCGCGCACGAGCGCGGGGTCGGCGCGCCCGCCCGCGAGGAGGAGCAGGGCGTCCACGACGAGCGACTTTCCGGCGCCCGTCTCCCCCGTCAGGACGGTCAGCCCCTCTCCGAACGCGACCTCGACGTCCTCGAGGACGGCGAGGTCGCGGACGCGGAGGGACGTCAGCACGCTCTAGCGCTTGCGGCGCGCGCCGCTCTTCTTCGCGGTGCGGTCCCGCAGCCAGCGCAGGGCGAGGCCGACGCCGAACGCGCTCGCGCCCACGGGGTAGCCGGCGTACTCGCGGTCGTAGTTCGCGGTCGCCGCGATGTCGAGGTGCGCCCACGGCGTCTTCGGGTCGACGAACTCCTTGAGGAACATCGCCCCGTTGATGGACCCGCCGAAACGGCCGCCCGTGTTCTTCATGTCGGCCCAGTCGGACCGGATGTTCTCCCGGTACTCCTCCCACATCGGGAGGCGCCAGATCCGCTCGTCCGTCCGCTCGCCGGCCGACACGAGCGCGCGGGAGAGGTCGTCGTGGTCCGTGAACAGGATCGCGGCCTCGAGCCCGAGGGCGACGAGCGCGGCGCCCGTCAGCGTCGCGAAGTCCAGGATCGCGGCGGGCTTCCACCCGGCCGCGTAGTCGAGCGCGTCGGCGAGGATCACGCGCCCCTCGGCGTCCGTGTTGTCGATCTCGGCCGTCTTCCCGTTGCGGAAACGGACGATGTCGCCCGGCTTGTAGGCCGTGCCGGACGGGAGGTTCTCCGTGAGCGCCGCCACGCCGACGACGTTGACCGGGAGCTTCAGGTCCGCCGCCGCCAGGACGATCCCCATCGCGGTCGCGGCGCCCATCATGTCCCACTTCATGTCGCCCATCTTCTCGGAGGGCTTGATCGAGATGCCGCCCGAGTCGAACGTGACGCCCTTGCCGACGAACGCGACCGGCGGGTCGGCCCGCTTGCCGCCTTTCCACTCGAGGACGACGACGCGCGGCTCCTCGGCCGATCCGCGGTTCACGGCGAGGAGCCCGCCCATCCGCTCGCGGCGGATCGCCTTCTTGTCGAGGACTTTCGCCTTCAGGCCGCGGGCGCGGGCCTCCTCGGCCACGCGCCGGGCGAAGTCGCGCGGCACGAGGTCGTTCGACGGGGTGTTCCCGAGGTCTCGCACGAACGCGGCGACCTTCGCGAGCGCCCCGGCGTCGCGGGCCTCGGCGGCCGTCGCGCCGAGGAACGCTCCCGACGGCGAGACGGAGACGGACGCGAGGGACTTCTTCTCGCGCTCCTTCGTCTTGTAGACGGGGAACGAGTAGTCCGCGAGGGCGAGGGCGCGGAGCAGGAACTCGCGCGTCTCGGCGGCGTCCATCCGCTTCAGCGAATACGGGAAGTCGAGGATCGCGGAGCGCTCGCCGCTCCGGCTCAGGGTCTTCGCGACGCCGCGCAGGAGAGCGCGCGCCTTGCGCGGGCTCACCTCGAGGCTCTTGCCGCCTCCGAACACGTACAGGCGCGCGGCGGGGGCGCCGCCGAGCGGCACGGTGAACACGGCGCCTTCGGCCGCGGGCTGCGCCGGCGCGGCCGCGGCCGCCTTCGCGCGCACGGCGGCAGGCAGCGCCGCGAGCGCCTCCTTCGGGGTCGCGCCGACGGCGAACGACACGAGAGCGTCCGCACGCGCGCCGCCCTTCCGGCTTCGAATCGCGATCTTGAGCAAAATGTCCTCCTGGCCCGGGGCCGGCAAAGTCTAGCGCGCCCCTCGCCGTCTCCGCCCTAGAATCCGGCCCATGCCCGAAGCCGTCCTCGAGACCACCCTGCCGGGGCTCCCGCCGCCGCGCCGCGGCAAGGTCCGCGACGTCTACGACCTCGGCGACCGCCTCCTCCTCGTCGCGACCGACCGCATCTCGGCCTTCGACTGCGTCCTCGCGCCCGGGATCCCCGACAAGGGGAAGATCCTCACCCAGCTCTCGAACTTCTGGTTCCGCCGGTTCGCGGAGGTCACGCCGAACCACCTGATCGAGACGGACGCCGTGCGCTTCCCCGAGCCTGCGGCCGCACACGCGCCGCTCCTCGCGGGCCGCAGCGTCCTCGCGAAGAAGTGCTCCGTCGTCCCGTTCGAGTGCGTGGCCCGCGGGTACCTCGCGGGCTCCGGCTGGAAGGAGTACCAGGCCTCCGGCGCGGTGTGCGGGATCAGGCTGCCCGCGGGCCTCCGGGAGGCGGACCGCCTCCCCGAGGCCATCTTCACGCCCGCGACGAAAGCCGAGTCCGGGCACGACATCAACGTCTCGTTCGACGCGATGGCGTCTTCCGCGGGGATCGAGCTCGCCTCGCGCCTGAAGAGCCTCACGCTCGAGCTCTACGGCCGCGCCGCGACGTATGCGGCCGGGCGCGGGATCGTCCTCGCGGACACGAAGTTCGAGTTCGGCCTCGACGCGTCCGGGGGGCTCGTCTGGATCGACGAGGCGCTGACGCCCGACTCCTCGCGCTTCTGGCCCGCGGACACCTGGCGCCCGGGCGGGTCGCCGCCGTCCTTCGACAAGCAGTTCGTGCGCGACTTCCTCGAGAGGACGGGCTGGAACAAGACGCCGCCCGCGCCGGCCCTGCCACCCGACGTCGTCGCCGGCACGCGCGCGCGATACGTCGAGGCGTACGAGCGTCTGACCGGGCTGCCCTTCAGGGCCTGAACCCCGGGGCCCCGGCCTCTACTGCGAAACCGGCTCGTCGGCGAACTCTTCCGGGGGCGCGGCCTCGTCCGGCGGGAGCTTCGCGAGCTCGCGGCCGACGAGCGCCTGGTGGTGGACCTCCTCCTCCTGCAGCTCGAGGAAGAGCTTCCGGACGGGGTCCGCCATCGGGAGCTTCAGGGCGTCCGTGAAGAACCAGTGGGCCTTGACCTCGGCGGCCATCGCGACCGTGAGCGCCTCGTGGAGCGTCATGAACGCGTGGACCTTCTCGTACTCGGGCGCCTCGATCTCCCAGACCATCGAGCCGTCCACGCGCCGGGGCGCGTCGCCGAACAGCTGCTTGCGCCGGTCGGCGAGCTCCTGGCCGTGCTTGGCCTCGTTCGCCGACATGAGGTGGAAGAACACGGCCGCGTCCGCGGTGTGATGGGACTCCATCTGCGCCGCGAGCTCGTCGTAGCGCTCCTTCGCCTCCTCTTCGACGAGGATCGCGAGGTCGAGGGCGTCCTGGAGGTCGAGCTTGGAGAGATCGAGCGTCTTCGTCATGGTGTTCTCCGGAGGCTACGCTCGCACGGGAGCGCGCGGGGGCAAAATGATGCAACCGGATCAGCCCGGAAACCCCCGAGGAAACGGCTCCGTATCAGGAGCTGGAGGCGCGGATGGCGAAGTTCCTTCTCTGGCTCATCCTCTTTTTCCTGTGCTGGCCTCTCGCGGTCTTCGCGCTCGTCGCCTTCCCGTTCGTCTGGCTGCTCCTGCTCCCGTTCAAGCTCGTCGGGATCGCCGTCGGCGGCGTCTTCGCGTTCCTCAAGGCGCTCGTGTTCCTGCCCGCCCGCGTCCTTTCCGGCCGGCCGGTTTGAGGCTCACGTCCGCGCGAGCAGCTCCTCGACGCTCCTGAGGGGCACGACCGAGAGGTCCGGGAACGCGGCCGCCTCCCCCGCGTTGCCGGCCGGCACGAGCGCGGTCTTCAGGCCCAGCGACACGGCTTCCTTCAGCCGCAGGGCCGCGTCCGACACGGCGCGCACCTCGCCCAGCAGCCCCACCTCTCCGAACGCGAACGTCCCGGGCGCGAGCGCCCGGCCGCGCAGGCTCCCGGCAACGGCCGCGCACACCGCGAGGTCGGCCGCGGGCTCGACGCTCTCGGCCCCTCCCGCGACGTTGAGGAAGACGTCTTGCGAGGCGAGCTTCAGGCCGCCGTGGCGTTCGAGGACCGCGAGGAGGAGCGCGAGGCGCGTCCCGTCGAACCCGATCGCCGTCCGCCGCGGCGAGCCGTACTTCGCCTCCACCGTGAGGGCCTGCACCTCGAGGAGCAGCGGCCGCGTCCCCTCGACTCCCGCGAGGACGACGGAGCCCGGCCGCGAGCCGGCGCCCGTCCCGAGGTAGAGCGCGGACGGGTTCGCGACCTCGACGAGGCCCGAGCCCGTCATCTCGAAGACGCCCAGCTCGTGCGCGGGGCCGAAGCGGTTCTTGAGGGCCCTCACGACGCGCTGCGCGTGGAAGCGCTCGCCCTCGAAGGAGAGGACGGCGTCCACGAGGTGCTCGAGCGTCTTGGGGCCGGCCAGCGTGCCGTCCTTCGTGACGTGCCCGATCAGGAAGACGGGGACGCCGGTCGTCTTCGCGAAGACCTGGAGCCGGGACGCGCACTCGCGCACCTGCGTCACGGAGCCGGCCGCCGCCTGCGCGGACGGAGACGCGATCGTCTGGATCGAGTCCACGACGACGGCCGCGTACCGTCCGGCGCGCGCCGCGTCGAGGATGGCGTCGAGATTCGTCTCGGCGAGGAGGAAGAGGCCCGGCGACTCGGCCCCGAGGCGCACGGCGCGCATCCTCACCTGCTGCGCGGACTCCTCGGCGCTGACGTAGAGGACCTCGCCCACCCGGTCCGAGAGGCGCGACGCCACCTGCAGGAGGAGCGTCGACTTCCCGATCCCCGGCTCGCCGCCGAGGAGGACGATCGAGCCCGGCACGAGTCCGCCGCCCAGGACGCGGTCCACGTCGGCGAGGCCCGTGGGGATGCGCGGCACGGCCGCGGCGGCGACGTCCGAGAGCCGGACCGCCGCGGACGCCGCGGCGCCCGCCGGGGAGCGCGGCGCCTCGCGTTCCTCCGTGAGCGTGTTCCACCCGCCGCACTCCGGACACCGCCCGAGCCACTGCGGGCTCTGGGCCCCGCACGCGGAGCAGGAGAAGACGGTCGCGGGCTTGCGTGCCACTTACTTCGGAATCGGGATCGAGCCGATGAGCCCCTTGAGGTCCTCGTCCTTCCAGCGGATGCCGCCGCCGATGAAGAGCGAGCGCAGGCCGGGGTTGAGGACTTCGTCGACGCCGCTCGTCATGTAGAGGTTCGGGCTCGCGTTCCAGCGGCCGTAGAGCTTCACGTGGCCGCGAAAGTCGGTCCGGGAGAAGTCCCAGACCTCGCCGGCGAGACGGAAGCTGTCGGTCTTGAAGGTCTGCTCGACGGCGGCGCCGCCGCGCGACTCGATGAGGCCCGCCCTGACGATCGTGTCCTTGAGACGGTAGCCGAGCTGGAGCGAGAGGACCAGCTTGTCGACGTACTGCTGGCCGACCGTCGAGATCGTCTGCTGGCTCCCGTTCGGAAACGTGACGGTCGTCGTCTGGTTGATGTTCTCGCGGTAGCCGTTCTGCAGCGCGCCGATCTCGAGCCGGTAGAACTTGTTGTCCCGGGGGATCGCGTCCAGCGTGAAGTAGTACCGTCCTTCCGAGGGCCGGGACGAGTACTCCGCGCGGAAGCCGAGGTCGAGCTGGAGGCGGTTGACGCGGGAGAGCGTCTGGTTGAGGGACTCGACGCCCGTCTTGACGGACGTGAGCGCGTCGTTGAGGTTCCTGTGCGTCTCGTCGTCGTTCAGGAGCTTCCCGATCGTTCCCTGCCCCGTGTCGATCTTCCCCGTGATCGAGTTGAGGTTGTCGGCCGTCGTCTTGAGCTTCTCGCTGATCTCGTCGGCGTTCGAGACCGTGGACTTGAAGGTCGCCCGGTTCTCGTCGAGGATCCGGTCCATCCGGGCGAGCGTCTCGCGCATCTGGCCCGAGAATTCCTTGAGGTTCGCGAGGGTCGAGTCGATGTTCCCGCGGTTCTGCTCGACCATCTCGCGCAGCGCCTCGGCGAGCGCGCCGACGTTGTCGACGATCCGGTTGAGCTTCTCCTCGCCCTGCTTGCCTCCCATCGAGCCCGCGAGCGCCGAGGACAGCTCCTTGAGGTCCTTCCCGATGTCCGTCGCCATCTTCGTGAGGTCGTCGAACCCCGTCGACGAGACGCCCTCGAGAAGCGCGCCCTGGGCGAGGCGGGGCGCGCCGGGCGTCCCCGGCTGCAGCTCGACGTACTTGTCGCCGAGCATTCCGAGGCTCCGGATCTGGGCGGAGGAGCCCTCGCGGAGCTCGACGCCGGGGTCCAGCGCGAGGTGGATGACGGCCGTGCCGTCGGGCCTCAGCGTGATCCCGTCCACCTTGCCGATGCGCACGCCGGCGATCCGGACGGCGGACTTGTCGTCGAGGCCCGCGACGTCCTTGAAGTGCGCGTCGACCGTGTTCGTGCGTGCGCGCTTGCCGAAATGCAGGTCTTCGATCTTCAGGATCAGGACGGCGAGAACGACGAGCACGGCGACGAAGAAGGCCCCGATCTTCGCGGTGGTCGTCATGCGGCCTCCATCATACGGGGGGCGCGGCGGCCGGCGCGACGCCCGGGCGGCGCTCCGGCTCGAGCTCGGGCGGCGAGAGCTCGCTGTCGCCCTTCACGAACGCCGCGACGCGCGGGTCGGCCGACGCCTCGAACTCCTTCGGCGGCAGGTCGATCGCGATCCTGCCGTGCGCGAGGAGGCCGACGCGGTCCGCGATCCCGAAGGCGACCTTGAGGTCGTGCGTGATCGTGATCGCCGTCGGGTTCAGGCTCCTGCGCATCTCCTCGATCACGCGCACGAGGACGTCCGTCGTGATCGGGTCGAGCCCCGTCGTGGGCTCGTCGAAGAGGAGGATCTGCGGCTGGAGCGCGATCGCGCGGGCGAACCCGACCCTGCGCCGCATGCCGCCGGAAAGCTCCGACGGGCGCTTCTCCTCGATTCCCGGCAGGCGGACGAGCTCGAGGCACTCCTCCACGCGCCGGGCGATCTCCTTCTTCGTCTTCTTCGTGTGCCTCACGAGCGGGAACGCGATGTTCTCCCCGACGCTCATCGAGTCGAAGAGCGCGCCCTCCTGGAACGACATCCCGAACTTCCGCCTGAGGACGTCGCGTTCGCGCGGCGAGACCGCCCACAGGTCCTCGCCGTCGATCTCGACGGAGCCCGCGTCGGGCTTCAGGAGCCCGACGACGTGCTTCAGGAGGACGCTCTTGCCGATCCCCGACTGGCCGAGGAGGACGAGCGACTCGCCCTTCTCGACCGTGAGGTCGAGGTGGTCGAGGACCACCTTCGTCCCGAACGCCTTCGTGATGCCGCGCAGCCGGATGGCCGGGACGCCGGAAGGGGCCGGGGCGGACGGCGAGGGCGCCGCCATCAGAAGAGGACCTTCGTGAGGAAGAAGTCCGCGATCAGGATCGCGAGCGAGCCGAGGACGACGGCGGCCGTCGTCGACGTGCCGACACCTTCCGCCCCGCCCTTCGTGTCGTAGCCCGTCTGGCAGCCGATCATCGAGAACAGGAGCCCGAA
The DNA here is from genome assembly GCA_963839295.1 of uncultured Acidobacteriota bacterium. Lineage (GTDB taxonomy): Bacteria > Acidobacteriota > Thermoanaerobaculia > UBA5066 > UBA5066 > Fen-183. Next base: position 112,260 of record CAWIUK010000001.1, on the reverse strand, counting down.
GACGGCGGCCTTGATGAGGCCGGACGTCATGTCCTCCATGTCCAGGTACTGGAACGTGTTGTTCAGGTAGACGACGGGGTTCGCGCCGAGGTACTGCACCGCGACGAGGTACCCGCCGAGAATGCCGGTCCCGTCCGCGAGGACGACGAGCATGGGGGCGACGATGATGGAGGCGAGGACGCGCGGCACGAAGAGGTACTGGACCGGATCCGTCGCGAGGGAGACGAGCGCGTCGATCTGCTCGGTGACGCGCATCGAGCCCAGCTCGGCCGCCATCGCGCTGCCCGCGCGGCCGGTCACCATGAGCCCCGTGAGGACCGGCCCGAGCTCGCGCAGCATCGAGAGCGCGACGACCGACCCGATGTAGCCCTCGGCGTGGAAGCGCTGGAAACCCTTGAACGTCTGGAGCGCGAGCACGCCGCCGGTGAAGAGCGCCGTCAGGAAGACGACCGGCACGGAGTCGACCCCGACGCGGACGACCTGCTTGGCCGTCATCGAAATCTGGTACGGAGGCCTGACGAACCCGCGGAGCGTCTGGCCCAGCAGCTCGAAGAACCGGCCGACGCCCTCCAGCAGGCGCAGGACGGCGCGCCCGATCGCCTCGAACACGGCTTTCACGCGAACCTCGACACGCGCGCCACCTCGCGGCCGGCCTCGACCGCGACGCGCGGCACGCGCGGGCCGATCCCGCAGAGGATCTCCCACGCGACGGTGTCCGCGGCGCCCGCGACGTCCCCGACGCCCAGCCGCTCGTCGCCCTGGTTCCCGAAGAACACGGCCTCGTCGCCGCGCACGGGTGGAGACGGCAGGTCCGTCACGTCGACCTCCGTGAGGTCCATCGAGATGCGCCCCGCGATCGGGCAGCGGCGGCCGCCGATCAGGACCTGACCGCGCCCCGCCAGGTGGCGCCGGACGCCGTCCGCGTAGCCGGCCGGCACGACCGCGAGCGTCGTCGTCCGTGCGCAGACGAACGTCCCGGCGTAGCCGACCTTCGTTCCCGCCGGGACCGTCTTGACCTGGTCGACGACGGAGACGAAAGACATGACGCCGCGGAGAAGGTCGCCGGCGGCGGAGGGAACTTCAGGGACCCTCGCATACAGAGCGAGGCCGGGGCGGACGTGGGTGACGACCGAAGAGAGAGATTTCTTCGAAGGTGAAGAACGCGAGATCGCCGGCCCCGTTCGAGCGAGCGTCGCGCCGCTGTTGTCGGTGTGGACCATGGAGGGCCGGTGACCCGCCGCGCGTATCGTCTGCAGCCCTTCTAGGAAAATCCCCCGCTGCGTTTCGTTTTGCTCCGCCTCCGGGTCGTAGGCGGTCGCGAAGTTCTGGAAGACTCCCTTCACCACGACGCGGCCCCTGAGCCGCTCGAGGAGCTCGAGCGCGCGCGGCAGCTCTTCGGGGCGCAGCCCGAGCCGCGTCATGCCGGTGTCGAGCTTGAGATGCACCGGGAGGGGCGGGGGCGGCGCGCCCCCGGGGCGCGCTGTCCCCGCCTTCCCCTCTTCACCTTCGAAGAAGTCTCTCAACTCCGCGGCCTGCTCGAGGGAGTGAATATTGGGCATCAGCCCTCCCTCGACGACGGCGCCGAGCTGGTCCCTCCCGATCCACCCCATGACGAGGATCCGCTGCGTGATCCCGGCACGCCGGAGCTCGAGGCCCTCCTCGGCGAGGGCGACCGCGAACGTCGACGCGCCTTCCTTCCCGAGCCGGCGGGCGACGTGCACCGCCCCATGGCCGTAGGCGTCCGCCTTGACGACGGGCAGCACGGTGCATCCCGGCGGCAGGCCCGTTCCGAGCGCGCGGTAGTTCGAGGCCAGCGCGTCGAGGTCGACGACGGCGCGTGTCGGCCGCAGCGGGAACGTCACAGGCCGGGGCCTTCGCCGATCATCGCGAGGTCGGAGAAGCGCGTGTACTCGCCCGCCCAGCCGAGCGTGAAACGGTCCGTCGGACCGTTGCGCTGCTTGGCGATGATGACGTCGCAGACGCCCTTCTGCTCGGTGTCCTTGTCGTAGTACTCGGGCCGCGAGAGGAACAGGACGACGTCGGCGTCCTGCTCGATCGCGCCCGACTCGCGCAGGTCGGAAAGGACGGGCTCTTTCTCGGCGCCGCGCTGCTCCGTGCGGCGCGACAGCTGCGAGAGGGCGATCACGGGCACGTCGAGCTCCTTGGCGAGCGCCTTGAGGCCGCGCGAGAACGCGCTGACCTCCTGCGTGCGGTTCTCGACCTTGCCGCGCGTTCCCATGATCTGGAGGTAGTCCACGAACAGGGCGTCGAGGCCGGCGCGCTGCTTGAGCTGGAGCGCCCGCGCGCGCATCTCGAGGAGCGTGATCGCGGGCGTGTCGTCCACGTAGAGGTGCGCCTCGCGCATCTGCTGCGTCGAGAAGAAGAGGGCCTTCTTCTCCTCCTTGCTCAGGCGCCCCTCGCGCAGGCGCTGGAGGTTCACGCGCGCCTCGGAGCACTGGATGCGGAAGCCGAGCTGCTGGGCCGACATCTCGAGCGAGAAGAAGCCGACGACGTACTTCTCGCGGATCGTGAGGGTGGCGGCGATGTTCAGCGCGAAGGCCGTCTTCCCCATTCCCGGCCGGGCCGCGACGACGATGAGGTCCGTCTTCTGCAGGCCCTGCGTCAGGGCGTTCAGCCGCGTGAAGCCCGACGGGAGGCCCGTGAGCATGCCGCCGCGGCCGTGGAGGTTCTGGATCTCCACCTCGTTCTTCTCCGCGATGTTCGAGAGCTTCACGAAGCCGCCCTTGATGGAGCCCTTCGCGATCTCGACGAGCTCGCGCTGCGCGTTTTCGAGAACGACCTCGGCGTCCGGAGCGGACACGGCCTCGCGGATCGCGCGCCGCGACTGGAGGATCACGAGCCGCCGGAGCGACGCCTCGCGCACGAGGCGGGCGTAGCCCTCGATGTTCTCGACGTCCGGGACGAGGTCCACGAGGGAGGAGAGGTACGCGGGGCCGCCCGCGCGCTCGAGCCGGCCCGTCTTGTCGAGCTCGTTCTGGACCATCACGAGGTCGATCCCCTCGCGCCGGTCCGCGAGCGCGAGCGCGGCCTCGTAGATCACGCGGTGGGCCTCGTGCGCGAAGTCGTCCGGGGCGAGGAACTCCATCACCCGGGCGATCAGCGCCCCGTCGATGAGGACGGCGCCGAGAAGGCTCCGCTCGACGTCGGGCCTCGACGGGAGCGTATCCGGGCTGACCGGCGCGAGTGCGGACATCGGGACTGCGAAGGATATATCGCGCGCGGGGCCCGCCGGAAAGCGCTCGTCGCCGGCGCGCCCTCTCGCGGACGTGACGTCCCTCACGCGGTCGACGGAGCGCGTAATCCCGGGTCCGGGGCTTGCGTCCACCGGGACGGAACGGTGCTTTGAAGGAGGTTCAAATGCCCCGCGCACTCGCCCGGCTCCTCGTCGTCGCCCTGGCCCTGTCCGCGTCCGCCGCCCTCGCCGACAGTTTCACGCTGCGGATCGGAGTCGCCCCCCCGCCGCCCCGGGTCGAGGTCATGACCGTCGCCCCGTCGCCCGGCCCCGAGTCCTTATCTCAGACGCGACCGGCGACCGGGGCCGGCCGTTCGTCAGCGCGGCGTGAGGTCGAGCGGCGGCCGGCCCGACTCGGCGCGGCGGGTGTGCGCCGCCGCGACCATCTGTTCCCAGCCACCGGCGTCGAGGCGGCAGGCACCGACGCGCCGCTTGCCTTCCACGGGGCCGTGGTAGTCCGAGCCGGCGGACTTCAGGAGCCCGTGCTGGTCCGCGAGTGAGCCGAACTCGTTCTCCTTGCCGGCCTGGTCGAGGTGGTAGACCTCGAGGCCGTCCAGCCCGGCGGCGACTCCGGTCGCGACGACCTTCCCGGGGTTCTTGTACCAGATCGGATGGGCGATGACCGAGAGTCCGCCGGCCGCGCGGATCGCGGCGACCGCCTCCTCGAGCGTCCACTTCGGCTTCGGAACGTAGCCGGGCTTGCCGTGCGCGAGCCATTTGTCGAACGCCTCGTCGAAGCTCCGCACGTACCCTTTCGCGATCATCGCGCGCGCGACGTGCGGGCGCCCGAAGGCGCCCGCGCCCACGACCTCGCGGATCTCGGCGATGTCGAGCGGCATCCCGAGGCCCGCGAGCTTCTCCACCATGGCCTCGCCGCGCGTGTCGCGGTCGACGCGGAACCGCTCCAGGTGCGCCTTCATCCCGGGCTCGTCGGGGTCGAGGAAGAGGCCGAGGACGTGGACGTCGTCGCCGTCGCAGCGCGTCGAGAGCTCGCTCGCGGCCACCGTCACGAGGCCCGTCCCCTTCGCGGCGGCCTCGAACTCGGGCAGGCCGTGCAGCGCGTCGTGGTCCGAGAGCGCGAGGACCGAGAGGCCCGCCTCGACGGCGTGGCCGACGAGGCGCGCAGGCGTGTCGACCCCGTCCGAGAACGTCGAATGGCAGTGCAGGTCGGCGCCGCGGAACGGAGGCATCCGGAGATGGTAGCGCGGGAGCCCGGCGGCCGTGTTCCTGTACCCTTTCGCCGTGCGCCGCGCGCCCCGCTCCGCCCTCGCCGCCGCGCTCGCGCTCGCGGTCGCGGGCTGCACCGTCCGCTCGCGCGTCGAGACGGCCCTCGAGGCTTCCGGCGCCCGCAGCGACGTGTCCGTCTGCGTTCTCTTCTTCGACGGGCTCTCGAAGGAAGCGTTCGACCACCTCCTCGCCGAGGGCGCGCTCCCGAACCTGAAGAAGGAGGTCGTCGACCGGGGCCTCGTCGTCGACAACGCGGTCGCCTCCGTGCCGAGCGAGACGTACCCGAACCTCGCGGCGATGCTCACCGGGCTCCTGCCCGGCCACCACGGCATCCCCGCCAACGTCTGGCTCGACCGGAGGCTCCGCGTCCGCGAGGCGCACACGAACATCTTCCGCATCTACGCCGCGAGCGACTTTCTCTCGACCCGGGCGCGGACCCTCTACGAGCGCCTCCCGGCCGACACGGTCGCGGTCACGGCGCCGATCGCGCGGGGCGTGACCGTCCACGTGAAGAACACGATCACCGTCATGGCCGCCTACGCGCGGTACGACTGGCCGTTCCTCGACCGCAAGACCCTCGACGACGCGGGCGACGCGTACGCCGGCGCCGCGGACGAGGGCCGCCTGCCGCCCCTCGTCTGGAACCACCTCCTCGGGCCCGACGAGGTCGCGCACGCCGAGGGGCCGGGCAGCCCTGGATTCCACGCGACGCTCGCGTCAATCGACAGGGCCTTCGGCCGCCTCGTGAAGCGCCTCCGCAAGCTGAAGGTCGAGGACCGCGTCCTGTTCGTCGTCGTCGGCGACCACGGCAACCGCTCGTACCACACGTTCGTGGACGCGAGCGAGCTCGTGAACCGCGTTCTCCGCGCGAACCCGACCGAGGCGGACTGCTCGAAGGGCGACTGCGTCCTCGTGCCCGCGCCCCGCAAGGACAAGAAGTACGACGTCGCCGACGCGATGATCGCGGTCGGGGCCTACCGCGGCGCGATGATCTGGCTCCCTTCCGAGCGTCCGCCCGAGGAAGTCCCCGGAGCCTTCCGGACGCGCAAGCAGAAGCGCCCGAAGGCGCCGCCCGCGCCCCGCCTGAGGATGCCGCCCGTGTCGGCCTTCGCCGCCACGCTCGCCCATGCTCCCGAGGTGCGCCTCGTCGTCACGCGCGGTCCCGCCGCGGGCCGCGTGGTCGTCTACGGGCCGGCGGGCCGCTCGGAGATCGCACGCGAGGACGGCGACGGCACGGCGCCTCTCTACCGGTATACCGTCCTCGAGGGCGAGGATCCGCTCGGCTACACGTGGGACCCCGCGGTCCGCGGCCTCGTCGGCTCCGCCCGCGAGGCGGACGAATGGCTGGACGCGACCGCGGCCGGCCCCTACCCCGACCTCGTCGTGCAGCTGCCCGAGTTCTTCGACTCGACGCGGGCGCCCGACGTCTACATCTCGCCCGCAGACGGCTACGGCTTCACGTCCGGGAAGGCGGCGGGGCACGGCTCGCTCTCCCGCAGCGAGATGGTCGTCCCGCTCCTCTTCGCGGGCCCGGGCGTCGCGCCGGGGCACCGCCATGCGGCGCGCACCGTCGATCTCGCGCCGACCCTCCTCGGCTACCTCGGCGTTCCCTTCGCCGCCGACGAGATGGACGGCGAGGACCTCGACATCGCCCCTGCGGGAACTCCTCCGGTGCGGCCCCTCATCCCGGCCGGGAAGTGAGCGTCAGGGCAGCCGCCGGAGGCGCACGACGTTCGTCGCGCCGGCAGACGGCGACGCTCCCGAGACCTCGACGATCGTCGCCCCCCTAAGGCGCGGGACCTTCGCGAGGAGGGCGTCGGCGGCCCGGATCCGCTCCTCGACGGTCCGGCTCTTCGGGACGCGGAACGACACGACGTCGCGCAGGAGCGTGAGCTTGCGGCGCACGGACTCCCGCGGCGTGAAGGCGACGATCGGAAGGGGAAGCGCGCTCTTGGACGCGAGGCGCGCCGTGCGCCCCGACTCGGTATGGACGACGAGGGCCGAGGCGCCGGCGAGGCGCGCGGCCTCCGCGGCCGCGCGCGCGACGACGGCCGTGAAGTCTCCGGCGGCCGGCGACGGGAGGACCGCGGGGGCGGCGGCGGCGTCCGGCGCCTCGGCCACGCGCGCGATCTCGCCCATCGCGCGGACGGCCTCGACGGGGAACGCCCCGATCGCCGTCTCGCCCGAGAGCATGACGGCGTCCGCGCCGTCGTGGACCGCGAGCGCGACGTCCGAAACCTCCGCCCGGGTCGGCACGGGGTGCTCGATCATGGATTCGAGCATCTGCGTCGCGACGATGACCGGCACCGCGTGGCGCCGTCCCGCCGCGAGGATCTCGCGCTGGGCGGCCGGGACGCGCGCGAGGCCGATCTCGACGCCGAGGTCGCCGCGGGCGACCATCAGCGCGTCGGACGCCGCCGCGATCCGGTCGAGGTCGGCGAGCGCCTCGGGCCTCTCGATCTTCGCGACGATCCACGGCCGCCGGCCCGGGGCGACGCGCTCGAAAAGGCGCCGGAGGTGAGCGACGTGGGCCGCGCTCCGGACGAAGGACAGCCCGACGAAGTCCACGCCGGCCTCGAGCGCCTCGTCGAGGTCCCGCCGGTCCTTGGCGGTCAGCGCGGGCGCCGTCAGCGTCGAGTCCGGGAAGTTCACGCCCGCTTCGCTCTTCACCCTTCCGCCCGTCCTCACGACGGCCCGTAGCGAGCGCCGCAGCCGGCGCGTGACCTCGAGCCGGACGCGCCCGTCGTCGATCCGGATCTCGGCGCCCGGACGCACGTCCTTGAGGAGGGCCGGGTACGTCACCGCCAGGCGCACGAGCCCCGGCTGCGGGCCGTCCGACTCCGTTCCGGGGACGATCTCGACGGTGCGGCCGTTCACGAGGGCCACCGAGCCGCCCGGCAGGGCGCCGAGCCGGATCTTCGGGCCCCCGAGGTCGAGCAGGACGCCGACGGGCTTCCCGCGCCGCGCCGCGACCCGGCGCACGAGGGCCGTCCGCCGGCGGATGTCGCCCGGCTTCGCGTGCGCGCCGTTCAGGCGGACGACGTCCACTCCCGCGGCGAGGAGCGCGTCGAGCGCCCCCGGCTTCTCCGCGTTGTCCGCGATCGTGGCGACGATCTTCGTCGCCGCCTCCCTGACGAGTGGGGCCATCCGTCCTCCCTGTCGCGCCGTATGATGCTCCGATGGCTCCTTCCTCGATCTTCGAAGCTCCCGTCGTGGCCGATCCCCGCATCGACAAGCTGGCGTCCCACGTCCGGGCAATGATCAAGATCCTCGGCCTCGATCCCGAAAAGGATCCGAATCTCGTCGACACGGACCAGCGGGTCGCGAAGATGTACCTCGAGATCTTCTCGGGGCTCGACAGCGAGAACCGGCCGAAGCTCACGACGTTCCCGAACGAGGAGCACTACACCTCGATGGTGATGGAGAAGGACATCCCGTTCTACTCCATGTGCGCGCACCACTTCGTGCCCTTTTACGGGCACGGGCACATCGCCTACATCCCGAACGAGCGCATCGTCGGCCTCTCGAAGCTTCCCCGCCTCCTCGAGTTCTACGCGCGAAGGCCCCAGCTCCAGGAGCGCCTCACCGAGCAGGTCGCGACGACCCTCGAGGAGGAGCTCAGGCCGCAGGGCGTCATGGTCGTCGTCGAGGCGCGCCACCTCTGCGTCGAGATGCGCGGCGTCAAGAAGCCCGGCGCGCTGACCGTGACGTCGGCTCTGCGCGGGATCTTCCTGCAGAAAGCCGTGCGGGAAGAGTTCCTCGATCTCCTGAACCGCCGCGGCTGAGGAACCTTTCCCGGCCTCCGGCGTCCCTCTGAAAGACAGGAGGACTCCCCATGAGCCGTGCCGCCGCCCTTCCCGTGCTCCTTGCCGCCCTCGCCTTCTCCCTCCCCGCCGCCGCGGAGCGCACCGTCACGATCGACGGCGGCGACGGGGCGGGCTGCGCGGGAGTCCTCATCCACTTCGGGGACCGGATCACGGCCCGGGGCGAGGAGTCCGTCACGATCTCCCGCGCCGACGCGAAGGGCCTCGTCCTCGAGGCGTCCCGGCACGGCGGCGTCACCGTCCGCGGGGGCGACGTGAACGAGTTCACCGTGACGGCCTGCACGGCGGCGGCCGGCGGCGACGAGGCGTCCGCCCGCGCCGTTCTCGCGAAGGTTTCCCTCCGCTCGGCAGGCGGCCGGGTGACGCTCGAGGGCCCCGAGGGCGAGCAGTGGAGCGGCTTCCTCCGCGTGACGGCGCCCCGCGATGCCGACTTCTCGGTGGAGGCGACGAACGGCCCCGTCTCGCTGACGTCTCTCTCGGGCGCGCTCGTCGTGAGGGCCGCGAACGGGCCCGTCTCTCTCTCGAACCTGACCGGCTCCGTCGATGTCGACGCGGCGAACGGCCCGGTCACGCTGAAGGGCTCCTCGGGCGACGTCCGGATTCACGCCGTGAACGGCCCGCTCACGATCGCCCTCTCCGGGACGCGTTGGGAGGGCAAGGGGCTCGAGGCCGACGCGAAGAACGGGCCGCTCACACTCAAGGTGCCGGACGGCTTCTCGTCTGGCCTGCGCGTCGAGACGTCCGCGCACAGTCCGTTCTCGTGCCGGGCAGCCGCCTGCGACGGCGCCCGCCGCCAGGACGGCGGCCGCACGCGCCTGTTCGAGACGGGGACGGAGAGCGCGGTCGTGCGGCTCTCGACCGTCAACGGCCCGGTGTCGATCGTCGGCTCGGGCTCCTAGCTCCGGCGCGCGCCGGGCACTTCGCGCGCGTGGGCCGCCCCGGTCACGCCGGGCTCCCGGCGAGCTGCCGCGCGAGCTGCCCGGCCGCGGCGAGGCCCCGGACGGTGCGCGCTCCGTGCCAGCAGAAGTCGTCACCCGGGACGCAGAACACGCGCGTCGCCGCGGTCAGCCTTCCCCGCCAGCGCTTCGCGTCGTTCTCGGAGAAGGGGTACGGCTCGTCCGGGAGGATCAGGACGTCGGGGCGCGCCTTCAGGATGGCGTCCTCGGAAGTGACCGGATAGTCAGAACGGCCGTTTTCACGAGAGTCTTCGAGTGAAAGAGCGCCGCCGACGCGGCGAAGCAGATCGGCGACGTACGTGCGCGGGCCGACGGTCATGAGGGGGTTCTTCCAGATCAGGTAGACGTAGCGAAAACGCGGCTCTGCGCCGCCCCCCGATTTGCCTTGCTCCTCGTCGACGCGCCTCGCCGCTTCCTCGACCTTCGAGGAAATCTCTTCCGACTCCTTCTCCCTTCCCGTCAGCGCCCCGAAGTGCCGCAGGAGAGCCGGGACCTCCCCCACCGTCCGCGGGTGCGAGACGTCCACCGCGAACTCGCGGGCGAACGCCTCGACGTCCTCCCGCCGGTTCTCTTCCGCGTTGCAGAAGACGAGATCGGGCCTCGCGGCGCGGATCGCGGCGAGATCAGGATTCTTGGTCCCGCCCACGCGCGGCACGCCCTCCAGGGCCGCGCGGGGGTGGACGCAGTACCGGGTGATTCCGACGAGCTCGCCCGCGAGGCCGAGGACGGCGAGGCTCTCGGTGATGGACGGGCACAGGGAGACGAGGCGCACGGGGCACGATTCTTCCACGCCCGGGCCGGCACGGGTAACATCGGGCCCCAGCCGCGGCCAGACCGCGGAAGGAGACGTGTTCATGTCCAGCGTCCTGACCGAGACCGCCGCCGGCGCGGGGGCTTCCTCCGACGTCGTCGTCAACGACTTTTCTTTGCAGGTTGCCACTGCGAACGGGTCCGGATCGCAGACGGCGAACAGCGTCCTCATGCGCTCCATCTTCCAGATGGGCGTCCCCGTCTCCGGGAAGAACCTCTTCCCGTCGAACATCCAGGGGCTCCCGACGTGGTTCACGATCCGGGCGAGCCGGGAGGGCTACATCGGGCGCAAACGGGAACTCGACGTCCTCGTCTGCATGAACCCCGAGACCGCCGAGGAGGACGTGCGCGAGGTCCGCGCGGGCGCGTTCGTCGTCTACGAGAAGAAGCTCGGCCTCGAGAATCCCGGGAAGAGGCGCGACGACGTCACGTACTACGCCGTGCCGTTTTCCGAGCTGGTGCTCAAGATCACCGCGGCACCCGAGCACGCGAAGCTCCGCAAGCTCATCGTGAACATGATCTACGTCGGCGTCGTCGCCGACCTCATGGGGATCGACCCGGCCGAGACCGAGAAGGCGATCGCCAAGCAGCTCAAGGGCAAGAAGAAGGCCGTCGACCTCAACGTCTCGGCCGTGAAGATCGGCCTCGAGTACGCGGCGGCGAACTTCCCGAACAAGATCCCGCACCGGGTCCAGCGAATGGACGCGACGGCGGGCAAGATCATCGTCGAGGGCAACGCCGCCGCCGCCCTCGGCTGCGTCTTCGCGGGGGCGACCGTCTGCGCGTGGTACCCGATCACGCCCTCGTCCTCGCTCTGCGAGTCCTTCATCGACTTCTGCGACGACCTGCGCGTCGACCCCGAGACGGGGAAGAAGAACGTCGCGGTCATCCAGGCCGAGGACGAGATCGCCTCGATCGGCATGGTCGTCGGCGCCGGCTGGGCGGGCGCCCGCGCGTTCACGTCGACGTCCGGCCCCGGCGTCTCGCTGATGTCCGAGATCATCGGCCTCGGGTACTACACGGAGATCCCGGCCGTCATCTTCGACGTGCAGCGCGTGGGGCCCTCCACGGGCCTGCCGACGCGCACGATGCAGGGCGACATCCTCCTCTGCTACTTCAACTCCCACGGCGACACGAAGCATCCGGTGCTCTTCCCCTCCTCGCCCGAGGAGTGCTTCACGATGGCGCAGGACGCGTTCGACCTCGCCGAGAGGCTCCAGACCCCGGTCTTCGTCCTCACGGACCTCGACCTCGGGATGAACAACTGGATGTCGGACGCGTTCTCGTACCCCACGGCGCCCCTCGCCCGCGGGAAGGTCCTCGACGCGGCCGCGATCGAGAAGGTCAAGGATTCGTGGGGCCGGTACCGGGACGTGGACGGCGACGCGATCCCCTACCGCACGCTGCCTGGCACGAACCACCCGGCCGGCGCGTTCTTCACGCGCGGCTCGGGCCACAACGAGAAGGCCCAGTATTCCGAGAAGGCGCGCGACTACGTCGCGAACGTCGACCGCCTGTCCCGGAAGTTCGACACGGCCCGGACGATGGTGCCGAAACCGGTGATCGAGGACCGGCCCGGCGCCGCCGCCGGCGTCCTCGCGTACGGGACGTCCCACTACGGAACCGCCGAGGGCCGCGACCGTCTCGCCGGCTCGTTCGGCGTCCCGCTCGACTACTGCCGGCTCCGGGCCCTCCCGATCGGCCCCGAGGCCGCGGCGTGGATCCGGCGCCACGAGCGCATCTACGTCGTCGAGCAGAACCGCGACGCGCAGCTCGTGACGATCCTCCGCGACGAGTTCCCCGACCTCGCCGCGCGATTCGTCCCCGTCCGCCAGTACGACGGCCTCCCCCTCGACGCGACGACCGTCGTCGAGGGCGTCCTCTCGGACCGCGAGAAGTCCGGAAAGAAGGGTTGAACCCGATGAGCGCCCAGCCTCCCGTCCCCTCCCCCGCGCCCGCCGCTCCGAAGACGAACCGCATCGGCCTGCCGAAGGCCGATTACGAGGGCGCGAAGTCCACTCTCTGTCTCGGCTGCGGCCACGACGTGATCACGAAGCAGATCGTGAACGCCTTCTACGAGATGGGCGTCGCGCCGCACAAGGTCGCGAAGTTCTCCGGCATCGGCTGCTCGTCGAAGACGCCCGCCTACTTCCTCAACCGCGCCTGGGGCTTCAACGGCGTCCACGGACGAATGCCCGCCGCGGCGACGGGCGCGCTCGTCGCGAACCCCGAGCTCGTCGGAATCGGCGTCTCCGGGGACGGCGACACGGCCTCGATCGGGATCGGCCAGTTCGTCCATCTCGTGCGCCGGAACCTCCCGCTCGTCTACATCGTCGAGGACAACGGGGTCTACGGCCTCACGAAGGGCCAGTTCTCCGCGACGGCCGACCTCGGCGCGACGAGGAAGAGCGGCGCGGTGAACGACTTCGTCCCGATCGACCTCTGCTCGCTCGCGATCGAGCTGGGCGGGACGTTCGTCGCGCGCTCGTTCTCGGGCGACATGAAGCAGCTCCAGACGATCCTGCAGGCCGCGATCGCCCACAAGGGCACGGCCGTCATCGACGTCATCTCGCCCTGCGTGACCTTCAACGACCACGAGGGCTCGACGAAGAGCTACAAGTACGCGAAGGAGCACGAGACGCCCGTCCACGACGTCGGCTTCGTCCCCTTCTTCGAGGACACGATCGCGGAGATCCCGGCGGGCGACACGAAGGACGTGACGTTCCCCGACGGCAGCGTCCTGCGCTTCCGCGGGATCGGGCGCGACTACGACCCGACCGACAAGGAGAGAGCCCTCCGGGCGATCCACGAGAGCCACGGCAAGCAGGAGATCCTCACGGGGATCCTGTACGTCGACCCGAAGAAACCCGCGTTCTCCGAGGTGCTCGGCGCGACGGGCAAGTCGCTCGTCGACCTGCCGCTGGAGGTCCTCCGGCCCTCCCGCGAGGCGCTCGAGAGGGTCATGGAGTCGATGCGGTAGGGCGCGCCGTGCCCGTCCGCATCGTCCGCCTCGGAAGCCCGCGCCTCCCCGGCGAAGGCCTGCGGATCGGCACCGTCCGGCGGCCGCCGCGCGGCGTTCCGAAGGCGGATTTCGCGCGGCGCGACTTCTACGACGTCTGGCTTCCGGTCGTGGCGCCGAGCGAAGAGCTCGTGAAGCAGGCCTTCGGCGCGGGCGACGAGAGGAGCTGGAGGACGTTCGTGAGGCGCTACCGCGCCGAGATGAAGCGGCCCGAGGCGAAAGCCGTCCTCGATCTCCTCGCGGCGCTCTCGCACGGGACGAGCTTCACGGTCGGCTGTTACTGCGCCGACGAGGGCCGCTGCCACCGCTCCGTCCTTCGCGAGCTGCTCGCGGAGCGCGGGGCGGATCTGGCACCCTGACGCCGGGCGTTCGACTCAGTCCTTCCCCGGCTTCTCCTTTTCCTTCTCGTTGCCCTTCACGGGCTTCCCTTCGTTCTTCTTCTCGGATTTGATCTCTTTCTTCTCCTGCGGGTTCGCCTCCTGCTTCACGCCGACGTGCGCGGGGGGCGCCTCGTGCGCGAGCGGGTCGGGTCCGGGCTCCACGACGCGACGGGGCGGACGGCTGAAGGGCTGGCCCTGGACTCTCATCTCGGGCACGGCCGCCGCGACATGGGGAGCCGGCGCAGCAGCGGCCCCCTGATCCTGGGGAGGCGGCACGTAGGCCTCCCTCCTCTTCTCTTCACGGGCCCTGGGGGCGGCCGTGACGACGGCGCCCGGGGCGACGCGTACGGGCTCGACGACCTCACGCCCGCCCGAGGGATGCAGGATCAGCGGCGCGTTCGCCGTCGCGAGCGCGCGCCCCGTGACGTGGACCGGGTCCGGCGGCGGCGCGCCCACGGCGTCCTTGTGGGGAGCGAGGGCCACGCGCCGGTCCTGCTGCGCGACCGGGCGGATCGCGACGGCCGCCCGGGCGCCCTCCGGCGACTTGACGACGAGCGCAGCCGCCGACTTCGGCGTGAGGGGCGCGCCGTGGCTCTCGCGAATCACCTCCACCTTCTTCGTGAACGTGGGCGGCGCCGGCGGTGGGGCGAGGCGCGCGGCCACCGGACGCGCGAGGACCGCCTCGGGCGGGCGCGGCGCGGCCGCACCCGCCGGGCGGAGCGACTCCCGGGTCGGCAGGACCGGCAACGGACCTCGCACGATCGCGGCGCTCTGGACCTGTCGCACGATGGCGGCATCGTGCACGAGGACCGTCTGGGCGGGCCGCGCGCCGGCGAAGTCGGACCGCGCGACGACGGTCGCGTACGCGCGATTCGCGTACGCGACGTTCCGCGCGGGCGCCCGGCTGCCAGCCTGACGGCCCCACCACGGGACGAACGGATCGCGCGGCGCGAGCGGAAACCAGCCGACGTAGCCTCCCCCGCCCGCCGTCACGGAGGCGGACCAACCCGGCCCTCCGCCCACGAACGCGACGAGGGCCGGGGCGTACAGGACGTGACGGATGCTCGGGGCGACCGGCACCCAGCACCAGCGCGACGAGACGACGACCCATCGGCCGTAGTGGTAGGGCGCCCAGCCCCACGGCTCGGACGACACCCACGTCCAGCCCCACGGATCCTGCCAGATCCAGTGTCCGGCGCGGTACGGCGCCCAGCCCGCGGCGACGGAGCGGGGCCGCCAGACGCGGCCGTACTGAGGCACGGACTCCCAGGTGCCGTACGCGTCGAGGTCTTCGGCGCCGAGGACGTCCGCGCTCGTGTAGTCGTAGGAGACGATCTCGTGCCTGCGGAGCTCGCGCGTCGACACCCAGCGGTCCCACGAGTCGACGAGCGGAAGCGCGACGACGTCGTACTCCGGATCGTCGATCCCGGTCACGATCATTTCCTCGCCCGCGCGCACCGAAACCTCGCCGCCGGCGGCCGCGACGCGGGCCTCACCGAGCCGGACCGCGAAGCGCGTGTTGCCGGCCGCGTCGACGTAGACACGGTAGAGGCCGGGCCGCTCGAGCGAGATGGCCGCGTTCGGCGTGTCGATCTCGAACTCGTCCTCCTCGTCCATCGAGATGACGCGGAAGCTCGCGGTGCCTTGCGCGACCGAGTACTGCTGGACGTCTTCCGTCAGGTTCATCGCCGACAGCTCGGTCCGGGGCGCCAGGAACGCCCGGAAGCCGGGGGCCTGGAGCTCGAGGCGGCCCGCGTCGCCCGCCCAGACGCGGTCGCCGATCGTCACCGGCACGTTGACGGCGAGCGGCTGCCAGTTGCCGGGGTCGTCTCCACGCTCCAGGGATCCGCCTCCCTGCACGAACGCGACGCGTGCCACGGTCTGGCGGAAGTCCTGCGAGTCATCTTGCGCGCGGGCTGCCGGAGAGGCGACGACCGCGACGACGAATGCGGCAAGGATTACAGGAAGCGCCCGAGGGTTCGAGTGGTTCATGACACAACTCCTTGCATTCAGCCCCCGTTGCGCAGGGCATGGCATTGCGAGGAGGAGCAAGAGACGTACCACGCGCGGGGAGCGCCCGGGACGCCTCCCTCAGTCCAGGCGCCCCATCAACCCGCTGCGATAGTCCGCGATCGCCTGCCGGATCTCGTTCTCGGTGTTCATGACGAACGGCCCGTAGCCGACGACGGGCTCGTCGATCGGCGCACCCGACAGGAGAAGAACCGTGGAGTCCGCTCCGGCCTCGATCGTAAGAGTCTCGCCGTCGCGTGCGAGGACCGCGAGCCCGCCCTCGTCCACCGACTTCTCGCCGTTGACGCGCCCGCCGCCGTGCAGGAACAGGAGGGCCGTCGACTGGCCCGGCGGCACGTTGAGCTTCGCGGTCTTCCCGGACCGGAGTCTCAGGTCCCACAGCTCGATCGGCGTGAACGTCCGCGCCGGGCCCTTCTCCTTCTCGAACTCGCCCGCGATCACGCGGACCGACCCGGCGTCGCCGGGGAGCGTAACGACGGGAGTCCGGCTCCCGACGACGTCCTGATAGCCGGGCGGGGCCTTCTTGAATTTCGCGGGCAGGTTCACCCAGAGCTGCACCATCTCGAGCGTGCCGCCCTTCTTCGTGAACTCCTTGCCGTGCATCTCCTCGTGCACGATGCCCGACGCCGCGGTCATCCACTGGACGTCGTCCGGGCCGATGCGGCCCTTGTGCCCGGCCGAGTCGCGGTGCTCGACCTCGCCCTGATAGGCGATCGTCACCGTCTCGAAGCCGCGGTGCGGGTGCTCGCCCACGCCGCGCGGCGCGAGGGCCGGCTTGAATTCCATCGGCGCCGCGTAGTCGAGAAGGATGAACGGGCTGAGGAACGGGGCGGATTCGTACGAGAACATCGAGCTGACCGGAAACCCGTCTCCGACCCAGTGCCGGGGCGGAGCCTGCTCGATCCCGAGAATGCCCTTCGATCGGTTCATGTTCGCCATGGAACGAGTCCTTTCGCGGCGCGTCAGGCCGCGGCCGGGGCGGGCCTGCGCCGGAGCGCCAGGTTGAGGACGCCGCCGAGGATACCGGCGGCGAGGAAGGCCCAGCTCGCCGCCGGGGTCCAGAAGTGTGCGAGGCCCAGGAGCGCGTCGAGCGAGTAACCGCCGGGGCCGGTGAGGGCGAGAGCGGCCGCTCCGATGCCGTAGAGGAGAGGCACCTCGACCCCGTTCGACATCGCGAAGAGGCCGTTCGCCGCGTGAACGCTCACCGCGCCGACGATCATGACGGAAACCATCAGGGCCGGGCCGACCGGCCCGAGGAAGCCCATCGCCATCAGGAGGCCGCTCCCGACCTCGCTGAGCGCGGCGACAGCCGCGAAGAAGCGCCCGGGACGGAAGCCGAGGGATTCGAAAAAGCCGCTCGTGCCGGCCAGCCCGTGGCCGCCGAACCATCCGAAGAGTTTCTGCGAGCCGTGCGCGGCCATGAGAAGCCCGAGCACGAGCCGGAGGGCGAGGATTCCTGAGTCCATGGTCGATCTCCTTTGCCGGGGCCCGAGAGCGTCGTCTCCTCCCGACAAGAAAGACTATATTAAGTATAGCGACTTCTTGTCAAGTAGCTACTTGTCATTCGGGGGCCCCTTCGGCTATCCTCTGCGCCGTGAGACGGATGCGACCCTCTCCCGCCCCGGACCTGGCCCTCTGCACCCGGTATCACCGGGCGATCGAACTGGTCGGGCGCCGCTGGACCGGCGCGATCGTCTTCCTGCTCCTTCGCTCCCGCTGCCGGTTCGCGACGCTGCGCGACGCGATCCCGGAGATCACCGACCGGATGCTGAGCGAGCGGCTGCAGGAGCTTGAGAAGGAGGCGATCGTCGAGCGCACGGTCGTCCCGGAGGCGCCGGTCCGCGTCGAATACGCGCTGACGAAGAAGGGGCGGGACCTCGCGTCCGCGATCGACGCGATGACGGCCTGGGCGGAGCGCTGGGTGGAGCTCGACGAACGCCGCACGCCGCACCGCTCCCGGCGGTAAAGAGCCCGGCCGCCGACTGTCTAGCGCCGGCCCTTCAGCGCCGCGTTCACGCTCTGCGCGCTGCGGATCGCGTTGCTGCGGGCCTTGCTCGCCGCGCTCGCGCGCTTCGACTCGCGGGCGGCATGGGCGCGGAAGTACCAGATCGCGAGGGCGCCGACGAAGGCCAGGCCGAGGAGAAAGGGAGTAGACAAGGACACCACCTGATACAGGATAGACCTGTTCAGCTTCCGGCGCGCCGGATCCTCAGGATCGGTCCGTCGGGCAAGCCGGCGTCCCCGAGGTCGACGTCCGCAAAGATCGCCCACGTGTGGTCGCCCTTCGGGTCGAGGAGCGTCTGCACAACCTCCCACCGGCGCGGGCCCGTGGGTTTCAGCTGCGTGAGGTGGTGGAGGCGCGCCTCGGCGCCGGAGAGGAGCTCGCCGTACTCCTCGAAGAACGGCGCCATCGCGGCCTCGAATCGCGCGGCGTCCCAGGAGTCGGCGGCGTCGGGGAACACGCGCTCGGCCGCCTCCTCCCAGTCCTTCCGCGCGAGCGCCCGGACGAGGAGCTGCGCCTCGGCGCGGACGCGGGCGGCGAAGACGCGCGGGTTCGCGAGGACCTCGGTGAGCCAGGAGGCTTCCTTCTTCTTCGCCGGCGCCGCGGGAGCGGCCTTCTCCTCGAGCAGCAGCTCCGGATGGCGCAGCCGCTCCCACTCCTCGAGGAGGCTCGCGTCCGTTTCGCCGACGAGCGAGCGGAAGAATCCGAGCACGTCCCAGACCTCGTCCGTCTTCGCGGATTCGGGCACCGTCTGGTCGAGAGTCCGGTAGAGCTGCGAGAGGTACCGGAGGAGGACGCCCTCGCTCCGCTCGAGGCCGTAGCTCTTGACGTAGTCCGAGAAGCCCGAGAACGTCTCGAACATCTCGCGCCCGATCGACTTCGGGCTGACGTCCGAGCCCGCCGTCCACGGGTGCGCGTCGCGGAACGCGTTGAAGGACGCGTACAGGAAGTCCGCGAGCGGCTTCGGGTGCGTGACCTCCTCGAGACGTTGCATGCGCTCCTCGTACGGGACGCCCTCCTCCTTCAGCTCGGCGACGAGACGGCCCTTCGCACGGTCCACCTGCCGGCGCAGGATCACGTCCGGGTCCTCGAGGATCGACTCGACGACGCTCAGCACGTCCACGGCGTACGTCGGCGACGCCGGGTCGAGCTCCTCGAGGGCGGACAGCGCAAACAGCGAGAGCGCCTGGTGGAGCGAGAAGTCCCACTGGAGGTCCTGCGCGACCGCGACCCGGTACGGCCGCTCGCCCGTCAGGACGATGATCCCCGCCCGGTGGAGGGAGCGCACGAGGACGGCGGCCTGCTTCACGAGTCGGCGCTTGACGCCGTCGTCCTCGTGGCAGCGCGCGATCAGGTCGCGGAGCGACGCGAAGTTGCGCGCCGGCCGCTCGGACTCGTCCCTCTGGAGGAGCGACAGGACCATCCCGTGCGTCAACCGGAAGCGCGAGACGAGCGTCTCCGGCGGCCGCGCGATCAGTTTCTGGAACGTCTCGACCGTCCAGGAGACTTCGCCCTTCGGCGGGCCCTTGACGGTGCGCGCCTTCTTCCCGGAGGTCTCGGACTTCTTCTCCGCCTGCCGCTTCTCGACGATGTGCTCGGGCGCCTGCGCGACGACGCTCCCCTGCGTGTCGAAGCCGCGCCGCCCGGCCCGCCCCGCGATCTGCTTGAAGTCGCGGACGGACAGGAGGCCGACCTTCGTGCCGTCGAACTTCGCGAGCTTCGTGAAGAGGACCGTCCGGATCGGGATGTTCACGCCGACGCCGAGCGTGTCGGTCCCGCAGACGACGTGAAGGAGGCCTTTCTGCGCGAGCTGCTCGACGAGGAGGCGGTACTTCGGGAGGAGACCCGCGTGGTGGACGCCGACGCCGAACGACAGGAACCTCCGGAACTCCTTGCCGTACGGCGTCGCGAGGCGTATGCCCGCGGCGATCTTCCGGATCTCCTCGCGCTCCTCCTTCGTCCCGATCTTCACGCTCGTGAGCGACTGCGCGAGCTCGGCGCACTCCCTCTGCGTGAAGTTCACGACGTAGATCGGGCTCTTCTTCGCCGCGAGGAGCTCCTCGATCGTCTCGTGGAGCGGCGTCTCGCGGTACTCCCAGTCGAGCGGGACGGGCCTCTGGTCGGACGTCACGTGCGCGACCTCGCGCCCCGTGTCGCGCTCGAGCCGCTCGGCGATCGCGCGCGTGTCGCCCAGCGTCGCCGACATGAGGAGGAACTGCGTCCTCGGCAGGACGAGAAGCGGCACCTGCCAGGCGACGCCGCGCTCCTTGTCGGCGTAGTAGTGGAACTCGTCCATCACGACGTACGGGACGTCGAGCGCCTCCCCGCGGCGGAGCGCCATGTTCGAGAGGACCTCGGCCGTGCAGCACACGACGCTCGCGTCCGGGTTGATGCTCGCGTCGCCCGTCGTCATCCCGACGTTCTCCGGCCCGAGGTCGTTGCACAGGGAGAAGAACTTCTCGCTCGCGAGCGCCTTGATCGGGCTCGTGTAGTAAGAGACCCTCCCCTCGCACGCCGCCTTGAAGTGCAGGCCGAGTGCGACCAGCGACTTCCCGGACCCGGTCGGCGTCCCGAGGATGACGTGCCTGCCCGCCATGATCTCGAGGAGCGCCTCCTCCTGCGCCGGGTAGAGCGTCAGCCCGGTCGCGGCGACCCACTCGAGGAAGAGGCCGAGGATCTCGTCGGGGTCGTCCGTCCCGCGGGGCGGGATCCGGTCCGCGAGCGGAGCGAGGTCGGGCACGCGGTCATTGTTCCATGCGGAGTCCTTGACCCTTCAATCGGACAGGGCGTAGCCTGACCGGGCCCGTCCAATTCGGAACCCCTGTCGGATTCGAGGCGATCGACGCCATGTCTCCCATGATCGGTACGCGGTTAGGGCGCTACGAGCTTCTCGAAAAAGTGGGAAGCGGCGGGATGGGAGAGGTCTATCGGGCGCGGGATCACGACCTGCACCGCGACGTCGGAATCAAGTTCCTACCCGAGCGCTTCGCCTCGGACTCCGACCGGTTGAGCCGCTTCGCCCACGAGGCGCGGGCCGCCTCCTCCCTCAACCACCCCAACATCGTGACGATCCACGAGATCGGGCAGAGCTCGGGCGTCCCCTACATCGTCATGGAGTTCGTGGAGGGAGAGACGCTGCGCGCGCTGCTCTCGGACCGCCCGGTGCCGGTGCGCCGCCAGCTCGAGATCGCCGGCCAGCTCGCGGACGGGCTCGCCAAGGCCCACGCCGCCGGCATCGTCCACCGTGATCTCAAGCCGGAGAACATCATGGTCACGCGGGATCGCTTCGTGAAGATCCTCGACTTCGGCCTCGCGAAGCTCCTCACGGAGGATCCCTTCGGCGGCGGCGAAGGCGCCCCCGACTCGGGCCTCGTCACGCAGGTGCCGGTCCCGCCCTCTCCTCAGACGACCGCCGGCGTCATCCTCGGCACCGCCGCTTACATGTCCCCCGAGCAGGCCCGCGGCAAGCACGTCGACTACCGCTCCGACCAGTTCTCGCTGGGAGTCATCCTCTACGAGATGGCGACCCGGCGGCACCCGTTCCGCCGCGAGAGCCACGTCCATACTCTCGCCGCGATCCTCGACGACCAGCCCGGGCCGATCGCCGCCACGAATCCCGCGCTCCCCGAGCCCCTATGCTGGGTCGTCGAGCGCTGCCTCGCCAAGGAGCCCGGCGAGCGGTACGCCTCGACCTCCGATCTCGCCCGCGAGCTCCACAACATCCTCGAGCATCTCTCCGACGCCGCCGGCACTTCCCCGACGCCCGCGGCCGGCTCGGCGGCGCGGCGGCCCGGATGGAGCCGCAGCCGGCGGGTGGCCGGCGCCGCGCTCGGCCTGTTCGCCGTCCTCGGCGGCGTTTCCGTCCTCGTCCCGGCGGTTCGGGACAAGGCGGCGCTCGTCCTCCACCTTCGCGCCGTGCCGACCGACAAGCGCATCGCCGTCCTCCCCTTCCACGCCGCTTCCGACACGGAAGACGACCGCGCCCTCGCCGACGGGCTCGTGGAGCTCCTGACGGCGCACCTGACGCGGCTCGAGCGGTTCCAGAAGACCCTCTCGGTGGAGCCCGTGAGCAACGTCCGGCAGGCGGGAGTCCGCAGTGCCGAGTCCGCCGGCCGCGCGCTCGGGGTGACCATGGTCGTGGCCGGAAGCGTGCGGCGCGTCGAGGGACAGCTCGTCTTCACGGCGATTCTGGAGGACGCAGTCCGGAAGAGGACGCTCCGAGCCGAGACCGCCGACTCGCCCGAGACGCTCGCGACGGCGGTCGTGCACATGCTGGACCTCGAGCTCGGCCCCGGCGAGAAGGCCGCGCTCCGCACTTCCGGGTCCGGAGTCGCCGAGGCGGCCGTGCTCTCGGCCCAGGCGCTCGGCTACGACTCCTACGCCGAGGGCCGGAACGCGCTCGAGCGCTACGACCAGGCGAAGAACATCGAGCGCGCGATCGAGCTCTTCAACAAGGCTCTCGAGCGCGATCCCGGATACGCGCTCGCGCACGCCGGCCTCGGCGAAGCCTACTGGCGGCTCTACCGGGCCACGCGGAAACCCGAATACGTCGCCCTCGCCCGCCAGCACTGCGAGCGCGCCCTCGCCCTCGATGGCCTCCTCGCGCCCGCGTGGATCACGCTCGGGGTCCTCGAGGCCGGCACCGGCCACGCGGAGGCGGCCCTCGCCGACTTCAAGCGGGCCCTGGACCGCGAGCCGCGCAGCGCGCTCGCGTACCGCGAGCTGGGCCGTGCCTACGAACGTCTCGACCGCCTCGCCGAGGCCGAGGCCACGTACCGCAAGGCGATCGAGCTCCGGTCCGACTCCTGGACCGGTTACAGCTATCTCGGTTACCTGCTCGTCACACAGGGTCGCACGGCGGAGGCCGAACGCGTCTACGCGCGGGCCCTCGAGCTGGCGCCCGACAACGCGCAGCTCTGGGACAGCCTCGGAAGCGCCCGCTACTACCAGGGACGCTTCGCCGACGCGCAGGCGGCTTACGCGAAGTCCGTCGCCCTGAATCCGAGGCCGCAGACGATCTCCAACCTTGCGACGCTCCAGTTCACGAGGGGGCAGTACGCCGAGGCCGCGAAGACGCTCGAGCAGGCCACCCGGACCGGGACGCGCGACTTTCGCATCTGGCGGAACCTCGGAGCCGCGCTCACCTGGGCGCCGGGCGAGCGGAACCGCGCCGCCCCCGCCTACCGCAGGGCCGCCGAGCTGGCGGAGGAAGAACGGAAGATCGATCCGAGGAACGCGGAGACCCTCGTCCAGCTCGCGGACTGCTACGCCATGCTCGACGAGCCGGCGCGGGCGCGCGCCGCCGCCGCCGAGGGGCTCGCGATCGGCCCCGTCGACGCGGGGATCGCCTCGATCGCCGCCGGCATCTACGAGGTGATCGGCGACCGCGCGGAAGCGCTCCGCTGGATCGGCGTCGCGCTGAAGGACGGGCAGCCGCGCGCGGACGTCGAACGCGACCCGACGATGAGAAATTTGATCCGTGACCCCCGATACAAAGCGATGACCGACCCCGAGAAGCGCGCCCCAGATTCAGAACTTCGAAAGTAAAGAAAGGGGAGAAATCATGAACCCAAAGGTCTTCGTCATTAACGTCCAGGGCGAACCCCTGACTCGTCCCGCCACCGTGATCGTCGGCCCGGGCGAGGAGGTCGTCGCGTTCCGGAATCTGACGAACGAGAAGGCGATCTTCCTCTTTCCATCGGGGGTGTTCGAGAAACCCACCTTGGAGCTGGAACCAGGAAAATCAGCTTCCCTGAAGATGACGGCCGGAGCCGGGGCCTACCCCTACACGGTCGTCGTTCCGGCTCAGGCCCGGATCGCGGTCGGGCACTCGTCCCCCATCATCATCAGGGACCCTTAGTCGGGAAGTCGACCGAGACCGGGCGCCAGGTGCCGGGCTCGTTCACGAAGCCGTCCCTCTCGCTGACGATCTCGAGCCGGTGCGGCACGAACTTCAGGAGGGTGAAGTCCGCGCCGCGGCTCTCGTTCCCGTAGAACGGCGCCCACGACTCCTTCCAGTGCTTCGCCTTCACGGCCGCGTCGGTGACGACCGCCGCCGTCCCGATCAGCGTCACGAACGCCGGCATCGACGGCTCGAAGAAGCTGATCGTCGCGCGCGGGTCCTTCGCGATCTCGGCGACCTTGCGCGTCGAGGGGTTCGTCCCGACCCAGACCGCGAAGTCCTCGTCCGGACCGAGCGCGTCGACGATCCGCGCCTGCGGCTGCCCGTCCGCTCCGAGCGTGACGAACGTCGCGTACCGGGCCTTGCGCGCGATCTCGCGCGCCGCCTTGAGGACGGCGTCGCGGTCGAGGCCCGCCGACGCGATCGTCTGCTCGATCCACGCGGCGTATGCCCCCACGCGCACGTAGACGTCCGTCACGCCATACGCCCCGGGCTTCCCTTCCATCGACGCCGAGCTCACTCCCGCCAGGAGTAACCGGCCGTCCTCCTCGAGCAGGGCGGGACCGCCGCTGTCGCCCGGCCCCCCGACGCCTTCGAACTCCGACCCGCCCGGCGGCGCGTCGAATCGCATGAAGATCCGCCGCGGCCCCGCGTCGTCGACGACGTTCGTCACCGCCCGGAGCCTTCCGTCCCCGCGGCGCACGCCCTTCTGCGGATCGCCGAAGTCGCCGAAGCCCGCCACGACGAGCGTCTTTCCGGCCTCCTGCCCGCCCCGATAGAGCGCGACGGGTGCCACGCCTGCCACCGGTCCGGCGAGCTCGACGAGCGCGAGGTCGACTTCGGGCGGCGTGCCCCGGGGGGCCGAGCCTTCCGGGTGAATGACCGTGCGCGCCACGGCGTACGACCGGCCCGCGCATTCGACGCGCCCGCCGGAGGGGATCGAGGCGGCAACGTGGGCCGCCGTCACGAGCCATTTCGGCGCCACGAGCGTCGCGCCCCCGTCCGGCAGGACGTGGCACACGGCGTCGAGCCCGGCGGCGAGCCGCAGCATCGCGGCGTCATCCCGGTCGTGCCGGATGACGACCCCGCGGGCCCCGGCAGGAAGGAGCGCGACGAGCGCGGTGAGAACGACGGCGGGGCGGGATCGGACGGTCCTGACGGAGAGTTTCACGTGGCCTCCGCGAGCGCAGATCGAGACGTCCGGATCATGCGCCCTTCCGACCGGAGCGGGAGCCGCCGGTAATTCCTCAGGGAGCGGCCGCGAGCGCGGCGGCTTCGGCCTTGCAGTCGCGGAGGGGCGCGAGGCCCTTCGCGCGCACCGCCGCGACCTCCGCCTTCGCAGCTTCGAGGTCCGCGCGGAACGCGGGGTCCGCATGCAGTCGCGCGACCGTCGCCGCCCCCAGGATGCGGCCCTCGTTCACGTCGGCCTGCCAGTGGACGTTGCAGACAACGCGGCTCTGTCCGAACTCGCGGCCGCGGGCGACGATCTCGTTCTCCCGGTCCGGCTCGACCTCGGCGAGGACGAGCGCCCACGTCCATCCGGCGGCGCTGTGGCCCGACGGGTACGACCCCTGCTTGCCGAGGTCGGCTTCCTCGGACGGCGTGCACGTGGGCTCCTTGTTCACGAGGAACGGGCGCGGGCGCTTGTACCTGTCCTTCGCCCGGCCCGTGGAGGCGCCGGCGTCACTGAGGACCCGGCGGAGCAGAACGTAGAGGTGCGGCGTGTCCGCTTCCGTGACGGGCGCGCCCAGCGCGCACGTGAACGTCCCGGCCGCGCGCGGGAAAAGCAGGTTCGCGTCCTCCGTGGCCTGCGCGAAGCGCGCCGTGCCGCGCAGCGCGAGGGCCCTGCGGTTCACGTCCTCGTCCAGCGCGAGGGCGGCCGAGGCCGGCGCGGGCGGCGGCGGGACGAGCGCGAGGCTGTCGGGCAGCGCGGACTTCGTGAGGTAGCCCGCGAGGTAGCCCGGCCAGACTTCCGGGACGTCTGCGGCCGGAGCGGACGCGGGGGCCCCGGCGGCCGTGGCGGCCGGCGGCGCGGTCGCGCAGCCCGCGGCGAGGGCGAGACAGACGAAGAGGACGGGAACGCGGAATCGGACGGCTTTCATGGGCGAAAGTATGCGCCCGCGCGTCAGGACTTCGGAGGCGGGCCGGTCCGCGCCTTCTCGGCGAGCTGTTCCAGCCAGACCTGGTGGAACGTCGACATGCGGTTCGGGAAGACGACGCTTCCGAGCCGGGCCGCCCAGCCGTACTGCGTCTCTTCCGTGAGGATGCGGGCGCCGCCGGCGGTCCGCGTGATCTCCCACGCGTGGTGCGCGTCCACGCCGAGGCCGAACGCGCTCCAGGCGATGCGCTCGCAAGGCTCGAACTCGACCACCGTCGACCGGATCGCCACCCCGAACGTCCGCCACGTGAACGCGACGCCGAGGGCGAGGTCCGTCGCCCCGCCCGCGAGGACGACGTTCGACGCGTTCGGGTACCACGACGGCCAGAGCGGCGCGCGGATGAGCCACGCCCACACCGCCTCGGGCGGCGCGGACGCCGTCACCTCGTTCGCGACGTGGACCGGCGCGCGCGAGGGGTCGTAGCGCCCGGGCCAGCGGATCAGACGGCCGCCTTCTCCCGCGCGCCCACCCGCAGGGCTTCCGCGACGAGCGCCTCCTGCTCGTGCGCGAACGCGTGGTGCGAGCCGGGGGCCGGGCTCGCGAGCTCGCGGCGCCCGATGTACCGGAGCGTCCGGTCCGGGGCGAGGCCCTCGACCCTGCCGTCGAGGAACTGCTCGCGCACGAAGCGCCAGGCGCCCATGTTGCGCGGCTCCTCCTGCACCCAGGCGATCTCGGCGTCCTGCGGGTAGCGCGCGAGCGCCTGGGAGAGCTCGCGGCCCGGGAACGGGTAGAACTGCTCGAGCCGCACGATCGCGACGTCGCTCTTGTCGGCCTTCTCGCGCGCGGCGATGAGGTCCCACGCGACCTTGCCGCTCGCGAGGACGACGCGGCGCGCGCGCGACGGCCCGGCCGGGTCGTCGAGGACGGGGTGGAACGTCCCGTCGGCGAGCTCGTCGATCGTCGAGACGACCTTCGGGTGCCGGAGCAGGCTCTTCGGCGTCATGAGGACGAGCGGCTTGCGCGCGTCGCCCTCCATCTGCCGGAGGAGCACGTGGTAGTACTGCGCGGGCGTCGAGACGTTCGCCACGCGCATGTTGTCCTCGGCGCAGAGCGTCAGGAATCGTTCGAGGCGGGCCGAGGAGTGCTCCGGGCCCTGCCCTTCCTGCCCGTGGGGCAGCAGGAGGACGAGGCCGCAGCGCTGGTTCCACTTCTGCTCGGAGCCCGAGATGAACTGGTCGATGATGACCTGCGCGCCGTTCGCGAAGTCCCCGAACTGGCCTTCCCACAGGACGAGCGTCGACGGGTCGGCCACCGCGTAGCCGAACTCGAAGCCCATCACGGCGTTCTCGGAGAGGAGGCTGTCGATGACCTCGAAGCTCGCCTGCTCGGGCGCGATCGTGTTCAGGGGCGTCCACTCGGCTCCGGTCGCGGCGTCGGCGAGGACGGCATGGCGCTGGCTGAACGTGCCGCGCCCCGAGTCCTGCCCGGAGAGGCGGACGGGCGTGCCGTCGAGAAGCAGCATCCCGAACGCGAGCATCTCGGCGCCCGCCCAGTCGATCTCCGGCCGGCCGCTCGCGTACTCGGACCGCTTCTTCAGGATGGACTTGAGCTTCGGGTGGACCTCGAAGCCCTCGGGCACGGTCGAGACCGCGCGCGCGACCTCCGCGAGGCGCTCGCGAACGGTTCCCTTCGGCTTCAGGCGCTTCGCGGGCTCCGCCGTGAGGGAGTCGATCGTCCCCTTCGCCCCGCCCCGCGCCTCGTCGTACGCGCGGTCGAGGGCCGTCTTCGCCTCGGCCCACATCTGGTCGACTTCGCCCTGCGCGAACACGCCTTCCCTCACGAGGGCGGCGCCGTAGAGGCGCGCGACCGACGTGTGCCCCTTGATCTTCTGGTACATGAGGGGCTGCGTGTAGCTGGGCTCGTCGCCCTCGTTGTGGCCGTAGCGGCGGTAGCAGACGAGGTCGACGACGACGTCGCGCCGGAACGTGTTGCGGTACTCGCTCGCGACGTCCACCGTGTGGACGACCGCCTCGGGATCGTCGCCGTTCACGTGGAAGACGGGCGCCTGCACCATTTTCGCCACGTCCGTGCAATACGGAGACGAGCGCGCGTCGGCAGGGTTCGTCGTGAAGCCGATCTGGTTGTTCACGACGACGTGGACGGTGCCGCCCGTCCGGTACCCGTGGAGCTGCGACATGTTGAGGGTCTCGGCCACGATCCCCTGCCCCGCGAACGCGGCGTCGCCGTGGAGGAGGATCGGGAGGACCTTCGCGTGGACGCGCTGGTCGCCGAGCGCCGTCTGCTTGGCGCGGACCATGCCCTCCACGACCGGGTCGACGAACTCGAGGTGGCTCGGGTTCGGCGCGAGGGAAACGCCGAGCTTCTGGCCGCCCGGCGCGTGGTGTGTCCCGACGGCGCCGAGGTGGTACTTCACGTCGCCCGAGCCCTGCACGGTTCCGGGATCCACCTGCCCCTCGAACTCCGCGAAGATCTGCCCGGCCGGCTTCCCCACCGTGTTCACGAGGACGGTCAGGCGCCCGCGGTGGGACATCCCGATCACGGCCTCGCCGAGGTCGGCTTCGGCGGCGCGGTCGAGGAGGCGGTCGAGGAGCGCGATGGCGGCCTCGCCGCCCTCGAGGGAGAAGCGCTTCTGTCCGACGTACTTCGTGTGAAGGAACTTCTCGAACGCCTCCGCCCTCACGAGCGCGTTCAGGATCCGCCGACGGTCCTCGCGCGCGAGGGTCGCGCGGTTGCGCGAGCCCTCCATGCGCTCGATGAGCCACGTCTTCTGCGCGGTGTCCTGGTTGTACATGAACTCCGCGCCGATCTTTCCGCAGTACGTCTGGCGGAGGACCTCGAGGATCTCGCGCAGCGTCGCGTGGTCGCGGCCCGCGAGCCCGTTCGTGATGAACGGCCGGTCGAGGTCCCACAGCGTGAAGCCGTAGGTGGCGGGGTCGAGGTCCGGGTGGTACGGCACGGCATCCACGCCGAGCGGATTGACGTCCGCGACGAGGTGGCCGCGCACGCGGTACGCGTTGATGAGCTGGAGGACGCGCGCCTGCTTCTCG
The DNA here is from genome assembly GCA_963839295.1 of uncultured Acidobacteriota bacterium. GTDB lineage: Bacteria > Acidobacteriota > Thermoanaerobaculia > UBA5066 > UBA5066 > Fen-183. The sequence goes on along the minus strand of CAWIUK010000001.1, from coordinate 83,689 downwards.
ACGGCCTCGAGGCGGTTCGTGCCGCCGAAGAAGGGCGAGCTCGCGTCCTTCTCCCAGCGCATCGGCCGGTGCGGCACCTTGAGGTCCTCGAAGATGCGGTCGTAGAACCCGTCGCCGCCGAGGAGGAGGTCCTGGAGCGCCGCGACGAACTGGCCCGACTCGGCGCCCTGGATGATCCGGTGGTCGTACGTGGACGAGACGTTCATCACGCGCGAGATCCCGAGCGTCGAGACGGCCTCCTCGGGCATCGCCTGGAACTCGGCCGGGTACCCCATCGCGCCCGTGGCGATGATCGCGCCCTGGCCCGGCATGAGCCGCGGCAGCGACGAGGTCGTCCCGATCGTCCCGGGGTTCGTGAGGGAGATGGACGTCCCCGCGAAGGCGTCGGGCTCGATTGCGCCCTTCCGCGCCTTCGCGACGAGCGCGTCGAACGCGGCCAGGAACTCGCCGAACGACAGCGAGCCGGCCCCCTTGATGTTCGGGACGAGGAGGGTGCGGGTTCCGTCCTTCTTCGTGATGTCAATCGCGATCCCGAGATTCACGACCGGCTTCCGGATGCGGGCGGGCTTTCCGTCGACCTCGCCGAACGCGTCGTTCATCCCGGGGTGCTTCTCGAGGGCGCGGACGATCGCCCACGCGACGAAGTGCGTGAAGGAGATCTTCGAGAGGCCGAGCGCCTCCCGGTGCCGGTTCAGGATCCGCCGGTTCTCCTCCATGTTCTTGACCGGGACGATGCGGTTCGTCGTGGCGGTGGGGACGCCGAGCGACGCCTCCATGTTCCGGGCGATCGTCGCCGCGCCGCCCGTGATCGCGACCGCCTGCTCGCCGGCGCGGGCGGAAGGCGGGGCCGGGCGCGGCGCGGCCGGAGCCGCGGGAGCGGATGCCGGGGCCGCCGCCTCGGGCAGCGGGCGCGAATCGGGCACGACGGCCCTGGCCGGGACGCTCATCGCGAACGGAACGCGGTCTTCCAGCGCGCGGAACGCCCGGCGCCAGCCCTCGTCGACGAGCGAGGGGTCCAGCCGGTAGTGCGCGTACCGCTCGAGCGCGTAGGCCGCGTTGTCACCGAATTCCTCGAGCATGGCGTTGAGGACGAGGGAAGAAGAGGACGCGTCGCTCATGAAGGGGTCAATTGTAGCCGCCGGGACGCGTCAGGCCGTCACGTCGCGCCGCGTGAAGACGGTGAACGCCACGGCCGTCGCGGCCACGGCCCAGCCCGCGAGCACGGTCGTCGAGAACGCGAGCGTCATCCCCTCGAACGGCGCCGGCATCCCGGCGTAGAACTCGGGGAGCGGCAGGTTCGTCACGAAGAACCACTTCGCGCCGTCCCAGTCCGACGCGATGCGCGAGAGGATCGTCCCGGCGACGAGCGTCGCCATCATCGTCCCCATCGCCGCGGCCGCCGACCGGAAGAGCACCGAGAGGAGCAGCGTGACGGCCCCGACCGCGAGCGCCGAGACCCACGCGAGCCCCCACGCCGCCAGAGCGTCCTGCCAGAGCGGCAGGATCCTGACGCCCGTGAGGTCGAAAGCGGCACCCGAACCCGAGCCGAGCCTGAAGCCCGTGAGCATCGGCGCGCCCCAGCCGCTCCACCCGAACGCGACGCCCGAGATGCCCCACGCGAGGACGAACGCGGCGAGGAGCGTCAGCGTCGTGAACAGGATCATCGCGATCAGCTTCGAGAGCAGGACCTTCCAGCGCGCGACGGGGCGCGTGAGGAGGAGCGTGACCGTCCCTTCTGCGAATTCCGACGAAACGAGGTCCGCGCCGAAGACCGCGATGAGGAGCGGGATCAGGAGGACGCTGCCGACCCCGGCGAACGTTCGCGTGAACATCGGTCCCGTCAGAAGATTCGGATCAAGATTCTTAGAAAGGTGATATCGGAGTCTCCCAGCCTCGTAGCGCATCCAACGCTTCCACTGCTCCGGGATGCCCCGCCTCTGGTTCATCTGGCGTTCGAGCTCCGACGCGCGCTTCTCCACCTGCGCGTGCCAGTCCCTCTCCGGATGCTCTTTCCGCTGATTCTGCTGCTGCCTGTTCTGGGCGAAAACGACGAGGCAAAGGAGGGCGGCCAGCACGACGAGCACCAACCGGAATCTCTTCCTTCTAAGAATCTTCAGACACTCGTTCTCGACGAGCCCCACCATCACCGGCATCGAACGATCCTCCGACGAGCGCTCACACCGTCTCCCCGCCCGTGAGCTCGAGGAAGAGGTCCTCGAGACCGCGCTTCCCGCCGTCCGTCAGCTCGGAGAGCGTGCCCTTCGCGAGCGTGCGTCCGCGGTGGACGATCGCGATGCGGTCGACCATCTTCTCGACCTCCGAGAGGAGGTGGCTCGAGACGAAGACGGCGAGACCTCGCTCCCCCGCGAGGCGCCGCAGGAGCTCCCTCATCTCGCGGATGCCCGCGGGGTCGAGGCCGTTCGTAGGCTCGTCGAGTATCAGGACGGACGGGTCCGACAGGAGGGCCTGCGCGATGCCGACGCGCTGGCGCATCCCGAGGGAGTACGTCCTGACGAGGCCGTCGAGGCGCTCGTCCATGTGGACGAGGCGGGCGAGTTCGTCGATCCGGCCCGCCGCGCCGTTCCCGATCATCCGGGCGAAGTGCTCGAGGTTCTCGCGGCCGGTCAGGAACCGGTACAGGTCGGGCGTCTCGACGATGCAGCCCACCTTGCGCATCGCGGCCTCGAACTCGGCCTCGAGGTCGTGCCCGTCGATCACGACGCGCCCGCGCGTGGGCCTCACCAGGCCCACGAGCATCCGGATCGTCGTCGTCTTCCCCGCCCCGTTCGGTCCGAGGAACCCGAACACCTCGCCCCGGTGCAGCTCGAAGGAGGCGTCCGTCACGACCTCGCGGTCGCCGTAGCGCTTCGCGAGGCCCTCGGCGGACAGGACGACGGGCGAGACGCTCACGGCAGACGTTTTACGCCATCCGTCAAGCGGAGATCGCAGAACCTGCGGAACACCGCGGAGTTCTGTCATGGGAGTTCCCGCAACGTAGAATCCGTCTCAACACAAGAGGAGGTTCCATGAAGAAGGCGCTCTGCGTTGGACGTGTACTCTTCGCTGTCGCTCCCTTCCTGACGGTCAGCCCTGCGGCACAGGCCGGGGCGGTGCCCACCTGGAACCGCGTCTTCATGTCCACGACCGGGAGCGACTCGAACAACTGCTCCGATCCGGCCACGCCCTGCCGGTCGTTCGTCGGCGCGCAGGCCCAGACGAACGTCGGCGGCGAGATGATCGCGATGGCGACGGGCGGCTACGGCCTCCTCAACATCACCCAGTCCGTGACGATCAACGGGCCGGCGGGCGTCGTGATCTTCAGCAATTTCCCGGTGAGCGTGAACGCCCCCGGTGCGACGGTCGTGCTTCGCGGGCTCACGATCGACGGGACGGGGCAAACAGGAAACGGCATCACCGTGACGTCTGTCGGCCAACTCCACGTCGAGAGCTGCGTGATCACGGGTTGGGCCACCGGCGTCGGATCTGGTGGGAACGGGATCTTCTTCAATTCCGCCGGCCAGCTCTCCGTCAAGGACACCATCGTTCGGGGAAACGGGAACGCTGGGATCTTCGTCAGCCCCTCCTCGGGTAACTCCTTCGCCTCGATTGACCGCTGCCGGGTGGAACAGAATTTCTATGGAGTTCTTACCATCGGGAGTACGACGGTGACGGTCAAAGACAGCATGGCCTCTGGAAACGCCCAGGCTCTTCAAGCGGAGGGCGGTGACCTGAATGTCGAAGGGTGTGTCGTCGCGAACAACGGCTATGGACTCCTGGCCAATCCGGGGACGATTCGGGCGTCCAACTGCACGATCACCGGCAACAGCACCGGCCTCTATTTCCTCGGCGGCTCCCTGATTTCCCGTGGGAACAACACGGTGCAGGGGAACACCACGAAAGGAAGCTTCTCCGGGACGTACGCGGCGGAGTAGCTCCTTCGTCGGGTCCGGTTGCTGAGGGTCCGCGACGACAAGCACGCTTACGCCGACCGCGACGTAGGATCTGTCTCGCCATAAGAGGAGGCCCTATGAAGAAGATGCTCCGCGCTGGACGTGTACTTCTCGCTCTCGTTCCCTTCCTGTCGATCGGCCCCGTGACCCGGGCGGCGCCGCTTCCCACCTGGAACCGCGTCTTCATGTCCACGACCGGAAGCGACTCCAACAACTGCTCCGACCCGGCCACGCCCTGCCGCTCGTTCGTGGGCGCGCAGGCCCAGACGAACGCCGGCGGCGAGATCATCGCGATGGCGACGGGCGGCTACGGTCTCCTCACCATTACGCAGTCCGTGACGATCAACGGGCCGGCGGGCGTCGTGATCTTCAGCAACTTCCCGGTGATCGTGAACGCCCCCGGTGCGACGGTGGTCCTTCGGGGCATGACGATCGACGGGACGGGGCAGACGGGCCACGGCGTTTCCGTGACGTCGGTCGGCAGCCTCCACGTCGAAAGCTGTGTCATCACCGGGTGGGTCGGCACCGGTTCCCTGGCCGGTGACGGGCTCCACTTTGTCTCCGCCGGACAGCTTTTCGTCAAGGACACCGACATTCGCGGGAACCAGCAGAACGGCATCTGGGTAAGCCCCACCGCAGGCACCGCGCAAGCCTCGATCGACAACTGCAGGCTGGAACAGAACGGATACGGACTCATTGCCGACAATTCGAATGGAGGAGTCGCCGCTAAAGTAGCGATACGGGGCAGTGTGGCCTCGGGAAACTCCTATGTCGCCCTGCTCGCTCAAGTCGGGGGTGTGATCAACGCCGAGGGGTGTCTCGTCACCAATAACGGCACTGGGCTCGAGACCTACGCCGCTTCCAGCTTTCTCAGGGCTTCGAACTGCACCGTCACCGGCAACATCATCGGTGCGTATTCCAACGGTGGCTCCCTGTACTCCCGCGGGAACAACACGCTGGAGGGAAACGGAACCGACGGCGGCTTCACAGGGGGCTACTCGGCAAAGTAGTTCGTCGATCGCGTCCGGTCGCTGGCCAACGCCGGCGTGCATACGGCCGACAAGCCTCGGCGTTTACGCGACTGCCGAAGCCGGCGCTGCTATAAGCACGCCCACGCCGCCCGCGACGTAGGATCCGTCTCGCCATAAGAGGAGGTCCTGTGAAGAAGATGCTCTGCGTTGGACGTGTATTTCTAGCTGTCGTTCCCTTCCTGTCGATCGGCCTCGGGGCCCGGGCGGCGCCGCTTCCCACCTGGAACCGCGTCTTCATGTCCACGACCGGGAACGACGCGAACAACTGCTCCAGCCAGGCGACGCCCTGTCTGACCTTCGTCGGGGCGCAGGCCCAGACGAACGCCGGCGGCGAGATCATCGCGATGGCGACCGGCGGCTACGGCCTCCTGAACATCACGCAGTCCGTGACGATCAACGGGCCCGCGGGCGTCGTGATCTTCAGCAACTTCCCGGTGGGCGTGAACGCTCCCGGGGCGACGGTCGTGCTGCGCGGGCTGACGGTCGACGGGACGGGGCAGACGGGCAACGGCATCAACGTGACCTCCGTCGGAGTCCTCCACGTCGAAAGCTGCGTCATCACGGGGTGGGCCCAGGCCAATACGACGACCGGGGACGGGATCTACTTCACCTCGCCCGGAAAGCTCTTCGTCAAGGACACCATCATCCGGGGGAACGGGTTTATCGGCATTTTTCTCAACCCCTCCTCCAGCACCGTTCAGGCCTCGGTCGATCACTGCCGGCTGGAGGCCAACTGGGTAGGCCTCCTCACGGAGGCGAACGCACAGGCGACGATCAGGGACAGCGTGGCCTCCGGAAACAGCAGGGGAATCGAGGTGGACGCCGGCGAGGCGAACGCGGAAGGATGCCTCATCGCAAACAACTCCAGTGCCGGGGTGTATTCGTTTTCCGGAACGGCCCTCCTTTCGAACTGCACGATCACCGACAACGCCAGCGGATTGATTCTGGCCGGCGGTTCCATCTTTTCCTTCGGGAACAACCGGGTGGCGGGGAACGGGACCGCCGGGAGCTTCACGGGGACGATCTCCCAGCAGTAGCTCATTCGTCAGGCAGACCCGAAGGCCGGCCTCCCGGCCTTCGGGCGCACCCAGGCGCCTTCTTCGTAGAATGAGTCTCAAAAGAGAAGGAGACTCGCCATGAAGAAAACGCGGATCGTCGCTCGGATCGTTCTCGCCCTCCTTCCCCTCCTGGCTATCAGCCCCACGGCCCGGGCCGTGACCACGTGGAACCGGGTCTTCATCTCCACGACCGGAAACGACGCGAACAACTGCTCCGACCCGGCCACGCCCTGCCGGTCGTTCATCGGCGCGCAGGCCCAGACGAACGTCGGCGGCGAGATCATCGCGATGGCGACGGGCGGGTACGGTCTTCTCAACGTCACGCAGTCCGTGACGATCAACGGCCCCCCGGGCGTCGTGATCTTCAGCAACTTCCCTGTGACCGTGAACGCCCCTGGAGCCACCGTCGTCCTGCGGGGAATGACGATCGACGGGACGGGGCAGACGGGGAATGGCATCAGCGTAACGGCCGTCGGCATCCTCCACGTCGAGAGCTGCGTGATCACGGGATGGGCCGGCAGCGGCACCAATGGGAATGGGATCTATTTCAACTCGGCCGGCCTCCTGAACGTCAAGGACACGAACATCCGGGGGAATGCCTCAATCGGAATCGAAATCACCGGCAACGTCGGCGCTCGGCAAGTCGTGATCGATCGGTGCCATCTGGACGGGAACGACGTCGGCTTTCGCGCCGATACGACGTCGCCCGCCACTTCGTTCGCTTCGGCTACGAACACGACAGCGAACAGCAATGGCTCCTCCGGTTGGATCTGCGGGGCCAGTTCCACCGGGCAGGACATTCTCGTTCTCGACTTCTGCACAGGATCTGGAAACTCCGCACTGGGCTTGACCAACGGCAGCGCGAACGCAACAAGCCAAACGTATCTCTCGAACTGCGTCTTCGCGAATAACGGGACTTACGGCGTGGGTAAACTCTTTTCCGGGACCATGTGGTCACGTGGCAACAACACGGCCACGGGCAACGCCGCGGGTCCGTCTGTCGGCGGTATCTCCACGTACTTGGGGCTCTAGACGCAAGTTCGGTCCTTTCCGCAGACGTCCCAGGGCATCCGTCCCGTGGGGACCGCGACCGGCGGTCTCCCTGCCGATGAACCGCTTCGACTCTGCGTCCTCCTCGGCGTAGAAAGATCCGTCGAGGTCGGAGCCCCCGGGAACGGTGGGCCGCTACGGCCCCGGGAAGTTCGCGCCCTGCCGCGTCCTCTGTCGCGCACCGCCCTCCTTCCAGGACATCGAGCCTTCCCGACTGGCTTGACCGCGACGCCGTGCCAGCGAAGCGCCTTCCGGCACAATACGGCCCCGTGACGCTTCGAACCCGCCGCATCCTTCTCTGGTTCTTCCCCTCCGCGCTCGGAATCCTCGCCGCCGGCGTCCTCGCCGCGGGCGCCGCCGCAGGCCTCTCCGGCCGCCTCGGCGAGCGCGTCGGCGAAGGCCCGGTCGTGCTCCCGACGCCTGCGGCGGCCTCGTCGGCCGCCGCCGGCACGTTCCGGATCGTCGCCCTCGGCGACTCGCTGACGCGCGGCGCGGGCGACGCGGCGGGCGGCGGCGGCTACCCCGAGCGCGTGGCCGCCGCCCTGCGCAAGGCGGGCGTCGTCGTCTCCGTCGAGAACCTCGCAATCGATGGCTCGGAAACCGGGGATTTTCTTAGAAAGGTGGAAGAGGCGGCGGTGCGGGATCGGATCGCCGGCGCGAACCTCCTCCTCGTTTCCATCGGCGGCAACGACCTGAGCCATTCTCTTCGGTCCGTGGTCCCGGGCGAGGCGGGAGGGGATCCGACGGCCGCCGCCCTCGCCACGGCCTCACTCAACCTTCAAAGAATTCTTTCTCTTCTCCGAGCCTCGAATTCCTCGGCTCCGATCCGGATCCTCGGCCTCTACGACCCCTTCCCCGAGGGCTTCGACCGCAAGACGGCCCGCACGACGCTCCTGAAGTGGAACGTCGCGCTGGAGGAGGCGGCGATCGCCGTCCCCGACGCGCTCGTCGTCCCGACGGCGGACGTTTTCGACGGCCGGCCGGACCGCCTTTCCTCCGACCGCTTCCACCCGGGCGCCGAGGGCTACACGGAGATCGCGGCCCGCGTCTTCCAGACGCTGCGCGTCCCGGCCCCCGAGGGGCGCCCGTCGTGACGGAGTTCCGCGAGGAAGCGGGCGTCGACATCGGCGCGACGCTCGCCAAGGCGGTCGTCGTCGGCGCCGGCGCCGGCCTCGAGACGTTCGAGTCGTTCGTGTGTCCGTCGACCGACCTCGCCGCCCTTGCCGCCTTCCTCTCGAGCCGGCCACCCCTGCGCCTCGCGGCGACGGGCGCGGGCGCGCATCGCCTCGGGAGCCTCGTGACGTCGGCCGAGCCGCCGGTCCTCGCCGACGAGTTCGAGGCCTGGGGCGAGGGCGAACGGGTGCTCCTCCGGCGCGCCGACTTCACGCCGACGACGCCGCACTACCTCGTGAGCCTCGGGACCGGCACGTCGATCCTGCGCGTCGGGCAGGAGGGCCGCGTCTCGCGCGCGGGCGGCACGGGCCTCGGCGGCGGGACGCTGCGCGGTTTCGGCCAGCTCCTCCTCGGGCAGGCCGACCACGACGCCCTCACGGCGCTCGCCTTCCAGGGCGACCGCAGGCGGGTGGATCTCCTCGTGCGCGACGTCTACCCCTCGGGCGACATCGCGCTCCAGGGCGACCTCACCGCCTCGAACCTCGGGCGCATCGCGTCGCGCGACTCGCGCGACGTCGCGAACGCGATCACCGGCCTCGTCGGCGAGAACGTCGGCCTCCTCGCGGCGGCCCTCTCGAAGCAGGAGGCCGTGCCCTTCCCCGTCGACATCGTCTACGCCGGCTCCACGCTGAGGCAGAACGTCGCGCTGCGCGACGTCCTCGCCTTCGCGACGTCCGTCGGCGGCGCGCGCGCCCTCTTCCTCCCGAACGGAGAGTTCGTGGGGGCGGTGGGCGCGCTCGCCCGCGCGCGCCGGCTCGCAGAGGAGGCTTCCCGATGAAACCCACGTTCGACCTCGAGGGACGCGTCGCCCTCGTGACCGGCGCCTCGCGCGGGATCGGCGCCGAGATCGCGCGGACTCTCGCCGCCGCGAACGCGCGCGTCGCCCTCCATTACGGCGCGTCGCACGAGGCCGCGCGGGCCGTCGCCGACTCGATCGCCGCCGCCGGCTTCGCCCGGCCGCTCCTCGTGTCGGCCGACGCGGCCGACGCCGGCGCGCGCCGCCGCGCCATGGCCGAGGTCGTGACCGGCCTCGGGGCGCCCGAGATCCTCGTGAACAACGCCGGGTTCTACCGCCCGAATCCCTTCGAACAGGCGGACGACGCGGCGTTCCTCGCGAACTGGCGCGCCACGATGGCCGTCAACCTCGAGGCCGCCGCCCACTTCTCCTTCCTCGCGCTCCCGGCGATGCGCGGGAAGGGCCGGGGGCGCATCGTCATGATCGCCTCGCGCTCGGCCTTCCGCGCCGAGACCGACCACCCGGACTACGCCGTCTCGAAGGCCGGGATGGTCAATCTCGCGCGCTGCCTCGCGCGGAACGAGGGCACGCGCGGCATCACGGCCAATTCCGTGTGCCCGGGCTGGGTCCGCACGGAGGCCGTCCGCGAGGCCCTCGACGGCCCGCAGGCGGCCGACGTCGTCGCCCAGATCCCGCTCGGGAGGGTCGCGTCCACGTCCGACGTCGCGAACGCCGTGCTCTACCTCGTCTCGCCCCTCGGGTCGTACGTGAACGGGATCGCGATCCCCCTGAACGGCGGCTCTTACCTTCACTGAGATCTTTCCCGAACGGGAGGATCCGGGCGGATAATCGCAGGTCCGGACCATGCGCAAGGGCGTCTCCGTCCTGCTCGCGCTCCTGTTCACCCGCGCGGCCGCCGCGTGGGACGGCGTCTCGCCGCCCTCTCACGAGACCGGGACGGGTGCGGAGGCGACCCCGGCGGCGCGCCTCCGCCTCCCGCCCCGCGAGTCCTTCCGCCTCTTCCCGCAGCTCGCGCCCGAGGCGCACATCGAGCTCGCCGGGGCATCCGAGTCCCGCCGGTCCTTCCACCGGCAGGGCGACCCCGACTCGGTCTTCACGCTCGGCAGCCCGACTCCCGGCGGGGAGCTCCACCTCCAGGCCGCGATCGAGGTGAACGAGATCTTCCTGAAGGCGCTCCCGCCCGATCCGCTCGTCCAGCCGAACGACTCGCGCACGCGCGCGCCGGGCAGCTTCCAGCCGTTCGACACCCAGGGCCACAACCCCTACCAGCTCCGTCTCGGCGCGCGCCTCGTCTGGTGACGGGAGTGGTAGCCTGACACCGGATGCGACGAGTTCTCTCGCTCACGCTCGCTCTCGCCCTCCCGGCGTCCTCCTCACAGACCGGATCCTCGGTCGCGAAGTCGGTCGAGGTCTCCGTGACGAACGTGGACGTCGTCGTGACGGACGCGAACGGCAAGCCGATCCCGGACCTGTCCGCCGCGGACTTCGAGGTGAAGCAGGACGGGGTCGTCCAGCCGCTCACGAACTTCTCGTTCATCCTCAACGCGGTCCCGCCGGCCCCGGGCCCGGCGACGCCCGCGCCGGCCGCCGCGGCGCCCGCGGCGCCGCCGCAGGCCGCCCGCGCCCACCTCGTCGTCTTCGTGGACCTGCTCCACCTGTCCGCGTCCGACAAGAACCGGGCCCTCAAGAGCCTGCGCCTCTACCTCCCGACGACCGTCGGCCCGAACGTCGAGGTCCAGTTCGTGACGTGGGACCGCGCGCTCCGCATCCGCGGCCCTTTCACGAACGACGTCGCGGTCCTGTCCTCGCTCCTCGACTCCCTCGAGAAGGAAGCCGCGCTCGGCGAGGTCGCGAGGCGCGAGCGCGACCAGATCATCCGCGAGATCGACCTCGCGATGATGTCGGACGCGTCCGGCGGCCCCGTCCTCCTCCGGAACGCGCTCAACCTCCTGAGCGCCTGGTGCGACGGACAGGCCACGGACGTGGACGCGACGGTCGACGCCCTGCGCGCCTCGCTCTCGGCCGTGGCGGGAGTCGAGGGGCGCAAGGTCCTCTTCCTCATCACCGAGCGGTTCACGCCCGCGCCGGGCCACGACATCTGGGACTACGCCCAGTACGGGACGACGCGCTTCGGGAACTTGACGGCCGTCTCGGCGTCCGCACAGCAGCGCCGGGGCGGCGGGACGGCCGCGCTGAACGACCTCACGTACAAGACGTGGGACCGCGGGCCGTCGTTCCGGGCGCTCGCCAGCTCCGCGAATGCCGCGGGCGTCTCGATGGTCACGATCGACGCGGAGGGCCTCACGACGGACGACATGCTCTCGGCGGAGAAGGCCGCGAGCGTCGGGCGCATGAACGAGGGCCTCGGCCAGATGGACATGCAGTTCGCGATGGGGCTCCTCGCCGAGGAGACCGGCGGCAAGATGATCGTCGGGCGCAACGACCTCGGCCTCGCGCTCAAGAACCTCGAGGCGGACTGGACGGCCTACTACTCCCTCGGCTTCGAGAGCCCGCCGGCGAAGCCGGGCGAGCCGCGCTCGATCAAGGTCTCCGTGAAGCGGCCCGGCGCGACCGTCCGCACGCGGAGGTCGGTCGTCGAGCGCACGCCGGAGGAGAAGGTGGCCGACGCGGTCCTCTCGGGAGTCCACGTCCCGCGCACGCTCAACCCGCTCCGGGCCTCGCTCCACATCGGCACGCCGAAGAAGAGCGGGAAGATGTGGCTCGTTCCCCTCGATTTCAAGGTCCCGTTCGACAAGCTCACGCTCGTCCCGCAGGGCGGCCGCGCGAAGGGGGCGCTCCTCTTCACGGCCGTCGCCGCGACGCCGGACGGGCGCATCTCCCCCGTCACCACGGAGCGCGCCCCGATCGACGTCCCGGAGGCCGAGCTCGCGGCGCTCGCGGGGAAGGCCTTCACGTACTCGGCGACGCTCAAGGTCAGGCCCGGCCCGCAGGTCTTCTCGACGGCCCTGACGGACGAGGTCTCGCGCCTCTCGAGCTACGTCCAGCCGCACGTGCTCATCGGCGACAAGCCCGGCGCGCGCTGAAGCGCCCTCAGCCGGCCTGCGGCCTCTGGCCGAAGCGCGCGGCGCTCCGTTCCCTCGCCTTGCGCGCCTCCTCGGCGCGGCTTCGGGGCTCCGCGTTCGTGACGAGCGAGGCCACGAGGCGGCGCGCCGCGGCCGCGACCTCGTCGACGGCGCGGTCGAACGCCGCGGCGTTCGCCTGCGACGGCTTGTTGAACCCGCTCAGCTTCCGCACGAACTGGACCGACGAAGCGCGGATCTCCTCCTCGGTGGCGGGCGGCTCGAAGTTGAAGAGCGTCCTGATGTTCCGGCACATCACGTCCTCCCGGGGCGTCGACGAGCCAGACGATATCAAGTCTCAGCGGCGGCCCGCATCCTCCGTCCAGCGCAGGAGCCGGACCATCAGGCCGCGGAATTCCGGGTGCGGGCGCCAGTCGTTGCGGAGGACGACGGACCCGCCCGACCGCTTCCGGATCGTCACGCGGACGAGAGTCTCCGGGTCCGTCCCGGCCGCGAACGTCGGCGCGATGTCGGCCACGTCCTCCCAGAGGACGACTTCGTGCCGTTCGCCGTCCGTGAGGCGCAGCCCGTTCTGGTGGACGACGAGCCGCACCCGGTGCCGCGAGAGAAAGGCGACGAACGCGAACACGGGCGGCCGCCGGAATTCGATGACGGAACGGCCGAGGGCCTCCGCGTCCCCCGCGGCTGGAGCGGGTGCCGCTTCGATCATCTTCCCTACGATACGACGCAGAGAAGTCTGAGCGTCATGGGACCCCCCGCTACTTCAGCTCGATCTCGGCGAGCACGCCCTTCTCCGGGCCTTCGTTGACGAGCGTGTGCGTCACGGCCGCGTCGACCCAGTGGACGTCGCCCGCCCTGACCGGATGCGTCATGGACGCGCCGTCCCGCGACGTCATGCGCAGGTTCATGTCCGTCGCCGCGACGAGCAGGTACGGACGCGCGTGCGTGTGCATCGGCGATCCGGCCCCCGGCGCGAGCTCCCAGCGGTAGACCCGCATCTGCGGGTTCTCCGCGGCGGGCGCGGCGATCGCGGGCGCCGCGGGACCGTCCGGCCGCTTCAGGATCTGCACGTCGAGGACGTCGAACGGCGTCTTTCCGACGTTGCGGACCCGGTGCGTGAGCGGCTTCTTCTCGTTTTCCCGCGCGGACACGAATCCCGCATCCGCCTCCTGGGGAACGCCCGCCTTCTCCCCGAGCGTGTCGGACGCCATCGTCGCCCTGCTCAGGCGAATCGCGGCGTCGTCGTGCGCGTGCGTGTGCATCTGCGTGGCCTTTCCGGGTTCGAGGGTCACGCGAAAGACCTGCACGTAGTCGTTCTTCAGCACCGTCCTGTGATTCGGCTCCTTCTCGACGGGCACGGCGCCGTCCTGCGCGGAAGCCATCGTGGACACGGCTGCGATCAGGGTGATGCTTCTGATGTTCATTCTTCCTCCGCGACGGTGACGACGACCTTACCCCGGGCGTGTCCCTCTTCGAGGTACCGGATTCCGTCGGCGACCTCGCTCAACGCGTATCTTCTGTCGATGACGGGCACGACCTTCCCCGCGTCGATCAGTTCCGTGAGATCGGCGAGGCTCGCGCCGTCCACGCGGGCCAGCATCATGACGAACTTCTGTCTCTCGAACCGGGACCTCGCCGTTCTCGCGAGATCGGCGACGAGGCCCCCAAGCCAGCCGCTGTCGGATCCCCCCACCACGACGGCGATCCCCGTCGGGCTCATCACGCGTCTCAAGTCCGAATAGGGGTGGTTCCCCATGCAATCGAGGATCACGTCGTACCGGCGATCGCCCGCGGTGAAGTCCTCGCGGGTGTAATCCACGACGTGGTCCGCGCCGAGGGATCGGACCAGGTCGACGTTCCGCGTGCTGCAGACTCCGGTCACGTCGGCGCCGAGAGACTTCGCGATCTGCACGCCGAACGTTCCCACTCCTCCGGCCGCGCCGTTGACGAGGACGGTCTGGCCCGCCTGAAGCCGTCCCTTCTCGCGAAGCGCCTGGAGGGCCGTGCATCCCGCCACGGGCACGGCCGCCGCCTGCTCGAACGTCAGGCCGGACGGCTTCGGGGCGAGCCTGCCTTCGGGGACGCACGCGTATTCGGCGAAGGCGCCCCGGCCCATGCCATACACGCCGTCGCCCGGCCGGAACCGCGTCACGCTCTTGCCGACCGCGTCGACGCACCCGGCGAGGTCGGCGCCGAGGCGCGCGACCTTCGGCCGGCGAAGCCCCGTCATCGCGCGGACGATGAACGGGGCTCCCCTCATGAAGTGCCAGTCGAGCGGATTGAGGGCGGCCGCGCGAACCCGGACCAGGACCTCGTCGTCTTTGGGAGACGGCTTCTCGACGTCCTCGAGCCGAAGGACGTCGGGCGGGCCGTACTCGTGGCGCACGATCGCCTTCATGCGTCAGACCGCATCCTCGTCACGCGTCACGGCTCACACGCGTCGCGGGCGAGCCCGATGTATTGGAACGCATTCACGGGCCGGTCGTCCGTCCATGGACCCTCCACGGCCTCTATTTCGCGAGTTCTCGTCGACAGGTTAAAGGAACGGACGAGGAAGACGACAGCCATGACCAGGACGGGCCACTTGAAAAGCGCGGCCGGCGCGATCGAGCTGAAAAGGCCCGCCCTGCCGAGAACGAGGGCGGACGCCACGAACAGCGCGAGGGCGACGGCAAAGGTCGCTGCCGGCGCGGGCGTGAACGCGCGCCGCCCGTCGACCTCGGGGATCGCGGACACGAAACCGAGGCGGCCCCCGAGCGCCCAGAAGACGTGAACCGCCCCCAGCAAGGTGAACACGAGGGCCAATGAAGACGCGACGAGGAGTGTCAGGCGTGAGCCTCTTGCCCTCGTCACGATATCAAGCTCAGTGGCGAGCGTTAGGCCGAAGTGTCCACTTTATCGGGTCAACTGCCGAGATGGAATGAGAAGGCCGTCTCCCCGGCGCAGTCGGAAGATCCGCTGCAAGGGAAAACGGGCTCGAGGCCCAGAAGGGAGACCGGCCGTGAGGAAGCGTAACACCGAGGGACGCGGGTTGAAGGCACCGGCTGCTGGCCGAACGTGGACGGTCGGAGTGGACGTGGGAGACCGAGTGAGCCACTTTTGTGTGCTCGACGAAGAGGGCGAGCTTGTCGAGCGAGGCAGGGTCCAGACGACGCAGGAAGGGTTGAGCAGGCGGTTCGAGGGCCAGGCGCGAATGCGGATCGCGCTGGAGGTCGGGACGCACTCGCCGTGGGTCAGTCGGCTTCTGAAAGAGCTAGGGCACGAGGTGCTGGTGGCCAACCCCAGGAAGACTCGGCTGATCTACCAGAACCGTGGCAAGCAGGACCCTGTGGACGCCGAGGCTTTGGCGCGAATCGCGCGGCTGGACCCGAAGCTCCTCTACCCCGTGGAGCACCGCCTCGAGAGCGTCGCGCAGGACCTGGCCGTCCTCAGGGCACGCGATGCGCTAGTGAGGACACGGTCGCTGCTCGTCAATCACGTGCGCGGAGCGGTCAAAGCGACGGGACAGCGCCTGAAGAAGTGCTCGACACGGACGTTTTCGGGAAAGGTGATGGACGAAATTCCAGAGCAAGTGCGTGAAGCGTTGTCGAGCGTCGTGACGACAATCGAGGTCGTGTCGAGACAGATCCTGGTACTGGACGGGCGAATCAGGGAGCTCGGGAAGACGAAGTACCCCGAAACGGCGTTGCTCAGGCAAGTAGGCGGAGTGGGCCCGATCGTGGCACTGGCCTACGTGCTGACGCTCGAGCACCCGGGCCGTTTCCGCAAGAGCCGGGCAGTCGGGCCCTACCTCGGGCTTGTACCGGCGCGAAGCCAGAGCGGGGACTCGGACCCGCAACTGCGCATCACGAAAGAGGGAGACAACCTGCTGCGCCGGCTTCTGGTCCAGTCGGCGCAGTACATCCTTGGGCCGTTCGGAAAAGACTGTGACCTCAGGCGATTCGGCCAGGCTCTGTCGGCCCGAGGGGAACGCAACGCGAAGAAACGAGCCGTCGTCGCCGTCGCACGAAAACTGGCCGTGATGCTGCATCGGCTGTGGAAGAGCGCAGAGGTCTACGAGCCGCTACGCAAGACCGGAGCTCCCCAGGACGCGGCCGTGGCGGCGTAGGACACCAGCGAAAGGAAACAGCGAGAGGTCCCGATCAATCGTGGCCATCCCAACTCGAGCTAACGCCCCGTCAGGGCAACTGCGCAGCGGACTCCGGTCCCCGCGGGCTTCGGCCCACGGCGGAAAACCGGTGCCGAGATTGCAGCGCCCTTTCGGATTGGACACCCTCATGCACCGGGCCGATAAGACACGGCCCACACGAGTGCGAATGGAAGCTCGGCGACAAACTCGAGTCTAGGGATTCCACCCGAGATCAACGACCTCTCTTGACACCAACCGGCCTTCTCATGGAAGTCCGCTGCAACGAGGTGTTCGGCGGCAGCGTTACTTCGATAGGGGCTTCCGCTCCCGTGGTTTGACGATGCCTCCGTCCATCAGAAAGAGGGCACTGACGATGGGTGAATCTAGAAGGTTGGCCGTTTGCGAGCGGGTAGAACTCGATTACGTATAGCCAGCCCTATTGCGCATCGCGAGAACTCGCCTGGTTGATGGAAATGTTCCAGGGCAGTAGTTCTTTGAACTCCGGATGCTCCGCGCGTGCCGCTTGCTTCGCAACCTCGATAGCCTTCGCGATTGGAAGGGGTGGGGTTTGCTTTTCGGGTGCCCACTCGGGAACCTTCGCGAAACGTGCCTCGGATACGACGTATTCAAAATACTTGCCGTCCTCCTGGCCATAGCCCCAGAGCGACACCTCGTCAGCGCCGGGGTGCGTGGTGACGAGAACGGAAGATTGCGTCTGGGCGAGGAGGGCACAGAGCAGAACGACTGGAGAGAACATGCTTCACCTCGACGTCGGTTGCCGCCTAACGATATCGAGTTCAGCGGCGAGAAGGAAGGAGCGCAGCGACTGACGCCGAGTCCGCTGCAAGGATGAAGTGGACTCCTCCTTTATGACGTGAAACGGCATCTAAGTGCCAACGTCATCGAGTCGGAGAGTGAAGCCGAAAAGGAGGAGTCCATGGAGAATCCTACGACTGTCGCGGTGGACCTGTCCAAGAGCGTGTTCGAGGTTGCGGTCGAGAGGCATGGGCGGATCTGCCTGAGGAGAAGGCTGAGCCGGCGGCAAATGACCGAGTTCTTCTCGCAGTGCGAGAGGGCGACGGTCGTGATGGAAGCGTGCGGGTCGTCGCACTACTGGGGGCGCAAGCTCCAGAGACTCGGGCACGAGGTCAGGCTGCTGCCGCCGCAGCACGTGCGGCCGTATGTCCTGGGAAGCAAGACCGACCGGCGGGATTGCGAGGCGATCCTCAGCGCACGCCACCGCGAGGCCATCGTGCCGGTGCCCGTGAAGAGCGTCGAGCAGCAGAGCATCGCGTGTCTGCATCGGCTGCGAGGGGCGTGGATCAAGACGAAAACGAGCCGGCTGAACATGGTGCGCGGGATCCTGCGCGAGCTGGGTGTCGTGATCCCCGAGGGGGCCAACCGGGTCCCGCCCGCCGTCTCTTTGGCGCTGGCGGAGGGAGCGATTCCGGAGACCCTGCACCCCGTGCTGCTGTCGGCAATGGCCGAAGTGCGTGAGCTCGACGAGAGGATCGAGAAGGTCAAAGAACAGCTCGAAGCCGTGGCCCGTACGGTGCCGCTGGTCGAGAAGCTCGAGACGATCCCCGGCGTGGGCCTTCTGAACGCCACGGCGCTGTCGGCCATGACCGGAGACTTCTCGCGCTACCCGACGGGCCGGCACTTCGCGAGCTCGCTGGGGCTGACGCCGAAGGAGCACTCGAGCGGCCTCAGGCGGCGCCTGGGGGCGATCAGCAAGCGAGGCGACACGTACCTCAGGACGCTCCTGATCGCCGGAGCCAGGTCCGTGCTGCTGTCGGCGCACCGCACGAAGAGGCCGCATCGGCTGCAGGAATGGGCGCTGGAAGTCGAGAGACGGCGCGGGCGAAACCGTGCCGCCATCGCGCTGGCCAACAAGCTGGCGCGGGTGGTGTGGGCCGTGGCAACGCGAGGAAACGACTTCCGTAAGACCGCCGCGTCATCCGAACCCGTCCCGGCCTGAAGGAACGAATCGTCAGGAACGTCCTGCCGACGAACGCGAGAGATGCGACAGATGAGCTCGGTCCGACCGACACGGGGCAAAGCCGATAACACCGTTGGCCCTCAGAGGCCGTTGTTCAACGATTGGCTCCCCGTGCGCGGATTTCATCCTGGCCCGGAGCCCATGCCGGCTCCAACGACAACAGGCCGTAGATACGAGTGCCGTCGCGACCTTCTCGGCTCATCGCCATCGAACGCGTCCCCTGGCAGGAAATCGCTCCGACGACCGGCAGCTTTTGATTTCTTAGAAGGAGAAGAACCAGAGACCGCCCGCACTTGATCCCAAGGAGGAGTCCAGATATGAGGTGTTAGGCGCCGGTCCCCACGAGCCGAATGGAAGCGAGCACGACCGCCCACCAGACGAGCGGGAATAGTGCGAGCACGAAGAGAAAGGAGAGGCTAAGTAAGCGAACTGCCTGCTGGAGGCGAGAGGGAAGTCGGACAAATGAGGCGCGTTGCGAGGGCTGAAACCAGGACGAAAGGAGAAAGACGCTCCAGACCCACCACGCGAGCGTCCAGGAGATAGCTGCGACGCGCAGGAAGCCGGGCAACGGGCGAGCGAGGCTTGTAGTGAGCGCGTAGAGCACAGGCACAAAGAAAAGGAAGAGCGCCGCCCCGAATAGACGCCAACGGTGGGGCCTGAGCGTGATGGCGACCCGCTCCGCCCGTACTAGCAGGAGAGGCTGAGGCGACATGTTGCTCTTTCCGGCGCCTAACTACTATTAGACGTCAACCGATGTGGGTTTCTCTGGCCAATTTCGGAACACTCGCGAAATGGACAGGGATGATCGATTTCGTGTGGCTATCTCTGCCCATTCTTCAAACTCTCAGGCCGGCTTCGCCGCCGGCGCCGGAGCAGGCGGCTTCGGAGGCGGCGGGGGCGGCATGCGGTTGATCGCGATGCCGCGCTCGAGGAGCGCCGGGAGGAGCGGGAGACCGGAGGGCTCGAACTGCCCCGCCTTCTTCATCGGGCTCTCGCCCTCGTACGGCCGGTAGCCGTAACCCGGGCCGCCGGCCGCCGTGTCGGACGGCTTCTCGGTCAGCTCGGGGATCCCGAGGACGGCGCTCTTCCGGTCGAAGAACGACAGCTCGTAGTCGCGCGTCATCCAGATCGCGTCCTTCGGGCACGCGTCCACGCAGTAGCCGCAGTAGACGCAGCGCAGGAGGTCGATCTCGAAGACGGTCGGGTACTTCTCGTACGCGAGCACCGGGTGCTCCCCCGCCTCGATGTGGATGCACTCGGCCGGGCAGGCCGTCTCGCACATGTAGCACGCGACGCACTTCAGCGTGTCGTCCTCGCGCTTCTTGAGGATGTGCCGGCCGCGGAAGCGGCCCGAGTACTTCCGGAGCATCTCCGGGTACTGGATCGTCGGCAGGCCCTTCATGTTCGTGAGGTTCTTCAGGAAGTGGCCGAGCGTGCGCGCGAGGCCCTTCGCGATCTCGACGAGGTAAATGCTCTCGGCCCACGTGGTCTCGGGCACCTTCAGGGTGACGACTTTGGCGGCCATCAGCGATCCAGCTCCCCGGCGATGATGTTGAGCAGGCCCAGCGTCGCGACGGCGTCGGACACCATGCTTCCCTTGATGATCTTCTCGAACGCACGCGAAGAGCGGGAAGCACGGCGGCCGCACCTTGAGGCGGTACGGGAACCCGCTGCCGTCGGAGACGACGGAGAAGCCCAGCTCGCCGTTCGCGCCCTCGGTCGCGGAGTAGATCTCGCCCGGCGGCACCTTCACCCCTTCGAAGACGAGCTTGAAGTGGTAGATGAGCGCTTCCATCTCGTTGTAGACCATCTCCTTCGGCGGCAGGATCACGCGGTAGTCGTCCGAGCGGACGGGCCCGCCGGGGAGCTTGTCGAGGATCTGCTCGATGATCCGGAGCGACTGCTTCATCTCCTCGACGCGGACGAGGTAGCGGGCGTAGTTGTCGCCCTCCGTCATGATCGGCACGTCGAAGTCGACCTCGCCGTACCACTCGTACGGCTGGTCCTTGCGGAGGTCGAACGGGACGCCCGAGGCCCTCAGCGACGGCCCCGTGAAGCCCCACGCGAGCGCCTGCTCCTTCGTGACGACGCCGGTGCCGCGCAGGCGGTTCCAGATGATCTTGTTGCGCGTGACGAGCGTCTCGACGTCCGCGAGGCGCTCGCGCGTGCCCTTGATGATCTCCTTGCACCACGGGACGAAGTTCTCGGGGACGTCCTTGGCGAGGCCGCCGACGCGCCCGTAGGATACGGTCAGGCGCGCGCCGCTGCAGGCCTCGAGGAGCGAGTAGATCTCCTCGCGGGGCTGGAACGCGTACCAGAAGTTCGTGAGGCCGCCGATGTCGACGAGGTTCGCGGCGAGGCACACGAGGTGGTCCATGACGCGGCTGAACTCGCCGAGGATCGTCCGCACCGCGAGCGCGCGCGGAGGCGGCGTGACGCCGAGCATGGACTCGATCGCCCGCGCATAGCCGTTGTTGTTCAGCATCGGCGAGCAGTAGTTCAGGCGGTCCGTGTACGGGAACACCTGCGAGTACGTGTGCGCCTCGGACATCTTCTCGAAGCAGCGGTGCAGGTACCCGCACTCGCTCTCGGCCGCGACGATCGTCTCGCCGTCGAGCCGCATGACGATGCGCAGCGTCCCGTGCGTCGCCGGCTGGGACGGCCCGAAGTTCAGCGTCGTCGTCTCGAACATGTCCGACGGCTCGTCCGTCTGCGCCGCGAGCTGCGTCTGGAGGAGGTCTTCCTCGGTGCAGAGCCAGCGCTGCTTGGCGTCGTAGTCCTTGCGGAGCGCGTGCCCGACGAAGCCGTTGTGTGTGAGGAGGCGCTTCTGGTTCGGGTGCCCCTTGAAGTCGATCCCCATGAGGTCCCAGGCCTCGCGCTCGAACCAGTTCGCCGCGGGCCAGACGTCCGTGAGCGTCGGGACGGAGGGGTCCTTCGCCGGCAGGTTCACCTTGAGGCGAAGGTGCGCGTTGCGCTTCGTCGAGTAGAGGATGTAGTTCGCCTGGAAGCGCTCCCCCGCCCTCGGGGCCTGCGCGCCCGGCAGGCGCGAGAGGTCGGCGGACGCGAGGTCGAGGAAGAGGTCGTACGCGGCCGCGGGGTCGTCGCGCAGGACGCGCGCCGTCTCGTGGAGCGACGCGGCGTCCGTGACGAGCGTCGGGACGTCGGCCGCGATGCCCTCGCGGGCCGTGACCTTCCCGCCGAGCTTCTTCTCGAGGACGGGCAGGAACTCGAGCCCCTTCGGGGGCGCCAGCGTCGCGCTCACGGATTCTCCCGGCCGCGGGCCGCGGCGATCTCGGCGTCCATCTCGCTCTTTCCGCCCGGCGTCGCCTCGTCTTCGGCGCTCGACGGCATCTCCGGAAGCGCGTGTCGGCCGGGCACGTGCGCCATGACGGCGTTCGAGTAGGCCGGGATCGCGGTGACGGGGTCCTCCCCGACGCGGATCGGGACGAACGTTTTCGCCTCGCGGTGGCGTGCGAGCTCGCCGGACTGAATCTTCTTCTGGAGCATCATGATGCCGAGGATGAGGTTCTCCGGCGTGGGCGGGCAGCCCGCGACGTAGACGTCCACCGGGACGACCTCGTCGACGCCCTGCACCACGTGGTACGCGCGGTAGAAGCCGCCCGTGCACGCGCAGACGCCCATCGAGATGACCCACTTCGGCTCGGACATCTGGTCGTAGATTTTCTTGAGGACCGGCGCGAGCTTGTCGACGACCGTGCCCGCGACGATCAGGAGGTCCGACTGGCGCGGCGAGAACCGCACGACCTCCGCGCCGAAACGCGAGAGGTCGTAGTGCGACGAGACGACCGACATGAACTCGATCGCGCAGCAGGCCGTCCCGAACGGCATCGGCCAGAGCGAGTTCGACTGGGCCCATTGCACGGCGACGTCGAGCTTCGTGGTCAGGAAGTCGGCGCCGCCCGTGGACGGGACGCCCGGCGCGATCGGCGGGGCGATCTTCCCCGGCGCGATCGGGAGACTGGGTCCAGTGATCTTCATCCGGCTCTCCGAGACGCTTGTGAAAAGCGTCACGAGCCGGATTCTATGTCACGCGCGCGCCCCGCGACGCCGGGAATTCGGCCCCGCCTCAACGTTGCTGAGCCCGCGTTTCAATTGCAGCCGGCCACCGGCACGAGCTTGACCTGGAAATCGTTCGTGGGGAGAGCGCCCTCGGGAAACGACCCACCATGCACCTGGACCGAGTACGGGCCCGAGGTATTCGGCAGCCCCGGGATCTCGTCCTTCGAGTCCGTCGTGCCGTAGCACGAGAACGTGGCCTTCGGCGTGGACGCCATCGACGTCCAGTTCACGACGAAGTCGATGCCGTACTGCGTGAGCGTCCCGGTCGCCGACTGGATCGACGTATCCGTGAAGGAGGTGCTCGATGTCCACGCGCACCCGGGCGGCCCGCAGGTGGGAGAGCCGGATGTCGAGTGCGCGCCGTCGACCTTGTGGAGGTTCAGGACCGGTCCGCCTCCGTCCTGCAGCAGGAACGCGTCGACGATCTTCGACGTGCGGCTGAAGCTGCCACCGTACGGGCAGTCGGACGTGTTGTTCTCTTCGATCGAAACCTGCCACTGCCGGGCGAATACGGTCGCGGTCCCACGGCCGTTTCGGAACGACACGGGCGGCAGGCCGGGGAGCCTTCCGAAGCCAATCGCGAAAAAGACCGGCACGACCCCGACCCTCGTGCACGAAGCCGTGAACGTCGTCGACGTCCCAGAGTACGGCGAGACGGTCCCGAAGGAGCTGTCGCCCTGGACGCCCCATTGGACGTTGACGCCGTATGGAGACGTGATCGCCGCGTGGCAGAACGGCGTGAGGCAAATCGTCGTCGACGGCGGACCGGCGTAGTACGCGGAGAAGTGGGCGGTCCCGCCGCCGAGGACGACCGCCGTCTTCGGCACGATCTCCCAGGCGCGGAGGATTGCGAACGCGTCCGACAATCCGGCTTCCGTGCGTCGGGCGGCTGCTCCCGGGCCTCCTCCCGGAATCGCGACCGTCAGCGTTCGGCGCCCCGGGTCCAGGAGGCCGTCGCCCAGCGACACCCAGCTGCCCGAAAGGTGGTACGCAATCGAGAGAGCGGCGGTCGTGGAACCCGCGAGGTCGTCCGCGCCATATGACAGTCGCACGAGCACGGGCTCCGCGAAGACGACGCTCGACGGCGAAACGAGGTACTCGGGACCGACGCCCTGCGGCGCGTCGCTCGAGGCGGCCCCGATCGAGATCGCCATGGGCGAGGCCAGCGCCCCGGCCGGGACGAGGAGCGTGAAGCGGCCGTCGGACGACTGGACCGACCCGCCCGCCGGCCCGATCGTCGCCGAGGACGGGATCGCGGCAGGCAGCGGCATGATCGGCGTGACGACCGAATCGCCCGAGGAGTTGTCGATCGAGGAGTCGTAGACGTCGACGCTCCCCACCGTGACGTTCACCTGAAGGGTCGCATCTGCGGGGACCGTGACCCCCGGGAAGAGGTCCTGCACGTTCGGCTGAGTCCAGCCCCAGGCCCCGAGCGAGCCCGTCGCCGTTCCAACGGTCGCACCCGAGGCGTCCTTGAGCGTCAGCGTCCAGCTCGCGCCGTTCGCGCCCGCGGCGAAGCCGGTGTTCGTGCGGAACGCGGCCCCCTGCCTGATCCCGGTCACGACCGCGCCAGCGTCGGCGGTCGTCAGGAACGAGAGCACCGGCACGGGCTTCTGCTGGGCTCCGAAGGTGCCGGGCGTTACCCCGGCGGGGTCCACGTTGCTCGTCCGGCAGAGGATCGCGACGGGCGCGTCGGACGTGAAGCGCAGGGCCCCTGCGGAGCCGACGGGGAGGCCGAGGAACGTCTGGAGGACGTCCACGATGTCGAGGAGTCCGCCCGCCGGCACGCTGAACGATCCCGACGCCGGGTTCGGGTTCGCAGCCTGGTTCGCGTGGAACGCCACGGTTACCGTCGCGTCCGTGTCCGTGGGGTTGTAGAGGCGCGCGTCGGTCCGGAAGAATGTGCCGAGGCGCCCAGAAGCGCGCGCGACGCCGTTCACGAGGACGTCCTGCCGGCCCGCCGGGAGGTCCTCGAACGCGAACAGGGACGAGTCGCCCGTGACGTTGTCGACGACGACCGCGTAGCCGCCGGCCCTTCCGCGCGTCACGACGAGCTCTGCGCGCCCGACATCCACCGCCCCCGCGAAGCTCCCGACCGCGAACTGCTGGAAGCCCGGGGCCGTGAGCGAGTAGTCCTGCGAGCCCACCGAGGTTCCGGCCGCGTCGTAAACGGTCACGGTCGCGTCGCCGCCGCCCGCATCCGGGAAGAACACGGCGACATTTGTCCGGTAGCCCTTCGACACGTCGGCCGACTGCGAGACCCAGAGGCTCTCGCCCGCGTCGCCCTCCGCGAGGAACCGGTCGTCGGGTATGACCGGGAGCGCCACGCCGTACGTGCCCGAGGCCGCGGTGTTGTACGTCCGCGCGCGGATGAGGAGGGGCGAGGCGGCCGTGATCACGGTCGCCCCGGCACCCGAGACGGACCAAAGCTGCTGGAGGACGCCGCGCGTCACGACCGTCTGGCCGGGCGCCAGCGTGATCGTGGCCGGCGTCGTCCCGCTCGCCGGGACGAGCGCGACGGATGCGAGGACCGGCGCGGCGCCGGGGTTCGTGACCGCAAGGTCCGACACGAACCGCGTCCCGTTCAGGCCCGAGACGTCGACGGTGCCCGGGACCGTCCACGTCGTCGCCGCGTGGACGAGTTTCGCGGACGCGAGAAGAACGGTGGCGAAGGCGAGGCGCTGGCGCATCGGTCCTCCCCGGGGGTCCCCTGGGTGCCCCGGGAGGACATTATGAGATTTCGACTCGGTTGCCAACCGGCACGGCCCGCGGGATCCGCACGCGGAACGCCGTGCCCTTCCCGGACTGGCTCTCGACCGCGATCGTCCCTCCGTGGAGCTCGACGTACGCCTTCGCGAGCGCGAGCCCGATCCCCATGCCGCGATAGGCGCGCGTCGACGAGCCGTCCACCTGCCGGAAGCGCTCGAAAATGAACGGGAGATCTTTCGCCTCGACGCCCACGCCGTTGTCCACGACCGAGAACGTGACGCCCGCGCCGTCCGCGGACGCCTCGACCCTGATGCGCCCGCCCTTCGGCGTGAACTTCACGGCGTTGTGGACGAGATTCCAGAGGACCTGCCGCATCCGCATCGGGTCGAGGCGCACGGGCGTCCGCTCCGCGGGCGTCTCGACGGTCATCGCGATCCCCTTGGCCTCCGCCATCACGGACACGGGCTCGACTGCGCCGGCGACGAGAGGGCCGAGGTCGACCTCCTCGGGATCGAGGCGCGTGCGGCCTTCCTCGAAGCGGGACAGGTCGAGCAGGTCCGAGATGAGCGCGAGGAGGAACTGCGCCGACCGGTTGATCTGGTCGACCGCGATCTTGACGGTCTCCTTGTCGGGCCGGTCCTCGGACAGGACCTCGCTCCAGCCGAGGATCGCCGTGAGCGGCGTCCGGAGCTCGTGGTTCACGTTCTGGAGGAAGTAGTCGCGGTTGCGCTGCGCGTCGCGGAGGCGCTCGTAGCTCCGCTGGAGCTCCTCGTAGAGCCGCGCGTTGCGCAGGAGCAGCGCGGCCTGGTCGGCGTAGCCCTCGATGGCCGACTGGTCCTCGACGTCGAAGCCGCCCGGCTTGTCGGCGACCCCGAGGACGCCGAGGACGCCGGACTCGGCCTTGAGCGGCGCGAAGACGTAGTTGTCGCGGACCCCGAGCCGGTCCAGGAGAGGGCGCGCGAGGCGCGGGTCGCTCAGGTCGTTCCCGAGGGCGGTCTCTCCCGTCCGGTAGACGGTCATCGTGAGGCTCGCGTCCTCGAGGCCGACCCGGACGCCGCGGAGCGCGTCCTCGGGGATGCCGAAGCCCGGCGGAGCCCCGACGAGCGACCGGGTCGCCGGGTCCCACAGGGCGAGCCAGGCCTTGCTCGCCCCAAGGAGCTGCGCGATCTGCCGCGCGAGCTGCGCGAGCGTCTCGTCCGGGCGCGTCATGAGCGCCGCCGTCTGCGCGAGGCGGTGGACGCCCTCCATCGAGGCCATCCGCCAGCGCACGCGGCGCTCGACGTTCCTCATCGCGCGAAAGAGCCGCCCGACCTCGTCCTCGCGGTCGAGGCCCGCGGCCTCGCGGATCGGCAGCCCGGCGGCGAGCGCGTCCGCGGCGCGCGCGACGCGGCGCACGGGCGCGAGCGCGCGGTTCGTGACCACGGCGAGGGCGCCCGAAAGCGCGAGGATCGCGGCGAGGTAGAGGACGCGCAGCTCGGCGCGGCGCCGGCGTCCCGTCGCGAAGATCGGATCCAGCTCGGCCCTGACTTTCTTCTCGACCGAGGCGCGCGGCGAGACCTTCGCGTAGATCCAGCGCAGCTCGGGAACGCGCCGCGCGGCGACGAGGAAACGGCGCCCCGCGAGCTCCGCTTCGAGGTCGCCGGCGCCCTTCTTCCGGAGGGTCTCGGCGAGAGCGTGAAGGTCCTCGTCGCCGATGACGCCCTTCGGCGCCGCGTGAAGGACCGCGCCGTCCTCCGACACGAGGATCTCGGCGTCGTCCGGCCGCGCGGGGTCGGGCGGCGTGTCGAAGACGCGCGTGAAGACCCAGTCCACTCCCACCTCGGCAAGGGGCCGGCCGTCGCCGCCGCGGACGAGGACGTTGGCGGTCACGATCTTCCCGGTGCTCGAGTAGTCGTCCTCGTACGCGGCCGACCACGCCACGGGCGACGGCCCGTCCGTCGGCGGGAGCGCCGCGAGGGCCCGCGATTCCGCAGACGGGAACGTGAAGTCCGGTCCGACGATCGTCTTGCCGCCCGGCGTGAGCGGCCGTCCCGGGATGATCCGCATGGCGCCCGTCGCGGTCTGGACCTCGATCGCGGACACGTCCACGGGACCGAGCCCGAGGGACACGAAGGGCGCCTCCAGCCGCCGCGTCGCCGCGAGGTCGCGCCGCGCCTCGCGCGGCGAGGCGGCGCGGCGGCTCACGAGGCCCACGCTGGCACCGGCCCTCGCGGTCCTCAGGGGAAGGCCCGGCTCGTCGACGAGCGTCTCCGGGGGCTCGTCGGCCTCGGGGCCGGCCTCGAGGGCGCGCGCCGTCTCGACCGCCGCGCGCCGCGCGATCGTCGCGAGGTTCCGCATCGCCTCGCCGGTGGCCCGGACCGCGTCGTCCGCGTCCCCGCGCAGGGCCTGCGCCTCCTGCCGGTGCGCGTCCGCGACGAGAGCCTCGAGGAGCCTCTGCTCGCTGCCGTCCGTCGCGCGGTCGACGAGGAGCCAGTAGATCAGGGCCGGGACGACGGCGACCGGGACGAGGTACAGGGCCAGCCGGGCCCCGAGGGACCGGCGCGGGCTCCACGCGTCGCGAGCCCGTGCCGGAGGTTCGTCGCGGACGAGTCCACCCTCCGAGTCCCCGATCCCCGGCTTTCCGACGTTCACCCGGGGAGGTTAACGCTACTCGTAGCGGAGGGCCTCGATCGGGTCGAGTCGGCTCGCCTTCAGCGCCGGGTAGAAGCCGAACGTGACCCCGACGACCGCCGAGAACGCGAACGCGAGGCCGATCGCGGTGGGCTGGAGCGCGACCGGCCAGCCCGCGACGCTCGCGACGAACCGCTGGATCCCGACGCCGAGCCCGATGCCCGCGGCGCCGCCCGCGATCGACGAGCGCGACCGCCTCCACGAGGAACTGCGCGCGGATGTCGCCGCCCTTGGCGCCGATCGCCATGCGCACGCCGATCTCCCGCGTCCGCTCCGTCACGGACACGAGCATGATGTTCATGATCCCGATCCCGCCGACGAGGAGCGAGACGCCCGCGATCGACCAGAGAAGCGTCGACATCGTCCGGCTCTGCGCATCGGCCTGCGCGAGCATCTCGGTCTGCGACCGGATCATGAAGTCGTCGTCCTGCCCCATCGCCTTGTTGATCCGGTGGCGCTGGCGCAGGAGGGCCGTGATCTCGTCCTGGGCCATCGCGACCTGCTCGTTCGACGCCGCCGACGCGAGGATCGCGCCCGACCGCGGTCGTCCCCATGAGCTTCTTGCGGACCGTCTCGTAGGGCGCGATGACGATGTCGTCCTGGTCCTGGCCCATCATCGAGCCGCCCTTGGACTCCAGGACGCCCGCGACGCGGAACGGGATGTTCTTGATGCGGATCGTCTTGCCGACGGGGTCCTCGGTCGCCGAACAGGTTCGTCGCGACGGTCTGGCCGAGGACGCAGACCTTCGAGGCCGAGCGGTTGTCCTGGTCCGTGAAGAACTGTCCCGGTCGACGACGTTCCACGAGCGGATGAGGGGCCAGTCCACCTCGCCGCCCTGGATCGACGTCGACCAGTTCTGGTTGCCGTAGATGACCTGCGCGACCGTGCGGATCGTCGCGGAGACGTACGCGACGCGCCCGACCTCGCGGCGGATCGCGTCCACGTCGTCCGAGGAGAGCTTCGAATTGCTCCCCCACCCCGCCCGCGCGCCCGAGGAGGTCGTCGCGCCCGGGAAGATCATGAGGAAGTTCGTCCCGAGCGACTTGAGCTGGTTCTCCGTCTGGAGGCGCGCGCCCTCGCCGATCCCGATCGTCGCGATCACGCACGCGACGCCGATGATGATCCCGAGCGCCGTCAGGAGCGACCGGAGCTTGTTGCGGGCGAGCGCCCGGAACGCGACCTTCAGGATGCTGCCCGATCTTCGTCACGCGGGCCTTCCCGGCGGCGATCGCGCGCTTTCGGTCCTGGCACGGCGACGTCGCTCAGGACCTGCCGTCGCGGAACGTGACGACGCGCCGCGCGAACTGCGCGATGTCCGGCTCGTGCGTGATGAGGACGACCGTCTTGCCCTCGTCGTTCAGGGCCTGGAAGATCGCCATGACCTCCTCCGACGTCCTCGAGTCGAGGTTGCCCGTCGGCTCGTCCGCGAGGAGGATCGCCGGCTCGTTCACGAGGCTCCGCGCGATCGCGACGCGCTGCTGCTGGCCCGCCGGAGAGCTGGGCGGAGGTGTGGTCCCAGCGGTCCTTGAGGCCGACGCGCTCGAGGCAACGGAGGGCCCGCGCACGCGACTCGGCTCGTCCGTGAGCTTCGACTTCTTCGAGTAGAGGAGCGGCAGCTCGACGTTCTCGAGCGCCGACGTGCGCGAGAGGAGGTTGAAGTTCTGGAAGACGAAGCCGATCTTGTCGTTCCGGATCTCGGCGCGCGCGTCGCGCCCGAGGGACGACACGTCGACCCCCTCGAGGACGTACCGGCCCGACGGTCGGGCGGTCGAGGCAGCCGACGATGTTCATGAACGTCGACTTCCCCGAGCCCGAGGGGCCCATGACCGCGAGGAACTCGCCGCGCTCGACCTGCAGCGTGACGCCGTCGAGGGCGCGCACCTCGGTCTCGCCCATCGTGTAGACGCGCGTGAGGTTCTCGATCTCGATGACGGGCTGCGCCACGTAGGGCCGCCCGCTCAGAACGGCCGCCGCCCGCCGCCGGGCCCGCCGGCAGCCGAGGCGAAGCGGGACCGCCCGCGCGCGCCGTCGCGAGGCCGACGATGATCTCGTCGCCCTTCCTTCAGGTCCTGCGACTCGACCGCCGTCATGTTGCCGTCCGTGATGAGCGTCCGGACCGTGACGGCCTTCAGCTTGCCCTTGCCGTTCGGGACCTCGACGTAGAGCGTCCCGCGCGACGACGAGGACCGGCCGGCGCCGCTCCGGCCGCCGCCCGGACCGCCGCGCGGCCGCCCCGCGCGCCGGGTCCGCGCCCGGTCTGGGGGGCGCCCGCCTGGGGCGCGGGCGCCGTCGCCGTCCCCGCCGTCGAGCCCGCCGCCGGGCCGGAAGCCGGCGCCGACGCCGTCGAGGGGGCGGCGCCCTTGGTCTTCGTCGCCCGCCGAGGACGTCCGCCGGGTCGGGCCGGAAGCGGAGCGCCGCGTTCGGGACGCGCAGCACGTCCTTGCGCACGTCCACGGGGACGAGGACGTTCGCCGTCATCCCGGGCTTGAGCTTCAGGTCCTGGTTCGGGACGTCGAGCATGACGGGGTACGTCACGACGTTCTGGACGGTCTGCGGCGACAGCCGGATCTGCGACACCGAGCCCTTGAACGTCTGCTCGGGATACGCGTCCACCGTGAAGCTCGCGACCTGGCCGTCTCGGATGCGGCCGACGTCGGCCTCGTCGATGTTCGTGAGGACCTGCATCTTCGTGAGGTCCTGCGCGATCATGAAGAGCGTCGGCGCCTGGAACGACGCCGCCACGGTCTGGCCGACGTCGTAGCTGCGGCTCACGACGACCCCGTCGATCGGCGAGACGATCTTCGTGTACGAGAGGTTCGTCTCGTTCTGACTTGAGCTGCGCCGTGACCTGCGCGACGGTCGCGACGTCCGCGTCGCGCGTTCGTCTGCGCCGCGTCGAGGTCCGACTGGGCGATGAGCTGGTCCGCGAAGAGCCTCTTCGCGCGCGTCAGGCCGATCTCGTCGCTGCGGAGCTGGACCTTCGCCTTCTCGAGGTTCGCCCGGCTCTGGTCGACCGCCTGCAGGAACGGCGTCGGGTCGAGCTCGGCGAGGGGCTGGCCCTTCTTGACGACCGAATTGAAGTCGACGTGGAGCTTCGCGATGATGCCGGAGACCTGGCTGCCGACGCTCACGGTCGTCACGGCGGACAGCGTCCCCGTGGCCGTCACGGTCGCGATCGACGTCGCCCTTGTCGAGCTTCGCGTTCCGGTATTTCGGCTCCGCGGAGCCCTTGCGGGAGAGCACGAGCCACGCGCCTCCCCGCGATCGACGACGATGGCCGCGACGGCGGCCAGGATCCTGTTCTTCATGCAGTCCTCGACCGGCGTTGGACGCCGGCAATCGCGAAAAGGTTGACGCGCGAGCTCAGAAAGACACCGCCAGCCCGAGCTGGAACGCCTTGACGGTGCTCGTCCCGGCGGGCGTCCGCAGGCTGCCGCGCACTGTACTCGATCGAGGCCGCGATCCCCTTCCTCGGCGTCCAGACCGCGCCGGGCATGTGGATCTCCTCCTCCACCTCCGGCGCCCGAGGTAGTGCCAGCGCGACCACGTGTACCGGTACGTCACGGTCGGGAATTCGGCCTTCATGCCCGCGAGCGCCGCGTGGGAGTCGTCGTAGCCGTACCGGCACGGCGCCCCCGGTACGCACGGCTGCCCGGACCGCCAGAAGCCCTCGACGAAGAGCGCGAGAGGCCCGAACGTCGCCGTGAGGTCCGCCGAGACGTCCGTTCCGGCGGAACTCGCCGGTTCCGTCCGTCGAGACGAGGCGCGCCGTCGCCGCGGACACGCCGGGCCGCACGGACCAGAGGACGCGGTTCAGGTTGTACGAGGCCCGGACGGAGAGCCCGTCGCGCAGGACGCGGCTCGGGTCGGACTCCACGTCCCGTCCGTCCTCCTCCCAGCCGACGTGGTCGTTCTGCCCCGTCAACGCCGCGGACCACGCGAGCGCTGTCGAGGTCGAAGCGCGCCTCCCCGTCGAGCTGCGCGCCCCAGCCCGGGTTCCGCGTGACCCCGTTGATCGAGAACAGCGTCCCCGAGAACGTCTCGTCCGGCAGGCCCACGACCGGCGTCACCTTGCCGACGGCCCGGAGCGCGCCGGCGGGCGTCTTCAGGCCGCCCAGCCCTCCTCGAGCCAGACGCTCCCCGGGAAGAAGGGCCGGAACGACCCCTCCGTGCCCCGCACTTCCGCTCGCGCGGAGAGGTCTCCGCGCGTCCATTCCGCCGTCACGCCCGCCCAGTAGAGCTCCGCCACGCGCGTCGACCGGTCCGAGAGGGGCTCGTAGTCGTGGAGCACGGCCTCGAAACGGAACTTCGGGAGCGACGCGTCGTCCTTCGGGGGGTCCTCGGCGGCCGCGCGGGCCGCCGGAAGGACCGAGGAGGGCGGCCGCGAGGCCCGAGCGAAGGAGTCCTTTCAAGACAGCCGGGTATATTACGGGGCCCCGCGCGCGGCGGGTTGCCGGGAGGGAACATTTCCTTCGAACTCGAAATCCCGTACGTCGTCGAGCGTCTCGCGAACGGACTGACCGTCGTCGTGTCGCCGCAGCGCGGCATCCCCCTCGTGACGGTCGACGTCACGTACGACGTCGGGAGCCGGGTCGAGCTGCCGGGGCGGACCGGCTTCGCCCATCTCTTCGAGCACCTCATGTTCGAGGGCTCCGAGAACGTCGGGAAGGGCGAGCACTTCCGGCTCGTGGCCGGAGCCGGCGGCACGATGAACGGCACGACGTCCGAGGACCGGACGAACTACTACGAGACGCTCCCGGCCGAATGCCTCGACCTCGGCCTCTTCCTCGAGTCCGACCGGATGCGCGCCCTCGTCCTGACGCAGGAGAAGCTCGACAACCAGCGCGAGGCGGTCAAGGAGGAGAAGAGGCTCCGGGTCGACAACCAGCCGTACGCGCCGTCCTTCGAGACGGCCGACGCGCTCGCCTACGACGCGTTCGCGTACAAGCACCCCGTCATCGGCTCGATGGACGACCTCGGCGCCGCGTCGCTCGAGGACGCCCGCCGCTTCTACGAGGCGTACTACGCCCCGGGAAACGCGCTCCTCGCGATCGCGGGCGACGTCGAGCCCGACGACGCGTTCCGGCGCGCCCGGGCCTTCTTCGACGAGGTCCCCGCCCGCGGGAGGCCCGCGCCCTTCGCGGTCGTGGAACCGCCCCCGTCGGGCGAGCGCCGCGCCGAGGTCTCCGACCCGCACGCCGCGGTCCCCGCCCTCCACCTGAACTTCAAGGTCGCCGACCGGCGCCACCCCGACCTCTTCGCGCTCTCGTACGCGGAGAAAGTCCTCGGCGCGGGCGAGAGCGGGCGCCTCTGGCGCCGCCTCGTCAAGGACGACGAGCTCGCCCTGTCGCTCACGGTCTCGCTCGACGAGCGCAGGGGACCGTCGCTCTTCCGCTTCTTCGCGATCGCCAGGCCCGGCGTCGCCCCGGAACGTCTCGAGGCCGAGATCCTCGCGGACGTCGCGCGGCTCGCCTCCGAGGGTCCGACGCCGCGGGAGATGGAGCGCGTGAGGCGCGTCATCGCGGCCGGGGCGATCCGCGCCACGCAGACGACCCAGAGCGTCGCGTTCCTGCTTTCCGAGTACGGCGTCTACGACGGCGACCCCGGCCTCTGGCGCCGGGACCTCGACGAGGTCCTCTCCGTCGAGGCCGACCACGTCCGCGACGCCGTCGAGCGCTGGCTCGTCGCCGCGCGCCGCTCGGTCGTCGCCGTGCGCCCCACGGAGGCCGGATGACGGCGCCGCGCCGCGTCCCGCCGCCGCCGGGCCCGCCCCTCCCGTTCGCGCTGCCGCGCTTCGAGGGGACGGTATTGCCGTCGGGCCTCGCCGTGCGCGCGGCGCGCTGGGGCCGCCGGCCGACGGTCGCGGCCGCGATCCTGTTCCCGGGCGCCGGCTCGACGGCCGACCCGGCGGGGCGCGAGGGGACCGCCGACGTCACGGGCGACACGTTCCTCGGCGGGACGCGGACGAAATCGGCGCGCCAGCTCGCCGAGGCCCTCGACGACCTCGCGGCCGTGGCCGAGGTCTCGGCAGGCAGCGACTCGTCCGTCGCGCGACTCTACGTCCTCGAGAGCGACCTCGACGCGGGCCTCGCGCTCTTCGCGGAGATCCTGACGGAGGCCACGTTCCCCGAAGAGGAGTTCGACAAGGGCCGCCGCCGGCTCATCGCGACGCTCCAGGAGCAGCGCTCCGAGCCCGACTTCCTCGCGCGCGAGCGGCTCTACGACCGCCTCTACCCCGGCCACCCGTACGGAACCGTGACGCCGACCGAGAAGGGCCTCCTCGCCCTCACGCGGGACGACGTCGAGGACTTCGCGCGGCGCCGCCTCTCTTTCCGGGGTGCGACGCTCGTCCTCGCCGGCGCCGCGGACCCGGCGCAGCTCATCTCGGCCGCCGAGCGCGCGTTCGGCGGTCTCGCGGGCGCAGCGGGCGAGCCGGGCTTCGCCGTCCCGCCGCCGCCGCGCGTTTCCGGGTTCTCCATTCACCTCGTCAACCGGCCGGGTTCGGTCCAGACGAACCTCCTCTTCGCGCGCCCCGCCCTGGCGCGAAAGAGCCCCCGCTTTCCCGCCGCCGTCGTCGCGAACCAGTCGCTCGGCGGCGGAGCATCGTCGCGCCTCTTCCACGTCCTCCGGGAGGAGCGCGGCCTCACGTACGGCGCGTACTCCTCGCTCGCGACGCGCGTCCTCGGGGGCCACTTCGGCGCCTCGATCGACTGCCGTACCGAGGTCACCGAGGAGGCGCTCGCCGGCCTCCTCGACCTCATCGAGGCGTTCGCCTCCGAGGGCCCGGGGCCCGACGAGCACGAGCGCGCGAAGAACTATCTCCTCGGCTCGTTCCCGATCCCGCGCGAGACGCCCGGCGGCGTCGTCCAGGACGAGATCACGCGGCTCTTGCACGGCTTGCCAGAGGACGAGTTCACGACGTGGCGGGACCGGATCCGCGCCGTGACGCGCGAGGAAGCGCGGGACGCCGCGCGGGAGCTCTTCGACCCTGCGACCGGCATCGTCGCGGCCGTCGGCGACGCGGAGCGCATCCGGCCGATCCTCGAGGCGCGCGGCGAGACGACGCTCTGGGACGCGGACGGCCCGCGCTCCTAGGGCGCGGGCGGCGAGCCGGGAGGCGCGGTCTCCCCCCGAACTCGCCGGACTCGGAGCTCTCGAACCGGGCGGTCCGCGCGTCCTGCGTGCGCCTCAGGCGCGTGCGGAACGTCAGGACCTCGAGCTGGCGGAGGCGCTCGGCCTCTCCCTTCCGATGCCTCTGCTGGTGCCGCGCGGCGGCGAGCAGGAGCGCGCTCCGGACGTATTCGCGCCGCTCGTCCACCCGCCCGAAGCCCTTCTCGAAGCGGCGGGTCCACGGCAACCGCAGCGCGACGGCGTCCTCCTCCGGAAGCAGGCCGAGCCGGCCTCCTCGGCGAGTTCCGCCTTGACGCGCGCGCTCTCGGCCAGGATCGCCGGCGCCCACGCGAGGACGGCCGCGGCGAGCGCCCCGGCGACGACCCAGCCGGCCTGCGCGCGTCCGGCGGACGCCGAGCGCGGCGGCGAGGCCCGCCCCGAGCGCGGCCGGACGGCCGACGCCGAGCGCCCGTGCGAGCCCCTCGCGCCAGCCCGCCTCGCCGCCGGCGCGGCAGGATTCGGCGCCGCCCGCCGAGACGGCGAGGACCGCGAGCGCCGCGAGCGCCGAACGGTCCCGCGCCCGGCAGCCGGCGCCCCGCGGCGAGCGCGACGGCCGCGGCGCCTCCCGCCGCGAGCGCCGCGACGCGAGCCGCCTCCTCCGTGATCGACGGGAACTCGCGGCCCGTCCCGAGCGCGAGGAGGAGCGCGATTCCACCCGCGAGCACCGCGGCCTCGGCCGGGCCGGGAAACGCCGCGCGGGCCGCGCCGAGGGCGGCGAAGGCCGCGAGCGCTCCCGGAAACGACGGCTCCCGCGCGCCGCCCCGTCCACCCCGCGAGGAGGAAGGCGAGGACCGCCGCCGCGGCGCGAAGCAGGGTTTCGCCGCTCACGAGACGGGGTGCGCCTGGAAGTAGAGCCGCGTCGCCTCGACGTCGCGGCGGATCTGGGCGGTCAGCTCGAGCATCGACGGGAAGGTCATCTCCTCGCGGACGCGCTCGAAGAACGAGAGTCGCACGCGCTCGCCGTAGACGTCGGACGAGAAGTCGAGGATGTACGACTCGATCGTCGTCGCGTAGTCCTCGTAGACCGTCGGGACGGCGCCCGATGTTCGTGACGCACGCGAACGTGCGCTCGAACGACTCGAGCCTCACGCTCGTGAAGTACACGCCGTCCTTCGGGTAGAGCTCGTTGTCCGGGCTGGAGGTTCATCGTCGGGAAGCCGATCTTGCGCCCCATCCGGTCGCCCTTCGCGATGATGCCGTCCATCGCGTAGGGCCGGCCCGAGCAGCGCGTTCGCGCCGGTGACGTCGCCCGCGGCGAGCGCGGTCGCGGATGCGCGTCGACGAGATCGGCCCGGCCGCGTCCGCGACGTCGGCGAGGCCCGCGGACCGAGAAGCCCGCCTCGACGCCGACGCGGCGGAGGAGGTCGAGGTTGCCGCCGCGCTCGCGCCCGAAGACGAAGTGCGCGCCGACGCAGACCTCGCGCGCCGCGAGCCGTCCGCCCGAGGAGCTCCCGCGCGAACTCCTCGGCCGGGCATGAGCGAGAAGTCGCGCGTGAACGGCACGAGGACGAGCGCGTCGATCCCGCAGGCCTCGATCGCCTCCTCGCGCTGGCGCAGCGTCTGGATCATCTTCGGGGCGCGCTCGGGGTGCAGGACCTTGAGCGGGTGCGGGTCGAACGTCACGACGACGGACGGCGCCCCCGCCTCGCGCGCCCTGCCCGCCGACGTCCCGGAGCATCGCCTGGTGGCCGAGGTGCACGCCGTCGAAGTTCCCGACGGTCACGATGCCCCCGCGGGGCAGGTCGACGGTGCGGAACGGATCGCGGAGGACCTGCAAGGCGGCCCGGATCTTAAGCGACTTAACCGACGACCCGCCCGACGAGGTCGTAGGCGTGCACCTCGGTGATCTTCACGCGGACGATCTCGCCGACGCGCGGCGTCCAGCCGGCAGGAACGTCGTTGACGAGGACGCGCCCGTCGATCTCCGGGGCCTGGCCGGCGAGGCGGGCCTCGAGGAGCATCTCGGTCTCGTCGCTGGGCCCTTCGAGGAGGGCGTCGAAGGTTTTGCCGCGCTTCGCGCGGCTCTTGACAGTCGCGATCTTCTGCTGGACCTTCATCAGACGGTCACGGCGCGAAGATTTTTCTTCGAGTGGAATAGGGTCCCCCGCCGCCGCCGGCACCCGAGCCAGGCTCCGGCGAATACGTGAAGACGCCGAGGTTGTCGAATTGAACAGCCTTCTAAGAAATCTTCGATTTCTCTTGACGTCTTTCTCGGTCTCTCCCGGGAAGCCGACGATGAACGTCGAGCGCAGCGCGATGTCCGGAACGACTTTTCGGATTTCTTCGAATTGCCGAAGATAGCTGGCGGCATCGCCTCCGCGTTTCATGGCCGCGAGGATCTTCCGGCTCACGTGCTGGAGCGGCATGTCGACGTACGGGACGAAGCGCTTCTCCTTCGCCATGAGCTCGAAGACTCCGGGGTGCAGCGTCTTCGGGTACGCGTACAGGAACCGCACCCACGGGAAGCCCGTCTCCGCCAGAAGGGCCTTCACCAGCTGGGCGAGGCCCGTGCGGCCGAGGCCGAGGTCCTCGCCGTAGCGCGTCGTGTCCTGCGAGATGAGGACGAGCTCCTTCACGCCCTGCGCCTCGAGGGACTGCGCCTCCTTGACGAGCGACGCGACCGTCCGCGAGCGCATGAGGCCGCGCATCTGCGGGATCGTGCAGAACGTGCAGGGGTTGTTGCACCCCTCGGCGACCTTCAGGTACGCGTAACCCTTGCGGTGCGTGAGGACGCGCGGGGAGAGGTCGTCGTAGAGGCGCGTCGCGAGCGGCTTGTCCGTGAAACGCGGGAGAGACGGGAGCCCGAGCGCGGCCGCGGGCGCCTTCTCGAGCTCGTCGAGGCCGATGAAGTGGTCCACTTCCGGGATCTCGGCGGCGAGCTCCTTGCCGTACTTCTGGACCATGCAGCCCGCGACGACGACGCGGTCGATCTCCCCCGCCTCCTTGCGCGCGACCTCGCGGAGGATGGCGCCGACGGATTCCTCCTTCGCGGCGTCGATGAACCCGCACGTGTTCACGATGACGACGCGGGACTTCTCGGGATCGTCAGCGTCAGCCCCTCCCGCTGTAGGTGGCCGAGCATGACCTCGGTGTCGACGAGGTTCTTCGGGCAGCCGAGCGACACGATGCCGACGGACGGGAGCGAAACCGGAAGATTTTTCATCGAAGCCAAACGTGGGAACAACCGCACCCGAGCGTAACGTGCGCGGCGGCAACAATTTATTTTACCTCGGAATCGCTCTTGCAGGGCTATTCTGCGTCCGCGTCTGAGACTCGTTCTCGCGGGAGGCAGAACTGAGGCAACGCAATTCCCCCCGTCTCGCTGGCGAGCCGTTCGGGCGACCCGTCCCTCTCGACGAGCCCGGCCGTCAGGTCGCACGCGTCTGTGCGGTGCTCGCGGTCGCGATCGGCGCAGCGGAGCTCGCCGGCCGGGTCTTCGACGTCGGGTTTCGCATGCAGGGGACGCCCGGCCAGGCGGCGATGGTGCCCAACACGGCCGTCGGCCTTCTGCTCGCGGGCCTGGCTCTGAGTCTGCGTGCGAGCCGCCCCGGTCGCTCACGCACGCTGGCCTCGCGCGCCACAGCGGCGCTGGCGGGCCTGCTGGGTCTGCTGAATCTGGTCGAGTACGCATCCGGCACGAACCTCGGGATCGACGAGGCGCTCTTCGGGGGCACGGCCGGCTCGACGAGCGTCTTTCCGGGCCGCATGGCGGTGCTCACGGCCCTGGGCTTCGTCGCTCTCGCCGCTGCCCTGCTCACCTTGGACCTGCGTCGGGCGCCCTGGGTGCCCGACGGGCTGGCCCTGCTCCCGGGCTTTCTCGCCATGCTCTCTCTCACCGGGTACGCCTTCGGCGTGGCCGGCCTCTACCCGATCGGCGTCCACAAGGGGATGGCGGTCCACACGGCGCTGGCATTCCTCATCCTGGCGGCCGGCGTCCTTCTCGCGCGCCCCGGGGGCCTTTCGCGGCTGCTCTTCAGCGACACGGCAGGTGGCGTCGTGGCCAGACGGAGCCTTCCGGTGGCCCTCCTGGCGCCTCTCATCCTCGGCTGGCTCCGAATCGCCGGACAGCAGCGCGGGCTCTACGGCCCGGAACTGGGACGGGCGCTCGACGCCATCTTCAACGCGCTCATCCTCACCTCCGTCCTGCTCGGGACCGCCGCCATGCTCAAGCGGGCGGACGAGAAGCGCCGGAGCTCCGAGGAGGCTCTGCGGACGGCGGAGTCGAAGTACCGGCTCCTTTTCGAGAGCAGCCCGCTGCCGATGTGGGTCGTGGATCGCGAGACCCTCCGATACCTGGCCGTCAACGACGCCGCCGTCGAGCACTACGGCTACACGCGCGAGGAATTCCTCTCGATGCACGTCGGACAGATCCGGCCGGCGGAGGACGTCGCCGCGTTGCAGCGGGCGATTCCGAAGGAGAAAGCCGGCCTCGAGAAGATGGGCGTCTGGCGGCACATCAAGAAGGACGGAACCGTCCTCTCCGTGGACATCGCGACGCACACGCTCACGTTCGACGGGCGATCGGCCTGGCTCGTCCTGGCCTACGACGTCACGGACCGCCTTCGAACCGAGGATTCGCTGCGGAAGCTGTCCCGCGCGGTCGAGCAGAGCCCGGTCGCGGTGGTCATCACGGACACGCGCGGCGACATCGAGTACGTCAACCCGAAGTTCACCGAGACGACGGGCTACTCCCCGGACGAGGTCCTCGGGTTAAACCCGCGGATCCTGAAGTCCGGCGAACAGTCGCGCGAATTTTACCGGACGCTCTGGGAGACGATCGTCGCGGGCGGCGAGTGGCGCGGCGAGTTCCACAACCGGAAGAAGAACGGCGATCTGTTCTGGGAGTTCGCCTCGGTCTCGCCCATCTCCGACGATCGCGGGCGGATCACGCACTTCATCGCCGTCAAGGAGAACATCACCGAGCGGAAGGCCGGGGAGGCGACGCTCGCCCGGAGGGAGCGTCACTTTCGCTCGTTGATCGAGAACGCGCAGGACGTCATCACGATCATCGACCTCGAAGGCACCATCCAGTTCCAGAGCCCGGCCGCGGAGAGAATCCTCGGGCGTGCCCCCGAAGAGTTCGGGGGAAAGAGCGTGTTCGAATTCGTCCATCCCGACGACGCTCCCGGGGTCCGGGAGGCCATGCGCCGCCTCGTCGAGAACCCTGAGTCGCCCGAGACCGCGCTCTTTCGTTTCCGCCACGCGAACGGCTCCTGGCGGACGATGGAAGGCATCGGCAAGCTCCTCCCGGGCCACGGCTCGCGCCAGATCGTCGTCAATTCCCGCGACGTGACGGAGCGCCGCGCTCTCGAGGAGCAGCTCCGCCAGGCGCAGAAGATGGAGGCGGTCGGCCGGCTGGCCGGCGGCGTCGCCCACGACTTCAACAACCTGCTCACGGTGATCCTCGGCTACGCGGAGCTCGCTGCGCGGCGCAGCTCGAAGCCGGAGGATCCGGCGCGACGAGCTGTCCGAGAGATCCGACAAGGCCGGCGAGCGCGCCGCGCCTGACGCGGCAGCTCCTCGCCTTCAGCCGCAAGCAGGTCCTCCAGCCGCGCGTCCTCGACCTGAACGCAGGTCGTCGCGGACATGGAGAAGATGCTGCGGCGGCTGATCGGCGAGGACATCGAGCTCGTCACCGTCGCTCGACGCCGGACCTCGGCAGCGTCAAGGCCGATCCCGGGCCAGATCGAGCAGGTGCTCATGAACCTCGCGGTCAACGCGCGCGACGCGATGCCGACGGGCGGCACGCTCACCATCGAGACGCGCGAACGTCGAGCTCGACGAGGACTACGCGGCGTGCCACGCCGGCGCGCCGCCCGGCCGCTACGTGCTGCTCGCGGTCACGCGACACCGGGATCGGCATGGACGCGGAGACGCTGGCGCACGTCTTCGAGCCGTTCTTCACGACCAAGGAGCGCGGGCAAGGGCACCGGCCTCGGCCTCGCCACGGTCTACGGCATCGTGAAGCAGAGCGGCGGGCACATCTGCGGTCTACAGCGAGCCGGGCCAGCGGCACGACGTTCAAGATCTACCTGCCGCGCGTCGGAGGACGCCCGGAGGACGGGCCGCGTCGCGTCGTCCGAGCTGGCGTCGCCGCGCGGGACCGAGACGATCCTGCTCGTCGAGGACGAGGACGGCCGTGCGGCGCCTGCGTCCGCGCGGCTCTCGAGGCGCAGGGCTACACGGTGCTCGAGGCCGCGACGCGGCGACGAGGCGCTTCGCGCTCGCGCGACGCACGCCGGCGACGATCCACCTGCTGCTCACCGACGTCGTGATGCCGCGGCATGAGCGGCCGCGAGCTCGCCGGAGCGCGTGGCCGCTCTGCGGCCCCGGACTCGAAGGTGCTCTTCATGTCGGGCTACACCGACGACGCGATCGTGCAGCACGGCGTGCTCGACGCCGGGCATCGCCTTCCTCCAGAAGCCGTTCACGCCGCGACTCCTCGCCGAAAGGTGCGCGAGGTGCTGGACACGGGCGAGTCCACGGCAAGACGGGAACCCGAGACAGCCCGTTAAGGGTAGATCCGGTAGAGCATCCGCGGGTACGGGATGCACTCCCTCAGGTGCGGCACGCCGCACATCCAGGCGACGAAGCGCTCGAGGCCCATCCCGAAGCCGGAATGCGGGAAGGTGCCGTACTTCCTCACGTCGAGGTACCACTGGAACGCCTCGAGCGGCAGGTTGTGCTGCCGGATGCGGGAGAGGAGCAGGTCGTGGTCGTGGATGCGCTGCGAGCCGCCGATGATCTCGCCGTACCCCTCGGGCGCGAGCATGTCGAGGCCGAGGACGACGTCGGGGTCGTTCGGGTCGGGCTGCATGTAGAACGCCTTGATCGACGTCGGGTACCGCGTGACCATGACCGGCGTGTCGAAGCC
This sequence comes from uncultured Acidobacteriota bacterium, assembly GCA_963839295.1. Lineage (GTDB taxonomy): Bacteria > Acidobacteriota > Thermoanaerobaculia > UBA5066 > UBA5066 > Fen-183. The sequence goes on along the minus strand of CAWIUK010000001.1, from coordinate 41,997 downwards.
CTCCGTGAGCGCAGTTTCCTCGTCGCCGCCGAGGTCGTCGCCGAACTGCACGGGGAAGCCCTTGCCCTTCAGGATGTCGACCGCCTCGCGGTAGGAGATCCTCGGAAACCGCTTCGACGCCACGGGCGCGAGCTTCGCGACGTCGCGCTCGAGACGCTTGAGGTCCTCGGCGCGGCGGTCGAGGACGCGAGCCGTGAGCTCCTTGACGAACTCCTCCGCCAGGTCCATGAGCCCGTCGATCTCGAGAAACGCGACCTCGGGCTCGACCATCCAGAACTCGCGCAGGTGGCGCCGCGTCTTCGACTTCTCGGCCCGGAACGTCGGCCCGAAGCAGTAGACCTTCCCGAGGGCGGCGGCGGCCGGCTCGAGGTAGAGCTGGCCGGACTGCGAGAGGTAGGCCTTCTCCTCCTCCGTGTACTGGGTCTCGAAGAGGTTCGACGTGCCCTCGCACGCGGCCGGCGTGAGGATCGGCGAGTCGACGCGCGTGAAGCCGCGCGTGTAGAAGAAGTCGTGGATCGCGCTCTCGACCTCGCTCCGAACCTTCAGGACCGCGACCTGCTTCGAGGAGCGCAGCCAGAGGTGGCGCTGAGACATCAGGAAGTCGACTCCGTGCTCCTTCGGCGTGATCGGGAAGTCGTGGCAGAGGTCGAGGACCTTCACGTCCGTGACGCCCAGCTCGACGCCCCCGGCCGACCGCGCGTCGGCCTTGACGACGCCCGTTACCTCGAGCGTGGACTCCTGGGTGGCGCTCGTCGCGGCCTCCCAGACGGACTCGGGAACGTCCGCCTTCGAGACGACCGCCTGGAGGTAGCCGCTCCCGTCCCTGAGGACGAGAAACCAGATCTTGCCGCCCTTCCGCCAGTGGTAGAGCCAGCCCTTCAGCGTCACGGTCTCGCCGACGTGGCGGTTCAGGTCGGAGATCGTCACTTCGGCATCCTCGCTCTCCAGGCCTGCAGGACGACGTTCGCCTGCGACAGCCGCAGAAGCCTCCGGCTGCGCGTCGCGCTCGCCTCGGCGTCGTCGGCCGGCACGGCCTGCGCGCGCGTGTCGCGCGTGAGCTTCTCGAGTTCCTTGATGAGCGCGTCGACCTCGTGCTTTTCGTATTTCTTGAGGACCACGGGGTTCAGCGACACGTAGCCCTCCGCCACGTCCGCCGCCACCTTCCACGCGGGATTCGCCATGCGAGCGACATTAGCAGAGAGAAGAAGAGGGGATTTCTGCTATCGGCGGCTGCATACGCAGCCGCCGCACGAAGAAATCTACGGTCGGCCTCCGGCTGTCAAGGGCCTTCGGCCGCGAAGCGGCGCGCGCAGCGCGCCCTTGACTGCCGGAGACCGACGGACACGTTCTCTCTCCGGGGGCCGCGAATGCGGCCCCCGTTAGCAGAAAAATTCCTCTTCCTGCGTTACATTCCGCCCCGCGCTGGAGGTTCAACGTGGGCTTTTCCGGAGTCGATTTCCTGGGGATCGAAGACATGCTGTCGGACGACGAGAAGGCGGTCCGCGACCTCGTCCGCGAGTTCGTCGACGCCGAGGTCCTCCCGATCATCGAGGCGTGCGCCTACGAGGGCCGCTTCCCGAAGGAGCTGATCCCGCAGATGGCGGCGATGAACCTCTTCGGGTCGACGATCCACGAGTACGGCCTCCCCGGCCTGAACAACGTCGCCTACGGCCTCATCACGCAGGAGCTCGAGCGCGGCGACTCCGGCCTGCGCTCGTTCGTCTCCGTCCAGTCCGCCCTCGTCATGTACCCGATCTACACCTACGGCTCGAAGGAGCAGAAGGACCGCTGGATCCCCGCCCTCGCGAAGGGCGAGAAGATCGGCTGCTTCGGCCTCACGGAGCCCGACTTCGGCTCGAACCCGTCGGGGATGCGCACCGTCGCGAAGAAGGACGGCAAGGACTGGATCCTGAACGGCGCCAAGGCGTGGATCACGAACGGCTCCATCGCCGACGTCGCCGTGGTCTGGGCGAAGGTCGGCGGCGCGGACGGCCCGATCCGCGGCTTCCTCGTCGAGAAGGGCATGAAGGGCTTCACGGCGCCCGAGCACCGGATGAAGATGTCGCTCCGCGCGTCCGTGACCTCGCAGCTCGCCTTCGAGGACGTTCGCCTCCCGGAGGAGAACGTCCTGCCCGGCGTCGAGGGCATCAAGGGCCCGCTCTCGTGCCTCACGCAGGCGCGTTACGGGATCGCCTGGGGCGGCCTCGGCTCGGCGATGGCGACGTACACCTGCGCGCTCGACTACGCGAAGTCGCGCAAGCAGTTCAAGGACCGGCCGATCGCCTCCCACCAGCTCGTCCAGCAGAAGCTCGCCTTCATGATCACGGAGATCACGAAGGGCCAGCTCCTCGCGCTCCGCCTCGGCCGGATGAAGGACGCGAAGACGATGAAGCCCGAGCACGTCTCGATGGCCAAGCGCAACAATGTCTGGGTCGCACGCGAGTGCGCGAAGCTCGCGCGCGAGATCCTCGGCGCCAACGGGATCGTCGGCGAGTACCCGGTGTTCCGCCACCTGGCGAACATCGAGTCCGTCTTCACCTACGAGGGCACGCACGACATCCACACGCTCGTCCTCGGGCAGGCGGTGACCGGCATCCCCGCGTACAACCCGCCGATGGAGTAAACCCGCTCCCCTCAAATCGTTGCGGTTACAATGTGCCGTCATGGCCATCGCAGGAAATCTGCGGACGATGCAGTTGTCCGAATTGCTGCAGTGGCTGTCCACCGGCCTGAAATCGGGCACCCTCGTCGTCCGGGGCGCTCCCGGCGAGAAGCGGATCTACTTCGAGAACGGCCGTGTCACGTCCTCCTCGTCCACGCTGGAGCGCGAGCACCTCGGCCGGTTCCTCGTCGGGTTCGGCTTCATCACCGAGGAGGAGCTGATCCGCGCCCTCGAGGTCCAGCAGGAATCGAGAATCCTCCTCGGGAAGATCCTCGTCATGATCGGCGCGATCCAGGAGGCCGAGCTCGCGGACCTGGTGCGCCTGAAGGCCGCCGAGACGATCTACGACATCTTCCTCTGGACCGAGGGGTCGTTCGCGTTCATCGACGGCGAGATCCCGCAGCTCCCGATGGTCCCGATCTCGTCGGACGTGACGGGCATCGTCATGGAGGGCCTCCGCCGGTACGACGAGTGGCAGCGCATCCGAACGAAGATCACGACGATGCGGCAGATCCCGTCGGTGACCGTCCCCGTCGAGGAGGCCCTCGGGGACCGCGAGAAGCTCATCGTCGGGGCGATCAACGGGCACCGCGCGATCGACCAGATCGCGCTCGAGACCCACAATCCGGAGTTCCACGTCGCGAAGCTCGTGTACGACCTCATGCAGAGCGGGCACGTCGCCCTGACGGGCGAGCGCGAAGAGGCGCCGGCCGCGCCGGTCTTCACCGACGCGGAGGCGGAAGCCGAAACCGGGGCCGCGTCGGCCTTCGACCCGATCCTCGGCGCCTCTCGGGACGACGCGTCCTCCGGGCCCCGGCCGCGCGTCGAGGAGTACCTCCTGTCGCCGCCGGTGCCGCGGACCCCGCCGACGTCGGACTTCGGCCGTTTCCTCAAGCGCGGCCCGGACTCGGACGTCTCGCTGCGGCGCAAGCCGAAGTCCGGCGAGTCCGCGGCCCCGGCCGTCCGGACCCCGGCGGCCGGGGCGTTCGACGACTCCTCGGCGACCAACCCTTCGGCCGGCTCCGCGACCGGTCCCCCGGCGGCGGCTTCGAAGCCCGCCGCTCCGCCCGCTCCCCGGGCGGAGCAGGCGCCCGCGGAGCCTCACGCGAAGGTTCCCCCATCGGCGGTGCCCGCGCTCTCGAAGCCGATGGAGGAGCTCATGTCGTTCGCGTTCACGCCGAACGAGGCATTCATCGTCTCGCGCATCAACGGCATGTGGGACGTCCGGTCCATCGCCCGGATCTCTCCCTTCCCCGAATCCGAGGTCATGCGGGTCTTCGCGAAGCTCCGGGCGAGCGGCGTCATCTCGTTCAAATGAGCCTCGCCGACCTCCGGCCCGTCCTTTCCACGCTCGTCGCGCTCTTTCTCCTCCTCGTCGTCGCGATCGTCGTGCGCAAGCTGGCGCAGGCGCGACACGGCGCGGCCGAGCTCGTGCGCAAGAACCGCGAGCTCGCGACGCTCCGCGAGATCACGGCAGTCGTCTCGAGCGTGGCGCCGGGCGAGACCGTCTTCGCGCGCGTCTTCGAGACCCTGAAGCGGGCCGTCCCCGCGCAGGCCATGGCGGCCGTGTCGTTCGAGGAGGACCCCGACGGGCTGGCCGTCGTCGCGTTCGGCGGCGACGTCACGCTCGAGCGCCGGGCGTTCCTGGACTGGCTTTCCCTCCAGCGCGAGCTCGAGTCGCCGTTCCTGCCCGCCTCCCCGTCGCCGCGGATCGCGCAGGGCGCGGGCCGTGACCTCGTGCTGAATCCGAGGTTCCCCTACCAGGTCTTCCTGCCGCTGCAGACGCCGGCGCTGATCGCCGGGGTCCTCGTCGTGGAGTCGGACGACGCCGTGCTCGTCACGCCGCAGACCCTCCAGGAGATGTCGGTCCTCGCGGACCACCTCGCGCTCTCCCTCCAGGACCGGAACCTCCGGCGGCAGATGCAGGCGGTCAACGAGCGGCTCCAGGGACGCGCGGAGATGCTTCAGCGCATCCTCGAGCTTTCGAACGAGCTCAAGACGCACCTCACGCTGGAGCACCTCGTCCAGAGCATCGTGCACGCGGTCTCCCACAGCCTCGGATACCGGATCGTCGTCCTGTCCCTCTACGAGCCGGCCGAGAACGTTTTCGAGCGCCGCGCGCAGATGGGCCTCGAGGACGCGCTCCCGGGCGCCCCCCCGCGCCGCGTCCCGCGGGACGAGGTCGCGCGCTGGTTCGGCGAGCGCTACCGGATCTCGAAGTCGTACTTCGTGAGCCACCTCGACCGGCAGGGATCGATGGACGACTCGGGCAAGGTCGAGCGCCGCCGCCGCGTCACCGCGCCCGGCGCGTGGCACCCGGACGACCTCCTCTTCGTCCCGCTCACGGCGGGCGACCAGCTCGTGGGGGTCCTGCAGGTCGACCAGCCGCGCAGCGGGCTCGTCCCGCGCCTCGAGGACGTGCAGGCGCTCGAGATCTTCGCGAACCAGGCCGTCACGGCGCTCCAGTCCGCCCGCGCCTACGAGACGACGCGCCAGATGTCCGTGCGCGACTCGCTCACGGAGGCATTCAACCACCGCTATTTCCAGGAAACGCTCTCGCGCGAGCTCGCGCGGCACGAGCGCAGCGGCCAGCCGCTGGCGCTCGTCATGCTCGACATCGACGACTTCAAGAAGATCAACGACCGCTGGGGCCATCCCGTCGGGGACGTCGTCCTGCGCGGGCTGGTCGAGGAGCTGACGAAGGGCGTGCGGGAGATGGACACCGTGGCCCGTTACGGCGGCGAGGAGTTCACGCTCATCTTCCCCGAGACGACGCCCGCCAAGGCCTGGGTCGTCGCGGACCGCCTCCGCAAGCGCGTCGCCTCCCGGCTCTTCGCGGCGCCGCACGTCGAGCAGGCCCTCGCCGTCACGATCTCCCTGGGCCTCTCCACGTACCCCGAGGACGGCGGGACGAAACGGCTCCTGATCGAGCGCGCCGACCAGGCCCTCTACCAGGCCAAGCGCAGCGGCAAGAACTGCCTCGTCACGGCCGCCTCCCTCGCCGACCTCAGGACGCTGTGATCGACGACGACTACCGCGGGCCGCGATGGTGGCCCCTCTCCGCGCTCCGGGGCCGCGCGGTCACGGGCATCGGGCCGGCCTGGGCCGGCCTGACGGCGTTCTCCGTCGCCCTCGCGGTCCTCGAAGCCCGCCTCGACTGGAGCGGGTTGCCCGTTCGGGTCGGGCCGGTGACCGTCGGCCTGTCGATCTACCCGCCCCTTTCGATCGCCCTCGTCCTCGCGGTCTGGATCGGCCCGCTCTGGGGCCTCGTCCCGGCGTGGCTCGCGACCCTCGCGAGCGCCCTGACGGCCGGGGTGAACCTCCCGACGGCGGCCGTCTTCGCTCTCGCGACCCCCGCGGAGGTCTTCCTCCTCTGGGGCTCGATGGTCGCCCTGAACATCGACCCGTCGCTTCCGCGCCTCTCGGACCTCCGCCGGTTCCTCGCCGCCGGCATCGTGGCCGCGAGCGGGTCGTCGCTCGCGATCCTGATCTGGAACGAGGCCCGACACGTGGACCTCGTCGCGGGCCAGCGGCTCTGGCAGGGCTGGCTTCTCGGCGACCTTCTCCAGATCACGCTCGTCGCGGCGCCGACGCTGCATTTTCTCGGCCCCCGCGCAAACGCGCTCCTCGAGCGCCAATTCGACGCACGGCCGGAGCTCGACTTCCGGTACCGCGACGGCGTCCGCTGGACGGCGCTCGTCTCCCTGACGCTGGCTGCGGTCGCGGCGCTGGGCCTGAGGATGGCGCTCGTTTCGCTCCACATCCCGGAATCCGCCGTGACGGCCGCCGGCGAGCCGCTCCTGCCGCGCCTGCACGAGATGCTGCTCTTCGCGGGCATTCTCCTCGGGGTCGTCCTCGTCACGGGCAGCACCTTCGGCGCGTCGCTCGCCCGCCTCGGCGACCGCGAGAAGGCGAGCGCCCGGCTCGACCCTCTCACGAGCTGCCTGAACAGGCGCGCGTTCTACGAAGCCTTCCCGCGCGAGGCCGACCGCAGTGAACGCCTCGGGGCGGCGCTCTCGGTCCTTACGATCGACATCGACCGCTTCAAGGTCCTGAACGACGCGCACGGCCACGCGTTCGGCGACGAGATCCTCCGTCAGTTCGCCCGCCGCCTCTCGGCGCTCGTGCGGTCGCACGACCTCGTCATCCGGTGGGGCGGCGAGGAGTTCGTCGTCCTCCTCCCCCACACCGACCCAGGCGACGCTTCGGCCCTCGCCGAGCGCATCCGCACCGGAGTCGAGTCGCCGGCGTTCCGCGCCGACGGGCGGGCGGTGGCCCTGACGTGCAGTGTCGGCGTCGCCGGCACGCGGACGTTCCCCGCGGACGCGGACGCCCTCGTCGCAGAGTCCGACGCGGCGTGCTACGAAGCCAAGCGCGCGGGCCGGAACCGGACCGTCAGCGTCGAGATGCCGGCGCTGAGAGCGCCTTCGGCCTCGTGACGGCCGGGCATCCCGCGACCGCGAAACGCAGCGGCCAGGCGGCGGCCTCTCCGGCGTAGTCGACCCCGACGCGTGGGCCGGACGCGACGAGAAACGTCGCGCGCGGCCCGCGCGACAGCACCAGTTCGGGGCCGGAGAGAGAGGCGCCGGACAGCGCGGCCGTCACGCCGAGATACGCGCAGAGCTTCGCGGGACCGGAGGCGACGAGAAGACCGTGGGAACCGGGGATCTTCTTAGAAGGTGAAGAGGGGCTCCTGCGGCCGGCTGCCCCGCGGAGCGGCGTTGCCGCATCCGCGCCGCCGCGATGCCCCTACTTTCTTCACCTTCAAAGAAATTCCCGGTATCCCCGGTATTTCCGGAATCCCCGCTCTCAGCAGAACCGCCTCGGGGACGCCCGCGCCGCTGCGTCACGACGTTCATGCAGAAGTGCATCCCATAGACGAAGTAGACGTACGCGTGGCCGCCCGGCCCCCACATCGGCTCGACCCGGGGGGTGCGGCGGCCGTTCCACGTGTGGGCCGCGCGGTCCTTGGCGCCGAGGTAGGCCTCGGTCTCGACGAGGATCACGGAGCGGACGCTGCCGTCCGGGAATCGCCGGGTGAGCCGGCAGCCGAGCAGGGCGCGCGCGACCTCGGCCGTGCCCTTTCGGTAGAAGCTTCCCGGAAGCGGTCTCGGCTCGCCCATTGCTATCCTCGGCTCCATGATGCCCGACACGCGCTCCGTCCTCGTCACGGGCGGCGCGGGATTCATCGGCTCTCACCTCGCCGACGCCTTCCTGGAGGCGGGCTCCCGCGTCACGATCCTCGACGACCTCTCGACCGGCGTCCTCGAGCGCGTCCCCGCCGGAGCGCGTTTCGTGGAAGGCGACCTCAGGACGTTCGACTTCGAGTCCCTCCTCCGCGCCGAGAGGGTCGACACGATCCTCCACCACGCGGCGCAGATCGACGTGAGGAAGTCCGTCGAGGACCCCGTCTTCGATGCCGAGGTGAACGTGATCGGGACGATCCGCCTCGCGCGCGCCGCCCTCGCCGCCGGAGTGACGCAGATCGTCTTCGCGTCGAGCGGTGGGGCGATCTACGGCGACCCGGAGGGCTTCGCGGCGGACGAACGGCATGCCACGAACCCCGTCTCCCCCTACGGCGTCGCGAAGCTCGCCGGCGAGAAGTATCTCTTCGGCCTCGCGCACGGCTCGCCCCTCGTGGTCACGGCGCTCCGCTACGCGAACGTCTACGGCCCGCGCCAGGACGGGCGCGGCGAGGCGGGGGTCGTCGGGATCTGGATGGCGCGACTCCTCGAAGGAAGGCCCTGCGTCATCTTCGGCGACGGCCTCAACTCGCGCGATTTCGTCTACGTCGGCGACGTCGTCGCCGCGAACCGCGCAGCCGCCGGGCGGCGCCTCGGCGGCGTCTTCAACGTCGGGACCGGCGTCGAGACGACCGTGAACGCGCTCTGGGACGAGGTCGCGCGCTCCTGCGGGTCGCCCGCGAAGGCGGCGCACGAGGCCGGGAAGCCGGGCGAGCAGCGGCGCAGCGTCCTCGACGTCGCGAAGGGCCGCGCCGCGCTCGGCCTCGGGGAGCCCGTCAGCCTCGCGGAGGGGCTGCGCCGGACGGCGGCGTGGTTCCGGGAGCGCCCGAAGTCCTGACCCGGTGCTGGCCCGAGCCTTTCGGGCCGCGCTTGATCACGACGACGGTCACGTCGTCCTCCGGGGCCGCGCCGCCCCGCCACGACTTCACGGCGTTCGCGATGCGCAGCGCGATCTCGCGCGCCGGGAGGCGCCGGGCTTCCGACACGAGCCGCTTGAGGCGCGACGGCCCGTATTCGCGCCCCCGGGCGTCGTGCGCCTCGACGACGCCGTCGGTGTAGAGAACGACGACGTCGCCCGGTTCCATGTGCGTCGCGCGGCGCCCGTAGACCGCGTCGGGCATCGGGCCGAGCACCATGCCCGTCGACGGCATCTCGGAGAACCCGCCATGCGCTCCGTGGAGGTGCAAGGGCGACGGGTGGCCCGCGTTCACGTACACGACGTCGCCGTTGAAGTCGAACTCGCCGTAGAAAAGCGACACGAACTTCGTCGTGAGGCGGCTTTTCGAGAAGATCCTGTTCAGGCGCTCGATCGTGCGCGCGATCTTCAGGTCGTTGCCGATCCCCATCCTCAGGCCGACGTAGATGTCGCGCACGAGGAGCGCCGCGAGAAGGCCGTGGCCCGAGGCGTCGGCGATCGCCACGCCGAGGCTCTCGGAGAGCGGGATGAAGTCGTAGAAGTCGCCGCCGACGAGCTCCGCCGGATTCGAGATCCCGAAGATGTCGAAGTCGCCGACGTGCGGGACGTGACGCGGGAGGATCGACATCTGGATCCGGCGGGCGTCCTGGAGGAGGCCCTCGAGGTGGCCCGTGCGGACCTTCGAGTCGAGGACGGTGCGGATGATGCCGAGCGCGAGGAGGAGGTCCTCTTCCTTGACACGCGGGTGCACGTCGAAGGAGAGCAGGTACTTCTCCTCGCCGAACGAGACCGCCGCGAAGCGCGTCACGCCGATCTTCTGCTCGAACTCGGGGTTCACGGACGGGTCGCTGAGGTCCGTCAGGACGATCCCGTCCTCCTCGGCCCGCACGATCGGGCCGTAGTCGGCGGGCACCGTGAGGCCGGTCGGGGCCTTCTTCGAGCGGCCGAACCCGCGCTCGAGCATGTAGAGGGCGTCCTGGCGGAGGTAGAGCCTGCCGCCGAGGATGCCGAGCTCGCTCTTGAAGTTCTGCACGACGGCCTCGGCGACGCGGAGGATCGTGAGGGAGACGTTGCCCGTGCCTTCGATGGCTTCCAGGGTCTTTTCGACGTTGCGGAGAAGCGCGCGGTAATCCATGCCGGGTCGGAGTGTAAGGCTTCGACGCGCTATCGTTGGGGCATGAACCCCCTCACCCGCCGCCAGCTCGTCGCCGCGTCCGTCGCCTCCGGAATCGCCGCCGCCACGCGTCCGCTCGCCGCCGCGGGGCGCCTCCCCTGCCGCGCCGGGAGGCGACCGGCCCTTCGAGCTCGCCGAGGCTACGATCGCCGACCTCGCGGACGGGATGAAGGCCGGGAAGTGGACGGCGCGCTCGATCACGGAGGCGTATCTCGCCCGGATCGACGCCGTCGACGCCGCGGGGCCCGCCCTCCGGAGCGTTCTCGAGCGGAACCCGGACGCGCTCGCGATCGCCGACGCCCTCGACCGCGAGCGCCGCGAGAAGGGGCCGCGCGGGCCGCTGCACGGCATCCCGATCCTCGTGAAGGACAACATCGACACGGCGGACCGCATGGCGACGACGGCCGGCTCGCTCGCCCTCGTCGGAGCGAAGCCGTCCGCCGACGCCTTCGTCGTCCGGAGGCTCCGGGACGCCGGCGCCGTCCTCCTCGGCAAGACGAATCTCTCGGAGTGGGCGAACATCCGATGCTCGACGTCCACGAGCGGCTGGAGCGGGCGGGGCGGCCTGACGCGGAACCCCTACGCCCTCGACCGCAACCCGTGCGGGTCGAGCTCGGGCTCCGGCGCCGCCGTCGCCGCGAGCCTCTGCGCGGCCGCGGTCGGGACCGAGACGGACGGCTCGATCGTGAGCCCGTCCTCGGCGAACGGCATCGTGGGCGTCAAGCCCACCGTCGGCCTGATCAGCCGGAGCGGCATCGTCCCGATCTCGCGCTCGCAGGACACGGCCGGCCCCATGGCGCGGTCGGTCCACGACGCCGCGATCCTCCTCGGCGCGCTCGCCGGCGCAGGACGCCGACGACGACGCGACCTCGGACGCCGCCCGGAGGGCGGCGTCCAACTACACGGCGTTCCTCGACCCGCACGGCCTCGCGGGCGCGCGGATCGGCGTCGTCCGCGGCCTCTTCGGGTTCCTCGACCGCGTCGACGCCGTCATGGCGGGGGCGCTGGCGGCGCTCAAGGCCGCCGGCGCCGAGCTCGTCGACCCGGTCGAGCTCACCTCGGCGGGGAAGATCGGCGAGCCGGAAGGCGCCGTCCTGCACTACGAATTCAAGGCCGGCCTGAACGCCTACCTCGCCCGCCTGGGGCCCGGCGCTCCCGTGAAGTCTCTTGCGGACGTCATCGCGTTCAACGAGAAGCACGCGAGGGAAGAGATGCCGTACTTCGGGCAGGACACCTTCCTCAAGGCCGAGGCGAAGGGACCGCTCTCCTCGTTCGAGTACCTCGAGGCGCTCGCGAAGTCCCGTCGGCTCGCGCGCACCGAGGGGATCGACGCGACGATGGACAGGCACCGGCTCGACGCGCTCGTCGCGCCGACGCTCGGCCCCGCGTGCGTGACCGACCTCCTGAACGGGGACCGCTGGCTCGGCGACGCCTCGACCGCGCCCGCGGTCGCCGGCTATCCCCACGTAACCGTGCCCGCGGGCTTCGTCTTCGGCCTCCCGGTCGGGATGTCGTTCTTCGGGAGGGCGTGGAGCGAGGGGACGCTCCTGAAGCTGGCCTACGCGTTCGAGCAGGCGACGAAGCACCGCAAGGCGCCGGGCTTCCTGCCCACTGCGGATCTCAAGAGCTGACGTCGAGAGGGAGCGCGGGAAGAAGAGATTTCTTCGAATGGTCCCGTGCTCTGGCGCCGGCTGAAGCTGCAGTCGCGAGGGCCTCGCTCCCTCCTCTTCAGCCCCAGGTCGCGAGCTCCCGCAGGAACCGGTCCTGGATACGCGTGGCCGCGGGGTTCGCTGCAGCCTCCGTTCAGGAGGATCGAGAAGACGTACGTCTGGCCGCTCTTCGCGGTCACGTAGCCGCAGAGCGTGACGACGCCCGCGACGTTGCCCGTCTTCGCGAAGACCTTCCCGCGCGTCGCCTCGGCCTGGAGCCGGTGCCGGAGCGTGCCGTCCGCCTCGCCCGAAACCGCCAGCGTCGGCTTGAACTCGTCGAAATGGCTCCAGCGCGTCGCGAGGGCCTCCAGGAACTCCCCGTAGGCCGCCGCGCTCGTCCGGTTCGTGTGCGCGCGGCCGGAGCCGTCCGCGAGCTCGTACCGCGAGGGATCGAGGCCGAGCGACGCGAGGAACGCGGCGACCTCGGCGTGCCCGCTCTCCCAGGTGCCCCTCCCGCGCGCCTCGGCGCCGAGCGTCTTGAGGATCTGCTCGGCGAAGAACGACTGCGAACGCTTGTTGCACACCGCGAGGACCGGGAGGAGCGGCGTCTCGTGCGTGTGGAGGAGGACGCGCGGGGTCGGGGGCACAGGGTCCGTCCGGATGGTCGGAGGCGCCGAGATCACGATCCCGTTCTCGCGCAGGACCTGCGCGAGCGCGCTCGCGAAATAGAGCGGCGGGTCGGGCACGGTGACGTCGCCCGTCCACGTCCGGTTCTTCCCGACGGCGCCGGCGGCCACGACCGTGTGGCTGCCCGCCTCGCGGCGGACGCCGACGTACGTCCGGCGCTGCGCCGTGACGACCTGCGAGATGAGGTTCAGGAGCGGCGGCCCGAGCGGGTCGAAGGCGAGGAGCGCGGGGGCGCCGGGCCTGAGGCCGCCCGACGCGCGCACGAGGACGACGTTGTCGTTGTACGAGAGCGCCGAGACGGGGGCCTGGTACCAGCGCGCTTCCTGCTCGGAGGGCCAGTCGGGGTGCACCTGGACGTCGTCGAAGAACGACGCGTCGAGAAGGAGCCCCTCCTTGATCTCATGGAGGCCGCGCTTGACGAGCGACTGCGCCCACGGCCGGAAGACGGCGAGCGGGTCGTCGTCGTACCAGCGCCCCGAAAGCCCGGGATCGCCGCCGCCGACGACGACGAGGTGGCCCGGGAGGACGCCGTCGAAGCCGATCTCGGCGTCCCGGTAGAGGCGCGTCTTGAACCGGTAGGCGGGCCCGAGCCGGTCGAGGGCGGCCGCCGTGGTGAAGACCTTCGTCGTCGACGCGAGGACGAGCGGACGGTCCGCGTTGAAGGCCACGACGGGTTTCGGGTCGCCGACGCGCGCCACGAAGATGCCCGCCTCCGAGTGGCGAACGGGCGGGTGCTTCGCGATGGCGAGGAGACGCTGTTCCAGCGTCGCGGGAGCCGCCGGGGCGGCCCTCTTCTTCGCGGCCACAGCGGGCCGGGGCGCGACGAGCGCGGCGACGGCGATCGCCAGGCATGCAACTCTCCCTGCGGGCGTACGCTTCACGTCTGAATTTTAGCCGGTCTTACGGACAACCGGTAACCTTTCTCGCCGCTACAATCGCGCGTGGCGCTGACGATCGACCTCGCGAAAAAGACGATCGCGCTCTCCCCGGGCGCGCTCCTCGCCGGGACCGCGCGCCGCATCGGCTTCGACCGCGGCGAGACGTTCGAGCGGCTCTGGATCGGGCAGGCCGTCCACCGCCGCGTCCTCGGCGAGAACCTCGAGAACGTCCCCGGCTACGCCGCCGAGAAGGGCGTGACGCTCACGTTCGCCGTCGACGACTACACGGCCGTCCTCGAGGGCCGCCTCGACGGCCGCTGGGAGGACGGCGGCCGCGTCGTCGTCGACGAGGTGAAGTCCCTCCACTTCGCCGAGGACCTCGCGCGCCTGCCGGGCTCGCCCCGCCTCGAGCGATTCCAGCTGCAGCTCCGCTGGTACATGCACGCCGTGGCAGTCGCCGAGGGCCGCGAAGTCACGGGTCGCCTGATCCTCGCGGACATCGAGACGGGCGCGACCAAGATCCTCGAGGTCGCGCACGACCCGGACAAGACCCTGCCGGACCTCGTGCGCCGGACGCGCGTCCTCCTCGACGAATTTCTCGAGGAGCGCGCGCTCGCCGAGGCGAAGGCGGCCGAGGCCGCGACGCTCGTCTTCCCCCACGAGACGTACCGCCCGGGCCAGCGCGAGATGGCGGCCGCGGCCGCGCGCGCCGCCGCGCAAGGCGAGCACCTCCTCGCGGAAGCGCCCACGGGCATCGGCAAGACCGCGGCCGCGGTGTTCCCGCTCCTGAAGGGCGCGCTCGAGTCCGGCCGCCGCCTCTACGTCCTCACGGCGAAGACGACGCAGCAGGAGATCTACGAGAAGACGCTCGGCCTCGTGGAGGGCGATTCCTTCCGGTCCGTCCGCCTCCGCGCCAAGGAGAGGATGTGCGCGAACGACGTCGTCCTCTGCCACGAGGACCATTGCGCGTACGCGAAGGACTACGGGGCCAAGATGGAGGCGTCGGGCCTCCTCGAGCGCCTCGTCGAGACGCACCGGCATCTCGACCCGGACACGGTCTTCGAGGAGGCGCGCGCCGAGACCGTCTGCCCCTTCGAGGTCTCGCTGGAGATCGCCGAGCGGGCGGACGTCGTGATCGGCGACTACAACTACGTCTTCGACCCGGTCGTCGCACTCTCGGGCGCGCGGGAGCCCGCCGCCCTCGGGGACGCGTTCCTGCTCGTCGACGAGGCGCACAACCTCGTGGACCGCGGACGCGGCTACTACTCGCCCGAGCTCGCGGAGGGCGAGCTCCAGGCGCTCGAGCAGCGCATCGGCCTTTCCTCCGCGAAGACGGCGTGGGACGCCGGCGAGGCCGCACGCCGGATCCTCCGGCTGGTCGCCGAGGCCGCGTCGATCCTGCCCGCGGAGGAGCGCGAGGCGGCGGACCTCGTGACGCTCGACGAGGCGCGCCTCGACGACCTCCGGCTCGACATGGAGTCCCTCCTCGTCCGCCACCTCGCCGAGATGCGCTCCGGGGGCGAGCGCGTGCCGGACGACCCCGTCCTCGACCTCTACTTCACGTTCGCGCGGTTCCACGACGTGTCGAAACAGGCCGCCGCCGGCGACAAGGCCGCCGAAGCCTTCGACATCCTCGCCTCGCGCGGGCCGAAGGGGGCGAAGCTCGCGATCCTCTGCAAGGACCCGTCGCGGCTCCTCGGCGAGACCCTGAACGCCGCGGCCGCCACGGTCTCGATGTCCGCGACGCTCTCCCCGCCCGAGTTCTACCGGGACCTCCTCGGCCTCGACCCGGACCGCACGTCGGTCCTCCGCCTGCCCTCGCCGTTCCCGCGCGAGAACCGCGCGATCCTCATCGCCCCCGACGTCGACACGACGTACGCGGCGCGCGGCAAGGGGGCGCCGCGCATCGCGGCGCTCGTCGCGGACGTGGCGCGGGCGTGCCCGGGCAACGTCCTCGCGCTCTTCCCGTCGTACCGGTTCCTCGACGACGTGCGGACGCACCTGCCCGCCCTTCCGGGGCGGCGCGTCCTCAGGCCCTCCGACCGCTCGACGGAGATCGAGCGCAACCGCGTCCTCGCGGCCCTGAGGGACCGGGGCGCGCCCGTCCTCCTCCTCGCGGTATCGGGCGGCGCCTTCGCGGAAGGCGTCGACTACCCCGGCGAGATGCTCCAGGCGGTCGTCGTCGTCTCCCCCGCGCTCCCGATGGTCCGTTTCGAGCAGGAGCGGATGCGGCGCTACTTCGAGGAGCGTTTCGAGCGCGGCTTCGAGTACGCGTACGTCGTGCCCGGAATGACGCGCGTCGTCCAGAGCGCCGGGCGGCTGATCCGCTCCGAGTCGGACACGGGCGTCGTCGTCCTCGCGTGCCGGCGCTTCCTCCAGGCGCCCTACAGCCGGTACCTTCCGGAGCACTGGTACGACGAGGATCCCTCGGAGCTCGCGTGCATCGACGTCGGCAAGGCGACACGGGAGTTCTTCGAGCGCCTGAAGTCCGGGGCGCTGCCGTTCCGGCGCTGACGGGTCAGGATCCGGAGGGGCGGTCCCGGGGCGGGCCGTCGAGATGGACGGCCGTGCTCTCGCCCGACTGGGGGCGTTCGCCGCGCGGGTCGGTTTTCGCGTCGTCCTTCACGGCGTCGCCGCGGGCCGGGCCGGCATCCTTGACCTCGACCAGGATCGCCGTGATGTTGTCGACGCCGCCGCGAGCGTTCGCGACCTCGATGAGGCTCTTCACGGTCGCGTCGAGAGCGCCGACCGTGCGGAAGTGCTCGTACAGCTCTTCGTCGGGGAGCATGCCCGTGAGGCCGTCCGAGCAGAGGAGGTACCGGTCGCCGGCGCGCACCGGAACCTCGATCAGATCCACGGAGACGTGTGCGGCTCCGCCGAGAGCGCGCGTCACGACGTTCTTCAGCGGGTGGCTCTTGGCCTCGTCCTCGCTCAGGATCCCCGCGTTCACCTGCTCCTGGACCCAGGAGTGGTCGTCCGTCAGGCGGCGGAGCTCGCCGTCGCGGAAGAGGTAGGCGCGGCTGTCCCCGACGTGCACGAGCGTGGCGCGCTCGCCGTCGAAGAGCGCCGCGACGACCGTCGTCCCCATCCCCTTGAGCTCGGGCCGGTTCTGCACGGCGCGCATGACCTTTTCGTTCGCCTTCTCGACGGCCGTCGTGAGGCGGTTGCCCTCGAGCGACACGCGGCTGTTGAAGCCGAAGGGCCAGGAGCTCTCGTGCTCCTCCTCGGTGGCGGCGATGTACTCCTGGATCGACTCGACCGTGATGCGCGAGGCGACCTCGCCGGCCGCGTGGCCGCCCATCCCGTCGGCGACCACGAAGAGGCCGCGCTCCTCGTCGATGAGGTACGCGTCCTCGTTGTGACGCCGTTTCCGTCCAACGTCCGTGAGCCCGAATGCCGCGACGGTCACGCCCCGATTATCCCTTCCGCCCGAAAATCCCGCTCGGCGTCTTGCGGACGCCGCTCGTCGGCTTGTTCGGGCGCACTTTCATGAGGAGGGAGAGCGTCTCGGGGTCCTCGGGCAGCCAGGTGAGCGCCTCCTCGAGGTGGCGCTCGGCTTTCGCGTTCAGGCCGGCCATGATGTAGAGCTTCCCCGCATCGCGGTGGAAGAGCGCGTTGTTCGGGTCGAGCCTGATCGCGGCCTCGATCGAGTCGACGCCCTTGCGCACCTGCCCGACGACTTTCATGCAGGCGAGGGCGAGGTAGTGGAGCGCCTTGGCGTCCTTGTCGAAGTGGTGCACCGCGAGTTCGAACTGCGAGATGGCGTCCGGGAAATTCCCCTCGCGGTAGGACTTGGCGCCCTTCGCGAGGAAGATGCGCGCCTGGGCGGCCGGGTCCTGCGAGATCGGGCGGTTCTTCTCGAGGTCCGCGTCGTGCGCTTTCCGGCGCGCTGCGCTCGTGAGGACGTTCATCGCCTCGGTGAGAAGCTGGAACCTGTCCTCGGCCCCGCGCTTCTTCTCCGGCTCGGTGAAACGGTCCGGATGGTTCTCGCGCGCCAGCACGCGGAACTTGTTCCGGATCTCCGACTCGGAGGCGTCGCGGGCGACCCCGAGCACGTCGTAGTAATTCGTCACCGATACCTCGAACGGCGCGGGATTCGCGTCTGACCGGTCACTTGCTACCGGAGATTCTCACGAACGGGCGCGTCATTTCAAGGAGCCTCAGGACTCCTTGCGCGCGACCTCCCGCCGGGCGGTGGACCGGACGGCCTCGGGGACGTTCCGGTCGGCCGACAACGTCTTCATGTCCTTGGCGCTGAGCTTCAGGACGAGTCCGAGCGTGACGTCGATGGGCGAGCGGGGATTCCGGACGAGGGCCCGGAGAACCCCGTAATGGCGCATCCAGTCGCGCCGGAACGCGATCGCGCGGAGGACGTCCTCGGAGACGCTCTTCATGTTCGCGATCGTCTCGGCGTCGGCCTCGCGCGTCTTCGGGGACTTCAGGGCGGCCGACGACACGAGCCGGTTGCGGTCCTGGACCAGGAACATCCGCTCTTCCTTGTTTCCGCGGTAGGCGAGACGGATCTTCTGGACGACCGACATGACCGACACGCGCGCGAACAGGCTCTTCTTCTCGTCCTCGGAGAGGACGGGCTCGTCCTCGGCGGCCTCGTCCGCGGGCGCCGGCTCGGGGGCGGCCTCCGGAGCGGCGGCCGCGGCGGCGGCGGCCTCGTCCTTCTCGCGCTCCTTCTTGAGGAAGAACTCCTCGAGGAACTCGTCGGCGCGGCGGCGGATCTCGGCCGAAAGCCGCGGATTCTCGAAGAGGCGCTCGACGATGACGGGCGCCTGGAGGAGGCGCACCTGGTTCGTGACGATGACGTCCTGAAGGTTTCCATCGACGGTCTCGGCGAGATACGCGAGGGTCTCGTCGGGCACGGACTTGTGACGGATGAGAAGCTCGAGGACGGCCGCGTGCTCCGTCCGCCGCGCGATCGCGTCGATCTGCTCGGGCCGGATGCCGCTGCTGAGAACGGCCGCCTTCAGCGCCGCCTCGTCGAAGGCGCCGAACGACCGCTCGGCGCTCGCCGCGAGGTGCTCCGGCCCCCGCGCGAGGACGCTCGCAACCGCCCGGACGAGCTCGTCGGGCGGCAGCGGCACGAGGCCGCGCGCGACGAAGTCGAGGATCTGGGGGGAAGCCTCGCCGGACTCGACCTGCCCGAGCAGATCGTCGGGGACAGACGACATGTGTGGAGATTAGCGCGCCCGGTCAGCCGTGGCTGATGACGTAGTTCTTCACGACTTCGCCTTCGCCGCCGATCGGATCCAGCGAGCGCCCGTCCACGGCGACCTCGACGACGCCGGCGTTCCCGAGCGTGAGCGTGAAGGTGCCCCCGCCCGCGAACTCGCGCTTGGCGCCCTTCGGGAAAAGCCCGCGGACGACGACCTTTCCGTCCACGAGGACCTCGGCCCAGCACTCGTCCCGGAAGGTCAGCGTGAGCGTCCGGCCGGATCGAGCCTGGGCGCTCGAGCCCGCCGCGGCGCCGACCGGGAGCGCGACGGTCGCGGCGGCGACCGCGGGCGGGAGCGCGAGCGACGCGGGGCCGCTCGCCGCCCGCGCAGCCGGCGCCGACGCGAGCGACGCGCGGTGCGCGCCTCCGCGCGTGCGGAAGAACGCGGCGGCTCCCGTGACGGCCGCGAGAAGGATGGCGATCCCGAGCGCCCGCACGGTGGTCGAAGACGAAACGGCGCGGCGCGGCTGCGAGAGCCTGAGGCGCGCGCTCGTCGTCTCCCCGCCCGGCGTCTTGACCCTCTCGTCTTCCCACCGCGAGTACACGTGGCGGAACGCGGCGGTCCAGCGCTCGGCGTCGAGGCCGAGATGGAGCGCGATGACGCGGACGAATCCCCTGGAGAAGACGGAAGCCGGGAGCCGCTCGAAACGCCCGGTCTCCAGCGCATCGATATGGCGCAGCGAAACCTTCGTAACCGCGGCCAGCTGGTCGCGGCTCACTTCGCGCAGTTCACGTTCACGCCGGAGCTCCTCACCGAACTCCCGAGCTGTGTCTGTTCCGGGCACGCAATCTCCCGCAATTTATTAGGCTAAGGCCGCTTAACTCATCGTGTCAACGGATTTCCCGGGCAATTCGAGCAGTTCGGCGGCACAGGCCGCGAGCAGCGCGTCCGTGCCGGGGGTCTCGCACAGCCGCCGCAGCTCCGCCCGGCTGGCGGACGTCAGGAGAGAGAGAGCGGCGGCCCTGGGCGTCGCGGGATGGAGGAGGAGGGCGCTCCGCACGGCAGGACGAGAGGCCCAGCGCCCTTCCGCGGCGAGCTGCGCGAGGCCCGCCGGGGAGGGGCGCCCGGTCGAGAGCCATCGCTGGACGTCCTCAGGGGTGAGTCGCGGGTTCTGGAGAAGAGCCTCCAGCACCCGGCCCTCCGCCTCGTCGAACAGCGCCGGGAAGAGGGCCGGGGGCGCGAACCGGGCGAGCGCGATCTTCTCCCCGACCGCCATGCCCCGCATCGCCTCGAGCAGCTTCCGGTTGGCCGCCTGCCTCACCGGCGGCGGCGTCCGGGTCTCCCGGCCGACGTCCATCAGGTCGCGCCACGTCAGGTCGTCGAGGGCGTGAAGAGCGTCGTGCCGCGGCGTCCGCGGGTGCCCGGCGACGAGCCGCCTCACCGCGCGGGATGCCATGAGCGTCCGCGAGGAGAGGATCTCCACGATCACCGCCTCGGAGGCATGCGGGTGCCGGAGGACCTGGGCCGCGTCGCGCTCGGTCAAAAGGGAGAGGCTCTCCGCGACGAGCGCCACGAGCCCTCTCCGGTCCGCCCGGGAGATCCGCGCGGAAAGGGCCTCCTCCATGGGAGAACTCTAAGGCTTCGCGGCCGCCCCGGCGAGAGCCCGGACGAGGCCCGAGGCCGCTTCGACCGGGTCCCGTCCCTCGCGGACGGCCGTCTCCATCGCCGCGACGACGGCGCTTCCCACGACCACTCCGTCCGCGAGGCCGGCGACGACGCGGACCTGCTCCGGCGTCGAGATGCCGAATCCGACCGCGACGGGAAGCCGCGGCACGGCCCTGCGCACGCGCGCGACGAGCGCCCCGAGGTCTTCCGGCAGGGCGGAGCGGGCGCCCGTGATCCCACTGCGCGACACGAGGTAGACGAAGCCCCGTGACAGCGAGGCCGCGCGGCGGAGGCGGTCGTCGGGAGACGTCGGCGCGAGGAGGTAGACCGGGTCGAGGCGGGCGCTCTTCAGGATCGACGCGAAGCCGCGCCCCTCCTCCGGCGGAAGGTCCGTCACGAGGACGCCGTCGGCCCCGGCCTCGCGCGCGCGGTGCGCGAACTCGGCCTCCCCCATCGCGAGGATCGGGTTCGCGTACGAGAAGACGACGACGGGGGCCGCGAGGCCCGAGGCTCGCGCGGCGGCGAGGACGTCGAGGACCCGCGCGAGCGTGACGCCGGAGGCGAGGGCGCGCTCGGAGGCCCGCTGGATCGTCGGGCCGTCGGCGAGCGGGTCGCTGAACGGGATCCCGAGCTCGATCACGTCGGCGCCCGCCTCCGCGAGCGCCGGCAGGAGACGGCCGGTCGTCGCGAGATCGGGGTCGCCCGCCTCGACGAAGACGACGAGCGCCGCGCGGCCCGCTTCCTTCGCGCGCGCGAACGCGCGGCCGAGCCGGGTCACAGCGTCACCCCCTCGAGCCTCGCGACCGACACGACGTCCTTGTCGCCGCGCCCCGAGAGGTTCACGATCATGTTCGTTCCGGGCCGCCGCGGCGCCTCCGCGATCGCCCACGCGACGGCGTGCGCCGTCTCGAGAGCCGGGATGATGCCCTCGGTCTCGGCGAGGCGGTGGAAGGCGCGCAGCGCGTCCACGTCGGAAACCGAGACGTAACGCGTGCGCCCGAGCTCGGCGAGGCGCGCGTGCTCGGGGCCGACCGCAGGGTAATCGAGACCCGCCGACACCGAGTGCGTCGGCAGGACCTGCCCCGCGGCGTCCTGGAGGACGAGCGTCCGCGTGCCGTGCAGGACGCCGACGGAACCGGGGCCGAAACGCGCCGCGTGCTCGCCGGGCTCGAGGCTCCGTCCCCCGGCCTCGACGCCGACCATCTCGACGTCGGGATCCGAGAGGAACTCGCGGAAGAGGCCGATCGCGTTCGATCCGCCGCCCACGCACGCGACGAGGAGGTCGGGCAGCCGGCCGAAGGCCCGGCGGCACTGTGTCTTGGCCTCCTTGCCGATGACCGCGTGAAAGTCGCGGACCATCGTCGGGAACGGGTGGGGCCCGAGGACCGATCCGAGGATGTAGTGCGTCGTCGCGGTCGACGCGACCCAGTCCCGCATCGCCTCGTTGATCGCGTCCTTCAGCGTGCGCGAGCCACCCGTTACCGGGACGACCGTCGCGCCGAGGAGCTTCATCCGGTAGACGTTGAGGGCCTGCCGCTCGACGTCCACGGCGCCCATGTAGACGACGCACTCGAGCCCGAGGAGCGCGCAGGCCGTCGCCGTCGCCACCCCGTGCTGGCCGGCGCCCGTCTCGGCGATCACCCGGGCCTTCCCCATGCGCTTCGTGAGGAGCGCCTGGCCGAGCGCGTTGTTGATCTTGTGGGCGCCCGTGTGGAGGAGGTCCTCGCGCTTGAGCCACAGGCGCGCTCCGCCGAGCGCGTCCGAGAGGCGCCGCGCCTCCGTGAGCGGTGTCGGCCGGCCGGCGTACGTCTTCAGCAGCCTCTCGAGCTCGGCGCGGAACGCGGGATCGCGCCGCGCTTCCTTGTAGGCCTTTGCGAGCTCGTCCAGCGGCGCCATGAGCGTCTCGGGGACGAAACGTCCGCCGAACGCGCCGAAGCGCCCGTTCGCATCGGCCTCCGGCGGGCGGAACGGAACGTCAGGCACGGCGCACCTCCCTCACGAACGCGGCGATCTTCCCCGGATCCTTCACGCCCGGCGACGACTCGACGCCGGACGCGACGTCGACGACGTCCGGCCGGACGCGGCGGGCCGCCTCCGCCACGTTCGCCGGGTTCAGGCCGCCCGCCAGCACGAGCGGGCGCGATCGGGCGACGCCATCGAGCACGCTCCAGTCGAAGGTTCGTCCCGTGCCGCCGCCGACGCCGGCCACGGACGTGTCGAAGTGCAGTGCAGAGCCTGCACGATTTCCCACGTCCGCGAGGTCGTCGCGGCCGACTCGGACGGTGTTCCAGAGCGGGAGGGAGGAAGAAAAGAATTTCTTCTGAAGGGTAAGAGGGGGATCGGGCATTTGAACGACGTCCGGCCTCACGTGGGCGACCACTCGAAGAATTTCTTCTTCATCGCCTCCGTCGAACACGGCCACCACGCCCTTGACGGCACCCGGGGCGCGGCCCGCCGCGCCGCCGCCCGCTCGCCGCGCCCCGCCTTCCCCCTCTTCCTTCATTCGAGGAAATCCCCGGTCTCCTTCCCCTCTTGCCCTCATTCCCAGAAGTCTCCCCTCCTCCGGCGTCAGGCAGCGCGGTGACCGCGCCGCGAAGATGAGGCCGATCCAGTCGACGCCGTTCTCGAGACAGGCGTCGACATCCTCCTCGCGCGTGACCCCGCAGATCTTCACTTCCGTCGCGTTCTCGCCGCGGAGGTCCCGGAGCGTCCGCGCCGGGTCCGGCGAGCGCAGGAGCGTCTCGCCGACGAGAAACGCCCCGTAGCCGGCGCCTTCGAGCGCCTCGACGTCGCGGCGCGTCCGGATCCCGCTCTCGGCGACGCGCACGGCCTTCTCCGGCAGCAGCGCCCCGAGGCGGGCCATCCCGGCGAGGTCCACCGTGAACGTCGCGAGGTCGCGCGAATTGACCCCGACGATCTCCGCGCCGAGGCCCGCCGCCCGGCGGACCTCGGATACGTCGTGCGCCTCGACGAGGACCGCGAAGCCGCGCGCCTTCGCCGCACCGTAAAGGCGCGCGAGGGCCTCGTCGCCGAGCGCGGCGGCGATCAGGAGGACCGCGTCCGCGCCGAGCCCCGCCGCGAAGTCGAGCTGAGTCTCGTCGACGACGAAGTCCTTCATCAGGACGGGCAGGCCCGACGCGGCCTTCGCGCGCCGCAGCCACGACGGGTCGCCGCCGAAGAAGTCCTGCTCGATCACGACCGAGAGAGCGGCCGCTCCCCCTCGCCGGTAGGCGCAGGCGATCTCCTCGATGCGGGCGTCCGCGTCCGGAAGGATCACGCCCGCGCTCGGGGAGCGGTGCTTGATCTCGCAAAGGAAGGAAGACAGAGAAGACTTCTTGGAACGTGAAGAGAGGGAAGCAGCGAAGCGTGCACCATCGGGCGGTGCGCCGGGAGACGCCGTCTGGCCCGCAAATTCCCCCGCCGCGATGCGTCGCCGCTTCGCCGCGAGAATCTCACCCAGTATCGAGCCGCCCACTCCTGCCCCTCTCCCCATTACCTTCTAAGAAAATCTTCTCTTCGCCTTCGTTCTCATGGGCCGATGCCCCGCGAGACGTCCATCAGCGTGACGAGCGCGCGCTGCGCATTGCCGGCGTCGATCGACTCCGCGGCGAGACGCGCGCCGTCGAGGAAGTCCCGGGCCGCGCCGGCGACGACGAGCGCCGCCGAGGCGTTCATGACGACGGTGTCCCGGCACGGGCCCGTCTCGCCGTCGAGGATCCGGCGCAGGAGGTCCGCGTTCTCGGCCGAGTCGCCGCCGCGGAGCTCCGGGGGCGCGCACGTGTCCACGCCGAAGTCGCGGGCCCTCAGACCGAAGCGCCGGACGCCGCCCGGCCTGACCTCGGCCACGTTGGTGACGCCGAACGGCAGCAGCTCGTCGCCTCCGGACTCGTGCGAGAAGACGAGCGCCCGCTCCGTTCCCAGCGCGAGGAGGGCACCCGCGACGACGGGGACGCGCTCGGGCCGGTCGACGCCCACGATCTGGCGGCGCACCTCGATCGGATTCGAGAGAGGCCCCGCGAGGTTGAAGACCGTTCGCACGCCGAGCTCGCGCCGGAGCGCCGCGACCTTCCTCATGACGGGGTGGTAGAGCGGCGCGAAGAGGAACGTGATGTTCGCCTCCTCGAGCGCGGCGGCGGCCCTCTCGGGCGTCATCTCGAGCGCGATGCCGAGAGCGGCGAGGACGTCCGCCGAGCCGCACTTCGAGGAGACGGCCCGGTTGCCGTGCTTGGCGACGGGCACGCCCGCCCCCGCGACGACGAACGCCGCCGCCGTCGAGACGTTGAACGTGCCGAATCCGTCGCCACCGGTCCCGCAGACGTCCACGGCCCGCGCCGCGAGAGGCTCCGGCACGGGAGGCCGCGTCGCCCGGCTCCTCAGGACGTCGACGGCGCCCGAGAGGACCTCGACGGTCTCCCCCGCGGCCGCGAGCGACGCGAGGAACCCTCCCGCGACGGCCGGCGGGACCTCGTCGTCGAGGAGGGATGCCACGGCCCGGCGCGCACCCTCGCGGGAGAGCTTTCCCCCGCGCGCGATTTCGCGAAGGGCGTGGTGGACGGGGGTCACGAGATCCTTCCTTCCACGAAGTTCTTCAGGAGCTTTTCCCCTTCGGTCGTGAGGATCGACTCGGGGTGGAACTGGACGCCCGCGAGCGGCCGCGTCCGGTGCGCGAGGCCCATGACGATCCCGTCGGCCGTCGTCGCGGTGACGCGCAGCACCTCCGGGACGGAGTCCGCCTCCACGGCGAGGGAGTGGTAGCGCGTCGCCGTGAACGGGTTCGACAGCCCGGCGAAGAGGCCGCGTCCGTCGTGCGTGATCTCGGACGTCTTCCCGTGCATGAGGATCGGCGCCCGGCTCACGCGGCCTCCGAACACGGCGCCGAGCGCCTGGTGCCCGAGGCACACGCCGAGGAGCGGGACGTCCGTGTTTCGCGCGATGAGCGCGCAGGACACGCCGGCGTCCTCGGGACGGCCCGGCCCCGGCGACACGACGATGCGGTCGGGCCGCCTCCCGAGGATCTCGTCCACGGTCAGGGCGTCGTTCCTCACGACGGCGACGTCGGAGTCGAACGTCGCGAGGATCTGGACGAGGTTGAACGTGAACGAGTCGTAGTTGTCGACGACGAGGATCACGGGAACTCCCCCGCCCGCGCGACGGCGCGCATGAGCGCCCGAGCCTTGTTCTCGCACTCCAGCGCCTCGGATTCGGGATTCGAGTCCGCCACGATCCCCGCGCCCGCCTGCACGTGGAGCATTCCGTTCGCGACGACGGCCGTCCGGATCGCGATCGCGACGTCGAGGTTCCCCGCGAAGTCGAGGTAGCCGACGGCGCCGCCGTAGGCCCCGCGCCGAACGGGCTCGAGGTCCTCGATGATCTCCATCGCGCGGATCTTCGGCGCGCCCGTCAGCGTGCCCGCCGGAAACGTCGCGGCGAGGGCGTCCACGGCGTGGCGGCCGGGGGCGAGGGTTCCGACGACCCGGGAGGCGATGTGCATGACGTGCGAGTACCGCTCGACCGAGAAGAAGTCCTTCACGCGCACGGAGCCCGGCACGCTGACGCGGCCGAGGTCGTTGCGGCCGAGGTCCACGAGCATGACGTGCTCGGCCCGCTCCTTGGCGTCGGCGAGAAGGTCCTTCTCGAGCGCGAGGTCCTCCTCGCGTGACGCGCCGCGGGGGCGCGTGCCGGCCAGCGGGACCGTCTCGACTGCGGCGCCTCCCGGGGCGGCCGCGACGCGCACGAGCCGCTCCGGCGAGGCGCCGAAGATCGTCCCGTGCGGCGTCCTTAGGAAGTACTGGTAGGGCGAGGGGCTGATCGAGCGGAGCGCGCGGTACACCGCGAACGGATCGCCGTCGAACGGCGCGGACCACCGCCGCGAGAGGACGACCTGGAAGACGTCGCCCGCGCGGATGTGCTCCTTGGCCTTCTCCACCGCCGAAAGAAAAGACGGAAGAGGAAGAGATTCTTCGAATGAAAGAGGCGGGGCCCCCGCAGGAGCCGCAGAAGCCGGCGCGGCCATGGCCCGCGCTTCCAGCCCTCTTAACCTCTCGAATGCTCTTCTCTCCTCCTCGGCCCCCTCCCCGGCGTGCGTCACGTACAGGAGGCGGTGGCGGGCGTGGTCGAACGCGATGACGGAATCGAAGATCCCGAACCACGCGTCCGGCAGCCCGATCGGGTCGGGGTTCGTCGCGGGGAGCCGCTCGAGGCGGCGCACCGCGTCGTAGCCCGCGTAGCCCACGGCGCCGCCCGTGAACGGCGGAAGGTCGTCGCCGCCCCCCGGAGCCGCGGCGGGCAGAACCTTCAGGAGCTCGAACGGGTCTCCCGCGGCGCCCGAGATCTCGCCGGACGGCGCGGCGCCGAGGAACGACCAGCGCGCGACGCGGTCCCCGCCCTCCACCGACTCGAGGAGGAAGCACGGGCCGTCTCCCGCGAGGAGCGCCTTCATGAGGGCGACGGGCGTCGTGAGGTCCGCGGGTCTCTCGACGACGACGGGGCGCAGGACGCGCGCGCTCATTTCGGCGCCCAGCGCGGCGCGCCGCGCCGCTTCTCGAGGACGGCCGCGACGTCCTTCGGCGACAGCCCCCGGGCCGTCAGGAGGACCGCGAGGTGGTAGAGGAGGTCCGCGGCTTCGCCCGCGAGTGCCTCGTCGGTCCCGCCTACGGCAGCGAGCGCCGTCTCGACGGCCTCCTCGCCGACCTTCTGCGCGATGCGCGCGGCCCCGGCATCGAGGAGCTTGTTCGTGTACGAGCCCTTCTCCGGGTGGTCCCGCCGGTCCGCGATCGTCGCGAAGAGGGCCGTGAGGTCGAGCCGGCCCGCCTCTCCCGTTCCCGGCTCGAGCGTGTCGACCCTCGTGAAGCACGTCCGCGCCCCCGTGTGGCACGCGGGACCGACCGGCTTCACGTCGTAGAGGACGGCGTCGCGGTCGCAGTCGAACGAGATCGCGACGACGTTCTGGACGTGCCCCGACGTCTCGCCCTTCTTCCAGAGAGCCTTCCGGGACCGGCTGTAGAAGTGCGAGAGGCCGGTCTCGCGCGTCTTCTCGAGGGCCTCGGCGTTCGCCCAGGCGAGCGTGAGGACGTCGCCCGTCTCGACGTCGCGCACGACGACGGGCACGAGCCCGTTCGCATCGTAACGGGGCTGCAGCGGCGTCGCGCGCGGCGGGACGGGACGGACGGCGAGGCCCGCGCGCTTCATCGCGGCCTTGACCTCGACGATCGAGAACACGCGGTCATGGAAGACGGACGCGGCAAGGACCGCGTCGGCCCCTCCGATGAGGACGGCGCGCGCGAAGTCGTCGAGCTCGCCCGCGCCGCCGGAGGCGACGACCGGCACGTCGACGACCCCGCGGACGGCGCGGAGCATCTCGAGGTCGAACCCTTCCTTCGTCCCGTCCGCGTCGACCGACGTCAGGAGGATCTCTCCTGCGCCCGCCGCCGCGGCCTCCGCGGCCCACTTCACGACGGTGCGCTCCGTGACCTTCCGGCCTCCGTGCGTCGTCACCATCATCTTCACGTGGCCCTCGGCGTCGCGGACGCGCTTGCCGTCGATCGCGAGCACGACGCACTGCGCGCCGAACCGTTCGGAGAGCCGGGCGAGGAGCGATGGGTCGCTCACGGCGGCCGTGTTGACCGTGACGCGGTCGGCCCCCGCCCGGAGGAGCACGTCTGCGTCCTCGATCGATCGCACGCCGCCGCCGACGGTGAACGGAATCGAAAGGACGTTCGCGACGCGGCGGACGAGCCCGAGAAGCGTGCCGCGCTCCTCGACGGGCGCCGCGATGTCGAGGAATGCGACCTCGTCGGCTCCCTCGTGCTCGTAACGGATGGCGGCCTCGACCGGGTCGCCGGCGTCCCGCAGGTTCTCGAAGGACACGCCCTTCACGACGCGCCCACCCGCGATGTCGAGGCAGGGGATCACGCGCACGGCGAGCGTCATGCGATCACCGCGTCGCGCGCCGCCTTCAGGGCGGCGACCGTGGTCGCGCCGGAGTGCAGCGCGCGCCCGAAGATCGCGCCGCGAGCGCCGCCCGAGAGAGCGGCGTCGACCGGCCCGAGGTCCTCGGGCCCGCGCATCCCGCCGGAGGCGAGGATCTCGCCCGGGAACACGGTGCGCACGGACGCGAGAAGGTCCACGTTCGGCCCCAGCATCGCGCCGTCCTGCGCGACGTCGGTCACGAGAAGCGCCGTCACGCCGAGATCCGCGAGGTCCCGCGCGACGGACACGGCGTCCCCCGCGCCCGCGTCCTCCGTCCACCCGCGCACCGTCGGCCGGCCGGCCTTGCAGTCGAGGGCGACGACGATCCGAGACGCGAGAGAAGAAGAAGAAGAAAACAAAGAAGAAGACGAAGAGGAGGAAGAGAAAGAGAGAGACGAAGATCTTCTTAGAAGGTGAATGAAGGCGGGCCGGTCGAGGAACGGCAGCGTGCCCACCACCGCGCGTGCGGTACTCACCCCTTCTAAGAAGTCTTCGACGGCCTTGGCCGTGCGCATCCCTCCCCCGACCTGCATCGGCAGTCCGACTGCCTCTCTAACCCTGAGAATCTCTATCCGGTTCTCTCCCCTCCCGAACGCCGCGTCGAGGTCGACGACGTGGAGGCCGTCCGCCCCTTCCCGCTCGAACGTCCTCGCGGCCGCGACGGGATCGGCGTCGTACGTCGTCGCGGCGTCCCAATCGCCCCGCAGAAGGCGCACGACGCGCCCGCCCCGCAGGTCGATCGACGGCCAGAGGGCGAGGCGGCCGCCGCTCATGCCGCATCCTCGTCGAGAAAGTTGGAGAGGAGAAGTCTCCCGGTTTCCGAGGACTTCTCCGGGTGGAACTGGCAGCCCCAGACGTTCGCCTTCTGGACGATGGCCGGGAACCCGCCGCCGTAGTCGCACGTCGCCCCGACGTCCGCGGGCGCGACGCCCTCGGGCCGGTAGGAGTGGACGAAGTAGACGTAGCTCCCATCCTCGAGGCGCTTCACGAGGCCGTCCTCACGCGTGGGTCTGAGCTGGTTCCAGCCGACGTGCGGGCTCCGTGTCCCGACCGGAAACGGCGCGACGCGCCCCCCGACGAGGCCGAGCCCCTTGTGCCGCCCGTGCTCGAGGCTCTCCTCGAAAAGCAGCTGGAAGCCGAGGCAGAGCCCGAGGAGGCGCGCCCCGCGGTTCACGGCCGCGTGCACGGCCGCCTCGAGACCGGTTTCGAGGAGGCGCTCCATCGCCGGTGCGAACGCGGCGACGCCCGGGAGCACGAGGTGCGTCGCCCCGGCGACGCGGTCGAGGTCGGACGTGAAGTCCACGT
Source organism: uncultured Acidobacteriota bacterium (assembly GCA_963839295.1). Lineage (GTDB taxonomy): Bacteria > Acidobacteriota > Thermoanaerobaculia > UBA5066 > UBA5066 > Fen-183. The sequence continues at coordinate 12,682 of CAWIUK010000001.1, read as the reverse complement.
CCGCGCCGAGGCGCAGGAAGGCGCGCGTGACCGACGCGACGTTCCCGACCCCGTAGTCGACGAGGGTGACGCGCGTGGCGTTCATGCCGTGAGCGTCCCCTTCGTCGAGAGGACCGCGGTCCCCGTCACGGCGCAGGCCTGCCGGAGCGCGCGCGCCGCCGACTTGAAGACGGCCTCGGCCGCGTGGTGCCCGTTCCTCGCCCGGATCACGTCCACGTGGAGGTTGAATTTGCCCCGGAACGCGGCGGACTTCCAGAACTCTTCGACGAGCGCAAACGGGAAGTCCTTCGTGACGAGGAGCAGCTCCTTGTCGACCGGCGACTCGAAAACGATGTAGGGGCGGCCCGAGAGGTCCACGACCGACCGCGCGAGAGCCTCGTCGAGCGGGACGTACGAGGCGCCGAAGCGCTCGAGCCCCGCGCGCGTGCCGAGCGCCTGGTCGAGCGCCTCCCCGAACGCGAGCCCGACGTCCTCGACGGTGTGGTGCGCGTCGATGTGGACGTCGCCCTCCGCCTTCACCTCGAGGTCCACGCGGGCGTGCTTCGCGATGGTGTCGAGCATGTGGGACAGGAAGCCGACCGGCGTCGCGACGTCCGCGCGCCCCGTCCCGTCGAGGTCCAGCGCGAGCGAGACGTTCGTCTCTTTCGTCTTCCGTTCCACGCGTCCCGTCCGGCTCATGAGACCTCCTGAAGCGAAGAGAGGAAGAGGTCGTTCTCCGCGGGCGTGCCGATCGTGACGCGCAGGCGGCCTGCCGCGGCGTCCGTCATGTCGCGGACGAGGACGCCCCGCTCGAGAAGCGCGCGGCGCACGCGGGTGGAATCTCCCCCGCGGGGACCGACGAAGAGGAAGTTCGCCGACGAGGGCGCGACGACGTGCCCCGCCGAGCGCAGTGCGGCCGCAACGCGCTCGCGCTCCTTCACGACTCCCGCGACCCGGGCCTTCGCGCCCTCGGGGCGGGCGAGAAGCGCGAGCGCGAGCTCCTCGGCCGCGAGGTGGACGTTGAACGGCAGGACCGCCTTGTCGATCTCCCGGGCGAGGTCCGGCGGGGCGACGGCGTACCCGATCCGGAAGCCCGCCGCGGCGTACGCCTTCGACAACGTCCGGAAGACGACGACGTTCGGCCGCGAGCCGACGAGATCCGTGAAGTCGTCCTGAGCACCGGCGAACTCGACGTAAGCCTGGTCGAGAAGGACCACCGGAGCCGCGTCGAGGAGCGACTCGACGAACGCGCGGCTCTCGACGCCGCCCGTCGGGTTGTTCGGCAGGCACAGGAGCGGAACGCCCTTCGCGGCCTCTGCGAGGAACGCGGGGCCGTCCACGGCGAAGTCCGGGCCGCTGCGGCGGACGGACGAGATCCGCGCGGAGGCGATGGCGGCGATCTGGCCGTAGAGCGAGAACGTGGGCGGCGCGAGGACGAGCGTGCCGCCGCCTGCGAACACCGAGACCGCCGCGAGGATCGTCTCTCCCGAGCCGTTCCCGACGACGATCTCGTCCGGGCTCCGGCCGATGGACGCGGCGATCGCCTTCTTCAGCCGGGGCGCGCCGAACGCCGGGTAACGGCCCCAGCGGCGCGCCTTCAGCCGCTCGAGCACCTCGGCGCGGATATCCTCCGGCACGTCGTCCGGCGACTCGTTGAAGTCGAGCTTTGCACGAATCGGATAGAGGTCCTCGTCCTCGAGCCGGTAGGCCCTGAGCGACCGGATCTCGGGGCGGATCGGGACGTCCTTCCTCATCTCGACCTCCGGCCGAGCGCGGCGGCATGGGCGACGAGGCCCTCGAAGCGCGCGAGGACGCCCGCGGGCCGCGAGAGCCGCCGCGCGGCCGCGGCCGACGCCGACACGGACCGGCCCCACCGGAAGAAGTCGCGCGTAGAGAGGCCGGAGTACCCGCGCGCCGCTCCGCCCGTCGGGAGGACGTGGTTCGGGCCGGCGACGTAGTCGCCGAGGGCGGTGGGCGTCGAAGACCCGACGAACAGCGCGCCCGCCGTAGGAAGAAGAGAGGAGGAGAACCGTTCTGCTCCCTCGCCCATGATCTGGACGTGCTCGGCGGCCACGGCGGCGCAGGCCGACGCGGCGCGGGAGATTTCCTTGAACGTGAAGAGGGCTCCGCCGCGGCGAAGGGCCGCTCGCATCACCTTCGAAGAAGATCTCTCTTCGAACGAGTCCAGCTGGGAGAGCGTTTCCTCGCGAACGCGGGCGGCCAGCCTTGCCGAATTCGTGAACAGGAGACATTTCGCATCGGGATCGTGCTCGGCCTGCGCGAGGAGGTCCGCCGCGATCAGGGCGGGATCGGCGTCCGCCGAGGCGAGGATCGCGACCTCGGACGGCCCGGCCGGCAGGTCGACGGCGACGAGCCCCGAAACGAGGTGCTTGGCGGCCGCGACGTAGCGGTTGCCGGGCCCGACGACCTTCGCGACCTTCGCGACGGACACGAGCCCCGCGATCCCGTGCGCGCCGCCCGCGAGGAGGACGGAGTCGACGCCGAGCTCGCGCACGGCCCAGCGCAGCTCCGGGCTGAGGGCCCAGGCGCGCGGGGGCGTCGCGACGACGATGCGCGGGACTCCCGCGACCTGCGCGGGGACGACGCCCATGAGGAGGGACGACGGGTAGAACGCGCGCCCCCCGGGCACGTAGACGCCGACGGAGTCGAGCGGCACCGGCCGCTCGACGAAAGAGACGCCGAGAGCGTCCGTAAACGCGAATCCGGACGGGATCTGGCACCGGTGGTACGCCTCGATGCGCCGGCGCGCCGCGCGGAACGCGCGGCGGAATTCGGAAGAGATTTCTGCTTCGGACCCTCTCGCCCGAGAGGACTTCTCGCGCGAGGAAAGGGAGAAGAAGATTTTCCTAGAAGGGTAAGAGGGCGGATCGCCGGCGGGCGTCGCCGGCCCCATGCCGCCTCGCCGCTTGCCCTCTTCACCATTCGAAGAAACGGTGCTCTTCGAACGGTCGGACAAGGGCGCCACCCCGTCGAAGCGCTTCACGTACTCCCGCAGCGCGGGCTCGCCCTTTCTAAGAACTCTTTCGACCATGGGCAGGACCTGCTTCAGCGTCGCGAAGTCGGGGACGGCGCGCCGTCGAGGCGAGGAGCCTCGCGAGCTCCGCTCCCCCGGCGCGCGTCGTCGCATCGACGATCCTCAGCACGGCGCGCCCGCCTTCTCGCGGAGCCGGCCGAGGAACGCGGCGATCTCGCTTCGGCGCGAGACGAGCGCGGCTCGGCCGAGGATGACGGTCGCCCGGCTCCGCTCGATCGTCTCGATCTCGGCGAGGCCGTTCGCCGCGATCGTCGAGCCCGTTTCGATGAGGTCGACGACGACGTCCGTGAGGCGCAGGGCCGCCGCGAGCTCGACGGAGCCCGCGAGCGGGACGATCTCGTGCGCGATCTTTCGCGAGTCGAAGTACCGCGCCGCGAGCCTCCGGTACTTCGTCCCGACGCGCACGGGCTGCCCGTTCGGCTGGAACTCCTCGCCGGCCCGCCCGATCAGCGACAGCCGGCATTCCCCGAACGGCAGCTCGACGGGCGAGAAGACGTCCTCGCCCGACTCCGCGACGCGGTCGCTCCCGACGACGCCGAGATCGGCGCCGCCGTGCGCGACGTACGTCGGGACGTCGTCGTCCTTGAGGAGGAGTAGCTCGAAGGCGCCGTCCGCGGACGGCACGAGGAGGCGCCGTCCGTCGGGCTCGCCGAACGAGGCCCCTCCCGCGCGCAGGGCCGCGAGCGTCTTGCCGAGGAGGCGCCCCTTCCCGACCGCGATGCGCAGCGGCCGGGCGGCCTCCGAGCCGGTGGCGGACGCGGCGGCCGCGAGGGCCTCGAGGCCGATGCTGAAGCCGAGGGCGGGCGCAGGAACGCCAAATCGCGCGAGGAGAGCATCGTACCGCCCGCCCGCGGCAAGGACGCCGGGAACTCCCGCGGCGTCTACCGCGAACGTGAGACCGGTGTAGTAGGGTGCGTCGGGCGTCGCGGCCAGGTCCACGACGACGGAGAGCCCGGGGCGACGGAAACGCGCGACGGCGGCAGCCCGGGAGAGCTTCTCGGCCTCCTTCGCGAGCGCGGGAGACTGGAAAAGAGTCGACGAAGGCTCGAATCCCCTGAGAAGGCCGCCGGCAATCGAATCCGCGACGGCGCTCGGCGCCCCCGCGTCGCGCAGGAGGGACTCGACGGCGGATACCCGGCGTTCGCGCGCGAGGCGCAGGACGTCCTCGAGGCGCATCCCGCCGGCCGAGGCGACGCCCGGCGCTGCGGCCTCGATCACCTTTCCGAGAAGTCCCGCGAAGCCGAGGGTGAGCCGAAGCGCGGCTGTCGGAAGCGCGTCCAGCGCGTCGAGGAGCAACCCGAGCATCTCCTCGTCCGCCTCGAATCGCGCGTCGCCGTAACGTTCGGCGCCGACCTGCGCGAACTCGCGCGGGCGGCCGACGCCCGTCTCCTCGTCGCGCACGACGTCGCCCCGGTAGAAGAGCGACACCTTGCCGTCGAGCTCGCCGAGGCGCGGCGCGACGACCCGGGCGGCCATCGGCGTGAAGTCCGCCCGCAGCGCGAGCGTCTGACCCTCGCGGTCGAGGAAGCGGTAGAGGCGCTCGTCGCCCTCGGCCGTCACGCCCGCGTACGGGTCCGCGTAGTCGAGGACGGGCAGGATGACCTCGCGCAGGCCCGCCGCGCGCAGGACGCCGACGACGCCCTCCTCCGCCCCGCGCCGCCGGTCGGCCGCGTCGAAGAGCAGCGCCTGGACGCCGCGCGGGAGGTTCGGATCGGGGCGGTCCTTCACGCGACACCTTCCGCCGCCGTCGCGAGGCGGGATTTCCACGCGGCCGTGAAGCTCGCCCTGAGGCGGGGTGCGAGGCGGTCGAGAAGGCCGGCGGGGCGGACCTCGACTCCGGTGAACCGCGCCGCCTGCCCCGCCGCCTGCAGCAGGAGGAGCGTCTGCCCGTCCACGACCGCGGCGCCGGCCGCGAACGCGGCGCGGGCGAGGTCGGTGCCCTCGGGCCGGTACGGCGCGTCGATCACGAGGACGCCGGGGCGAAGGAACGCAGATGGGCAGGGAACGGGATCTCCCGAACGCAGCCCGAGCGCCGTCGCGTTTACGATGACGAGCGGCTCGGGCCACGTCGCGAGAGATTTCCTTGAAAGGAAGAGGGCGCCCGTGGCTCTCGCCAGCTCTTCGCCACGCTCCTCCGTCCGATTCGCGACGAGGACCTCCCACCCCTTTCTCAGAAGAACCTCCACCGCGACCCGAGCCGTGCCACCGGCACCGAGGACCAGGGCAGGCCCGGGCCCGATTTTTCCGAACGCTCCGGAATCACCCGCTCGAACGCGTCCCGGTCCGTGTTCGCGGAGCGGAAGCGCGCCGGGGCGCCGGGGCCCGACACGCGGACGAGCGTGTTGACGGCCTTCTCCTCGGCGTCCGCGAGGTGCGCCGCCTCCTCCTTGAAGGGGATCGTCACGGACGCCGCGACGAGCGGCAGGCCGAGGGCGTCGAGCCCGGCGACGAGCTCGGGCAGCTCGGAGCCGAGGGAGCGGAGCGCGAACGGGACGTAGAGCGCGTCCTGCCCGAGGGCCTCGAAGTTCGCGTTGTGGAGCGCGGGCGAGAGCGAGTGCGACACGCGGTCGCCGAGGAGCGCGAAGAGCCGGCGCACGCGGCGGGCTCGGCCGATGCCGTAGACATCGGCGAGGTCGCGCGCACCGACCTGCCCGGGCGCCGTCGCGCGGAGAGGATCGAGGGCGCCGAACGAGAGCGCCGCGCCGAGGTACGGCGACAGGACGCGTGTCGCGATCCCCGCCTCCCCCATCCCGAACACGGAGACGCGCCCGTCGGCGTTCGCCGCCTGCAGGTCGAGGAGGCGAAGGACGTCCGACGAGTCGTTCGCCGTCGCGACGAGCTTCACGTAGCGCGCGCCGGAAGAGAGCATCCGCGAAACGACGCGCTCGAGATCCGCCGGAACTCCCTCGGTGTCATGGAGTGAAGAGATTTTCTTAGAAAGTGGAATAGGCCAGGGGCGCTCCGGGCGGTCGCGCCTGAACTCCACGTCGAAGAGATCGAAGCCGGCGGCGATGCACCTTCTAAGAAATCTCTCTCTTCATCTTCCGTCCCTCCGAACGCGCCGCCTTCGGCTTTCGAGCGGACCGTCGCGATCAGGGTCCTCTCCCCGAACGCCGCGCGAAGCACGGCGAAGGCTGGCCCCTCCCGCATCGCGTCGAGGCGCAGCTCGACCGCCGCGCCCGGCGGGCAGCGAGGCCGCCTCGCGCGCGGCTCCCAGCGCCTCGGCGTTCGACGCCGGGGCAAGGGAGGCGACGAGGAGCGTCTTTTCGGCGGTCAGGTCCAAAACGAAAAACCCCTCCGGTCGGGAGGGGCTTGGTGTCGGCCTTGAATGACCCTGCGCCTCCGGACCTCGATCGGGCCGGCGGCGCGCTGCGCTGCCGGCTTATGTGTGGTGGCTGTGCCAGTGGCGCGAAGCGGAGGTCATGGAACGCGGATTGGAACCCGAGGAGCCCCGGCCTGTCAAGTCTTCCGCTTCCAGCGGACGCCCTGCGGAGTGTCCTCGAGGACGATTCCCTTCGCGAGGACCTCGTCCCGGATGGCGTCGGCGGCCTTGAAATCCCGAGCCTTCCTGGCGGCCTTCCGGGCCTCGATGCGCTCCAGGATCCACGCCTCGTCGGAAGAAGGGGATTCGGAAGAAGAGGAAGATTTCTTTGAAGGTGAATAGGGCACGCCGCGGCCGGCCGTCTCGTTCATGACGCCGAAGATGTTTCCCGCGACGTCGTGCAGGAGGCCACGGGCGGCGGTTGCGTCGGCCGCGCTCAGGTTTCCCGCCTCGAGGTCCACGTTCGTCGCCTTGACGAAGGAAAACAGCGCGCCGAGGGCGCCCGCGGTGTTGAGATCGTCTTCGAGGGCGTCGAACACCGCCCGGCGCGCAGCCGACACCCGCTCGGCGAATCCACCTCCCGCCGCCATATTCACCTTCGAAGAAATCTTCTCTTCGGTCTTCTCCCCTGTCTTCTCTCTCTCCGAAAGCCTCAGATCCAGCGAGTCCAGCCGCTCCAGCGCCGACGCCGCGCCCTTCAGCGCGTCGAACGTGAAGTTCAGCTTCATGCGGTACGGGACGGACTGGAAGAGGTAGCGGATGGCGCGCGGCGAGTACCCCTTCTCGACGAGGTCCGGCAGCGTGAAGAAGTTGCCCTTGCTCTTCGCCATCTTCTCGCCGTCCACGATGAGGTGCTCGGCGTGGAGCCAGGTGCGGACGAACGGCTTGCCCGTCGCGCCCTCGCTCTGGGCGATCTCGTTCTCGTGGTGCGGGAAGATGTTGTCGACGGCGCCCGTGTGGATGTCGAGCGTCTCCCCGAGGTACTTCATCGACATCGCGCTGCACTCGAGGTGCCAGCCGGGCCGCCCCCGGCCGAGCTCCGTCGTCCACGTCGCGGATTCGGGCTCTCCCTCCTTCGCCGCCTTCCAGACCGCGAAGTCGCGGACGTCTTCCTTCTCGTACTCGTCGTCGGCGACGCGCGCGCCCCGCTTGACCGCCGTGAGGTCGACCTTCGAGAGCTTCCCGTAGTCCGGGAACGTCGCGATGCGGTACCAGATCGAGCCCTCGCTCTCGTACGTGTGGCCGCGAGCCGCGAGCTTCTTGACGATCTCGACCATCTCGGGGATGTGGTCCGTCGCGCGCGGGTAGTGCGCGGCGGGGACGACGCCGAGCGCCTTGAGGTCCTCGAAGAACGTCGCGATGTGCCGGTCCGTGAATTCCCGGAGCGGCAACCCGGCCGCGACGGCGCCGCGGATCGTCTTGTCGTCGATGTCCGTCAGGTTCATGACCTGCGTGACCTCGTAGCCGAGGGCGTTGAGGACGCGGCACATCACGTCCTCCCAGACGAACGTCCGGAGGTTGCCGATGTGGACGCGGCCGTAGACGGTCGGGCCGCAGGTGTAGAGCCCGACCTTCCCGGGCACGAGCGGCCGGAACTCTTCCAGGGATCGCGTCAGCGTGTTGTAGAGGCGCAGGGCCACGGCGGCGGGATTGTCGGGCATCCGGGCCTTCGCCGCCAGAGGCCTCCTCCGAGCCGTGCTATAAGGCGCGGAAGCGAATGTTCCGCACACCTGCGGCCCCGCCGCTCATCCTCCTCGTGGACGACGACCCGTATCAGGCCGAGGTCGCGTCCTACATCGCGTACGAGCTCGGCTGCGATTTCGAGAGCGCGCTGTCCGGGACCGAGGCCCTCCAGAAGGTGGACGCGCGCCGGCCCGACGTCGTCCTCCTCGACGTCCGGATGCCCGACCTCTCCGGCTACGAGGTCTGCCGCCGGATCAAGACGGCCGCCGCGACGTCCGGGACCCAGGTCATTTTCGTCACGGCCCGGACCGAGGAGGAGGACCTTCTCCAGGGCTTCGAGGCCCTCGCGAACGACTACGTCACGAAGCCCTTCTCGGCACGCGAGCTGAAGGCCCGCGTGAAGAACGCGCTGCGCGTCAAGCAGCTCGTCGACGCCCTGCAGGCCCGCGCCGCCATCCTGGAGCTCGAGCAGGAGTTCGCGTCGCGCCTCGACGACGAGGGCATCTCGGGCGAGGAGGTGCGCGCGCGCCTGCTCGTCCCCGCCCTCGACCGGATCGCCGCCGTCTTCGCGGCGGACGGCGCGACGCTGCACCTCCGCCGTCCGGGCGTCGCCGAGCTGCACGCGGCGGCTTCCACGACGTGGCCGGGCGGCGCGCCGCCGTCCTACGTCGCGACGCTCGCCCTCGACGCGGACCCGCGGTCCGGGCGCGCGCCCCGGCTCGCGGCCGAGCCCGGCGAGGAGTGGACGATGGCGGCCGCGCCGCTCTTCGCGGGGAGCGAGCTCATCGGGACGCTGCGCGTCCACCGTCGCGGTCCCGCGCCGGCGCCGGGAGCCTCGCACGAGCTCGAGCACCTGCTGGACTTCGCCGGGCACTTCGGGCGGACTCTCCGCCGCGTCCAGGTCCTCGACGAATTGCGGGCGAAAGCCCGGGCCTGACCTACCAGGCTCCCTGCTTCCGGCGCTTCAGGACCTTCCGCAGGATCAGGCCCCTCTTGAGAGAGGAGAGGCGGTCGACGAACAGGCGTCGGTCGAGGTGGTCGATCTCGTGACAGAACGCCCGGGCGAGGAGGTCGCGCCCGTCCAGCACGCGCTTTGCGCCCCGCTCGTCGAACGCCTCGATCGTGACCTTCTCGGGGCGCTCGACCGTCTCGACGAAGTCGGGAAGCGACAGGCAGCCCTCCTCGTCCCGGATCGATCCCTGCGCGTCCACGACGACGGGGTTGACGAGCACGAGGACCCGGGACGGGTCCTTGCCCACGGAGAGATCCACGATCGCGATCGTCCGGTTGACGCCGATCTGGGGTGCCGCGAGGCCGAGGCCGGGCGCGGCCCAGCAGGTCTGCTTGAGGTCCTCGATGAGCGCGGGGAGCGACGGATCGTCGAAGTCGGTCACGGGCTCGTTGCAGGCGACGAGCCTCCGGTCCCCGTACTTGACGATGTCGCGAATGGCCATCGGTCTCCCGTTCCGCAGCCGCGAATCCCTTTTGGGGAGCGGTTTCGGCCGGCAGAGAGTGCCGGTCGCAGCCGGTCGCGGTCAAGCGTCCCCGACGGGGGACGAGGAACGGACGGAACGTTGGTACGCGGGTCGCATGGGCGAGGACGGAGGCTCGTCATGAGGCCGACCGCGTTCGCCCTGCTCGCCACGGCGCTCCTCGTCCCGCGGCCGGCGCGAGCCCAGCGCGAGGGATACACGTACATTTCCTACGTCGGCCCGGAGGTGTCCCTCGTGTCGCCGGCCGACGAGGATGCGGCGGCCCGCCTCAACATGCCCGTCCTCCCGGGCGACGTCCTCGTCACCGGCTCCGGCTCGCGCGCGGAGGCGGTGCTCTCGGACGGCAACGTCGTACGTCTCGACGGACACTCGGAGTTGCGCTTCGAGCAGCTCAACCGCACGTACGAGGTCGACGACGACCGCACCGTCCTCGCCCTCGCGCGCGGCACCGTCGCCGTCGACGTGCGCGAGGTCTCGACGCGGGACCGCGCCCTGCGCCTCGACACGGACGACGCGACGGTCCGCTCCCCGGCCCGCTCTCTCTTCAGGGTCGACACGGGCCGCCGCGGAACGGAGGTCTACGTCCTCGCCGGCCGGGTCGAGGTGAACGGCCGCGGGGGCCGCGCCCTCGTGCAGGCCGGTGAGTACGCGTACGTGAGCGGCGATTCGGAGATCGACGTGGACGCCGCCAGCGCCCCGCAGGACCGTTTCGCGAGTTTCCTCGCGGAGAGGCTCGATCGCGCCGACCGCCGCGGCGTGACGCGCTACGTCGGGTCCGACTACTCGTACGATTCGGACGCCGCCGACTTCGACGACAACGGGACCTGGACGTACGTCCCGTCCGTCGGCGCCGATTGCTGGCGTCCGAACGTCCCGGACGGCTGGACGCCCTATTCGCTCGGCACCTGGCGCTGGACGCCCGCCGGGCTCACGTGGGTTTCGGACGAGTCGTGGGGCTGGCTCCCCTACCACTACGGGACGTGGGCGTGGGACTCCGTCCTCGGCTGGTACTGGATTCCCGGCAGCCTGTATGCGCCCGCATGGGTCACGTGGGGCTCCGCGTCGGGGTGGACGGGCTGGTGCCCGACCGGCTGGAAAGGCACCCACGCTGCCGGCCGCGGCTGGAACTTCGTTCCGACCTCGCGGCTCGGCTCCCGGCTCGGCCCCCACGACGTGACACGCGGCGACCGCGCGCCCTTCCCCCGCGGCCAGACTGTCGTCATTACGGCGCCGCCGCGCTCCGACCGAGGGACCACCCGGACCGTCGCCCGGGCTGCGTCTCCTGCCGCGCCCCGCCCGCGCGAACGCGCGGCCTCCTGGCGCGACGTCGGAGCCCACGCGGGCTACGCCGGCGGCGCGCCGGCGGGCGACGGGCTCGCGCGGAGCGACGAGGGCTGGCGCGCGTCCTCGACCGTGCGGCCGGTCCCGGTCGAGCGCCGCGACGGCGCGCGACGCGAATGGCAGGGCGACGCCGGCTGGCGCGCCCCGGCGCCGCGCGTCACCGAACGCTCGGACGAGCGTCCCGTGACGCGCCGCGACGACGCGCCCGCCCGCCGCGAGGCCCCGCCGTCCGCGCGCGAGGGCCCCGTGCGGAGCGAGCCCGTCCGCTCGATTGCCGCCCCGGTGTATCTGGCGCCGGCCCCCGCCTACTCGGCCCCCGCCTACTCCGCGCCTGCCCCCGCGCCGGCGCCTCCACCGGTCGCGGCGCCCGCGCCCATGCAGGCCCCCGTGGCGGCCCGCCGCGACGGCTGACCGCCGCCCCGCCCGACGCCTCTACAATCCCCACCCGTGGGCATCACGGTCGTCGGGTCGAGGCTCCTGAGAGCCCTGTTCATCCTCTACGTGCTCGAGGCCGGCGCGTTCCTGAGCCTCGCGCCCTGGAGCCGGCTCTGGGCGCTCCGCGTCGTCGCGCGGGCTCCCGCGCCGGCCCACGATCTTCTCGCGTCGCCCTTCTTCAGGAGCTTTCTCGTCGGCATCGGCCTCCTCCACCTCTGGGCCGCGGTCTCCGAGATCGAGGCCTGGCGGCGCGAGCCTCGCGCGGAGGCCGGAGGAGTTCCGTGACGGACAGGGTCTCCCCCGCGGACGGCCTGCCTCCGGGAACGGGCGTCGTCGGCATCGGGATCGACGTGTGCGAGATCCCGCGCGTGGCGGCCGCGATCGGGCGGCACGGCACGCGCTTCGCGGAGCGCCTTTTCCGGCCCGGCGAGGTCCGGCGCCCCCCGGCCTCCCCCGCCTACGCCGAGCACGTCGCGGGCCTCTTCGCCGCCAAGGAGGCCGCCATGAAGGCGCTCGGGACCGGGATGCGCGGCGTCGCGTTCCGCGAGCTCGCGATCGTGCGGGCGCCGGGCGGCCCGCCCCGCCTCGCCCTCTTCGGCCGCGCCGCCGAGCAGGGCGCGCGGCTCGGCGTCACGGGCGCGCACGTCACGATCACGCACGGCAGGGAGATCGCGGCGGCCGTCGTCCTCCTGACCGGCAGCCCCCTCTAGAATGGCGCCTCTCATGAGCGGAATCGCGAACGCGCTGGCGGGCAGGAAGGTGCTCGTCGTCGATGACGAGCCCTACATCGTGAAGATCCTCTCGTTCAAGCTCCGCCTGACGGGGCTCGACCCGCTGGAAGCATCGAGCGGCGAGGACGCCCTCCGGCTCGTCCGCGAAGCCGGGCCCGACCTCGTCCTCCTCGACGTGTCGCTCACGCCGGGGCTCACGGGATTCGACGTCTGCCGCATCCTCAAGGAGAACCCCGCGACGTCCCGCATTCCGATCATCATGCTCACGGCCCGCACCCTCCCCGCCGAGCGCGACCTCGGCCTCCGCCTCGGCGCGTCGAGCTACGTCACGAAGCCGTTCTCGACGAAGGTCCTCGTGCAGGAGATCGAAAGAGCTTTGAGTTGAGAGCCGCGCTTCGCGCGGCCCGAAGATTTCTTAGAAGGTAATACGGTGCGGGATGCGCCGCCTCGTGGGCTGTCGGCGCGGCTCGGCGCCGCCGTTAAAGAAAGAGGCCGCGGCGAACCGCGGCCCCTCTTCACCTTCTAAGAAAATCTTCTTCCTGGTTCTCTTCGGACCTAGCTCCCAACCTTCCGGTGGCCGCCGCCGTGGCTGCCGCCGCCCTTGGGGCCGCCGCCGCCCTTCGGGCCCTTGATCTTCGCGGGC